>NZ_CP021404.1:1200000-2400000 GCF_002504165.1 Pacificitalea manganoxidans
AAAAATCAATTCGCGTATTCTCAATATGGCGAAATCATCATGCTTGACGATACGGACCGGCGCATCCTGCGCCAGTATCAGGCCGATCCGGATCTGACCGTCGCCGCGTTGTCCGAGCGGGCGAATGTCTCTGCCGGGGCGTGCTGGCGGCGGCTGGAGAAGATGCGCGCGGCGGGCATCATTCAGGGGCAGGAGCGGGTGATCGACTGGGCGGCGCTTGGCTATGCGGTGCAGGTGTCGCTGCGGGTGACGCTCGACAAAACCCAGCGGCTTGCCTTTGACGAATTCATCGCCGCCGCCCGCGCGCTGCCAGAAGTGCTTGAAATCCAGACCTTTCTCGGGCGCACGGATGTGCGGCTATTGGTGATTGCGCGGGATATGGGGCATTACATGGACGTCTACCGCAGCCGCATCCTGCATCTGCCCCATATGGCGGATATCGAGCCGCTGATGCATGTGGCGACGATCCGCAGCGATGAAAGCCTGCCGCTATGAGTGTCGAGGTCGATGCGACCGATCTGGCGATCCTGCGGGCGCTGGCGGCGGATGCGACCCGCTCCGCCGGGGCGCTGGGTCGGGAGATGGGGCTAAGCCAGCCTGCCACATGGCGGCGCATTCGCCGGTTGGAGGAGGCAGGCGTGCTAAAGGGCCGTCGCCTGCGGCTGGACGCCGGGCGGCTGGGCTTTGGGGTCACGGTGTTTCTGGGCGTGAAGCTTGCCACCAAGGGGCGCGTCAGCCTTGATGATTTCGAGCGCGCGGTGACCGCTATCCCGGAGGTGCAGGTGGTCGAGCATGTTCTGGGGCTATACGACTACCGCCTGCGCATCATCGCCCGCGACCTCCCGGATTTTGAGCGGGTGCTGCGGCGGCGGATCATGACCCTCCCCGGCGTGGGGGAGGTCGAAGCCAACGTGCTGCTAAGCGAAGAACGCCTGCCCGGACCGCTCGGCGCGGCCTGAGCCTGGGCATAGAAAACCCCGGCCCTAGGATAAGGACCGGGGTTTGTTTGTCAGACAGCCACAGACAGCCGTGCGCCACAGATTGCGCGGCGTCAGGCCACCCGGCCCAGCGTATCGGGTGTGGCCTCGACCCCCAGCGCCAGACAGATGTCGCGGGTCAGGGTGGGACGGTTCAGCGTATAGAAATGCAGATCGTCAACGCCGCCCGCGCGCAGGGTTTCGCACATCTCGGTGGCGATGCGCGTTGCGGTTTCATCCTCGCTGCCATTCGCGGCGGCGGTTTCAAACGCCTCGTCCATCCACGCGGGGATCACGGTCCCGCAGGAGGCCGCAAAGCGACGTGCGCTTGTCCAGTTTTCGATGGGCAGGATACCCGGCAGGATCGGCGCGGTGATCCCGGCCTTGTCACAGCGGTCGCGGAAGCGGAAAAACGCGTCGCTTTCAAAGAAGAACTGCGTGATCGCGGCATCCGCCCCGGCGTCGATCTTGCGCTTCAGCCATGCCACATCGGCATCCGCATCGGCGGCTTCGGGGTGGGTGTCGGGATAGGCGCCGACGCGAATGCGGAAATCACCGGTCTCCTTCAGCGCCGCGATCAGCTCACAGCTGTCGGCAAAGCCGTCGGGATGCGGGGTGAACCGGCCTTGGCCCTTGGGCGGATCGCCGCGCAGGGCAACGATGTCGCGCACGCCCGCGTCCAGATAGCTGCGCGCGATCTCCAGCGTTTCCTCGCGGGTCGCCTCGACACAGGTCAGATGCGCGGCCACCGTCAGACCGGAATTCTTGTGGATCGCGTCGACGGCCTCATGGGTCAGCTTCCGGGTGGTGCCGCCTGCGCCATAGGTCACGGACACGAATTCGGGGTTGAGCGGGGCCAGCGCCTGAACGGTATCCCACAGCCGGAACGACGCCTGAAGCGTCTTCGGCGGGAAGAATTCGAAGGAGACGCGCGGCGCGTCGGGGCGGGTCTGGCTCTGATCGGCGGTCATGACGTCTGGTCCTATCTAACGGTTGGCGCTTGTCGCATAAGTCCAAAACTGAGACAAACTCATAATCTTCAAGAAGGTCATGAGTCTCGATGCATATAGAGTTCCGGCACCTGCGGACCATCAAGGCGATCCACGAGGCCGGTGGTCTGGCAAAGGCGGCAGACCAGCTGAATATCACGCAATCGGCCCTGAGTCACCAGATCAAGGGGCTGGAGGATCAGGCGGGGGTGGAGCTGTTCGTGCGCCGCTCGAAGCCAATGCGCCTGTCAGCAGCCGGTCAGCGCCTGCTGCGCGCCGCCGAAAAGATCCTGCCGGAGGTCGCCGCGCTGGAGGAGGAATTCTCGGGTCTGCGCGCTGGTAAGTCCGGTCGTCTGCATATCGCGATCGAGTGTCACGCCTGTTTTGAATGGCTGTTTCCGGTGTTGGAGGAGTTCCGCAAGGCATGGCCCGAGGTCGATGTGGATATTCGCCCCGGTCTGGCCTTTGGCGCGCTGCCCGCGTTGCAGCGCGAAGAGGTCGATCTGGTGGTCAGCTCCGATCCCGAAACATTGCCGGGCGTCGATTTTACCCCGCTGTTCGATTACGAGCCGGTCTTTGTCGCCTCGGCCCGGCATCCGCTGGCGGCCAAGGACTGGATCGCGGCGGAGGATTTCCGCGAGGAGACGCTCATCACCTATCCGGTGGAGCGCACCCGCCTTGACGTGTTCACCGAACTGCTGACCCCGGCCAAGGTAGAGCCCCGCGCGCTGCGGCAGGCCGAATTGACGGCCGTGATCTTGCTGCTGGTCGCGTCCAATCGCGGGGTGGCGGTGCTGCCTGACTGGGTGGTGCGCGAGGTGCGCTACAATTCCGATTACGTCACCCGCAAGCTGACCGAAACCGGGCTGACCAAGCGCCTTTACGCCGCCACGCGCAGCGATGACACCCGCAAGCCGTTCATGGCCAATGTGCTGAAACTGGCCCGCACCGAGCCGCTGAAACTTCAGCGCGGGTTTTCACGGCCTGCGCCGTGACGCCATCCCCCGCCAGACGAATGGCGTGGCAAAGATGATGAACACGATGCGGCTGATATGGGCGATCGAGACATAGGCGATGTCCTGTCCGATCGCGAAGGCCAGCAGGCTCATCTCTGTCAGACCACCGGGCGAGAAGGCAAGAAACACCCCGGCAAGGCTTTGCCCCGTGACGGCAGCCACGGTCTGGGCGAACCCTACAGCGATGGCGATCATCCCCAGCGCCGACAGCACCCCCAGCCCCAGATCGCGGGCGATCTCACCCAGTTTCGACCCGGCAAAGCGGCTGCCGATCAGCGTCCCGATCACCACCTGTGCGCCGTTGACCAGCACGGTGGGCGGGGCTGTTTCGACGATGCCGGTCAGATGGGTCACCGCCGACAGGATCATCGGCCCCAGCATGGGACCGGCAGGCAGGCGCAGCTTCGGCCCCGCCCATGCGCCGATCACCGCACAGCCGCCAAGGATGAGCCAGTCCTGCGGGCTTAATTCCGCCAGCCCGGTGCTGGGCCGCCCGCCGCCCGTGGCCTGCATGTCCAGCATGGTGCCGTAGAAGAACACGACAAAGGTGATGACCAGAAAAACCCGGCTGCCATGGGCCAGCGCGATCTTGCGCGCGTCGCCGCCCGCCTCGACGCCGAGGATCAGCATTTCGTTCAGCCCGCCGGGCATCGCGCAGAAAAACGACGTGACCGGATCATAACGCCCGATCCGGCGATAGAGCAGATTGGTGCACACCGCCGCCACCGCGATATAGGGCACCAGCATCAGCAGGGTGAAGGACCACGCGGGCACCTGCGAAATCAGACCGGGGTGGAAACCAGATCCCAGCATCACCCCGATGATCGGGATCACCGCCAGCCGCGCCTTGACCGACCCGGCGATGGGCAGGCCCAGCAGCGCGGCCACGACATTGCCCAGCATCGCGCCCAGCATCCACGGCAGCGGCATCCCCAGCCGCGAGGCAAGCCAGCCGCAGCTGCCGCCGATCACGAGGCCAAGCGCGAAACGCTGCCATTGGGTGGGTGGTGTCATGGGGGCCTCCTGCGCAGGCGGCGGTCGCGGATCGGGACCGGCCTGTCTCTGCTCTAGCCGCATCGGGCAGGGAGGTGCAATCGGCGGGCATGTGGGCGCGGGCCGGGGGGTGGCGTCCGGGTTACAGCGGCGGGAAGGCGCGGGGGACGGCACCGTGGGGGCGACGCCGCCGGGCCCTGTGCGGCACAGTGGCGGACGGCCTTGGGCAAAATAGCTGCAAAGCGGCTTTTCCTTCGGCGCGGGACCAGCTATACGCGCGGCCTGTCAAAAGGAGCCTCCGCCATGCAAGGCAGCGCGAACCTCAACGTCATGATCAAAGCGGCCCGCAAGGCCGGGCGCAGCCTCGTCAAGGATTTCCGCGAGGTCGAAAACCTTCAGGTGGCCCGCAAAGGCCCCGGTGATTTCGTGTCGCGTGCCGACACCGCCGCCGAGGCGATCATCAAGACCGAGCTGATGGGCGCGCGTCCGACCTATGGTTGGCTGGGCGAGGAAGGCGGCGGCGAGGACGGGCAGGACCCGACCCGGCGCTGGATCGTCGATCCGCTCGACGGCACCACAAACTTCCTGCACGGTCTGCCCCACTGGGCGATTTCGATCGCGCTGGAGCATAAGGGCGAGATCGTCGCTGGCGTCGTCTTTGACGCGGCCAAGGACGAGATGTTCTATGCCGAAAAGGGCGCAGGCGCGTGGCTCAACGAAAGCCGCCTGCGGGTGTCGGGCCGCAATCAGATGATCGAAAGCATTTTCGCCACCGGCGTGCCTTTCGCATCGAAGCCCTACCTTCCCGCGACGTTGCAGGATTTCGGTCGGCTGCTGCCGCTGTGCGCCGGTGTGCGGCGCTGGGGCTCTGCCGCGCTGGACCTCGCCTATGTCGCGGCGGGCCGGTATGACGGCTATTGGGAGCGGGGCCTTAATGCATGGGACATCGCCGCGGGCGTCGTCATCGTGCGCGAGGCAGGCGGCTGGGTGCAGCCCATCCGCGAAGATCAGAACCTGCTCGAAGATGGTCACATCATCGCGGGCAATTCCGACGTTTTCGACGCCTTCGCCAAAACGATCCGTCAGCGCTGATCGCGGCGCTGGGCGGGGGCCTGTCGGCTGCCGCCTAGCGGCGCGGCACGGTGGGCACTGTCGTGCGCCGGTATTGCGCGGCGGCATGGGGCGGATGGCCATGGGTGCGCTGCCAGTAGCGCGGCCCGCCCCGGCGTAGCCACACCGGCACGCACAGCACCAGTCCCGCGATGAACCCGCCCACATGCGCCCAATAGGCGACGCCGCTGCCCAGCAAGGCCGCGCCGCTGAAAAGTTGCAGCCCGAACCACGCGCCCAGCACGACCCATGCGGGCAGGGGCCAGATCTTGAAGAAGATCACGAAGATGAACAGCACATCGACCTTGGCGCGCGGAAACAGCAGCAGATAGCCGCCCATCACCCCGGCGATGGCCCCTGACGCACCGACCAGTGGCACCGGGCTGTCTGGCGCGCTCAGCACATGTGCGAGCGAGGCCAGCACCCCGGAGGCAAGGTAGAAGCCCAGATACCGCAGCGGCCCCAGTTCATCCTCCAGATTGTCGCCGAAGATCCACAGAAACAGCATGTTGCCGGCCAGATGCATCAGGCCGCCATGCAGGAACATCGAAGTGACAAACCCAAGCGGGGCCTGATCGGCAATCGCGGGGATCAGCGCCCAGCGGGCATAGATCACCGACATGACCCGCGGCTGATCCATCAGACCCCAATAGGACAGGAACACCGCCACGTTGATCGCGATCAGCGTGTAGGTCACCCACGGGGTGCGGCTGGACGGGTTGTGGTCACGGATCGGAAACATGCGCGAACCCTGCGGTGCGGCGGCGGGGCGGTCAAGCGGTGGCAGGGCCGCTTGTCAGCCGCGATCTGATCGCCTAGTCAAGCAATGTCTGTCGCGGGCGTGGCGGAATGGTAGACGCATGGCACTTAAAATGCCCTGGGCGTATGCCCGTGCCGGTTCGAGTCCGGCCGCCCGCACCAGACCCATTTCCCCCGAATGTTACCGTTCACGAGGCCACTCGCGCCGAATAATCGCGGCTTTCAAAGATTCCTTTGACCGGAAGGCTGGACGCATCCGGATTCCCGTCTAGGTAATGTTACTCCTCAGCTAGACGCGGGACATCTGAATGCCGATCACTCGCTCCGTTTGAGATTAGGCATGTTCCGCGTCGTTCTGGCCGGCCTTCGGGCCGGCCTTTTTTCTGCGCGCGCCGCTGATCTATCACAACCCTTGCGTGTTGGTTCGCCATAACGCGAAGCCTGCTTTCGCCACGTCTAGTTTGATTCCTGACAAAAACAGTTTGTCTTTCGTTTTGCGGCGTGGAAGAACCGCCGCGGACAGTGAACAGGAGACGGAACATGCAGGTATCGCGGCTTGCGCTGGCAATTGCGCTTGGGGCTACCACAACGGCGCAGGCACAGCAGACCGGCGCGCAACAGGCGGAGGCGCTCGACCTTGGCACTCTGGTGCTGGAGGCCGAAAGCGACGCGACGCTGGTGCAGAACGGCTATGTTGCCGAAGCGGGACGGCAGGCCACCAAGGTCGACACCCCCATCGCCGACATTCCCCAGTCGATCAGCACCGTGGCGCAGGATCAGGTCGAAGATCAGCAGCCGCGCACCCTGCTTGAAACGCTCAGCTATGCCTCGGGTGCGAGTGTGACGAACTTCGCTTTCGACACGCGCTATGATGCGATCTATCTGCGCGGCTTTCCGGCCTATTACACCGGCCTTTTCCGCGACGGGCTGCGGCAGGTGAACGGACCCTCCGCATGGTATCGCAACGAGCCTTACACCTACGAGGCCGTCTCAGTGCTGAAAGGGCCTGCCTCTTCGCTCTACGGGGTCAGCGGTCCGGGCGGGCTGGTCAATATCGTGTCGAAGCGGCCCAAAGAGGTCGCGTTCAACGAGTTGAAGTTCACCACGGGCACCGACAGCCGCGCCGAAGCTGCATTTGATTTCACCGGGCCGCTGGGTGAGAACGGTCGTCTGCAATACCGCCTGACAGGTCTGGTGCGGGAAGCCGACACGCCGCTGGAGGGCTATTCCGACGACAAGATCGCGATTGCCCCGGCCCTGAGCTACCAGCTGACCGACCGCACCCGGATCACGTTCCTTGGCGAATATTCCGACGCCACCGTGGGCGGCACCGCATCCTACTACAATCCCAGCTACGGGGTCGCGTCCGAGCTTTATAACGGTGATCCCGATTACAACGATTTCGACCAGCAGCAATTCCGGCTGGGCTATGAGATCGAACATGAGCTGACCGACAGCATCACCCTGCGCCAGAACCTGCGCTATTCCGAGGTCGATTCGGATCTGGAATATGCGGGCTATTACGCCATCCCCAACAGCACCACGCTGGGCCGCTATTGGGGTCACTATCTGGAAGATATGGAAGTGCTGACCGTCGACAGCATGGCGGAAGCGCGGTTTGGCACCGGCGTGGTGGACCACACCGTCGCCGTGGGGCTCGATTACACCCATTCCGATTACGACGCCTATTCGGTTGCGGGCTATGTCTCGGCCGAGGACACGGACGCGCTGGATGTGCCTTATTACAACGGGCAGCAGATGTCGCAGTTGGGCGTCTACGTCCACGATCAGATGCAGGCCGGACGCTGGACGGTGTTTGCCAGCGGGCGTTACGACTGGGTCGATATCACGTCCCGCGCGAAGGATCGCAGCGAGACCGACACCTCGGACGAAGCGTTTTCGGGGCGGATCGGTGCCTCGTGGCGGGTGAACAATGGGCTTAACATCTTTGCCAATCTGTCGAGCTCGTTTTCGCCCAATGTCGGGGTCGTCTATGACGATGTGACGTCTGATGACAGCTCCCCCGCGAAACCGACCCGCGCGCTGCAAAAAGAGATCGGGCTGAAATACCAGCTGCCCGGCAGTGAAAGCCTGATCACCGCTTCGCTGTTCGACATCCAGCAAGAAGACGGCGTGGTCTTTGACACCTCCACCGGACTGAACAAGCAGCGGCAGCTTGATTTGCGGTCCCGCGGGTTCGAGATCGAAGGGCAGGCCAACCTCAATGACGCATGGCGGGTCGTGGGCGCGTATACCTATCTCGACATGGAAATCGAGGAGGGCGCGACCGGGACCGAGGGCAACACGCTGTCGGCAACGCCGGAGCACACGGCGTCTTTGTGGGGGTTCTATGAGCCGCAGGACGGCGTGTTCGAAGGCTTCGGCTTCGGCGCGGGGCTGCGCTATGTCGGCGAAAGCTGGGGCGACGACGAAAACACCTTCAAGAACGACGCCTATCTCTTTGCCGATCTGGCGATGTCCTATGACTTTGCCCGCAACGGCTATGACGGGCTGCAATTGCAGGTCAACGTGAAGAACGCCTTCGACGAGACCGGCCAGACCTGTAGCGCGGGCTACTGCTATCGCTACGAAGGCCGCACCGCGACCGCCAGCCTGCGCTACCGGTTCTGATGACGGGCAAGCGGCGGAAAACAGCGGGTGTCGTCGGCGCGATCGGCGGCATCTATGTGGCGCAAAGCGTCCTCGGCGGGCTGACATGGACCGGCCTGCCGGGGGTGCTGCGGGCACGGGATCTGCCGCTTGACCAGATCGGGTTGATTTCGCTGCTGGTGCTGCCTTGGGCGCTCAAATTCCTCTGGGCGCCGCGGGTGGAGCGGTTCCGCCTGCCGCCTGCCGGGCGCGACCGCTCCGCCGCCATCGTGGCGCTGGGCGTTGCGGTGGTGGTTACGGTGCTGCTGCTGGTCGGGGGCATTGGTCCGGTGCCGATGCTGCCTGTGCTGGCGGCGTTGATGGTGGCGGCCTTTGCCACCGCCACCGTCGATATCGCCTGTGATGGCTATGCCGTGGCCGCGCTGCGCCACACCAATTACGGCTGGGGCAATGCCGCGCAGGTCGGCGGCGCGTATCTGGGCTCGGCCGTCGGCGGCGGGCTGTTTTTGTTGCTGGTGGATCGCACCGGCTGGACCACGGGTGCGTGGACGATGGCCGGGGTGATTGCCCTGCTCTGCCTGCCGTTTCTGCGCCACGCCCGCGCGGCGGCGGTGCCGGAGCATCGCGCCCACGAGCCGAGCCTGCGCGCTGCGTTGCGCCGCCGCGATGTGCGCCGGGGGCTGGGCATTGCCGCGCTCTATGTCGTGGCTCAGAAAACCGCGATGGGCATGTTTGGCCCGTTTTTCATCGATGCCGGCTATGATCTGGGCCAGTTGGGTCTGATCAGCGGCATCGGCGGGCTGACGCTTGGGCTGGGCGGGGCGCTGTCCGGGGGCGCGATGGTGCGCCGCTTTGGCAGCCGCCGGGTTCTGATCGGCGCGGTCATCGCGCAATCGGCGATCCTTGCGCTTGTCGCGCTGTCTGCCGGTGTCGGGCTGTTGCCCGTCGCGGGGGTCGCGCCCATCGCGATGGTGTCGAGCGCGGCGGTCATGTCGTTCGGCTTCGTCGCGCTCTACGGCCAGTTCATGGTCTGGTCAGATCCGCGCCAAGGCGGGGTCGACTTCACCCTTTTTCAATGCATGGACGCAGGCATCAGCATGGTTGCCGGCCTTGGGGCCGGGATCGTGGCGGAGCATTTCGGCTATGCGATCTTCTTTGCCATCAGCTGCGCGCTTTCGCTAGCAGCGATCCCTGCGATCGCCGGAGCCACGCGCCGCCCAAGTCCGGAGCTTGCCGCATGAGCATCCCCCAGCACCGCCCCGACGACGCCCTGCGCGAGGCGCGCGCGCCGCTGCCGCAAGTGCCGTTCGACGCGCTGCGCGGGATGGTGCGCCTGTGGGCGGCGGAGCATGACCTGACGGTCGAGCAGGACGCGGCGGCTGGCATCGCGCTGCGCACCGCGTATGGTCAGATCGCCTTTGCCCCGGACGGACGCGGCGCGGTGGCGCATGTGGCGACCCCGCGGCTCGATTTTTTGCAGGCTCTGCGGGACAGCGTGGTGGGCCATCTGAGCCATGCATGGCCCGAGGCCGCGCGGGGGTTGCGCTGGTCGGATGCCGACCCCGGCGCGGATGGGGCAGGGGCCGCTGATCCCGATGCGCTGCCCGATAATGTGCGGCTGATGACGCTGGCAGGGGTCGAGGTTCTGGACTGCGGGTTCCTGCGGGTGACGCTGGCCGGGGATGTGACCCGGTTTTCCGACGATGCCATTCATTTCCGGTTGGGCATTCCGCCTGTAGGTCGCGCGCCGTGCTGGCCGCGGATCGGGGCGAATGGCGCAACGGTCTGGCCCACGGGCGCGGACACGTTGCACTTGCCGGTCTATACCGCGCGCTACATCGACCGGGCCGCCGGGCGGCTGGTGTTTGACCTATTCGCGCATGAGGGCGGACGGGCGCTGGCATGGGCGCGGAGCATGGCACGGGGCGTCGAGGTCGCGGTCATCGGGCCGGGCGGCGGCACGGCGCAGATCACGGGCGAAATTCGCGGCTTTGCGGATGAGACGGCGTTTCCCGCCATCGCGCGGGTGATCGAACGCAACCCCGACCTGACGGGGGAGATCTGCCTGTTCGGGTCTGGGGCCGCACGCCGATACCCGATGCCACCAGCGCCGGGAGTAACGATGCGCTGGTATGACCCGGAGGAGATGGGCACCCGCGCCGCCGCAGCGCTCGCCGCAGCACCGGACGCGTGGTTCTGGCTGGCGGGGGAGCGGACCTGTAGCCAAGATTTCCGCCGTGCGTATAAGGCCACTGAGCCGCCGCAGGGGCGGTCCTATATTGCCGCCTACTGGCAACGCGCTGCCGCGCCTGTCTGAGCGCTTTCACGCGGGGCATGACGGCACGTCGTGCCACCCGTTGCTTGATCGTGGCAGTCATGCGCCCTACCTACCGACCGTCGGTCTGTTAGGGGCGCTGCGCATATGGACGATCTTCATCACGACCCTGCCACCGCGCCACCTCGGCGCCGGATGACGCAGGACGCGCGCCGGGCGCATATTCTCGACGCAGCTCAGACGCTGTTCTTTGCGCGGGGCTGGGACGGGGTGACCGTCGCCGATGTGCTGGCCGAGGCGGGCATATCGAAGGGCGGGTTTTACCACCATTTCGCCGCCAAGGAGGATCTGCTGGACGGGGTCGTGGACCGGTTCACCCGGCAGGCCGTGACCGCGTCCGAGGCCGCCGGTGCCAGTGCCGAAGGCGATGCGCTGACCCGGTTCAATGCGTTTCTGCGCGCGTCCAATCGCTGGAAAGCGGAGCGCGGGGCGCAACTACGCTTTTTCCTCGACGCGATGCTGAAGCCGGGCAACGACCTGCTGCTGCTGCGGATTTCGAACGCGGCGGCGGCGGTGGCGCGTCCGGTTCTGGAACAGATGATCGAGGCGGGCGTTGCCGAAGGCAGCTTTGCCGTGCCCGACAGCGCGCTGGCGGCGGAAGTGATCCTTGGGCTGGCTCCGGGACGTATGCCGGTGGCAGAGGCCGCGATGCGACTGGCACAGGATGGCGCGCTGGAGGAGGCAACGCAGATGCTGACCGACCGGATGATCGCGGAAGCCGCGACAATCGACCGGCTGCTGGGCCTGCCACCGGGGAGCATCACCTTGGCCGATCCGGTGGAATATCGCCGCATGCTGCACGCGATCAGCGACCGTTAGCAGTGCGGCTTTGACACGAATTCACGCGGGGCGGCCCGTCTTGCCCGCGCCCGCAGACCTAGTTTCTTGCACAGAGGTGCCACGCCCATGACCACGTCTTCGCAGGCCGACACCACGACCCGGACGCCCGATGCTCTGACCTTCACGGATGAGCCGGGGTCGGCCCGTTCGAAATGGGTGGCCGGGCTGCTGGGGCTGGGGCTCGCTGGGTGGATGGGCAGCGGCTATCTGCTGCCCGCGCCGCCGAAAGACACCGCAGAGCCGGTGCGCCCGGTGGAGGCCGTGGCCGTGGCGGTGCGCGACAGCGTGGCACAGGACGTGACGCAGGTCTTTACCGCCGAAGGGCAGGCCCAGCCCGACCGCCGTGCGACCCTGCGGGCCGAAACATCGGGCGAGGTCGCGGTGCTGGAGGCGCGCAAGGGCGATTATCTGGATCAGGGCGACGTGATCGCGCGTCTGTCCACACGCGAACAGGATGCCCGCGTCGCACAGGCCCGCGAGGAGGTCGCGCGCGCCCAACGAGAATTCGACAATGCCGAGACGCTGCTGGCGCGTGGGGTGGCCACCGCCGACCGGGTGACGGATGCGCGGGCCGCGCTCGCTTCGGCGCAGGCGCAACTGACACAGGCGGAGGAGGCGCTCGACGCCGCCGTGATCCGCGCGCCGTTTGCCGGGCGTCTCGATGCGCTCGACCTTGACGAGGGCAGCTATGTATCCGCCGGGGGCGAGGTTGGCACCATGCTCGATACCGATCCGCTGAGCATCGTGATCCAGATCCCGCAGCAATCCCTGTCGCGCATCGCCGAAGGGCAGGAGGCCACGGTCCGGTTCATCACCGGAGCGGAGCGCAAGGGCCAAGTAGATTATGTGAGCAAGGACGCGGATTCCGAAACCCGCACCTTCCGCGCTGAAATCACCGTGCCGAACCCAGAGGGCGACATCGCCTCCGGCCTTTCGGTGCAGGTGGAAATTCCGACAGGGCAGATGTCGGCGCATTTCATCTCGCCCGCGATCCTGTCGCTGGGCAGCGACGGGCGGCTGGGGGTCAAGACCGTGGACGCCGATGACACGGTCGTTTTCAGCCCCGTGGTGCTGGAACGGGCGCAGACGGACGGGATCTGGGTCAGCGGCCTGCCGGCGCAGGCGCGGATCATCACGATCGGGCAGGGCTTTGTCAGTGACGGGGAAACCGTCGCGCCGACGCTGGAGGAGGCAGAGGTCGCCGCCGCCGATGTGGACGCGCCCGACATGCCGATTCCGGACGACATTGTGCCCGAGGCTGATGCGGATGCCGCAAACGGGTCCGAGCCAGACGCCACAGCCGATGCGAACGCGGTCCCCGCCGGGGGGGATGACAGCCCCGCTGCGCAGGATAGCGCCGACACGGGTGCGGATGGCCAAGGTGCGACCCAATGAACGGGCTTATCGACGCGGCATTTGGCCGGGCGCGGGTGGTTGCGATCCTGCTGGGGCTGATCCTGACGGTGGGCGCGCTGGCCTATATCTCGATCCCGAAGGAAAGCTCCCCCGAAATTCCGATCCCTACCGTCTATGTCTCCACCGGGTTGGAGGGCATTACGCCGGAAGATGCGGAGCGCCTGCTGGTGGAGCCGCTGGAGACCGAACTGGGCGCGCTTACCGGGCTTAAAAGCATGACCGCGACCGCCTCCGAAGGCCATGCCAGCGTGCAGCTGGAATTCGAGCCGGGATTCGATGCGGATGCGGCGCTGGACAAGGTGCGCGAGGGCGTGGACCGCGCAGCTAATGAGTTGCCCGACGATGCCACGGACCCGGTGGTGACCGAAATCAACACCGCGCTGTTCCCGATTCTGACCACGATCCTGTCGGGTCCGGTGCCGGAGCGCACGTTGAACGGGTTGGCCGACGATCTGAAAGACCGGCTGGAGGGCGTGTCCGGTGTGCTGGAGGTCGATATCGGCGGTGAGCGGTTCGAGTTGCTGGAGGTTCTCATCGATCCGACAGTGTTCGAAACTTACAACATTTCGTTTGATGAACTGATCAGCCAGATCAACCGCAACAATCGCCTGATCGCCGCCGGGGCCATCGAGAACGGCGCCGGGCGCATCGTGCTGAAAGTGCCGGGCCTGATCGAAGATCTGGACGACGTGATGGAACTACCGGTGAAGGTGCGCGGCGATACTGTCGTGACATTTGCCGATGTGGCCACGGTGCGCCGCACTTTGGAAGACCCCTCGGGCTTTGCCCGCATCAACGGCCAGCCTGCGTTGGCGCTGGAGATAAAAAAACGCGTCGGGGCCAATATCATCGAAACCGTCGCCGCCGTCCGCGCGGAGATCGAGCGCGCGCAGGCCGACTGGCCGGAAACCGTGCGCATCAACTACATGCAGGACGAAAGCGAGCAGGTGGAAACCATGCTCTCGGATCTGGAATCGAACGTCATCGCCGCTGTGTTGCTGGTCATGATCGTAATCGTCTGGGCGCTGGGCCTGCGGTCTTCGATTCTGGTGGGGCTTGCCATTCCGGGCGCGTTCCTTGCCGGGGTCGCGGCGCTGTATTTCATGGGTTACACGATGAATATCGTGGTGCTGTTCAGCCTGATCCTGGTGGTTGGGATGCTGGTCGACGGCGCCATCGTGACGGTGGAATTGGCTGACCGGTTTCTGCACGAGGGCAGGACCGCGAAAGACGCCTATGCATTGGCCGCCAAGCGCATGGCGTGGCCTATCATCGCCTCGACCGCCACGACGCTCAGCGTGTTCTTTCCGCTGCTGTTCTGGACCGGGACGGTGGGAGAATTTATGAAATTCCTGCCGATCACCGTGATCCTGACGCTGTCGGCCTCGCTGTTCATGGCGCTGATCTTCATCCCCGTGATGGGGGGGCTGATCGGCAAACGGCAGCCGCAAAGCGCCGCGCAGCAACGCCAGATCGCCGCTGCTGAATACGGCGATCCGCGCCAGATGCGGGGCGGGGCCGGGGCCTATGTGCGGGTGCTCGAATGGGCGATTCTGCGGCCCGGACGCACGTTGATCTTTGCTCTGCTGTCCTTGG
This sequence comes from Pacificitalea manganoxidans, assembly GCF_002504165.1. Lineage (GTDB taxonomy): Bacteria > Pseudomonadota > Alphaproteobacteria > Rhodobacterales > Rhodobacteraceae > Pacificitalea > Pacificitalea manganoxidans. The sequence goes on from NZ_CP021404.1 coordinate 1,214,642, forward strand.
TCGCGGCGTTTCTTGCCTATGGCCAGTTCGGCACCGGCATCGCGTTTTTCCCGTCGATCGAGCCCGATTTCGCACAGGTGGAGGTGCGCGCCCGCGACAACTTCTCAATTTATGAGCAAGATACGCTTGTGCGTCGGGTGGAGGACCGGCTGCTGCAATATGACGAGGTGTCGAGCGTCTATGCCCGCACCGGCACCAGCCGACAGGCGGATGAGGAGGTGATCGGCACCATTCAGTTGGAGCTGACCGAATGGGACACCCGCCGCCCCGCCGCCGAGATCGCAGCCCAGATCCGGGAGGATATGGCTGTGATCCCCGGCATTGATGTGCAGGTGCAGGTGCAATCGAACGGGCCGTCGGCGGGCAAACCGATCAGTCTGGAGGTCGTGTCCCGCGACCGCGCGGCGCAGGCCGCGGCGGTGGAGGCGATCCGCGCGCGGATGGATGCGATGGGCGGGTTCACGGATGTGACCGATACCCGTCCGCTGCCGGGGGTGGAATGGGCGGTGCGGCTGGACCGGTCGGAAGCGGCGCGGTTCGGTGCGGATGTGACGCTGCTGGGGCAGGCCGTGCAGTTGCTGACCCAAGGCATCACGGTCGCCGATTACCGCCCTGACGATGCCGAAGGCCCCGTCGATATCCGGGTGCGCTTCCCCGCCGGGGACCGCACGCTGGCGGAATTGGAAAGCCTGCGTGTGCCGACCACCGCCGGTCTGGTGCCGGTCACCAACTTCGTCAGTTTCGAGCCTGCGCCGCGCAGCGGCACCATCAAGCGGGTCGATCAGGACCGGGTGACGACCATCGCCGCCAATGTCGCGCCGGGGTTGCTGGTCAACGATCAGATCGTCGCGCTGCGCGGCGCGCTGGAAAATCTGGACCTGCCCGACAGTGTGACGTGGTCTTTCGCGGGCGAGGCCGAGGATCAGACCGATGCGATGGTGTTTCTGGCGGGGGCCTTTGCCGCGGCCATCGGGATGATGATCGTGATCCTCGTGGTGCAGTTCAACAGCTTCTTTCAGGCCTTCGTGGTGATGAGTGCGATCATCTTCTCCATTGCCGGGGTGCTGCTGGGGCTGATGGTGACGGGGCGGCCCTTTGGTGTTGTGATGGGCGGCATCGGCGTGATCGCGCTGGCGGGCATCGTGGTGAACAACAACATCGTGCTGATCGACACGTTTAATGATCTGAAGAAGACCGGCATGCCGCCGTTGGAGGCCGCGCTGCGCACCGGCGCCCAACGTCTGCGGCCTGTGATCCTGACATCGGTCACCACTGCGCTGGGGCTGTTGCCGATGGTGATCGGGATCAATATCGACTTCTTCCGCCGGGAAATCGTCTATGGCGCGCCGTCGACGCAATGGTGGACGGAACTGAGCTCCGCCATCGCGGGCGGGCTGATGGTGGCGACGCTGCTGACGCTGATCGTGACGCCCGCCATGCTGATGCTGGGGGAGCGGCTGGCCGCGCGCCGGGCCGGACGGCGTGCACGGCGCGCCGCGCGCAAGGCCAAGGGCGCGCCACAGGCGGCGTAACGGGCCGGGGCTGGATTATTCTTCGTGCACCCTGCGAATTTCGCCCATGTCGAGCACGGGCGAGGCATCCAGATCGGCAGCGTTGAGCATCGAAGCCACCCGTTCCAGCACCGCGACGATCATCGCCTGCTCCCAATCGGGCAGGGCTTCGAACTCGCGGACATATTTTTGCTGTAGTGGATCGGGGCTGTCGTCGATGGCGAGCTTCCCCTTCGGGGTCAGCAGGACATTGGTCTGGCGCCGGTCGATCTCGGATTTTTCACGGGTTATCAGCCCCTTGGCCTGCAGCCGTTCCAGCAGCGTCGACATGGTGGCCTGACTGACGCCCATTTGCAGCGAGATCTTCTTGGGCGTGGAGTTGCCATGCGTGTCGATGATTTGCAGCACGCGGATCTGCACCGGCGTCAAACCGGCCGTGCGGGCAAGCTCCCGACCGTAGAGTTCGGTCGCGCGCAGGATTCGGCGCAGGGCAATCAGGCTGATATCGGTTCGGTCCACCGGCGATCCTCTGGAAACGTCCAGTTTTATCAGTGACATGGCGGGTCTCCTCGCGCAACAGGATTTAGTTAGCCGAACTAAATAGTTTCGCGCGGACGGACGCGCTCCGGGGAAGGGCATTAAAGCACCGGCAAAAATTTTGCCAAGTAAATAAGGGGTATATTGCCCTAGGGGAAGAAAATTACTTAGCCATGTTGATTAATTGCTAACCTCGTATATATTAGCCGCAACGAAGCACTTGAAGCGAACTGAACGAAACGGAGGGCCTCATGGCTACGCCGATCAGAAACGTCAAGAAATCCGATGATGGCGCGGTTGTCCTGCGCAAGCCCGTCCCCGAGGACGGCGCCGCGGTGTGGGAGCTGGTGAAAGCCTGCTCGCCGCTCGATGAAAATTCGATGTACTGCAACCTGATCCAGTGCGACCATTTCCGCGACACCTGTGTTGTCGCCGAGAAGGACGGCAATGTGGTTGGTTGGGTCAGCGGGCACGTTCTGCCCTCGACCGGGGACACGTTCTTTGTGTGGCAGGTTGCCGTGCACGAAGATGCCCGCGGGCTGGGCCTTGGTGGCCGCATGCTGCGCGAGCTGATGCAGCGCGACGAAACCGAGGGCTGCACCAAGATGCAGACCACGATCACGCTGGACAACAAGGCCAGCTGGGCCCTGTTCACCAAATACGCGGACCGCATGGACGCGATGCTGGACAGCGAGCCGCACTACAAGCGCGACGAACATTTCAACGGCGATCACGCGACCGAACATATGGTCACGATCACCATGGCCGAGGATGTGGCGCAGGCGGCCTAAGGCTGCCCGCACCCCCTGAACGGCATCGCCGCTGCGTGAGGCAGCGGCGTCTATATCCTATTCCCATAGACCCTAGAGGTACTCCTATGACGACTGTCTCGACAGCCGATCCGCATATCTTTGCCAATCGCGAAAGCGAAGCCCGCTCCTACTGCCGCACGTTCGACGTGCGCTTCACCAAGGCGAAGGGCAGCTACCTGCACACCGACGAAGGCGACAAGTACATCGACTTCCTCGCCGGGTGCTCGTCGCTGAACTACGGGCACAACGACGATGACATGAAAGCGGCGTTGATCGATCACATCACTGCCGATGGCATCGCCCATGCGCTCGACATGCACACCGCCGTAAAGGCCGAGTTCCTGCAGACGTTTCAGGACGTGATCCTGAAGCCCCGCGGGCTCGACTATCAGCTGATGTTCACTGGCCCCACCGGCGCCAACGCGGTCGAAGCTGCGATGAAACTGGCGCGTAAGGTGACCGGCCGCCACAATGTGATCGCCTTCACCAATGGCTTCCACGGTGTGACGATGGGTGCGCTGGCCGCCACCGGCAACAGCTACCACCGCGAAGGCGGCGCGCTGCCGCTGCAGGGTGTGACCCGTCTGCCCTATGACAACTATATCGACGGCGTGAACAGCGCCGACGTGCTGGAGAAAATGCTGGGGGATGCGTCCTCCGGTGTCGACGCGCCTGCCGCCATCATGCTGGAAACGGTTCAGGGCGAGGGCGGTCTGAATGCCGCGTCCCCGGAATTCGTGAAGCGGGTGGGCGAGCTGGCCAAGAAGCACGGCGCACTATTCATCATCGACGATATTCAAGCAGGCTGTGGCCGCACCGGCACGTTCTTCTCCTTCGAGGAAATGGGCGTGACCCCGGATATCGTGACGATGGCAAAATCCATCTCGGGCTTCGGTCTGCCGATGGCGTTGACGCTCATTAAGTCCGAGCATGACGTGTTCGGCCCGGCGGAGCATAACGGCACGTTCCGCGGCAACACCCATGCGTTTGTCACCGCCACGGTGGCCCTGAAGAAATTCTGGTCCGACGATACGTTCCAGAACGAAATCAAAGAAAAGTCGGAGCTGCTGACCCGCCGCCTGACCGAATTCGCCGGATATTTCCCGGGCCATAAGATGAAGGGCCGCGGAATGTTCCAGGGCGTTGATGTCGGGTCTGGTGAAACCGCCGCGGCGGTGTGCAAATACTGCTTCGAGCATGGCTTGGTTATCGAAACCTCCGGCCCCAATGACGAAGTGGTCAAGGTGCTGGCACCGCTGACCACCCCGGTCGAGGTTCTGGAGCAAGGCTTTGCCACCATGCTGGACGCGGCACGCATCGTCAGCGCCGCCCCTGAAACCATCGCTGCGGAGTAATTCCCATGATCGTTCGTGACTTCAACGACCTTAAAAACACCGACGCCACCGTGTCCGACCAGCAGTGGACATCTGTCCGTATGCTGCTGGCGGGCGACGGGATGGGCTTCTCGTTCCACATCACGTTCCTCGATGCGGGCTCGGAGCATACGTTCGAGTATAAGCATCACTTCGAGAGCGTGTATTGCATGTCCGGTAAGGGCACGATCACCGATCTCGCCACCGGCGAGACGCATAAGATCAAGCCCGGCGTGATGTATGCTCTTAACGAGCATGACCGCCACACCCTGCGGGCCGAAGAAGAGCTGGTCATGGCCTGCGTCTTCAACCCGCCGGTGACCGGCACCGAGGTCCATCGTGAGGATGGCTCCTACGCGCCGGCCGAAACCGAAGTGGCCGATGCGTAAAGGCTGAGGCCTGAGGGCTGACGCCCACGGGTGTTCCGGGACCGGCGCGGGCCATGCCGCCGGTTCCGGAACCCCGACTTCTTTTCCAAACCAGAGGACCCGCCGGATCAAGGCGGGCTGAGCTACAGTGACCCATCAAGCCCATACCGTCGAAAAGATCGGGGGCACCTCCATGACCCGCACGCAGGAGCTGCTCGACAGTTTGTTCCTGAACGGGGGCGAGGATCCCTACAACCGCATCTTCGTGGTCTCGGCCTATGGCGGCATCACCAACCTGCTGCTGGAACACAAGAAAACCGGCGAGGCCGGGGTCTATTCCCATTTCGCCAACAACGAATCCGGTCATAGCTGGTCGGAGGCGCTGAACACCGTCGCCACCGCCATGCGCGCCGCCCATGCCGAGATCCTCGACGATGGTGCGGATGTTGCCGAAGCCGACGATTTCGTGCGTGAGCGCATCGAAGGCGCGCGGTCCTGCCTGATCGATCTTCAGCGGCTGTGCTCCTACGGGCATTTCCGCCTGTCGAAGCATATGCTTGTCATCCGCGAGATGCTGTCGGGGCTGGGCGAAAGCCATTCGGCCTTTGTCACCGCGCTGCTGCTGCGCCGCAAGGGCGTAAACGCGCGTTGCGTCGATCTGGGCGGCTGGCGCGACGAGGAGGAATTGACCCTCGAAGAGCGCATCGCCAAGGGCCTCGACCATATCGATTTCGCCCGCGAACTGCCCATTGTCACCGGCTACGCGCAATGCAGCGAAGGCCTGATGAAGGTCTATGATCGCGGCTATTCCGAAGTGACCTTCAGCCAGATTGCTGCCCAGACCGGCGCGCGTGAAGCGATCATTCACAAGGAATTCCACCTCAGCTCCGCCGATCCGAAGCTGGTCGGCGTGGAAGCCGTGCGCAAGCTGGGGCACACCAATTACGACGTGGCCGATCAGCTGTCCAATATGGGGATGGAGGCGATCCACCCCTCGGCAGCCAAGACGCTGCGCCAGTCCGGTATTCCGCTGCGGGTGACCAACGCGTTTGACCCCGGCGATCCCGGCACGCTGATCGACGAGCAGCCGTCCGAGACGCCCCATGCGGAAATCATCTGCGGGCTCGACGTGCTGGCGTTGGAAGTGTTCGAACAGGACATGGTGGGCGTGAAAGGCTACGACGCCGCGATCCTTGAGACGCTGACTCGGCATAAGACCTACATCTGTGCCAAGTCGTCGAACGCCAACACGATCACGCATTACCTGAACACCACGCTGAAGCAGGTGCGCCGGGCCGAGCAGGATCTGTCGGAGCGGTTCCCCAATGCCTCCGTCACGACCCGGTCGCTGGCCGTGATTTCTGTGATCGGGCGCGACCTGTCGGGTCTGGGCTGTCTGGGCCGGGGTCTGGGCGCGCTGGCGGCAGAAGGCATCGAGCCGATCGCCGTCCTTCAGGGCTCCCGTCCCGTTGATATTCAGATGATCGTGCAGCGCGAGCAGGCCGATACAGCGATCAAGGCGCTGCATCGCACCCTGATCGAAGGCAAATCGCTGCAGGGCGAAGACGTTTCCAATGCCGAAGCCACGGACAACGTGGCCCAGTTCGCAGCCTGATAGCTCAGGCAGGACTAGCTTCGTCACCTCACGCCCGCCGGTCGCTCCGGCGGGCGCTTTTTTATGAAAGTTCGCCCTGCGATCAAACGCTTGGCGCGCAACGGGCGCATTGAAGGGCGCAGCAGACTTGTCAACGCGGTGACCCTTGGTCAATCTAGGGGTGTTCAGGTTCAGGTTTTTATCAGTAGGGCTGCATATTTTGCGGGCGCGCATCGGCATCATATTTATCGTCGCGGCCTCTGCCCTGCTATTTCTGGGGCAAAGCATGGCACTCGGCAAAGATTACGTTCTCATGTCCGAGATGGAGGGCCAGTTGGTGCTGCCTGACGGTGCGCCTGCCGCGCAGATCCGTCTGGAGCGGCATTGGAAATGGGCGTGGAAGAAATCCGAGGGCACCGACATCACCAGCACCGATGCCCAAGGGCGATTTCGGTTCGGTGCGGTCATCGGACACAGCCGCAGCGCAGGCATCCTGCCGCATGAACCCACAGTCCTTCAGGAAATCACCGCATTCGGTCCTGGGGGCAGCAGCCTGATCTGGTCGGCGCAGAAGCGCAATTACGACCCCGAAGGGGAGCTAGGCCGCCCGTTGCGGGTGCGTTGTGTGCTGGGCGCGGAGGAGGGCTCCGGCCCGCTGTTCTGGAGCACCTGCACGTTGATGGATTGAGCCAGGCGCCGTGATTTCGCGCGCCCGGTTGTGATGAGTTTATTTGAGAAAGGTATTCGCGATGCTCTCTCCCGCGTTGGCGGCTTTGATGGCCGATGGCGTCTATGGCGTGATGTATCAACCCAATGTTGCGCGTGCGCTGCGGGAGCGGGGCACGACCTCCGCCCCCATGACACAGACAGCCAGCACGCTTGTCGATGGGTTCGAATTGAACACCACTGCGGTGGAGGGGGCGTCTGGCAACCTCTGTTACGGCAGTCGGACCGGCTTTGGCATGGTGCTGACCGGCAAGGGGCGCAGGCAGGGGGAGGTGGCCGTGGTGTGCCGCGGCACCCAACTGACCGAGGATTGGCTGTCCAACATCAACGCCGCAATGGATATCGGCCCCGCCGGGCTGCCGGTGCATGCCGGGTTCAACCGGATCTACGCGACCATGCGCGCCGGGGTCCATGACCTGCTGCGCGGCACCAATCCGCATACGATTCATGTGGTCGGGCATTCGCTGGGCGGTGCCATTGCCAATCTCTTTGCCGCCGATTTTGCGGGCGACCGCCGCGCGGATGTGAAGCTTTACACCTTTGGCGCGCCGCGTCCGGGGGTCGGGTTCTTCTCCGATCAGCTGTCGCAGGTGCTGGGCACGGATCGTGTGTTCCGCGTCTATTCAATGGCCGATCCGGTGCCGATGGTGCCGATCTTTCCGTTCCGCCACGCGCCGCGCAATCCGGGTGGCATCCGGGTGGCGGCGGGCGGGCAGGGCATTTCGGTCAATGCGCATCTGATGGGCAGCTACGGCCCCGCCATGGAGGGCGGCAGTTGGGATGGGCTGCTGACGGCCTCGACCCACGTCGCAGACCACAAAAGCGTCGATTACTGGCTGGCACGCGCCAATGCTACGCTGCCTTTCTCCGGCATCGCGCTCTGGGCGCTTGGCAAGGCGCTCAACGGCATCCTCGACGCCGCCGAGATCGTGCTGGGCACCGCGATCACCGGGCTTGCCACCGCGATCGACGGCTGGGCGTTTCTGCTGCAAAACGCGGCTGCGGTGACGCGCAAGGTCGGCACCATGCTAGAAAGCTTCATCCGCGCGGTGTTTCGTTTCCTTGGCCGCACGGCGGAGGTGGGGATCAGCCTGACCGAAAGCTTCATCCGCTATGTGCTGATGCTGCTGTGGCAGAGCGTGACCACATTCGCGCGGCTGGCATTGAACGGCGTGAACCGGCGAATGGTCTAAGCCGGTGGGATACGGGCGCGCAGGGTCATCCGCGCGCCCGATCAGGTCATTCGGCGGCGGTGGGCTCCGCCCATTTCCACGGCCGGGTAAAGGCGCCGAGCACCTCGCGCACGCGGGCGTCATCCTCGCAGCCATTGCGCGACAGGCACGCCACCAGACCACGGGTGCGATCATCGATGACTTCGGTAACCTGCGCCGACAGGCCGGCATCGGTCAACGCGGCGTTATAGACGCGGGAAATGGCACGTTTGCGCAGGTCCGGCTTGAACACCTTGCCCACGGCGGTTTTCGGCAGCTCGTCGAGGATTTCGATATATTTCGGCATTGCGGCGCGTTCGTGGATGCGGGCGCGGGCAAATTCCAGCAGTTCCGCCTCCGTCACTGTCGCCCCGGCGCACAGTTCGACATAGGCGCAGGGCAATTCGCCGGCATGGGCATCGGGCTGACCGATCGCCCCGGCAAAGGCCACGTCGCTATGAGCAGCTAGGGCTTCTTCGATCTCCGCCGGGTCGATGTTATGGCCGCCGCGAATGATCAGATCCTTGGCGCGTCCGGTGATCCACAGATAGCCATCGGAATCGATCCGGCCCAGATCGCCGGTGCGCAGATAGACGTCGTGATGGAACAGGTCGTGGTTCTTGTCGGTCTCGGTATAGGTCGAACCCGCATAGACGCCGGGATTGTCGACGCAGATTTCGCCCACCTCATCGGTGGCGCATTCGACCGGGCCATTCTCGGTCTGGCGCAGAATCTTGACGTCCGTATAGGGGAAGGGCAGCCCGACGGAGCCGATCTTTTTGGTGCCATCCGTGGGATTTATAGCGACAAGGCATGTGGCCTCGGTCAGGCCGTAGCCTTCGACCACCTCGACGCCGGTTGCCTTCTCGAAGCGATTGAACAGCTCCGCCGGCAGGGGGGATGAGCCGGAAAACGCCGTCTGCACGGACGACACATCCGCATCCACAGGCCGCTGCATGAGGGCCGAAAGCGCCGTGGGCACGGTGATGATGAACGAAATTTTCCAGCGCTCGATCAGCTTCCAGAAATTATCGAACACCCCGTCGCCGCGATACCCTTGCGGGGTCGGGAACACGACATGGCTGCCCGACCAGATCATCGCCATCAAGATCACATGCACCGCGAACACATGAAACAGCGGCAGCGGGCAAATCACATTGTCCTCGGGGCGGAACAGCATCGTGTTGCCCAGCCAACCGTTGTAGATCATGCCCGAATATTTGTGCTGCGCGATCTTTGGCAGGCCGGTGGTGCCGCCGGTGTGGAAATAGGCCGCAACCCGGTCGCCTGCGCTGTCGGGGAAATCAAGCCCGGTGCGGGAATGCCGCTTCACCGCGCGGGCGAAGTCATGCACCTGCGCCTTATGACCGGGTTTCAGACGGGGCCGGATCAAGGGCACGATCAGCTTTTTTGCCCCGGTCAGGTAGCGCAGCAGATCGATCTCGATCACATGCTTGACGTTGGGCGCCAGTTCGACGGCGCGGGCGGCCTTCTGTGCGACATCGGTCTTGGGAAAGGCCTTGAGCGTGACCAGCACCTTGGCATCGGTTTCGCGTAGGATCCCCGCGATATGCTCGGCGTCGAGCAGCGGATTGATCGGTGCCGCCTTGCCCGCCATCATCGCGCCCAGCAGCGTCACGACCGTTTCGGTGCAATTGGGCAGGACATAGGCCACGGTGTCATTCTCACCGATCCCGAGCGAGCGAAACAGGTTCGCGGCCTGCACGCAGCGGGCGTAGGTCTCATCCCATGTCAGGGTTTCGGCCTTTGCTCCGGGGTCCGAGAACATCTGATAGGAGATGGCGTTGCCGGACCCGTAATTGTCACGGGCGCGGGCCAACAGGCCATGCATGGTGGCGGGAACGTCCCGTTGTTCCCAAGGCATCTCGGATTCGATGGCCTTGATATCGGCAATGGTGGCAAACCCCATCGCATCCTCCCTGTTCTGCTTGTGCCCGCGACGAGTGTCGCAGGCCCATCCTCCGTTGGAAAGTCTGACGCGGCAGCCCGGGCTCGCGCAAGCGTGACGCTGCGCACCCTGCTGCTCTACGTCAGGTCGCGACGGGGGCGACGCGTCGCCAACGGTGTTTCGGAATACTCGGGAAAACTCGTATGGACCTACTCGGCGGCAAGGCCTTCGGTAAACTGAAGCCGCGCCAGTCGCGCATAAAGCCCGCCTTCGGCGACCAGACTGTCATGGGTGCCCTCGGCGATGATCCGGCCTTCGTCGAACACCAAAATGCGGTCGGCTTTCTTCACGGTCGCCAGCCGATGCGCCACGATCAGAGTCGTGCGCTCCGCCGATAGCGCATCAACTGCCGCCTGCACCAATTGCTCGCTCTCGGCATCCAGAGCGGATGTCGCCTCGTCCAGAAGCAGGACCGGCGCGTCGCGCAGGATGGCGCGGGCGATGGCGATGCGCTGCTTTTGCCCACCTGACAGCATCACGCCGCGTTCGCCCACATAACTGTCATAGCCTTTGGGCAGGGTGCGGATAAACGTGTCGGCCGCAGCGGCGCGGGCGGCGGCCTCGACCTCCGCATCGGTGGCGTCGGGGCGACCGAACCGGATGTTTTCCCGCGCGGTGTCGGCAAAGATCACCGGGTCTTGCGGCACCAGCGCCAGCTGGCGACGGAATTCGGCGCGGGTCATGTCCGGTAGGGCGATGCCATCCAGACGCACGGTGCCCGATTCCGGGTCGTAGAAGCGCAGCAGCAACTGAAATACGGTGGATTTGCCCGCGCCCGAGGGGCCGACCAGCGCCACGGTTTCGCCCGGTGCGATGGTCAGGCTGATGCCCTCCAATGCAGCGATGTCGGGACGTGCGGGGTAGTGGAAGGTCACATCGTCAAACCGGATCTCGCCGCGTGCGCGCCCCTCCAGCCGGGTCGGCGCGGCGGGGTCGGCAACGGTGTCGCGGGCGTCGAGCAATTCGGCCAGCCGTTCGGTCGCGCCTGCGGCGCGCTGCAACTCGCCCCAGATTTCGGACAGCGCAGCGGTGGAGCCTGCGACCATGCCCGAATAAATCACGAACTGCACCAGTTCGCCTGCGCTCATCACGCCCGCCTGCACGTCGCGCGCGCCGATCCACAGCACGCCCAGAATGCCCGAAAACACCACAAAGATGATGATGATGGTCAGCAGCGCGCGCACGGTGATCCGGCGCAACGCGGAGCGGTAGCTGTCTTCGGTGATGCGGGCAAAGCGCGCCTGCGCCGTGGCCTCGGCGGAATAGGCCTGCACGGTCTGCGCGGACAAAAGCGCCTCGGACGCGTTGCCGGAACTCTCCGCGATGAAATCCTGATTTTCGCGGCTCAGCGCCCGCAGCCGCCGCCCCAGCGCAAGGATCGGCAGGATCATGACCGGCACGATCAGCAGCACCAGCCCCGTCAGCTTGACCGATGTGATGAGCATCGCCACCAGCCCGCCGGAAAAGATCAGCATGTTGCGCAGCGAATAGCTGACCGACGACCCGATCACCGACAGGATCAGCGTCGTGTCGGTGGTGATGCGGCTCAGCACCTCGCCCGTCATCAGGCGTTCGTAATAGGCGGGGCTCATCGCGATCATTCGGTCGAACACGGCGCGGCGCACATCGGCCACCACCCGTTCGCCCAATCGGGTCACGATATAATACCGCAGACCCGTGCCGCAGGCGAAGACCAGCGCGATGCCGATAGCGGCGATGAAATACTGATCCAGCAGATGCAGATCGCCCGCCGCAAAGCCATCGACGACCCGCCGCGCGGCCATCGGCAGCACCAGCGACACGCCCGCGGTCAGCATCAATGCAAGCCCGCCGAGGATGACCCAAGGCAGATAGGGCTTCAGGAACGGACCCAGCGCCCGCAACGCGCCGATCCTGCGCGACCCGTCGCGCTGCTCGGCGCCGGTGATGCTCGATCCTCGTGCCATCAGGTCTGCTCCCTCATCATGCCGGACCCGCTTACTGCCCACAGGGCGAGCCGTAAAGTGGAGGAGGGTGCGACCGGGTGTCGGGGCAGGGCCGGGGATCGCTGGATCGGAGAGGGAGAAGCTGGAGCGGGCAGCGGGAATCGAACCCGCACCAAGAGCTTGGAAGGCTCGTGTGATACCATTTCACCATGCCCGCTCGGTGGGGATGACGTATGTCACTGCCGCGGCGGGGTCAAGAGTGTGGACCGCTTCCGCGACGCCCGCCGCTTGACCTGCGCCTGTGGGCGCGCCATGACCCCGCGATCCATCCCCCGATGCCGGAGGCCGCATGAGCCAGGACATATATCAAGGGCTGACCCAGCTGGGCGGCCATACCGAACAGCCCGCCTCGCCCGAGGAGGCCGTGTTGGAACGCGTGCCGAACCCGCAGGCCGATGTCGATTATGCGGTGCGATTCACGGCACCGGAGTTCACCTCACTCTGCCCGATCACTGGCCAGCCGGATTTCGCGCATCTGGTGATCGATTATGTGCCCGGCGCGTGGCTGGTCGAAAGCAAATCGCTGAAGCTCTACCTCACCTCGTTCCGCAATCACGGCGCGTTCCACGAGGATTGTTCGGTCTCGATCGCGCGGCGGCTCATTGACCTGCTGGAGCCCAAATGGCTGCGGCTGGGTGGCTACTGGTATCCACGGGGCGGCATTCCGATCGACGTGTTTTTCCAGACAGGTGATATCCCCGCCGGTGTCTGGGTGCCCGATGCGGGTGTGCCGGGCTATCGCGGCCGGGGCTGAGCCGTCAGGCGGCAAACAGGCGCGGGGGCAGGGCAAACATGCCCCCGATCAAACCAACAGCACACCACGCTCAGACATCGAGTGTCGCGGGATCTAATAAAACGGAGGGGGGGAGATGGTGCTGTGAGAGAGGATTGAACTCTCGACCTCACCCTTACCAAGGGTGTGCTCTACCACTGAGCTACCACAGCATCTCGTTCTCCAGATTGCTAACCCGAACCGGGGTTCGATGCAAGCGGGCTCTGGAAAAGCCCTTTAGTTTCAGGAGCCTTCGCCGATGTGACGGCCCGTCCAAGGAGGGGCGATCCAGTATCGAGCGCCTGCGGCGTCCTGTGTAGTGTGGCGCGTTTTACTGATTGAGCGACGGAGTGCAAGCAGTTTTCTCACGGGATTCGCGGCGGGCGCAAAAAAGGTGATCGGAGCTTTGGAATCCGGCGCATCTCGACCAGCGCGCCGGGGTTATCGGGCACCAATGCCTGAAGCGCGGCGACCAATGCGGTGCCGTGCCGGGCAATCAGCGCGTTGCGGTCAGCATTCGGATGGCCCAGCTTCAGCCCGATACTGGGGTTGGTGTTGATCTCGAATACCTGCACCCGGCCATTGTGGAGCCCGTAGTCAGCGCGGCCAAATTCCATCTGGGCCACATCGAACGCGGCGCGGATCGGCGCCTCGAACGGGTTCAGGTCGAAATCGGCCAGATCGCGGGCATAGGCGTCATCGGTCGCGGCGGCGACGCTGCCATGTTTGGCCAGCCAGTTCTGTTCGCTCACGGGCGGCGCGGGGATGATCCGGTCGCCCAGCCGGAAGGCTGCGTATTTGCGGGTCGCGCCATTGGCGTCCCGCTCCGTGGGTTGGAACTGAATGAAGCCCAGATCCGACAGCACATGCCCGGCGGCTAGCGCCTGTGTCAGGGTTTCGCGGGCGGCGGCTTCGTCTTCGATCAGCCCGCCGAACACCCCGCGATGCGCCGACATCGTGCGCAGGAAGACGGGATAACGGTCGGGCCATTCGTCCAGCATTGGCAGCCAGCAGGTGTAATCGATCAGTCCCGCGCCGCGCAATTTGCGGATCAGCCCAGCCCGCGGCAGAAACTTGCGCGGGTCGTTGAGCGCGGGAAGCCCGGCATCGCGCACGCGGTCGTGCATCCGCACGGCCAGTTCCAGCCATGCCGGTGACAGCCGGTCCAGATCGCAGAAGATATAGACCGCGCGCGGCAGTCGGGTGAGGCGCATCAATTCCCAATAATGTGCCACATGAACAGGCGTTCCCGCCGCTGTTGCCGCATCGACGAGGCCTTTTAGATGCCGCCGATGATCCCGCGTGGTCACGAAGATCGCATGAATTGTATTTTTCTTGACGCGAAGTAACAACTCTGGAACCGTCCCTATGAACCTCCGCGCATAATGCGCGATTGCTGCAGGGAGTCTACAAATGTCTACCAACGGTAAACCCGTTCACAGCCCGCGGTCCGGCGTCTGCGATCCCCAGCGGCTGATGGGCTTCCGGCTTCTCGATGGCAGCCGCATGGCCGTGCTTCAGGCCAAGCGTGGTGACAAGCGCGTTGGCGTTCCGGTCGTGGCGCTCGGGATGAAGCAGGGCAAAAAAGACGTCTTGTGATTTCGTCTCCCTTCCGGGGGAGTGGCGATAGGGGGACGTGCCGCAAGCGGTGCGTCCTTTCGTCGGTTCTACCGACTAGTTTGAATGTTAACACCATTAGATAGGATGACCCATATGACCAAATCTGCGACTGACACGACCCCTGCCATCGATCCCACCCGCCTCATGGGCTTCCGCATCATCGTCGATACCGAAGCCGGCGACACCGTGCTGGGTGCCAAGCAGGGCCGTAAGGATCTGGGACGTCCCGCGACCCTTATGGCTGCGAAAATCGGGTTGAAAGCGGGCAGCAAGGTCACCTGAGGCCCGCGCGTCGCGATATAGAAATCTGACCCGGAAAGACCAATAATGACGGCCACGCCCGCCGCGATCTCGCGCTCCGACTCATTCCGATTCGCGCCATCCGCGCTTGAGGGGGAGGCAATCGACGCCGCGGTCCACGAAGACCTTGCCGCATCACTGGCCTATCTGGCTGAACACTTGGCCCCGGCGCATCCTGAATCCGCCGGGGCGCTTGATGCCGTTGCGGCGCGCATCCGCGATGGTCAACGTCTGCCGCCCGTGGCCTTTGGCCTCTATTACCGGATGGGTGAGGCTGCACTGGGCGGGGATATCGACGCGGCCGCCGATATTGCGCAGGTGCTGGCGCAGGTGCCCGCGGCGGCGCCCGGTCTACAGGTCATCTACCGCGGCGGAGCCAATTCCGACGCGCTTTGGCCCGTGCTGGAAGAGCGGTTCGGACCGGAAGAGGCCGCAGGCTTTGCCCCGATCACCGCCGAAATGGCCACCGATTTCGAAGCGCGGCTGAAGGACGGTCTGGCGCTGATGCACTCCGCATTGCCCGACCTGCATGGCGAGATTACCGCGATCCTGCGCGAAGTGCTGCTGGCGCAGGCGCCCGCAGGCGCGAAGATGGAATTCGACGGCGCGTCACATTATCAATTCTGGGGGTTGCTGTTGCTGAACCCCAATCACCACAAAACCCCACTCGCCGTCGTGGAGGTGCTGGCGCACGAAGCCGCACATTCGCTGCTGTTCGGCCTGACCCGGACCGAGCCGCTGGTGCTGAACTCCGATGATGAACTGTTTACGTCGCCGCTGCGGGTCGATCCGCGTCCGATGGATGGCATCTATCACGCGACATTCGTGTCGGCCCGGATGGCTTGGGCGATGGAGCGGATGTCCGAATCTCCCGCTTTGCCCATCGAATTGCGACAGGAAGCCGCCCACCTCGCGGCCGAGGATCGCGCGAATTTCGCCAAGGGGATCGGCACCGTCGATGCTCACGCGCGGCTCAGCACGACTGGCGCGCGGATCATGGAGCAGGCGCGCGCCTATATCGATGGGCAGTGACGGGACGCCGTGCGACCTCCCGGGTCAGCAGCGCTGATGGCCTGCGCAGCGCGGGTTTTGTCTCGCCCGGACTGGACGCGGGTGGGGCACTGACTTACCTGTCCCTCCCATGGCCGGACCTACGCGAAAAAATACCGGGACCCAGTCCCGCGACGAGCGCCTGAAACAGGCGCTGAAGTCTAATCTCGCCCGGCGCAAGGCGCAGAAAAAGGCACGGGATACCGGCCAGTTGGAGCGGGACGACGCCACCGGACCAAACGGGCCGGGGCGCGGGCAGGACGAGGAGCAGACCCCGAATGGATAGAATCGTGGTGACCGGAAACGGCCCGCTGAACGGCGAGATTGCGATCTCGGGGGCGAAGAACGCCTGCCTGACATTGATGCCGGCAACCTTGCTCAGCGATCAGCCGCTGACCCTGACCAATGCACCGCGCCTGTCGGACATTAAGACGATGACCGAATTGCTGCGCTCGCTCGGGGTCGAGGTGTCGTCGCTACAGGGCGGTCAGGTTCTGGCGATGTCGTCGCATGACCTGACCACGACCCGCGCCGATTATGAGATCGTCCGCAAAATGCGCGCCTCGATCCTTGTGCTGGGGCCGCTGCTGGCGCGCTACGGCCACGCCGAAGTGTCGCTGCCCGGCGGCTGCGCCATCGGGGCCCGGCCTGTGGATCTCCACCTGAAGGCGCTGGAGGCGATGGGCGCAGAACTGGATCTGCGTGATGGCTATGTGCATGCCAAGGCCCCGACCGGCGGCTTGCAGGGCGCAGTGTTCGAATTTCCAATCGTGTCCGTCGGCGCTACCGAAAACGCGCTGTTAGCAGCAACGCTGGCCCGCGGCACGACCGTGCTGAAAAACGCCGCCCGCGAACCCGAGATCGTCGATCTGGCGCATTGCCTGATCCGCATGGGCGCGCGCATCGAGGGCGTCGGCACCTCCACCCTGACGATCGAAGGTGTGGACAGCCTGTCGGGCGCGACCCATCCGGTCGTCACGGACCGGATCGAACTGGGCACCTACATGCTGGCCCCCGCGATCACAGGCGGTTCGGTCGAATTGCTGGGCGGGCGGCGGGATCTGGTCGCGGCGTTCTGCGATAAACTCGAAGCCGCCGATATCGAAGTCACGGAAACCGAGCGCGGCCTGCGCGTCAGCCGCAAGAACGGTCGCCTGCGGGCCGTCGATGTGGTGACCGAGCCGTTCCCCGGCTTCCCCACCGATTTGCAGGCGCAGATGATGGCGATGCTCTGCACGGCCGAAGGCACCTCGCGGCTGGAAGAGAAGATCTTTGAGAACCGGTTCATGCATGCGCCCGAACTGATCCGCATGGGCGCGCGCATTGACGTGCAGGGGGGGCGTGCCTCGGTCACCGGAGTCGAACGGCTGCGCGGCGCGCCTGTGATGGCGACCGACCTGCGCGCCAGCGTCTCGCTGATCCTCGCCGGTCTGGCGGCAGAGGGCGAAACGGTCGTGAACCGAGTCTACCATCTGGACCGGGGTTATGAGCGGGTCGAGGATAAACTGGGCGCTTGCGGCGCAAAGATCGAGCGCATCAGCGACAAGGGCTGAGCATGGCCTGAGACTTGGCAGGGCGCGCGGCCCCATGCGCGCCCGCCGTATAAGAAGCAACGGAACGTGACGATGACCGACGCGACTTTTCAGGACGGAGCCGAAACACCGCTATACCTCAAGGCGCTGGATGCCGGGGCGGTGCCGCTGCTGTCCGCCTATGCGCAGGATGCGGTATTCCCGATCTCGGAGATGCGGTTCGATAAGATGGACCGCCACTTTGCGCTGTTGATCAACCGCTTCCGCTGGGAGGACAGAGCCGCCGCAGAGGCGCAGGGCCGCCCCTATGAGCGTGTGCGCGCGGTGTTGATGATCGGCGATGTGATGCGCGTCGCGACCTCCGGTATCGACCGCAGCGACAAGGATCTGGTTCTGTCGCTTCTCGATATCGCGTTCGAGCCGGGCGCGGATGGCACCGGCACCTTGCTGCTGACGCTGGCGGGGGATGGCGCGATCCGGCTGGAGGTCGAGTGCCTCGACCTGCTGCTGCGCGATGTGGAGCGCCCCTATGCTGCCCCGTCGGGCAAGGTGCCCTCGCATCCCGTCACCGAGGACGGCAGCGCCGGATAGGCGGCAGGTAGGCGGGGGACGGGCGCGTCGCGATGGCCTTGGGCGAAGGCTTGAGGCGCGGCGCGGCAGCGGCTACATCAGCCGCCAACCCGAGGAGTTCCGATGCCCATCAGCCTTGACGCCACCGCCGCCGGTTTCGATGCCGATTTCGCCGCCCTGCTGACGATGAAGCGGGAAGACAGCCCCGATGTGGATGCCGCCGTCGCCGCGATCATCGCCGATGTGCGCGCGCGGGGCGATGCCGCGCTGATCGAACTGACTGCGAAATTCGACAGGCTTGAGCTGACGCCCGAGCGTCTGGCCTTCACGCCCGAGGAAATCGACGCTGAATGTGCGCGCGTGCCGGAGGCAGAGCGCGAGGCGCTTGACCTCGCCGCTGCACGCATCCGGGCCTATCACGCGCGTCAAATGCCCGAAGACGCGCACTGGACCGATGACAGCGGCGCTACGCTGGGATGGCGGTGGTCGGCGGTGGAGGCCGCAGGGCTATATGTGCCGGGCGGTCTGGCATCCTACCCGTCATCGGTGCTGATGAACGCGATCCCTGCCGCCGTGGCGGGGGTGGAGCGTCTGGCGATCTGCGTGCCGACCCCTGATGGCGTGGCCAATCCGCTGGTGCTGTATGCGGCGCGGCTGGCGGGGGTGGATCGCATTTACCGCATTGGCGGCGCGCAGGCGATTGCGGCGCTGGCCTATGGCACCGAAACCGTCGCCCCGGTGGATAAGATCACAGGCCCCGGCAATGCGTTCGTCGCGGCGGCAAAGCGGCGGGTGTTCGGCAAGGTCGGCATCGACATGATCGCGGGCCCGTCCGAGATCCTCGTTATCGCCGACGACACCGCCAATCCCGATTGGGTTGCGCTGGACCTGTTAAGCCAAGCCGAACATGACGAAAGCGCGCAGTCGATCCTGATCACCACCAGCGCCGAGACAGGCCGCGCCGTGGCGGACGCTGTCGAGCGGCATTTGCAGGTATTGGAGCGCCGCGACATTGCGCGCGCAAGCTGGCGGGATTTCGGCGCCATCATCACGGTGCCCGATCTCGCGCAGGCGGCGGCCCTCTCGAACCGCATCGCGCCGGAGCATCTGGAACTCTGCGTCGCCGATCCCGAGGCCCTGCTGCCGCAGATCCGTCACGCAGGTGCGATTTTCGTCGGTCAATGGACGCCGGAGGCCATTGGCGACTATGTCGGCGGGCCAAACCACGTCTTGCCGACGGCACGTTCGGCGCGGTTCTCCTCGGGGCTGTCGGTCATGGATTTCCTCAAACGCACGACGCTGGCGCGGATGACGCCCGAAAGCCTGAATGCCATCGGTCCCGCCGCCGAAACGCTTGCCCGGTCCGAAAGTCTACAGGCGCATGGCCTGTCGGTGCGCGCGCGTCTGGACGCCCTGAACGCCAAGACGTAACGCTTTTTGCCGCAGCGCAGCATTTTTCGGGCCCGGCACATTGACTTGAGACGCACGGGGGCTTCTTTCCATCGAAAGGGTGGCCATTGCCGCCAGCCGCGACAGGCTTTAGGCTGGTCGCGCCTGCCGGCACAAAGCGATTGAGGTGCCGCGATGAGTGCACGACTGATCGACATTGAGATTGACGATGCGAACCTGCCGCCTCCGACCCCGGAGATCGCGCAGGAACGGAAAGTCGCGATCTTCGATCTACTGGAAGACAACAGCTTTACCCTGCCGCCGCGGGGCGAAACGGCGGTTCCGCCCGGTCCCTACCGGCTGAACCTTGCGATTCGCGAACGGCGGCTGGTGTTCGATATCGCCAACGAAGATCGGCAGCCGGTGGGCGAATTTCACCTGTCTCTGGGCCCGTTCCGCCAAGTGGTGAAGGATTACTTCCAGATCTGCGAAGCCTATTTCGACGCGGTGAAAAAGCTGGCGCCGTCGCAGATCGAAGCGATCGACATGGCCCGGCGCGGCATCCACAACGAAGGCGCACGCGTGCTGATGGAGCGGCTCGACGGCAAGGCCGAGGTGGACAGCGACACTGCACGGCGTCTGTTCACGCTGATCTGCGTCTTGCATTTCGGGGGCTGACTGCGTGGCGGGAGGCATGCCCCAATCGATCCTGTTTTGCTGCGACCACAATGCCGTTCGCTCGCCGATGGCCGAGGGGCTTATGAAAAAGCTGTTTGGCACGCGGGCCTATGTGCAATCGGCGGGGGTGAAGAACGACCTCGAAATCGACGGCTTTGCCATTTCCGTCTGCGCGGAGATCGGGGTGGAATTGTCGACCCATCGCGCCCGCAGCTTCGACGATATGGAGCAATGGGGCGATGACCTGTCATCCTACGATCTGATCGTCGCGCTATCGCCTGCCAGTCAGCGCAAAGCGCTCGACCTGACGCGTTACGCGCATCTGGAGGTCGAATATTGGCCGGTGCTGGACCCCACCGGGCTGGGCGAATCGCGCGAAGCAAAGCTGGACGCCTATCGCCAGACCCGCGATCAGATCATCGCTCGCATGGATGCGCGCTTTGGCCGGGTCGGGGGCGCGGGGCAAAGCGGTCAGACGGGGCAAGGCGCTGGGAAAGGCACGGGGCAAGGCACTGGCGCAGGGCAGGGCGCAGCCGGCACGCAGGGCAAAGACAGCACCGACTGACCGCCATGCCCCATCCCGACGCGGGCCCGTGACCAAGCCCGCAATTTCACCACTCGCCCCGCCGCAAACGCCGCCCGTAGGGTAACGATTGCGAAACCGCGCGGTTAGGACTTGAAAACAGCGCCGTTCAGGCGCATTTATGCGCCGCCTGTGAAAACACGGGTTGACGCTGATATGGAGTACACATGGCCAAGGAAGAAATGCTCGAATTCCCCGGTGTCGTGAAGGAACTCCTGCCGAATGCGACATTTCGGGTCGAACTTGAGAACGGCCATGAGATCATCGCGCATACGGCAGGCAAGATGCGGAAAAACCGCATCCGTGTTCTGGCCGGAGACAAAGTGCAGGTCGAAATGACCCCCTACGACCTGACCAAGGGTCGCATCAACTATCGCTTCCGCTGATCGGCGGACGCATGACGCCTCGCCTGATCCTCGGATCGGCCAGCCCGCGCCGGCGGGAGCTGCTGGCCTCGATCGGGCTTGTGCCCGCCGATATTCGCCCCTGCGACATCGATGAAACCCCGCGCCGGGGTGAACTCGCGCGGCCCTATTGCAGCCGCATGGCGGTCGAGAAGGCCGCGGCCCTGTCGCTGGCTGACGGAGAGGTCGGCCTGACCGCCGATACCACCGTCACGCTGGGCCGCCGGATCATGGGGAAACCCGTGGATCGGGATGAAGCCCGGCGCTTTCTCAACGCGTTGTCGGGGCGGCGGCACCGGGTCATCACCGCGCTGGCCGTGCGCGATGGCGACCGGCTGCGCTGCCGCGATGTGGTGACGACGCTGAAAATGCGCCCCCTCGACCCGGTCGAGATCGAAACCTATCTCGACAGCGACGAATGGCAGGGCAAGGCCGGCGGCTACGGCATCCAAGGCCGCGCAGCCGCGTTCATTCCATGGCTGCAAGGATCGTGGTCCGCCGTGGTCGGTCTGCCTTTGTCGGAAACCGCCACGCTTCTGCGCTCCGCCGGGATCGTGCCGGGGCCGCAACAGGAGACCACCCCATGAAGGGCCTGCAAACGATTTTGGGGGAGTTGAACGGCCGCTCAGCCGCTGCGTTGATGCGCGACGGGCGGCTCGATGATCTGGTGTTCGATGGGGAGGCTGACGGCGCCCCCGGACCCGGTGCCATCCTGCGCGCGCGCTGTGATCGCCCGCTGAAAGGGCAGGGCGGCATGATCGTGGATCTGCCGGGGCATAAAGGCTTCCTGCGCGGCGCCAAAGGTCTGGCCGAAGGTCAGACGCTGCTTGTGATGGTCACGGGCCGCGCCGAGCCGGGCAAGGCCGTGCCCGTCACCACCCGCGTGATTTTCAAAAGCCGCTACGCCATCATTACCCCCGATGCGCCGGGGCGCAACGTGGCGCGCGGCATCCGCGACGACGACGCCCGCGACCGGCTGCAACTGCTGGCACATGAGGGCATGGTCGACGCGCCCGAAGGCTTCGGCCTGATCCTGCGCTCCGCCGCGGAGGAGGCCAAGGACGCCGACATCGCGCAGGACATCGCACAGATGCTCGACCTCGCCGTGGCCGTGACCTCGGACCTTGAGGATGATGGTCCTGAGCTTCTGCTCGATGCGCCCGATGCGGCTGAGGTCGCGTGGCGCGAATTCCCGGTGCTGCCAGCGGTGGGCGAGGATTTCGAGACCGCAGGCGTTCTGGATCAACTGGAGGCGCTGCGCCGTCCGGGCTTTGCCGCCGGGGGTGCGACCTCTTATGTGGAGCCGACCCGCGCGCTGATCGCCGTCGACGTCAATACCGGCGGCGATACCAGCCCCGCTGCTGCGCTAAAGGCGAACCTCGCCGTCGCGCGCGAACTGCCGCGCCAGTTGCGCCTGCGCGGGCTGGGCGGGCAGGTGGTGATCGACGTGGCGCCGATGCCCAAGAAGGACCGCAAGACGTTCGAGCACGCCCTGCGTGCCGCCTTCAAAACCGATCCGATAGAAACCGCGCTGGTCGGATGGACCCCGCTGGGCCATTTCGAATTGCAGCGCAAACGCGAACGTGTGCCGCTGACCGAGGTGCTGTGATGGCTTGTCCGATCTGCAACGAACCCACCGAGCATGAATATCGCCCGTTCTGTTCCAAACGCTGCGCCGACATCGATCTGGGCCGGTGGATGACCGGGGCCTATGCGGTGCCGTCGACCGACCCCGAAGACATCGAAGAAGCGCTCGAAGCTGCCGAGCGCGAGGCCGCCAAGGACACCCCCAAACCGCACTGACCCTGCTTGCCGCAAGGTCGTGGCAACACCCTGCGTCTCTGTGCGAATTTTTTGCGTCAGACCCTCTGGACACCCCCCCGCCCCCCGTCTAGAAGAGCGCCACCCCGAGCGGAAACGCTCACCCGTGCCCGGGTAGCTCAGGGGTAGAGCAGTGGATTGAAAATCCTCGTGTCGGTGGTTCGATTCCGCCCCCGGGCACCATTACACCAGAAAATTTACAACGTTTTCAGATTTTTAAAGATCTGAATTCGCTATTGGTCTCCTTTTTAGACCTCCCTATGACGTATGCTTGAAGCCTGCTGGTAGATTTCAAGAATAGTGCGCAATTCTGGCTCTGTCCCAACTGAGTTCTGCTTGTGCCTCAAGGATAGGGGGCATGGGCAAGCGCATGATCGGGCGAAATCACCGGGCGGCGTGTTTGCCAGGCAATTCTGCGGATCAAGTCAAGGCTGCCGGCTGACGAGCCAAAAACCATCCGCCGCCATGAGCGAGCACGCGCGGTGCTGCATCTCTGCAATTGTCAGCCACACACCGGAGCGCTGATATCCCGGCGATTTCAATTCGGGTTTCGTGCGCCACATGCGCTGTAGCCTTGGCCACTGGGGCCCCGCTGCGTTTGCGTCGCAATCTTTCAGTGGCCAGCGGAACAGCGGTCCAATCCCGCCATTCCAATTATCCGCCAGAGTTCCTTTGTTCTGTTGGCCTGTCCGGCCAAAGGATCACTGCAGCCAGATCGGCAGATCTTTTGGCATATGACCGCGCTCAGTGGCGGTTACACAATCGGCCAGACTGGCAAAGCGCACTGATCGTCCAGAAAGTCCTGGCGCATAGTGGGCGTATTTTCCTGAATTCGTCATCAGGGTTTTGGCCGTTGGCGGAAAGACCGGTTCCGAAATCGAGCACCAGCACAGGTCCTTGATGATGCGCACCCCTGCCTCTTCGAGCGTGGACAGCAGCCCCTCCTTTGCCGCATCTGCATAAGTCGTGCGGCTGAGGGTCACGATCATTGGGGTATTTGCGGTGCATTTGCGCCCCTGCATCAACCCTGCCAATCGTCTGGTTTCGCTAAGCGAAAAATGCGGACTTCCCAAAGCGACAAGATCGATTTCCGTCGGGCCGCTGTTCAACTGGACCCAAGCCTTTGCCAGTGTTTCGCGCGCCACCCGGTGCATCTCGGCGCCCGGCTTCGCCGTCCTGTCGCCCTCTGGGGTGATACCGCGAATATGCAGGATCGGCATGGCGGATGTGGTGCCGAAAGCGGCGCAAAGCGCCTTCAGGTCATCCTCGCCGATCGAAGCATTTTCGAGACCCTCGATCAGCGGGATGCGATCCGGCGCATGTTGGCCAGCAACCCAGCCGATCAGGGGCCAGATTGCTTCGTCGTAGTCTTCGGGCAGATCGAACCGAAGCCGCACCTGCGCCTGTCGGTTTTCGTCAAGATAAACCCCGGACAGGGGCGCGCGGCCTGTCATGGCGACAAAAAGATCAAAGAAGTCGGGGTGCTTTACGGTGCGTGCCCCCAGAACGCTATTGGCATAGATCACCGCATTTGATTCAGACCACCCGATATCCTCGCCCACCTTTGGCCGGTCGTCATCGAGATAAGGCGCGCAGGTGAATGTCGGGCGCGCTCCCATTTTGACATAGGCGCTGGCCAGACGGCTGGCCGGTTCGCCAAAGATCGGCGGCACGCCCTGGGAGCGCCAGTTTTCCTGATCGACCGAAATTGCATTCATCGTGGTGGGCACGGTCACCTCCGCGCCCATGTTCATGATCGTTTCCGCAAAGACCAAGTTCGCCCGGCCCGCATAGATACAGCCGTCAATATGCCCGCGGGTGATGTCGGTCAGCCGGGTCGCGCCCTGCACCACGCCCATGGTGAAAATCGCCTCCATCGCCAGTTTGACGGCCTCGCCCTGCGCCCCGTCCAGCATCGCCTGATCCTGCGGGGACAGCGCCAGCGCGGTGGGGTCGAGCGGGCTTAATTCCAGCGACAGATCATCGGCCACAAGCCGGTTGCCTATGATCTCGGCCTCGGGTTTCGCCGCCAACAGATCATAGCTCTCCCGCGTGAGCCGTAGCACCGCGACCGGCCTGTCAAACATCCGCGCGGCAATAAAGGCACCAAGGGTCAGGATGTCTTCGGCTTCGTGAAACACCAAGGCCGCCGGGGCATGCCCGTTCAGCGCCAGTTCCAGCAGCACACCACTGCCTGAGCAAGAGCCCCGGCTTGTCGGCATCATCACGATGTTTCCGGCCAGCGAAGCCCGGTGCTGGGGATGGTGGGCATCTTGGATGATGCCGGTGTCGGCATTCACGCCTCCCCAGAAGCTCAACCCTTCGGAGCAAGCAAGGACAGGCCCGCTGACGTTATGGGCCACAATGACCTGATCCATGTGCATGCACTCCTGCTTGCCTATTTTTTGGGCGGCTTTTCGTCATTCCAGGCGGGCTGCGGAAAATTCGGCCCGCCCTGACTTGCCTGATTGTGTATACACAAAGTAGACAAGATGAAACAAGACGAGTCGCTTGGACTGGTCGTGATTTCAGGGGGTGTGGCGTGACTGCGGAAAAACTGACCAAGCCATACCAGCGCGGGCTCGCCGCCTCTGAAATCCACGACATCCTGCGGGACGAGATCCTGACGCTGACGCTTGAACCGGGCTCACCGCTGGACGAGGTCGGACTTTCCAAGCGTTTCGCGGTGTCGCGCTCGCCTATTCGGGAAGCGCTCTATCGACTGACGTCAAATCGACTGGCCCAACGGTTGCCTAACCGGTCAACCATCGTCGCACCGGTCGATCTCACGCATTTTCCCGAATTCATTCAGGCGCTTGATGTGCAGCAGCGCCTTGCGACCCGGCTGGCGGCGCAGAACCGCACAGTCGAAGATATTGCCCGGCTGCGCGAGCTGGCGGATGCCTTCAACCTTTATATCGAAGAGACCGACGCACTGCAGATCATGCAGGCGAACTTTGCCTTTCACGTCGCCATCGCGGAGGCGGGGCGCAACCCGTATGTGGTCCGGCAATACCGGGTGCTGCTGTCCGAGGCGCGGCGTTTGCTGCATATTCACGTGCGGTTTCTCCACGCGGCGAACCGCAAACATGTGATGCGCGACCAGCACCATGATTTCGTCGACGCGATCGAGGCGCAGGACGTCCAGCAGGCAGATGCCATCGCGCACGCCCATTCGATGCAGTTTCACGACCGCTTTCTTGCGGCGCTCAACCATGTCCCCGACGACAGCTTTGACATCGGCAACCCGCCTGCGGTTACCCCGAAAGGGGGGGACTGACGTGCCCCGCATCACCCGCGCCACCCTTGCGACCCATGCAAACGACCTCGGCGGCAAGCTTTGGAATCCGGCGATACGGTGGACCGTGAAACATGCGGTTTTCGTGGTTCTCGAGGATGATGCAGGCAATACGGGTTTGGGAGAATGCTGGTGTTTCGACACCGCTCCGGAGGCGTTGCTGGCTTTCCTGCGCACTGAGGTTTTGCCGCATTTCGAAGGCGTGGATCTGGCGCATGTCGAAGGCATCACCAACCGTCTGATCGACCGCGCCACGCTGACCGCGCGCCACGGGATATTGACGTCGGCGTTGGCGGGCATCGACTTGGCGGTCTGGGACCTGCGCAGCCAGCAGGATGGGCTGCCCCTGTGGCGCAAACTCAACGCAAACGGCAGCGGCACCACATCGCTATACGCAAGTGGCGGACTTTACGGTCAGGACAAGACGGTTCACGACCTCGCCCGCGAAATGGCGGGATTTGCCGCGCAAGGATTTGGGCTGAGCAAGATGAAGATCGGCGGTTTGTCGATGGACGAAGACCTTGCCCGGGTCCATGCCGCTCTGGCCGCGATGCCAGCAGACGCGAAACTGATCGTCGACGGGGTCTACTCCTACTCCGCCCAAGAGGCGCGCCAAATCTACGAGGCCCTGCCCGAAGGTCGCATTGAGGCGTTTCAATCTCCGGTCAAGGCCTTTGACTTCGCAGGCATGGCTGAATTGTCACGCGCCGGCGTTCCGGTGATGGCGCTGGAGGCCGAATATCGCCGCGAAGTGCATGCGATGCTGGTGCACGAGGCGCAAATCGCCTTCCTGCAGACCGCTCCGATCGCCAGCGGCGGCGTGACCGGTGTCCGCGCGCTCGCCGATCTATGCTCTGGCACGCGCACGCGGTTGTCGCTGGAAGTGTCGTCGACCGGTGTCGCCCTGATGGCCGCATGCCACATCGCCGCCGCCGAACCTCTTGTGGCGCATGTGGAATATCACTCCGTCCATCAGGTGTATTTCAAAGAATTCGGGTTGGGCCCGGGCTTCGACCCCCGGACATTCACCTTGCCAGGCTCACCCGGGCTCGGCGTCTCGCTGCCGGAGCCGGAACTGTCGGCAGCCAATTACGGAAACGCGCCAGCCGCGTTCCAAGAACCGCAAAAGCGGCCATGACTCAAACTTTCCACAGACGGAGAAAACAATGACCAATTCCTTCATCAAACTTGCGGGCGCCGCGGCGCTTGCGCTGTCGGGCGTCACCGCCGCGAGCGCGCAAGAGGCCAATGTGCTCGATACCATCAAAGAGCGCGACAGCCTGCTGTGCACCGGCCATAACGGCAGCTATCTGGGCTTTGCCGAAGTTGATGGCGAAGGCGCGTGGCAGGGCTTTGACATCGAATTCTGCAAGGCGTTGGCCACCGCGATCCTTGGCAGCCCCGACAAGCTTCAGGTGATCCCCGTCAGCTTTGCCCAGCGTTTTCCGGCGCTGCAATCGGGCGATGTCGATGTGATCATCAAGGTCACCGGCTGGACGCAATCGCGCGACACCGATCTTGGCCTGCAATATTCGCGCCCCTATTTCATCGGCCCGTTCTACACGATGGCCAAGACCGAGCTGGGCGCTCAAACGATCGCAGATCTCGACGGCGGCGTGTTCTGCGTCAACGCCGGCACCACGGTCGAGCGGGTTTTGGCGGATTACATGGAAGTCAACGGCGTCACCTACGAGCCGCTGGCCTTTGAAAAGGGCGAAGAGCTGCGCGCGGCATTCTACAACGGTCGCTGTGATGCCATCGCGGGCTTCGGCCCGTTCCTGTCGGCCACCCGCGTCAATGCCCCCGATCCCGAAGCCTTCACCATCCTTGGCGACGTGATGAAGCTGGAGCCCGAAGGTATCGTCGTCCGTCAGGGTCAGGACGATTTCCTTGATGTCATCAACTGGATGGTCAGCGCCCTGCTGATGGCCGAGGAAAACGGCATCACCCAGGCCAATGTCGATGACATGAAAGCCAACCCGCCGTCGCCCACCATCGAGCGTCTGCTGGGTGTCACCCCCGGTGTAGGCGAGCGCATGGGGCTGAGCGATGACTGGGCCTACAACGTGATCAAAACCGTCGGCAACTACGGCGAAATCTATGATCGCACCGTTGGCGAAGGGTCGCGCTACAAACTGCCGCGCGGCCTGAACAATCTGTGGAACAACGGCGGCGTGCTTTACCCGCTGGTTCTGGACTAACCGAAGTCGAAGAGCCGCCCGCACGGGGCGGCTCTTCCCTCAGTCGGAAAAGCATTCATGCAACAGATCCTCGCATCACGCCGCTTCAGACGGGTGGCGATTCAGGCCGGTTTCATCGCCCTCATCATATTGGTGACCGTTGGCCTCGTCGTGACCACACAGCGCAACATCGTCGCTCAGGGTATCGCCACCGGGTTTGGCTTTCTCGAACGCACGACCGGCTGGCCGATCAACTTTTCAGTGATCGAGGTCAGCGCGCGGTCGACCTATGCGCGGATCATCCTGGCCGGGCTGCTCAACACCATGTTGGTCGGCTTTCTGACGCTGTTCTTTGCCTCCATCCTCGGCGTGATCCTCGCGCTGCTCCGGGTGTCGCGCAACACGCTCATGCGGCTGGTCGGCACCACCTATATCGAGGTGTTTCGCAATGTGCCCGTCGTGTTGCAGGTGTTCTTTTGGTACGCTGTCCTGACCCATCTGCCCGGCCCGAGAGAGGCGCACAGCCTTGCCGGTGTCGCGATGTTGTCGAACCGCGGGATCGTGCTGCCGGGCTTTACCTTCGTGGAAAACGGGTTGGTTTATCTGGCGCTTGGGGTCGTGGCTGCCGGTCTCTGGCTGTGGCTGACGCGCGAACGGCTGGGCCGTGCCATCCGCTTTGGTGTCGGGTTTGGCGGGGTTGCAGTGCTGTTCTTGACGCTGGTCGTGCTGGGCCATGAGGCGGGCACGCCGATCCTGTCGCTGCCGGAGCTTAAAGGTCTGCGCATTGCCGGTGGCGTGACGTTGAAGCCGGAAATGACGGCGCTTGTCGTGGGCCTCGTGCTGTTCGGCGCCGCCTATATCGGCGAGATCATCCGCGGCGGTCTGATCTCCGTTGACCGGGGCAAGCTGGAGGCAGGGCGCGCCCTGGGCCTCAGCGCCTTTCAGATCAACCGCCTGATCCTTGTGCCGCTGGCGCTGCGCGCCTCGCTGCCGTCGCTGACCAACCAGTATGTCTGGCTGATGAAAGCAACGACCGTGGGCCTTGCCGTAGGCTACCCCGATTATTTTGCCGTGATTTCGACCTCGATCAACCAAAGCGGCCAGACACTCGAACTTCTGGCGCTGCTGATGGGTGGGTTCATCGTGCTCAACTACTCGATTGCCTTTGTGATGAACGCGATCAACGACCGTATCAAGATCAAGGGGAGAAGTTGAGATGAGCCTTGCCCTCGACAATCCGGGAAACGCGACAGGCTTTCTCGCCCGGCTGCGCAAAAACTTCTTTGCCACCAAATTCGATGGCGTCATGTCGGTGGCCTTTGGCGCGCTGATCGTCTGGCTGCTCATGTCGATCGCCGACTGGGCGATCTTTGACGCGATCTTCCGGCTCGAAAACCGCGATCAATGCACTTATGACGCCGGGGCCTGCTGGGCAGTGATCGAAAGCCGGGGTCGGCTGATCATGTTCGGGCTCTATCCTTACGCCGAACAGTGGCGCTCGACCTTGGCGTGCCTTGTCATCATCGTAACGATGGTTTTGTCCTGCGTGCCTTTGTTCTGGTCGATCCGGCGGTTGCCGATGCTCTGGGTAGGCGGCTTTGCCATCTTCGTTTTGCTGATGCGCGGCGGGTTCTGGAACATGCCGCTGGTCACATCTGAACAGTGGGGCGGTCTGGCGCTGACCCTGTTCATCTTTTCGGCGGTCTTCGTCATCGGGATGCCCTTGGCGGTGCTGTTCGCGCTGGCGCGGCGCTCTGACTTGCCGGTGATTGCCAAGGCCTTCGGCCTGTTGATCGACTTCGTCCGCTCGCTGCCTTTGCTGACGATCCTGTTTGCCGCCGCCGTGGTGGTGCCGCTGATTGCTCCCGAAGCGTTGCAGGGCAACAAGCTGATGCGCGTGGTGGTGGCATTCGCGGTGTTCTTTGCCGCCTATCAGGCCGAGATCATCCGCGCCGGGCTGCAATCCACCTCCGCCGGGCAGGAAGAGGCTGCCGTCGCGCTAGGGATGCCCTATTGGTCTTTGGTGGCCGACATCCTGCTGCCGCAGGCATTCCGCAACACGCTGCCCTCGACGATCAACCAGGCGGTCATCACCTTCAAGGAAACCTCGATCGTGACCTTTGTTGGTTTCTTCGAGCTTATGGCCTCGGGCAATGCCGCCATCGGCACAGGCGAATGGGGCAACCAATATGTCGAGGTCTATATTTTCCTCGCCTTCATCTACTTCATTTTCGTCTTCGGACTGTCGCGTTATGGCGCGTGGCTGGAAACCCGCATGAGGCTCGGACATGGCTGATCCCGCAATCCATATTCAATCCGTCGATAAATATTACGGCGACTATCACGCGCTGCGCGACATCAATCTTGATGTGCCTGATGGCCAGACGCTGGTGATCTGTGGCCCGTCCGGGTCGGGCAAATCCACTCTAATCCGCTGTATCAACGGGCTGGAAACCTATGCGTCGGGCACGGTCGAGGTTCTGGGCCTTGCCGTGGGCGATGACCGGCACTTGTGCAATTTGGTGCGCAAACAGGTCGGCATGGTGTTTCAGAACTTCAACCTGTTTCCGCATCTGACGATTTTAGAGAACTGCGTGCTGCCGCAGATCCGCGCCATTGGCAAAGACCGCGCTGCCGCCACCGAAGAGGCGCTGTCGCAACTGGCCAAGATGCAGGTGCAGGAGCATGTCGACAAATACCCCGATCAGCTTTCGGGAGGTCAGCAGCAACGGGTGGCTCTGGCGCGCGCGCTTTGTCTGAAGCCAAAGATCATGCTGTTTGACGAGCCGACCTCGGCGCTTGATCCGGAAATGATCTCGGAAGTGCTGGACGTCATGCAGGCCCTCGCGCGCGAGGATATGACCATCATCTGCGTCACCCATGAAATGGGCTTTGCCCGTGCCGTGGCCGACCGGGTGATCCTGATGGCCGAAGGCCGGATCGTCGAAGAAGGCACAGCAGAGCAAATGTTTAACGCGCCGACCCATCAGATCACCCGCGATTTCATGAAAGCGGTGCAACGATGAAACTGGTGACCCGCGCATCATATGGCGACCGCATCGACTGGACCCGGATCGTCGATGCCATCGCAGCGGGCCACCGGATGCCTCCCGCGCAAATCGAGGATGTCTTCCTCGGGCCGCCGGGGCGCACCCTGCTAAGCCGCGCGGCCTGGATCGAAGGACTGGGCTATGGCGTCAAGAGCGTGACGGTCATGGCCGAGAATACGTCCCGTGGCCTGCCAACGGTCCAAGGCGCCATGTTGGTGTTCGAAGACCGGGCCGGGGCGCTGATCGCCACCATCGAGAGCGCTTTGGTGACCGATCTGAAGACCGCCGCGGATTCCGCTCTTGGCGCGCGCCATCTGGCGCGACAGGACAGCAAGACGCTGCTGATCCTCGGGGCAGGGCAGGTGGCGCGCAACGTTGCCGCCGCCTATCGACAGATCTTCCCCGGTCTGGAGCGTATTCTGCTGTGGAACCGCACATCCGAAAAGGCCGCCGCGCTGGCCGCGGACCTCGCCGCCAGCGGGCTGCCTGCCGAAGCCGTGAGTGACGTTGCAAGTGCCGCAGCGCAAGCCGACATCATCGTCACCGCCACTATGTCGAGTGACCCGGTGCTGCACGGCGATTGGATCACCCCCGGCACGCATGTGGACCTGATAGGCGCCTTCCGCGCGGAAATGCGCGAAGCCGACGATGCGCTGCTGCAGAAAGCGCGGATCTTCGTCGATAGCCGCGACACCACGCTACACCACATCGGCGAACTCAAGATCCCGCTAGCAAGCGGCGCGATCACCGAGGCCGATGTTCTGGCCGATCTCTATCAACTCGATCAGGGCCATGCTGGGCGTACCGGCCCGGACGATATCACCGTTTTCAAGAATGGCGGCGGGGCGCATCTGGATCTGATGACCGCCTTCGCCATCCTTGGCGACGCCGACCGCTAAACTGCTGAATAAGGATAAGATCCATGTTGGATGAAAAACAGACTTCGCACGATGCCGAAGAAGATCCCCGCAACCTTGACACCAAGGTCTATGTGAACGGCGAGATCGTGCATCGCGACGAAGCGAAGGTATCGGTCTATGACAGCGGCTTCATGCTGGGTGACGGCATGTGGGAAGGGATGCGGCTTTACAACGGCAAATGGGCCTTCTTCGAAGAGCACATGGATCGTTTCTTTGGCTCCTGCCACGCGGTGTCTTTGGATGTTGGCATGGACCGCGCCGGCATCCTCGATGCGCTGAACCGCACGGCAGAAGCGAACGGCATGACGGACAACGCCCATTGCCGCCTGATGCTGACCCGGGGCAAGAAAGCCAAACCTTATCAGCACCCCTCGCTGAGCCGCAGCGGCCCGACGCTGGTGATCATCATGGAACATTCCAAGCCTTCCGCTGCGTTGCAGACGCGCGGCATCACTCTGGCGACCGTTCCGCAGGTCCGTGGTCTGCCCATGAGCCAAGATGCCAAATACAACAGCCACTCGAAACTGAACTGCGTATTGGCCTGCATCCAAGCCCAGCAGGTCGGTGCGGACGAAGGCCTGATGCTTGACCCGCATGGCTTCGTGAACACGACCAACGCCTGCAACTTCTTCATCGTGCGAAAGGGCGCGGTTTGGACCTCGACCGGGGATTACTGCATGGCCGGGGTGACCCGCCAAAAGGTGATCGACCTGTGCAAGGCCAACGACATCCCGGTCTATGAGCGCAACTATTCCCTTTATGAAACCTACAGCGCGGATGAGGCCTTCATGACCGGCACCTTTGGCGCCCAGACCCCGGTGGGCGTCATCGACGGCAAAAAAATCGGCAACGGCGAACGCCCCGTGATGGAACGCATTCAGGCCCTCTATAAGGATCTGATCCGCGCCGACACAGGAGCGACGCTGTGAAGGCGATCAACGACCGCGGCATGGTCGTGATCGGCTGTGGGTTCATGGGCAAGGCGCTGCTGGAGGGCTGGCTTGCCAGCGGCGTCAAGCCTGAGGCCATCCATGTGCAAGACCCTGCACCCTCAGACTGGCTGAAGGCACAGACCGGGTTTCACCTGAACAAGGATCTTCCCGCCAACCCTGCGGTTCTGGTCATCGCGACCAAGCCGCAGGTTCTGGCCGAAGTCCTGCCGCCGCTGGCGCATTTCGGTGACGGCGACACCATCGTCGTGACCATCGCAACTGGCGCGCCGCTGGCCTATTACGAAGCGAGTTTTGGTGCGAAAACGCCAGTGGCCCGCGCCATGCCGAACCTGCCCGCCGCTGTCGGCGCAGGCGTGACCGTCTTTGCTTGCAACGCCAATGTCAGTGATGCCCAGGCCGAGCTCGTCGCCGATCTGTTCAACGCCGTCGGCACAGGGATCGCACTGGCGGACGAAGAGCAGATGCACGCCGTAACCGGCATCTCCGGTTCCGGCCCGGCCTATGTCTTTGCCATGGCCGAAGCCATGACCAAGGCCGGCGAAGCGATGGGATTGCCGAGGGATCTTGCCTCGACGCTTGCGGTGCACACCATCGCCGGTGCAGGCGCGATGATGCGTGAAGCAGACACCGAAGCCGGTGATCTTCGGCGTGCGGTCACCTCCAAGGGCGGCACCACGGCGGAAGCACTCAAGCACCTCATGGCCCCCGGAACTGGGCTATTCGACCTGATGGAAAAGGCCTCGGGCGCATCGCGCGACCGAAGCATCGAACTTAGCACGCCATAAGCGCTCGATTGGGGCTTGAAGCCGGCACCACCATCAGTGCCTCCAGACCCTAGGGTTTGGAGGCACTGATTTTATCCGAGCGTCGTGCTTCACCATCGGAAAACGGAGCGATGACATACCCTCCGGAGCGCGGCCGCCCCGTAAGCGCTTGATCTGTTGGTAGCTCGCATCGGCTGGGTTCAGTTCCCCTCGGGCGCGGCGATGCTTGCGCTTCCAATGTATATACTTAGGCTGTCTCTCAACGGTGTGCTGTGCCGGACTTTGTGGCGCGTGGTGGAGGCGATATGCAGATTTTGCAGCTTGCCGAGTTGATCGAAACGCCTTGGCGCAATGGCGGCGGTGTGACGCGCGGGATCGCAACAGGGGTCGTGTCCGATCGCGTGGCGTGGACGATCAGCCGGGCTGATGTGGCGCGGGATGGGGCGTTCTCGGATTTCTCGGGGATGGAGCGTGTGCTGACCGTCGTCTCTGGCGGGGCGATGCGGCTGGAGGGGCCGGATGTAGCGTTCGACGCCGTGCCGTGGGCGCCGGTCCGGTTTGACGGAGGGCTGCCCATCGTGGCGCGCCTTCGGGACGGCCCTCTGACGGATCTCAACTTGATGTTCGACCCGACCCTGTGCAGCGGCGATGTCGTCACGCGGCGCGGGCCGGGCGGGCAGGGTGCGTCCTGCCCGCAGCGGGGTCTTCTGGCCTATCATGTGCTGTCGGGCGCGCCGCAGGTCGGGGCGCGGGCCTTGGGTGTCGGCGATACCCTGTTCATGGAGCCTGCCGATCAGGCACCTGTGCTTGGCCACGGTGATGCAGTTCTTGAAATCCGGCTGAGCTATCGCGGTCAGAGCGACGCCATCAAGCTGCGCATCGCGGCGCGGTAGGTTGCGACGATCTCATTACGTTTGATGTGCGTGCCCGATTGCACCGCGTGGCGGCCTGCGGACCAGACATCGGTGACGACATCGTCCTTGGCCGCGAAGACCAGCCCGTCGAGGATCTGATCGCGCCGCAAGGCACAGAGCGCGGGCGCGTTACTGTCGATCGCCACCAGATCGGCCCATGCGCCAACAGCGAGGTGGCCTGCGTCGCGCCCCAGGGCCTGCGCGCCGCCCTTGGCCGCCCCGGAATAGAGTGTGTCGCCCACCGATCCTTCGCCAACCACCATGACATTGCGGGCGATGTCCCGCAGGCGCTGGGAATATTCCAATGTCCTCAGCTCCTCGGTCAGGGATATGAGCACGTTGGAATCCGATCCGACACCAAACACCCCGCCCGCCGTCAGATAGCCGGGACCGTTGAACGGGCCGTCGCCAAGGTTCGCCTCCGTCACCGGACACAGCCCCGCCACCGCGCCAGAGCGGGCCATGTCTGCGGTCTCGCGTTCGGTCATATGGGTGGCATGGATCAGGCACCATTCCGGCGTCACATCGGCGTTGGAAAGCAGCCATTCAACCGGGCGCGCGCCCAGCCAGCGCTCGATATCGTCCACCTCTTTCGGCTGTTCGGCGATGTGGATGTGCACGGGGCCCGATTTCCGAGCGGCGAGCAGGCTGTGCAGATCGTGGGGGGACGTGGCCCGCAGGGAATGCGGGGCGATGCCCACGCGGCAATCGGCGGGCAGATCGGTCACCGCAGCTTCCGCCTGTGCCGCCAGTTCTGCGAAACGGTCCACCGAGTTGCCGAACCGGGCCTGTCCGGCCTGAAGCGGCTGCTGCCCCGCGCCCCCATAGGTGTAGAGCACCGGCAGATGCGTCAGTCCGATGCCCGTGGCTGCCGCTGCCGCCATGATCCGCACCGACAATTCGCCCAGATCGTCATAGGGCGCACCGCCCGGCTGGTGATGCAGGTAGTGAAATTCCCCGACGCTGGCGAAACCGGCCTCTTGCATTTCCATGAACACCAGCGCCGCGATGGCTTCGACCTGCTCCGGGGTGAGCGCGCCGGTGAAGCGATACATCAGATCGCGCCATGTCCAGAAACTGTCCCTCCCGGCCATGCGATATTCGGTCATCCCCGCCATTGCCCGCTGAAAGCTGTGGCTGTGCAGGTTGGCCAGCGCGGGCAGCAGCGTATCGACACAGGTATCGCCCGGCTGCGCCGTCTGATCTGTCTTGATGGCGGTGATGCGGCCCTCCGCCAGCGAGAGACGGACATTCATTGCCCAGCCGGTGGGCAGTTTGGCATGCGCGGCAAAAATCATCGGGCGACCTTTCGCTTTTATGTATAGACATAATGCATATTCGGGCGTAATAGGAAAGGGAATTATCGGACCATCTGGGGGCGACCATGACCGGAGAAAACGCGCTTTTCGTGGATCTGACCGCCGTGACCTTGCAGGACACGGACGTGGCCTACGGCGCGATCCCTGATGCGGCTATCGCGGTCAGGGGCGGGGTGGTCGACTGGGTCGGGCCGGCCTCTGATCTGCCTGCATCGTCGCGCGACCTGCCGCGCCATAGCCTTGGCGGGCGCTGTGTCACGCCCGGCCTGATCGACTGTCACACCCATATCGTGCACGGCGGCAATCGCGCGGTCGAGTTCGAGATGCGGCTGAACGGTGCCAGCTACGAAGAGGTTGCCCGCGCGGGCGGTGGTATCGTCTCGACCGTGTCCGCGACCCGCGACGCGACCCAGGCCGATCTGCTCACAGACGCGCTGCGGAGGGTCGATGCGCTGATGGCCGAAGGCGTCACGGTGATCGAGATCAAATCCGGCTACGGGCTGGATATCGAAACCGAACTGCGCATGTTGCGCGTGGCCCGTGCAATTGGCGAGCGTCGCGCCATTCGGGTGATAACGACATTCCTCGGGGCGCATGCGACCCCCGCTGACTATGCCGGGCGCGACGATGCCTATATCGACGAGGCCTGCATCCCCGCGCTGCGGGCTGCCCATCGCGATGGGCTGGTCGATGCGGTCGATGGCTTCTGCGAGGGCATCGCGTTCCAGCCTGCGCAGATCGCCCGCGTGTTCGATGTGGCCCGCGATCTCGGCCTGCCGGTCAAGCTGCATGCAGAGCAATTGTCCAATCTCGGCGGCGCGGCGCTGGCGGCCAGCTATGGCGCGCTCTCCGCCGATCATATCGAATATCTGGACGAAGACGGCGTGCGGGCGATGGCCGCGGCAGGCACCACGGCCGTTCTTTTGCCGGGCGCATTCTATACCTTGCGCGAAACGCAGGCCCCGCCAGTCGCTGCGCTGCGCCAGCATGGTGTGCCGATGGCGCTGGCCACGGATATCAATCCGGGCTCCTCCCCGCTCAACTCGCTGCTGCTGACGCTGAACATGGGCTGCACCCTGTTCCGTTTGACACCGGAGGAGGCCCTGCGCGGTGTGACGCAAAACGCAGCCCGCGCACTTGGCCTGACCGATTGCGGCACCATCGCGTCAGGGATGCGCGCCGATCTTGCGGTCTGGGACATCGAACACCCGGCCGAGCTTGCCTATCGCATCGGGTTCAACCCGCTTCACTCTCGCATCATCGGAGGTGCCTTGTGACCACCCTGACACTGACCCCCGGCACCGTCACGCTGGATGATCTGGCCCGGATTTACTGGGAGGAGGCCGCGGTGCGCCTCGA
Organism: Pacificitalea manganoxidans; assembly: GCF_002504165.1. Classification (GTDB taxonomy): domain Bacteria; phylum Pseudomonadota; class Alphaproteobacteria; order Rhodobacterales; family Rhodobacteraceae; genus Pacificitalea; species Pacificitalea manganoxidans. Next base: position 1,252,204 of record NZ_CP021404.1, read on the forward strand.
TCCTGCCTGCCACCCGGCGATCGAGCTGGCCCATGCGCGCATCGCGCAGGCTGTGGCGGGAACCGAGGCGGTCTATGGCGTCAACACCGGCTTTGGCAAACTGGCCTCGGTCAAGATCGAGTCCAAGGACACCGCCACGCTACAGCGCAACCTGATCCTGTCGCATTGCTGCGGCGTGGGGGCCGCGATCCCGCGCCGTCACGCGCGCCTGCTCATGGCGCTCAAGCTGCTTAGCCTTGGGCGCGGCGCGTCGGGGGTGCGGCTTCAGGTCGTCGCGTTGATCGAGGATATGCTCGCACAGGGTGTGACCCCGGTTATTCCGTCCCAAGGTTCGGTCGGGGCGTCGGGTGATCTGGCGCCCTTGGCCCATATGGCTGCGGTCATGATGGGGCAGGGGGAGGCGGAATTCGACGGCACGGTCATGCCGGGCGGCGCGGCGCTGAAGGCTGCGGGCCTCACCCCGATCGAGTTGGGCCCAAAAGAAGGGCTGGCGCTGATCAACGGCACGCAGTTTTCCACGGCGTTTGCGCTGGCGGGCCTGTTCGGCGCATGGCGCGCCGCGCATTCGGCGCTGGTCACGTCGGCCCTGTCCACGGATGCGATCATGGGCTCGACCGCGCCGTTGCAGCCGGAAATCCACGCTCTGCGCGGCCATCGCGGACAGATCGAGGCAGGCGAGACGATGCGCGCGCTGCTGGCCGGTTCGGACATCCGCGACAGCCATATCGTCGATGATGCGCGGGTGCAGGACCCCTATTGCATCCGCTGTCAGCCGCAGGTGACCGGCGCGGCTGTGGATGTGCTGCGCATGGCGGCGCGTACGCTGGAGATCGAAGCAAACGCGGCGACCGACAATCCGCTGGTTCTGATCGACGCCGATGTGATCGTCTCGGGCGGCAATTTCCATGCCGAGCCGGTGGGCTTTGCCGCCGATATGATCGCGCTGGCGATTGCCGAGATCGGCGCCATCGCCCAGCGTCGCGTGGCGCTGATCGTCGATCCGGTGCTGAGCTTCAACCTGCCGCCGTTCCTCACCCCCAATCCCGGCCTGAACAGCGGCTACATGATCGCCGAGGTGACAACGGCGGCTTTGATGAGCGAGAACAAGCATCTGGCCAACCCGTGCGTAACCGATAGCACGCCGACCTCCGCCAATCAGGAAGATCACGTCAGCATGGCCGCCCACGGCGCGCGCCGTCTGGGGCAGATGACCGACAACCTCAACCGCATTCTTGGGGTGGAGCTGCTCTGCGCGGCGCAGGGCATCGACTTCCGCGCGCCTTTGACCACCAGCCGCACCCTGCAGGCCGTGGTGGCGCGGGTGCGCGAGGAGGTGGCGACACTGGGCGAGGATCGCTACCTCGCCCCTGATCTGGAACGCGCGGCGGCGATGATCGCAAATGGCGATATCGTATCGGCTGCGGCCATCGACATGCCGGAGATAGCTCAATGACCCCCGTAGAAATTCAACGCGGCGACAGCCCCATCGTTCTGGGCCTGCCCCATACCGGCACCTATCTGCCCGATGATGTGCGCGCCGATCTCAACGACCGTGGCCGTGGGCTTGATGACACCGATTGGCACATCCATACGCTCTATGACGGGCTGCTGGCGGGCGTGACCACCGTGCGCGCGACGTTCCATCGCTATGTCATCGACGCCAATCGCGATCCCTCCGGCGCGTCGCTCTATCCCGGACAGAACACCACGGGTCTGGTGCCGCTGACCGATTTCGACGGGCAGGATATCTGGACCACCCCGCCGAGCGAGGCCACGATCGAGGCACGGCGCCAAGCCTATCACGCGCCCTATCACGCCGCGCTGGAGGCCGAACTGACCCGCGTGCGCGATCTGCATGGCGTCGCGATCCTTTACGATTGCCATTCGATCCGCTCGGACATTCCGTTCCTGTTCGACGGCATCCTGCCGGACTTCAATATCGGCACCAACCAAGGCACCACCTGCGCGCCGGTGATCGAGGCCACCACGCGGGACATCTGCGCCGCCGCCGAAGGCTGTAGCTCTGTCGTCAATGGCCGCTTCAAAGGTGGCTGGAGCACCCGCCATTATGGCCGCCCGGCGCAGGGGCTTCACGCGATCCAGATGGAATTGGCGCAAAGCACGTATCTGGCCCATGAGGCCGCACCATGGCGTCTGGACGACCGCAAGGCAGAGCGCCTGCGCCCGCATCTGGGCTTCGTTCTCGCAGAACTGGCCTCTCTGGCCCCGACATTGAAAGGCACGGCATGAGCGATCCGCGCAAGAACACCCGCGATATCTATCCCGCCACCGGCACCGAGCTTACGGCGAAAAGCTGGCTGACCGAGGCGCCGTTGCGGATGCTGATGAACAACCTGCATCCCGATGTGGCCGAGAACCCCCATGAACTGGTGGTCTATGGCGGCATCGGTCGCGCCGCGCGGACGTGGAAGGACTACGACATGATCGTTGCCGCGCTGCGCGATCTAGAGGACGACCAGACGCTGATGGTGCAATCGGGCAAGCCGGTCGGCGTGTTCCAGACCCATAAGGACGCGCCGCGGGTTCTGATCGCCAATTCCAACCTCGTGCCGCATTGGGCCACTTGGGATCATTTCAACGAGCTCGATAAGAAGGGTCTGGCGATGTATGGCCAGATGACCGCCGGGTCGTGGATCTATATCGGCAGCCAAGGCATCGTTCAGGGCACCTATGAAACCTTTGTCGAAGCCGGGCGTCAGCACTATGGCGGCGATCTGAAGGGCAAATGGATCCTGACCGGCGGGCTGGGCGGCATGGGCGGGGCGCAGCCTTTGGCCGCGGTGATGGCGGGGGCGTGCTGTCTCGCCGTGGAGTGCAACCCCGACAGCATCGATTTCCGCCTGCGCACCCGTTACGTCGACGAGAAAGCCGAAACGCTGGACGAAGCGCTTGAGATGATCGCGCGCTGGACCGCCGCCGGTGAGGCGAAATCCGTCGGTCTTCTGGGCAACGCGGCGGATATTTTCCCTGAACTGGTCAAGCGCGGCGTCCGTCCCGATATCGTCACCGACCAGACCTCGGCGCATGATCCGGTCAACGGCTACCTGCCGCAGGGCTGGACGATGGCGGAGTGGAAGGCCAAGCGCGACACCGCGCCGAAGGAGGTCGCCAAAGCCGCGCGCGCCAGCATGAAGGTGCAGGTCAAGGCGATGTGCGATTTCCATGCGGCGGGCATCCCCACCGTCGATTACGGCAACAACATCCGTCAGATGGCGCTGGAGGAAGGGCTGGACAACGCCTTTGATTTCCCCGGCTTCGTGCCCGCCTATATCCGTCCGTTGTTCTGCCGTGGCATCGGCCCGTTCCGCTGGGCGGCGCTGTCGGGCGACCCCGAAGACATCTACAAGACCGACGCCAAGGTGAAGGAGATCCTGTCCGAGGACGCCCATCTGCACAACTGGCTCGACATGGCCCGCGAACGCATCTCGTTTCAGGGTCTGCCCGCGCGGATCTGCTGGGTTGGTCTTGGGGTGCGGCACAAGTTGGGCCTCGCCTTCAACGAGATGGTGCGCAACGGCGAATTGAGCGCGCCTATCGTGATCGGTCGCGATCACCTCGATTCCGGCTCCGTCGCGTCGCCCAACCGCGAAACCGAAGCGATGAAGGACGGCTCCGACGCCGTGTCCGACTGGCCGCTGCTCAATGCGCTTTTGAACACCGCGTCGGGGGCGACGTGGGTGTCGCTGCACCACGGCGGCGGGGTCGGCATGGGCTTCTCCCAGCATTCCGGGATGGTGATCTGTTGTGACGGGTCCGAGGACGCGGACCGCCGCATCGCGCGGGTTCTGTGGAACGATCCGGCCACGGGCGTGATGCGCCACGCGGATGCAGGCTATGACGCGGCGCTTGACTGTGCGCGCGAAAATGGCCTGAACCTGCCCGGCATCCTGTAGTCCCGCCGCCCGCCCTGATCAGACGGTCAGGGCGGGCAGGCTCCGTTTGGGGTGCCGTGTCCTTGCCGTGCAGTAACTCCTTCGGGAACTGGCCCGGACGGCCCCTATCAGCTTCGCCTGCCCGCGCCCGTCATCTGGCCTCGGCCGGGTGGGGCATGGTCAGTCCCGTATGCTTCGGCTTAGAAAGGCGGAGCATTACGGTGGAGGTTCCATGCATTACGGCGACACGCGCCCCGACATTCTGAAATATGATCCGTTCAAGGCGATCATCGCGCCGCGCCCCATTGGCTGGATCGGCACCCGCAACGCGGACGGCATTCCCAATCTGGGACCCTATTCATTCTTTAACGCGATCGGCAACGCGCCGCATATGATCTGCTTTACCTCCGAAGGGTTGAAACATTCGGTGGTCAACGCGCGCGATCAGGGGGAATTCACCTTCTCGCTGGCGACCGAGGATCTGGCGCAGGCAATGAACGTCTCGTCCGGGGCGTGGCCCGACGGGGCGGACGAATTCGCGCAGGCTGGCCTGCCCATCGGGGAAAGCGTCGCGACCAAGGCCCCGTTTGTAGCCGATAGCCCCGCGGCACTGGAATGCGTGACGGTGTCGTTCCAGCAGATCGTTGACCGCGACGGTGCGCCCGTGGACCGCTACATGGTGATCGGGCAGGTGGTGCAGACCCATATCAACGAGGCCTACATCCGCGATGGCCGGTTCGATACCGCGGCGGCCCGGCCCATCGCACGGATGGGCTATCGCGATTACGCGACGGTGACCGAGGCGTGGGAACTGGACCGGCCCGACAGCTGAGCCGCCCCGCAGGAGCCCCGCCCATGGCCGCGACCCCACCCCCCATGCATGACTGGCAGCCGGAACTTCGGACGCTGCGCTATTTCCTCTGTGTGGCGGAGGAGAAAAACATGACCCGCGCGTCGGAGCGGCTGCGCATTGCGCAGCCTGCGCTCAGCCGACAGATCGCGCGGCTGGAACAGGATCTGGGGCTGAAGGTCTTTAACCGCACGGCGCGGGGCATGGAACTGACCGAAGCGGGGGAGATCCTTCAGCGCCGGGCCTATGCGATCATGGCACAGATCGCACAGGCGCATCATGACGTCACCGCCCATGCCGATGCGCCGCGCGGGGTGGTCGTCGTGGGGATGCCGCCCACGCCCGGCGAATTCATCATCCCGCCGCTGCTGTCGCGGATCAAACGCGATTACCCGGACATCGAACTGCGCTTCGTCGAAGGCTTCTCGAACGCATTGGAAGGGAAGCTGACACAAGGCGAAATCGGTCTGGCAGTCATGCATGACGCCCCGATGCGCGATGATATCGTCGCGGTCGAATTGCTGGTCGAGCATCTTTATATGATCGGTCCCAGCGGCGCGCTGGATCAGGACGAATACACACTGGCAGAGGCGGCGGTGATGCCGCTCATCATGCCGAGCCGCCCGAATTTCCTGCGTCTGCTGATAGACAAACATGCCGATGCCGTGGGGGCGGAGCTGAACATCGTGCAGCGCGCGGACGGGGTGTGGCACCTGAAATCGCTGGTGCGCGATGGTCATGGTTTCACCATCCTGACTTATGGCGGGGTGATGTCCGAGGTTCAGAACGGCACGCTGGAGGCCCGCCCGATCGTGCGTCCGACGATCACCTGGACGCTTTGCACGGCAACCAAGGCGGACCAGCGTACCAAAATGGCCATTCAGGTGGTCGAGGCCTGCGTGCGCGAGATCGTGGACGAACTCGTGGTGTCGGGGATCTGGAAGTAGCGATACCTGTTAGGCATCATGCCTATGACATAACAGTATTTGAAGTATGTCTTCGGGTGCCGCAGGTTCAGCCACGGACGGGCAGGAGGAACGCCCGCAACCTTGGGAGGATACATGTTCATCAACGCAATTCTGCGGTCGTCGGCGCTCGCGCTCGTGGCCGTCACCGGCCTTGCCGCCAGTGCACAGGCCGAGACCTACAAGTGGCTGACGTTCAAACCGCAGGGCGCGGGCGACGCGCAGGCGGTGACGACGCAGTGGCTTGTCGACGAGTTCGAAAAGCGCACCGACGGAAAGCATAAGATCGAAGTGTTCTGGGGCGGCTCGGTCGCCAAGACCCGCGAAATCCCCGATGCGCTGGCCGCCGGTGTGGGTGATTTCGGCGACATCATCACCCCCTATTTTCCCGATCAGATGCCGCTCAACAATGCGGTGGGCTTCTTTATCCCGCAGCCGATGAACACGCTCGAAGTGGGCCAGTTCATGGAGGAGCTGCACGCCACATACCCTGAATTCGAGGATGAGCTTGCCAGCCAGAACCTGCACGCCATCGGCTTCCGTCCGCTCGAAGATTACGGCCTGCTGTGCAACAAGCCGGTGCGCAGCGTCGCGGATATGAAGGGTCTGCGCATTCGCTCCTACGGGTTCGCCTATCCCAAGCTGATCGAGGCGCTCGGCGCATCGCCCGTCTCCATCGCCACCTCGGAGGCCTACGAGGGCCTGCAACGCTCGATCATCGATTGCACGCCTATCGGCCCGGCCCTCGCGCGCGGCTGGAAATACGATGAGGTCGCCAAGTATTATATCGAGATCCCGCTTGGCGCGTCCTTCGGGCACCTGCTGGCGATGAACCTCGACAGCTATAACGGCATGGATGACGACACCCGCGCCGTGATCGATCAGCTGGGCCGCGACTACCTCGTCGAATATGCCCGCGTGCTGAGCGAGGATGAAACCCGCGTGCGCGACCTGTGGCAGGGCGATCTGGGCGTCGAGGTGATCGACTTCCCGCAAGGCGAGCTTCTGGGCGTGCTGGAGGATGCCGGCGTCAAGGAAGTCCGTCAGGAATGGATCGACAAAGCTAATGCGGCTGGCGTCCCGGCTGACGAGATCGCCAAATCGCTGGCGTTCGACGCCCCGTCCTGAGCGACGGACAATCGGCCCCGCGTTCTAGCGGCGCGGGGCCTGCACATCTGCGAAAGCCCCTGACATGCACTTCATGGAATCCCTGCGCCGCCGCTATGGGGCGCTCCTCTACCTGTGTGGACTGGCTGCCGGTGTCCTGCTGTTTGCAGTGATGCTGCTGGTCGTCGCCAATGTGGTGATGCGCTACGCCTTCAACCAGCCGGTCACCGGCACGCTGGAGCTGACCGAAAGCGCGCTGCCGCTCATCATCTTCTTTTCGCTGGCGCTGACGCAGGCGCATGGCGGCCATATCAAGGTGGTGTTGCTGACGCAGCATCTGTCGCCCCGGCTGGGCCGCGCGGCCAAGGTGCTGGCTATGATCGCGGGCTTCGTTCTGTTCGCATGGGCGGCCTATGCGGGCTGGAACATGGCAGCCAAAAGCTTTGCCATCGGCGAGTTGGAGCGCGGCGCGATCCGCTTTCCGATCTGGCCGGTCAAATTCGCCGTCTTCTTCGGCCTTGCCCTGTTGGCGGTGCAGTTCCTGCTCGACGGGATCTGGGTCGCGCTGGGCGGCTCCCTTCCAGATGATAGTGACGAGGTGATGGAATGAGCTCGCTTGTCATTGGCGGCATCGGCGTCGCCGCGCTGTTTGGCGGTATTCTTCTGGGCATCAACGTCATGGTGGTGCTGGGTCTGGTGGGCGCCTTCGGGCTGGCCGCGCTGGTCGGGTTTAACGCCGCCACCGCGATCCTCGGCACCGTGTTTTTCGACACTACGCATTCATTCCACTTCTCGGTGATCCCGCTGTTTCTGCTCATGGGCTTCTTTGCCATGCGCGCGGGTCTGGGCGAGGATCTGTTCGAGGCCACGACCAAATGGCTGGGCAATCTGCGCGGCGGGCTTGCGATTTCCACCACGCTCGGGGCTGCGGCCTTTGGCGCGGCGTCGGGCTCCTCCGTCGGGACCGCGACGGTGTTCACCAAGCTGGCGCTGCCGCAGATGCTCGACCGGGGCTATGACAAAAGCCTCGCCTCGGCCTCCATCGCCATTGCGGGCACGCTGGCAGTGATGATCCCGCCCTCGGCGCTGGTCGTGGTCTATGGCATCCTGACCGACAGTTCCATCGGCGCGCTTCTGATCGCGGGCTTCATCCCCGGTGTGGTGTTCGCCATCGTCCTGTGCGTGGCCATCTGGCTGACCGTGTGGCGACGCCCGGAACTGGCCCCGCGCGAATGCTATAACTTCACCCTGCGCGAGAAATTCGCGTCGTTGAAGCTCGCCGGGCCGCTGGTGCTTATCATCTTGCTCATCGTCGTTGGGCTTTACGCCGGGATCTTCACCCCGACCGAGGCAGGCGGCATCGGTGCGTTCGCGACCTTTACGCTGGCCATCATCCGACACCGTGGCATCGGCGGGGTGGAGTTGCGCAAGACCCTGTTGGAGACGATCCAAACCTCCGCCATGATCTTCGGCATCCTGATCGCCGCGCTGGTGTTTTCCAAGTTCCTCGCGCTGTCGGGGGTGGCCAACACGGTCGGCGGCTTCCTCACCGGGCTGGAGGTGAACCGCTGGGTCATCGTGGTGCTGGTGTCGCTGATCTATCTGGCGCTAGGCATGATGATGGATGCGCCCGCGCTGCTGGCGATCACCCTGCCGATCACCCATCCGGTGATGATGGATCTGGGGTTCGATCCGATCTGGTTCGGCATCTTCGTGGTGCTGCTGGTGGAGATCGGCGCGGTCACGCCGCCGGTGGGGATCAACTGTTTCGTGGTGCAATCGGCGTCCAATGGCCGCGTGTCGCTGGAGCAGGTGTTCAAGGGGCTGGTGCCCTTCGTGCTGGCAGGCTTTGCGATGCTGGTGTTGCTGAGCCTGTTCCCGCAATTGGCGCTGTTCCTGCCGGAGACGATGCTGTGACCGTGATGGCAACCACCCCGCAGGCGCTGAGCGGGCCGGGCACGGGCGGGCGCGCGGTGCTGCGATCGACCCTGACCTCCCCCTACGGGCGTAAGGTGCGCATGGCCGCCTCGGTGCTGGGGCTTACCCCCCGCATCGAGGTCATCGCCGCCGACACCCGCGACCTGAGCGACGATCTGCGCCGCCAGAACCCGCTGGGCAAGATCCCCTGCCTGATGACCGATGACGGCACCCTGTTCGACAGCCGGGTGATCGTCGAATATCTCGACACGCTGGCAGGCGGCGACCGCCTGATCCCGCGCGAAGGCGTGGCCCGGTTCCGCTGTCTGACCCATGCCTGTCTGTCCGACGGGGTGACCGATGCGGCGCTGCTGATGGTCTACGAGGACCGGTTTCGCGCGCCTGCGCAGAAGTCCGACGAATGGCTCACCCATCAGCGCGGCAAGGTGGAGCGCGGCCTGACCGCGCTTGCCGCCGCGCCCCCCGATCCGCGCCGCACCGATGCGGCGTCGATCTCGCTGGCCTGTGCTTTGGGCTACCTTGATTGGCGCATGCCGGTGGCGTGGCGCGACCGCTGGCCGGCGCTTGTCGCGTGGCACGATGCCTTCGCCGCCGCCGAGCCTGCCCATGCCGAAACGGAGAGACCGCAATGACCGACTGGCCCGAACAGCGCCTTCCCGCCCCCGATCCCGCTAATTATGACGCCCGACAGCAGCAGATCCACGACGACATCGCCTCCGGCCCCCGTGGCGGCGTGCGGGGTCCGCTTGCGGTCTGGCTGCACCGGCCCGAACTGGCCGCGCGGGCGCAGGATCTGGGGCGCTACTGCCGCTATGACACCTCGCTGGAGCCACGGTTGAGCGAACTGGCGATCCTGACCATGGCGCGGCACTGGGATGCGGAATACGAATGGTTCGCGCATAAGCCCCCCGCGCTGAAGGCCGGTCTGCCTGCGCCGGTGGTCGAAGCGCTGCGCACCCGCACGCCGCCGCCCTTCGAGGATGACGAAACCCGCCTCACCCATGCGGTGACGGTTTCGGTGCTGGAAACCCGCGATGTGAGCGACGCGCTTTATGCCGAGGCAGAGGCGGTGCTGGGCACCGGGCGGCTCGTCGATCTGGTCGGTGTGATTGGCTACTACACGCTGATTTCGGCCACGTTGAATGTGTTCCGCATCTCTCCGCCGCGCGATGCAGAAAGGCAGCTGACATGAATGACGCGCCCCGCACTTGGCACAGTGCGCCCTCCGCGCCGACCCTGACCCTGCCCGATGGCGCGACCGATTGCCATGTCCATGTCTTCGGCCCCGTCGCCCGGTTTCCCTATGCGCCCGAAAGCGGGTTCAAGCCCGGCGACGCGCCCAAGGAGGCGCTGTTTGCGCTGCATGACATGCTGGGGATCGACCGTTGCGTGATCGTGCAATCGGGCTGCCACGGCCATGATAATTCCGCCGTTGCCGACGCCATCGCCGCCCGTCCGGGGCGCTATCTGGGCATCGCGCTGGCCCCGCCCGACATCCTCGACACCCGCATCCGCGCGCTGCATGCGCAGGGGTTCCGGGGTGTGCGGTTCAATTACATGGCGCATCTCGCCCCCGGCGCCAGCCATGATGAACTGCGCGCGCTGGCGCCCCGTTTGGCCGATCACGGCTGGCAATTGCTGATCCATATGGAGGCCGGGCTGATCGACGATCTTGCCCCGGTGCTGGCGGATCTGCCCTGTCCGGTCGTGATCGATCACATGGCCCGGATCGACGCGACGCAGGGCATGGATCAGGCACCGTTTCAGACCCTGCTGCGCTTGGCGGAGAAGCCCCATGTCTGGGTAAAGGTTTCCGGTTCCGAGCGCTGCTCCGGGCAGGAGCCGCCCTATGCCGATGCGACCCCGTTCGCCGCGCGGCTGGTGACGCTGTTCCCCCATCGCACGATCTGGGGCACCGATTGGCCTCACCCCAATTTCCGTGCCGCCCCGCCCGATGACGGGCTGCTGGTGGACACGCTAAAGGCCATCGCGCCGGAGCCTGCCGCGCTGCAACGGCTGCTCGTCGACAACCCCCAACGACTCTATGCATTCGGAGAGGACGCATGACAGGACGGCTTCAGGATAAGGTCGCGATCATCACCGGCGCAGGCTGTGTCGGGCCCGGCTGGGGCAATGGCCGCGCGGCCTGTGTGCGGTTCGCGGAGGAAGGGGCGCGGGTCTTTGCCGTCGATCTCAATCCCGCTGCGATGGAGGACACGCTGACCCGAACCCGCGCCACCGGCGCGGAGGTGGCGCCGCATCACTGCGATGTCACCGACCGGGCCGCGGTCGAGGCGATGGTCGCCGCCTGCATCGCGCGTTTCGGGCGGGTCGATATCCTCGTCAACAATGTCGGCGGTTCGGCCAAGGGTGGCGCGGTCGATCTTTCCGAAGAAGACTGGGACCGGCAAATGGCGTTCAACCTCAAATCCGTCTACCTGACCTGCCGCGCGGTGCTGCCGCATATGGCGGGGCAGGGCGCCGGGGCGATCGTTAACACCTCGTCGACCTCCGGCACGCGCTGGACTGGCGCGGCGCAGGTCGCCTATGCCTCGTCCAAGGCGGCGGTGATCCAGTTTGGTAAGGTAACGGCCGTGGAATATGCGCCCAAGGGCGTGCGGGTGAACACGGTGGTGCCGGGCCAGTTGCACACGCCAATGGTCGAGGCGCGGCTGGCAGGGCAGCGCGCGGGCGGCGATGTGGACGGGCTGCTGGCGCAGCGGGTCGCCCGTATTCCGATGGGCTGGATGGGCGATGGCCGCGACACCGCCAATGCGGCGCTGTTTCTGGCCTCCGACGAGGCGCGGTTCATCACCGGCTCTGAAATCACCGTCGATGGCGGCATGTCGGTGCGCTGTGACTGAGCGGGCCGCCTAGCCGCTGGCCCGCGGCACGAAGGTAAAGCCGGTGTCGTGACTGCGCGGCGCGTCCGCGCTGTCGGCCTCGGCGGCACTGCCGGGCCCGGCCAAGGGATCGCGCGCCAGAATGCAGCCTGCCACCTTGGCCGCGATCTGGTCCGCCGCAGGGCGGATTGTGGTCAGGGGCGGCACGGTTTGGGCTGCGAAATCCAGATCGCCAAAGCCCGCCACCGCCAGAGTGCCCGGCACCGAGATGCCGCGCCGCTGCGCCTCGAACAGCACGCCAAGCGCCAGCGTATCGTTGGAACAGGCCACGGCGCGGGCAGGGGCGTCGTCCATCGCCGCCAACAGGCGCACGCCCGACGCGGTGCTTGCGGGCTGGGCATCCTCCAGCAGACGGGCGGGCAGGCCGGCTTCGGCCATTTCGTCCAAAAACCCCTGCGCCCGTTGCGCGGCGCGCAGATCCTCGCCCAGCCGCGCCCCAAGAAAGGCGGCGCTATCATAGCCCTGTTCGATGAACCGCCGCGCGATGCAACGCCCCGCGGCCTCGTGCGAAAACCCCACGGCCTGATCGATCGGGGTGCAGCCCAGTTCCCACATCTCCACCACCGGGGTTGCGGTCTTGCGCAGCAGGTCGCGGGTGGCTTGTGTGTGGGTGCAGCCGGTCAGCACGATGGCCGCCGGGGCCCAAGACAGCGCGGCGCGCACCAGCGCCTCTTCCTGCTCGCGGGAATATTCGGTGTGACCCACCAGCGTTTGCAGCCCGTGCTGGGCCAGCAGGCGCTCTAGCTCCGTCACCGTTTCGGAAAAGAACGCATTGCGCAGCGACGGCACGATGACGCTGACGACCCGCGATCCCGCTGCCGCCAACCCGCCCGCGACATAGTTCGGAACATAGCCCAACTCATCGATCGCGGCCTTCACGCGCAGGCTGATGCGTTCCGACACCGCCGCCGGTTTGCGCAGGTAAAGCGATACGGTCGACGGCGACACCGCAGCCAGTTGCGCGACATCGGTCATGGTGATGCTTTGCATCTTGCGCCGCTTGCGCGGGGATCTGGGGCTGTCGGCGCTGTCCATTGTCCTCACATGACCTGCTGCGGCGTGCGCTGCAAGATAGCCCAGCCAGCCCTGCAGAAACAAGGAAAACGCCCCTCATGGCAGGGCGTCGCGACGCTGCGTTGCGGCGTGCGGGGGCGGTGAGGCGGGCTAGCGTTGGGGTTAGCGTGGCGGGGGCGCTGTCGATTCCCGCACCACCAGCGAAAAGTCCAGTTCCCGGTGCGGGATCGTCGGTTCTCCGGCAAGGCTGGCGGTCAGCCATTGCCCGGCACAGACCCAGATTTCATCCGTCGGCATGTGGATCGTGGTCAGGCTGGGGTTCAGATGGCGGCTCCAGTCCAGATCGTCGAACCCGACAAAGGACACATCGTCGGGCACCTTCAACCCCATGCGGATCGCCTCCAGCATCACGCCATAGGCGATGACATCATTGCCGCAGATCACGGCGGTAGGGTGATCGTCCTGACCGAAAAGCGTCCGCGCGGCCTGCCGGGCTTCGTCCAGATTATAGTTCACCTGCATCTGCCACTGCGCGGGCGGCTGCGCGCCATGATCCGCCAGCACGGTCAGGACGCCCCGGCTTCGGGCCTGCGCGCGGTCATTGTTGCGGTGGATCGCGGAAACGGTTGCCACCCGGCGATGCCCCAGATCCATCAGGTGCCGGGTGATGCGCTGGCCTGCGGCTTCGTTATCGACGCCGACGCTGGGATAGGGCTTGTCCGGGTCATAGACGCCCACATTCACAAACGGAATGGCATGGGCCATCAGCATCCGGCGCAGATCGGGATGGCGGGCGTCCCCGCGCAGGATCAACCCGTCGATCCCGCGAGAGACAAGGTTGCGCGCCTGCTCCAACTCGATTTCCAGATCGTATTCGTTGGTTGCCAGCAGCAGCAGGTAATTCTGCGAGGCGAGATAGGATTGCAGCGCCTGAAGCCCGCGCGCGAACATCGCATTGTCGACGGTGGGGACGATGGCACCGATGGTCCGGGTGCGCCGGGACGATAGCGCCCGCGCAGATGCATCGGGGATATAGCCCAGGTCCCGGATGGCCGTCGTGATCCGGTCGCGCAGCTTCTCGCTCACGCTGTCGGGGCGGTTCAGCGCCCGCGAAACGGTCGCTGTCGAGACGTTGGCGGCGCGGGCGACATCCCGGATTCCAATGGATTGCGTGCTGTCTGTCATCGGCTCGGATTGGTAACGGTTACATTCACTATACCCATGAACTAACACGAAATCCCGCCTTTGGTCACTAGGGACTGTTACGTCATGCAAGCTCCATTGACCGAATCGTAACGCTGTTATATGTAACCGGTTACAAGTTGCGGGTATGGGAGAAGGTGCCCCCGGCTTCATATGGGAGGATATGTAAATGACGGTTTATAAGATCGCAGGGTCCAGCACGGCCGTGGCCGTGGCGCTGACCGCGCTGTCGGGCCTGCCCGCACTGGCACAGGACGGCGCTTTCGATTGGCGGGCCCATGAGGGGGAAACGGTTTCGTTTCTGGCCAATAACAACCCTTGGGCCACGACGGTGCTGGAATACGCCGATGAATTCGAGGAACTGACCGGCATCGAATTGGCGGTGGACAGCTACCAAGAACAGCAGATGCGCCAGCGCCTGCTGACGGTGATGAACGCACGCAGCGACGAGATCGACGTGTTCATGACGCTGCCCTCCCGCGAGGGGATGCAATTCGCCGCTGCTGGCTGGTATCACGATCTGGCGGAATTCGCGCAATCCGACGTTGCGCCGGATTATGATTACGACGGGCTGAGCCGCGCACTGCTGGATGCGGCTACGTTCGATGGTGTGCTGACCGGGATGCCGCTCAATATCGAAGGGCCGTTGCTCTACTACCGGACCGACGTGTTCGAAAGATGCGACGTGGCTCCGCCTACGACGCTGACCGAAATGCGTGACGCCGCCGCCACCATCGCGGAATGTGAGCCGGGCATGACGGCGTTCGCCACGCGCGGTCTGAAACCGGCGCTGCCCTATACGTTCAGCAACGTGCTGCACAATATGGGCGGCAGCTACATGGCGGATGGCAAATCCAACCTGTGCTCCCCCGAGGCCAAGGCCGCGATCGAGCTTTATGCCGGCATCTTGCAGGATTATGGCCCGCCGGGCGTGGTCAATTACAGCTTCTATCAACTGACCTCGCTCTATCGGGCGGGCAGGGCGGCGATGTCGTTCCAGTCGTCGAACGAATTCCCAGCGGTGATGGAAGGCGGCGACCGGCTCGAAGATACCGGCATCATGCCGCTGCCCGCAGGGGACGGCGGCTCCGTCCCGACGGCGATTGGCTGGGCACTTTCGGTGTCGGGCTTCAGCGACAATCCCGATGCGGCGTGGTATTTCGTGCAATGGGCCACCAGCCCGGAAATGCAGGCGCGTCTGGCGCTGCAAGGGATCGCACCGCCGCGCAGCGCCGCTGCCGAAAACCCCGATTACCTCGCATGGCTGGAAGAACAGCCGGTGCGTCAGGAATGGCAGGCCGCTCTGGGCCAGCTTGCGGATACGGGCTCGTCCGAAGTGGGCTTCCCGATCGTCCAAAACCCTGAATCGCGCGAATATATCGGGCAGGCGGTCAATGCGGTTCTGCTGGGACAGGCCACCGTCGATGAGGCCTGCGCCGCAGCGGATGCTGACCTCAATGCGTTGATCGAGCGCGAATAAAGCCTCCCCCCTGACCGCCCGGCTGCCGCATCGCGATGGCCGGGCGGGCTATACCGCCAACCCCCCCAACATTCCTGACCCTGACGGAGCGGTTCCTACCATGGCCGAACCATTCTCTCTGCCTGCGCATACCTCGGTTGTCGTGATCGGCGGCACCGGCGGCATCGGCAGCGCCATCGCGCGGCAATTCCTTGATCTGGGGGCGCAGGTGACGATCACCGGCGCCAGCGACCGCGACATCGCCGCCTGCGGGCTGGCCGACACGCCGGGCGTCACCTGTGCCGTGCTGGACGTGACCGATGACGCGGCGATGGTCGCCTTTGCCGACGGGATCGCGCGTGTCGATGTGCTGGTCAATTGCGCGGGCATCCTGCGCCGTGACGCCGAATATGACATCAAGACATTCCGGCAGGTGATCGACGTGAACCTGACGGGCACGTTTTCCGCCTGCATCGCCTTCCGCCCGCGGCTGGCCGAAACGCAGGGCGCGATTATCAACATCGCCTCGATGAACGCCGAACGCGCGCTGCCGCGCCTGCCGGGCTACTGCGCCAGCAAGGCGGGCGTGGTGATGGTGACCCGCGCGCTGTCCCATGCCTGGGCACCGGACGGCATTCGCGTGAACGCGGTCGCTCCCGGCTTTATCGAAACCGAGTTGAACGCCGAAGGCCGCGCCGACCGGGCCCATTACGACCGTATCGCGGACCGCACCGCACTCAAGCGCTGGGGCCTGCCCGAAGATGTGGCCGGGGCCGTCGTCTTTCTCGCCATGCCTGCCGCCCGCTATGTGACCGGATCGGTCTACGCGGTCGATGGCGGCTTTCTCGCCAGCTGACGGAGGCCTCGATGCGCGCCCAATCCCAGAAACATCAGCTGACCGCACTGGCCGCGCCTTCGGTCATCTTCTGCATCGGCATGATCGCGTTTCCGATCATCTACACCGTGTGGATCAGCTTTCAGTCGACCACTGCCACCGGGGGCATGCGTTTCGCCGGCACCGGCAATTACAGCCGCATGGTGCAGGACGGGCAGTTCTGGAATGGGATCTGGGTGACCTTCTACCTGTATTTCCTGTCTCTGGCGATGCAACTTTTCTTTGGAACTTGGCTCGCGCTGTTGCTGTTCAACGCCAAACGCCTGCCGGGCATCGTGCGGTCGCTGTTCATCTCACCCTTCATGATGCCGCCGGTGGTGGCGGGGATGATGTGGATCGTGATCCTCGACCCGTCGCTAGGTGTTGCCAACTATGTGCTGACCTCGCTGGGGTTGCCGCCCTCGACATGGCTGGCCTCGCCCGCGCTGGTCGTGCCCACGCTGGCGCTGATCGATACATGGCAGTGGACGCCCTATGTCGCGCTGATCGTGCTGGGCGGGTTGCAGTCGCTGCCGCCCAATGTCTACGAGGCCGCCGAAATCGACGGTGCCCCCCGCTGGAAGAAGCTGACCCGCATTACGTTGCCGCTGCTGCTGCCGACGCTGGTCACCGCGATGGTGCTGCGCAGCGTCGATCTGCTGCGGTTCTTCGATCTGATCTACATCACCACCCAAGGCGGGCCCGCCGACGCGTCGCTAACGCTCAATATCTACGGCTTCCGCACGGGGTTCGAATTCTTTCAGCTGGGCTATTCCGGCGCGCTGATGATCACCCTGTCCACCATCGTTCTCGGCGCGGTCATCGTGCTCAACAAGCTGCGCCACAAGGTGGCGTGGTGAGCCCCGCCGCGCAGATCGGAGACCAGACATGAGCACAATTTCGAACCCGATGTCGGACCGTGGCGCACGGATCGCCAATTCGATCATGCTGACCATCGCCGGGATCATCGTCATCACGCCGACCTTCTGGATGGTGCTGTCGTCGTTCAAGCAATCCTTCGAGGTCACGGCCTATCCGCCGACGCTTCTGTTCACGCCGACGCTGGACAACTACGCCACCCTGTCGGAGCGCACGCCATTCATGAGCTACGCGCTCAACAGCATGATCGTCACTCTAGGCTCCACGTTTCTGGGGCTGCTATTCGGCGCGCCTGCCGCCTTCGTTGCGTCATGGACCCGCGTGACATGGCCTGCCATCGTCACGCTTGTGGCGCGGATGGCACCGGGCACGCTGTTTTTGCTGCCGTGGTATCTGATGTTCCGGCAGTTCGACATGATCGGCTCCTACTGGTCGCTGATCCTGACCCACGGCGTGATTACCATGCCCATCGTGATCTGGGTGTTGCTGCCGTTCTTCGACAACATCCCCCGTTCGATCTACGAGGCCGCGCAGGTCGATGGCTGCTCGCCGGCCTATGTATTCTGGAAAATCGCGCTGCCGCTGGTCAGTTCCGGTCTTGTCGTCTCGACCATCCTCGCCTTCGTGTTTTCGTGGAATTACTTCCTGTTTTCGCTGGTGCTGTCGAATTCCGACACCAAGACGCTGATCGCGGCCTCGTTCAATTTCATCGGCGAAGGGTCGACCAACTGGGGCGGGCTGATGGCCGCCGCCACACTGATCGCGCTGCCGCCGCTCGTCCTTGCAACCCTTGTCCAGCGCTGGCTGATTTCCGGCCTCACGCTGGGCGCCGTGAAAGGTTGATCGCCATGCCCACCGCATCCCCAACCATGCGCTACGCCGATTTTCAGGGGGGCGAAGCCATCGTCGTGTCGGACATGCCGCGCCCCGAACCCGCCCCCGGCGAGGCGATCCTGCGCGTCAGCCGCACCGCGCTCTGCGGCTCCGATTTCAAGCTGTGGCACAAAGGTGCGGCCCATGTCGCGGGCCATGAGATTTGCGGTCACGTCGCGCAGCCGGGCCACCCCCGCGACGGGCAGCATTGCGCGGTCTACATCCCCGAACATTGCGGCACCTGCGCAACCTGCCGGGCGGGCCACACCCAGATGTGCACCGAGGTCTCGTCGCTCATCGGGTGGAACCGCGATGGGGGCTACGCCGAATATCTGCGCGTGCCCGACAATTGCCTGATGCCGGTGCCCGATGACATCCCGCTGGATCTGGCGCCGCTGCTGCTGGACACGATCGGCACCTCGGCCCATGCGGTGCGCGAGGGGCGGCGCGTTCTGGCCACCCAGACGCCGCGCGTGCTGGTCACGGGTGCGGGGCCGGTGGGGCTTGGCGTTTTGCTGGCACTGCGGGCGATGGGGCAGGCGGAGGTGCATGTCTCCGATCCCAATCCCGACCGGCTTGCTCTGGCGGAGGAGTTCGGCGGCATCGCCGTGCCCGTGGGCAGCCGCGCGCAACGCTTTGACCTGATCCTCGAATGCTCCGGCGCCCATGCCGCGCGCGATCTGGCCATCGAGTTGATCCTGCCCAAGGGCGTGATCGTGCTGGTCGGCGAAAACGCCGCGCCGTGGATGATCCAGGAGGGACCGGTGTTCCGCCGCAAGGATTTCGTCATGCTGCGGACCTTCTATTTCCCCAAGGGCGATTTCGCCCCCAATGTCGCGCTGCTGCGGGCCCATCGTGAGGCCTATGCGCGGCTGGTGGATGACCGCTTCGGGCTCGACGCGCTGCCCGAGAAATTCGCCGAATTCGCACAAGGCGGGCTCATCAAACCCGTGCTGGCCTTCACCGAGGAGGATCGTTGATGGCTTCCATCACCATGAAGAACCTGGTCAAGCGCTACGGCGCGGCGACCGTTATTCCCGAACTATCGCTGGAAATTCGTGACACCGAATTCGTGGTGCTGGTCGGGCCATCGGGCTGCGGCAAATCCACCTTGCTGCGGGTGCTGGCCGGGCTGGAGCCGATCAGCGGTGGCGAGCTTTATATCGGCGATGATCTCGTCAATGACGTGCCGCCGTCCCGCCGGGACATTGCGATGGTGTTTCAGGATTACGCGCTCTACCCCCACATGACCGTGCGCCAGAACATGGGGTTCGCGCTGGAGATGCGCGGAATGCCCAAGGCCGAGATTGCGGAGCGGGTCGATACCGCCGCGCGGCTTCTCGATATC
Source organism: Pacificitalea manganoxidans (assembly GCF_002504165.1). GTDB lineage: Bacteria > Pseudomonadota > Alphaproteobacteria > Rhodobacterales > Rhodobacteraceae > Pacificitalea > Pacificitalea manganoxidans. Next base: position 1,271,510 of record NZ_CP021404.1, read on the forward strand.
GGCAAACTGCTCGATCGTCGCCCCAAAGCCCTGTCGGGCGGCCAACGCCAGCGGGTCGCGATGGGCCGGGCCATCGTTCGCAATCCGCGCGTGTTCCTGTTCGATGAGCCGCTCTCGAACCTCGACGCCAAACTGCGCGCGCAGGTCCGCGCCGAAATCAAAGCCCTGTCGGAGAAGCTCAAGACCACGATGGTGTTCGTCACCCACGATCAGGTCGAAGCCATGACGATGGCCGACCGTATCGTGGTGCTGAAGGATGGCGAAATCCAGCAGGTCGGCACCCCGGAGGAGGTCTATAACCGCCCCGTCAATCAATTCGTGGCCGGGTTCATCGGCTCGCCCGCGATGAATTTCAACACCGTCACCCACCGCGCCGGACGGCTGCACCTGACGGATGGCAGTTCGCAGCCGCTGCCGTCCGGCGTCACCTTGCCCGAAAATGCGCAGGTCGTTCTGGGCGTCCGGCCCGAACATTTCATCGTCAGCGACACCGATCCGGACGCACTGAGCGTCGAGGTCACGCTGACCGAGCCGCTCGGCTCCGAAACGCTGGTGCATTTCAACCTCGCGGGGGAACGCGTCATTGCCACCGTGCCGCCCGATCACCGGGTTGATGCCCATGGCCGGCTCTCTGTCCGCATCGCGATGGACAAGGCCCACCTGTTTGATCCCGAAACCGGCGCTGCGCTGCGTGAGCGCCAGAAAGACCTCGTATGACCGATCTGCCCCTTTCCGATCCTTCGCTCTTTACCGATGCCTGCCGCGTGGCGGGGCGTTGGCTGCGGGTTGAGGATGCAGCCGCCGGTATCGCCGTGACCAACCCCGCCGATGGCAGCACCGTTGCCACCGTGCCCTCGCTGCCCGTCGAGACCCTGCGCGAGGCAATCGCCGCCGCCCGCGATGCGATGCCCGCATGGGCCGCGCGCCCGGCCAAGGAGCGTGCCGCCATCCTGCGCCGCTGGCATGACCTGATCGTCGCGAATGCCGATGACCTTGCCCAGATCCTGACCGCAGAGCAGGGCAAGCCGCTGGCGGAAGCGCGCGGTGAGATCATCGCCAACGCCGCCTATCTGGAATGGTTCGCGGAGGAGGCCAAGCGCGTCTATGGCGATGTGATCCCCACCCCCGCTGCGGATCGCCGGGTGCTGGTCCTGAAACAGCCCATCGGCGTCTGCGCCGCGATCACCCCGTGGAACTTTCCCAATGGCATGATCACGCGCAAGGCCGGTCCGGCGCTGGCGGCAGGCTGTCCGATCATTGTCAAACCCGCCTCGCAAACGCCGCTTTCGGCGCTGTCGCTGGCGGTGCTGGCCGAACGCGCGGGCGTGCCTGACGGGATTTTTCAGGTCGTCACCGGCAAGGCATCGCAGATCGGCACCGAATTCTGCACCAATCCCGATATCGCCAAGATCAGCTTTACCGGCTCGACCGAAGTGGGGCGCTGGCTGATCCGCGAAAGCGCGGATGATATCAAACGGCTCTCGCTGGAACTGGGCGGCAACGCACCGTTTCTGGTGTTCGACGATGCCGATCTGGACGCCGCCGTCGAGGGCGCGATGATCGCCAAATTCCGCAATTCCGGCCAGACCTGCGTCTGCGCCAACCGTATCTATGTCCATGACAGCATCGCCGATGCATTCGCGGAAAAACTGGGGGCCGCTGCCGCCAAATTGCAGGTCGGGCCGGGGACCGAGCCGGGAACCGAGCAGGGACCGCTCATCGACATGGCTGCCGTGGATAAGATGGAAGCCCATCTGCGCGACGCGCTCGACCACGGCGCGGAACTGGTCAGCGGCGGCGCGCGTCACGCGCTGGGCGGCAGCTATTTCCAACCCACCGTCCTGAAGGGCGTGACGCAGGACATGCTGCTGGCGCATGAGGAAACATTCGCGCCCCTCGCCCCCGTCATCGCGTTCCAGACCGAGGCCGAGGCGCTGACGATGGCCAATGACACCGAATTTGGCCTCGCCGCCTATTTCTACACCCGTGACCTCGCCCGGACCTTCCGGGTGGGGGAGGCGCTGGAGGCCGGGATCGTCGGCGTCAACACCGGGCTCATCGCCAACGAGGCCGCGCCTTTCGGTGGGTTCAAACAATCGGGGCTGGGCCGCGAAGGGTCGAAATACGGCATCGAGGAATATCTGGAGATCAAATATCTCTGCGTGGCGGGCCTGTGACGGGCGCTGCTTCATATCCTGTAGACGCGCAGCCGCGTGTCGCCTGCGTGGGCATGACCGCGCTCGATCACATTTGGCAGACCGAAACCCTGCCGGATGCAGCGGGGAAATTCCGCGCCGATGGCTTTGCCTCGGTCGGTGGGGGCATGGCCGCCACCGCCGCTGTCGCCGTGGCGCGGCTGGGCGGACGGGCTCTGTTTCTGGGCCGCGCCGGGGCGGATGAGGCCGGACGCATGATGCAGCGCGAGCTTGCGGACGAAGGCGTCGATGTCACGCAGATGCGGCTGATCGAGGGCGCGCAGTCGTCGATTTCCGGTGTCATCGTTGACGGTCAGGGCGAGCGCATGATCGTCAATTTTCGCGGGGCCGACCTGCCGGACGATCCCGGCTGGATACCTGCCGATCAGATCGCGGCACAGGATGCGGTTCTGGCCGATCCGCGCTGGCCCTATGGGGCAGAGCAGGCGTTTCGGCTGGCGCGGGCGGCGGGCGTGCCCACCGTTCTCGATGCCGAAGTGTCGGAGCCCGAGGTCTTCGACCGGCTGCTGCCGCTGACCGATCACGCGATCTTTTCCGAGCCGTCACTGGCCCGCTACGCCGGCACCGACCGCCCGCTGGAGCGGATCGCCGCGCAGGGCTGCCGCGTCGCCGCCGTGACCCGTGGCGGCGCAGGTGTCGATTGGCTGGCGGAGGGCCGTGCCGGGCACCATCCCGCGCTACCCGTCGCCGTGCGCGACACCAATGGCGCAGGCGACGTGTTCCACGGGGCCTATGCGCTGGCGCTCGGCGCCGGGCTGGCCGTGACCGACGCGATGGCCTTTGCCGCGGCGGCGGCCGCCTTGAAATGCACCAAACCCGGCGGGCGCGGGGGCATCCCCGGACTCGCAGAAACTCTGACGCTATGGAGACAACACCCATGACCACTTTCGGAAAACAGCGCGGCCTGACCCGTCTGGCCAATGCCGACGGCTATTTCACGATGGTCGCCCTCGATCAGCGTCCGCCGCTGTTCAACGCCATCGCCCAGGCTCGTGGTGTCAGCGTGGACGAGGTCAGCTTCGACGAAATGCTGACCGCCAAGCGGCTGCTGGTGGAGGCACTGGCCGATGAAGCAAGCTCGATGCTGCTTGATCCCAATTACGCCATTCCCGCCGCCATCGACATCCTGCCGTCCAGCACGGGCATGATCGTCACGCTGGAGGAACACCGCTTCGAGGACGGGGCCGAGGGCCGCAAAAGCCGCTCCATCGACAATTGGAGCGTGGACAAGATCCGCCGTATCGGCGGTGACGCGGTAAAGGTGCTGGCATGGTATCGCCCGGATGCCAGTCCGGAGGTTCTGGCCCATCAGCGCGCCTATGTGCGCGCAGTCGGCGCCGAATGTCGCCGCCATGACCTCCCTTATGTGCTGGAATTGCTGGTCTATCCGTTTCCTGACAGCGATGCGCACACCACCGATTATGTCGAGTCGGGGGATAAGCGCGCGGATATGGTGATCGAAAGCGTCCGTGAATTCGCCAAGCCGGAATACGGTGTCGATCTGTTCAAGCTGGAAACCCCGCTGCCTGCCGCCTCGCTGCCCCCCCTCGACGGGAGCGCCGCGCATCAGGAGGCCGCCCGCGCGTTCGAGGAGGTCGGCGCGATCTGTGCCGCCGCCGGGGCACCGTGGGTCATGCTGTCGGGCGGTGCCGCGCCGGAGCAGTTCGAGCGGGTGCTGCAATATTCCTATGCCGCGGGGGCGCAGGGCTTCTTGGCTGGGCGCACGATCTGGCTTGATTCGGTGGTGTCCCATTTCCCCGATACCGACGCGGTGCTGGGCGCGCTTCAGGCCGACGGGTTGCAGCGACTGCGCCGCCTGAGCGCCCTGACGGCAGCCGAGGCGAAACCATGGCAGCCCACCTTTGACATCTCCCAGATCGACCGCGAAGGCGCGTTTTCCGCCGCTTACGCCTGATCCTTCCACAGTTGACGAAAGGGGCGGCTTGCCAAGGCCGCCCCTTTTTTCGTGCTCAGGTTCCGTATGGGTCAAGAGAGTGTTTGACACGCAAATCGTAGCGCTATTATCTGGAGGCGTCCGCTGGGGGCCGATCCCGGTTCCGGGGGCGCTGCGGGAGGCAGCGGCGGCCCTGTTCGGACAACATGCGGAACACCTTGGGAGGAAAGACATGACATATAAGTATTCGCTGACCAGCCTTGCGCTGGCGACGGTTGCCGGGCTCGCCACGGGCGCGCAGGCGCAGACGCTTGAAATGGTGGTGCCGTTCAGCGCCGGCGGCGGCACCGATACGGTCGCGCGCGTGTTCGAGCCCGCCTTTGCAGAGGCGCTGGGCCGCACGGTCGTGATCCGCAATAACGCGGGCGCCAGTGGCACCATCGGCGCGGCAGCGGCGGCTGCGGCAGATGCCGATGGCAACACCGTGGGCTACCTGCCCATCGGTCCCGTCGCGATCCAGCCCAGCCTGCGCGACACCGCCTATGATCTCGATAGCTTCTCCTACATCTGCCAGACGACATCGACGCCAGTGTTCCTGCTGCAGGCCGCCGAGGCCGAAAACGCGTCGGTCGAGGATTGGGTCGGGCAGGGCACATCCGACCGCGTGGTCTATGGCTCCTCCGGGCCGGGCACGATCCCGCATCTGGCCATGGCCGCCTTCGCATCCGAAGCCGGGCTGAATGCCGTGCACCTGCCCTTCGACGGCACCGGCACCGCGATGAACGCGATGGCCGGCGGCGAGATCGACCTGTTCGTCGACACCGCGACCGTGCTGGAGGCCAACAATGTCACGGCGCTCGCGGTCTTTGCCGGGGAACGGCTTGACGCTTATCCGGACGTGCCGACGATGGCGGAACTGGGCTACGATCTTGACTTCTCGGTCTGGCAGGGGCTCTTCGGTCCCGCGGGTCTGAGCGAAGATCAGCTGGCCACGTTTGCCTCGGCCTGTGAGGCGTCGGTCAATTCCGATGCGTTCGCCGATCTCGCGGCGAAAACCAATACCGGCCTGCTGTTCCGCGGCCCGGCCGAGTTCGAAACCTTTGTCCGGCAGAATGCCGAGATGAACGCGACGATCCTGAAAGAGGCCGGTCTGGTCAACTGATCACCGGCATCTGACGACACAGAAGGGGGAGGGGCAGCATGGTCAAGCGACCGGCAGAACTGGCGGTAACGCTGGGATTACTGGCCGTGGCCGTCGCGGCATTCGCCGCGTCATGGGCATCGGTCGGCGGGGTCAACGCGGCCTCGAACGATCAGCCCATGCGGCTGCCCCGCATCCTTCTGGTGCTATGGACCGTGCTGGCGTTGGCCTGCGCGGGCCGCGCGGCGCTGGTCCCCGCGGCATCCGGCACTGCGCCTTCCACGGCGCGGGCGGGGGCGGGCCGGGTCACCGCCTTTGCCGTCGTGCTGCTGATGACGGCGGTCTCCCTGCCGCTGCTCGGCTATCTGCTGCCGGTGACCATCGGCCTTGCGATCCTGTTGTGGTTGCTGGGCGAGCGCAGCCCGGTGCGCTTTGCCGTGGCGCTTCTGCTGCTGGGGCCGGGCCTGTGGGCCGTCTTCCATCACGGGCTGGGCATGCGCCTGCCGCTGCTCATATCCGGAGGGGCGTTCTGATGCAGGATCTTGCCGTTATCCTTGGCACTGTGCTGACCTTTTCCACGCTGCTGGCGTTGGTGCTGGGCACCGGTCTTGGCATCATCATCGGCGCGCTGCCGGGGCTGGGGTCGGTCGTCGGGCTGTCGATCGGTCTGCCGTTCACCTTTGGCATGGAAACCGTGCCCAGCCTGACATTGCTGCTGGGGATCTATTGCGGCTCCGTCTATGGCGGCTCCGTTTCCGCGATCCTCGTCAATTCGCCGGGCACGCCGCAGGCCGCCGCCACCACGCTGGATGGCTACCCGATGGCGCAGCGGGGCGAGGCCGGTCTGGCGCTTGGCTGGGCCACCATGAGTTCCGTGCTGGGCGGGCTGTTTTCCTGCGTCGTGCTGATCGTCGCGGCGCCGCAACTGGCCCGGTTCGCCACCAGCTTTGGCTCGGTCGAGGTCTTCGCGCTGATCGTGCTGGCCCTGACCTGCATTGCCGCCGTCTCAGCCGGGAACACCATCAAGGGCCTCTTGATGGGGGTGATCGGGCTATCGCTGGCGCTGGTCGGCACCGATCCGGTGACCGGGGCCGCACGCTTTACCTTCGGCACGCAATTCCTGTCGGCGGGGTTTGACCTGATCGCCGTGGTGATCGGGCTGTTTGCCCTGTCCGAGGCGCTCTACCGCGTCGCCACCGGCAATGAGGGCACGGCCGAGGTGTCCCGCGCCCGCATCATCATGCCGGGTTTTGCCGCATGGCGCAGCCGCATCGGCACGCTGATCCGCAGTTCCGCTATCGGTTGCGTCATCGGCGCGCTGCCGGGCACGGGTGCTGCGACGGCATCGTTCATCAGCTACGCGGTGGCCAAGCAAAGCTCGCGCCGCAGTGACAATTTCGGCAAGGGCGAGCCTGACGGGCTGGTCGCCGCCGAATCCTCCAACAATGCGGTCACGGGCTCCGCCATGATCCCGACGCTGGCGCTTGGCATTCCCGGCGATGTTGTGACGGCGATCCTGCTCAGCGCGCTGGTCGTGCACGGCATCACCCCGGGCGTGCGCCTGATGTCGGAACATCTGGATGTGGTGAACGCGATTTTCATCGTGCTGATCCTGATCAATCTGGTGATGTTGGTGTTGGCGTTCCCGCTGGTGCGGATCTTCGGGCGGCTGCTGGCTATTCCGCAGCACCTGATTACCGCAGGCATCGTCATCTTCGGGGTCGTCGGCGCCGCGACGGTCCGGGGCAATCCGCTGGATGTGGTGACCGCCGTGGGGTTCGCGATTTTCGGGTTGATCTGCCGGTTGACCGGGTTCCCGCTGGCGCCGCTGGTGATTGGGCTCGTGCTGGGGCCGCAGTTCGAACAGACGCTGCGCCGGGGATTATTGCTCAATGACGGGAATTTCGCGGCGTTCTTCGTCGACGGGCCGCTGGCCACGGGGCTGTTCCTCTGTGTCCTGCTGGCGGTGTTCGGGCCGCTCTTGAAGCGCGGCCTGCGCCGGGTGATGCCCGCGCGCGTCCTGCGCCGCAGTGGCAGCTGACCCCTGACGCCCGCGCGCCGCTCAGGCGGGCGGGGGCGCACGCGGTCAGGACAGCGAGATGAAATAGGCGTGGTCGTCGGTGACGTTCTGGCTCAGCCGCAATTCCACCACCCGATCCAGCACATCGACGGCCTGCCGCTGCACCGCCAGCACCGGCGCGCCGACCTTCAGCCCCAGCAGCCGGGCGCAGCGGGCCGGGGCAGGGACGGCCTTCACCTGTTCGTCGGCCCGCACGATGATGATCGAATAGGCTTGCTGGTAGAACACATAAAGCGTGTTGGGCAGCGGCACCCGGTCCGCCAGCCCCGGAAACAGCGCGGCGGAAATCACCGACACCTCATAGGTCATCGCGCGTCCCGCAAGGCTGCGCACCCGCTCGATCTCGATCACCTCATCCGGGCGACCCCATAGCGCCGCGCGCTCCGCCTCGGTCGCGGCGCGGCGGCGGGCGGTCTCATGTTCCAGCTTCGGCGTGTGCAGCGTGCCATCGGCCGCGCGCAGGCGGAAAAAGTTGAACAGCGAGGTTTCCGGCGTCCGCACGGTCACGAAGGTGCCGCGCCCTTGGGCCCGCTGCACCAGCCCGCGCGATTCCAACTCCATCAACGCCTTGCGCGCCGTGCCTTGGCTCACGCCCAGCTCCGCGCCCAGTTGCGTTTCGCTGGGCAGCAGCGCGCCCGATTGCAACACGCCCGACGCGATGCGCTCGACGATGGTGTCGATCACGACCTGATATAGCGGTGGGGCCATTGGGAACTCTCCAGAAAACGGACCTTAGCTGTAGCAGGCTGACAGGGGTGTGAGCAAGTTTTCTATAATAGGTCTTGTATAAGTTTAATTATACATGTTACGACCGCCGCAACACAGTAGTAGCGGGCAGAGGAGGCCTTACATTGGGAAAACCACATCTTCTTGTGCATGATCACGAGGACAACGTCGGCGTCGTGGTGGTCGAGGGACTGACAGCGGGCACTGACATGCTGTGCGTCGTGACTGCGGATAATTCCGATTTCACGCTGACCGCGAATGCGGACATTCCCATCGGTCACAAGGTGGCGCTGCGCGACCTGAGCACCGGCGACACGGTGATGAAATACGGCGAGGACATCGGCAAAATGGTCGGCGGCGCCAACAAGGGCGATCACGTCCACACCCACAACTGCAAGACGAAACGGTGGTAATGACGATGGCACTCGATTTTTCCAACACGACCGTCAATGCATGGCGCCGCGAAAACGGCCGCGTCGGCGTCCGCAACCACGTTCTGATCCTGCCGGTGGATGACATCTCCAACGCCGCATGCGAGGCCGTGGCCAACAATGTCAAAGGCACGCTGGCGATCCCGCATGCCTATGGCCGCCTGCAATTCGGCGAGGATCTGGAGCTGCATTTCCGCACCATGATCGGCACCGGCGCCAACCCCAACGTGGCTGCCGTCGTCGTCATCGGCATCGAACCGGAATGGACGCAGGTCATCGTCGATGGCATCGCCAAGACCGGCAAGCCCGTCACCGGCTTCTCGATCGAGCAGAAAGGCGACTTCGAGACGATCCGTCAGGCCAGCTGGAAGGCTAAGGAATACGTCCATTGGGCAAGCGAACTGCAAAAGGAGCCGTGCCCGGTTTCCGATCTGTGGGTGTCGACCAAATGCGGCGAAAGCGACACCACCACCGGCCTGTCGTCCTGCCCGACCGTGGGCAACATGTATGACAAGCTGCTGCCCCATGGCATCTACGGCTGCTTTGGCGAGACGTCCGAGATCACCGGCGCGGAGCATATCTGCAAGGAACGCGCCGCGAACCCGGAAGCCGCCGACAAGTTCATGAAGATCTTTCAGGCCTATCAGGACGATGTGATCGAGCAGTTCAAGACCTCCGATCTGTCCGACAGCCAGCCCACCAAGGGCAACATTCTGGGCGGTCTGACCACGATCGAGGAAAAGGCGCTCGGCAACCTCGAAAAGATCGGGCGCAGCTCGACCTATATCGATGCGATGGGCCCGGCGGAGGCCCCCGAAAAGGGTCCGGGGCTTTACTTCATGGACACGTCCTCGGCGGCGGCGGAATGCGTCACGCTGATGGCGGCAGCGGGCTACGTCATCCACACCTTCCCCACCGGGCAGGGCAACGTGGTCGGCAACCCGATCGTGCCGGTCATCAAGATCTCCGGCAACCCGCGCACCCTGCGTACCATGTCCGAGCATATCGACGTGGATGTGACCGGCGTGCTGACCCGCGAGATGACCATCGACGACGCGGGCGACGCGCTGATCGAACAGATCATCCGCACCGCCAATGGCCGCTACACCGCAGCCGAGGCCCTGGGCCATCGCGAGTTCTCGCTGACCAAGCTGTATCGGTCGGCGTAATCCATGAAGGTCATCGTCTCCGAATTCATGGACGAGGCCGCGCTGGCGGGGTTTGGGCCGCAGGTGGATCTCACCTACGATCCGAGCCTCGTCGATAACCGGGAGGCGCTGCTTGCGGCGCTTCCCGGCGCGCAGGCGCTTATCGTCAGGAACCGCACGCAGGTCGATCAGGCGGTGCTCGACGCCGCGCCGGATCTGCGCGTCGTAGGGCGGCTGGGCGTCGGCCTCGACAATATCGACATGGCGGCGTGCAAGGCGCGCGACGTCATCGTGCATCCCGCCACCGGGGCCAACACCCTGTCCGTGGCGGAATATGTCATTTCGACCACGCTCAGCCTGCTGCGCGGGGCGTATAGCTCCAACGACACGATGATCGCGGGCCAGTGGCCGCGCAACGCGCTCATCGGGCTGGAGGCCTCAGGCCGGGTGATGGGACTGGTGGGATATGGCGGCATCGCGCGCGCCGTGGCCGACCGCGCCCGCGCCTTGGGCATGACCATCGCCGCCTATGACCCCTACCTCTCCGAAGACGACGCGGCATGGGCCGAGGCCCGCCGGTGCAGCATCGACGAATTGCTGGGGCTTGCGGATGTGGTGTCGCTGCATGTGCCGCTGACCGATGAGACCCGTGGCCTGATCGACGCGCAGGCGATCGCGGGCATGAAGCCCGGCGCCATCGTCATCAACACCGCCCGTGGCGGGGTGGTGGACGAACCCGCGCTGGCCGCCGCGCTGCGGGAGGGCCGTCTGGGCGGTGCCGCGCTCGACGTGTTCGAAACCGAGCCGCTGACCGCCGAGGCCGGCGCAGTGTTCAAGGACGTGCCGAACCTGATCCTGACGCCGCATATCGCGGGCGTCACCGATGAGGGCAACATCCGCGTCAGCGCCATCACGGTGGAAAACGTCGCACGGGAGCTTGCCCATGTCCCGGCCTGACGCAACCCTGACCCGTGACGAGGCCGAAGCGCTGATCTGCCGGGCGCTTACCGCGTCCGGCGTGTCGGAGCGCAATGCAGGCAGCGTTGCCCGCGCGCTGGTCGCCGCCGAAATCGACGGCCAGAAGGGCCACGGCTTTTCGCGGGTCGCGGCCTACGCGGCGCAGGCCCGGTCGGGCAAGGTGTCGGGCGCCGCCTGTCCCGTGGCCACCCGTAACGGCACGGCGCGGATCGACATCGATGCGCGCGACGGCTTTGCCTTTCCGGCGATCGACCTTGCGATCGAGGAGCTTGCGACCCTGACGCCGGAGGCCGGGATCGCCGCCGCCGCGATCCGCCGGTCGCATCATTGCGGCCAGCTTGGCGCACATGTGGAACGGCTGGCGGAGCGGGGCATGGCCGCGCTGATGGTCGCCAATTCGCCGCGGGCCATGGCCCCGTGGGGGGGCAGCGCGCCGCTTTTCGGCACCAACCCCATTGCCTTTGCCGCGCCGCGGAGCGACGGCCAGCCGCCACTGGTCATCGATCTATCGCTGTCGAAAGTGGCACGGGGTAAGGTCATGGCCGCCGCGAAGGCGGGCACGACAATTCCCGAAGGCTGGGCGCTCGACGCCGATGGCAATCCCACGACGGACCCGGACGCGGCGCTGAAAGGCACGATGGTGCCTGCGGGCGATGCCAAGGGCGCGGCGCTGGCGCTGGTGGTCGAGATCCTCGCCGCGACGCTGACCGGGGCCAACCATTCCGATGAGGCCAGTTCGTTCTTTGATGCCGACGGGCCGCCGCCGGGCGTGGGGCAGATGATCCTTGCCTTCGATACCGGGCGGGTCGGGGGTGCGGGCTTCGGCGCGCGGCTGGAGACGCTGCTGGGCGCGATGCTGGCACAGGACGGCACCCGCCTGCCGGGACAGAGCCGGCTGAAGGGCCGTGCCGTGTGCGCCGAGGAGGGCGTGCGCGTGCCGGGGCATCTGCTGGAGGAGATCGAAACAATTGCCGCCGCCCGTTGACGCGGGGACGTGAGTGGCATTGCATGCCGGGCAGGGGGCGGAGACGCGCGACGACGCGCCCGCCCCCGTCCCGGACCGGGTGGCCCCGCGCGGGGCTGCCCCCCGGACAGGTTGCCGGGCGGAACGCCCGCCCGGTGACACGCACTAATGTTCTCAGGGAGGAGACAAAACAATGAGAAAACTGACACTTGTCGCCGCAGTCTTCGGGCTCGCCGCTGGTATCGCGCAGGCGCAGGACTTTCCGCCGGGTGCGGTCGACTACGTCATCCCGTTCGGGCCGGGCGGTGAATCCGACATCACCGCGCGCCTGCAACAGCCCTATTTCAAGAAGCTCTACGGCGAAGAACTGGTCGTGTCCTACAAGCCGGGCGGCGGCGGGGCCGTGGGCTGGTCGCAGCTCAATTCGATGGCGGATGACGGCTCGGTCATCATGGGGGTCAACCTGCCCCACATCATCGTCAAGCCGGAACAGGGCAATGTCGGCTTCACCACCGACGACATTACCAATGTCTACATGTTCCACTACACGCCTGACGCCATCGTGGTGAAGGCCGACAGCCCGTTCGAGACGCTCGACGATCTGATCGCGGCGGCCAAGGCCGACCCGCGCAAGGTGACGTTCTCGGGCTCCGGCAAGGGCACCGCGAACCATCTGGTGCAGGTGAAGTTCGACAACCTCGCCGAGATCGAGACCACCTATGTTTCGTTCAAGGGCACCGGCGCTGCCGTCACGGCGATGCTGGGCGGGCAGGTCGCCGCCGAATGGGGCTATAGCACCGTGGGCGCCGCGCAGGGCGACAAGGTGCGGATGCTCGCCGTCGCCACCGAAGAACGCCAGCCGGCCTTCCCCGATGTGCCGACGTTCAAGGAACTGGGCTTTGACATCGTGTCTGGGGCTTATCGCGGCATTGCCGTGCCCAACGGCGCGTCCGAGGAAACCCGCCAGCAGGTGTCTGACGCCATCGCCGCGATCAACGCCGATCCGGAGTTCCGCCAGAAGATGCTCGACGGTGGCTTTGCGCTGGTCGATGTGCCCTATGGCCCGGAAATGGACGCTTTCATGGCCGAGCGCGCGGAGGATTACCTTGCCGCCGCGAAGGCCGCTGGCGTGATCGACTGATACGCCTTGCGGGCGCCGTGCATATCCCGTGATGTGCGGCGCCCGCGTTCCGTGACCGTTTCCGCCCCGGCCTCTGCGCTCGTCATTCCTGCGCGCCGCCCGTGCTTGCCCCGCTCTCGCCTGCGTGCCCCGTCATCCGCGATTGTCCGCGCCGCCGCGCCCCGTGACCGGCACCGGACGATCCCAAGCGCCGCGGCCCCGTTTCGTCAGCCGAATGGACCTCACCCATGCTCGACTACCTGTTTGCGGCCCTGTCGCCGCTCAACGTATTTCTGGCGCTGCTCGGCGTCGCCGCTGGCACCATCATCGGGTCGATCCCCGGCCTGACTGCCACGATGGCGGTGGCGGTGCTGGTGCCTGTGACATTCGCGATGGCGCCTGAAAGCGCGCTGATCCTGCTGGGCGCGATCTATACCGGCGCGATCTATGGCGGGGCCTATGCGGCGATCCTGCTCAACACGCCCGGCACGCCTTCGGCCATCGGCACCACGTTTGACGGCTATCCGATGGCGAAACGCGGCGACGGCGATCTGGCGGTGTCGGTGGCGTGCCTGTCCTCGCTGGTGGGCGGGGTCATCGGGGCCGTTGCGCTGCTGCTGCTGGCGCCGCCGCTGGCCGAGGCCGCGCTGGCCTTTGGTCCGGTGGAATATTTCTGGCTGGCCATCTTCGGCCTGTCGCTGATCGCGGCGCTGTCGACGGGGGACTTCCTGAAAGGGCTGATCGGCGCGGCGTTCGGCATCCTGATCGCGATGGTCGGCATTTCCGAGACCAGCGCCGAGGTGCGGTTCACCTTTGGCTCCAACACCCTGCTGGGCGGGATCGAGACCGTTTCCGCGCTGATCGGGCTCTACTGTGTGCCGGTGCTGATCGAGCTTGCCGCGCGGTCCTCGCGCCATTTAAAGGAGCCGGAGGAAACCCGCGGCTTCCGCCTGCCCGAAGCCATCGCCATCCTGATGCGCGAGAAATTCAATGTGCTGCGCAGTTCCGTTATCGGCACGCTGGTCGGGGCGCTGCCCGGTGCGGGCGGCTCCATCGCCGGGCTCGTGGCCTATTCCGAGGCGCGCCGCACGGGCAAGGGCAAACCCGCCTATGGCGAAGGCAATCCCGGCGGCATCGTCGCCACCGAAAGCGCCAATAACGCCACCGTCGGCGGCGGGTTCATCCCGACGCTGGTGCTGGGCATTCCCGGCACGCCGCCCGATGCCGTGATCCTCGGCGCGCTGCTGGTGCAGGGCGTGCGGACGGGGCCGACGTTGTTCGCCGATGGGTCGAGCATCGTCTACACGTTCATTTTCGGTCTGCTGCTGGCCACGTTCCTGATGCTGCCGGTCGGCCTGCTGATCGGGCGGTTCGCCTATGGCGCCATCGTCCGCGCGCCCAAGGCCGGACTGGTGCCTGTCGTGGCCTTCATGACCGTGATCGGCAGCTTTGCCATCCGCAACAACCTTGCCGATGTCGGCATCATGGTGGTGCTGGGCGTGATCGGCTGGATCGCCGGGCGGCGCGGGTTTTCGGTCTCGCCCATCGTGCTGGGGCTGATCCTTGGCCGTATCGCGGAGGAAGGCTTTGTCCAAAGCTGGACCATCGGCGATGCGATGGGCAATGTCTGGGGGCAGTTCTTTGGCCGTCCGCTGTCGCTGGTCATCATCGTGCTGACGGTGCTGAGCTTCCTCTACCCGTTCCTGCCGCGGCTGAAACAGCTGGCCACCCGCCGCACCCCGGCTGAAATCGCAGCGCGCCCGCGTGCCACGCCTGCGGCGATGGCCCGCGATCTGATGGCGATCGGGGTGATGGCTCTGGTCGCGCTGGTGGCGCTGATCCAGACCGGCTCGCTCAACCCCGAAGCCGCCGTGTTCCCGCGCACCATTGCCATCGGCATGCTGGTGCTGTGCATGGGCGCGGCGCTCAACACGCTGGTGACCCGCCATGTGACCGAAGACCGCTCGCCCGGCTCCACCCCGCGGCGCGTCGGCGTGCCGATTGCGATGGGGCTGGCGGTGGTGCTGGTGCCGGTGCTGGGCTTTGCCGCTGCGGGTGTGGTGATGGCGCTGCTGCTGATGCTGCTGTCGCAATACCACAGGCTCAGCACGCGCGGCTGGGTTGCCCTTGCAGGCAGCGTGGTGGCGATTGTCGTCGCGTTCAGCCTGATCTTCCGCGAAGTGCTGTCGGTGCCACTGCCCGGCGGTGCGCTCTTCTGAAAGGCCGTTACCTCCCAATGACAGACCCTGTTCCACAAACCCCGACCGCGCCCCAAACGGGGCGCGGTGCCAAGATCACCGCGCGCATCTCCAGCCTCTGGCCCGGCCTGCTGGTCTGCGGGCTGGCCGCGCTGGCGGCGCAGTTCCTGTCCGATCACTACGGCGCGCCCGCGATGCTGATGGCGCTGCTGATCGGGCTGTCGCTGCATTTCCTTGTCGAAGATGGCGAGCGCTGCGCGCCGGGGATCAACATCTCGTCCAAGCTGGTGTTGCGGATCGGGGTGGCGCTGCTGGGCGGGCGGATCAGCTTCGAGGTGTTTGCCGATCTGGGACTGCCCATCGTGGGTCTGATGATCGCCGGGCTGATCGCGACAATGGCATTCGGCGCGCTGGCCGCGCGATTGCTGGGGCGGGGTTGGCGGTTGGCGATCCTTGCCGCCGGGTCGGTCGCGATCTGCGGTGCGTCGGCGGCGATGGCGATTGCGGCGGTGCTGCCGCGCAATGACGTGTCCGAACGCAACCTGAGCTTTACCGTGTTCAGCGTCACGCTGCTGAGCACGGTCGCGATGATCGTCTATCCGATCATCGCGCAGTTGCTGGGACTGGATGAACTTGCCTCGGGCGTGTTTCTGGGCGGCACCATCCACGATGTCGCGCAGGTGGTGGGCGCTGGGTTCTCGGTCTCGGATGAGGTCGGCGAAACCGCAACGACGGTGAAGCTGATCCGCGTGTCGCTGCTGGCGCCGTTTGTCTTGATCCTGACCCTGTCGCTGCGGCAGGCAGGTGTGGAGGAGCGCCGCGACGGGGCCCGCCCGCCGATCCTGCCCGGCTTTGTTCTGGCGTTCCTTGCGCTGGCCTTTGTCAATTCGCTGGGCTGGATTCCGGGCGTGGTGCAGGAGGTGCTGTGGGCGCTGTCGAAATGGGCGATGCTGACGGCGATTGCCGCCGTGGGCATGAAAACCGAACTGAAGCGCATTCTGGAAGTGCCGCGCCAGTCGGTGATCCTGATCGTGTTGAACACGCTGTTCATCGCCGGCTTTGTGCTGGCCGGGACGATGCTGTTGCTGTGAGAAGGAAACAGGCGGCGGGGCGCGTGGCTTAGGCCAGCGCCTCGCGCATATGGGTGACGCAGGCGCGAATGTCGCGGGGCAGGTCATCCACCCCGATGCCGGGACCAGCGCCGACCTGCCAATACCCGTCCACGATCCGGTCCGCGACCGCGCCGAAGCTGTCGCGCAGGGGGTTGGGGTTCACATCGACCTCCAGCAGGCCGGGACCGCCAGCGGCGGCCAGCAGATGCCCCGACGCCGCAAGCCCGATGCCACCGCCCAAGAAATGCGGGCAGTAGACCCGGCCCGCATCCAGCGCCCGGCGCGCCACGTCGAGACAGCCGGTGAAGCCGCCCCATTTGGCGATGTCGGGTTGATAGAAATCCAGCACGTCCAGATCGGTCGCGGCGGCGAATTCGTTGAAGCCTGCGAGGTTCTCGCCCCCCGCCAGCGGCACGCGCCCGGTCAGGCTTTGCCAGTCTTCGGGCGGCAAATCGGCGCGGATCGGCTCTTCCATCCAGCCGATGGGCAGATCGGCGATGCGGTCCAGAAACCCTGCGGCCTCAGACGCGCTCCATGCCTGATTGGCATCCAGATAAAGCGTCTCACCCGGCGCCAGTCCTGATGCGATCTCCCGCACGCGGGCAGGGTCGCGATCCCGGTCGAAGCCGACCTTGACCTTGAACCCGGTGAAGCCATCGGCGCGGGCCTGCGGGATCACCCGCTCCGCCGCGTCGATATGGATGCCGCTGGCATAGGCGGGGACCGTCGCCACCGGCGCAGCCCCCAGCGCGCGGTGCACGGGCATGTCCCCGCGCCGCGCGACCAGATCCCACATGGCCTGATCGATCCCGGCCAACACCTGTCGGAAGGGGCCGAATTCACCGCATTGCAGCGCCCGGATATGGGTCCGCGCGGCAAGGTTGTGAAACAACGCGGCGGGGTCGTCGGCGGGCTGGCCCAGAACCAGCCCGGCGATGTCATCGGCCATTAGGTTGACGCGATGCTCCGCCCCGGCGGCGGGCCAGTTGGCAAACACCTCACCCCAGCCGAAGCCGCCCGCGTCATCCTCGATCCGCAAAAACACCGCCGGTCGGTCGCGCATGGTGCCAAAGGATGTGCTGACCGGTTCGGTGATTGGGCTGCGACAGGCCCAAGCCTGCAAACGGATGATGCGGGGCATGGTGGCTCCTCAGTAGGCGGAAGCCCCGGCGGCAAGGGTGGCCGGAGCGCTGCCGCGCAGGGTATCGAGCGTCTCGCGGGCCTGCGCCTTCATCAGCGCCATATCGGACCCGATCGCGGCATAGGTATAGCCCATGTCGATGTAATCCTGCACCATTTTCGCATTCGCGCCGACAATCCCCACGGGCAGCGACAGCTTGGCCGCGTCGCGTGCGGCCTGTGCCAGAACCTGCTGCACTTCGGGGTGATCGATCTGGCCGATATAGCCCATCGAGGCCGCCATATCGCCCGGCCCCACAAAGATCCCGTCGATCCCCGGCACGGCAGCGATGTCGGCCATGTTGGACAGCGCTTCGGGGGTTTCCAACTGCACCAGAACGCAGGTTTCATCGTTGGCGCGCTGCAGATAGTCGGTGCTGGCACCATAGCCGGAGCTGCGATGCACGGCGGCCACGCCGCGCATCCCCATCGGCGCGTATTTGGCGGCGCGCACGGCGGCGCGGGCCTCGTCTGCGGTCTGCACGAAAGGCAGCATGATCGTGTTGGCCCCGCCATCGAGCACCTGCTTGATCGTCACCGGGTCGTTCCACGGCAGCCGCACCAGCGCCCGCGCGGGGGTCAGCGCGATGGCGCGCAGGATATTCGCCGTCTCCTCGATGCCGATCGGCACATGTTCCATGTCGAGCACGAGGAAATCGAAGCCCGCATGTCCCAGTGCCTCGGCGGTGGAGGGCGTGCCCGACATCAGCCATGTGCCCAGCGGCACATCGGCGCGGGCGGTGAGACGGGGTTTCAGCGTGTTGGTAATATCCATGTCGTGCCTCAGTAGATCGGGGGTTCCGGCACCGGATCGGTGCCTTCGAGAAAGTCGAAATCGCAGCCTTCATGCGCCTGCGAGACGTGTTTTTGGTAAAGCGCGGTAAAGCTGCGGCGATAGGCGGAGACAGGCGGCTGCCATGCGGCGCGGCGGCGGGCCAGTTCATCCTCGGGCAGGTCGATATCGATGCGCCCGCCGGGCACGTCCAGCACCACCATGTCGCCGGTTTGCAGCAGCGCCAGTGGCCCGCCAACCGCCGCTTCGGGCGAGATATGCAGCACGCATGTCCCGGCATGGGTGCCGCTCATCCGTCCGTCGGAGATGCGCACCATATCGGTGACGCCCTGTTTCAGCAGTTTGACCGGGATTGGCAGATTGCCCCATTCCGGCATGCCCGGCCCGCCCACGGGACCGGAATTGCGCAGCACCAGAACGGTGTCGGCGGTGACATCCAGATCGGGATCGTTGATGCGCGCGGCCATATCGGCGGGGCCTTCGAAGACCAGCGCGGGACCGCGATGATTGAGGCGCTCGGGATCGGCGGCGGAGGTTTTCATGATCGCCCCGTCGGGCGCCAGATTGCCGCGCAGCAGCGCCAGCGTCCGGCCTGCCGACAGCGGCACCACCGGATTGTCGAGCCCGCGGATCACGTCGTCGTCGTGGCAGGCGGCCCCGTCAAGCGCCGCGCCAAGGCTGCGCCCCTCCACCGTGCGGGCCGCGCCGTCGATATGGGCGCCAAGCTTATTGAGCAGGGCGGGCAGGCCACCGGCGAAATGGAAATCCTCCATCAGGTAGCCGCCCGAGGGGAACAGATTGGCCAGCACCGGGATTTCGCCCGCCGCCGCGCTCATGTCATCGAGGGACAGATCCAGCCCCGCACGCCGCGCCATCGCGATCAGGTGGATCGCGGCATTGGTCGAGCCGCCCAGCGCCATATAGGTCGCAAGCCCGTTGCGGATGCTGGCGGGGCTGAGGATGTCGGAGGGTTTAAGATCCTCCCACACCATCGCCACCGCGCGTTCGCCGCACCATGACGCCAGCCGGGGATGCCCCGAATCCGCGGCGGGCACGCTGGACGCGCCGGTGGGCGACAGCCCCATCGCGTCGACGATGGAGGTCATGGTCGACGCCGTGCCCATCGTGTTGCACGTCCCGTGAGAGCGGGTCATGCGGCTTTCCAGATCGATCCAGTCGTCTTTGGTGATCGCGCCGGTTTGCAGCTGATTCCAGAACGTCTTGGTATGGGTGCCCGCGCCGGTGACCTGCCCGCGCCAGCGCCCGCTCGACATCGGCCCGGCAGGGCAGAAGATCGTCGGAATATCCATCGAAATCGCGCCCATCAGCAGGCCCGGCGTGGATTTATCGCAGCCGCCCAGCAGCACGCAGCCGTCGATGGGGTGGGAGCGCAGAAGCTCTTCGGTCTCCATCGCAAGGAAGTTGCGGTAAAGCATGGTCGTGGGCTTCACCATCACCTCGCCCACCGACAGGGCGGGCAGTTCGATGGGGTAGCCACCGGCCTGCCAGACGCCGCGCTTCACCGCCTGTGCCCGGTCGCGCAGATGGGCATGGCAGGGGCTGACATCGCTCCATGTGTTGATGATGCCGATCACCGGCTTGCCCATGAATTCTTCGCGGCGCATTCCCATCTGCTGGGTGCGCTGCCGGTGCGCAAAGCCGCGAATGTCGTCGGAGGCGAACCAGCGCTGACTGCGCAGATCGTCGATTGTCTTGCGCGCGGCGGTCGTGCCCGCGTCGTCCTGCGTGGCGGCAGTGTCGCGGGTGTTTTCAGGCGATGTCATCAGGCCTCCCCTCCCGATCCGTGGCGGTCGTCCAGCCCCCGGATGGCTGACGGGCAGCACCGGGCGCGGAGCTATTTCGTAGCGCTGCGAAGTCGGGCTGTCAATCGCTACGGCGGCGGCGATGTGCATGGCCTTTGCAAACGGGGATCAGCGGCATGCAGCCACGCCTGACGCCCCGCGATGGCGCAGGGCCATGCGGGGCGGGGGTGGAGCTTGGTAGGGGGCGAGTGATCGGGCCGGGGCGCATGGCCCCGCCCGGTCCCGGGTCAGACCGGCGTGCCCAAGGGGCGCACCAGCGGCGAGGCCGCGCGCAGATCGGCGATTGTGTGCAGGCCCAACAGCGCCATGTCGCGGTCGATCTCCTCGGCCAGCAGGCGCATCGCGTGCTGCACGCCCGGCACGCCATAGGTCGCAGCGGCATACAGGAACGGACGCCCGACAAAGGTGAAATCCGCGCCCAGTGCCAGCGCCTTGATCACATCGGTGCCCCGCCGAATACCGCTGTCGAACATCACCGTCATGTCGGGCACGGCGGCGCGGATGTCGGGCAGGGCCTGCAGCGCGGAAATCGCGCCATCGAGTTGCCGCCCACCGTGGTTCGACACGATGATCCCGTCGCAACCGACCGATTGCGCCTCGCGCGCGTCGTCGGGATGCAGCAGGCCCTTGGCGATCAGCTTGCCGGGCCAGCGGGACCGGATATAGGCTAGGTTGGCCCAGCACAGACGGTCCCGCGCGATAGTGGACCGCACCAACGTGCGCGAAAAGAGCGGCGGCCCCTGCACCGATTCCATATTCTCGAAATGCGGCATGCCACGGGTCATCATTTCGCGCCCCAGCGTGCCCAGCGACCAGCGCGGATGGGTCACCCCCTGCCACAGCAGCTTCGGCGACAGGCGGAACGGCGCGTCGAACCCGTTGCGCGCATTGTTTTCGCGGTTGGCGGACACGGGCACATCGGCGGTCACGACCAGCGTGTCAAAGCCGGAGCGCAGCAACCGGTCGATCAGCGCGCCAATGCGGGTCTCGTCGCCGGGGATATAGGTCTGAAACCAGCGGCTGCCGCCTTCGGTCGCGACCCGTTCCAGCGGGGTGACGGAAGCCGCCGAACAGATCGCGAAGCTGCCCGCCGCGCGCGCGCCCTTGGCCAATGTCACATCGCCATCATAGGCCGCGACCGCGCTGAACCCCATCGGCGCGATGCCCACGGGCAGGCTGTGCTCCTCTCCGAACAGGGTCGTTGCGATGCTGCGGCCCGCCATGTCGCGCAGCACCCGAGGGCGCAGGCCGTAGCGGCCAAAATCACTGCGGTTCGCGGCAAGGCTCCAGTCGGTTTCGACTCCGCCGCGCACATATTCGAAGATCGGTTTCGGCAGCAGGCGGCGGGCCTTCCGTTCGAAATCGTCAAGCGCCAGCATCCCGCGCAGACGGCGCGGGACGGTGGAGGACTTGCGCCGCACGATGGCGACGGAGGCAGGCTCGCGGCTCATTGCTGGGACACGCGATCAAGCAAGTTCGCAGCCGCGAGATTTCAGGGTCTCTTCGACCCACGCGCGATCCTCGCGACCTTCGGCGATCTGGCGCAGTTCGACCTGCTCGGCGTCGTATTTGGCGCGCGCGGCGGTCAGCAGCGCCTCGGCCTGCTCGTAGGGCACGCTCAGGATGCCGTCTCCGTCGCCCAGTATCAGGTCGCCCGGCTCGATGGTCATGCCGCTGATCGAGATCGGAGTGTTCATTTCGCCGGGTCCGTCCTTATAGGGGCCACGATGGGTGATGCCGGCCGCGTAGACCGGGAATTTCATGCTGCGGATTTCGTCCGCGTCGCGGATCGCGCCGTTGATGATGATCCCGGCAATACCGCGTTTCTGGGCGATGGCCACCATGATTTCCCCCATGATGGCCGTCGTCACCTCGCCGCCCGCATCGACCACGATCACATCGCCGGGCGTGGCGTGATCCAGCGCGTAATGCAGCACCAGATTGTCGCCCGGACGGCAGCGGACGGTCAAGGCGGGCCCGGAGAGGGTCACCGCATGGGTGTGGATCGGGCGCAACGTGGTGCCCCCGGCGAACATGCGCGACATGCAGTCGCTGACATTGGCGACAGGCAGGGCGCGGAACGCCTCGGCCAGATCGGCACTGACCTGCCGGGTGCGGTTATGGATGCGAAAGCCAAGGGTCATGAAGGTCTCCTGTTAGGCGGGTCTATAGGGGTGAATATGAGGGGCGCGCGCGGCTCAGGCCGCGGTGGCTGCCCGCGCCAGCAGCCAGTCCAGCGCGCTGGCGGGGTCGGTATCCGGCACCGGCGCGGCGGTCGGGGTGCCGGGCGCGGCATCGGGCGCGCGGGCACTGCGGGCGAACAGCGTGCGGGTGGCTTCGGTCATCGGCGTGGCCAGCCCATGCGCGGCGATCATGCTGCCCGCCGCTTCCACCTCGTGCAGGCGGCGTTCGGCGTGCCGGGGATGGGTGCGCAGCATTTCATTCAGAAAGCCGAACATCTCCACCTCGCCCAGATCCCACAGCATCAACCGCAGCCGGTCGTCATGGTCGAGCATGGCAGCGCAGAGCTTCAACTCGACGAACAGCGCCTCCAGCCCCTTCATGAACACGCTGCGCAGCAGTTTCAGTTCGCTCGCCGCGCCCGGCTCGGCCTGATCGAGGCAGGTGACCCGGCACCCCAAAGGGCCAAGCATCGCGGCGGCCTGTGCCGCCATCGGACCAGCGAGAATCATCGGCGTGGCGACGCCCGACAGACCCACCGCGCCCAGAACGGTGCCGTCGATGAACCGCGCGCCGATCTGGGCCGCCGCCGCGCGCATGGCATCGGGGGCGGAGGAGGTAAGGTCGAGAATCGGGCCATCGCCGGGCAGCGCGCCCAGCCCCGCGAGCACCGCGTCACTGGCGGCGGCGGGGGTCAGCACGATGGTCAGGTCCGTCTGCTCCAACGTGGCGGGCAGGGCGGTGCCCAGCGTGATGCCCAGCGCGCCTGCGTGTGAAATGGCCGCCGGATCGGCCTGTGGATCGACCGCGCGCACCGTGGCCCCGGCGGCGGCAAAGGCCCCCGCATAGGCGCGGCCTGCAGCCCCATACCCCACAACCAGAAGGCGCGGCGCGCCGGCTCTGTCCGTGTCGTTCATGTGATGTCTCCTCCCCATCACCCGGCATAGGGGCCGGTCCTGTGATGCTCGCCGAAAATGAACACAAAAAAAATACATTAAGCAAGAGGCAGCTGTGCTTGTTTTTCGATTGGTCAGAATTGGTCCCCGTGGGGAATCATATAAAAAACTATGTTTTCAACGGATTTAAGAGAAGTTTTGCGATGTGCGTTAAAAATTTCTTTACGCATCGCGGCGGCTCAACTATCCATTTTTGTATCCATAGATACGCCTGCAGGGATGCAGGCAAGGGAGGACACATGAACAAGTATCTTGCCGCCACCGCGGTGGTTCTGGCGTCGGCATTGCCCGCGCTGGCCGAATATCCCGAGCGCCCGATCAATATGATCGTGGCCTATAGCGCCGGGGGCGGCACCGATATCGCGGCCCGCACGCTGGCTCCGTTCGTCGAGAAATATCTGGGCGAGGATGCCTCGATCGTCGTGCTGAACCGCGCCGGAGCCGGAGGGGAGATCGGCTTTACCGAACTCGCGCAGGCGGAGCCCGACGGCTACACCATCGGCTTCGTCAACACGCCAAACCTGCTGACCATCCCGATCCAGCGCGACGCGCGCTATTCGCTGGAAAGCTTCCGCCCCATCGCCAATGTGGTCGAAGATCCCGGTGCGTTCAGCTTCCTGCCCGATAGCGGCATCGAAACCTTCGATGACATGATCGCCTACGCCAAGGAAAACCCCGGCAAGCTGACCTACGGCACCACCGGGCTTGGCTCGGACGACCATCTCAGCGCGCTGCAGTTCGAGCGTCTGACGGGGGTGGAGCTGAAACATGTGCCGTTCCCCGGCAATGCCGATGTGCGCACCGCCGTTCTGGGCGGGCATGTGATGATGGCCAGCATGAACATTTCCGAGACGATCGCGGATGTGCATGAAGGCAAGCTGCACGCGCTGGGCCAGATGGCCGAAGAGCGGTGGGACGGCGCGCCCGATGTCGCGACCTTCGGCGAGCAGGGCTATGACGTCATCATGGGGTCGCAGCGCGGTCTGGCTGCGCCTGCCGGTGTCGATGACGAAATCATCGCCAAGCTTGAGGCCGCGGTGAAATCCGCCATCGACGATCCCGAGTTTCAGGAAAAAGCCAAGCAGCAGCACCTGCCGCTGGCGTTCATGAGCTCGGACGCGTTCCTCACCAACCTGCAGGCGCAGACCGAAACCTACAAAGCGCTGTGGGAAAAGACCCCTTGGGTGCAGGAATAATCGACACCGGCGGGGCAGTCTGCTGCCCCGCCGGATTGCACGATCGTGCCGATGGGAAATTGAGGGTCGCGGGACGACCGGGGAGAACTGAATGAAAAAGGCTGCAATCGAGTGCGGCGTGGCGGTCGGCCTTGTTGTGCTGAGCGGCGCCGGGCTGATCGAGGCCTGGGGCTATCGCGGCGGCAGCGGACTGATGCCGCGCGCCGTGATGGCAGGGACAATGGGATTGGCGGCGGTCTGGGCGCTGCAATCGGTGCGGGTGCTCAGGTCGTCGCGGGTGCTGGCGCCGGGCGATGACACGCTGTCGGCGCCGCAGGTTGCCGGATCGGCCAGCGACCTTGCCGCCGAACTGGCCGCCGAACCGGCGCGCAACCCGGCGGCCGAGCCTGTTCATATCCCGCCCGAACAGCGCCGCGCGGGCCTGATCGTGGCGGCGGGCGGGCTATTTTTGCTCATTGGCATGTCGGTTCTCGGCTTCTTCACCACTGCGGCGATTGCCGTGCCCGCGATGGCATGGGGGCTGGGCTACCGCCGCCCGCTGGGCCTGCTGCTGGGCACCGCGTGTTTCATCGTTCTACTGCTTCTCGTGTTTCGGGCATTGCTGGCCTTGCCGCTGCCGCCCGAGGCCATATTCACCCTGTTCGGAGGCTGACAATGGCCACGATTTTCCAGCACATGCTTGACGCGCTGCCGCTGCTGTTCACATGGCAGGCGATCCTTGCGATGATGGGCGGCACCGCCATTGGCATTGGCGTCGGCGCATTGCCCGGCCTGTCGGCCACGATGGGCATTGCGGTTCTGGTGCCGCTGACATTCACTATGCAGCCGGTGACGGCGCTGGGGATGATCGCGGGCATCTATAACGGCGCGATGTATGGCGGCTCGATCCCTGCAATCCTGCTGCGTATTCCCGGCACGCCCGCCGGTATCGCCACGGTGTTCGATGGCTATCCCATGGCGCAGAAGGGTCAGGCCAAACTTGCCCTGCGCATTTCGCTGGTCTCCTCTAGCATCGGCTCGGCGGTCAGTGCCGTGGCGCTGTTGCTGCTGGCGCCGCCGCTGTCGCTGATCGCGCTGAAATTCAGCCCGGCGAATTATTTCTGGCTGGCTTTGTTCGGGCTGATGACCATTGCGGTCCTGCTGTCGAACAACCCGGTCAAGGGTCTGCTGTCCGCCTGTCTCGGCCTTGCTGTCGGCATGGTGGGGATCGACATGATGACCGGGGTGGAGCGGTTTGCCTTTAACGAACTGGGCCTGCTGAGCGGGGTCAACATCATCGTCATGCTGACCGGCCTTTACGCCATTCCGCCCGCCATCGACCTTGCGCTCAACCCGCCCAAGCCCGAGGCTGAGATGCAGGAATTGCGCGGCGAAACCGTCGGGTTCCGCTGGGCGGGGCTGATCCCGGTCTGGGCGAAATCGTCGTTGATCGGCGTCGTGACCGGCATCATCCCGGCACTGGGCGGCAATATCGCGGCGCTGTTTGCGTGGAATGAGCAGCGGCGCGGCGACCCGGACAAGGACAAGTATGGCAAAGGCGCGCCCGAAGGCATCGCCGCGCCTGAATGCGCCAACAACGCCGACACCGCCGCGACCCTGATCCCGGCGCTGACACTGGGCATTCCGGGCAGTTCCGTCGCCGCGATCATTCTGGGCGCGCTGCTGGTGCACGGTCTGGTGCCGGGGCCGCAACTGTTCCGCGATAAGGCCGACATCACTTATGGCTTCATGCTGTCCATGCTGGTCACCTCAGGCATGATGCTGGTGATGGGCGCCCTCGGCGCGCGGATTTTCGTCAATGTGCTCAAGATGCCGACGCAGCTGCTGGCGGGGATGATCCTGACGCTGGCGATGATCGGCGTCTATGCGATCCATAACAGCATGTTCGAGGTGTGGCTGATGCTGGGCTTCGGGCTGGTGGGCTATGCGATGGAGAAGCTCGACATTCCCACCGCGCCTGCCGTGCTTGCCATGATCCTTGGTCCCATCGCCGAGGAAAATCTGCGCCGGGCGTTGCTGATCTCGGGCGACAGTTTTCTGGCGCTGGTGCAGGGGCCGATCTCGATCCTGTTGATCGTGCTGATCCTTGGCTCCACCGGGGTGCCGCTCTTGCGCAAATATCTGGCGCGGCAGAAGCGGCGGCAGGCGCTGGCGCAGACCGGCGCGTAACGGGGCCGGAGGTTCGCCCGCGGGCAGCGTCCTCCGGGCGGGCTTGGGCCGGGCGACGGGTCAAACGGGGCCGACCGGACGAACGGGGCAGGGGGCGTGGACTGCCGCCTGCCTCCCGTCACCAGCCCCCCGCAGCCTAGTCCCGGGCGGCGGAGCGGCGGCGAAACCGCTCCATCGCCGCATTCAGATGGCACGACACCATCGACCGTGCCCATTCGCCATTGCCCAGCCGGATCGCCTTGGCGATCTCGCGGTGGTGGCGCAGGCTTTCTGCGATGTCGTCGTCGTCGTAGATGTAGAAGCCACCGATCACCATCGGCACCTCCAGCAGATGCCGCCCCGAAAGCCGCAAATGCGGGCTGCCCGCGCCCTCGTAGAACATCTGATGAAACTCGCGATTGCCCCGGTCCATTGCCTTGATCCAGTCCGGGCGCTTGTCGATATGGGCCTGTTCCATTTCGGTGCAGATCTGCTCCATCCGGGTGATCTGCGCGTCGCTGGCATGTTGCGCGCACAGCGTCGCCGCGTAGCCCTCCAGCAGGATGCGCAGGCGAAACACCTCGGCGGTGTTCTCCACATGCCACGGGGTCACGATGGCGCCGCGCTTTTCGCCCAGCGTCAGCAACCCTTCGGACACCAAGCGGCTGATCGCGGCGCGGATCGGGGTGCGGCTGACGTTGAATTCGCCGGCCAGCGCCTCTTCCTTCAGCTGGGTGCCGGGATCATAATGGCTGGTCAGCAGCCTGCGGCGGATCGCGGTGTAAACGGTTTCGGTCGCGTTCATGGTTCTGTCCTGCTGCCCCTGCGGCGGCGGCGGATGCGGGCCCGCCTGTCACGTTTGTATCTTTTTTGTGCAGAACCGCGCCCCAAGCGCAAGCAGGTTGCCACGGCAACTTCGACGATACGCCAAGGGTTGCGTCAAAACTCGGGGCGTCATGCCCCCCGCGGGCCGGGATGGTCGGGATACAAAACCCCGCTGCCCCGCGACGCGCCACCTCCCCCGACCCGCCCCGCGCGGGCAGTTTAGAAAGGACCACCATGACCCCGACGCCGCTGATCTGGATCACCGAACAGATCCATCCTGACGCCGTAGAGATGCTGCGCGCGCGGGCAGAGATCATCCTGCCCGGTGAGGATGCGACCCCGCATCATGATCGCATCACCGGCATCGTCGTGCGGGCCGCGCCCATCGACGCCGATCTGATCGCCCGCCTGCCTGCGCTGCGCGTGGTCGGCAAACATGGCGTGGGCACCGACAATATCGACCAGCCCGCCCTCAGCGCCCGCGACATCGCCCTGCACACCGCCGCGGGCGCCAATGCCGAAAGCGTCGCGGATCTGGCCCTGACGCTGGCGCTGATGCTGGCGCGTGCGCCCGACATCGCCTCGGACGCGCTCAAGCGCGGCACGCCGCGTCCCAATGTGGACATGACCGGGTATGAGCTGTCGGAACTGCCTTGCGGCATCCTTGGCATGGGCGTGATCGGTCGGGCGGTGGCACGGCGGCTTGCCGGGTTCGGCGCGCAGGTCTCGGGCTATGACCCGATGCTGCCGGACGCCGAGTGGCCCGACAGCGTCGCGCGCCGCGCCAGCGTAGATGCGGTGCTGGAAGACACGCGGATGCTATTTTTGCACCTGCCCCTGACCCCGGACACCCGTCACATGCTCGACCTGACGCGCTTGCGCCAGATGCCGCAGGGCAGCTTTCTGGTGAACTGCGCCCGCGGCGGCATCGTGGACGAGGCCGCATTGGCGCAGGCGCTCAACGAGGGTCATCTGGCAGGCGCGGCCACCGATGTGTTCGAACGCGAACCCCCGGCGCCCGACCTGCCTCTGCTGCACGCGCCCCGGATCATCGGCCTGACCCATCTGGGCGCCCAGACCCACGCCGCCCTGCGCCGCACCGGCACGCTGATCGCTACCAAGGTTCTGACCGAACTGGGGGTGTGAGCCTGAGGCTGTGAACCTGAGGCAAAGGCGGATCAGGCGCGCCCGATCCGCCGCCTCGGGCTAATGCAGCGTCGCCAATACGGCTTCTGGTTGATACTGTGGCGAGATGGCGCTTTGACGGCGGGGTGGTTTTCGGTGTTTGCCGTCGCCAGCAACAAGGGCATGACATGACAGCGACCACACCCATCCTTGCCGCGCATGGCGCGCTTGCCTCGCAGAATTGTCAGGCCTGTCCGATCCGCCATCGGGCGGTCTGTGCGAAATGCGACGATGACGAACTGGTCCGTCTTGAGCGGATGAAAAGCTATCGCACTTGGCAGGCCGGGGAGACCATCGTGATGGAGGGCGGCGCGCTGCCTTTCGTCGGGTCGGTGGTCAAGGGCTCGGCCTCCCTGACCCGCTATCTGGAGGATGGGCGGGTGCAGATGGTGGGACTGCTCATGCCCTCGGACTTCATCGGGCGACCGGGGCGCAAGACCGCCCCCTATAAGGTGACCGCCATCACCGAGGTGACGCTGTGCATGTTCGACCGCAGCCGGTTCGAGGCCTTGCTTGAAAGCTCCATGCATGTGTCATCGCGGCTGCTGGAGATGTCGCTCGACGAACTTGATGCCGCGCGGGACTGGATGCTGCTTCTGGGGCGCAAAACCGCGCGGGAGAAGGTCGCGACCTTTCTTGCGCTGGTCTTTCGCCGCGCGCCCACCTCCGCCGCGCCCTTGCGCTGCACCCTGCCTTTGGGGCGCGACACCATCGCCACCTATCTGGGTCTGACCATCGAAACCGTAAGCCGTCAGGTCACCGGGCTGCGCCGCGAAGGGGTGATCCGGCTGGAGGGCAATGGCCGCACGATCCTGTGCGACGACTTCCCCGCGCTGCTGGCGCAGGCCGGCGACGATGCGTTTGACGACGCGGACGACCCGTTTTTCCGCTAACCGCACGGCTGACCGGACGGCAATAACCCCGCAGCCTGCCCGCGTTTGATCCAGATCAAGGCACGGCCCTCATCGACATGCGATCTCGCTCCCAAAGACAAAGGGATTCGGGATATGTTCGATATGCTCAAGTTGGTCGTGCTGGCGATCATCATGATCTTCGCGGCGCTGGGGGCGAACTGGGCGCGCGACCCGGCCTATATGGTGCACGCCCTGCTCATCATGGGGATTTCCGCAGGGCTGTTCGTGTGGCAACTGCGCCAAATCCCGGTCGAAGACGGGCCAGCGCCGGTCGCGCCCGCGCCGCAGGGCTACATGGACGGGCCGGTGCGCTACGGCGTCATCGCCACCGCCTTCTGGGGGGTCGTGGGCTTCCTCGTGGGGACGTATATCGCGTTTCAGCTGGCATTCCCGGCGCTCAACATCGAATGGGCGCAGCCCTACGCCAATTTCGGGCGGCTGCGCCCGCTGCATACCAGCGCCGTGATCTTTGCCTTTGGCGGCAACGCCCTGATCGCCACGTCCTTCTATGTGGTGCAGCGCACCTCCGCCGCGCGGCTCTGGGGCGGGAATGCGGCGTGGTTCGTATTCTGGGGCTATCAGCTGTTCATCGTGCTGGCGGCGACCGGCTATCTGCTGGGTTCCACCCAGTCCAAGGAATACGCCGAGCCGGAATGGTATGTGGATATCTGGCTGACGGTCGTCTGGCTTGTCTATCTGGCGGTGTTCTTTGGCACGATCCTGCGCCGCCGCGAACGGCATATCTATGTGGCGAACTGGTTCTACCTCGCCTTCATCATCACCGTCGCGATGCTGCACCTGATCAACAACCTGTCGGTGCCGGTGTCGATCTGGGGCTCGAAATCGGTGCAGGTCTTTGCCGGTGTGCAGGACGCGATGACCCAGTGGTGGTATGGCCATAACGCCGTCGGCTTTTTCCTGACCGCGGGCTTTCTGGGGATGATGTATTACTTCGTGCCCAAGCAGGCCGGGCGCCCGGTCTATAGCTACAAGCTGTCGATCATCCATTTCTGGGCGCTGATCTTTCTCTATATCTGGGCGGGTCCGCACCATCTGCACTACACCGCGCTGCCCGACTGGGCCGCGACGCTGGGCATGGTGTTTTCGATCATCCTGTGGATGCCCAGCTGGGGCGGTATGATCAACGGGCTGATGACCCTGCAAGGCGCGTGGGACAAGATCCGCACCGATCCGATCATCCGTATGTTCGTGGCGTCGCTGGCCTTCTACGGCATGTCGACCTTCGAAGGCCCGATGATGTCGATCCGCGCGGTCAATTCGCTGTCGCATTACACCGACTGGACGATTGGCCATGTGCATTCCGGGGCGCTGGGCTGGAACGGGCTCATCACCTTTGGCGCGCTCTATTTCCTGACGCCGCGCCTCTGGGGGCGGGAGCGGATGCATTCGGTTTCGGCGATCAACCTGCATTTCTGGCTCGCGACCGTGGGGATCGTTCTCTACGCCGCCTCGATGTGGGTGTCGGGCATCATGGAGGGCCTGATGTGGCGCGAGGTGGATGCCAACGGCTTCCTCGTCAACAGCTTCGCCGACACCGTTGACGCCAAATTCGTGATGTATGTGGTCCGTGGTCTGGGCGGGGTTCTCTACCTCAGCGGCGGCGCGGTCATGGTCTGGAACATGTGGATGACGATCCGCGCCCCGCAGGCGCATCCCGTCACCGTCGCGACGCCAGCGGAGTAAGACAGATGGCCAAGAACCCCCAAAACCCCGATTACGATCCGGCCGATGACCCCAAGGTCGTCACCGCCAGCGAAGGTCTGAAAACAGGCGCTATTCCCAATGAATTGCCGCCCGAAACCCAGACCATCACCTTTCACCAGCGCTTCGAGCGGAACGCCACGCTGCTGCTTGTCGGCGCGCTCGCGGTGGTCAGCATCGGCGGGGTGGTGGAAATCGCGCCCCTGTTCTGGCTGGAAAACACCATCGAGGAGGTCGAAGGCATGCGGCCCTATTCGCCGCTCGAACTGGCCGGGCGCGACATCTATGTGCGCGAGGGGTGCTATGTGTGCCACAGCCAGATGATCCGCCCCATGCGCGACGAGACCGAGCGCTATGGCCATTACAGCCTTGCGGCGGAATCCATGTATGACCACCCGTTCCAATGGGGGTCGAAGCGGACCGGGCCGGATCTGGCGCGGGTCGGCGGGCGCTATTCGGACGAATGGCATGTCGATCATCTGAAAGACCCGCAATCGGTGGTCCCTGAAAGCGTGATGCCGAAATACGCCTTTCTGATGGACCAGCCGCTGAGCAGCGCGGATATCACCGATCTGGTCGCGACCCATCGCTTGGTCGGCGTGCCCTATACCGATGACATGGTCGCCAGCGCGAGCGCGGATTTCCGTGTGCAGGTCGATCCCTTCGGCGCCTATGACGAGATGCTGGAACGCTACCCCGGCGCGCAGGTGCGCAATTTCGACGGCGCGCCCGGCATCAGCGAAATGGATGCGCTGATCGCCTATCTTCAGATGCTCGGGACGCTTGTCGATTTTTCGACCTTCGTTCCCGATGCCAGCCGCTGAGGCCCGCCATGGATACCTATTCCTATCTGCGTCATCTGGCCGACAGCTGGGCGCTGCTGGTTCTGACCCTGATCTTTCTGGGCGTCATCGGCTGGTGCTTCAGGCCCGGATCGCGCGCGTTGCACGACGACGCCGCAGACGTGCCCTTCCGCCACGACCGTCCTGATACTGGCCGCGCCGATATTGGCCGCACAGAGGGAGCTTCCCGATGACCGACACCCGCAAAATCGACCCCGCGACCAACACCGAAACCACCGGCCATAGCTGGGACGGGATCGAGGAGCTGAACACACCGTTGCCGCGCTGGTGGCTGTGGACGTTCTACGCGACGATTGTCTGGGGCGTGATCTATACGATCCTGTATCCCGCATGGCCGTTGGTACCCGGCGCGACGGCGGGGCTGCTGGGCTATTCGACCCGTGCCGAGGTCGCCGCCGAGATCGAGCGCGTGGCGCTGTCGAACGCCGATCTCGAACGCCGCCTGACCTCCGTCGATCTGACCGCGCTGCAAGACGACGAGCCGCTGCACCGCTTCGCCGTTCAGGCCGGGCGTTCGGTCTTTGCCGCCAATTGCTCCCAATGCCATGGGGCGGGGGCCGGGGGCGTCGTCGCGTCGGGCTATCCCAACCTGCTGGACGATGATTGGCTGTGGGGCGGGTCGATTGACGACATCGCCTATACCGTCCGCCACGGCATCCGCAACGAAGAAGACCCCGACACGCGGTTTTCGGAAATGCCGCCCTTTGACTGGATGGACCGCTCGGAACAGGACGCAATCGCCCATTTCGTGCGCAGCCTGTCGGATCTGGCGCATGACCCGGTCGCCGCTGATACCGGGGCGGGGCTGTTTGCTGACAACTGTAGCTCCTGCCACGGGGAGGCGGGGCAGGGCGACCGCACGCTGGGCGCGCCCAATCTGGCCGATGCGATCTGGCTGCGCGGCAGCAGCCACGAGGCGATCCTGCGCCAGCTTGGCACCCCGCGCATGGGCGTGATGCCCGCATGGCAGGCCCGGCTGGGGGAGGCCGATGTCCGCGCCGTGGCGGCCTATGTGCACGGGCTCGGCGGCGGCGAGGCGACAGCGGCGGACCCCTCCGCGCCTGCGCCCGCGCCTGCGTCCACGGCTGCGCCCGCGCCCGCCCCGGCAGCCGCAGACGACCCGGCCCGGTAATCCGCGCCGGGCCGGGGCGCGCCCGCTGCGCATTTGACGCAGATCAATGCGGCCCGCGCGCCCAAGGCGTAGGCCGCAGCACATCAACCCGGAGCTTGCGCCGCCATGTCCCAAAATCCCCCCGCCCTGTTCGCCGCGCGCGAACCGATCTTTCCGCGCCGGGTCAGCGGCACGTTTCGCAGGCTGAAATGGCTGATCTTGTTCGTGACGCTGGGCATCTACTACGTCACGCCGTGGCTACGCTGGGACCGGGGGCCGAACCTGCCCGATCAGGCGGTGTTGGTGGATCTGGCGAACCGGCGGTTCCACTTCTTCTGGATCGAGATCTGGCCCCATGAATTCTACTTCGTGGCGGGGCTGCTGATCATGGCCGGGCTGGGGCTGTTTCTGTTCACCTCGGCGCTGGGCCGGGTGTGGTGCGGATATGCCTGCCCGCAGACGGTCTGGTCCGATCTGTTCATGACCGTGGAACGCTGGATCGAAGGCGACCGCAATGCCCGCATCCGGCTGCACAAGGCCCCCTGGGACGTCCGCAAATGGCGCCTGCGGCTCAGCAAATGGGCCCTGTGGCTGGCGATCGCGGTGGCGACGGGTGGCGCGTGGGTGTTCTATTTCGCCGATGCGCCCACGCTGGCGCGCGATCTGATCACGCTCGACGCGGCGCCGGTGGCCTATGTCACCATCGGCGTGCTGACCGCCACGACCTTTGTCTTTGGCGGGTTCATGCGCGAACAGGTCTGTATCTACATGTGTCCGTGGCCACGCATTCAGGGCGCGATGATGGACCCCGGCACGCTGACCGTGGGCTACCGGGATTGGCGTGGCGAGCCGCGCGGCAAAGGCGGGGTGAAACGTCAGCAGGCGGCGGCGGAGGCCATTGGCCGGGGCGATGCGGTGGCCCGCTATGGCGTGGCGGTGGATAAGAACGCCGCCGGCACCCGGCAGGCCCGCACCGGCGAGGCGCTGGGCGATTGCATCGATTGCCACGCCTGTGTCGCCGTTTGTCCCATGGGCATCGACATCCGCGAAGGCCAGCAGATGGAATGCATCACCTGCGCGCTCTGCATCGATGCCTGCGATGACGTGATGGCCCGGATCGGGCGTCCGCGCGGCCTGATCGATTATCTTGCCCTCGACGACCGGCCCCCCACCGTGCCGGGCGACCGCGCCGCCGTGGCGGGGCTGGCCGAGGCCCCCGCAGGCCATGTCGCAGGCGCCACGCAACCGGCATGGCAGCCCAAGCCGCTGTGGCAGCACGTCTTTCGCCCGCGCACCTTGGTCTATACCTGCGCATGGGCGGCGATTGGCGTGCTGCTCGTGGTGGCGCTGTTCGTCCGCCCCGAGATCGACATGACCATCGCGCCGGTCCGCAACCCGACCTTTGTCACCCTCTCCGATGGCTCGATCCGCAACGCCTATGACGTCCGGCTTCGGAACAAACATGGCGAGGCCCGGCAGTTTCAGCTGTCGCTGGTGGCGGATGGCGATCTGCGCCTGATGCTGGAGGGCGGACCGGGCCGCAGCGTGGAGGTGCCCGCCGATGCGACCCGGCTCCAGCGGGTCTATGTCATCGCCCCGCCGCAAGACCCGGCAGCCACTGGGCAGCGCAGCGATCTGCGGTTCTGGGTCGAAGATACCGTCTCGGGCGAACGCGCCTATGGCGACACGATTTTCAATGGAAAGGATAGCGCCGATGCGCGTCATGCAAACGCAGGCTGAACGCGGCCTGACCGGCTGGCATGTGCTGGCCATGTTCGTCACCGGATTTTCGATCATCATCGCGGTGAACATCACGCTTGCGATCAACGCGGTGCGCACCTTCCCCGGTAAGGAAACGGAGTCGAGCTATGTCGCCTCGCAGCATTTCGACAGCGACCGCGCGGCGCAGGAGGCGCTGGGCTGGACGGTGCAGGCCGATCTGAGCCCAAGCGCCCTGCGCCTGAGCGTGCGGGATGCGGCGCAGGCCGTGGTCAAACCGCAGATCGTGGCCGCCACGCTGGGCCGCGCCACCACGGTTGCCGATGATATGACCCCCGCCTTCGACTGGACCGATGGGGCATGGATCGCCCCGGTCACCGCCGGGCCCGGCAACTGGAACCTGCGGATCGAAATGCTGGCCGCCGATGGCACCCTATTTCGCCGCCGCATCGCGTTGCGGGTGGTGCAATGACCCTGCTTGCCTGTCCGGGGTGTGTGGCCGCCGCCCATGTCGCGGATACCGCCGCTGACGCCGGATCGCAGGCCGCTGACGCCGTTTATATCGCCCTGCCGCAGATCCGCTGCGCCGCGTGCATCTCGGGGGTGGAGGCGGTGCTGGCGGCGTTGCCCTCCGTCGCCAGCGCGCGCGTCAACCTCAGCGCCAAGCGGGTGCGCGTCGTCCTCAGCCCCGGACATGACCTGAGCCGGGCGCTCGACGCGTTGAACGAGGCGGGCTATGAGGCGCATGAACTGGACGCCGCCGCCCTGCGCCCCGCAGGCGATGTCGAAGGCCGCAGCCTGCTGGCGCGGGCCGCTGTCGCGGGCTTTGCCATGATGAATGTGATGGCCATTTCCGTCGCCGTCTGGTCCGGCGCGGGCGATGCCACGCGGGCGATGTTTCACTGGGTCTCTGCCGCCATCGCGCTGCCGGCGCTGGCCTTTTCTGCGGTGCCGTTCTTTGCCTCCGCCGCTGTCGCGTTGAAGGCGCGGCGCATGAACATGGATGTGCCGATTGCGCTGGCGATCGTGCTGGCGGCGGCGACCTCGCTTTATGAAACCATCGCCGATACCGGCGCGCATACATGGTTCGACGCGGCGCTGTCGCTGACCTTCTTTCTGCTGGTGGGCCGGTATCTGGAGCATCGCGCCCGCGCCTCTGCCCGGTCGGCGGCGGCGGAACTGACCGCGCTCGAACTGCCCCGCGCGACGCGGCTGACGGCTGAAGGGCGCGAAACGGTCGATGTCGCCGCGCTTTGTCCCGGCGACCGGATCGCGCTGGCGGCAGGCGCGCGCGCGCCGGTGGACGGCACCGCCGAACGCGCCGCCATGATCGACCGCTCGGCCCTGACGGGGGAGGCCGCGCCGGTCGCCATCGCCCAAGGCGGCGCGATCGGTGCGGGGGAGGTGATCCTTGGCGCGCCGCTGACCCTGCGTGTGACCCGCCGCGCCGAGGACAGCGCCTTGCGCCGCTTGGCCGCGCTGGTCGAAATCGCCGAAACCGGACGCCATCGCTACAGCGGTCTGGCGGATCGCACCGCGCGGCTCTACGCGCCGGTCGTGCACGGGCTTGCGGCGGCGGCCTTTGTGCTGTGGTGGGCCGTCACGGGCGATCTGCACCACGCCATCGCCGTTGCCACCGCCACGCTCATCATCACCTGTCCCTGCGCGCTGGCGCTTGCCATTCCGGCGGTGACCGCCGCGATGACGGGGCGGCTCTTTCGCGCCGGGGTGCTGCTGAAATCGCCGACGGCGCTGGAACGTCTGGCAGAGGTCGATTGCGTCCTTTTCGATAAGACCGGCACCCTGACCGAAGGCGTGGCGCGGCTGCCGGATCTAGACCCTGCCGCCGCCTCGGTGGCGCTTGCTCTGGCGCAGGCCTCCGATCACCCGGCCTCCCGCGCGCTGGCCGCGTCGCTGGCGCAGCACGCGCCCGCGCTGCTGGAGGATCTGCACGAGACGCCGGGCGCGGGAATCAGCGGCCTGTGGGATGGGGCATTGGTGTGTCTGTGGCGCGGGGCCGACGGGCCGGAGCTGCATCTGCCCGACCGTCGCATCCCGCTGCCCATGCGCGAAACACCGCGTCCGGGCGCGGCCGAGGCCATCGCCCGCCTGCGCCGGGATGGCTTTGACGTCGCAATGCTGACCGGGGATGGGGCGGACCGCGCCGCCGATCTGGCCGCGCGTCTTGGTATCGAGCGGGTCCATGCGGATATCCGCCCCGCGGACAAAGCCGCGCTGGTTCACCAGATGGCCGCGCAGGGCAAGCGTGTGCTGATGGTCGGGGACGGGCTGAATGACACCGCCGCGCTGGCCGGGGCACATGCGTCGCTCGCGCCCGCAACCGCGCTCGACGCCGCGCGGGTGGCGTCGGACGGGGTGATGCTGGCCGGGGATCTGCGCGGGGTCTGTGACACGCTTGATCTGGCCCGCCGGGCGCGCAGGCGCATCCGCCAGAACCTGATCCTTGCGGCGGTCTACAATGCCGTTGCGATCCCGGTCGCGGTCACGGGGCTGGCGACACCGCTGATGGCGGCGGCGGTAATGTCGTCCTCCTCCATTCTGGTCGTTTTGAACGCGGTGCGGCGATGAATATCCTTGTGGTTCTGATCCCGGTTTCGGTCTGTCTGGGCGCGGCTGGTCTGGCGGCATGTCTGTGGACATTGCGCCACGGCCAATATGACGACCTCGACGGGGACGCGGCGCGGATCCTGCTGGACGACGCCGATGCTCCCCCGCCCCGACCGCTGACCAAACCGTAAGCGGCCCGAACGCCGCGCGCCTCAGTCCAGCAACGCGCGGCGATACATCGGCAACAGGATGTCCCGGTCAAACGCGGTGTGGCGGCGCAGCGGCTGAAACAGCCCGCGCAGCGCATAGCCCAGACTGCCCGCATCCTCGCGATGGGGATACTGCGCATAGGCGCGGATCGCGGCGGTCAACTGGATCGCCTGATCCTCGTCCTCCATATGTTCGGTCCGCAGCCGGTCGATCATCTGCACCGGCGCATGGGCGCGTTCAAGGATCATGGGAAAGACCACCCGCTCCTCCAGCCTCTGACACCGTTTCAGGGTCGGCACGATGCGGCCTGCCAGTTGCATGGCGGCATAGGTATCGATCCGCTCGGGCAGGCTGTCGGCCAGCGCCTCCAACGCATCACATAGCTGCTCCTGCCGCGTGATCGCGGCGTCGAAGTCCAGCCCGTCATCGGCAGCCGGGGGCACAGAAGGAAAAATCGGCGACATCGGCACATCTCGGCGAGGGTCACGGGTGGCCGCCACGATAGGGGATCGCGCGGCGCTGACCTTGATCTGGATCAACCTGCCCCCGCACTCGCCCGCGATGGGGGTGGCACCGCCTACTGGGTCGGATGTTGTTCGCAATGGGCGCGCAGCATCTCCATCATCGTTTCCGTGGCCGGGCTTAGCCAAGCACTGGGTCTGCGGACGATGCCCGCATGCCGGACGGGCATGTCCTGTGCCAGATTGAGCGCCACAACGCTTTCGCTGCGGACCGTTTTCAACGACGAGCTGACCACAAAGGACAGCGCGTCCGAGGTCTCCAGCAACCGCATGATGAACCCGAACGAGGTCGATTGGAACAGCGGCGCGGGCGCGGGCAGGTTCTGCGACTGGAATAACCCGATCAGCCGATCCTGCGCGCTCATCGCCAGATAGGGCATCGCCCATGAAAACCCCAACAGCCGCTCCAGCGGAATGTCGGTTTCCTGCGCCAACGGATGCGCGGACCGGCTGACGACGACATAGGGACAGTGGATCAACGGCTCTTGCAGCAGGTCGTTTCGGTCCGGGTCGCTGGAGATTTCGGTCAGGATGAAATCCAACGCCCCTTGGCGCAGCATCAGCGTCAGTTGCTGGTCATATCCGCTGTGCACCTTGACCGACACGCCGGGATAGCTGCGCGACAGCTGACCGACGATATCCGGCAGGCACCCGCCGATCCATGAGGGCCCGGCACCGATGACGATCTCATCCTCGATGCGCTCGCTCAGATGCTTCAGTTCCGCCTGCGCGTCGCTCAACTGCACGAAGACGGATTGCGCGTGTTTCAGAAAACTTTCGCCATAGCGCGTCAGCCGCATCGCGCGGGGAAGCCGCTGGAACAATTCCACGCCCAGTTCTTCCTCAAGCTGCCGAATACCCCGGCTCAGCGCGGGCTGACTCAGATGCAGATCCTCGGCCGATTGCGTGACCGAGTTCGTCTCCGCAATAGAGATGAAATATTTCAACTGGTTAAAGTTCATGGCGGCCTCCCCTCCAAATCACGCAACGCCAGCGGGCGCGATACCGCAACCATAACCAATATGCATCGCAATGGTAGAAAATAGTATTTCCAGTTATTCGCGCATCTCTGTAGCGTGAAGATCGGGAAGATTGCCATGCGCCGGAGGGGGTGCAGGGCGGAGGGAGGATGTTTCGTGCCGACATTGCACAAGCCTAATATTTTGTTGCTCTGCACCAGCCAGCAACGGTTCGACAGTCTTGGCTGTTACGGCAACACGCAGGCCGTGACGCCCTGTCTGGACGGGTTGGCCGAAAGCGGCGCAAAATTCGCGGCCTGCTATGTCCAGAGCACTGAAAGCAGCCCGTCGCGCGCGGCGCTGTTCACCGGGAAATACCCGCGCAATCATGGCCTGTGGGCCAATGGCGTGGCGCTTCCGGCCTATCAGGACATGTTCACCCGCGCGCTGGCCGATGCGGGCTATGACTGCGGATTGATCGGCAGGCAGCATCTATCGAGCTGCGATGACGCCGCGACCGAAGCACGCCGGGACAATGACGGGTATCGCGTCTTTGACTGGTCCCACGGTCCCCGGCACAGATCGCGGCAGAATGCCTATCACGAATGGCTCCGCCAGAAGGCGCCGGAGGTCTACGCGCAAATTTTCCCGTGGAACGCGCGCGGGCGGAATGCCGATGCCGGGCCGTCAGAGACCCTGAACCACCCCATCGATACCGTCGCGCCGGAACTGCATTATTCGCATTGGGTCGCCGAACGCGCGATCGCGTTCATCGGGACCGAGCGCGCGGAAAACGAGCCCTTCTTTCTAATCGCGAATTTCTCTGACCCGCAGGGCCCGTTCGGCGCGCCGGACACATACCGCGCCCAGATCGACGCCGATGCACTTGCACCGCCCAAAGGCACCGGCACGGCCGAAAAGCGCCCCGGCAACGCCCGCGCCAATGCCGGACAGGATGCCCATGCGCCGGACGCAGGCACCATCGCCGCCGATGATCCCCGTGAAATGCAGGCGCAATACCTTGCGATGGTGGCGCAGATCGATGCCGAGGTGGCGCGCATCCTCGCCGCGCTCGACGCCAGCGGTCAGGCCGAGGATACGCTGGTCATCTTCACCTCCGATCATGGGGAAATGCTGGGCGATCATAACGCCCGCCAGAACGGCCCGATGATGAACGAAGGCGCGACGCGGGTGCCCTTGATCCTGCGCTGGCCGGGGCGCGTGCCGCCGCGCACGGACCTGCCCGATCTGGTGCAGACCATCGACATCACCGCCACCGTTCTGGAGGCCGCCGGGATCACACGGTTCGCGGGCCAGCAGGGGCAATCGCTGCTGCCGCTGATCGACGGCACGGCGACGGGGCGCGGCTGGGCTTTCTGCGAATACCGGACCGCCGGACCACGCGCGGCGCCGCCGGTTTCGACCACGATGCTGCGCCGGGGCGACGTGAAACTGATCGTCTGGCATGGCCGCCCGGCAACGACATGGGACGCCGATGGCGAGCTTTACGATCTGGCCAATGACCCCGATGAAACCCGCAACCTGTTTCACAGCGCAGAATGCGACGATCTGCGCGAAGCCATGATGGACAGCCTGATCGACGTTTTGTGCAGCATCGAGGATCAGACACGCCCGAGGGTCGCGAAATGGTAACGCTTTGGACCCATCCCAACCTGCTGGCTGACCCATGCTGAGATATATCTTCCGCAGGGTTCTGCAGGCCGCGCTCGTCGTTTTCATCGTGTCGGTCGTCGTCTTTTTGATGCTGCACATGGTGCCGGGCAGCGTCGTAACCGTTCTCGCCGGGACCGACCCCTCGCCCGAAATGGTGGAGGCGCTGACCAAACGCTTCGGCCTCGATCAACCTTTGCCGATCCAATACGGGCGCTGGTTTCTGGGCGCGATTCAGGGCGATCTGGGCACCTCTCCGATCTCGGGGCGTCCGGTGACGGAATTGATCCTCAGCAGGCTGGGCTTCACCATCATGCTGGCTGGCGCGGCTATCGTGATTGCGTCGGTCATAGGCATCGCCGTGGGCACCGTCGCCGCGATCCGCCAGAACACATGGGTCGATACGACCATCACGGCGGTCAATTCGCTGGTGCTGTCGGTGCCGAATTTCTGGTTCGGCATCCTGTTCATCCTGTTCTTTTCGGTATCTCTGGGCTGGCTGCCCTCCGGCGGGTTCCGTGGCTTTGACCGGGCCGGGTTCGGCGCGCTGGCCTATCTGGTGATGCCAGCCATCGCCCTGTCGATGGACTCGGCCGCCATGATCGCGCGGCTGGTGCGTGCCAGCCTGCTGGACGAATTGAGCCGCGACTATGTGACCGTCGCACGGGCCAAGGGCGTGCGGGCGCGTCGCCTGCTGCTGCGCCATGTGGCGCGCAACGCCGCGATGCCGGTGCTGACCGTGCTTGGCCTGCGCTTCGGGCAGATGCTGGGCGGGGCGGTGCTGATCGAAAGCGTCTTTAACTGGCCGGGCCTCGGGCGGCTGACGGTGGAGGCGATAGAAACCCGCGATGTCGTCGTGGTGCAGGGCGCGCTGCTGTATTTCGTGGTGATCTACATGGCGATCAATCTGCTGGTCGATATTTCCTACGGCTGGTTCAACCCAAGGGTCCGCGCCGCGGTCGGGGGGCGCGTATGACCGAAACGTTCGCATATCTGTGGCATCACCGCGGGGGCCGCATCGGGCTGATCTGCCTGACCTTCATGGTGTCGGTCGCTGTGTTCGCGCCGGTCCTCGCGCCCTATGGCCCTAATGAGCAGCTTTCGGGCAGCGAACTGATGGGCATGTCGGCGGAGCATTGGTTCGGCACCGATCTGCTGGGCCGCGATATCCTCAGCCGCACGATCTATGCCAGCCGCGTGTCGCTGACCGCCGGGGCGCTGGCGGTTCTTCTGGGCGCTGTCATCGGGACGTTCATCGGCTTGGTGGCGGGGACGCTGGGCGGTTGGGCCGACAGCAGCCTGATGCGCCTCAGCGACAGCATTTCGGCCTTCCCGGCGATCCTGCTCGGCGCGGCAATCGTCGCCATCCTCGGGCCGGGCTTTTTGCAGGTGGCCGTGGCTATCGCCATTGCGCAAAGCCCGCTGTTCGCGCGGCTGGCCCGCGCCATCGCCATGTCAGAGGCGCGGCTGGAATATATCGAAGCCGCCGAAAGCATGGGCGCCAGCAAGGCCCGGATCATTTTCCGCCATATCCTTCCCAATGCCGCAGGTCCGCTGGTGGTGCAGGCAAGCCTGTCCGTCGGCATCGCGATCTTGATGGAAAGCGGGCTGTCCTTTCTGGGGCTGGGG
The DNA here is from genome assembly GCF_002504165.1 of Pacificitalea manganoxidans. Taxonomy (GTDB): domain Bacteria; phylum Pseudomonadota; class Alphaproteobacteria; order Rhodobacterales; family Rhodobacteraceae; genus Pacificitalea; species Pacificitalea manganoxidans. The sequence continues at coordinate 1,313,691 of NZ_CP021404.1, forward strand.
GTGCAGCCGCCGACGCCCAGCTGGGGCCAGATGCTGTCCGACAGCCTGCGGTTTCTGGACTTCGTGCCCGTCTACGCGGTGGTGCCCGGCGCAGCGCTGACCATCGTGCTGGTCGGCATCAACCTCGTCGCCGATGCCCTGCGCGACAAGCTCGACCCGCAAAGCAAGCAGAAGGCAGGTTCGTGATGACGGCATTCTTTCAGGTCGAAAACCTCCGGGTCGGCTTTCGCAGTTTCCGCGGGCGCAAACAGGTCGTCGATGGGGTCAGCTTCACGGTCGCGGCGGGCGAAAAGCTGGGCGTGGTGGGGGAAAGCGGCTCCGGCAAATCGGTGACCATGCTGGCATCGATGGGGCTGCTGGGATCTTCGGCCATCATCAAGGCCGACAAGATCGAATTGCGCGGGCGCGACATGCGCGGGGCCAGCGGACGCCAATGGGCGCAGGTCTTGGGCAATGAAATCTCGATGGTGTTTCAGAACCCGATGACCTCGCTCAACCCTTCGATGCGCATCGGCGAGCAAATTTCCGAACCGATCGAGGTGCACAGCCCCGCCACGCCGCGCGCCGATCTTCAGGCCACGGCGGAGCGGATGCTGAACGAAGTGTCGATCCCCAATCCGGCCCTGCGGGTCAGCCAATACCCGCATGAATTCTCAGGCGGGATGCGCCAGCGCGCGGTGATCGGCATGGCCCTGTCCAACGCCCCCGCCATCGTCGTCGCGGATGAGCCGACAACCGCGCTCGACGTGACCGTGCAGGCGCAGATCGTGTCGTTGATGGGGGATCTGAGCACCCAGCGGGACCTTGCGCTGATCCTCATCACGCATGATCTGGGCTTGGTCGCCGAAAGCGTGGATCGGGTGATGATCATGTATGCCGGGCGCGTGGTCGAAGAGACCCCGGTGGCCAATCTGTTCGACAGCCCCGCCCACCCCTATACGCGCGCCTTGCTCGAAAGCCGTCCGGCGACCGGCGCGCGGCGCGGTCGGTTGAACGCGATTCCGGGCTTCCCGCCGACCTCCGCCGATGCGGTGTCGGGCTGCCCGTTCCATCCGCGCTGCGCGTTTTCCAAGGATCGCGAGATCTGCCGCACCACGCGCCCGGCCCTGACCGAGGTGGCAGAGGGGCAACGCGCCGCCTGCCATTTCACCGACGAAGTGCTGGCAACGCCGGTCGGCGCGACCGTCCAGAGCGAAAAGACCGAGAAACGCGCCATCTCGCAGGACGTGGTGCTGAACCTCGAAGGGGTGCGGAAATCCTTCGGGGCGGTCAATGCGCTGAACGGCGTCGATCTTCAGATCCATCGCGGCGAAACGCTGGGCATCGCGGGCGAAAGCGGCTGCGGCAAATCCACCCTCGCGCGGGTCGCAATGGGGCTTGTCGCGCCCACCGAAGGCCGCGTCAGGATCATGGATACCGATCTGGCGGGGCTGGAGGGGCGCGCGTTGCGGGCCGCCCGGCGTAATGTCCAGATGGTGTTTCAGGATCCGACTTCGTCGCTCGACCGGCGCATGACGATCCGCTCCATCATCGCCGAGCCGATGGTCATCGCCAAATGGAAGAAGGCCGACATCGCGCGGCGCACGGATGAGCTGATGGCGCAGGTCGGGCTCGGGGCGCAGTTCCTCGATGCGTATCCGTCCGAGATGTCGGGCGGGCAACGGCAGCGGGTCGGTATTGCCCGGGCGCTGGCGCTGGAACCGGATGTGGTGATCTTTGACGAGCCGACCTCGGCGCTGGATGTGTCGATTCAGGCGCAGATCGTCAATCTGCTGGACGACCTGCGGGCCAAGACCAATGCCGGATATGCCTTTATCGCCCATGATCTGGGTGTGTTGCGTCATGTCTCGGACCGCGTGGCGATCATGTATCTGGGGCGCATCGTCGAGATCGGCGATGTCGACGAGGTGTTCGAAGACCCACGCCACCCCTATACCCGTGCGCTGCTGGATTCCGCGCCCGTCGATCACCCCGACCTGCGGCGCGACGATGCCTTTAAGGTCGAAGGCGCGCCGCCCGATCCCGCGAATATTCCCAGCGGCTGCGCGTTTCGGACGCGCTGCCCCATCGCCACCGAAAAATGTGCGCAGACCGTGCCTGCGCTGGTCGCCCTGTCACAGGGCAACCATCGCGCCGCCTGCCATTACGCCGACGACACTGAACGCCTGGCGCAATTGACCGACGGGCCAAAGGCTCCGGCGGTGCCGGGCTGAGACGACAATCCAAGGGAGGAACCTAACAATGAAAACCTATCTGCTGACCTGCGCGACCGTGGCCCTTGCCTGTGCCCAACCGCTCGCCGCTGAAACGCTCATCTTCGGCCAGACCGCGACCCTGCCGACGCTCGACCCCTATAACCTGTCGCCCGCCCATGAGCCGATCAACAACACGCTCTATGACGCGCTGACGCGGTATGACGACCAACTGGTGCCGCAGCCCCGGCTTGCCGAAAGCTGGGAGTTCTCCGAAGACGGCACCGCGCTGACGCTCAACCTGCGCGAGGGCGTGACCTTTCACAACGGGCGGGCCTTCACCTCGCAGGATGTGGCCAATACGGTGGAGCATGTCCTCGATCCCGCCAACGGCGCGCTGATCCAAAGCTTTGCCAAGCGGATCACCTCGGTCGAGACCCCGGACGACATGACCGTCGTCCTCAATTTCGAAGCCCCGTTCCCCGGCGTGTTCGATCTGCTGGAACTGATGTATATCGCCGATGTGGAGGCCAGCGGCGATTTCAGCCAGACCGGCATCGGCACCGGGCCGTTCGCGCTGGCGTCGCACGCCTCGGGCACCGCCACCAACCTTCAGCGCAACGCCGATTACTGGGACGGCGCCCCGACGCTCGACGGGATCGAGATCATGACCGTGCCCAATCAGCAGGCCACGCTTCTGGCGCTGCGGTCGGGCGACATCGATATGGTCACCGAACTGGGCTACATCGATCTGGTGCCCTTCACCCGCGATGGCAGCTTTGTCACCGGCGACGCGCCGTCGGGTGTGGCGCATGACATCACCATCAACAGCCGCAGCGCCCCGCTCGACAATGTCGCGGTGCGCGAGGCCATCGACCTCGCCATCGACCGCGACCGCATCGCGCGGCTGTTGTTCGGCGAATTCGGGCAGACCCTGTGCCTGCCGTTCACCGAGGAATCGCTGGCCTATGTCGCGGCGCAGGACGATTGCCGCTATGATCTGGACGAGGCGAAAACCGTGCTCGAAGGGGCCGGGGTCGAACTGCCGCTGTCCCTGCGCATGCTGACCTCGACCGAGGTGCGCACCGAATACACCACCATCGCGGAAATCATGCAGGCCGACCTCGCCAAGATCGGGATCAACCTCGAAATCGAGAATGTCGACGCGGTCACCTATCGCCGCCGCTATGTGCAGGAACAGGATTTCGATCTGGCCTCCCACGCCTATGGGCGGGCCGGGAAAGACCCCTCGTCGCTGCTGGAAACTACCGTCGTGTTCAAGCCCGAAGGCAATGTGTCGGGCTTCAGCGACGCGTCCTATGCCGAGGCGGTGACCCAAGGCGGCTCCACCCCGGATAACGACGCCCGCCGCGCGGCCTATGCGGGCGCGTCGGAATTCCTGCGCGACAGCCACCATGTTCTGTCGCTGGTGTCGCGTCCGCGGCTCTGGGTCACGTCGGAAGACATCGAAGGCGTGTCCTTCTCGGCGGATGGGTTCGCCATCTTCCAGAACGCCACGAAAGCCGACTGATCCCGATCCCCACCGCACCACGCTCTACGGAAAGACAGTGTTGTCATGACCAATACCAATCGCCCCAATATCCTGATGATCTGCACCGATCAGCAAAGGTTCGATTCTCTGGGGTGCACCGGCGCGGTGGGGGCCCATACACCCAATATCGACAGGCTTGCCGAAACCGGCGCGCGGTTCTCGAACTGCTATGTGCAAAATCCGATCTGCTCGCCGTCGCGCGCCTCGCTGTTTACGGGGATGTATACGCGCAACCACGGCCTGTGGGCGAATGGCGTCTCATTGCCGCCCTACCGCAAGATGTTCACCCGCGCGCTCGCTGATGGCGGGTATGATTGCGGCATGATCGGCAAACAGCATCTGTCAGCCTGCGAAGGCTGGCAGACCGAAGCGCGGCTGGATGACGGCTATCGCGTCTTTGAATGGTCGCATGACGCCATTCACCGCTCGCCGCAAAACGCCTACCTCAATTGGCTGGCGGAACATCACCCCGGCGTGCTTGCCGGGATTTTCCCCGACGAGGGGCATCCCTCGAACGCCGGGGCGGGCAATCAGGCCAAAGACCCCACCCCCATGAACACGGTGCCGGTGGAGGCGCATTTTTCCCATTGGGTCGCCGAACGCTCCATCGATTTCATCGAAACGCAGCGGAATCCGGCGGAGCCATTCTTTCTGCTCGCCAACTTCTTTGACCCGCATCATCCCTTCGGCGCGCCAGAGGAATTCCGCGCCAAGATCGATGCATCGAAAATTCCGCCGCCCAAACGGCGGGAGGGCGAGCTGGCCGAAAAACCCGCCCGGCAGACCGCCTATTCCGAAAAATCCTATGCCGGCGCGGCGCCGGGTTTCGTGGACTACACAGACGAAGAAATCATCGAATTGCGGGCCAATTACTACGCCATGATCGCGCTGGTCGATCACGAGGTGGGCCGCATTCTGGATGCGCTGGAGGCCGCCGGGCAGACCGAAAACACGCTGATCGTGTTCACGTCCGATCATGGCGAGATGCTGGGCGATCACAGCCAGCTTCTAAAAGGGCCGATGCTGTATGATGCCTGCACCCGCGTGCCGCTGATCCTCAACTGGCCCGGCGTCATCGACGGCGGCACGGTGCATGACGCGCTTGTGCAATGGATCGATCTGTCGGCCACCTATCTCGATGCCGCGCAGTGCCCGCCGCTGCCTGCGGGGCAGGGCAGATCGCTGCTGCCCTTTGCCAAGGGCGAACCGGTCGCGGATTGGCGGGACTTTGCCTTGTGCGAATATCGCGACAGCGGCCATCCCGGCGTGGAGCCCGTGAACACCACGATGCTGCGCCGCGACGCGTGGAAGCTGATCGTCTGGCACGGCGATGGCAGCGGCGCGCGGCCCATGGATGGCGAGCTTTATAACCTCGACGACGACCCCGACGAATTCGAGAACCTGTTCCACCGCCCCGAACACATCGCGACGCGACGGCGGATGAAGGCCGAATTGCTGGATGTCATCGCCGCGACCGACGATCTGAGCGCCGAGCGATTGGGCTGCGACTGAGCCGCGCCGGACGGATGCAGCGGGGGTGGGCCGGGCCGTGGCGGCGTATGGCCTATCCCGGCCGCGCCTAACCTGACCCCGTGGCGGCTGCCCCCCACGGCGCGGGCGTCAACTGCGCCAACAGGAAATCCATGAACACCCGCACCTTGGGCGTCAGCACGTTGGATTGCGGGTAGATCAGCCAAAGCACCGATGCGTCGTCTAGCCGCCAGTCGGGCAGCAGATGCACCAGCCGCCCGGCCCGGATATCCGCCGCGACGCTCCAAAGCGAATTCACCGAAATACCGCCCCCCGCCAGCGTGGCGATGCGTTGCGCGGTGCCGTCATTCAGGATCGTCCGGCAGATCATCCGGCGTGGATCGAGCGTAAAACGCTCCGCCCCGGCGGCAAACTGGCGCGGCGCGGCGGTGCCCCACGACAACAGGTCATGACCGTCCAGATCGGCAGGCGTCCTAGGCGTGCCGCGTTGCTCCAGATAGGCGGGCGCCGCGCAGAACACACGACGATCATCGCCCAGTTTGCGGCCCTTCAGGCTGCTGTCGGTCAGGGGCGCGCTGCGCAGGGCCAGGTCGAAACTCCCCTCGATCAGATCGACCCGCGTATCCGACAGGCGCAAATCCAGCGTGATATCGGGATAGGCTGCGTGAAACGCGGGCAGGAGCGGCATGATATGCAGCTGCGCGAAACTGCTCGGCGCGGCGAAACGCAGGGTGCCGGAGGGCTTTTTCGCATTCAGGCCAAGCGCGGCGCGCCCAGCTTCTGACTGGGCGAGGATTTCGCGCGCATACGGCAGAAACGCCGCGCCCTCCTGCGACAGCGACACCTTGCGCGTGGTGCGGTGCAGCAATTCCGCGCCCAGTTCGTGTTCCAGCTTGGCCAAGCGGGCGCTGGCCATCGCGGGCGCAAGGCCAAGGCTCCGCCCCGCCGCGCTGATATTGAGCCGCTCCGCCGCCGCAACGAACAGGCGCAGGGTTTGAATATCCATCGCCATTATCCTGAAAATCGGAAAACTGAACTCCGATATGCGGCATTTATATGCGATTTGAAAGGTGTATCTCTGCACTCAAGCGATCTGCAAAGGACATCCCCCATGAAAGCTATCGGCTACACCCAGACCGGCCCCGCGACCCAGTTGCGCGAACAGGACGTGGCGCGGCCCTCTCTGCGCCCGCGTGATCTGCTGGTCGCGGTCAAGGGCATCTCGGTCAATCCCGTCGATGTGAAGCTGCGCGCCGCCCGCGCCCCCGAAACCTTTGGCATTCTGGGCTTCGATGCGGCTGGCGTGGTGGTGGAAACCGGCGCCGAGGTCACAGGCTACGCGGTCGGGGACGAGGTGTTCTATGCCGGGGATGTCACGCGCGACGGCACCAATGCTGCGCTGCATGCCGTGGATGAACGCATCGTCGGGCGCAAACCCGCCTCGCTCGATTTTGCCGAGGCCGCCGGGATGCCGCTGACCGCGATCACCGCGTGGGAAATGCTGTTCGACAGCTTCCGCCTGACTGAAGGCGCGGGCGCGGGCCAAAGCCTGCTGGTGATCGGCGGGGCAGGCGGTGTCGGTTCGATCCTGATCCAGTTGGCCAAACGGCTGACTGGGCTGACCGTGATCGCCACCGCGTCCCGCCCCGAAACGCGCGACTGGGTGCGCCAGATGGGGGCCGATCACGTGATCGACCATCGCGGCGACATGGCGGGCCAATTGCGCGATCTGGCGCTGCCCCCCGATTACGTCGCCGCCCTGACCGCCACCGGCCAGCATTGGCCCGCCATTGTCGAACTGATCGCGCCGCGCGGCCACATCGCGCTGATCGACGATCCGCAGGGCCTCGACATTGCCCCCGCCAAACCCAAGGCGCTGACGCTGAGCTGGGAATTCATGTTCACCCGGTCGATGTTCGAAACGGATATGGAGGCGCAGCGCGACCTGCTGAACCGGGTGTCCGAGATGCTGGATACCGGGGTGCTGATCTCCACCGTGACGGAGCGGGCCGAAACGCTGACCGCGCAGACCCTCGCCGCCGCGCATGAGCGGCAGGAAAGCGGGCGTGTCATCGGCAAACAGGTCGCACCCGGCCTGTCGGCCTGACCCGGCGGTTCGCTGCCCGCCCCGACACATCCCGCCAGACCGCCCGCCAGACGCATCAGAAACGAGGCCCCCATGCGCGATCACGCCGACAGCTTTCCGCAGATCAATCGCGGCTTTGATGCGACGTTCACGCCCGGGCGGCTGAGCCTTGGGCTTGTGGTGCCGGTCGCCGCCTATCCCGACAGCCCGGTGCCGGACATGACCGGGCATCTCGCGCGGGTCCAGCAGGCCGAGGCTCTGGGCTTCCGCGCGGTGTGGCTGCGCGACGTGCCGTTCAACGTGCCAAGTTTCGGGGATGCCGGGCAGCTTTACGATCCGTTCACCTACCTTGGCTATCTCGCCGGGCAGACCACGGATATCGCGCTTGGCGCGGCCTCCATCGTGCTGCCCCTGCGCCATCCCGCGCATGTGGCCAAGGCCGCGGCCTCGGTCGATCATCTGTCTGGCGGGCGGCTGATCCTTGGCGTGGCCTCGGGCGACCGGCCCGAGGAATACCCCGCGATGAATGTCGATTTCGCGCAGCGCGGGAACGCGTTCCGCGAGGCGTTCGATTATATTCGCGCGATGGGCACGCCCGCCCCGCGCATCACCACCCGGTTCGGCCAGACCGACGGCACCATCGACATGCTGCCAAAGCCGCACGGCCCCCGCTTGCCGCTGCTCGTCACCGGATCGAGCCGCCAGTCCCCCGACTGGATCGCGCAGAATGGCGATGGCTGGATGACCTATCCGCGTCCCGGTCAGGCGCAGGACCGCGTGCTGGCGGAGTGGCGCGTCCGGCTGGCGGCCCTGAACCAGCCGCCAAAGCCGGTGCTGCAACCGCTCTATATCGACCTGACCGACGATCCCGATGACGGGCCGGAGCCGATCCATCTGGGCGTGCGGGCCGGGCACCGCTGGCTGAGCGGCTATCTCAGACAGCTTGAAACGATCGGCGTGCACCATGTCGCCCTGAACCTGCGGTTCAACCGCGCGCCCATCGACCAAACGCTCGACCGGCTGGCGCGCGATGTGCTGCCGCAGTTTGCCTGAAAGGACCACCAGATGAAAACCATCCTGATTACCGGCGCGACGCAGGGGCTGGGCCGGGCCACCGCGCAGGCCTTGGCCGAACAGGGCCATGCGCTGATCGTGCACGGGCGCGATGCGGCGAAACTGGCCGATGTCGCCCGCGACCTGCGCCGGACCGGGGCGACGATCACGACCGAGGTTGCGAACCTGTCCGATCCCGCAGAGGTCGCCGCGATGGCCCGGCGCGTGGGGCAGAGCCGCGCCCGGATCGACGTGCTCATCAACAATGCCGGTGTGTTCAAAACCGCCCGGACCGAGGCAGGCGGGCGTGACGTGCGCTTTGCGGTGAATACGCTCGCCTCCGCCCTGCTGGCCGCGCGGCTGGCACCGGAAATGCCACGGGACGGGCGCATCCTCCATCTGTCATCCGCCGCGCAGGCGCCGGTCGATTTGCAGGCGCTGAACGGCGCGCGGAAGCTGACCGATATGGAGGCCTACGCCCAAAGCAAACTGGCCATCACCCTGTGGAACCAGCGCTTTGGCGACGCGCATCCCGATGGCCCGGTGTCGCTGGCGGTCAATCCCGGCTCGCTGCTGGCGACGCGCATGGTGCGCGAGGGCTTCGGCACCTCCGGCAATGACCTCAATATCGGCGTCGACATCCTGACCCGCGCGGCCCTGTCGCCGGACTTCGCGCAGGCCACCGGGCGCTATTACGACAACGACGCCCGCAGGCTGGCGCCGCGCTACGACGATGCCACCGCCACGCAGGTTGCCGCGAAGATCGACGCGCTCCTGACCCAATTCTGACCCTCCCGAATAAGGATATTCCCATGAAAACCATGACCCTGACCGACTACGGCCCCGAGGCAGTATTCACCCCGACCGACACCCCCCGACCCACCGTGACGGCCGGCCATGTCGTCGTCCGGGTGAAGGCCACCAGCGTCAACACCATCGACACGATGATCAAGGACATGGGCGCCGACCTGCCGCTGTCGCCCGCGCTGCCCGCCGTGCTGGGCATGGATTTCGCCGGTGTGATCGAGGAGGTCGGCGCCGATGTCACCGGCTACGCCGTGGGCGATGAGGTCTATGGCTGTGCGGGCGGTCTGGCCGATCTGCAAGGGGCGCTGGCCGAATTCATGCTGGCCGACGCGCGCCTGATCGCGCCCAAGCCGCGCACGCTGACCATGCGCGAGGCCGCCGCGCTGCCGCTGGTCGGCATCACCGCATGGGAAGGTCTGCACCGCGCGGGCGTCTCCGAAGGCCAAACCCTGCTGGTGCAGGGCGGTGCGGGCGGCGTGGGCCATCTTGCCATTCAGATCGCCCGCCATCTGGGCGCCAAGGTCACGGCAACCGGCACGGGCGACGCGCAACTGGCCGTGATCGAGGGCTACGGCGCGTCGGCTGTGGATTTCAAGGTCGAGAAGATCGACGATTACGTTGCCGCGCACACTGGGGGCACCGGCTTTGACGCCGTGTTTGACACCGTCGGCGGCGCAAACCTGACCAATTCCTTTGCGGCGGCGGCGCTCAACGCGCATGTCGTCACCACCGTGTCGTTGCTGGAGCTTGACCTGACGCCGGTGCATTTCAAGGGCCTGTCGCTGCATGTGGTCTTCATGCTGCTGCCCATGCTGCATGATGTGGGCCGCGAGGTGCATGGCCAGATCTTGGCCGATCTCGCAGCGCTCGTGGATGCCGGAGCGGTGAAGCCGCTGCTTGATGCGGAAAGCTTCACGCTGGAGGAGGTCGGCGCCGCCTATGCCCGCCTGCAAAGCGGCAATGCCGTGGGGAAGGTCGTGGTCGAGGTCTAAGCGCCCCTGATCGATCCCTCTGGCGTCCCCCTCCACCGGGAGGGGGACGCCACCGACCACCCCCGCGCCCGGCCCGCACGCGTGCGCGGCCCGCATCGGGGCAAAAACTCCGACGGAAATCCCGGCCCGGTCCGTTAACAGCAGACTGCTGAGGTCACCGCCGTGTCAGCGCGCGCGGCTGCGCGGCGACCGGGGGTCCCCCGATCGTCACCCGATGCACGCTGTATCGGGCAGGTCACGGAACATTCGGCGCTGAATGTGGTTGGAACAAAAATTGGGATTTCTGATGACGCACACCTTGCCCGTGACCCTGCCTGATCTGCGCTGGATCTCTGCCTTTGTGGCCCTGTCTGCCGCTGCGGCCCACGCTCAGGACCCGTCGATTACCACTGGCCCGGCGGACACGACCATCCCGCAGCTTTACGACTGCGCAGGCGGGCGCCCCACCGCCGTCGGGCAGATCACGTCGCAGGATGGAACGGTCTGGACGGTTCCGGCGGACACGCAATTCGCCGATGCGCCCAAGGCCGCCGATTTATACAATGAATGCAACGGTGTGACACCCTCAAGCACGGCTGAGGCCGACATTGACAGCGTGCCGGTCATCGACGCGGGCGGGAGCGAGGAATTCACCGCCTACCTCTTTGGCGACAACTACTTCGAGCTTTATGCCAACGGGCAGTTGCTGGCCGTCGATGCCGTGCCCTTCACGCCCTTCAATTCAAGCGTCGTGCGCTTTACCGTCGAACGGCCCGTGACGCTTGCCGTGATGATGGTCGATTGGGAGGAAAACCTCGGGCTGGGCTCCGAACAGGGCCGGGGTGTCAGCTATAGTCCGGGGGATGGCGGGCTGACGATGCTGGTCACCGACGCCGCCGGAGAGGTGGTCACGCTTACCGATGAGACATGGCGGGCCGAGACATTCTACACCGGGCCGCTGGCCGATGCCGCCTGCCTCGACACGGACGGCCCCCTACGCGACAGCAGCGCCTGCGAGATACCGCGCAGCAATGACGGCTCCGCCTATATGGCGGCGCATTGGCCCGTGCCGACCGATTGGGTCGCGCCGGACTTCGACGATAGCGCATGGCCGCAGGCGACCACCTATGACAACGACACCGTCGGCGTCGCGAATAAGCCGTCCTTCACCAATTTCCCCGACCTGTTCGACCGGGCAGGCGCGGATGCGCAGTTCATCTGGTCGTCTAATCTGGTCCTCGACAACCTTGTGCTGCTGCGCCGCACGTTTGATTGAAGTTTCGGTCGGAGACGCCCGCTGCGCTCCGCGCTTATCCTGCCAGTCCGCGGTGCAAAGATTTGACTTCGGCGCAACATTTTGATCCACCACCCCGAACATCCGGGGAATTTGGCAGAAGCGGAACAAATGGCTGTGCGGGAAACACCAACACTCCAAGGGACACCGGACGTAACGCGCGCCGCGCGCCTGTCCGTTGCGCCCATGATGGATTGGACGGTTCTTTCTTAATTGTCACTATGAAATTAATTAACAAGGCAATCTGCATCTGTACCAAGTACCAAATTTTCATTTGTTGCGGGTCCCATACGCCTAGAGGATGATCGAGGGATCAGGGCGAGTCCCAAGGTCCTTCTGTTCGCGTACTGGGCCAAAATCTAGCCGGAAGATTGCCCTCAGACGCGTACATATCTCGCGACCTTTGCCCGTCCCTGAAGCTGGCGCCCTCGTGGGTCCACCGAAAGCCGACATTGCGGCTGAGCCGGAACTTGTCGCATCCAATGGTGCGGGGCGCGGCCGGCACGCACGCTATTCATCGAGGTTTTCCTGTCGGGAGATCGCGGACAGATCGAGGGTCAATGCTTGCAGCGACCGCGTCGTTTCCTCGTCGTGATGGGTCAGGAGATCAACAAGATCCTCCTGGTCCGGCTGCCCCAAAGCAAGGCGATAGAGCAGCCTCTGCGTCCTCAACTTTGCAAATCGATCAATATCGCGACTTTGGGGAAGCGCGAACAAATGTCGCTTCAGTTCCGCGCCTTCCATCGCCCACCAAGGGCTAAGGCCGGTCTTGTCATCCGAAAACGCCTGATCGGCGTCGCGTGCTATGACGTCCCACGGCGACGATGCTTGACCGCGCACCTGCGCCAATGCCTGTTCGCCCAGTTTTCGGGCGAGCGGTTGCCGGACGGTTAGCCCGCCGAAGCGCTGAACGCGGCCTTCTCGTTGCTCCAGGTCAACCGGGCTGGAACAAAGATCCCAGTGGCCGAGCCTGTCGCACCAGCTATGGAAATCGAGACCTTCCTGTCCGACAGAGGTCGTCGCCAAGACATGGGGCCAGAACGGTGTATTGAACGCGCTGCGGATTTCCTCAGAGCGCGCCGGTGGCGGTTCATTGACATCATGATCCTGCCAATGAGTCTCTGTCTCGGTGCCTCCAAACGGCACCGCAGCGTGACAGCGAATACGGATCTTGTCCTTTTTCTTCGCGCCCTTGAACCCGAAGTTGCCGACATTCGCTGCGAGCGCCGCCGACAGATCCTCGATTAGTCCATCAGGATTGACCTTGGATTTGCGTAGCCAGAAATGTTCGTCGAGAACGGCTTCCAAACAGCCATCAACGCACGCATCCTGATATTTTTGTGTGGCGTCCTCGCCGGGCAGGATCGACCAGAAAACAGGGCGATCCAGATAGGTGCGCAGCCGCGTCCAGCAGAAGCGGACAAGCCGCGCGAAATGCTGCTCCTGGTAATCGAAGAGCTCAGGAAGGTGGCGATAGAGTGCTCTGCCCGTCACCACGCCAGGGGCGCCGAGAGCCATATCCACCAGGGCGTCCAGCTCCCACCGGCTTAGCCAGGTGATGGCTTCTGCCTCTTGACGCTGTTTGAGCAAGGTTTGAAGCGTTGTATCCTTCGGGGCGACCCGACCCCAGCTCTTCTGGACAGCCGCGAACTCCCGAGCCAACGGCGCCTTTAGCGCGTGCTCAATGGCTGCGAGGATCGCCCACGCCGGTTTGCGTCGTCGGTTGCTTCGCGCATTCGGAGCCTCCGGCGCGATGGACGGTGGCAGCGCCCGAATAATCTGCTGCCGCGCCTTGGCCCTGATCTGCTTGATCGCCGCCTTGCCTTTCACATCGAGGGGATCGACAGCGCGGATCAGGAAAGGGCTCGGGTGAAACAGGGCGAGCGTGGGGCCTTGGTTCGGCTTCGGGTTCAGGTGGCGTTTCTTCCACGCGGCAGCGTAGGGAACATTGCTTTTCGCCACACATTTGCGCTCGACCTCAAGGCTGACAAGGGCTGCTAGGCTTTGCGGTGTGGCCCTGAACCGGCTGAAGATCAGCATCTTGGGCGATTGCGTCACCTTTGCCCATGGGCCGGAAGGCGCCCACCAAGTCAGCGAGGGCAACACCCACGGGAGGGCAAGGGCCTCCGTTGGCACAAGGCTGTTGAGAGCGCGGAGCTTGGCGCTTCCCCAACCCTCTTTGGGCGGTTTGAAGCAATTGGTGATTGCGAGCCGGGGGACGCTGCGCGTGGCGGGAAAATCTATTTTGCGAGAAATCTGGTATCGGTCCCCCAACGCTTGCGCAGGGAGTGGCACTGACAGCCAGTAGGCGATCGCGCTGCCTGCGAACTTGGGCGACACATGGTCGGTGAAATGGCGATAGACGTCGAGATCGTGAGGCTCGATCCTTACCGACGGCGGCGCAGGCTTTCCGGCAAGGTCGGAAACGGGACGCTCGGTCCGGGACATGAGCGGTGTGAGGAGCGCCTCGAGATGGTGCTTGAGCGCTTGCGCCTCTTCGATCGCGGCCGTTCGGGTATCGGGCGGCAGATGGCCGATCAAATGCAACAGATCGCCAAACCGACGAAACTGGGATTCGGCCTCGGCGCGTACAGCCGCCCCGCCCAGAAATTCGATAATCTCGAAAAATTCGACATGGGGGGCAACCCCAGCGCCGCTTTCCCAGCGCTCGGCATAGAAACGGTAGGGCGTGGCGGACAGGAGGAGGATCGGCGGCGGCGTCCCGCCATCTGTTCCCGCCAGAAGTTGACGCGCCAGGGGATTGTCGGCGCCTGCATTGAGCAGTTCGCGATAGCATTGGAACTCGTCGAAAATAACGAGATCGGGCGGGGCAGAATCCAGAGCTGCTTGAGCGAGCGCCTTCCGCATCCGACCCAAGCTCTGACCATGTTTGCTCGTATCGATCGCGTGCAGAATGTTTTCGCGGGCCGGCTTGCCAAATTCCGTGCGTAACGCTCGGCCATAGGCCGCCTTGAAGCGGGCGGAGACATTGTCGAATTTGCCCTGAGCTTCCTCGCACGCCCATGGCCAGCCAGACGTTGCGCCATATTCGATATAGCCTTCAGGAAAGGCTGCGGTCAGGCCGGGGTATAGTTCGTCCAACAGGAGCTTGATGAACGCGCGCTCGACAGCCTTGCCGCCGTAGAGGCGCTGCGAGCTGGAGAATGATGTGGTGGGTGTAAAGGCGTAGAGCCGCAGCTTACCCTTGCGCTTTTCCTCGAACGGAATGAGACCGACGCGGTCGATGATGGAGAGTGCGTCCTTGGCATCGTCCTTATCGAGGAAGCGCAGCAGTTCGACCTTATTCTGGTCAGCGACTTTGAGCCCGCTCGTAATATAATAGACCGTGAACTTGCGCGCTTTGCTCGCCAGTGCCGCAAGCGTATCTCGGGCGACGACGGTCTTCCCAAGGCCGACTTCGTCCGCGACAAGAAACCGGCGCAGTGCGTTGCCTCCCGACAGAGCGGCAGTTGCAGCCTTTGCCGTTGCGGCCTGAAAGGGTTTCGATCTTGCGCTCATGAGGCAAGCCGGGAGCGCGCGATGGCCCAGATCTGAGCGAGTTCGTTCAAATCAGCTCTCTCCGCTTCGCTCAGATTATCGCCGTGGGCGAGAAGCGCATCCACATAGGGCGCAAAATGGCGATCGACCCGGCCGAAGGCTTTTCGGTCGCGTGCCCAAGCCGTGAGAATATCCTCCAATGTGAGGCGGTCATAACCCAGGCTTTGGGGGCGGTTGCCCCGCGATCCGACATCTTCATCCCATGCACCGCCACCGACCGGAAGCGTGTCGCCGCCGAGCATCGCACGCATCCAGTCATGAAACGCGCGAAGTCCCATGTGGCTGGCCAGCGCGGCTAGATCCCGCTGCTCTTTGAGAGGCGGATCGACGGTGACGCGCTGCATCCATCGTAAAGCGCCGTCTGGGCCGCTTATCCGGACCTGAATGAAGGCAGACTGGAGTGACATCGGGATCGATCCAAGACCGAGGCTGAAGGCATCGGTTGGCCAAGGCAGCAGGTCGCCATTTGCAGATCCCGCGTGCAACACATGGTCAGGGTCGGCGAGCGAAGGTACCGCCTGCGCGTCGATAGAGAAGCATTCCCCATCGCGGCGCAGAACCGGGTCCCAGGAGGCCATGAGCACCTTGCGCGACTCTTCCAGAGCATCGGCCGCACTTGTGCTGCGCAGATCTGTGTCTGCGAGTTCCTCTATGGTGACAGGCGTCGCTTTACCAACCAGGAACGTCAGGCCGGAAGCGAACGCTTCGTCTGCCTCGAGTTCGACCATGATTTCCGAGTTGCGCCCCGACCACGCCCTTTCGGTCGCATTGGCGCTCCCGACCCTCAAGATGGTCTTCTCTCCCGAGTGGAAGCAAAAGATCTTCGCATGAAGCGCAAGGGGCGCCGGCTCCATATCATCTTCGGCCGCAGGCTCTGTGCCGGGCAGAGCGAGCGTGGACTCGTCAGCAATCACGTCCGGCGCCGCATAGGCCAGGATTTTCGAGAAACCCGTCAGCGAAGTTCTGGACCGGCTGGCTATTTCGGCAAGAGCCGGCATCGACGAAATCAGCGTCCTGGAACCAGCCGCCCCCCAGTTGCCCGCCTTTTTCAGAAAGTTGGGCGACAGGAACGGGCTGATGATCGTTATGCCATCGACCGCGCCGGATGGCGGCTCCGCTAGCAAGGGAACACCTTCATCCAGCCCATTGAGGAGGCCGCGTAGGCGAAAACCGTCTGGCGCATTCCACCAGATCGTCTCCAGTTGCTCCGAAATGTCATCGGCATCCTCGCGCGATGCGCAGCGAGCGAGCGTGCGCCCGAGAGCACCGACGCCAGGGAGCCTAACCCGCCCCTTCGCGCGCTTTTCGCTGCCGTCCAGCAAAACGCCGGCGTCGAGATCCTTAGATCGCGTGAGGTTCCGGCTGCCAATCCAGAGCTTCCAGCGGGTTTCCCCTTTGGGGCAGTTATAGGCAACCAAAGCAATCTTGGGATGCCAGCTACGCTCGTGTTCATCGTAGGGTTGCTCAACGATGAACTGATCGAGGATGCCCGCGATCCGGGGGAGAGCGACCGGGCGCGCGATCCGCCCGCGCTGGATGATGATCTTGACGTGATCGCGCAGCCTGTCGATCGCTTCGGCAAAATCGACGGCTGTTCCACTGCCCTTGTCATTGTTACGACCAATCAGGGCGAGCAACGCCGCGGCGACCGCAGACAGGTCGACCGAGTAGGTCGCGAAAAACGCGAGCTTGACCGTCTCCAATCGCCCGGGCCGCAGTTCGTCGAGGTAGGGTTGGCCGTGCCAAGCTTGCCGATCGCTCATGCAACAGCTTCCAGATCACGCAGGAGCCGTTTCACATTCCCCCAGCGATAATGGAGCGGCTCGGCGCGACCATGGCGCTCGCCTTGCCATTCCATGCGCCGATCGACGCCGAACTGGTTGCTGGCGAGACGCGCGCGATCATCCTTCCTACTGACCTCCGCCCGCGCATAGACGTCGAGCAGCGGCATCGGATCCTTGCTATTTGCCCGAACCCAGGCCGACGTTCCTTGCAAGACGCCCTCAACCGCAGGCGGGAGGTGCCCGATTTCGGTGAGAAACATGTCCATATCCAGCCGAGCGGCCATCCCGCCCCATTGCTCGACCGCGTCTTTCAGCGCGGCTCGGTGCAAATTTGGCTGTGGTCGCTTGTCGCGTGTTTCCTTGAGTGTCTCGACCTGAGCCGCATAAATTGCCCTGCCAATCGCGGACAGCGCCGCCGCCTGGCCGGCCCGCTTCAGCATGGCGGTCTCCTTGCCAGCAAGTGCGAGAATTTCGCTGTCCCAGCAGTGATCCGCCTCGCCGAGCGGCTTTCCGACCAGCTTCGACAAGAGCGATGGCTCGCCCGGATCAGTCGGCGAGCGAACGGCGCGCAGCTTGGTTGCGAGATAGATCTGCTCCGGCGGCAAAAGGTCGAGTGTAAGCTTTCCTCCGCCATTCCAGTCGCCGGGGGCATCGATCAACCCAGAGATTGGCCAGGCCACTGTCTCGAAGGGCTTGCCGTCATCGTCATGCAGGGCGCGTTTGCCGGAAGCAGCCAACAGCTTCGCCATATCCGGGCGGCTCCACGGCCGGCCATCAGGGCGGGTGCCGATCAGTCCCCATTTAGCGAGAGCCGTCCAATAAACATAGGCTGGTGGCTGGCTGATCACGCGGGGGAAGACTTCACCTCCGATCACGCCATCTTTTTCACCGCCCACTCCATCGACATATTTGAGACGGCCGGTCAGCTCATGTTCGAGATCGGAGAAGGCTTGGCCAAAGTCCTTGGGAACCGGGCGCTTCGTTCGAAGGCTTTGGTAAAGCCAGGGGATGAGAAGCGCGTAGCGCAGCCGAGTGTGCAGAACCGACGTTCCGGGGAAGAAGTGATCAGCATAGCGCTGGTGGACGATGAGGAATCCGACCTCATCGCGCACGCCCGCTGCGCCGCCGAACATCATCTGTTCAGCCTGGCCCAACGCCTTGCGCGACAAAAAGGTGAACCCAAAAGATGACACGAAGTCTGCCCCCACGGCGTGGTAAAAACTTACATCTCAAGAATATTGCCGATGCCCTACAGCATCATGCACTACCATTAATTTTTAACCTGCTTGCGCGGGTTTCGAGCAAATAGGTCTCAACTCCCGCAAGCAGGTGCAAGCCTTCTTCACCGATTGCTTGCCGGGATAATCCAGGTTGCACGATGCGGACGTCGAACTCGAAGCGGTGATCTTGCCACCCGACCTTGAGTTTTTTGATCGCGGCGGCTGAACCCTGTTCAATCCGAGAACTGAGGCCACGGTCCCGGCGCATCTTTTCGCGCCTCAATATGTGTTGAAGCATGCGGCCTGGCCGGTCGCGCCACCGAGCAGACTTCTGAGCCTGGCCGCAAACCTCGTAGAGGTCGCTGAGCCGCGCACCCGGTGTATCCGCCCCTGAATACTTGCAGTGATACAGAGTCACGGAAACGACGCTGTCGGTTATTCGCAGCACCACGACATCAGCGATCTCGCCTTTGCCATCATCGTCGAAGATCACATCATAGGGATCGGGGTCCGCCAACAGCGTGTCGATGATGAGACGTTGGACTGAGTCTGGGCGCTTGCTCGTGCCTTGCGACTCGACGCGGATATTGGCCTTCGACCAATCCCAGGCTTCGATCTTGTTGGATGGGTATGGCTCGATCGTTTCGCCTTCGGGCAGGGTGTAGAGGTGGCTGTAGATGAGCAACGAGCCATCGCCGAAGTCGATCTGTGGCGAATCCTCACCGAAGGATTCCGAAAGCGTCTGCATCTTGCTGCCTATCTTAATCGTCGCCTTGGGGCCGGCGCGCTGTGGGTAGCGGGCATGCCCATCGCTAAAGATGATCTCGAATTCGGCCGTGTGGTCATCGCTCCGCACGGCGAAGCGCAACGGTCCGGAACGAGCGTTATCGAGCAACTCGATATCGCATTCCGCGAAGGTTACGGGCTCATCGCCGAACAAGATTTCGATCCGCTCCTCGAACTGCGTGATCAAAGATTCAGGCCAATGGATCGCCACGGGCGGAACAGCCGGGCGCTGGCTGATCTGGTGGGGCCGCATCGCGCTCTTGAAGACGCCGTCGGTCGTGATGCTGGGATCGTTCACCGTGCGGCCGACTTCCTGGCACCAGTCCACCCAGTCGGTCAGGTCATGGACCTTGGCGCTGGACCAGAACTTGCCCTTCGCCGAGCAGCCGCGTGAAGCCGGTACGCCGTCGAGAAAGCCGGTGGCGAAAATGTTGTTCTTGATCCGCGACTGGGATTTTGCGCTGTCGAGGCCGTCGGCGACGTCCACGCCCATATACATTGAATAGCGGACGCCGCGCCCCTGATGGTGGGTGAGGCCGAGATTACGCAGGATGAGCCGCTTGAAACCGTGGAGGCTGCGGAACACCTCCTCGCCTTCCACGCGGCGTGTCGTATCGCCGCAAACCGCCTTTGCCAGGCGGTCGAACGGTCCCTTGGCGGAACTGCTGATATAGAGCAGGCCACTGGCCTGATCCCAATGGAGCATGTGCAGATCCCAGGTGACGTTCACTGCCTGCTGCGCCGAGGTCCAGCGCACCTGTTCCTCCGCCCGAGTCACGAAGATCGCGACCCGTTGATGCGGGTTCAGTTTCATGCCGAGATAGACGCCGGAATTGTAGAGTTCCTCCGTGCGGAACGGATCCCAGGCGTCACAGGACGTTCGGTAGAGGACCGCGTTCATTTTCGGCTCGAGGGTCTGGAGCGGAATGTCGCTTAGATCCCCCGAAAAGCCTTTGAACATCTCGGCGCGGCGAACCTGGCGTTCGATCTTTGCCGAACTGAGCGCCTCCACCAGCGCGTTCCAGTCGGCGTCCTCGGCGTAGAGCTTGGCCAGCGCGCGATCGACATCGTCGATGCCGGTATTGGCGATCACCGTCGCATCACCCAGGGCCAGATCCTGGCGGGTGAAGCGGCCGACGAACTGAATCGTTACCGCCACGCTCTTATGATGATCGTGCAATGCAGCGATCTTCAGCTCGGGCAGGTCGAAGCCCTCGCCGAGCATATCGACGCATACGATGATCCGGCTCTCAAAGCGGCGTAGCGCTGCCAGATTTTCGCGCCGCTCCTTCAGCGATTGCTGGCTGTGGACGATGACAGGCCGGTAGTCCGGATAGAGGCTATGCGGGTGTTTGGCGCGTTCGATGGTGCTGCAACGGGCCATCGCCAGATGGTTGAGGTCGGCGTCTAGGTCTGAGGCGAGCACATCGCCGAGCTTGTCGATGATCGCCTGGTCGGCGTCGGCTTGATCCAGCCCGAATACGGCCTCGAAGCGGATCGGCTTGAAATAGCCTTCCTGCTGCGCCTTTTTCAGCGGGTAGGTGTAGATGAACTCCCCATCGACGCGGCCACCATCCTCACGAAACGGGGTGGCGGTGAACTGGATCACCGGAATGGGCGGCTCGTGCTCGGCGAAGAGCCCGCGAAAGGATTTCCAAGTCCGTGCGCCGATGTGATGCGCCTCGTCGATAAAAAGTGCGGAGGCACGGGCCGCCATCCGCTCCTGCACCGGCGCCTCGGCGCGGCCCGCGATCTGCATCGTGGTGACGACGACATTGGCGCTGTCGAAGATTTCTTCGACTTCGGCTTCGCTCGCCGGAATGTGCGAGAGGCGCATGACCAACGGGAAGGCCGCGGTCTCATCGAGACATTTCTGCTGTTTCAGGACGCCGAAGGTCTCGAACTTGCCTGCGATCTGCTCGCGTAGAGCATCGGTGGGGACCACCACCAGCAGGCGCTCGAACCGCCGGTTGGCATTGAGCGCCAGCATAGTCTCGGTCTTGCCCGTACCCGTCGGCATCACGATGGTTGCCGGGTCCGTCGATCGCGTTGCATGGGCAAGCGCGGCGTGAAGCGCGCCGATCTGAGGCCGCCGCAGGCCAGGCTGCGCTGGTACACCATCGGCCGCAGCCCGTCCTTCGCGCAACTGAATGGCGTCGATCCAGGAGGCAGAAACCGCCTGGAGCCGCTCGACGCGCGCGGAACGATCGAGTGTGTCGATGCCGATCGGCAAAGCATTCATCCACCGGCCTGCACCCAGTTCGAGTGCTTCGACGATCTGTTCCGGCTCCGTTGATCCGGGCACGAGCAGAATGAGATCGGCCTCCAGCGGCGTGGCCGTCTTTGCGCTGATGACCTTGAGAATTTCGCCGGATTCCAGGGTTGTCTCGTAACCATTGACGCGGCGGATGGCGAAGGAACGAAGCCGGCAACGCACCCGGCGCGCAGGAACGGCCAACTGACGAACCGGGCTCCCCAGCACCTTGCCGTCGATGACAAGCCGAGCCGGCAAGAGCAGTTCGACCTCGGGATTGAAAAGGTCGTCCTGGTTGGGGCCTTTGGAGCGCGTGCGGGAGGCCATCGAGTCGCCCTCCGTCAGACCGACACGGTCTGCGGCGAAAGCGAGACGGCAATCACCGTTCCCCTCGTCATCAGCGCGATCAGTCCGCGCTCGGCGCCCGTCATTTTCAGATAGGCGCTCAGGTGCAATGGCCGCCCGGAGCAATCTGCAGCTACGGCCAGGGCCTCCTTGCGTTCTGCAGACGACAACGACAGGAAGGGCTCAGACATGCGCCGCCTTTCCGACACTGCGTGCAAGCCAGGTCGGGAACTGCGGTGCGGCGGTTACCAATTCGTTAAACGCCGCTGCGGGCAGTTTCTGCTTCAGCGATCTGAGCGCGGATTCCGCCTGCTCCGGCCCGAGCCAGACCAGGGCGCGAGCAGCACTGCCTGCCGGCCGCTTCTCCAAGGCAAGCTGCCACCGGGGGGCGTGGCGCAGTTCCACGAGTTGTTTGCCCAGTGAGAGCGTGCGGCTGCGACCCGAGGTCAGGTACACGAATCGAACAGGCACTTGCGTAGTCAGGCCGAGTGCATTCGCTTCGGCGGCGCCGGTTGGAACGATGACTTCGCCACGTTGCGCCGCGAGGGCCTCGACAGCCTGTTCCACGGACGGCAAGCGCGTTCCAAACCGGCTTTTGATTGGTCGCAGGTAAACCCCGCGTCCGGCACGGATCAACTGGCCACGCTCGGCGAGGCGCGACAGGGCCTGGTCCACACCGGCACGGCTGCCGAGGTGAAGCAGGCCCTTTGCAGCCAGTGGCGCTCCTTCCGGAAGTCCCTCTGCGTGGGTCAATATCTGTTCGGCAAGGCGTTGCATGATCGTTCTCTTGTCAGAAACATACGCAGTTTTCTGACAAAATTCAATCCGCGCTGTCGGGCGAGGTGAGAAGGGTGGTCGCTTCTCCCAAGGGTATCAGTCTCGCCTACCGCGATTTTCAGAGGGGAAGATGCTTACCGAACGCCCTGCAGTTGCAGGCATTCCTTGACGGCTGCAGCCCGCCGCTTGTCCAGGTACTCGGCTAGATCGTCGATATGGACGCCTTTGGCGCATTTCTGGGATGATTCCATGCGGACGAGGGGGAGGGCGATGGAACCAGCCGAGACTTTGCGGATGAACTTGTCGGTACTCAGACCGAAAAAATCCCTGGCGACATCCTCAGCAGGAATGATCGGTCGCCCGGAATACATCACTATCAAGAGAAACGCCGTGTTCATGACCCCGGAATGAAACATGATCGCATAGATGGGAGAAGGGCGCGCAGCCGGTTGTCGGGGAGATGGATAGGATAGAGCGCAAATCGGACGGGAGCGTTGGATCGGGGAGATTATCTGAAGCGTGTGAAGGGGGGTAGGGACCCCGTGCCTGACTAAGTCGCTCGGGAGCCTCGACGCCAAGCAACGATACTTGGAAGGACGCGACATCAGTGCACCATTTGCGGTGCAGACAACCCGACATACCGCTGAGGCGCTGCCACACTGGTGGTGCCGGCAGGAGGAGGGTCATCCAGGCCCGCGGCACCGCCTTGAGGGCCGAACCCTCTGCGCTTACCGATCAGAAGACTTTGGCTTGGGCTGATGCAGGCGTCGGCTGGTGTTCTTGCGGAAGGTGTTGCGGAGATCCTTGTTGATCAGGTCGATGTCGAACCAGTCCGGGTCGAAATGTCCGCCGGCCCAGCGGAGGTTGGAGCTGTGGTCCTCATGGTTTGGATCGCGGATGGTCTCGAGGAAATCGGCATAGGACCAGGGGCCTCCGACGTCCTCGGGCGGCCGGGCCCGGGCCCCTTCGGTGCATTCTGCGTGGCGGGGCAGGGGATCGAGGGATAGCCACTCCTCGATCCGGATCACATGGGTCCAGTCATCGCCAAAGTCGTAGAGGTAAGTGAAGGTCAGATCCTGGCCGGAGAAATCCGCCAGCCTGACCCCGGTGTAGCATAAGGTCTGCGGGCCCCTGAAACCATCCTCAAGCTGATCGGGGTCGCCATATCGCAGCCCGCCGAGCCGGAACTCATGCAGATGGCTGTCGGTCCAGCTGAACGCGGCCTGCAGCACCCGATGGAGCCTATCAAGCGTCCAGTCCGACGGCACGACAAGTCGCCGCCAGATCGGCGGGTCAATCTCTGCCAGCGAGACATGCAGGCGGACGGCATTCGCAGGCTGGTACAAGATTGCTTCTCCCGATCAGATCGCAAAATCCCCAAGCGATTTGCCCGCAGCCAGCGCGTCGGCGATCCATGCCGGTTTGCGCCCACGCCCGGACCAGGTGATTTCGGCGTTTTCCGGATGGCGGTACTTGGGCGCAGACGCCGCGCGTTTCCGGGAGGGAGCGGCTTCCGCAAGCTCGTCGAAACTGAAACCGAGTTCGCGGGCCAAGTCGTCAACCTTGGCGCGGGCCTCGGCCTTGCGACGGGCCTCGAAACTGGCGATGGCCTTCGCAACATTCTTTTGCAACTGCTTCAGCTCGGGGAGCGACAAGGCGTTAAGATCGATATCCGTCATCTGGTCCTCATTTGTTGTCCGGTGGATTTGAGCCCGAGCGCTCTGGAAGGAAGGCGTCTGGCGCTGGAAAGCAGGTACCGCGGTTGCGTGTCAGATAAGCGCAGATATCCTGGGGATTACAACACGTCGGGGATTGGGGCGCGCGAATGTTGGCTTTTGCCTTTTTACGCCTGACTCGGCTGAATGTGAGGATTGTCTGGGGGAAAGCCTTCCCCCTCGTAGCCACTGGCGTTGCCGACACACCCCCATCAGCGGGGAGACCCCGTAACGCCCCCTGAGAGTGAAAGTGCGGGCGGGTTTTCCGTGACGGGTTGAGGGCTGGAGGAGAGGCCTCCGGCGCCCGTCGCGGAGATCATCCCGATGGCCAGAGAGCATCGCGCGGCCCGCAAGAGGGGTCCGCGCACGAACCTTTATGACGACATCACCGACAAGATCATCGCCGAGCTGGAGGAAGGCCGGTTGCCCTGGGTCCAGCCCTGGGGGACGGCGGCGGTGCAGGTGCCGCTCGCCATGCCGCGCAACGCCAGCACGGGTCGGCAGTATTCCGGGATCAATGTCCTGATCCTTTGGGGCGCCGTGATCCAGCAGGGCTATCCAACCCAGCACTGGCTGACCTTCCGCCAGGCGCTGTCGCTCGGCGGCAATGTCCGCAAGGGTGAGCGCGGCACGACCGTCGTCTATGCCGACCGTTTCACGCCTGAAGACGAGAAGCGCCGCGCCCGGGAGACCGGGGAGGATGCAAACAGCATCCCGTTCCTGAAGCGCTTCACCGTGTTCAACGCGGCGCAATGCGAGGGTTGGCCTGACGACATCGCCATCGAGGCACCGCCACCGCCGTCCGGGCTGATCAAGCCGCGGGTCGAGGCATTGATTGCGGCGACCGGCATCGACTTCCGGATCGGTGGCAACCGCGCCTTCTATGTTCCCGCGCTCGATTATGTGCAGGTGCCACCCCCGCAGGCCTATTTCGAGCCGATTAACTGGCACCGGACCGCCCTGCACGAGATGGGGCACGCGACAGGACATGCCTCCCGGTTGGGGCGGGACTTCTCGGGTAGTTTCGGCACGAGGAAATATGCCTTCGAGGAGCTGATCGCCGAGATTTCGAGCGCGTTCTGTCGCGCCTCGCTCGGGATCGTCCCGACTGTGGGCCACGCCGATTACATCGGCTCCTGGCTGGAGGTGATGCGCGAGGATTCCCGCGCGATCGTCCGCGCCGCCTCGCAGGCCAGCAAGGCGGCCGACTGGCTGCTGGCCCATCTGCCCGACGACAGTACCGATGTTGAGCGGCAGACCCCGACGGAAGGGAGGGCCGCAGCATGATCCTCTGACCGACACACAGCGTGACCGTTTGCTGGCGAATGGCCGCGATCGCGATCAGGATCACATTCCGGTCGTGAAGTTCTTCAATCCCTTTGGCGCCGGTGTCTGGCTTGCGACCGAGCTCGACGAGGACGGCGACATCATGTTTGGCCTGGCCGACATTGGCTACCCCGAACTTGGCTCCTGGAGCCTCAACGAACTGCGCTCCATTCGGCTGCCCTTCGGCATGGGTATCGAGCGAGATCTGCTGTTCACGGGGGACTTCCCGATCTCTGTTTGGGCCAAGGCCGCCCGCGAAACCGGCAGGATCCGCGATGCCGAGCGCCTGCTTTATCGCTCGGGCCGCCTGTCAGGCGGGACACGCGTCGACACGGAGTCCCCGCGTTCCTGAGGGTCCTGCAGGTTCCGCGCCGCGCTCTTCGAAGGAAGAGGGCGGCGCTTCTCTCCGTGACGCGGTGAAAGTTCGGCGCCCGGCCGGCTGCCCGTCGGAGAACAGCACCATGACACGAAACACGAGAACACCCGCCACTGAAGCGCAGCCGCTCCGGTTCTCCGCCCAGGAGCAGGCCGTGGTCTACGAGGCCCGGCAGATCCTCCTGCGCCACCTCAATCAGAACCCTGTCCTGACGTCGTGGCAGGCGGTGCTCGACTATTGCGCCCTCACCATCAGGGGCGATTTGGAGCGCTTCCATGTCCTCTATCTCGACCGCAGGAACCGGCTGATCTCTGACGAGTGCCTCGCCACCGGCACAGTCGATCATGTCCCGGTCTATCCCCGGGAGGTGCTGCGGCACTGTCTGGCGCTCAATGCCTCGGCGCTGATCATCGTCCACAACCATCCGGCCGGTGATCCCGAGCCGTCAGCCGCCGACCTCGCGATGACAAAAGAAATCCGGAACGCCTGTGCGTCCCTGGGCGTGATACTACACGACCACATCATCACCGGGGCTGGCCGGGAGACCAGCCTGCGTGCCCGCGGTGAACTCTGATGGGTCTGCGCGTTCATCCGCGGCGCGGCCATGAGAGGGAAAGGCGTGGGGGGGAGTTTCGTGACGGGCTGGTTGCCGGAGAGAGAGGCTCCCCGGCGTCCGTCATGGAGACCCTGACATGGCCGCTGCCACGCAGAAGATCACCCTGTCGTCCTCGCGCGACATCCCCTTCAACAAGCTGGTGCTCAGCCAGTCCAACGTCCGGCGCGTGAAGGCCGGCATCTCGGTCGAAGAACTGGCCGAGTCCATCGCCCGCCGCGGGCTGATCCAGTCCCTGCATGTTCGCCCCGAGCTCGACGCCGAAGGGCAGGATACCGGTCTCTTCGAGGTGCCGGCTGGCGGCCGCCGCTATCGTGCGCTGGAGCTTTTGGTCAAACAGAAGCGCCTCAACAAGACCACTCCGGTGCCCTGTATCGTCTCGGAGGCCAGTGACGACATCCTGATCGACGAGGTGTCGCTTGCCGAGAACATCGAGCGCGCCCCGCTGCATCCGCTCGACCAGTTCCGCGCCTTCCAGGTCCTTCGTGAGAAGGGCATGAGCGAAGAGGAAATCGCTGCCGCCTTTTTCGTCAACGCCAAGGTGGTGAAGCAGCGTCTGCGCCTCGTTTCGGTCTCGCCGGCGCTGCTCGATGTCTATGCCGAGGACAGCATGACGCTGGAACAGCTCATGGCCTTCACCGTCTCCGACGACCAAGCCCGGCAGGAACAGGTCTGGGAGGCGATCAAGGATGGCTGGCAGAAAGAGCAATACACCATTCGTCGCATGCTGACCGAGACCACGGTGCGCGCTTCCGACAAGCGGGCGCTCTTCGTCGGCATCGAGTCCTATGAGGCGGCGGGCGGCTATGTGCTGCGCGATCTCTTCCAGCAAGACGATGGCGGCTGGCTCCAGGATCCGGTGCTGCTCGACCGGCTGGTCGGGGAGAAGCTGAAGGCCGAGGCGGAAACTATCGCCGCCGAAGGCTGGAAGTGGATCGAGGTCGCGGCGGACTTCCCCTATGGCCATACCAGCGGCATGCGCCGTCTGGCCGGTACCACCATCGACCTGACTGACGAGGAACGCGCCGACCGTGAGAAGCTGCGGGACGAGTTCGAGGCGCTGCAGGCGGAGTATGCCGAGGCCGACGAATTGCCCGACGAGGTGGACGCGCGGCTCGGGGAGATCGAGGAGGCGCTGGAAGCCTTCGAGACCCGGCCGATGCGCTACGACGCCGATCAGATGGCCCGCGCCGGTGTCTTCGTCAGCATCCGCCATGACGGCCAGCTCGCCGTCGAGCGTGGCTATGTCCACCCCGAAGACGAGGTGGTGGAAGGCCAAGGGAGCGATGGCGCCGATGGTGCATCTGCCGAAGGCGGTGACGACGGCAGCGTCCGGCGCGCCGTCATCACCGTCGGCAGTGCAGCGCCGGAGACCGACGAGGACGAAGAGGTCGACACCATCCGGCCGCTGCCCGATCGCCTCGTCAGCGAGTTGACCGCGCATCGCACCCTGGCACTCCGGGATGCCGTGGCGTCCAACCCGCATGTTGCCATGACGGCGCTACTGCACCGCCTGAATTCCTTGCCGGCGATGGCGAGGATGAAGACGCCACGGAGGACGAGGAGCAGGCCATGGTCGCTGCCGAATGATGCTCAGGCGGGGTGGCCTTTGCTGCCCCGCCACATCCCTTCCGTTTCCGCAACTTGCCCGATCCTCGTGACCGGGCTTTTTCTTTGGAGAACCCTGATGCCTGCAACGATCGATATCGACCGAATATTCCGTGAGAACCGCGCCAGTCTGCCATCCGAACGCACGCTGCCCTGGGAGGAAACCTGCGACGGCATCACCGTAGTGGTGGAGCCGAAGCCGCATTGGGCGGACGACATGCGCGCCTTCCGTCTCGAAAGGCGAGAATACTGCCGCTACACCGATTGGGCCGCGAATGGCGGTCATGCCCGGTTCTACGGTCATATCGACACCAGCGGCGATGAGGTGATGATGAGAGCGCGCGCGATGATCGCCCGCGAGATTGCCGATGGACTCTGGGACTGAAGGCTTGTTCACGTCCGACGATAGCCGCCACCGTCTTCCTGTCATGGGCCTCCATGGTTCCAGTTCCAGCATCACCACGGTGCCGGTCATTATGTTCGGCATCGGTTTCCGCCCCCGTCCTCGACCACATTCCTGATGCCAGCGTGGCGGCAAGGCTGGCAGGGCGAAGCATCTGCGAGGGGTGGATCCGGCGCCTGTCGGATGCAAGACACGACCCCCGCTTCCATTCGCTAACCTTGGTCTGGTCCGTCTCTTTGACATTCAACCCCGGAGGGGTCGGCTTACGCAAACGTGCCGCCCTCGGGGATTCGGAAAAAGTCCGAACGCCCGAGGGTGAGTGCAGATCCGGTCAGACACGTCGGGCTCCTGTCACTGGAGGCGGGGGACCATCCCCCGCCTCCAGTGACAGGAGCCAATCCCGATGTCCTATGCAGATGCCACCGCTTTCGCCGCCAGCCTCGCCACCACGCTGATGGTCGAAATCGTCGTGTTCCAGGCCGGGGGCAGAACCCACGGCGCCATGCCGGCCGACGAATTCGACGGGGATGAGGACATGGTGAAGCTGGAACTGGATCCATGGGAGTAAGGCGCGAAAGCGCCTCATCCCAAACGGCCCGAGCGCGGAGACACGCGCTTCGGGCCTTCAATGCCTCTCGATGGTCCCCCATCGTCGGCAGCGGAACCGGGAACAAGCCCGGTCAGAGAGGAAGAGTGCGGGCCTTTCGGCCGTGACGGGTTGAGGGCCGAAGAGAGAGGCTCACCGGCGCCCGTCATGGAGTGATCCCGATGACCTTTGCCCGTTTCGAAACCTTCCGCTCTATCGGCCACACTCTGGCGGCCGATGTTCTGCCCGCGCTTTATCGGTCGCAAAAGCTGCCGCTGCGCATCTCTTGCCTCGGCGTCGCCAGCTATGACGCCAGCGACGTGGCGAATAACTTTGACCGCGTGATCCCACTTGGGGAATGCCTGTCGCCGGAGGAAGCCATCCAGGCCGCAGCCTTGCGCCTGTCGCGCGGTGATATTTGCACGGCGCCGAATAGCTTTCCGTATTTCCAGCCGCGCATCATGCTCATTCAGGACCGCGATCAGCGCCTGGTCCGCGCCGGCGAAATCCGCGCCGGCATTATCCTCTGGCAGCAGCCGGTCGCCTCCGATGCCGAGGGGCGCAGGATCGTGACCGAGGCCAGCCGACTGCGCGGTATGGCATTCCGAGCCTCGGAGCCCGGTGATGCGAGACGGCTGCGTTACCGCGCCGCGGCGATGGAGGCACGGTTGGTTGATCCCGTCTGGCGCGAGACCGCGGCCGATCTGCTCCGCCTGCCACAGGCCGCCTGAGCTTCACCCTTTCCATCCCATCCGGCTCGGTTTCACGCGGGGCCATGTCATGCCCGGAGACCATCATGGCCGACTATTTCACGCACTTTTCCTGCCTGCTTGACGTGGGCACCCCCGAAAACGCTGCCCGCGCACTCGATCTCTACAACGCACTGGCGGATGATAATGCCGCCGAAGATCCGCCATCGGACGGCTTCCTGCTCTCCATCCAGCCAGAACATGGTGGCACTCAGCTCTGGATGCGTGATGACGTCACCGGCGAACCCGGGCATGTCATCCAGTTCGTCAAACGCTGCGCCACCGAGTTCGGTCTGACGGGTCTATGGGGCCTTCAATACGCAAACAGTTGTTCTCGGCCGAGAATCGACGGGTTCGGCGGCGGGGCGCACGTCCTCGATCTCGCCACCGGCGAGACGGTGGACTGGATCTACACGGACGGCTGGCTTTCCACTGTTCTGGAGGGGGGCAATCCCTATGAGTGAGGTCATCGAGATCACTGTCTATCGCCTCGACGAGCTTTCCGATGCAGCCAGGGACAAAGCCCGCGTCTGGTATCGTGAGGGTGGCTTCGACGATGACTGGTACGATGCCGTCTATGAGGATTTCCAGCGCGTCGCCGAAATCCTCGGGCTGAACCTCAAGACCCGAACCGTCCGGTTGACGGGCGGCGGCACACGGCAAGACCCCTGCATCTGGTTCCGGGGCTTCTGGAGCCAGGGCGAAGGTGCCTGCTTCGAGACTTTCTATGCCTACCGCAAGGGTGCGCCGCGCCTGATCCGGGAATATGCGCCTGAGGACATCGAACTGCACTGCATCGCCGATGCCCTGCAGGCGATCCAGCGGCGTAATTTTTACCAGCTTCGCGCCGAAGCCACCCATCGCGGCCATTATTACCATGAGTACTGCATGGCGATTTCGGTAGAGCGTGATAGTCCGAGCTGGCAGGACTCGACCGCCGACGCCGAGGAGGTGGTTATCGAGGCGTTGCGCGATCTCGCCCGCTGGCTCTACCGCCAGCTTGAGCGTGAATACGACTATCTGTCCTCGGATGAGGTCGTCGATGAGGCCATCATCGCCAACGGTTACACCTTCACCGAAGCCGGCCAACCGTTGGGTGAGGAGGCTCGGCCTCAGAACTCCTCCCGCAACTCCGCATAGATGGCTTCGATCCGGTCGGCCTCCTCGTCGGTCAGATCGGCGAACTCCTTCGCTCTGGCGCGTCCGGAAAGTCTGCCACCGTTCTGGTGCAGGAAACGAAACAGCAGGTCGAGCACGCGGTCGGGCATGTCGATCAGGCCCGAGACGTGGGACTTGAACCCGTCATAGGCACGCAGGAACCGGGTCTCTGCAGGCAGGTCATGGTCGATGGTCTGGGCGACGCAGGCGAAGAGAAATTCGGCATGGGGCGTGGCATCGAAGAAGCGGTAGAAATCGCCGGTGTCGTTCAGCACCTCGACGTTCCCGCGATCGGTTGGCCGCCAGCTGACATGGGGCAGCAGCCGACGCGAATAGCTCTTGAGCACCTGCCGATAAGCCTCAATCCGCTCGAGGATCACCGCCGACACCGGGAAGACCAGCCCGGGCGGATTGAAGCCGCGTGCAGCAAGCACGTGGTGGATCAGGTAGCGATGGAGGCGCCCGTTGCCGTCCTCACACGGGTGGATATAGACGAAGCCGAAGGCGAGGCCGGCAGCCGCCAGAACAGGGTCGAGCCCCGGGGCGATATCGCGGTCGAACGCTTCGAGCCCAGCGATCAGCGCGGGCAGGTCTTCATGCCGGGCGCTGACGTGATCGGGCAGGGGGGCGCCGGTCGTGCGGTCGTGCTCTCCAATGAACCCGCCCTCCTGCCGCAGGCCCAGATGGACGAAGCGGGCATCGCCGATGACGATGCGTTGCAGGCGTTCCAGCTCTGCCCGGTCGATCGGATGCCGCCCGGCTTCGCCGATGATCTGGCCCCAGCGCCGGATGCGATCTTGGGGCGGGTTCTCGCCTTCGATCTGGAAACTCGACCGTGAATCCTTGAGCAGCAGGAAGGCTGCCGTGCGCGCGAGCAGATCGGCGGGCACCTCGGCCAGCACCGCGCGGGCCTCGGCTGCCAGATCGCGGGCGATGAAGGCCTCGATTGCCGGAGTGCGGAAGATCATCGGGCAAAAATCCGGGGTGCCGGGCAGGTTGTTGCGGACCCGGTGGCGTGGCGAGGGGGCGCCCTCTGCATCCCATTGGAGCTTGGCATCGACCACGGGCGCATAATTTCCGCGCGTAGCATCGGGCAGATCCAATTCCGCGCCGAGGAGCCACTCATAGAGGAACCAGATCCTGCGCGCGTAGCTGCCCGTCGGGGCAGCCTCGACAATGGCCTGGATCGGCTCTGGGCCGGTTGTCTTGAACAGCCGCTTGAGAACTGCCAGATCCAGCCCCTCGTAACGCAGCGCGAAGGTCAGATGACCGATGAGGCTCGCCTCGGGTTCATGGCGGGGCGTGTAGAGGCGCCAGCCGTCGGCCGCGTAGACCTTGTGACGTGGGCCGATAGCGGAAAGTGTCCGGGGCAGGGGCGTTGCGAGCGCATAGGCATCGATCAGCGCAGCATAGCCCGCAGGTGTTGCCTCCTCGGGGAGCCAGCGCTCGTGAAAAACGGTTACGGCACCTGAAAACGGATTCCTTTGCGCCCGCTTCATGAAATTCAGTTCTTGGTCCCGATGATTGATCTCAAGTCGGTATATCTCATGAATACCGCTTACAATCAATGAGGCCTTGCGAAAGTTGATGGTGGAGCGCTGTCGCCCTCGGGTCTGCGAGGTGATGGGGCATGAGGTGCCGAAGGTGCCGAGTCAGAGAGGGGCCGGGACGGGTTGAGTCCGGGTGGTCGAGAGAGAGCGCCGTCCGGGCTTGTCCCTCCCGCTCTCTGAGGATCTCCGACATGAACATCTCGTCTCCCGTGACCGATCCGGTCACGCCGCTCGGCGCCGCACCCGCGATCCTGGCCGCCGCAAATCTCCTCCTTTCCCATCTCGAACGCGGCCAGTGCGGTCGCGATCGGGGTGGCTATCGCCATGTCGGTCTGGCGCGCCCGCGAGGCCCGTAACGTCGCGACCTACGGCTCTGCCCGATGGGCCGAGAAGGGCGAGGTGAAGGCGGCCGGACTGCTTGACCCGGATGGTGTTGTCCTCGGTCGCTATGACCGGAAATATCTGCGCCACGATGGGCCGGAGCATGTGCTCTGCTTCGCGCCGACACGATCCGGCAAGGGGGTAGGGCTCGTCGTACCCTCGCTTCTTACCTGGCCCGGCTCGGCCATCGTTCATGATATCAAGGGCGAGAACTGGCAGTTGACCGCAGGGTTCCGGGCCCGGCACGGTCGGGTCCTGCTCTTCGATCCCACCAATCCGAACTCTTCGGCCTACAACCCCCTGCTCGAAGTTCGCCGTGGGGAGTGGGAGGTTCGCGATGTCCAGAATATCGCCGACATCCTTGTCGATCCCGAGGGGAGCCTGGAGCGGCGGAACCACTGGGAGAAGACCAGCCACAGTCTGCTCGTCGGGGCGATCCTGCACGTCCTCTATGCCGAGAAGGACAAGACGCTGGCCGGCGTCGCCAACTTCCTGTCCGACCCGCGGCGCCCCGTGGAGTCCACACTCCGCGCCATGATGCGGACGACGCACCTGGGCGAGGCGGGGCCACATCCCGTGGTCGCCAGTGCCGCCCGCGAGTTGCTCAACAAGTCCGAGAATGAACGTTCCGGCGTGCTGTCGACGGCGATGTCTTTCCTTGGACTCTATCGCGACCCCGTGGTCGCGCAGGTTACGCGCCGCTGCGACTGGCGGATCGGTGACATTGTCGGGGGAGTGCGCCTCGTCACGCTGTATCTCGTGGTGCCGCCATCTGACATCAATCGCACCAAGCCGCTCATTCGTCTGATCCTCAACCAAATCGGCCGACGCCTGACCGAAGACCTGCAGGGCAAGGATGATCGGCATCGGCTGCTTTTGATGCTCGATGAGTTCCCGGCGCTCGGCCGGTTGGATTTCTTCGAGAGCGCGCTGGCCTTCATGGCGGGTTACGGGCTGAAGAGCTTCCTCATCGCCCAGTCGCTGAACCAGATCGAGAAGGCCTACGGCCCCAACAACTCGATTCTCGACAATTGCCACGTCCGGGTGAGCTTCGCGACCAATGATGAGCGCACGGCCAAGCGGGTGTCCGACGCTCTCGGCACGGCCACCGAGATGAAGGCGATGAAGAACTATGCCGGCCACCGTCTGGCGCCCTGGCTCAGCCATCTCATGGTGTCCCGGTCGGAAACTGCGCGGGCCTTGCTCACGCCCGGAGAAATCATGCAGCTGCCGCCAACCGATGAGATCGTCATGGTGGCCGGCACGCCGCCGATCCGGGCGACGAAAGCACGGTATTATGAAGATGTGCGGTTCATCAAGCGGGTCTTGCCGCCACCCGGTTTGGTGGATGTGGACGCTTCGGGGAAAGATGACTGGAGCAGCCTGGCAGTCCCAACCCAGGAGGACGAGCTCGAGCCAGTATCCGAGACGGGACCGGAGGATGAGGACCCGACAGCGTCGGAGCGCCGTCTGCAGCCGGAGCTGGCGCAGCCTCAGCCGGTCGACAGGCAGACGCCTCTCGAGAACGAGTTTGAATTCGAACCAACTGAGGATGAGGAGGATGGCGCCATCCGCAATCGGCGCATCATGCAGCAGATGCGAGGTGTCGCGCGTCAGGTCTCCCTCAATCCCGATGACGGCATGGAGCTTTGATCATGACCTTGAGCCGCAAGAAGACGAAGATCTCGGTCTAGCTCGATCCTGAGGTCGTGCAGATGCTAGCAGACTTCGCGGCCCGGCGCGACAAATCCCAGTCGATGGTGGCCGAGGCTGCGATCGCATCCTTCCTCTCGCCGGATGACGCAGAGCGCCGCGAGGCGGTTCTGGCCCGGCGCCTTGATCCGATCGACAGGCGGATCACCCGGCTAGAGCGCGATGTCGGGATCTCCGTCGAAAGCCTGGCTGTGTTTATCCGTTTCTGGCTTGCGACGACACCGGCTCTGCCCGAACCCGCAGCCAAGGCTGCAAGGGCAAAGGCTGGGGAGCGCTATGAGGCGTTCATCTCGGCTCTCGGTCGGCGCCTCGCGCAGGGGCCGAAACTGCGGCAGGAGGTGTCGGAGGATGTGGATGGCCGACCAGGTAGCTGAAAGAGGTGCCACCGGCCTCAGCCGCAAGGGTTGGGACTGTAGGAGCGATCTTCATGATCGACCTGATCAGTCCATTGCGGACGGTCGAGCTCAGCCAATGCTGCGTGGCCGTATTCCCGAAAGCTGCCGCTCGTCTCGCTCCGCAGAAAATACCTGGCCAGGATGGCAGCGATCCCATTAGCCGTCCTTTGGCCTTCTAGGTTGCTGCATTGTAACGCTCTCCGAAGCCGCCGTTCGGCGAGCTATGCGTCAAAACGCGAGGGAGGCATGTATCGACCCATTTGAATCTACTCGGGTTCGAACTCTAGAAATGAGCCCCGGAGCAGCACAAAATATAGCGATCATAGTGCGGTTGATCTCTGCCCAAAATTGTCCGTTAATATCCACTGGTGCTCAATTAACTATTCAGACTGTGACATCATGGAGCAAATTAATCGCAAGCTACGATCCAACTCTTCAGTCGATTGAAAATTAATCAAATTATTTCGCTCAACTTTTTCCTCACTCGTCAGACCGTTCTGCGAGTATTTGCGGTTTAACATCGACAAGCGAAGACCTCGATGAACGGGTGTACTTTTGTCACTGAGTCGATTCCAGAGCCCTTCAGCCGCTTCGACGTCACCAAATCGAATTTCGTATTTGCACCGCAGCCCGACCTGAACGTCGTGATTAGTACCGCCAAATCGATTCCGAATGCGGCCTAACGTTGCCAAGGCACTTTCACTTCCACCTGCTTCAATCTCACAGTTCGCCAGATTGGCGAGAACTTCAAACGGCGGGTGCGTTATCTTTTGGTCAGCAAGGCGAGCATTGCGTATTGCCTTATCTGCGTTTCCGCTAGCTTGTTCAAAGGTCGAACGGCGATGCTCGGCAAATCCGCTTGAGTCGACACGCTCTAGCACCTCAAGGGCGCGTTCAGCATTGGGGAGATCGCCGAGCCGAAGTGCAATCGTGCATCTTAGATCTACCACATATCGATTGTGCGGCGATTGCTGCTCGGCCTGCAGAATATGCTCTTCGGCAGCTGGCAGATTGCCTAGTTCAAAGAAGCAGCTTGCCAGTTCCCGGTGAATGGCCACACCTCGACGACCGTTTGCAAGACTCTTGTTGTAAGCATCAACAGCTTCTAGATAATTGCGCTTTCGCCGTGCGGCGAAGCCCCGCACATAGTAAGCCTCCTTGAGCTCGCCGAGGCCAAGTAGCGCGCTAATATGCTCCTCTGCTTCATCGTATTTCTCCTTGCGAATGAGAGCCTGTGCAACATAGCGCCGCACGTCGACGTTGTCGGGGCGTGCGCTCAGAGCGGAAGAGCCATACGTGATAGCGAGGCCGTAGTC
Source organism: Pacificitalea manganoxidans (assembly GCF_002504165.1). Lineage (GTDB taxonomy): Bacteria > Pseudomonadota > Alphaproteobacteria > Rhodobacterales > Rhodobacteraceae > Pacificitalea > Pacificitalea manganoxidans. The sequence goes on from NZ_CP021404.1 coordinate 1,349,750, forward strand.
CTGATCGTGATAGCTCCTCGCTGCGACATCAATAAGGTCAGCAGCAAATCCAACTGCAAAACGAGATTTAGTCTGACTTCCCGCAAAGAGGCTGGCACGGAAAATCGTCTGTCCAAGATCTAGGCGCGAGTCATCGTCAGGTTCATTTTCTAGGTATGCTTCGAGAAGCTTACTCACTTTCTTGCTATCGACCTTCAGTCTGCCGAAAGCTCTGTACGCTGCATCACGAATGGGCTCCGAGATTCGATAATGCATCCCGGCAGGCAAAATAAATGCGAGGTCAAGCAAGAAGTTCAGGTCATCACTGGCATCCAGTGGCGTTCTCGCGCAGTAGTCCACAATGACCTGAAGCGGCAGAGGGCTGAAGCTTGAAAGGAGCTGCAAGATTGTCTGCATGCTTGGTGTTAGAGAACTATTTTCTTTCAAATGACGAAGGAACTGCTCGGCACTGAAGTTGACCAACGCTCGCTGGTCAGCAACAACTTGCGGGATACCTCGTGACCTGCCCCCCGCGAAATCCCTCACCTTAATGTAGAGTCTGCGCCAACTCTGAAGGAGCAGACACATGAGAAAGAGCCGTTTCACCGGTTAAGGGGACCGTGGCCCCAGTGGGGCCGCGTAAGCCCCGTACCAGATCATCGGGATGATCAAGGAACAGGAAGCAGGGATGCCGACAGCGGAGGTATGCCGCAGGCACGGGCTGAGCACAGCGACGTTCTACAAGCTCAAGTCCAAATATGGGGGGATGGAAGTGTCCGAGGCGGCAAGGCTGAAGGCCCTCGAAGACGAGAATGCCAAACTCAAACGCCAGTTGGCCGACACCATGCTCGACAACGTTGTCCTGAAAGACCTGCTGGGAAAGAACTGACGACATTGATCAAGCGGCGAGATGCGGCGCTCCGGGTGATGCGGCATCATGACATCTCGCAGCGCAGAGCCTGCAAGCTGGTTGGTGTCGATCCAAAGACAGTGCGGCGTGAACGCCCGCCGGACTGTGCCGAGATCCGCAAGGAGATGCAGGAGATCGCCGCCAAAAGGCGCAGGTTCGGCTACCGCCGGATCGGCGTGCTGCTGGAGCGCAAGGGCATGACCATGAACCACAAGAAGCTTTACCGGATCTACCGGGAAGAGGGTTTGTCCGTGAAGCGACGGCGAAGCCGGAAACGGGCGCGTGGCACCAGAGTGCCGATGCCAGTTGCGGCGTATCCTAATGCTCGTTGGTCGCTGGACTTCGTATCCGACAGCTTCGGCGCCTCGCGGAAGTTCCGGATCCTAGCGGTGATAGATGACTGCACTCGGGAATGCCTGTGTCTTGTCGCTGACACCAGCCTGTCCGGCGCAAGGGTCGCCCGGGAACTCAGTGCCCTGATCCGGCTTTACGGCAAGCCCGGCTGCATTGTCAGTGACAATGGGACGGAGTTCACCAGTCGGGCCATCCTGAAATGGGCCGACGAGACCACCGTGCCGTGGCACTACATCGATCCGGGCAAACCGCAGCAGCATGCCTTCATCGAGAGCTTCAACGGCAGCCTCAGGGACGAGCTGCTGAACGAGGAGATATTCGACAGCCTGAATGATGCGCGGCGCAAGCTGGCCCTGTGGCGCTACGACTATAACACGGTCAGGCCACACTCATCCTTGGGCAACCAGACGCCACAGCAAGCGCGCCGCGCACTTGCGCAATTTGAGGGCTCCGCGCCCGGCGCGCTTGCGCCAGGCGGGGAACCAGAATACCCAAATCCAACCTGCAGACTCTCATTATGAACGAGGGACCAACAGGGGGCAGGTCACACACAGTTGGACGACAGAACAGGACCTGCCTTGCGGACGCTTTCGCTTGGTCGCCTATTCTCCGCACCCCGGAGTAGAGTGGCAGCTTACATGGCAGGAGACCAGTAAGCGCTCGTTCAATCGGGAGTTCGGCGAAGTGATCCGCAAGCTTGAAGGCTCGGTCCAAGAATTGAAGGCTCTCATGGACGCGGCCGATGACGAGGCTGCCCGGAAGAAAAGGGAACAGGAGCTTCAATGGGAGCGCTGGCGGAGGGAAGAGGATAAGCGCAGTGAGGCGAAGGCCCGCTCCGAGAGCCTTCAACAGCTTTCGGATATCATGGCGGATTGGACCAAGGCGCTCTCCGTCGAGATGTTCTTCGTGGAGGCCGAAAAGCGTATGCAGATGGTGGACGGAGAGCGGCGCGTGCATCTGGAGTCCCGGCTGCGTTTGGCGCGTTCGATGCTGGGCGATCTCGATCCGCTATCATTCATCGAGCAGTGGGTTTCGCCCGAGGAGCGCTACCAGCGAAAGTTCAAGGATGAATAGGGTGCCAATAGGATGGACGGCATATCGTTAACTTGCCTCTATCTCGGCATTCATCGAAAATGAAAGTTGATGTCTGTACTTGGCAGAACTTAGGGTGATGCGCGGGTCCTTTCGATGATATTGACGTACTGGCGCATCACGTGTTGTCTATTGCGAGCAGCATTCCGGGCCAGTTTGCATATTTGTCGCCTGTTTCCCGGATGTGCGTATAGCGTTTCAGGCTAACCCAAGACCTGTGTCCGCTGACGGCCGCGACATGGGGGATGTTCCAACCCATCTCGAACAGCCGAGAAATGCCTTCGTGGCGCAGATCGTGGAAGTGCAGATCCTCGATCCCGAGCAGCTTGCAAGCGCGGGTGAAGTTGGCCGTGATTGTGTCCGGTGAGTAGGGGAAGATCTCGGTCTTGCTCTTGCGCATGCTGTCGATGATCCGAATGGCTTCCTCGGGCAGATCGACCCAGGTATCGTTTCCGAGCTTCTCGCCGGGATGCTTCATGTCACGGACCAGAACGCATTTGTGTTCCTTCTGGAAATCATCCCAGGTGAGTCGGGTGATCTCTGCCTGTCGGCGCGTCGAGAAGAGAGCGAACACGATCACCTTGTGCATGGGCATGGCCTGAGGCGTTCTCTGGCGCCGATCAATGAAGTGAGCCAGCAGCCGGTCGAGTTCATCGAGGGTGGGCCTGCGGTTCCGCTGCGCGGAACGCGAGATGATCCCCATACGGCGCGCGACGGTGATCGCGTCTCTCATCTCCCGATCATCCAGCCGAAAGTCCCACATCGGCCGTGCTATGGCGAATATGGAGGCGAGATGGCTGGCGTAGTTCCCGACGGTTTGCGGTTGTCCGGGCAGAGACTGAAGGAACTCGATGATATCCTTCGACTTGATGGTGGAACAGGGCACATCGGCGATCGGGTAGGTGGCGATGGTCCTGAGGACCTGGGCCTTTGTGCGACCGATGTCCTTCACCGTTTCTTCGGTGTAGCGCTCGATCGCTTTGGATAGCGGAGGGTCAGATACGTTCAGCTCCTCCAAGGCACCAGGCTTTGCAAGCTCTTTCTCGCGCTGCTTTATCCAGGTGGTCGCAGCTGGCGTCTGTCGAAAGTCTTTGTCTCGTGATAGACGGTTCCCTCGCGCATCACTCGTACACGTGCCCTGTAACTGTGACTTCCATCCTTGCGTTTGCGTGTGGTGATCGAGCCCATGACGGTCTCCCCATTTGGTCCACGGAAATGTATTTGGTCCACGGGACCAAATCCAGTGTCAAAATCGACGAATATGGTCCATAATGAGCGGAAAACGAGACGAGCTGTAGGTGCCTGTAAGTGGCAGAAAAGAATAAAAAATTAGAGATTTCAACGGCCGCGCGCCTGTCCGTTGCACCCATGATGGACTGGACCGACCGGCATTGCCGTAGCTTCCACCGGCTGCTGTCGCGGGAGGCGTTGCTTTATACCGAAATGGTGACAGCACCGGCATTGGTGCGGGGCGGGGCGGTGCATTTGCTGGCGCATGACGCGGGCGAGCATCCTTTGGCGCTGCAGCTTGGCGGGTCGGACCCGGCGGAGTTGGCGCAGGCGGCGCGGATGGCTGTGGATCATGGCTATGCGGAGGTGAACCTGAATGTCGGCTGTCCGTCGGACCGGGTGCAGTCGGGCACGTTCGGGGCCTGTCTGATGCGCCAGCCGGATCTGGTGGCCGAGTGCTGTGCGGCGATGATCGCCGCCGTTTCGGTGCCGGTGACGGTCAAATGTCGCATCGGGGTCGATGAGCAGGTGGCGGAGGATGTGCTGCCCGACTTCCTGACCCGGATCGCCGCTGCCGGGGTGTCCTGGGTCACGATCCACGCGCGCAAGGCGTGGTTGCAGGGCCTGTCGCCCAAGGAAAACCGCGATATTCCGCCGCTCGATTATCCGCTGGTGCGGGCGATGAAGGCGGCGTTCCCGGCGCTGCATCTGTCGATCAACGGCGGGATCGCTGATCTGGACGCCGCGCTGGGCTTTCTCGGGCCGGAGGGCGATTTGCCCGCGATGGACGGGGTGATGATCGGGCGCGCGGCCTATCATGATCCGTGGACGGTGCTGGGCCGGGCCGACAGCCGCGTTTTCGGCACGACCGATCCGCTGACCACGCCGGAAGACGCCGTCCACGCGATGGAGCCGTATATTGCCCGGCATATCGAGCAGGGCGGTAAGCTGGCGCAGGTAACGCGGCATATGCTGGGCCTGTTTGCCGGGCGTCCGGGTGCGCGCGGCTGGCGGCGCGTTCTGTCGGAGCAGGGCCACCGCCCGCAGGCCGGGATCGATGTGCTGCGCACCGCGCTGGAACAGGTCACCCGCGCGCAGGCGGCATAATGGGCGCACGGCCTCGCCCCAATCCGATGCAACGTTCCGGTCACGGAAAACTCGCGCAGAGCGCGCGGCATGGCCTTGAAACTAAGCTCAGAATGGCACTGCGGCGCTGACTAATCACGGGCGCGTCAGCAGGCACCCTCACGCAAATCACGGATGCGTCAATTCCGTTCGTGCACCAGCGGAAATGCGCTGCCTTCTGCGCGGCATGATGCCGGATTCCGCCGCGTGCGATCTGCGCCGGGATCTGCATGGAACGGGGGCAGGCCGGGTCGCATTGTGCTGCCAGAGGCCCCGCACAGACGGGGTCGTCACAACACTGAGGAGAAACATCATGATGACCAAGCGCATCCTGACGACCACCACCGCAATCGCACTCATGGCCGGCATGGCTTCGGCGCAGTCGGTGTCCACCGACACCGGCGTCAGCGCGGGTGGCAATGTCGCCAGCTCCGCCGGAAGCGTATCCGCCGGGGCCGATGCCAACGTCTCCGCCTCCGGGTCCGCGTCTGGCGTGGGTGACACCATCGACAGCACCGTGAACACGGCCTCCGACGCAGTGACCAGCACCGCCAACACCGTGGGTCAGACCGCGAATGCCGCGCTTGACGCCACCGGCGAAGCGGCTGTGAACGTCACCGCCGAAGGCCTGTCGGCTGCCAGCGACGTGGCCGCCGAAGTCGAAGCGGCGCTGACCGCCGAAAGCGTGGTCATGTCCAGCGCGGGCGAGACCATCGGCACGGTGTCCGAGTTCAACCGCGAGGCAGGCACGGTCCTGATCGACCTCGACAGCGAAATGGAAGCCTCGATTTCCAGCGATGTCGAAGTGATCGCCATGCCCGCATCGGCCTTCTCCGCGACCGACGGTGGCCTGTCCATCGGCATGAGCGGCGACGAACTGGCCGCTGCTGTGAACCTGCAGCTGGAAAACCGCGCGCAGGTCGCGAACTGATCGCGCGTGTGAGTTGAGCATGTCGCGAGGCATGCGGAAGGCCGCCCTTCGGGGCGGCCTTTTTTATGGGCGAGGCGGGGGCCTTAGCTGCCGTCGCCCGGCTCGGATGTGCCCGCATCTGCGCCCGCATCTGCGCCACGCTGCGCGGTCAGGGTCACATCCACCACCACCTCGAACCCCAGTTGGTCCGGGTTGGTCTGGCTGTCTCCGATGCCGAAATTGCGCCGGTCGAGCGTGGTTTGCCCCACCATCTGCGCGCGGTCGCCCTCCAGCGTCAGGGCAAAGGGCAGGGTGACCGGCATGTCCACGCCTTTCAGCGTCAGCGTCCCGTCGGCCACATAGCCGCCCGCCTCATCGGGCCGGATCGGCGCGGTGAACCGGGCGGTGGGGAATGCGCCCGCGTCGAAATATTCCGCGCCCATCGCCTGATCGCTGACGGAGCCAAGCGTGAGCGAACTGATTGCGATGGTCACATCTACTGCGCCGTTTTTGCCTGCGACCGGCTCTTCGGCGAATGTGATTGCGGCGGTCCAGTCGGCGAAACTGCCGGTAACGGCGCTGCCAAATTGCGCCACCGTGATCGACAAGGTGCCATCCATGACCTGCCAGTCCGACGCGACTTGGTCCAGCGGGGCGGTGCTGCCGGTGTCCGAGGTGGCCCGGCTGCCGCCTGTGGTGGCCAGCAACGGCCCGCCGCCAAGGGCCACGGCCCAGAGCAGCAGCGCGGCCAGCGCCGGGCGGCGGCTGTGGCGGGTGGGCGTCGTGGCGGCGGGCGTCGTGGGGGCGGCTTCGGTCCCGCGCAGCATCCGGGGAAGCGTGGCGTCCCGGTCGATCAGCGCATGTTTCAGCGCCCCCGCGATATGCAGCGCCAGCGTGCCGATCAGCACCCAGCCAAACAGCCAATGCAGGGTGGCAAAGCCATGCGCCAGCGCAGGCGACTTCGGCACGAAGGGCAGCGATTGCCCGAACGGCCACCAGATCGGCGCAAAACCGGTCGTCGCGGCATGGCTGATCCAGCCGCTGAGCGGCATCAGAACGATGGCCCCGTAAAGCAGCCAGTGCACCAGATCCGCCAGCGCGGTTTCCGCCCGCCGCTCCGGGTGCAGCGGCGCGGGGCGCGGCTGGCTCAGCGCCCACAGGATGCGCGCCACGGCGACGGCGAACAGCGTCAGCCCAAGGGTTTTATGCAGCGAAAACAACGTGGCCTTGATCGCGAGCGCGTCGGAGGTTTCGGCGCTCCAACGCTCCGCGATCAGGCCCAGCGGGATCAAGGTCAGGATCAGCGCGGCGGTGAGCCAGTGAAACAGGCGCGCGCCTGCGCCGTAGCGGGTGGCGGAATTGGTCAGGGGCATGAGGTCCTCGGGCGTGTCGCGGATCGTGTGGGGGCGGCGCCGTCAGGGCGCCTTGGTCCCGGGGGGATCTAGCGGCGCGGGCAGGGCGGGGGAAGTCCGCGCTGCTGCACATGATCTGTGCGAGGGCGTCGGGCGTGGCGCCGGGGTGCGTTAATCGGCGCTGGCGCGGTGGGGTAGGCTTGGCGGCGGCGGTGACGATCGGAAAACGCGGCGTTCTTGTTTCGCGCGGGCAGGCGCGATAGACCCGCCCGCAACGAGACAGGAGGACGCATGAGCCGCGCATTCATCTTTCCCGGCCAAGGGGCCCAATCCATTGGCATGGGCCGCGATCTGGCCGAAAGCTATCCCGCCGCGCGTGCGGTGTTCCAAGAGGTCGACGAGGCGCTGGGCGCCGATCTGTCCGGCCTGATCTGGGAGGGCGAGGCCGAGGCGCTGACCCTCACCGAAAATGCGCAGCCCGCGCTGATGGCGACCTCGATGGCCGCGATTGCCGCGCTGGAGGCCGAAGGCGTGGTCCTGCGCGACGCGGCGGGGTTCGTCGCCGGGCATTCGCTGGGCGAGTATTCCGCGCTCTGCGCCGCGGGCGCGCTGGGGCTGGCGGATACCGCGCGTCTGCTGCGCATCCGGGGCCGCGCCATGCAACAGGCCGTGCCGGTGGGCGAGGGCGCAATGGCGGCTCTGCTGGGGCTCGATTTCGCGACCGCCGCAGAGGTCGCGCATGAAGCCGCGCAGGGCGAGGTCTGTCAGGCCGCCAACGACAATGACCCAGGTCAGGTCGTGGTGTCGGGCCATAAGGCCGCCGTGGAACGCGCGGTGGAGATCGCCAAGGCGCGCGGGGCAAAGCGGGCGGTGCTGCTGCCGGTGTCCGCCCCGTTCCATTGCGCGCTGATGCAGCCTGCGGCGGACGCGATGGAGCAGGCGCTGGCCGAGGTGCGCATCAGCGCCCCCGCCGTGCCGCTCATCGCCAATGTTACCGCCGGGGCCGAAACCGACCCCGCGCGCATTCGGGCGCTGCTGGTGGCGCAGGTCACCGGGTCGGTCCGGTGGCGCGAAAGCGTGATGACGCTCGCCGCAAGCGGCGTGACCGAGACATGGGAAATAGGTGCGGGCAAGGCCCTGTCGGGCATGATCCGCCGCATCGACAAGACACTGGCGAGCCGCACCATCGGCACCGCGGCCGAGGTGGTCGCCGCCAAGACATCGCTGGAAGGAACCGCCTGATGTTCGACCTGACCGGAAAATCCGCCCTGATCACCGGCGCCTCGGGCGGGATCGGCGCCGAGATCGCGCGCCACCTGCATGGCGCGGGCGCGACCGTCGGCCTGTCCGGCACCCGCGAGGCCCCGCTGGAGGCGCTGGCCGCCGAGCTGGGCGAACGCGCGTATGTGCTGCCCTGCAATCTGGGCGATGCCGAGGCCGTCACCGCGCTGCCGAAACAGGCCGCCGAGGCGATGGGCGCGGTCGATATCCTCGTGAACAATGCGGGCATCACCCGCGACAACCTGTTCATGCGTATGTCGGACGAGGAATGGGCGCAGGTGCTGGAGGTCAACCTGACCGCCACCATGCGGCTGTGCCGGGGCGTGCTGCGCGGCATGATGAAGGCGCGCTGGGGGCGGATCGTCAATATCTCGTCCGTGGTGGGCGCGACCGGCAATCCCGGTCAGGGCAACTATGCCGCAGCCAAAGCCGGGATGGTCGGCATGTCCAAATCGCTGGCCTATGAGGTCGCGTCGCGCGGCATCACCGTCAACTGCATCGCGCCCGGTTTCATCACCACTGCGATGACCGAGAAACTGACCGACGATCAGAAGTCCAAGATCCTGACCCAAGTGCCTGCGGGCCGGATGGGCGAGGCGGGCGAGATCGCGGCAGCGGCGCTATACCTTGCCAGCCCGGAGGCGGGCTACACCACCGGGGCGACGCTGCATGTGAATGGCGGCATGGCGATGATCTGAGCCGCCCACCGGCATGCCTGCCGGGGCGCCTGCGCGGGCCGCCGTCATAGCGCTGCATGAAAGGGGTCGTTCCGATCCGTCATGCGGCTCTTACGGCACCCGTGCACCCGGCTGCGAAACCATTTGCGTCCGGCATGAGACGTGCTATAGGGCGGCCCAGTTTCGATCCGGGGCCAGTCACTGGCCCGGCTCAGGCTGCCCCCGTGAGAAACGGGGAAAGGCCCGGTGGGGCAGGGACGACACGAACCGAACCGGGCGCTGTTCCCGAACAGAAATGAGGAATTGACATGAGCGACATCGCAGATCGCGTGAAAAAGATTGTTGTCGAGCATCTGAGCGTCGAAGAAGAGAAGGTGACCGAGAACGCCTCCTTCATCGATGACCTGGGCGCTGACAGCCTCGACACCGTCGAGCTGGTGATGGCCTTCGAAGAAGAGTTCGGCATCGAGATCCCGGACGACGCAGCCGAGACCATCCAGACCTTCGGCGACGCGGTGAAGTTCATCTCCGAAGCCGTCTGAGCGACCACGCGCGGGGCTTTCGAGCCCGGTGCCATTGGCCGGACCTCTGTTTAGAGACTGCCCGGACCCAAGCGGCGTGATAGTATTTTCGTGAAGGGGCGTCCGTTTGGGCGCCCTTTTGCTGTGCGTGGCGGGCATGGGGCTGGGTTGTGCGCGCCAGATCGCGCGGTGGGTTATGGCGCGGGGTGTGGCCAGGATGCGCCGGAGCGGTCCGGGCGGGCGCGTCGGCATGCGGGGCAGCCAAGGGCACGGCGCGCTGGTCAGGCTGCCGGGCGGCGGTGCTCCCGGTTCCAAGCCCGCCGCAACGCGCGGTGCCACCCCCTGCGCAACACCCTGCGCCACCCCGGCACCAGCGCAGGCGGCACGCGACCCTTTCGGCGGGGCTGCGTGCCTGACCCACGGCCCGGCGGGGTGTTGCCGCGCGGTGGGTCGCGGGGTGTCTCGGATTATTGCGCGGCGGGGCCGAAACCGCTATCAGAGCGCAAAGAATACACATGGGGTTAGAGCATATGCGGCGCGTGGTAATCACAGGTCTTGGGATGGTGTCTCCGCTGGCATGCGGTGTCGAACAGTCTTGGGAACGGCTTCTGAACGGACAATCCGGCGCGGGGCCGATCACCCGTTTCGACGCCAGCCATCTGGCGACCACCTATGCCTGTGAAATTCCCTTTGGCGACGGCAGCGACGGCACGTTCAATCCCGATGATTGGATGTCGCCGAAGGAGCGGCGGAAGGTCGATGATTTCATCCTTTACGGCATGGCCGCCGCCGATCAGGCGGTGAAGGATGCGGGCTGGATGCCGGAGGACGAGGACGCGCGCGCGCGCACTGGCGTCATGATCGGCTCGGGCATCGGGGGTCTGAATTCCATCGCTGACACCGCCGTTTTGCTGAAGGAGCGCGGCCCCCGCCGGGTGTCGCCGTTCTTTATCCCCGGCGCGCTGATCAACCTGATCTCCGGTCAGGTCGGCATCCGCTATGGCTTCAAGGGGCCGAACCATGCGGTCGTGACGGCCTGTTCCACCGGCGCGCATGCCATCGGCGACGCCGCCCGTCTGATCCAGTGGGGCGACGCGGATGTGATGATCGCGGGCGGTGCCGAAAGCCCGATCAGCGAGATCGGCATCGCGGGCTTCAACGCCTGTAAGGCACTGTCGACCAAGCGTCCCGACGATCCAGAACGCGCCAGCCGCCCCTATGACGCGGACCGCGACGGGTTCGTCATGGGCGAAGGCGCGGGCGTCGTCGTGCTGGAGGATTACGAGCACGCCAAGGCGCGCGGGGCCAAGATCTATGCCGAGGTGCTGGGCTACGGCATGTCGGGCGATGCCTACCACATCACCGCCCCGGCGGAGGATGGCGACGGGGCCGAACGGTCTATGCGCGCGGCGCTGAAACGTGCGGGGCTGGAGCCTGCGGATGTGGATTACATCAACGCGCATGGCACCTCGACCATGGCCGATGTGATCGAGTTGGGCGCGGTGGAGCGGATGCTGGGCGCGGCGGCGGGTGAGGCCACGATGTCGTCGACCAAGTCGTCCATCGGGCATCTGCTGGGCGCGGCGGGCGCGGTTGAGGCGATTTTCTGCGTGCTGGCGATCCGCGATCAGGTCGCGCCGCCGACGATCAATCTGGACACGCCCGCGATCGAGACCGCGCTGGATCTGGCCCCGAATGCCAAGGTCGAGCGGAAAATCGATGTGGCGCTGTCCAACAGCTTTGGCTTCGGGGGCACCAACGCCTCGCTCGTGCTCGGAAAGGTGGCCAGCTGATGTGGCGTTCCCTTGCCTCTAACGCGATGACGATCCTGATCGTCCTCGGCCTTGCCGGAGCGTTCGCGGTCCATTGGGGCAAATCGCAATTCCTGGCCCAAGGGCCGTTGCAGGAAGCGATCTGTTTTCAGGTGCCGCAGGGTGCCAATATCCGTGGCGTGGCCGATCAACTGGAAGAGCGCGGCGCGATCAGTTCCGCGCGGATTTTCCGTCTGGGCGCGGAATATAACGACCGGTCGCATCTGCTGAAGGCAGGTTCGTTCCTGATCCCCGAAGGCACGCCCATGGTCGGTGTCGTCGCCATCGTGACCGAGGCCGGGCGGTCGACCTGCGGCACCGAGATCAACTACCGCATCGGCATCACCATCGCCGAGGCGATCGTGCGCGAACTGGACCCCACCACGAACCGTTACGAGGAAATCGTGAAGTTCGAGGCGGGCGCCGAGGAAATCCCGCAGGAATATCTGGACGCGCGCGATGAGGCCGATGTCCGGTTCCGCGTCACGCTGGCCGAAGGTGTCACCAGCTGGCATGTCGTCGACGGGTTGCGGAAGGCCGATTTCCTGTCGGGCGAGATCGCGGAAGTTCCGCCCGAGGGCACGCTGGCGCCGGACAGCTATGAGGTCACCCGCGACAGCAAGCGCAGTGAATTGCTGGCCGAGATGACCCGCCGTCAGGGCGTGATCCTGTCGGATCTGTGGGCCGAACGCGCAGCCGATCTGCCGATCGACACGCCGGAGGAGGCGCTGATTCTCGCCTCCATCGTCGAGAAGGAAACCGGCATCGCGGCGGAACGCCCCGAGGTGGCTTCGGTGTTCATCAACCGTCTGAACCAAGGCATGCGCCTGCAGACCGACCCGACGGTGATCTACGGCATCACCAATGGCGAAGGCACGCTGGGCCGGGGTCTGCGCCGGTCCGAGCTGGACCGTCCGACGGAGTTCAACACCTACCAGATCGACGGGCTGCCGCCGACGCCGATTGCCAATCCGGGCCGCGACGCGATTGCCGCCGCGCTGAACCCGGCAGAGGGCGATTACCTTTATTTCGTGGCCGATGGCACGGGCGGGCACGCGTTTTCCCGCACGCTGGACGAGCATAACGCCAATGTCGCGAAATGGCGCCAGATCGAAGCCGAGCGCGCCAATCAGTAAGGCCCAATTGGGCGGAAACACGCGGTGAGACATTGCAAAACGGCGGCCTGATACCGGGCCGCCGTTTCGCGTTTTGCGGGCCAATCCGGGGCCACCGTGCGGTGGGGGTGCGCAACCTGAGAGATAGTCCTTGACAAACGGGACGCCCTAATGTAGAACTTAGGCAAGCTGGAAGAAATGGGCAGGCGGCACGGTGTGAACCGGGGCCGCTTTTTTCGTTTCTGCTCGTGCGGGGCGCATGAGAGGCGAATTTGCATGAAACCAACGCATGAAGACCCGCGGGCTGACCCGGCGGGCGTGACGCGGCGTGGCCGGCTCGGGGGGGCGGACGCGCAGAGGCGGGGGCGGTGCCGGAGGGCGACGCGCCCGGCGAGCCGTGGCCGGGGGCGATGGCGCTTTGGTCTGCGGGGGATGGCCCCGAAACCGGGCCGCTGGCGGCAGCCGACATCCTGCTGAACAGCATGTGCCGTCAACTGACCGAACTGGTTGCAGAAATCGACGCGGGCGAGAGCGATCGCGCTCGTAGGCTGGCGCCGTCGCTGGCCGAGATCCGCCGTGCCGCCTTGGTGGCCCATCAGGAGAGATCCGTTGTCCAAGACAGCCGTGAAAAACACCGTGCCGCCATCGGCACCCCGGCGCTCGACCTTGCCGATGCGCGCGCCGAAATTGGGCGCCGATTGGCTCGTCTCCGCCGAAGCGGAGGTGCAGGACGGGTTTCTGGAAGCGCTCACTGACGAGGCGCTTCTGGCCTTGCCGTGGATCTTCGAGTTCTGGGCCCTGCCGCATCAGTTGCCGCCTGACGGCGACTGGATGAGTTGGGTCATCATGGGGGGGCGCGGGGCGGGGAAAACCCGCGCCGGATCGGAATGGGTGCGGTCGATGGTCGAGGGGCCGACGCCGCAATGCCCCGGACGGGCACGCCGCATGTGCCTGCTGGGCGAAACGTTTGATCAGGTGCGGGAGGTGATGATTTTCGGCGAGAGCGGCATCCTAGCCTGTTCGCCCCCGGACCGGCGGCCTGAATGGCAGGCCGGGCGGCGGCGGCTGGAATGGCCCAATGGCGCGGTGGCGGAGGCGCATTCCGCCCATGATCCCGAAAGCCTGCGGGGCCCGCAATTCGACGCCGCATGGGCCGATGAACTGGCCAAGTGGAAGCGGGCGGAGGCGGCATGGGACATGCTGCAATTCGGGCTGCGGCTGGGCGATGATCCACGGCAATGCGTGACGACCACGCCGCGCAATGTGGGGGTGCTGAAGCAGATCCTCGCCGCGCCCTCGACGGTGGTGACGAGCGCGCCGACGGAGGCCAACCGCGCGCATCTGGCCGACAGTTTCCTGCGGGAGGTGCGGCGGCGGCATCGCGGCACCGCGCTGGAGCGGCAGGAACTGGACGGGGTGTTGCTGGAGGATGCGGAGGGCGCGCTGTGGAGCCGGGCCGGGATCGCGGCGCAGCGGCTGGAGGAGTTGCCGCCGCTCGACCGGGTGGTGGTGGCCGTCGACCCTGCGGTGACGGCGCGGGCGGGCTCGGACGCGTGCGGGATCGTCGTCGTCGGCGCGCAGATGCAGGGGCCGGTGCATGAGTGGCGCGCGGTGGTGCTGGAGGATGCCAGCGTGCAGGGCCGGATGCCGATCGACTGGGCGCGGGCGGTCATCGCCGCGACGGAGCGGCACGGCGCCAGCCAGTTGGTGGTGGAGGTCAACCAAGGTGGCGATCTGATCGAGACGCTGCTGCGGACCGTCGATCCGGGCGTGCCCTACCGCGCGGTGCGGGCGCAGCGGGGCAAGGCGGCGCGGGCCGAGCCGGTCGCCGCGCTTTATGAGCAGGGGCGGGTGCGGCATCTGGGTGTGTTCGATACGCTGGAGGACGAGATGTGCCGCATGACCCTGCGCGGCTATGAGGGCAGCGGCAGCCCGGACCGGGTCGATGCGCTGGTCTGGGCGGTGCATGAATTGCTGATCCGCCCGCGCGAGGTGCAGGCGCAGCCGCATTACCGCGCGTTGTGACACGCAGGGTTAGGGGGGCGGGTGCGTGCCCCCCCGACAGGCAAGACGATGGATAGACCGCCGTGCGTGCAGCACCGGCGGTTTTTTATTGGCGGGAAGGGGTAGCGATGGGGTTCGGATTTCTGAAGCGAGGCGGGAGCGGCGCGGACGCCGGGATACCGCCGGAGCGCAAGGCCTCGGCCACCGGGCGGGTCGTGGCGTGGCAGGGCGGCGGGCGAGCGGTCTGGTCATCCCGCGACGTTGTCAGCCTGACGCGGGCGGGGTTCAGCGGCAATCCGGTCGGGTTCCGGGCGGTGAAGCTGATCGCGGAGGCGGCGGCGGCGCTGCCCCTCGTCTGTCAGGACAGCGCGTGCCGGTATGAGCAGCACCCGGTGATCGATCTGCTGGCGCGGCCCAATCCGGCGCAGGGGCGGGCGGAGTTGCTGGAGGCGCTTTACGGGCAGCTTTTGCTGACGGGCAATGCCTATGTGGAGGCGGCGGGTCTGGGCGGCGATGGCCTGCCGGTGGAGTTGCATGTGCTGCGCTCCGACCGGATGAGCCTGATCCCCGGCACCGATGGCTGGCCTGTCGCCTATGATTACGCGGTGGGCGGGCGCAAGCACCGGTTCGACATGCGGACGGGTGCGACCGCGCCGCTGTGCCATATTCGCAGTTTCCACCCGCAGGACGACCATTACGGGCTGAGCCCGATGCAGGCGGCGGCGGTGGCGATGGATGTCCACAATGCCGCGTCGCGCTGGTCGAAGGCGCTGCTGGACAATGCCGCGCGGCCCTCGGGCGCGATCATCTACAAGGGGCCGGAGGGTCAGGGCTCGATGAGCAGCGACCAATATGACCGGCTGATCAGCGAGATGGAGCGCTCGCATAGCGGCGCGCATAATGCGGGGCGTCCGATGTTGCTGGAAGGCGGGCTGGATTGGCGCCCGATGGGGTTTTCGCCCTCGGACATGGAATTTCAGAAAACCAAGGAAGCCGCCGCGCGCGAGATCGCCACGGCCTTTGGCGTGCCGCCGATGCTGCTGGGCGTGCCGGGGGAGGCGACCTACGCCAATTATCAGGAAGCGCATCGGGCGTTCTACCGGCTGACCGTGTTGCCGCTGGCGCAGAAGGTCACCGCGCAGTTGGCGCATTGGCTGGCGGGGTTCGACGTGACGGGGGCCGATGCGGTGCGGATCGCGCCCGATCCCGATCAGGTGCCCGCATTGGCGGCGGAGCGGGAGGCGCAGTGGCGGCGGGTCTCGGAGGCCGAGTTCCTGAGCGATTCCGAAAAGCGCCAGTTGCTGGGCCTGCCGCCGCGCCCGGAGCCGCGTCACGGCGCAGATGCAGACAGCGATGAGGCGGAGGAGAACAGCGCATGAGCGGAGACATGACGGCGGGCGCGGGCGCGCCGGATGACTGGGGGCTGGAGCGCAAGTTCCACCGCCCCGAGGCTGGGCTGCGGGTCGAGGATGACACTTGGATCGCGGGCTATGCCTCGGTCTTTGGGGCGGCGGATCAGGGCGGGGACGTGGTGCGGCGCGGCGCGTTTGCCGGCGCGCTGGCCCGGCCCGAACGGCGGGTCAAGATGCTGTGGCAGCACGATCCTACGCGCCCCGTGGGTGTGTGGGAGGAGCTGCGCGAGGATGCGCGCGGGCTGTGGGTGCGGGGGCGGCTGTTGCCGGAGGTGGCGCAGGCGCGAGAGGCGCTGGCGCTGATCGCGGCGGGGGCGCTGGACGGGCTGTCGATCGGCTACCGCACCAGCCGCGCGAGCCGGGACGCGCAGGGGCGGCGGGTGCTGGAGGTCGTGGACCTGTGGGAAGTGTCGCTGGTGACGTTCCCGATGTTGCCGCAGGCGCGGGTCGGGGCGGGCACCGCCGCTGCGGGCGGCGCGGGCGCGGGGCAGAAGCGCAGCGCGGGGCCTGATGCGCAGGGCGTGCATGGGACCGCCACGCCGATGGGGATGGAGCGGGACGGCATGGCGCGGGCGTTCGATGCCGCGCGGGCCGAGATCGCGGAGATGCGCCAGCGGGCGCGGGACAGCCGAAAGGAGGGCAGATGAGCGGGATGAGGCAAGAGGCCGGGGGCCGTAAGGCGCAGGCGCAGGTGCGGCGGGCAAGCCCCTTGGCGAGGGGCGTGCCGGGTGGAATGGCGCGCCGGGACTCGGTGGGCCAGGACTTGGCGAGCCACGGGATAGCGGCCCAACGGATGGCGGGGCGCAAGGCCGCGCAGCAGGACATCTGCGCGCGGGCCACATCTGCGGCGCGGGAAACGGCGCAGGATGCGGGGGGCGTGGCGGAGGCAGCGCCGGACCTGCATCGCGCATTGCGGGGGTTCCTGAGCGAAATGAAGGGCTTCCAGAACGACGTGACGACCCAACTTCAAGCAACCGAAGAGCGAATGACCATGCTGGACCGTAAATCTCAATTTGCCATGCGCCGTCCGGCGCTGGCCACCGCAAGCGATGTCGAGGCGCCGCATCGGTCGGCCTTCGAGACCTATCTGCGTTCCGGCGACGATGACGCCCTGCGCGGCATCGATCTGGAGGGCAAGGCCCTGTCGAGCGCGGTGGCCGCCGATGGGGGCTATCTGGTCGATCCGCAGACCGCCGAGACGGTAAAATCGGCGCTGAGCTCCACCGCCTCGATCCGGGCGGTGGCGCAGGTGGTGACGGTCGAGGCGGGCTCGTTCGATGTGTTGGTGGACCGGGGCGAGATGGGCTCTGGCTGGGCGAGCGAAAGCGGCGCGTCGGTGGAGACCGATACCGGGCAGGTCGAGCGGATTTCGATCCCGCTGCATGAATTGTCGGCCATGCCGAAGGCCAGCCAGCGGCTGCTGGATGACAGCGCCTTTGACATTGACGGCTGGCTGGCGGGGCGCATCGCGGACAAGTTCGCCCGCGCCGAGGCCGGGGCATTCGTCAATGGCGACGGGATCGACAAGCCCAAGGGCTTCCTCGCCCATCCGAAGGTCGAAACCGAGCTGTGGGAATGGGGCAATCTGGGCTTTGTTCCGTCGGGCGTGTCGGGGGCGTTCGGCAGCGCCGATGCGCTGATCGATCTGGTCTATGCGCTGGGTGCGCCCTACCGGGCGAATGCGTGTTTCGTGATGAATTCCAAGACCGCTGGCGCGGTGCGCAAGCTGAAGGACGCCGATGGCCGGTTCCTGTGGTCCGACGGGCTGTCGAGCGGGGAGCCTGCGCGGCTGCTGGGCTACGCGGTGCTGATCGCGGAGGACATGCCCGACATTGCCGCCGATGCCTATGCCATCGCGTTCGGTGATTTCCGCGCGGGCTACACGGTGGCGGAGCGGCCCGATCTGCGGGTGCTGCGCGATCCGTTTTCCGCCAAGCCGCATGTGCTGTTCTACGCCACCCGCCGCGTGGGCGGGGATGTGACCGATTTCGCGGCGATCAAGCTGATGAAATTCGCCCCGGCCAGCTAAGCCGGTCCGGGTGAGCCGAACGGCCCGTCCGTGCCCCTATGGGGTGCGGCGGGTCGCAGGGGCGGGCGCGTGCCGGGAACCCGCGTCGTCCAGCTGCTCCCTCCCGTCCGAGCGGCGCGGGGGTGCGGGCCCGTCCCGATCCTGACGTCTGAAATTCAAGGATGCCGCGCCGAGGAGGCGGGCGCGCGACAGGTCCGGTCTGTCGCCTGTGGGAGAGTGCCGATGATGTTGAGCGAACTGACGACGGTGCCCGACGCCGCCCTGCCGCTGGCGCGGTTCAGGGAGCATCTGCGGCTGGGGTCCGGCTTTGCCGATGCGGAGGCCGTGGAGGACGGGCTGATCGTGCCGTTTCTGCGTGCGGCGAGCGTGGCGGTGGAGGCGTGGACCGGGAAGGTCTTGATAGAGCGGAATTTTCGCTGGCGGCTGGAGCGCTGGCGTGGGGCGCGGGTGCAGGATCTGCCGGTGGCGCCAGTGAGCGCGATCACGGCGCTGCGGGTGACCGACCGGCTGGATTGGGAGGTCGTGGTCGATCCCGCTACATGGCGGTTGATCCCCGACACGCACAGGCCGGGGCTGGCGGCGCGCGGGGCGGCGCTGCCGTCGGTGCCGGAGGGCGGGTTTGTCTGCGTGGACTTCACCGCCGGGTTCGGCCCGGACTGGGACGACCTGCCCGCCGATCTGGCGCAGGCGGTGATGCTGCTGGCCGCGCATTACTACGAATACCGCCACGAGATGCGGATGGGCGAGGGCGTGATGCCCTATGGCGTGTCGGCGCTGATCGAGCGCTGGCGCAACATGCGGCTGCTGGCCGGGGGGCCGCGCCGATGAGCGCGCGACGGCATGAGGTGCCGCGCCCCGGCACCCGCCTGCGGCTGATGAGCCCCGGTGCGGTGCCGGATGGCGCGGGCGGGCGCGTGCGGTCGTGGACCGAGCTGGGGACGGTCTGGGGGGAGTTGCGCGCAGGGCGCGGCGGCGCGCGGCTGCAAGGCGGCTCGGGCGGGGCGGTGGCGTCACGGGTGCCGGTGACGGTCATTTTGCGCGCGGCACCGGTGGG
The DNA here is from genome assembly GCF_002504165.1 of Pacificitalea manganoxidans. Classification (GTDB taxonomy): domain Bacteria; phylum Pseudomonadota; class Alphaproteobacteria; order Rhodobacterales; family Rhodobacteraceae; genus Pacificitalea; species Pacificitalea manganoxidans. The sequence continues at coordinate 1,368,606 of NZ_CP021404.1, forward strand.
CGATCCGGCGCGGCCCGTGCCGGGGCAGAGGTTTATGACCGAGGCCCGTGCATTTGACGTGCTGAGCGTGGCGGAGGCGGGCGCGCCGATCGTGCCGGGCTGGCTGGTCTGCACCTGCGAAGAGGAGGTCGCGCGATGAGCTATGCGGTGACAGGGGCGCTTCAGGCGGCGGTGTATCAGGTGCTGGTCACGGACCCGGCGCTGACGGACCTGATCGGCGGGGCGGTGCATGACGCGCTGCCCGATCCGGGCGCGGCGCTGCCGCCTGTCTATGTGCTGCTGGGCGCGGAGGAGGCGCGTGCCCGCGACGACGCTACAGCGCAGGGCGCGCTGATCCGGTTCACGCTGTCGGTAATGGGCGGGCCGGAGGGATTTGCGCAAGTAAAGGCCGCAGCGGCGGCGGTGTGTGACGCGCTTGAGCCGGGCCTGCCGCCATTGGCGCGCGGGCGCGTGATTTCGCTGCGGTTTGAGCGGGCGCGGGCGGTGCGGACCGGCACGCAGGGCGGGCGGCGGATCGATCTGCGCTTTGCCGCGCGGGTGGAGGACTAGGCGACGGGGGCCGGGCGTGCCCTAGGCGCGGGGCCGGGATGCGCAGGGTCACTCATAAGATAATTCATTTCAACAGTTTGGACGGAGGGCGCGATGGCGGCTCAGAATGGCAGGGATCTTCTTATCAAGCTGGATCTGACCGGCGACGGGCAGTTCGAGACGGTGGCGGGGCTGCGGGCGACGCGGGTGTCGTTCAATGCGGAGACGGTCGATGTGACCTCGATGGCGAGCAGCGGCGGCTGGCGCGAATTGCTGGGCGGGGCGGGCGTGCGCTCGGCTGCGATTTCCGGCTCTGGCGTGTTTCGCGACGCGGCGACGGATGAACGGGCGCGGCAGATCTTCTTTGACGGGGAATGCCCGGATTTTCAGGTGATCGTGCCGGATTTCGGGCGGGTGCAGGGCGCGTTTCAGATCACGGCGCTCGAATATGCGGGCAGCCATGACGGGGAGGCGAGCTATGAGCTGTCGCTGGCCTCGGCGGGCGCGCTGAGCTTCGTGCCGCTGTGAGCGGGGGCGCGAACCCGTGGGCGGGGGAGGTGATGGTGACGCTGGATGGCGTGGCGCACCGGGCGAAGCTGACGCTGGGTGCGCTGGCGGAGTTGGAGGCGCAGCTGGGGGCGGAGAGCCTGCTGGATCTGGTCGCGCGGTTCGAGGCGGGCCAGTTCGCAAGCCGCGATGTGCTGGCGCTGATCGTGGCGGGGCTGCGGGGCGGGGGCTGGTCCGGCAGCGCGCGCGATCTGATGAGCGTGGAGATCGCGGGCGGGCCGGTGGCGGCGGCGCAGGTGGCGGCGGCGCTGCTGGCGCGGGCCTTTGCGCTGCCCACGCCGGAGGATGTTGCGGATGGCTGAGCGGCTGGATTGGCCCGGTTTGCTGCGGCTGGGGTTGACGCGGCTGCGGCTGCGCCCGGCGGAGTTCTGGGCGCTGAGCCCGGTGGAGGTGTTGCTGATGCTGGGATGGGCGCCGGGGGCGGGAATGGCGCCGCTGACGCGGGCCGGGCTGGCCCAGCTACAGGCGGCATTCCCCGACGAGCGCGGGGCGGAACAGGAGCAGACGGATGGATGAGATCGACACGGCGCAGGACGATCTGGACGCGCTGGCCGGGAGCCTCGACGGGGCGGGGCGGATGGCGGTGCTGTTCGAGCGCGAGTTGCAGCGGATGCAGGTGTCGCTGGGTCAGACGCAGGGCGGGGTGGCGCAGCTGTCGGGCACGATCGGGCGCGGGCTGCGGCGGTCGTTCGACGGGCTGGTGCTGGACGGGATGAAGCTGAGCGAGGCGATGCGGGGCGTGGCGCGGTCAATCGCTGACGCGGCCTATTCGGCGGCGTTGAAGCCGGTGCAGGCGCAGATGGGCAGTCTGATCGCTGGCGGGATCGAAGGCATGGTGTCGGGCGTGCTGCCATTCGCGAAGGGCGGCAGTTTCGCGCAGGGCCGGGTGATGCCGTTTGCGCAGGGCGGCGTGGTGACGGGGCCAGTGGCGTTTCCGATGCGCGGCGGCGCGGGATTGATGGGCGAGGCGGGCCCGGAGGCGATCATGCCGCTCAGGCGCGGTGCCGACGGGCGGCTGGGCGTCAGCGCCGAGGGCGGCAGCGCGGCGCGGGCGGTGAGCGTGCAGATCCATGTGAGCACGCCGGATGTGGCCGGGTTCCGGCGCAGCCAGAGCCAGATCGCGGCGGAGATGGGCCGGGCGCTGTCGCGCGGGGCGCGCAACAGGTGAGGTGCTTGGCGCGCCAGCGTCCGGGCCACAGACATCACATCACATGACATCGAAGGGGCGGCGAAATGGCATTTCATGAGGTGCGGTTCCCGGCGGATCTGAGCTTTGGCTCGGTCGGCGGGCCGGAGCGGCGGACAGAGGTGGTGACGCTGGCCAATGGCCATGAGGAGCGCAACACACCGTGGGCCCATGCGCGGCGGCGCTATGATGCGGGGCTGGGGATGCGCTCGCTCGACGATATCGCGGCGCTGATCGCGTTTTTCGAGGCGCGGGCCGGGCAGTTGCATGGCTTTCGTTGGAAGGATTGGAGCGATTGGAAAACCGGGCTGCCTTCGGGCGTGCCCGTATTCGACGATGTGGAACTGGGCCGGGGCGACGGGGCCACGCGCGCGGTGGCGCTGCGCAAAAGCTATGTCTCGGGCGGGGTGGCCTATCACCGGCCCATCGCGAAGCCGGTCGCGGGGTCGGTGCGGATCGGCATCGATGGGCAAGAGCTGCGCGAGGGGGTGCATTACGCGGTCGATACGGCGACGGGGGTCGTGACCTTTACCGAGCCGCCGGAGGCCGGGCTGCGGATCACTGCCGGGTTCGAGTTTGACGTGCCGGTGCGGTTCGACACGGACCGCATCGCCACGTCGGTCGCCAGTTTTCAGGCAGGCGAGGTGCCGGATGTGCCGGTGGTGGAGTTGCGGCTATGAGTGGCGCGGCGGAGGCGGCGCTGAGCGTGCATCTGGCCAGCGGCGCGACGACGGTGGCGCGCGTGTGGGCGGTGACGCGGCGCGACGGGGTGTGTCTGGGCTTTACCGATCATGACCGGGCGCTGCGCTTTGACGGGATCGTGTTTCGCCCCGGTGGCGGGATGACCGCGCAGGCGCTGGTGCAGGGCAATGGTCTGTCTGTCGACAATAGCGAGGCGCTGGGCGTCCTGAACGACGCCGCGATCCGGGCGGAGGATATCGAGGCCGGGCGCTATGACGGGGCGGAGGTGCGCGCGTGGCTGGTGAACTGGCAGGTGCCGGAGGAGCGCGCGCTGGAATTTGCAGGCACGATCGGGGAGATCCGGCGCGGCGACGGGGGCTTTGCCGCCGAATTGCGCGGGCTGACCGAGGCGCTGAACCGGCCACAGGGGGCGGTCTATCAAGCGCCGTGCCCGGCGGTTCTGGGCGATGCGGCCTGCGGCGTCGATCTGGATGCGCCGGGACGCTCGGTGGAGGTGGCGGCGGGCGCGGTGGCGCGGGGCCGGGTGTTCCGGCTGCCGGATCTGGCGGGCTACGCGCCGGGGTGGTTCGCGCGGGGCCGTGTGCGGGTGCTGAGCGGGCGCGCGGCAGGATTGTCCGGGATCGTGAAGATCGACCGGCTGGGCGCGGATGGTCTGCGGCGGATCGAACTGTGGCAGGAACTGCGCGCCGATATTGCCCCGGAGGATCTGATCCGGCTGGAGGCCGGCTGTGACAAGAGCGCGGGCACCTGTGCGCTGAAGTTCGACAACATGCTGAATTTTCGCGGCTTTCCTGACATTCCGGGGGAGGATTGGCTGATGAGCTACCCCAAGCGGAGCCAGTCGCAGAGCGGCGGCAGCAGGCGCAAGGCGGGCACGGCGCTGGTGAATTTCGTCACCGGCTTGCAGCGGGGCGAGGGATGAGCGCTGCTGTGGCCTGCGCGGTGGTGCAGGAGGCGCGGCGCTGGCTGGGCACGCCCTATCGCCATCAATGCGCCACGCGGGGTGCGGGCGCGGATTGTCTGGGGCTGGTGCTGGGCATCTGGCGCGCGGTGCAGGGCGACTGGCCGGAGGACGTGCCGCCCTACACCCCCGATTGGTCCGAGCCATCGCGGCAGGAGCGGCTGTGGCAGGCCGCCGCGCGGCATCTGGTGGAACTGCCTGCGGGCGCGGTGGAGGCGCCGGGGCAGGTATTGCTGTTTCGGATGCGCGCGGGCGCGGTGGCCAAGCATCTGGGCGTGGTGAGCGCCATCGCGCCGGGACGGTTCATCCATGCCTATTCGGGACATGGGGTGTGCGAAAGCGCGCTGACGCCGCCTTGGGCGCGGCGGGTGGTGGCGCGGTTTGCGTTTCCGGCGGGGCCGCCGGGCGGCAGCGATCAGACGGGAGAGCGGTGAATGGCGACTTTGGTTCTGTCGGCGGCGGGAGCGTGGGCTGGCTCGGCGCTGGGCGGCACGGTGCTTGGCCTGTCGAGTGCGGTGGTGGGCCGGGCGATTGGCGCGACGCTGGGCCGGGTGATCGACGCGCGGCTGCTGGGCGCGGGCGCGGAGCCGGTGGAGGTGGGGCGCATCGAGCGGTTCCGCCTGACCGGGGCGAGCGAGGGCAGCGCCATCGCGGATGTCTGGGGGCGGATGCGCATTGGTGGGCAGGTGATCTGGGCGTCCGAGTTCAAGGAGCGCCGCAGCAAGAGCGGGGGCGGCGGCAAGGGGGCACCGTCGCAGCCGGAGGTAGTGAGCTACAGCTATTCGGTGTCGCTGGCCGTCGCGCTGTGCCGGGGGGAAATCCTGCGCGTGGGGCGGATCTGGGCCGACGGGATGGAGATCGCGCGGGAGGACGTGACGCTGCGGGTCTATACGGGCCGCGCCGATCAGATGCCCGATCCGCTGATCGAGGCGGTGGAGGGCGCGGGCGCGGTGCCGGCCTATCGCGATCTGGCCTATGTGGTGATCGAGGATCTGGCGCTGGGCCAGTTCGGCAACCGGGTGCCGCAGTTTTCGTTCGAGGTGGTGCGCCCGGTGCCGTCGGAGGTCGCCCCGGCGGGCGCCGAAAGCCTGAGCCAATTGGTGCGCGGCGTCTGCCTGATCCCCGGCACGGGGGAATATGCGCTGGCGACCTCGAAGGTGCATTACCGGGGGTTTCTGGGCGACAACCGCGCGGCCAATGTGAATTCGCCTTCGGGGGAGAGCGATTTTGCGACCTCCCTCGCGGCGCTGGAGGAGGAACTGCCTGCCTGCGGAGCGGTATCGCTGGTGGTGTCGTGGTTCGGCGATGATCTGCGCTGTGGCGCGTGTCGGGTGCGGCCCTTGGTCGAGCAGCGCGCGCGCGATGGCGACAGTATGCCGTGGTCGGTCAGCGGGCTCACGCGGCTGGAGGCGGGCGAGGTGCCCAAGGATGACAGCGGCGCGCCGGTCTATGGTGGCACGCCCTGCGATGCGTCGGTGATCGAGGCGATCCGGGCGCTGCGCGCGGCGGGGCGGGAGGTGATGTTCTATCCCTTTGTGCTGATGACGCAGATGGCGGGCAACACGCTGCCCGATCCGTGGAGCGGCGGCACGGGCCAGCCGGTATTGCCGTGGCGGGGGCGGATCACGACCGAACGCGCGCCGGGCGTGGCGGGCACGACCGATGGCACGGATGCGGCGGCGCAGGAGGTGGCGGCGTTTTTTGGTGCGGGCGCGGCCGGGGATACCGTGCCGCTGGGCGATAGCGTCGGGTGGAGCGGGCCCGACAGTTGGGGCTATCGGCGGTTCATCCTGCATTACGCGCGGCTTTGTGCGCAGGCGGGCGGGGTGGATGCGTTCTGCATCGGCTCGGAACTGCGCGGGCTGACGCGGGTGCGCGATGCGGCGGGCTTCCCTGCGGTGGCGGCGTTGCGGTCGCTGCTGGCGGAGGTGCGCGCGATCCTTGGGCCGGGTTGCGCGCTGAGCTATGCCGCCGACTGGACCGAATATGGCGGCTATGTGCCACCCGGTGCGGGCGATGATCTGCGGTTCCCGCTGGATGCGCTGTGGGGCGATGAGAACGTTGATTTCATCGGCATCGACAATTACGCGCCGCTGGCCGATTGGCGCGACGGCGCGGATCATCTGGATGCGCAGGCCGGGTGGCAGGCAGTGCATGACGTGGCCTATCTGCAAGCCAATATCGAAGGCGGCGAAGGCTATGACTGGTTCTACCCCAATGATGCCGCGCGCGTGGCGCAGCGGCGCGTGCCGATCACCGATGGCGCCTATGGGGAGCCGTGGGTCTACCGGGTGAAGGATCTGCGCGGCTGGTGGCAGGCGGCGCATCACGAGCGGCTGGGCGGCGTGCGGCAGGCGCAGGCGACGGCGTGGGTGCCGGGGTCCAAGCCCATTCGGTTCACCGAATACGGCTGTGCGGCGATCGACAAGGGCGCCAATGCGCCGAACCGGTTTCTGGACCCCAAAAGCGCCGAATCCGGGTTGCCTCCGTTTTCGGACGGGCGGCGCGACGATGCGATGCAGGCGCAGTATCTGCGGGCCATGGCGGGCTATTGGAGCGATCCGGCGCGCAATCCGGTGTCGGACATCTATGGCGGGCCGATGGTGGATATGGCGCGCGCGCATGTCTGGGCGTGGGACGCGCGCCCGCATCCGTGGTTTCCCAACCAGACGGATCTGTGGTCCGACGGGGTGAACTATCCGCGCGGGCATTGGCTGAACGGGCGCACGGGCGGCGCGGCGCTGGCGGCGGTGGTGGCAGAGATCTGCACCCGCGCCGGGTTGGTGCCGGATGTGACGGGCCTGTGGGGCACGGTGCGCGGCTATTGCACCGACCGGGTGGAGGATGCGCGCGCGCGGCTGCAACCACTGGTTCTGGCGCATGGGCTGGATGTGATCGAACGGGGCGGGCAGGTCAGCTTCCGCCAGCGCGGGCAGGCGCGCGCCGGGGTTGCGGTGGCGCGGGGGGAGATGGCGGTGAGCGACCGGCTCGACGCCGATCTGGACCTGAGCCGCGCGCCGGAGCCGGAGGTCACCGGGCGACTGCGATTAAGCCATGTGGAGGCCGATGGCGATTTCGCCACGCGGGTCGCGGAGGCGGTGGTGCCCGGCGATGACGCGGTCCCGGTCAGCGAAAGCGAACTGGCCATGGTGCTGAGCGCAGCGGAGGGGCGGGCCATCGCGGAGCGCTGGCTGGCCGAGGCGCGGGTGGCGCGGGACACCGCGCGGCTGGCATTGCCGCCGTCGCGGCGCGATCTGGGCCCCGGCGATCTGATCCGGCTGGAGGATGCGCGGGGCAGCGACGATCTGTGGCGCATCGACCGGGTGGAGGCCGCAGGAGCGCGGCTGATCGAGGCGGTGCGGGTGGAGCCGCAGGTGCATGAGCCGCCCGATATGATCGAGGATCTGCCGGGCACGGGGGCGTTCACCCCGGCGCTGCCGGTGGAGGCGGTGTTCATGGATCTGCCGCTGCTGCGCGGCGACGAGGTGCCGCATGCGCCGCATCTGGCGGTCAGCGCGACGCCGTGGCCGGGCACGGTGGCGGTGCATGGCGCGCCTGCGGATGACGGCTATGCGCTGCTGGATGTGGTCGAGGCGCCTTCGGCGCTGGGCGAAAGCGTCAGTGCCCTGCCTGCGGGGCGTATCGGCCTGTGGCAGTGGGGTGCGGGGCTGCGGCTACGGATGGTGCCGGGGGCGGATCTGCTGTCGGCCTCGGCGCTGGAGGTTCTGAACGGGGCGAATGTGCTGGCGCTGGGCGTGGGATCGACCGGCCCGTGGGAGGTGCTGCAATACCGCGAAGCGCGGCTGGTGGGGCCGGACCTGTGGGAGTTGGACGGCTTGCTGCGCGGGCAGGCGGGCAGCGACGCGGTGATGCCGGATCTATGGCCGGTGGGCAGCCGCGCGGTGCTGCTGGACGGGGTGCCACGGCAGATCCCGCTGGCGGAGGACGCGCGCGGCTTGGCACGGCATTACCGGATCGGACCGGCGGCGCGGGGGATCGAGGACGCGTCCTACAGCCATATGCAACTGGCCTTTGACGGGGTGGGGCTGCGGCCCTACCGGCCCTGTCATCTGCGCGCGGTCTGGGCGGGCGACCGGCTGGACCTGACATGGGTGCGGCGCACGCGGGAGGGCGGCGACAGCTGGGCCTCCTACGAGGTGCCGCTGGGCGAGGCGCGGGAGCTTTACCTGATCCGGGTGCGCGACGGGACCGGCGCGGTGCGGCGGGAGGTGACGCAGAGCGTGCCGGAGTGGAGTTACAGCGCCGGGCAGCGCGCGGCGGATGGCGTCGCTCTGCCCTGCACGATCGAGGTGGCGCAGCTGTCGGACCGGTTTGGCACCGGCCCATTTGAGAGGATCGAGATCAATGGATGAGACCGCAATTCTGAACCTGCCCTTGCTGATGCCCGCGCAGGCGCAAAAACATGTGACGGTGAATGAGGCGCTGGGGCGGCTCGACGCGCTGGCGCAATTGGTGGTGGAGAGCCGGATCTTGACCGCGCCGCCGGGGATCGTCGTCGAAGGCGCGGTCTATGCGGTGCCCGCAGGCGCGGTGAACGCATGGGCGGGCGCGGGCGGCAGGCTGGCCGTGGGGCTAAACGGCGGCTGGGCGTTCGTCACGCCGCGCCGGGGCTGGCGGGCGTGGATCGCCGACGAGGGCCGGGTGCGGGTGTATGACGGGGGCGCGTGGGTCGCCGCCGATCTGGGGCTGAGCGCATCCGGCGCCGCGTCCCGGTTCGAGGTGATCGAGTTCGACGAGGACATCACGGCGGGCGCCAGCCATGTGCCGACGGCGACGATCCCGGCGGATGTGATGGTGTTCGCGGTGTCGGCCCGGGTGACCGAGGCGATCACCGGCACGCTGAGCGGCTGGGAAATGGGGCTTGCCAGTGACACGGCCATGTTTGGCACCGGCATGGGGCTGGCGGTGGGCGCATGGACGCGGGGGCTTATGAGCACGCCGATGGCGGTCTATGCGGCGACGCCCCTGCGGCTGGGCGCGCTGGGCGGGGAGTTCGCGGGCGGTCGGGTGCGGATCGCGGTGCATGGCTATTCGGTGGGGCTGCCGGGGCTGTAGCATGCGATCTGTGTTAATCGGCGATCTGCTGGCAGCCGCAGAGGTGCTGGCGGCGGTGCCGGAGCCCGCACGGGCGGACCGGCTGGCGCGGCTGCTGCGCGGGGCGGCGCTGGCCGAGCGGCACCGGCAGCGCACCGGGCGGGCGCATCCGCGCTACGGCGACGGCTCGCTCATGGCGGCGGCGATGAAGCAACCCCGCGCGCCGGGGGCCGTGCGCGATGCGGAGTTCCGCCGGTGTCTGGGGATGGTGCTGGCGGAGCTGGAGTGAGGGCGGCTGCGGTGAGCGCACCCGCTCTCGAACAAGAGAGGCGCGCGGGCGAGCGCCTGCCCGTTCGGGCGGGCTGGCGCTTTGGTCGTGTCGCGGCGATCTCGGGGCGGGGAGGTTGGTTTCACCATAAAGCACACCGTTCAACCGTCCCAGCGCCAGCCCACGGGCAGGCTGACGTCGTGCTGGATCCTTGACGGTCGGAGCGGCTTGCAAGCTGAGCCATCCGCCCGCGGGCAAGGCGAAGCCGCTGGGTTAACCGCTGGGGTCGATGCCGATTTCGGTCATGTAGGCGCGGACGGCGGTTTGGACGTGGCGAAAGCGGTCCCCGCCCAGATGGGTGCCGCCGAACCAGCGGGTGACGATGACGAGGTGGTTTTCGAGGCCTGCGCGTTCCAGCATGCGCAGGATGACCATGCCGGCGCCGGCCTCTCCGTCATCGGCTTTGATGGGCGTGTCGGGCAGCAAGAGCGCCCATGTGTTATGGGTCGCTTTGGCGAATTTCTTGTTGCGCTTGAGGGCTTTGAGCAGGGCGTCTGCCTCGGCCTTCGAATGGGCGGGGGCGCCTGCGACGGCGTATTTGGAGCCGCGGTCGCTGAGCACGCCATCTAGGATCAGGAGGTCGGTTCGGTCTGCCATGGGGTCTGCGATGCCCTGCGGGCGGGCAGGGGTCAAGGGGCGCGGCGCGGCGGCTGCGCCGAAAGCAGGGCTTGGCTGCGGATGGCTTGATGCCTATCTACAGGCTTCCCCCCGGCCTGTGCTATGCTATCTGGGAGTGGAGGACGCGAACGAAAGGATGCTCCCCAATGGTGAAGCCAGAACGCCGCATTGCCGAGGTTGACCCGGTCTGGACCCGCATCGCCGAGGAGGCCGAGGCCGCCGTGGCGCAGGAGCCGTTGCTGGGAGGCATGTTCCATTCGTGCATCCTGCACCATCCGACGATGGAGCGCGCCTTGGCCTATCGGCTGGCGCTGAAGCTGTCCTCGGGCGAGATGAGCGAGCAGGTTCTGCGCGAGATCGCGGACGAAGCCTATGGCAGCGAGCCGGACCTGACGACGGCGGCGCGCGCTGATCTGGTCGCCGTCTACGAACGCGACCCGGCCTGCCATCGGTTCATCCAGCCGATTCTGTATTTCAAAGGCTTTCAGGCGATTCAGGCCTATCGCGTCGGGCATTGGCTGTGGCGGCAGGGGCGGCATGATCTGGCGTATTTCATCCAGATGCGCGTGTCCGAGATTTTCGGCATCGATATTCACCCGGCGGCGCGTGTCGGGCGGGGCATCATGATCGACCACGCCCATTCCATCGTCATTGGTGAGACGGCAGTGGTGGGCGACAATGTGTCAATGCTGCATTCGGTGACGCTTGGCGGGACCGGCAAGGAAGACGACGACCGCCACCCCAAGATTGGCAATGGCGTGTTGATCGGCGCGGGCGCGAAGGTGCTGGGCAATATCCGCGTGGGCGATTGCAGCCGTATCGCGGCGGGTTCGGTCGTGCTGCATGACGTGCCGCCGAAATCGACCGTCGCCGGGGTGCCGGCGAAGGTGGTGGGCGAGGCGGGCTGCGCGCAGCCGTCGGTCACGATGGATCAGTTGCTAGGCCTGTCCTCCGGCGACCGGGGGATGTGAGCGCGGCGGAGACGCCGGACACGATCACGCGGTGCGGCTGGGGGCCTGTGCCCCGCCGCCGCGACGCGCATGCGACGATCAGGGAAAATGCCGGGTCAGGTCGTTGCGGCCTGCGTCACCTGCGGGAAAGCGGTCGACGAAGCGGCGTTTGAACGACACCCGACCCCGACGTGCCCCGAAATTTTCGCCATGCCCAATAAGGTAGCCGACAGCGGGCGCGCCCGGCAGGGGGCGTAGCGGGCGACCTGCGAGGGTGGCGAGATAGGGAAACATGCGGTGTTCATGGCCGGTGACGGCGGCGAGGAAGGCCGCTTCGGCCTCGGACACCCCGGCGCCCGCGGCACCGATGCGGAACGCGGCGGTGGAGCCGCAGAGCTTCCACAGCGCCTTCTGCCCCGGTTCGGCCAGCGATTGCGGGCGGGCGGCACCGATGCGATCGCGGCCCACATCCCAGACCCAGCCTTGTGTCACGAGCCAACCGCCGGGGGCCGCGCCTGACACCATCCGCGCCACGGCATCGTCGCGCAGCAGGTCATCGGCATCGAAGGGCATGGCGTAGCCTGTGCGCAGGCCAAGTGTGGGCAGGTGGCGGGCGAGGCGATCGAGCTTATCCCATTTGTCATTGCCCTCGACCCGGTCGGTGAAGGGCAGGAACTGCACCCGGTCATCGAAATCCACACCATCGGGGCGGTCCTGACCGCAAATGATAGCGCGCCAGCGGGGATCGGTCTGATTGCGGAAGCCTTGCAGCGTGCGGGCAAGCGCGGCGGAGACCTGCGCCCAGTCGCCGACATGGGCACGCCCCACCAGCGGGATCAGAAACACGACCTCGGCCCCGTCGCCAAGGGGCGCGGGCGGTGCGGCGCGCAGGGCCAGTGCCGCCGCCTCGGACCGCTGGTGCGGCAGATGCGTGGCGAGGCCGAACCGGGCCGCAATGCGCAAGGCAAGGCGGCGAAGCTTGGGGGTGGCGGGGTTCTGGGCCATCAGGTCGGCTCCGATAGATGGGCGGGGGCGCGGGCGGCGGCGAGGGCGCGGGTGAGATCGCCGTGCAGCGTCTCACGTTCGGCAGGCGTGAGAAAGGCGCCGAGTTCGACCTCGCGGCCATTGCCATGCAGGGTCAGGTAGTGCGGCACCGGCCCGCCGCGCGGATGCAGGGTGAGCCGGGTCCAGTGGGGATGGGCGTGCCAGTCCTGCGGGGCGGCGCGGGGATTGTGCCGGGTGAGGCGAATCTCAGCCGCGGTGAGGGTCAGTTCCTCGACCATTTCGCCATCGCGCTGATTGCGTTGCAGCAACATGTAGAGCAGCGCCAGCGCCCCCAGCAGAAACGGCAGCAGGGCAAAGGCCACGGGCGTGCCGAGCGCGGGCATCAAGGGCACCATCAGCAGCACGAAGGTCACGGCGATGAACCCGGCAAACCCGCGCCGCGACAGCGAGCGGTAGGGCCATGCGTGCAGCCGCAGCGGCGGCGTGCCGGCCCCTGCTTCGGGGAGCGGCCGACCATCGGGCGGGTGCGGTATCCATTCATAGGGCATGGCGGCTCGTGGCGCTCAGGGGGGGGGAATGGGGCGTGGAATGCGAAACGGGCCCCGGCGTGGTGCCGGGGCCCGTCTGCTGTCTGGTGCTGATGGCCCGGCTTAGTGGGCGTGCTGCTTGTCCCAGTCTTCGCGCTTGGGAAGCTGCTCGAACGTGTGTTCGGGCGGCGGCGAAGGCAGAGTCCATTCCAGCGTGTCCGCATACTCGTTCCACGGGTTGGGACGGGTTTCGGCGCGGCCCCGCAGCAGGGCATGGGCCATGATGCCGAAGAACAGCAGGAAGGATGCAAAAGCGATGAACGCGCCGATGGAGCTGACCATGTTCCAGGTGGCGAAGGCCTCCGGGTAGTCGATGTAGCGGCGCGGCATGCCCTGACGGCCAAGGAAGTGCTGCGGGAAGAAGGTCAGGTTAGCCCCGATGAACATCATCCAGAAATGCAGCTTGGCGAGCGGCTCGTTATACATTTTGCCGGTCATCTTGGGGAAGTAGAAGTAGATCCCCGCGAAGATGGCAAAGATGGCGCCGAGCGACATCACATAGTGGAAATGCGCCACGACGTAGTAGGTGTCGTGGTAGACCCGGTCGATGCCTGCCTGGCTGAGCACCACGCCGGTGACGCCGCCGACGGTGAACAGGAACAGGAAGCCGAAGGCCCAGAGCATCGGGGATTTGAATTCCACCGAACCGCCCCACATGGTCGCGATCCAGGAGAACACCTTGATGCCCGTGGGCACGGCGATGACCATCGTTGCCAGCATGAAGTAGCTCTGCTGGGTCAGGGACATGCCGACCGTATACATGTGGTGCGCCCACACGACGAAGCCCAGCACACCGATCGACACCATCGCGTAGACCATCGGCAGGTAGCCGAAGATCGGCTTGCGCGAGAAGGTCGCGATGACGTGGGAGATGATGCCAAAGCCCGGCAGGATGATGATGTAGACCTCGGGGTGACCGAAGAACCACAGGATGTGCTGATAAAGGATGGGGTCGCCGCCGCCTGCGGGATCGAAGAAGGCGGTGCCGAAGTTACGGTCCGTCAGCAGCATGGTGATCGCACCGGCGAGCACCGGCAGGGCCAGAAGGATCAGCCATGCGGTCACGAAGATCGACCACGCGAACAGCGGCACCTTGTGCAGGGTCATGCCCGGCGCGCGCATGTTGAGGAAGGTGGTGATCATGTTGATCGCGCCGAGGATCGAGCTGGCGCCCGAAACGTGCACGGCGAAGATCGCGAGATCGGTGGAATACCCGCCTTCGGTCGTGGACAGCGGCGGATAGAGCACCCAGCCGATGCCGGAGCCCAGCTGACCGTTGCCGCCCGGCGACAGGACCGAGGCCACGGCGAGCGCGGTGCCCGCGACGTAGAGCCAGTAGGAGAGGTTGTTCAGACGGGGGAACGCCATGTCCGGCGCGCCGATCTGCAGCGGCATGAAGTAGTTGCCGAAACCGCCGAACAGCGCGGGAATCACCACGAAGAACATCATCAGGATGCCGTGGGCCGTGATCAGCACGTTCCACAGGTGCCCGTTGGGGGTACATTCCCCGGCTGCTGCGGGCAGCAGACGCGCGCCTTCGGCACACATGAACTGCACGCCGGGTTCCATCAGCTCCATCCGCATGTAGACGGTGAAGGCGACGGAGATAAACCCGACCACCGCGGCGGTGATCAGGTAGAGGATCCCGATATCTTTGTGGTTGGTGGACATGAACCACCGGGTGAAGAACCCCCGGTTGTCGTCATGCCCGTGACCGTGGATGGCTGCGTCCGCCATAGGTGTCTCCTGGCTTAGTCCTGCTACGCCGGGCGCAACCCATCCCAAAGGCGGCCCGTTTCCACGGACGGTTTAGGAGGTTCGGGCTGACAGGGCAATGCGCTTTACGACGCAGGGGGCGCGACAAACGCGCCTTCGGCCCGGGTGACGCGAGGTGCGGCGGCACGGTTTTCGGCGGCGCGGTGCGGGGCGGGGCGCACCGGGACAGGTCCGCGCCGGGATGGGGGCGGGGGATGCCGGGTGCGGAGTGCTGGGGACGGATGCCGGGGTGGTCGGGCAATTGGACAGCGGACCGGGGGAATGGTGGCGCGTGCGCGGCGACGCAGGATAATGCGGGGCGATGGCGGTGCGGGGCGCGCGGGCGGGGAGCTTGCAGTTGACGCGCTGACTGCCTCTGATACATCCCGGCGCATCATCCGGGAGCCGTTCATGCATCTTTTTGCCGATATTCACCGCCTCGTCCTCGATACGCTGGGGACCATGATGGACGCGGGCGACCTGCCCGCCGGGCTGTCGCTCGACAATGTCACGGTGGAGCCGCCGCGCGATCCGGCGCATGGCGACATGGCGACCAACGCGGCGATGGTGCTGGCGAAGCCCGCCGGTCTGAAGCCGCGCGACATTGCCGAGGCGCTGTCCGCGAAGCTGATCGAAGATCCGCGCATCGACACCGCCGAAATCGCGGGTCCGGGCTTTCTCAACCTGCGGCTGGGCGCGCAGGTCTGGGCCGATGTGACCCGTGCGGTGTTGCAGGGTGGCGATGGCTATGGCCGCTCTGCCTTGGGGCAGGGGCGCAAGGTGAACGTGGAATATGTCTCGGCCAACCCCACGGGGCCGTTGCATGTGGGCCACACCCGCGGCGCGGTGTTTGGCGATGCGCTGGCCGGGCTTCTGGATTTCGCGGGCTACGAGGTCACGCGGGAATATTACATCAATGACGGCGGCGCGCAGGTCGATGTGCTCGCGCGGTCGGTCTACCTGCGCTATCTCGAAGCGCATGGGCAAGAAGTGGCATTCGAGGATGGCACCTATCCCGGCGACTACCTGATCGAGGTCGGTCAGGCGCTGAAGGATAAGGTCGGGGATGCCTATGTCGGCCAGCCCGAATCCGTCTGGCTGGAAGAGGTGCGCGATTTCGGCACCGCCGCGATGATGGAGCTGATCCGCGCCGATCTGAAGGCGCTCGGCGTCGAGATGGATCGCTTTTTCTCGGAAAAATCGCTCTATGGCACCGGCAAGATCGAAGCGGCGATCGAGGATCTGCGCGCCCGTGATCTGATCTACCGGGGCACGCTAGAGCCGCCCAAGGGCAAGACGCCCGAGGATTGGGAACCACGCGAGCAGACGCTGTTCCGCTCCACCGCGCATGGCGATGACGTGGACCGTCCGATCATGAAATCCGATGGCTCCTGGACCTATTTCGCGCCGGATATCGCCTATCACCACGATAAGGTAAGTCGCGGATATGACGCGCTGATCGACGTGTTCGGGGCCGATCACGGCGGCTATGTGAAGCGCATGAAGGCGGCTGTTTCGGCGCTGTCGGGCGGCACCGTGCCGCTGGACGTGAAGCTGACGCAGTTGGTCAAGCTGTGGAAGAATGGCGAGCCGTTCAAGATGTCGAAGCGGGCGGGCAATTTCGTCACGCTGCGCGATGTGGTGGACGAGGTCGGCCCCGATGTGACGCGGTTCGTGATGCTGACGCGCAAGAACGATGCGCCGCTCGATTTCGATTTTGACAAGGTGCTGGAGCAAAGTCGCGAGAACCCTGTGTTCTATGTGCAATACGCCCATGCGCGCGTGTGCTCCGCGATCCGCAAGGCGGGCGAGGCCGGGCAGGCCACCGATGACGCCAGCCTGATCGCGGCTGACCTGACCGGAAACACGCATCCTTCCGAGCTTGCCGTTGCGCGAAAGCTGGCGGAATGGCCGCGTCTGGTGGAAATTGCGGCCCGCACCAACGAGCCGCATCGCATCGCGTTTTTCCTCAACGAACTGGTCGCCGCGTTCCACGCGCTCTGGAACAAGGGCAACGAGGACACCGATCTGCGGTTCGTGCAGGATGACGCCAGCGCCGCCTTGCCCAAAATCGCGCTGGCCCGCGCCGTTTCCGTTGTCATTTCCAACGGGCTTGGTATCCTTGGCGTAACCCCGGCAGACGAAATGCGCTGAACCCAGCGCCGGATCGGGGAAGCAGGCAAAGCCCCCCGATCCAGCCGTTGCCGGTTTCTCGCCCGGTGCTGTCGCTGGCCCGGTCGGGCGCGAGAGACGAGGCAGTGCAATGGCATACCCGACTGAGGGTGGGCGGCAGGGTGCGATCCACGCGCCGCGCCGCGATGGCGACCGGATCGGACAGCCCGGCGCGGCGGGTGACCCCCGCGGCCTGGCCCGGATGACCGACCCGGCGAGCGACCAGCCCGAAACCGGCGCGGCCACGCCCCAGACGATGGGGCAGATGTTCGATCATTTCGATCCGCAGGATTTGTCTGGCGGCACCTATTACGGGGCTGATGGCGCGGCCTATGCGACCGAGGCCGACGCGCCGATGCGCAGTGGCACAGGCCGCGTTCTGTTTAACGTGATCGGCGGGTTGGTGTCTGTGTCGCTGATCGCGGGGCTGGGCGTGTGGAGCTACCGTGTGGTGATGCGCGACGTGCAGGGCATTCCGATCATCCAGGCCCAGGACGGGCCGATGCGGGTCGCTCCTGAAAACCCCGGTGGTAATATCGCGGTGCACCAAGGGCTTGCCGTGAACTCGGTGCAATCGGTGGGCGAGGCCGTGCCGGTCCCCGAGGCGCTGGTGCTGGCCCCGGTCCCCGAAGGGCTGCGGGCCGAAGACCAGCCGCGTGTCGAATTGGCCGCCGCCATGCAGGCGGAGGCCGAGGCCGCCGCGCAGGCGGAACGGTTGGCGCAAGCGGAGGCTGCCGCGCAATCGGAGCGGTCGGCCCAAGCGCAGGTGAGCCGCGCGGCGAGCGTGCCCGCGACGTTGGAGCGGGCGGGGCTCGATACGCCATCGCCTACGCTGCCCGGAACGACCGCGACATTGGCAAGCCTGACCCCGGATGTGATCCGCAACGACCCCGCCGCCGCCGCGCGGGAGATGATGCTGGGCCTGACGCGCGGGGTGACGCTGCCCGCCGCCGATGCCGCGCCGCGAGAAATCGCGCGGGCCGAGGATGCCGCAAGCCTGATCGCGGAGCCGGAAACGGTGATGGTGGAGGACGCGGAGGCCAGCGACCCCGCGCCAGAGCTGGACGCGCGCGATAGTGCCCCGGTGGAGGTTCTGCCCGACGCGGTGGCAGAGGTTGACGATCCCGATGTCGCGTCGGCGATCATGGCGGCCTTGGGCGCGACCCAAAGCCTAGAGGAAGAAGTGGCGGAAACCGTGCGTGTCGCGGCGCTGGCGCAGACGCCGGAGCCGGGAATGATGGTCAAGGGGCCGGGGCCTGCGCGCTCCCCCCGACCTGCGCCGCGCCCGGCAAACCGGGTGATGCGGGTCGCACCGACGCAAGTGTCGCTCCCCGCCGCGCCGGTGGAGGCCGCCGAGGTGGCCGTGGCCGACATTCCCGTGGGCGCACGGCTGGTGCAGCTGGGTGCGTTCGACAGTGCCGAGGACGCGCGCACGGCATGGGGCCGGATCAATGGCCGCTTCGCCGCGCTGATGGAAGGCAAAAGCCGGGTGGTGCAGGAAGCGCGGTCCGGTGGGCGGACCTTCTACCGGCTGCGGGCGACGGGGTTTGACGATCTGTCCGAGGCGCGCCGGTTCTGTGCCGCGCTGGTGGCTGAACGGGCCGATTGCATTCCGGTGATGGCGCGCTGATGAGCTATTCCGCGACGATTTTGGGCTGTGCCGGTCCGGTGCTGACCGCCGAGGAACGCGCGCTGTTTGCGCAGGCGCGGCCTTGGGGCTTTATCCTGTTTTCCCGCAATCTTGAGACGCCGGAGCAGATCCGCGCGCTCTGTGCCGCGCTGCGAGACGCTGCCGGGCATGACGCGGTGATCCTGATCGATCAGGAAGGGGGCCGCGTGCAGCGCCTGCGCCCGCCATTGGGGCGGGAGTGGCTACCGCCGCTGGACCAGATCCGCGCCGCGCCGGATCACGCGACCGCGTGCCGGGGCATGTATCTGCGCTACCGCCTGATCGCGGCGGAATTGCGCGCGCTGGGGATCGACGGAAATTGCGCGCCGATGGTCGATGTGGCCGATGACGAGACCCACGATTTCCTGCGCAACCGCTGCTATGGCGACGCGCCGAGCGCGGTGGCCGATCTGGGCCGTGCGGTGGCGGATGGGCTGCTGGCGGGGGGCGTTCTGCCGGTGTTGAAGCATATTCCCGGCCACGGGCGCGGGCGGCTCGACAGTCATCTGGAATTGCCGGTGGTCGACGCCACGCGGGCCGACCTAGACGCGCGGGATTTCCCGCCGTTCCACGCGCTGCGCGACCTGCCGATGGCGATGACCGCGCATATTGTCTACACCGCGCTGGACCCGGACCTGCCCGCAACGATTTCGGCCCCTGCGATCAGCGTGATCCGCGAGGCGCTGGCGTTTGACGGGCTGTTGATGAGCGACGACATTTCGATGGAAGCGCTATCCGGCAGCATCGCCGCGCGGTCTGCGGCGGCGATTGCGGCGGGCTGCGACGTGGTATTGCATTGCAACGGCAAGATGCCGGAGATGCTGGCCACGGTGGAGGCCTCTGGTGTGCTGAGGGGGGCGGCCCTACGCCGGGCTGACGCGGCGGTGGCCGCCCGGCGGAGCCCGGATGACATTGACATCGCGGCGCTCACGGCGGAGTTTGACGCCCTGCCTGCGCCGGCCTTCTGAGCCGCGCGCGCACCGCCCGAGCCTGCAAGACCCCAACGAACGAGGCCGAGATGGCTGATAACGAGCCGGTGCCGCTTCATCCCGGTGAGGTGGCCGAACGTCTGGCCGCCGAGGCGCTGATCATTGATGTGGAGGGCTTCGAGGGGCCGCTCGACCTGTTGCTGACGCTGGGGCGGACGCAGAAGGTGGATTTGCGGCGGATTTCGATCCTGCAACTGGCGCGGCAATATCTGAGCTTCGTCGAGCGGGCGAAGGCGCTGCGCATCGAACTGGCTGCGGATTATCTGGTGATGGCGGCGTGGCTGGCATTTTTGAAATCGCGGCTGTTGCTGCCGCCCGATCCGCGCGATGAGGGGCCTTCGGGCGAGGAACTGGCCGCGCATCTGGCATTTCAGCTGGAACGGTTGCAGGCGATGCGTGAACGCGCCGCCGAATTGATGGCGCGGGATCAGAAGGGCCGGGAATTCTTCGTCCGGGGCATTCCCGAAAGCATCGAGCGGGTGCGGGTCGTGCGCTACAGCGCCAATCTGATGGACCTGATGCGCGCCTATGCCCGCGTGCGGACCAAGGATGATTTTCGCCCCTTCGTGATGGACCGCGAGAAGCTATTCACGATGGAGCAGGCGCTGGAGCGGCTGCGGGGGATGATCGGGTTCACCGGCGATTGGACCGACCTGACCCGGTATCTGCCCGAAGGCTGGGACGACGATCCGGCAAAGCGGCGGTCGGCCACGGCATCGACCTTTGCCGCCTCGCTGGAATTGGTGAAGGCCGGGCGGATCACCATCCGGCAGGGCGAGACCTTTGCCCCGATCGAGATCCGCGCCGCGCGGGACGAGGACGAAGACGAGCGGTTGGATGCGCGCAGTGCGCCCGGCCGCGACGAGAGGACTGACGAGGCCGATGATGACTAACCCCCGCACGCCGCATCCCGCCAACAGCAACGATCCCGTGGAGATGGCTGCCGCCGAGGCCGCCGCCCGGCCCGCCGGGCTGTTCGAGGCCCCGCCGCTGGCCGAGCAGGAGCGGATGGTGGAAGCGATCCTGTTCGCCACGGCCGAGCCGGTGACGATTGCCGAACTTCAGGCCCGTATGCCGCACGGCGCGGAGGCCAAGCTGGCGCTGGAGCTGCTGTCGCGGCGCTATGAGGGGCGCGGCGTGCGGTTGGTCCGGGTGGGCGAGGCATGGGCGCTGCGCACGGCGCCTGATCTGGCGCATCTGATGCAGCGCGAAACCGTCGAGACCCGCAAGCTGTCGCGCGCGGCAATCGAAACGCTGGCCATCGTCGCCTACCACCAGCCGGTGACCCGTGCCGAGATCGAAGAGATTCGCGGCGTGTCGGTCAGCCGGGGCACGGTGGATCAGTTGCTGGAACTTGAATGGATCCGCTTCGGCCGCCGCCGGATGACGCCGGGCCGTCCGGTGACCTATGTGGTCACGCAGGGTTTTCTCGATCATTTCGGGCTGGAGAGCGCGCGCGATCTGCCGGGGTTGAAGGAGTTGCGCGAGGCCGGGCTTCTGGACAATCGCCCGCGTCCGGGTTTTGGCGCGCCCGAAGCGCTGGACGAGGACGAGGGGCAGGGCGCGATGTTCGACGCTGGGGATGACGACGGCGAGGAGTGAGTGCTGTCAGGCGGGTGCCGCCAAGGCGTGCCTCTCCCTTTGGGACGGTCGTGTGAAAGGTGCCTAGACCGCGCGGAAATGTTTCGACAGTTTGAGCCCCTGGCCCTGGTAATTCGAGGCGATGCCCGCGCCGTAAAGCTGATCCGGGGGGGTGGTCATGCGCTCATAGACCAGCCGCCCGACGACCTGCCCGTGTTCCAGCACAAAGGGAGCCTCGTGGCAGCGAACCTCCAGTACCCCGCGGGAGCCTGCGCCGCCGGCCACGTCACAGCCAAAGCCGGGATCGAAGAAGCCTGCGTAATGCACACGAAATTCCCCGACCATCGCCAGATAGGGCGCCATTTCGGCGGCGTGGTCCGGCGGGATGGTGACGGCCTCGCGGCTGACGAGGATGTAGAACGCGCCGGGGTCCAGAATGATGCGCCCGTTGCGGGAAGTCACACGCTCCCAGAACTCCGCCGGGTCGTAGGCGCCGATACGGTCGAGATCGATGACCGGGGTATGCGGCTTGGCCCGCCAGCCGACGAGATCGCCTTCGGACGGGCGTAGATCGACAGAGAAGCCGAGACCTTGGGAGATCATCGCGGTGCCCGAGACCAGCGGCGTTTGCGCATGAAGCGCGCGCAGCGCGTCGTCGCCCAGCACCGCGTCCCCCTGCCGGAACCGGATCTGGTTCAGGCGCATACCGGGCCGCACAAGGACCGAGAAGCTGCGGGGGCAGATTTCGGCGTAGAGCGGGCCGTTATAGCCCGGTGCGATGCGGTCAAATTCCACCCCGCCATCGGTGATGAGGCGGGTCAACAGATCCAGCCTGCCGGTGGAGCTTTTGGCATTGGCGACGGCCTGCACGCCGGGGGGCAGGGCGAGGTGTTCCATCAGCGGCACGAGGTAGACGCAGCCCTTCTCCAGCACCGCGCCCTGTTCCGTCAGGTCGATGCGGTGCATGGTGAATTCGTCAAGGCGGTCTTCGACGCGGTGGCCCTTTCCGGCAAGGAATGAGGCGCGGACCCGCCATGCATGGGTGCCAAGCCGCAGATCGAGGCTGGCGGGCTGGATCTGCGCGGCGGTGATCGCGGGGTCGGCGCCGATCGCACCGTCGTCGATCATCGCGGCGATGGTCTGGCTGGGCAGAACGCCCCGGAGGGTGTGGGTGTCGATCATTGCGGCGGCCTCCCTTGCCTATGCGTCGGTGGGCTGCGCCACGGCGAACGATGCCGAACTGGCGCGGTGCCACGCGGACCCAAGCGGGACGCCAGACAGCAAAACGCCCGCGTCCCCGATGGGCACGCGGGCGGTTTTGTTGGTCGGGCTAGCAGGACTCGAACCTGCGACCTTCCGTCCCCCAGACGGACGCGCTACCAGGCTGCGCCATAGCCCGACGTTGGGGTGTTCTACCGATTTCCGTGGCCGTGGCAAGGGCGATCTCACGGGTTTTTCGTCATTCTTTCACGCAGCGCCACGAGCGCGTCGTGGATCGGGCGCAGGCGGGCGCGGGTGGCGTCGCCGGGCAGGCTGTGGGCCAGTTGACGGCTGATGACCGGGCCTGTGTCGGACGGGGCGCTGGCCTCAGCGCCGCTGCCCTGCTGTGCTGTGGGCGGGGCCTGAATCGCGCCATCGGCGATGCCGTAGCCGCCGGGGCGGAAGGGGCGCGGGGCGCGGATTTCCGAACCCGGCTCGGCGGGATCGCGCAGCGGATTGTGGCGCGGCTCTGCAAGACCTTCGGTGGCGACGCCGACGGGGGGCTGCGCAGGCGTGTCGTCTGTGTCGTCTGTGTCGTCTGTGTCGGGCGCCGGGGCCGTGGACGGGCTGTCGGCGATGGACAGGCTGTCCGCAGGCGGGTCGCGTTCGGGATCGTCCATGGCGCGCACCTCGGGGTTGGGGGCGGGGGGTTCGGCGAGCCGTGTGTCCGCATCCGGCGCGCCGAGATCAATGAAGGGGGCCTCGGGCGCGGGGTCTGCGGCGGGGTCGTTAGGCGAGGGCGTGTCCGTTTGCGCCGGTGCATCCGCTGGGGCTGTGTCTGCCTGCGCCATGACGGGGCTGATGGGCTCCGCCTCGGCCACGCCGCTCTGGCCGTAATCCTGTGGTGCGGTTGTCTGTGTTGCCGGTGTTTGCGCGGCCTGTGCGTGGGCTGCAGGCTGCGATGCGGCGGGCTGGGATGCGGCGGGCTGGGACGCGGCGGCCTGCGCGACCTGGGGCAGGGCGGTGGGCTGGCCTGCCTCCGAGACCGCATCAGGCATCGCGTCGGGCATCGCAAGGGGCGGCACGGTGCGGGGACGGGGCGCGCGGGGGGCGTTGGCGGCGGGGGCGACGGTGAGATAGCCCTCCTCATCGGTGCGCAGCGGGCGGGACAGATCCGCCACTTCGCGCACGCCCCGTTCGCGCAGCATCTTCTGCACGCCCTTGATGGTCATGCCATCGTCATGCAACAGCCGTTTGATACCGCCAAGGAGCAGCATGTCGGCAGGACGGTAATAACGGCGGCCACCGGCTCGTTTCAGCGGTTTGACCTGCGGAAACTTCGTCTCCCAGAACCGCAGCACATGGGTCTGAACCTCGAGCCAGTCGGCGACTTCGCTGATCGTCCGGAAGGCGTCAGGGGCTTTGGGCATAGGGTATCATCCGGGTCGTCAGGATTTGTTGCCAGCGGCGACCCGGTCCTTCATCAGATGCGAGGGGCGGAAGGTCAGGACACGCCGGGGATGGATCGGCACCTCTTCGCCCGTCTTGGGGTTGCGGCCAACGCGAGCGGCCTTGTCGCGGACCGAAAATGTCCCGAAGGAGGAGATCTTGACGCTCTCGCCCTCGACCAGCGCATCGGACATGTAGCCCAGCACGGATTCGACCAGCTGAGCGGATTCGTTGCGGCTCAGTCCCACCTCGCGGAACACCGCTTCGCTGAGATCCATGCGCGTCAATGTCTTGCCAGTCATTCCCGTCCCCCTGTCAATATTGCGGGCAGGTTAGGTGTCTTTGAAATTCCGAGTCAATATCAACGGCTTGGAGAACCGCGCCAGACCCGTCTTTTCCGCTGTTACCAGCGCAAAACCACCGATCCCCACGCCAGACCGCCACCGATTGCCTCGGTCACGACCAAATCGCCGGGTTTTATGCGACCCTCGGCCTTGCCCACGGAGAGGGCGAGGGGAATCGATGCCGCTGAGGTGTTGCCGTGATCCTGAACGGTCACGATCACCTTGTCCATGCCAAGGCCCATGCGCTGCGCGGTGGCCTTGATGATCCGCAGGTTGGCCTGATGCGGCACGATCCAAGCAACGTCTTCGGCGGTGAGCCCGGCCTTATCGAGGGCGGTATGAGCCGTGGTCGCGAGCTTCTCGACCGCGTGGCGGAACACTTCGCGGCCCTGCATACGCAGGAAGCCGGTGGTGCCGGTGGAGGTGCCGCCATCGACATAGAGCACATCGCGATAGCTGCCGTCGGAGTTGAGATCCGTGGCGAGGATGCCGCGATCCTGCGGCGTGCCTTCGGCGTCGGTCGCTTCGAGCAGAAGCGCGCCTGCGCCATCGCCGAACAGAACGCAGGTGCTGCGGTCGGCCATGTCGAGCAGGCGGGAGAATGTTTCGGCACCGATGACCATCACACGGCGGGCCTGACCGGATACGATCATCGCATGTGCATTGGACAGCGCATAGACGAAGCCCGCGCAGACGGCCTGCACATCGAATGCAAAGCCGGAGCTCATGCCAAGTTTGGCCTGCACCATCGTGGCGACGGAGGGGAAGGTCAGATCGGCGGTGGAGGTCGCCACGATCAGCGCATCCAGATCACCGGGTTCCAGCCCGGCATCTTCCAGCGCGGCACGCGCGGCGTTGGTGGCGAGGTCGGAGGTGGTCTGGCCTTCCGCAGCAAAGTGGCGGCGTTCGATCCCGGTGCGCGAGCGGATCCACTCGTCGGAGGTATCGAGCGTCGCCTCGAATTCGGAATTGGGGACCACCCGGTCGGGCAGGTAATGCCCGACGCCCCGAACCGTGGCGCGTATTGTCATTGGCTTTTATCGCTCTCTTCGGCGGTGTGGAGCGCATCCTGCCCCGCGGCTGTCGCGGATGCAACCCGCGCGGCCAGCCTGTCGGCAAAGCCCATCTGACCCAGCCGGAAGGCAAGCTTGATCGCGGCGGAGACCCCGGTGGCATCGGCGGAGCCGTGGGATTTCACCACCGTTCCGTTCAGGCCAAGGAAGATTCCGCCATTGACGCGGCGCGGGTCGATCCGCTTGGAGAACCGGCTGAGCGAGGTCAGCGCGAGAAGCGCGGCCATGCGGCTGAGCGGGCTGTGCTTGAACGCGGCGCGGAGCAGTTCCGAGATCAGCTTGGCCGTGCCTTCGCCGGTTTTCAGCGCGACATTGCCGGTGAACCCGTCGGTGACGATCACATCGACCCGGTCGGAGGGGATGTCCCCGCCTTCGACGAAGCCCACATATTCGAAATCGGAACTGGCGGCGGCGCGGGAAATCAGCTCATGCGCTTCTTTCAGCTCCGCCCGGCCTTTATGCTCTTCGGTGCCGACATTGAGCAGGCCGACGCGCGGGCGCCGGATGTCGAGGCCGTTGCGGGCGTAGCTGGTGCCCATCATCGCGAATTGCAAAAGATCCTCGGCATCGGCGCGCACATCGGCGCCGACATCGAGCATCACGTTGAAGCCCTGCGGATTGCGCGAGGGCCACAGGCAGGCGATGGCGGGGCGGGCGACACCGGGAAGGCGCCGCAGCCGCACCATCGACACGGCCATAAGCGCGCCGGTGTTGCCGCAACTGACCGCGACGGTGGCCTGCTTGTCGCGGACCGATTCGATGGCCGACCACATCGACGTGCCCTTGCCGTGACGCATCACATGGCTGGGCTTCGCGTCCATCGTCACGACGCCTTCGGCATCGCGGATGACGCATCGGTCGCCCAGTTTGCGCCGGGCGATGAGAGGTTCGAGTTCAGCACGCGGTCCATGCACGATGAACCCGATATCGGGGTTCTTCGCAGCGGATTTCGCCATGCCCTGAATGACCGGCGCCGGACCTTTATCCCCGCCCATCGCGTCGATGGAGATGACGATCTTGCCACGCAGGGCGAGGGGGAGATCGTCGCCACGCGACGCGTCAGACGCGGACCCGTTGGGGTCCGTGCTGGATAGATCACTGCCTTTTGGGTCAGTTCCGGCGGCGCGCGATGGCGCGGCCGACCGATCCCCGGAGCCGTCCGTCATTCTGAATCAACCTGCCCGAAGATCAGGCGGCGTCTTCGTCGAGATCGACCTCGTCAGCCTGAGCGACGACCTCACGGTCGGCGTAGTGGCCGCAAGCACCACACACATGGTGCGGACGCTTCAGCTCGCCGCAGTTCGGGCATTCTGCGGGATTGTCCGCGACCAGGGCGTCGTGCGAACGACGCATGTTGCGGCGCGAACGGGTGACTTTATTCTGAGGGACAGCCATGTCTCAACCTCTGTCTCTGAGGGGCTTGGCCCCAGGGTGTGCGATAAATCTTCGGCGCCTCTTACGCCCCCTTCGCCGACCATTCAAGCGGTCGTATCGAGGGAGCGCGGAAAATACGCGATTCTTGTCATCTCGCAAGTGATTTCAGGGGCGCTGGCCTGCGGCATGCTTGCTCCCTTCCGCGGGGATGCTATCTGCGGGCCATGATACGGCTTCTTCTGACCCTTCTCATTGTGGTGCTTCTGGCTGTCGCGGGGTTTGCCCTGTGGGTGCGGCTGGCGCCATCGGACCCCGATTTGTGGCACACGGACCCGTCTGCGGCCCGGCCCGGCAAGGGACGCTTCGTCATGGCGCCGGGCGGCGATCTGCCGCCGCGCATCTTTGCCGGGCGCGATCCGGGCGAGGTGCTGGCCGAGCTTGACGCCATCGCCCTGTCGGAGCCGCGCACCGAACGGGTGGCGGGCGCGCCGGGAGAGGGGCGGATCACATGGGTGCAGCGCACCCGGCTGTGGGGGTTCCCGGATTACATCACCGCCGATGCCCAGCCCGCCCCCGGTGGCGGCACCCGGCTGGAGATCCTGTCCCGGCTGCGCTTTGGCCGCGAGGACATGGGCGTGAACCGCACGCGCGTCACCCGCTGGCTTGCGCGGCTGGACGCGGCGATGGCGCTGTAGGGCCGTGCCCGTCCCGCGTCGCATCTTGACCGGGCGCGCTGATTAAGCCACTGCGTCGCGCATGGTTCCCGAGGACAGATTGCAAGAGATCATCGCCCGGTTCGAGTTTCTCGAAGCGAAGATGGCCGGTGGCGCCACGGATGGCGCCGAGATCGTGGCGCTCGCCCGTGAATACGCGGAGTTGAAGCCGGTGGTCGGCGCAATTGCGGCGTGGCGGCGCTGCCGCACCGAATTGGCCGAGGCCGAGGCGCTGGCCCGCGATCCCGAGATGGCGGAACTGGCCGAGGCCGAATTGCCGGGCCTGCGCGCGCAGCTTCCGGATCTGGAACACGCCGTGCAACTGGCGCTGCTGCCGCGCGACAGCGCCGATGCCCGCCCCGCGATGATCGAGATCCGCCCCGGCACCGGCGGGGAGGAGGCCGCGCTGTTCGCCGCCGATCTGTGGCGGATGTATCAGCGCCACGCGGAGGCGCATGGCTGGAGCTTCGAGCCGGTCGATTACGCGGAAACCGAACTTGGCGGCATCAAGGAAGCCACGGCCCGCATCGGCGGCGAGGGCGTGTTCGCACGCATGAAGTTCGAAAGCGGCGTGCACCGGGTGCAGCGGGTTCCCGCCACCGAAAGCGGCGGGCGCATCCACACGTCTGCCGCGACGGTGGCCGTGCTGCCCGAGGCCGAAGAGGTCGACGTGGCGATTGATCCCGGCGATCTGCGCATCGACACCATGCGCGCCAGCGGTGCCGGCGGGCAGCATGTGAACACCACCGACAGCGCCGTGCGCATCACCCATGTGCCGACCGGGATCGTGGTCACGTCGTCGGAAAAGTCCCAGCACCGCAACCGCGAGATCGCCCTGCAGGTGCTGCGCGCCCGGCTCTATGACATGGAGCGCAGCCGTGCCGCCGATGCCCGCGCCGCTGACCGTCGGGCGCAGGTCGGATCCGGCGACCGGTCCGAGCGCATCCGCACCTATAATTTCCCCCAGGGCCGGATGACGGACCACCGCATCAACCTGACGCTTTATAAGCTCGATCAGGTGATGCAGGGCGATCTGGATGACATCACCGATGCGCTGATCGCCGACGATCAGGCCCGCAAGCTGGCGGATATGGGCGCGTGAGCATGTCTCCGGCGCAGACCGTCAATGCCGCGCTGGTCGCGGCGACCCGTGTGCTGCGCGAGGTGGGTATCCCCGATCCCGCGCGGGATGCACGTCACCTGATGGCGCATGCGCTGGACGTGGACATGGGGCGGCTGACGCTGCTGGGGCCCGATCCGCTTCCCGCGCAGGCTGCGACCCGGTTTGAGGCGGCGGTGGCTGCGCGAAGCGCCCGGCAGCCGGTGGCGCAGATCGTGGGCGGGCGGGACTTCTACGGGCGGCGGTTTCGGGTGACGCGCGATGTGCTCGACCCGCGCCCGGACACCGAAACGCTGGTCGCCGCCGCGCTGGACGTGCCGTTTGGCCGGGTGCTGGACCTTGGCACCGGATCGGGCGCGATCTTGCTCAGCCTGCTGGCGGAGCGGGGCGAAGCCACCGGCGTGGGCGTCGATCTGTCGGAGCCTGCCTGCGCCGTGGCGCGGGACAACGCGGCGGCGCTGGGACTGGCGGCGCGGGCCGAAATCCGGGTGTCCGACTGGCTGGATGCGGTGGCGGGCAGCTTCGATCTGATCGTGTCGAACCCGCCCTATATCGCGCAGGACGAAATGGCCGGGCTGGACCCCGATGTGCGCGACTGGGAGCCTCACGGCGCCTTGACCGATGGGGGCGACGGGCTTGCGGCCTATCGCGCGATCACCGCCCGCGCGCCCGCCTACCTGACCCCCGGCGGATGGCTCATGGTGGAAATCGGCCCCACGCAGGGGGCGGCGGTTCGGGCATTATTTTGCGCAGCCGGGCTTGACCGCGCGCGGGTGATCCCCGATCTTGATGGCAGGGACCGGGTCGTGACGGGCTGCAAGCCTACCGACCCAGATGCGCAGAAAACCGCGTTTCGACCCGATTGAGGGGCGAAATGGCATCAGTTTTGCCGCAAACCCCATATTTTCCCTTGTCATGCAGGGCTCCGCGTGATTAGTCGGCTTCAGGCGGGATGCAGGACAGGTCATGTCCCCCCGCCCAAAGCCAGAACAAAGTCCGATCTGAAAGGCACCGCGCCGGTGGCGCGCACGGGTCAGGCAAAACCGCAACAAGGCGGACCAGAAACCAACATGAGATCATCCAAGTCACGTTCGCGTTCGAAGTCGAACCGCTCGCGCTCCATGGGCAATATCACCAACCGGGTCTTTGACAGTTCCGGGCCGGAAGGCAAGGTGCGCGGCACGCCGCAACAGATCATCGAGAAATACACCCAGTTGGCCCGCGATGCCCAGCTGAGCAATGATCGCGTGGCGGCGGAGAACTTCCAGCAGCATGCCGAACATTATACCCGGATGCTGGGCGAAGCGCAGCGCGAGCAGGATGCCCGCCGCGAGCAGCACGACCAGCAAAACGGTGGCTCGGGCCAGAACGATCGGCAGAATGATCGGCAAAACGACCGTGGCAACGATCGCGGCAATGACCGCCAGAACGATCGCGGCAATGATCGCCAGAACGACCGCAATGATCGCGGTGCTGAGCGTCAGGATGACCGCCGCAACGACCGTCAAAATGACCGGCACAATGATCGCCAGAATGACCGCCAGAACGACCGCGCCGCCGATCAGGGCGATGCGCAGGGCGCTGAGCGCGACACCTCGGGCGGTGACAGCCGCAGCCGGCGCAAACCCCGCACCGATGACGTGATCGACTTTGCCGAGGATACCGGCGCCGATAGCGGTCTGGTCGAGACCCCGGAAAGCAGCGCGGCAGCGCCCGCGCAGGATCAGGCGGAGCCCGCCGACGCCCCCGCCGCGGACGCCGAAGCCAAGCCGGAAAAACCGGCGCGCAAGCCCCGCGCCCCGCGCAAACCGCGCGCCAAGAAGGCCGATGCGCCCAAATCCGAAGACGGCGCGGCAGAGCCCAAACCGCGCGCTTCCCGCGCGAAATCGGCCCCCGCCCCCGAAGCGGCCCCGGCCTCGGACAACCCGTCCGAAGCGACCGGCTGATCCGACCCACACCCCAGAATGACAAAGGCGCGCCCCTCGGGACGCGCCTTTTTTCGTTTGGAGAACGCGGTGTTCGGATCTCACCCCGCCCGTTGGGCGGCGACCAGTCGGGCGAGGGCGGCGAAGCGGGCGATGTCGATGCGTTCGGCGCGGTCGGTGGGGGCGATGCCGGCTTCTTCCAGCAGGGCTTCGATATTTGGGGCGATCCCTTTCAGCGACGCGCGCAGCATCTTGCGGCGCTGGTTGAACCCGGCGGCGACGACGCGGCTGAGGATGTCGGGATCGGCGGGATAGAGCGGCTCGGGGCGGGGGCGCAGGTGGACCACGGCAGAGCGGACCTTGGGCGGGGGGGAAAATGCCTCTGGCGGGAGGGTCAGTGCGATGCGGACCTCGCATTTCCACTGGGCCAGCACGGCGAGACGGCCGTAATGCTTGTCGCCCGGCTGCGCCACGATCCGTTCGGCCACTTCGCGCTGAAACATCAGCGTCAGGCTGGACCAGTAGGGCGGCCACGCGGCGGGGGTCAGCCAGCGGATCAGCAGTTCGGTGCCGACATTATAGGGCAGGTTGGCCACCACATGGATGGGGCCGGTCAGATGCGCCAGCGGGTCGATCTCCAGCGCGTCGCCTTCGAGCACATGCAGACGGCCCGGATAGGCAGCGCCGATTTCGGCAAGCGCGGGCAGGCAGCGGGCGTCCTTTTCAATGGCCAGAACCCGGCGTGCGCCCTCGGCCAGTAGACCACGGGTCAGGCCGCCGGGGCCGGGGCCGACCTCCAGCACATCGGCACCGCTCAAATCGCCCGGCACGCGCGCGATGCGGGCGGTCAAGTTGAGATCGAGGAGGAAGTTCTGGCCCAGCGATTTCTTTGCCGCCAGCTCATGCGTCGCGATCACCTCGCGCAGCGGGGGCAGACCGTCGATTGCCGCCATGGGATTCCTTTCAGGTGACCGCCGCATCGCGCCGGATCGTGGGTGCGGACCCGACGCAGGGAGGGGCGCGGCGCAAGGGCGAGAGGGGGGCCGAAACAGGGCGCTGTCCGTCCCCGCATATCCCGACCCTGTTGCGGGGTCTAGCGCGCGGTGGCGCGAGCGCGGGCCATGCGGTCGGCCAGTTTCAGCGCCTCGATCAGCGATGTGTCATCCGCCACGCCGGTGCCCGCAATATCGAACGCGGTGCCATGATCGGGCGAGGTGCGCACGAAAGGCAGGCCCAGCGTCACATTCACCCCACCCGCGAAATCCAGCGTCTTGATCGGGATCAGGGCTTGATCGTGATACATGGCGATGGCGGCGTCATAGCGGCTGCGTGCGCCTGCGTGGAACATGGTGTCGGCGGGATGCGGGCCGGTCAGCGCCAGACCTTCGGCGCGCAGGGCGGTCAGCACCGGCGCGATCAGGGCGGCATCCTCGTGGCCCATCGCGCCGCCTTCGCCCGCATGGGGGTTCAGCCCGGTCACGGCAAGCCGCGGATTGTCAAAGCCGAAATCCCGGCGCAGCGCGGCATGGGTGATGCGGATCGTGTCAGACAGCAGATCGCGGGTCAGCGCGCCGGGCACGTCGGAGATGGGGATATGGATGGTGACGGGCACCACCTTTAGCGCGTCGCAGGCCAGCATCATCACCACCCGGTCCACCCCGCCAAGCGCGGCGAGGTATTCGGTATGGCCGGGATAGGCAAAGCCCGCGCCATCCTTCAGCGCTTTCTTGTTGATCGGGCAGGTCACCACACCGGAGGCCGCGCCGCTCTGGGTCAGTTCCACCGCTTGGGCGATGACGGCGATGACCTCGGCGGCATGGGCGGGTTGCGGCACGCCGGGAACGGCCGGGCCGGGAAAGGCATGGGGCAGCACCGGCAGGCCCGATCCGGCAACGCGCAGCGCGTCCTCGGGGCGGGCGATTTCGCGCACCGGGGTGCCCGCGGGCAGATGCGCCGGGTCACCGATCCAGAAGAACGGCAGGCGCCCGCCCAGACGTGCCCAGGCGGATGCGGCAATTTCAGGGCCCACGCCCGCAGGCTCGCCGCAGGTCATGGCCAGCGGCGGCAGCGGGGCGGTCTGAGACGGAGAACGGTCGCTCATCGCCCGGTCACGGGGTGCGGATGATCGCGTTGGCGCGCAGTTCGGCCAGATACCCATCCGACAGTTGCGCGACGCGCTGGTTGACCAGCCGGTTGCCCAGAGCCTCCCGATCCACCGGTTCGGCATCGGCGGCGCGCGGCGCGGTGCGCGAGCACAGCATCGTCAGCACCAGCGCATTGCCGCGGGTCAGGGTGGTGGAGGTTTCGTTCTCGTCTAGCTTCGCCAGTTCCAGCGCCACATCGGCGGGCAGTTGGTTCGCCGTCACCGGCTCCGACACCACCAGCCGCGCGGGGTCTTGGCCCTTGTTCACGGCATAGAGGTCATCGCAGGTGTCGAGCCGATCCGAGATCTGGCGCGCGCGCGCCAGCGTTTCCGCCGTGCGGCCACCGGGGATGAGGTATTGCATATAGGTGACTTGCGCGTTGCCGGTATCGGCGCGGCCGGTTTCGCGGATCGAGTTAAGCTGAAACAGCGCCAGCGCATTGGGCAACGGCACGGGCGCGGTCACCTGACCGGGGCGCAGTTGCAGAAGCTGCTGCGACAGGGCCGGAGGCAGGTTGCCCAGCGGCACGCCCTGCGCCACGCGGCCACCGCTGTCGCGGGTGCGGGAGGCGGAATACTGGCGCGCGTAATTGGCGAAATTGCCGGGGTTGTTCTGCACGATGGCGGCGATGCGCTGTGCTTCGGCCTGCGCCTGCGGGGTGTTGGCGGGCAGGATGATTTCGGAGAAGAACACCTCGGCGCTGGCGCGCTGAGAGCTGGGCGACAGGGCGCTGTCGATTTCGCTTTCGGTGACCTGTGCCTGAGCGCCGAAGCGCTGGCGGACAACCTGACGCCAGACCAGACCGGCGGCGACGAAATCGCGGAAGCTTTCTTCGGCCACGCCCGCGCCTGCGAGACCGGCGACGAATTCCTGCGTCGAGAGCTGCGCACGCCCGGCGAATTCTTCCATCCCGGCGGTGATGTCCTGCTCGGTCACCGTGACGCCCATCTGTTCCCCGGCGATCAGCCGCAGGCGGTCATCGATCAGGGCCTCGCGCGCCTGTTCTTCCAGATTGCCGGGGGTGCGGAACACCTCCAGCATCCGGCGGCGCTGGTCGATCTCATAGGCGGTGATGGCCCGGTTGTTGATCAAGATCACAGGGGCGAAGGGGTTGCTTTGCGCCTGCGCGCTGCCAGTCGCCAAAAGCGTGGCGGCGGTGGTCGCGGCCAGCGGGGCCGCGATCAGCGTGGCGCCAAGCAGGGCGGCACGCGCCAGAGGGGTCAGGGCGGCGGTCAGTCTGCGGGTCATCGTCATGTGGGTCCGTCTGCTCTGTGCTTCGGTGACGCCTGTGCGCGAAGGCGCCGGGCGTGTTCGGATCTCGGCCTGTCCGGGGGTGGCCATGCTCAGCCCGCGCAATTGCGCCGCCGGGCCGCGTTGCCGCTATTGCCGCTGCCGAAACCGGCCAGCTGCACGGACAGATCGAAACTCGTCGTCGGCTCCACACTAGTCGAGGAGGTGAACCGACGCGAGAGGGAAAGATCGACCGACACGCAATCCCCGGCATAGGTCAGCCCAAGCGCGGCCTTGGCGGCGCGGTCGGTTTCGAAATCATAGCGGATGTCGACCTCGGACTGCCAACTGCGCGACAGCGCCCATGTGCTGTCCACGGTCAATTCGGACACGTCCTCATCAATGCCCTCGGCCTCGCTTTCGGCCATCCAGATGTAGCTGGTGCCCAGTTGCAGCGCGTCATTGGCGTAATCCAGCCGCAGTTCGTTCTTGGAGAAGCCGAACCCGTCATCGAACAGCGCGCGGTTGGTCAGGCCGACATTGCCCGGCAGGTCCAGTTCCATCGCGGCAAGCCAATCGGAGCTTTGGCCTTCCAGCGGCTCGTAGCCATCGAATTCGCCCAGATCCTCGGCCCGCAGGATGCGGCCCACGGTGACGCCCATCGACCAGCCCGCGGGATCGTGCCGGGTCCAGCCCAGCCCGACATTGGCGCGCAGGCCGCTTTCATACTGATCTCCACCGGGGAAGCGCGACAGCGAGAACAGGTTGCCCTCGTCCAGTTCCGGCTCCGTGCTTTCGTCATTGGGCACGTCGTCGGTATCGGGGGAATAGACCAGTTGCACCACCGGCTCCAGCAGGTGGCTGGCACCGCCGGAGGTGGATTTCAGCAGCGGCCAGCGCAATTCCACCGCCGCGGCGGGAATGGCGCGGGTGACAGTGCTGTCGAAATCGTCGTCCTGCGAAATGCCGGTATGATCCAGCACCAGCGCGGTTTCGGCCTCGATCAGCAGGCCATTGGGGGTGACCCAGTCGCGTTGCCAATCGAAGGTGGCGGCGATGCGGCCAATGTCACGGCCTTCGTCATCGACCTCAGACGAGCGGTAATGCCCGTGACCTTCGAGCGAGGCGGTGACGACCCCGCCCAAGGGCGTGTCGTGGAACCGGCGTTCCCATGTGCTGTCAAAAACCAGCGTTGGCTGGGTGCGATTGTTTTCGGTCGAGCGCAGGGAATAGTAATTCACGAACTCCGCAGTGATCAGTTCGTCGCGCTTGACCCGCTGCAATTCGATGGCGCTGTCGAGCCGGTCTTTCGACGAGTAATCGTAATCGAGCAGGTAGCCGTTATCCGTCACCGTTTCGATATCGAAGGTCAGCTCAAAGTCGCGGGGCAGGTCGAACGCGCCTTCTGCAAAGAGATAGGCGCGGGTCTCATCGTCCAGAATATCGTCCTGCGTGATCGCCCCGTTCAATTCGATATCGCCATTGCGGAACGCCTGCCGGTAGCGCAGTTCCACGGTGCGGGTGAAATTCGACGACAGATAGGGCGTCACGGTCAGGTCGCGGTGATCGCCCAGCGTGATAAAATAGGGCAGCTTGATCCCGAAACCCAACTGGTCGGTCGAGCGGAATTCAGGCGTCAGCAGGCCGGTCGCGCGCTCCAGCGAAGGGTCGGGCAGGCGCAGGCGCGGCAGATAGAACACCGGCACACCGGCGATTTCGAACCGCGCGTTGTGGAAATAAAGCTGCTGCGCGTCTTCGTCATGAATGATGCGTTCGGCGCGGATCTGCCACAGCGGCACCGGGTTCGATGCGCAGACGGTGCAGGACGAGGCCACGGCCTTATATAGCTGGGTGTAGCGCCCGCCGACGCGGTTGATTTCGGTCGCGGCCAGTTGCAATTGCTGGGCCAGCACCATCCGAGCGGAGCGTAGGATGCCGTTTTGCAGATCATCGGACAGTTCCGCCTGCGACGCGACAAGGATGGTGCCGTCATCGGTCACCATATAGATCGGGCCGTCGATCGTCAGTTGGTCGGCGCTGGCATCATAGGTGATGGTCTGGGCCTTCAGGCGGATGCCATCGACCAGCACCTCCACCGCGCCGGACGCGATCAGGCGGTTGTCGCCCGCGATCTCGACCCGGTCGGCGATCAGCATGGCGGTGTCGTTTTCCGCCGCGCGGCCTTCGGCGGGCACCAGCATCTGCGCGGGGGCGGTGACGGGCAGGATCAGCCCCGCGCCCAGCGTGGTGGCGGCAAGCAGGGCGGCATGGGCCGGGCTTAGAAGGGCACGCATCACCCGTCCTCCAGATGAAACAGCAGACCAAGCGAAAGCAGGATCGCGGCCACGGGCGGCGACCATGCCGCCAGCGCCACCGGGATCTGACCGTTTTCGCCGAGAATCTGCGCGAAGTTGCGGATGAAAAAGACGCCAAGCCCCAGCAGCAGCGCCGACAGCACCATCACCCCGGTGCGACCGAACCGGGTGTGGCGCATGGTAAAGGCCGCGCCGATCAGCAGCATGGCCAGCAGAAAGACCGGCGTCGCCAACTGCATCTGCAACCAGACCCGGTGCAGCCGCGCGGAAAACCCGGCCCGGTCCAGCGACGCGATGAAGGCGGGCAATTCCCAGATCGGGATCGCTGACGGATCGCCAAAGCTGTCGCGGATCTGGTCGCGGGTCAGGGTGGAGGCAAGGCTGTAGGTGTCAAGCACCTGCGCGTCCCGCTCGGGATTGGTGCTGCCGACGAGATCCCAGACCTTGGCCGAGCGCATCTGCCATTCGCCGGTCGCCAATTCCGCGCGCTCCGCCTCGATCCGGCTGACGGGCGTGCCGGTCGGATCGATGCCGATGAAGGTGACGTCATAGAACACGGTGCCGTCGGGATTGGCCCGCTCCGCCCGGATCACGGTTTGCCCGTCGGGATTGCCCTGCCGCAGCCACAGCCCCTCCTCGGAGACCGACAGCACCCGGCGACCGCCGCTGTCGAGCTGTTCGGACCGCAGATCGTATTGCACCTTGGTCGCCGCGACGATCGGGTTGAACACCGTTACCGCCAGCGCGCCCAGCAGCAGCGCCCCGATCCCCGGCGCGACCAGCGCGCGGATCGCGGAACGCCCGGCGGCGCGGGTCACGACCATCTCGGACGTCCGCGCAAGCCCCAGAAACAGCGTCAGCGTGGCAAGGATCACCACCAGCGGCAAAATGGAATAGAGCGTCTCCGGCATCGCCAGCAGCGCCAGTTCCAGCGCGGTGGCAAAGCCAAGCGCGTCGCCTTCGAAGCGGCGGAACTGTTCGACCAGATCCAGCAGCGTCAGCAGCCCCAGAAACACCGCAAAGACGGTGCCGAAAGCGTAGAAGAACTTGCGCGCGAAATAGAGGTGCAGCTTCATGCGGGCTGGCCTCCGGCAGGGGATTTGCGCCTGCGTCGGAACAGGGCGGGTCGCCCGGCGAGCCATAGCATCACCACGGACATCCCCCCGCCCATCACGGTAGGCAGGTAGACCAGCGGCCACGCGGCGGGATCATTGCGCGCCACACCCGCCGCCGCCGTTTCCAGCATCTGAACGACGATCAGCAACACCACCGCCAGCACGATCTGCCGCCAGACGCCAAAGCGGCTGAACTGGCCCAGCATCAGCGCGGAAAACCCGATCAGCGCGGTCACCAGCGCCTGCAACGGCTGCACCATGCGCAGGTGGCCCTCGTAGTGGAAGATCGACGCGTCGCGGCGGGTGGCGTCCAAGGCGGCCTGCGTCGGACTGAACAGCATCGGGGTGCTGTATTCCCGCACATCCCGGCGCGAGCGGCCATTGCCGGTGATCAGATCGCCGATGTCATAGGCGGAATCGCTGAACCGGGTGACGAACAGGCGCTGCGTCGCTTCGGTAAAGGTCTGGGCGCTGCCATCGAACATGATGAGCTTGGGCCCGTCATCGCGGCGCAACAGCAGCGCGCGCTTGGCCATATAGGTCGTGCGTTGTCCGGCGGTGCGGGCGTCCGACAGGAACACATCCAGCAATTCGCCCTGCGCGCTGATCTCCCGAATATAGAAGGTGATGCCATCGGCGGGGTGCAGGAACTGCCCCTCGGTCAGAAACCGCGCGGTGATGTCATTGGCGATCTCGCCTTCGCGGTCGGCCAGCTGGGTGCGGCTGATGGGGACCAGCACATGCACCAGAACCGCCATCAGCAACGCCACCAGCAGCCCGAACATCGCCACCGGGCGCGCCAGCCGAAACGGCGAGAAGCCCGACGACTGCACCACGACCAGTTCGCTTTCCGAGGTCAGCCGATTGGTGACATAGACCGCAGCGATGAAGGCCGCGATGGGTAGCACCAGCCGGATCACATTGGGCAGAGAAAGCGCGGTGAATTCCAGAAACACGCCGGCGGATTGGCCATCCGCGATCAATTCGTCAAACAGCGACACCGCCCGGTTGACCCAGTAGACCGACACCAGCACCAGTGCGAAGAATCCAAACAGCACCATGAGCTGCGACAGGACGTATCTGTCAAATCTCGGCACGTTCGGACTGCTCCCCGATGCTGCGGCACAGGCCCCGCCCGGACCCGCCCCGGCGCGTTGATCGCGCCTGTTCCCTCGTCCGTGCGACCCTATCCGATAGGCGGCGGCGGGCAAACCGGAAAACCCCCGTCAGAACACCGATCGGCGGCAGGTGGTGCACGCACGCAAAGGTTCCGGCGGGGGAAGGGCGATCCCAGGATCACGGGGAGGGGCGCGTGGGGCGGGCTCGGGCGAGGCGCGCCGCTGAGCTGTGGTCAGATGCTGGCTCGCGCGGCGCGGTTGCCGCGATAGCCAGCATTGCGCCTGACTGATGTGAGCATCCGGCGCGATCCTAGTCGGCGATCACGTCCTGACGCTGGGTGCCCAAGCCCTCGATGCCCAACTCGACGACATCGCCGGGCTGCAGGAAACGGGGTGGTTTCTGCCCCAGCCCAACGCCCGGAGGTGTGCCAGTAGAAATGATGTCTCCGGGGTGCAGGGTAAAGAAGTTGCTCAGATAGGAAATCAAATGCGCGATCCCGTAGATCATTGTGGCCGAGGACCCGTTTTGCATGCGCTCTCCGTTCACTGTCAGCCACATAGGGAGGTTCTGAGGGTCGTCGACCTCGTCGGGCGTCACAAGCCAAGGGCCCGTCTGGCCGAAGTTGTCGCAGGATTTGCCTTTCGTCCATTGACCGGAGCGGGCCGTTTGAAAGTCGCGCTCGTACACGTCGTTGATGACGCAATATCCGGCAACATGGTTCAGCGCATCCTGTTCGGAAACATACTTGGCCGGCTTCCCGATCACGATGCCCAGTTCGACCTCCCAATCGGTCTTTTCCGAACCGCGAGGGATAATGATCGGATCGTTCGGCCCGCAGACGGCGCTGCTGGCCTTCATGAAGATGATGGGTTCCGGCGGAACAGTCGCCCCTGCTTCTGCTGCGTGGTCGGAATAGTTCAGCCCGATGCAGATGAATTTTCCCACCGCCCCGACACAGGCGCCGAGCCGGGGGTGACCCTCGACAATGGGCAGATCGTCCATCGTGATGGGAAGGTCACGCAGCCGCGTCAGCACGTCCCCTGCAAGGTCGTCGATCACACCGGACAGGTCGCGGCAGTTCCCATCGTCATCAATCAGGCCGGGTTTCTCATGGCCGCGGTCGCCGAATCTTACAAACTTCATGACATTTCCTTTCGGGGCTGGCGGGCGTTGTTTTCCCGCGAGACGGTTTTGTGGGGAGGGGCGTTGACAGGTCAGCGCACAAGGAAGAGCGCGATGTCAGGCACGAAAAATACCAGCATCAGGACCGCAATCTGCAACAGGATGAACGGGCCAAAGGATCGGTAGATCGTCGGCAGATCGATCTCTGGCGGGGCGACGCTTTTAAGGAAGAACGCGGCGGAGCCGAATGGCGGCGACAGGAAGGCGACCTGCATGCTCATGCTGAACAACACGCCGAACCAGACCGGATCGAAGCCGTAGCTGCGCACGATCGGCATGAAAATCGGCATCGTGAGCAGGATGATCCCGATCCAGTCCATGAACATCCCCAGAATGAAGAAGATCAGCAGCATGATGAGGATCGTGCTCGATGGTGACAGGTTCATATCTGCGAGAAGGGACGCAATGTAGCGATTGCCACCGGAGAGACTGAACGCGCCCGCCAGCACCGTCGCACCGAACACGACCCACATGATCGCACCGGTGGATCGGAAAGTGCCCTCCATGGCACCTGCAAAAAGATCGAACTGAAATTCCCCGCGGATCGCGATGATCAGCAGGGTGACGCCGACCCCCATGGCCGCGGCTTCGGTGATCCCGGTAATGCCGCCGTAGATCGAGCCCATCACAACCGTGACGATGAGCAGCGGTGGCACCAGACCATGCGCGATGATCAGATCCTGACGTTTCTGGGTGATCAAGATTGCGATCAGTTGGAGCGCCGCGCAGGTTCCAATGCCGATGCTGACAGAAGTGGCCCCCTCCGCGCCGGCCTGAGCGCCAATGACCCCTGCCGCCCCACCAATGGCAAACGGGGCCAAGGTCAGCGTCATTTCGATCAACGGGTGCCCGCCCCGTTCTTGCGGTGTCGCAGGCGGGCGCTCGACCACCGGTGCGAGTGCGGGGTTCAGGTTAACCCGGATAATGATGTAGCCGATAAAGACAGCCCCGAGGAGCAATCCGGGAACAACGGCGGCGACGAACATGTCATTGATCGATGTCTGCGTGATCAGCCCATACATGATAAGCACGACCGAAGGCGGTATCATCGTCCCAAGCGAGCCGCAGGCGCAGATCGTCCCGATCGTCAGATGCTTGTCATAGCCGAGGCGCAGCATCTGAGGCAGCGCAACCAAGCCCAGCAGCACAATTTCGCCCCCGATGATGCCGGACATTGCGGCCATGATGACGGCCATGCCCGCGGTGGTGACCGCGACGCCCCCCCTGATCCGGCACAAAAGCAGATTGAGGGCATCATACATGCGCTGCGCGATGGCGCTTCGCTCCAGCAGCATCGACATGAAGATAAACAGCGGCACGGCAAGAAGCGAAAAGGTTACGGCAAGATCGTAGATGCGCTGGGCGATCAGCGACAATCCGGCAGGGCCAAAGTTGATCCACAAAAGCGCGGCACCAATTGCGCCGGTGGAAAAGCCTAACGGCACACCGGCGATCAGCAGCACCACGAGCAGCGCGAACGCGAGAACGATGATTTCGGATGACATTTAACGGTCCTCGCTCGCGGCAGGGCGGCGGTGATAGGTCTCGACGAAGTTCAGCACGCTTTGCAAAAGCACCAACACCGAGACGATGAGGATCAGCGGCTTGATCGTAGCTGGGACGGGGGGATTGAAGGCGGTGCCGAGGCTCTCCCAGTTCAACAGGGCCTCCAAGGCACCATCGAGCCCGCCCGCGACTATCGCCACCACATAGGCGGTGAGCACGATCAGCGAGAAAAGCTCGCAAATCATGCGGGCCTTCACAGGCAGGTAGTCCACCACGGTCGTGATACTGATATGCGCGCGCTGTTGGGTCGCGTAGAGCCCGGCGACAAGGTAGATGATCGCGGCGAGCCAAACCGAAAATTCGTTGACCCAGATCGTCGGGCCCGCAAACACATAGCGCTTGATCACTTCGTAGATCATCGCAGCCGCGATAACGGGCAGCAAAAGCATGGTGATCCGCGACGCAATGCCCAGCAGGCGCGACGTCATCGGGGTCGTTCTGGACCCGACCACCCACGAAAGAAATTTGCCGATTTGCATGTAAGAGCCCCCCATTTGGTCACAGCGGCGCTGTGGGTCCGACGCGGCTCAGCCACGCCTCTAGGCGCGGCTGAGCCGTAGGTTCACTCGAGGATGCCGAGTTTGCGCATGTAGTCGGAATGCGCTTCGACGATCTCGATGGCGAGGTCATTGCCTGCCGCATAGTCCATCCAGCTGGACCGGGCAGCTTCGCGGAACTTCTGTCGGTCCTCCGCGCTCCAGTCCTGAATGGTGACGCCGGCATCGGTCAGTTCGACGAGCGCCTGACTGTCCAGCACCTCGGCAGTGACGGCGAGATCGAGGGCGAGCTTCTTCAGGGCCACCTCCATCATGCGCTGCATTGCCTCGGGCAGTTCGTTCCACGCGTCCTTACGGCAGGCGAGGTGCTCAGTCGGCATGGCGTGAAAGCCGGGGAACGTCGCGTATTTGGCCCGGTCAAACAGACCCAGCGACACATTGGTGCTCAGCGTCGAGGCATCGGCGCCGTCGATCACCCCAGTTTCCAGCGCGGTCGGAACCTCGCCAAAATCCATC
Organism: Pacificitalea manganoxidans; assembly: GCF_002504165.1. Lineage (GTDB taxonomy): Bacteria > Pseudomonadota > Alphaproteobacteria > Rhodobacterales > Rhodobacteraceae > Pacificitalea > Pacificitalea manganoxidans. The sequence continues at coordinate 1,410,141 of NZ_CP021404.1, forward strand.
ACGACAGGACGCGCGCCGAAGGAGGCGAAGATGCTGCTTTCAAGTCCGGGGGGCGACCGGAATTTCCATGCATCGAGGTCATCAACCCCGGCGAGCGAAGCGACGGACACAAGGGATTCGTGCCCTTGCAGCCACCAGCCGACGAACTGCATGTCATACTCGTCATAGAGTTTCTGCGTCAGTTCGCGCCCGCTGCCGTGGTCGAGCCACGACAGCATCTGATACGGCGTTTCATAGCCGCCCATGATGTCGCCGACGAACTGAAACGCCGAATTTTTCCCGGCGTTGTTCGTGGGGCCCGTCATATCGCAGTCGAGGATACCTTGCGTCGTGGCGCCAAAGGTCTGAGACGCCGCGACCACCTCGCTGGAATAGTGCATCTGAATGGCCAACTCGCCACCCGACATCGTTTCGACGTCATCGACGAACTGCGCGACCAGCTTACCGGCGGGGGACTCGGACGCGTAATGGGTCTGAATCCGCAACTCCGCCGCGGACGCGATCCCGGCCATGCCGCACATCGCAACGGCGGGCATGATTGCACAGGCTTTCCACCTTACTTTCTTCATGACTTTCCTCCCTGATCCAACCTTCGCGGAGGTCCGCAAAGATTTGTGTTGCGTGTATTGCAACAGTTGCATATATAGCAACTTAATGACTTTGCGTCAACGGGTCGGGGTGTCCGGTCTGGGGTCGCAGCGTTGAGGATTGATTGGTCAAATCCGAAGCTGTAATTAAAGATCTGGCCGGAACTGAGAGTTTGGGAAAATTATGGGCACAGAAAATCTGAGTCATTTGGGAAGAGCGTTCGCCGTTCTGGAATCCCTCGTGGAGCCAAAAAGCTCCGCTGAAATTTCCCGAGAACTCGATGTCAATAGGAGCACGGCGCTGCGTTTGCTTCGAGAGTTGGAGGCCATAGGATACGTTCGGCGGGAGCCCGACAATCTAATGTTTGCACTCGATGCCAATCGGATTCGAAAGCTATACGCGGGGCGAGAAATAGACCCGGCAAACTGGCGAGATAAGTTCGATACCTTTCTTAAGACTATACGCGATGAGTTTGGTGAAGCGGCTATTTTAGGCGTGCCGGCCAATAATTCGATGGTCTATGCATCCTATCTCGATTCCAATAACGTCGTCGCGGTTCGTGAACAAATTGGCACGGTGCGGTCGATGCATTGCTCTGCATTAGGGCAGGCGTATCTATCGACGATGGATGAGCCGAAATTGACCGAGCTGCTGAAGGATATTTCATATCTTGAGGGCACCTCGCGCGCGCCGCAAAATGAAAAAGAGTTGCGTGAACGTCTCGTGGCGATACGCGAACGTGGATATGCCATCGACAACGAAGAAACTTTCGAAGGCGGTATGTGCGTGGCGGTGCCAGCCAAGGTGGAGGGTAAGGTCATCGGCTCTCTCGGGCTGTCGGGGCCAGCTTCGCGGATGGTAAAGAAAGCGGAGGAGGCCGGCGCCCGGCTGATGGAGTTCGTGAGCGCTCACTAAGGTTTCAACATTAGGGGCGCAGAACGCACCGGCCAAGGATCTGTCCCTGCGACAGCGATTGAAGCGCATCATTGACGTCATCAAGGGCATATCGGTCGGTTACGGCGGAAACGATGCGCTCATTCGCGGCCAATTCGATGACCGCCGCCAGATCGTCGCGGCTGCCGCCCCGCGTTCCGAGAATGGTCATCTGCGACCGCGACATGTCCTTGGGGGAAACTGTGATGCTGTCTTCGCCATAGCCGACGAAGACATATCGCCCGTTTCGATCCAGAAGCTGGCGACCCAACGCAAATGTCGCTGCGTTACCAACGAAGTCCAGCACGCAATCGGCCAGCCCGGCATCGGACGGCGGACTTGTGTCAGCGTCCACAACGCTGGTGCGAACGCCAGAGGCGAGCGTCTGGGCCCAGTCCAGCTTGGCCTGCACCCTGTCCAGCGCGAGGGTTTCGGCGCCTGCCAGGGCAACAAACTGTAGGGCATAGGCCGCGACACCGCCGACGCCGATCATGGCCACTCGCTGTCCCGGCAATATCTGGGCGCGGTCCACTGCGTGATAAGCCGTCAGCGCCCCGTCGCATAGGACCGCGCCGTCCTCCCATGAAACAGACCGAGGTAAATGAACCAGCTGCGCGGCGGGCACGCATACATATTCTGCATATCCACCCGAAAAGCCATCGATGCCAATGACCCCCATTAAATCGGGGTCCATTTGATCGCGGTGTTTTTGACCGGCCCGAGCAAGAGGTGAAACAAAGATATAGGGAAGAACGCGATCACCCACGGCAAAGTCATTGACGTTGGGGCCGAGTTTTACGACCTCTCCGGTAAATTCGTGACCCATAATGAATGGGAGCTTCGGAGCATAGCCGGATCCTTTGCATAGTTTTAAATCCGTTCCATCGATGCCGCAGGCACGAACGCGGATAAGAACCTCGTCATCTCCGGGATGCGGAGTTGGTGCATCAATGATGGAAAGCGGTTTTCCAAACTGTGTTAAGGCAGCGGCTTTCATTATGACCCTCCGGAGGATGCGCAGATGATGTGATTACTGATTGCAGACCAGTCCTACGAACCGCTCGTAATGCTGCATATGGGTGCCTACCGCGTGGCGTGGGGCGGGCCATGAAAACAGATCCCATGCGACGGGAATATTTCTATTTTTGTATAGCCGCCCGATTTCGTCAAAATCTACTTTCCCTTCAGTTGGCGGAAAATGCACCTCGGATGACAGGAAGTCGGTGTCGGAGTAATGCAGCAGATTGGTGGCAGCGATCACCCCCGGCGTAAGGAGCGACGTCAGATCCTCTTTCAACGCGACCCCGAAATGCGCAAAATCAAAACATATCCCGGCCCCCGCTGCGACGAGGGAGGCGCCAAGGTCTTCGATCGCGCGGTGCGTCAGGGCGAACGTGAAAGGGTGCAGCTCGCAGGTTAGTTCGGGAGGAGTGCTCAGGCCCGACTTGTCCCGAGCGGCGTTGATGACGTCGGCCAGGGTTTCGCACGCAGACCCGATTTCAGACGGATTATCGACGATGCCATCCCAAAACAGGACGCGCGGTGCACCCATGGCATGCGCCCACCGCATGTGACGGGCAAGACCATCGATGGTCGCCTGCCTGTCATCCCGGTTGCCATACGGCTGGAAAGACGGGTCACCGGCGACGTTCAATGTTGAGACGATCAGGCCTTGGTCCCGGATCAGCTGTCCAGTCGCGGCGGCATGCGCCTCCAGCACGGGCACGTTCGGAAAACCCGCGCCCAGATGGCTGCCATGCACCTCCATCGCCTGAAAGCCCAGATCGCGATTGAGTTTCACCGCCGTTTCGACATCGTCCCGGATCGCCAGCAATGTCGAGCCAATAGTCACTCCAGCATCGGTCGTCATCTTTCTCCCCCCTTTCACGCATGTAGTGTAGCGGCGCAGCGGCCCTGTGCCGTGCCCCGCCCAATTTGATTAACCGGCCAGCCCGATCATTGCACGGGCCTCAGCGGGGGTCGCGATGTCCCGGCCAAGGTCGCGCGCGATGCGAACAATTTTCTCGACAAGCTCTGCGTTCGACTTGGCGTATTCGCCGGGCGTAAGGAACGGATTGTCTTCCATCCCGACACGGACATGGCCGCCCAAGCTGATCGCGGTCGACAGCACGCTCCACTGTGCTTCGGGGTCCATCACGCTGGTGTTCCAAGTGAACCCGTCGGGGCAGTGATCTGCCATATAGGTCATGGCTTGCACGGTCGGGGGCGTCCAGCATCCGCCTTTCCAGCCAAGGAAGAAGGTCACCCAAGGGTTGTCTTCCAGCAGGCCTTCTTCCTGCATGCGCATGGCGTTCCAGATGCCACCATACTGGAAAGCTTCGATTTCCATTTTGACGTTATTCTTGCGGGTTTCGCGGCAGTAGTCGCGCAGTTCGTCCCGCGAATGGATGGCATATAGTTCAACCGGGTTGGGGTCATTTTCGTAATCGAAGCATTCGTCATGCGCGTTAAAGCAGGTGGACAGCATTTCGGGCTGCTGGGCCTCGATCAACTTCATGCGCTGGTCGAACCGCCCGTTGGCGATGCCATACTGGATGATGGCGTCCACTTCGGAGGTGATCCCTTCGCGCAGAACGCCCCAGCCGGGGATGTCGAGGTCGGACATCTTGGTTCCGTCGTCCCGCAGCTTCTCGTCTACGGTGTAGGGGCCGTGCAGGTGGCAGATACTTGCCCCGGCATTGACCGACCGGACATATTCCTCAGCGACAGCCGGGATGCCCTTTGGGGTCGGGTTGTTGGGGTTGCTGGGATACGACATGGTCGAATCGCAAGTGACGGTGATGACTAGCTTTTCCATTTCAGCTCCGTTGTTGGGTGTGCGGAATGAGGTGTCAGATGGGTGCGGCGGAAGCGGCTGATTGGGCGCTCCCGAAATGCCGGCGAAACGTATCGAGTGACGCGTGGAAGCCGTCTGCGAAGCTGCCGCCGTCGGGGCGGTAGACGCTTTCTAGAGAGACATATCCCTCGTATCCCTTGGCGCGCAGGCCCTGAGCGAGCGGGGCAAGGTAGGGGGCCATGTCCCCGTGGCCTATTTCGCAGTGCTGGATGCGGGCCCCGGCGATATCGAGCCGCATGTCCTTGATATGGACATGACCGATATGGCGTGCGTCGAGGCTGTCGAGGCCCTCCGGCGCAGGACGTTCGGAGTAGAACAAACAATTGGCAGGATCCCAGAGGATCGCGATATTGTCGGCGTCGAGCGCATCAATCAGGCGGCGCCCCAGCGTGGCCGAACTGATGGCCGAATTCAGGCCGGTTTCCAGAACGAGTGTGGTTGGGCCCGCAAGGGCGCTTGCGGCTTGGATCATCTCCAGAAGCTGATCCCACAGGGCCGTGTTGACGTTCCATGCCTCCGCGCCGCCACCGCCAAACAGAAACATCTCCTTGCGGAAGTTCATCACGCGCACCGTCGGGCAGTCGCATGCGGCAGCAAACTCAAGGCAGGCTTTCAGCTTGTCCAGTTCTGCCGACAGCTTTGCGGGGTCTTGGATGAGGTCGTCGATCGCGCAGTTGTGGAAGGTGTGCCCGGTGACGCAAGCGACCGGCAATCCGAAATTTGCCAGATGTCGCCGGGCATCCTGAACTTCGGCGGGCGAAAGCGCATGGATCTGCTTGCCGCCGATGTGCTGCAGTTCGACAGCTTGCAGACCGGCCTTGGCGGCGACGGATAGCGCCTGCGCAAGATCTGGGCAAAGTCCATCGGTGATGACGCTGAGCTTCACCTTGTTCACCACTCGACCGTGGCGCCTGATATGCCCTCGATCACCTTGGTGACGGCCCAGTTGTCTTCTTCAGGGAATTTCGCGGCGCCCGACTTGAACAATTCATGCGCTGCGGATGCGACGAAGAGGGGGGAGCCGACGCTGTGGCTGACCCGCAGGCTGATGCTGAGGTCTTTGTTCATCGTGTGGACGGAGCTTCCGGTGCCCGTGAACTTCCGGTCCATCACCCATTCGGTTGCCTGACGCAGAAGCGGGCTGCCGACCCAACCGGATGTGAAGACGTCGTAAATGACTTGCCCCTTCACGCCGGCCTTCGCGCCGAGCGCCAGCGCTTCAAATAGCCCAGCAAGCGTGCTGCCAATAAGCGCCTGAAGCGCAGCTTTGACGCTTTGGCCCGCGCCGATCTCTTCGCCGACATGGTGGATCGTCCCGCCCACGGCATCGAGCAGCGGCTTATGCGCGTCAAACACGGTTTGTTTTGCGGCGGCCATAAGCACCAATGTGCCCGCAGATGCGCCGATCAACCCGCCGGTGACAGGGGTGTCGATGATCTCCACGCCCTTGGCGATGCAGGATTTTTCGATTGCGCGGATCTCATCGGGAATGATGGTGGAGGAAATGATGATCGTGGAGCCAGCGGACATGGTGTTCAGCAGCCCGTGTTCGCCGCTGATCACGCTTTCGACCTGTGCGCCGTCCATCACCATGACAAAGGCCACATCGACCTGTGCGCCGATGTCAGCGGCACTGGAGGCGATCGTGCCGCCCTTTGCACGAAGCGCGTCCAGCTGGGCCTGACGCAGATCGAAGCCGACAACGTCAAAGCCTTCGCGCAACAGGCAGCACGCCATGGCAAAACCCATGTCGCCCAAACCGATGAAGCCAACCTTCTTTTTGTCAGGCACTGGTAGTTCCTCCTCAACTCCGGTGTTGTTGCTCAATGCGCAACATGATGCATAATGCGCAACGCGTTAAATCTGTCAATAATGAGAAGCGGAAATTCCGGAATAAAAACTGAAATGGATTTTTACCGTTATCCACGCCCTTCAGATCCGGTGAAACGACCCGGATTAAAATAGACAGGATAGGTATTTTCTGCTCTACGGTCGGTAGGTCAGGGCATCATTTCGACGCCTGCGCAGACGCTTAAAGCCTGGCCAGTGATCATTTTTCCGAATGGCGAAGCCAGATACAGCGCCATATTTGCGATATCCTGCATTTCGACAGTGGATTGAAGGCAGCTGAATTCGACGACTTCCGCCCTCATTTCTTCGAATGTAATTCCGCGTTCTTTCGCTCGGGTCGACCAAACCGTTCTGAACCGGTCACCGTTGACGTGGCCCGGCAAGATCGCGTTCACGCGTATGCCCTTTGCCCCAAGTTCAAGAGCGAGGCTGCGGGTAAATCCCACCACGCCCCATTTCGCGGTCGCGTAGGCGGAGCGGTTGCGAAAGGCGAGGCGGCCCGCCACGGAGCTTAGGTTGATTATCGCACCGCCGCTTGCAGGCATCAGCTTCACGGCTTCCTGCGCACAACTGAATTGCGCAACATTGTTGATCGCGAATGTGCTTTCGACGGCGGCAATCGACAGATCCTCGATCGGTCCGATCGGCCCTGCGACGCCCGCATTGTTAATAAGGACGTCAACACCGCCCAGTTCCGCGCTGGCTGCGTTGAACATGTCGCGGATCGCGCTGGTGTCCGACACGTCGCAAACGGTGCCCCGAAGCGCTGGGTTCGCCGCCAGCGCATCGGCAAGCGCATCGGCGGACAGGTCGCTTATGAATACCTGCGCGCCCGCGTCGGCAAATGACTGGGCGACCACCAGTCCGATCCCCGACGCGGCGCCGGTGATGACGACCCTATATCCCTTAAGAGTGACAGGCAGGCGATCCACGGGGCAGGCTTGCAATGACATGGATGAGACTCCGGTTTACGGCTGCGTAGGGATAAAAACGGATCTGACGCTGACGCAAAGATCGCGAATATTGTAGATCAGCATCAATGCGCCACATATTGGCAGTGCGGAATAGGCGTATATCTTATCGAACTGCCAGAACGAGGTGAGTTCACGCGCGGCAAGCGCATATTTCGCGCCGTGAAAAATAAGAAGCGCGCAAAATGCCAGCTTCAGAACTTCGACAATAACCTGAATGAAGCGTGTAAGGCCTGGCATCAGATCTTCGATAAGAGTGACCTTATACAGCTCGTGGTCCCGCCAAAGACTGACGGTCGTAAGCAGCACAATCCAGATTATGAGAAACTCGACAAGCTCCAGCGGGCCGGACATCGACACGGAAATCAGCCGCAGAAGAATGCTGGACAGCAGCAGGAAGAACAGCAGCGTGATCAAGATGATTACGGCCATACGCAACGTGGCTGCCACTGCGCGATCAAGGTGCATCAAGGCGCGCATCAGTTGAACCCCATCTTGGAGGGAAGCCAGTTCACAAGGCCGGGGCTGAACGAAATGACGATCAACACCACCATGAGCGCCAGAATATAGGGCCACGCTTCGTCGAGGATGTCTTTGACCTTTACGTTGGCGACGGCGGCTACGGTAAACAAAACGAGCCCAACAGGCGGTGTCACCAGTCCGATCATGATGTTCAGGACTAGAATGACACCCAGATGAACGGGGTCGATGCCAATCATTGCCGCGATCGGCAGCAAAATTGGGACGGAGATGACAAGGACCGCAGCACCTTCAATAAACATCCCCAGCACCAGCACGGTGGCGTTTATCAAAAGGATAATGACCCAAGGATCGACCGATAGCCCGACAATGCCGGAGATGATTTCATTGGGAATGCGCTGTTGCACCAACACCCAGCCGAACGGCGCGGCAGCTGCCATGATAAACATCACCTGAACGGTTTGCTTACAGGACACCCACAGGATCTGCGGGATCTGGCGCAGCGACAGTTCGCGATAAAACAGGGTGCCAATCAGAAACGCATATGCAGCGGCCAGCACAGCGGTCTCCGTTGCGGTGGCGAGGCCAAGCAGCAGGCCGCCAAGCACAAGCACGGGCATGGCCAAGGCAGGCAGCGCATTTGCGATGATCCGCACGCTTTCGCGTAACCCAAGGTGGCGTTCGAATTTCGGCAGCCCTTTACGTTTTGCGGCAAGAGCGATTGCGATCATCAGGCCACCCGCCATCAGAAGGCCGGGCATCAAGCCCGCGATGAACAGCGCGCCGACCGACACATTGGCGAGGCTGGCATAGATCAGGAAAGGGATGCTCGGCGGGATAATCGGACCGATTGTGCTGGAGACGGCGGTGATCGCGGCGGCGTATTTGGCGCTATAGCCGGCGTCCTTCATCGCCTTCACTTCGATCAGGCCAAGCCCGGCCGCATCAGCGACTGCGGAGCCCGACATCCCCGAAAACAGGGTGCTTGAAATGACGTTCACATGTGCCAGCCCGCCCCGCACCCGCCCGACAAAGACCTGTGCCAGATCGAAAATTCGGGTCGTCATGCCGCCGAGGTTCATGATGTTGCCGGCGATGATGAAGAACGGAATGGCAAGCAGGGTAAATGTCGTGGTGCCGGAGTAGAACCGCTGGATAAAGATCGGAAGCAGATCAGGGCCGACGGTCACCCACATCGTGCCCGCTGCAACCAGTGAAATAGCGATGCCGATGGGCATCCCCCCGACCAAGAAGCCGATAAGGGACAGCACCAGTAAGAAAGCAGTCATAGAAAGTAACCTTGTTGGACGTCAGGCGACCCACCTACGCGGGCCGCCCTAAAGTCATGGCAGAATTCTCAGGCAGTGCGCCCGTCTTCTACGAAGGTCATCCATTTTTCCCATGTCTCGTTGCCGATACGCTCGCGCAGGATGTCATAGGAGGGCCCCATGAGTTCCCGGAACGGGGCGGTGTCGGGTTTCGTGACGATGAGACCTGCGGCCTCCAGCTTTGAAATCGTCTCGGCCTCGCTCGTCAGCAGGTTGGCCTGACATTCTTCGCCGGTCCGAAGCCCCTCCTCGGAGATGACTTGTTGGAACTCCGGGGACAGTTTGCTCCACGAGTTGGGATTCATGAGCATCATGCTCGCGGTGTAGATGTGGTTCGTCGTCGCCGCGAACTTCTGCACCTCATAGAACTTGTTCGCGTAGCTGACGGCGAGGGGGTTGTCTTGCCCGTCGACCACATTGCTGGCGAGGGCGAGATATAGTTCGTTGAACGCGATGGTCTGCGTCGTCGCACCCAATGCTTCGAGTGCCGACTTGATCGAAACTTCGGGCGGGACGCGCAGGTTCAGCCCGGCAATGTCGTCGGGCGTGTGGATTTCCCGCACGCTGTTGGTCAATGCCCGGAAGCCAAACACATAGTTGGCCACCCAGTGAAACTGGTTCCGCGCCAGCAACTCGCGCAGCCATGCATTGGCCGTGTCGCCCAGCACGCGATGGGCGTGGGCGTAATCGTCAAACTGATAGGGGATCTGAATGACGTTGGTTTCAGGGGCCTGCGTCTCGATCACCGGCGGGTTGGTGAGGTTGATGTCGACTGCGCCCATTTGCGTTTGCCGGGCCACGTCATGTGTCGTGCCCAGCTCGTTTTGCGGAAATACGTCGATCATCAGCTCGCCATTCGTGCGTTCTGCGACGCTGGCGGCGAAATCCTCGGCTGACTGATAGATCGGGTGGTCCGGGCCAACCCCATGAGCAAGCTTCAGGCGCGTCGCCGCGCGTGCCTTGCCGGGGATAATGACCGCCGTTGCAAGAACGGCCGACCCTGCCGTTCCTAGAAAATCTCGCCGTCTCAGATTGAATTTAGGCATGGTTTCCTCCTCCTACCATTCCAAATTTCGTCAAGCTGCGCGAACCTGCAGCCTGCCTGCTAAACCTCGTTGCGGGGGGCCTCCTCAAACAGACCCATAGACCGCAGCGCCTCCTCCCCGAGGGCGCGATCGCCATCCCAATGGGCTCCGCTGACGCCAATGGCGCCGATGATCTGTCCGTTAAAATACGCCAGCTGTCCGCCCCCGACCGTGATCAGGCGCGGGATTGCACCGGGAACGCCGTCGCGAATGGGCGCATCCGTTGCCACTGTTTCCTGCCAGCCATGTGTCGGGATGCGGGAAACCGCAGATGTATAGGCTTTGTCGATCGCCACGTTGATGCTGAGCAGCGCGGCGGTGTCGGACCGCCCGAACGCCACCAGATGCCCGGATGGGTCGACCACAGCGACCGAGACATCCTTGCCTGCGCGGGTCGCCGCATCCAAGGCCGCCGCGACAAGCCCGCGCGCCGTGTCATAGGATATGATATGCTGCGGGGTAGGCTTGACCGTCATCTTATGCCTCGGAGTTTTGAGCGAATTGGGTAAGATCGAACTCGTGTCCAATGTTCGGCAGCGCGCGCAGTGTTGCGTGTGACGCCATGTGTTGCACATTGCGCAACTAACGGGGTGTTGTCAACCTTTTTGAGCAGGCCACGGGTAATTCTGCCGCGAAAAACGGGTATCGCAGGGCCATGCTGGACTGAGTTGAACAGGCGTAAAGGGGCAGCGCCCCATGCGCGTTGCATCGCTTGCAACACGCTTGAAGCGGAACGCGCGTCCCGCACGATTAATCGCTAGATTGGGTATAACAGGCGGGCGCAGGCGCGCCGCCGATGCTCAGGGCTTGCGGTCGGGACAGGGGGCTGTCCCGACGCGGACCGCGTGCGGTTACTCCGCTGCGGTCTTCACCTGAAAGCCGCGCTCGATCATGTCGGACGGGGCGACGGGGTATTCGCCGGAGAAGCACGCGTCGCAATATTGCGGCTCGGCGTTGTTGCGGCCTTCGGCCTCGCCCACTGCGCGGTAGAGCCCGTCGAGCGAGATGAACCGCAGGCTGTCCACGGCGAGGTGCTGGCGCATCTCTTCCTCGGACATGTGACTGGCGAGCAGCTTCTCGCGTTCCGGCGTGTCGACTCCGTAGAAGCACGGCCATGCGGTCGGCGGGGAGGCGATGCGGAAATGCACTTCCTTGGCGCCGGCATCGAGGATCATTTCCTTGATCTTGCGGCTGGTGGTGCCACGCACGACGCTGTCATCGACCAAGATCACGCGTTTGCCCGCGATCAAGGCGCGGTTCACGTTCAGCTTCAGCCGCACACCCATGTTGCGGATCTGCTCGGTCGGCTCGATGAAGGTCCGGCCCATATACTGGTTGCGGATGATCCCCATCGCATAAGGAATGCCGCTTTCCTGGCTGAAGCCGATGGCCGCGGGCGTGCCGCTGTCGGGGACGGGGCAGACCAGATCGGCATCGACCGGGGCCTCCCGCGCCAGTTCCACACCGATCTGGCGGCGGGTTTCATAGACGGAGCGCCCGCCCTGAACCGAATCGGGACGCGAGAAATAGACGTGCTCGAAGATGCAGAACCGCGGCTTGCGCGCGTTGAACGGGCGGTGCGAGGTGACGCCCGCCTCGGTGATGACGACCATTTCGCCGGGCTCGATCTCGCGCACGAACTCCGCGCCGATGATGTCGAGCGCGCAGGTCTCGGAGGACAGCGCCCAGCCATCGGCGACCTTGCCCAGAACCAGCGGGCGCACGCCCAGCGGATCGCGCACGCCAATCAGCTTGGTCCGGGTCATGGCGACCACGGAAAACGCGCCTTCGACCCGGCGCAGCGCATCTTTCATCCGTTCGGGGATGTCGCGCTGCAACGACCGCGCCATCAGGTGGATGATGCATTCGCTGTCCGAGGAGGACTGAAAGATCGAGCCACGTTCGATCAGTTCGCGGCGCAGCGCGGCGGCATTGGTGATGTTGCCGTTATGGGCGATGGCCGCACCGCCCATGGAGAATTCGCCAAAGAACGGCTGCACGTCACGCAGCTGCGTGTTGCCCTTTGACCCGGCCGTGGAATAGCGCACATGGCCGATCCCGATTTCGCCCGGCAGGGTATCCATTACCGATTGGTTGGTGAAGTTGTCGCGCACATAGCCGAAGCGGCGTGCGGAATTGAAACCGTGATCGGGGGCGTAGGTGACGATGCCACCGGCCTCCTGACCGCGATGCTGAAGGGCATGCAGCCCGAGGGCCACGAAGTTGGCGGCGTCAGTGACGCCAACCACGCCGAAAACGCCGCATTCCTCCTTCAGCTTGTCGTCGTCGAAGGGGTGCGCGGGGGGCATATGTGGGGGCACGATGGCGGGCTCCGAATCCAGCTCAGGGCGGCAGGGTCGCTATACTGTGTGACGGGGGGGCTGTCATCCCTTTGTCACGCATCCGTGTTGGATCGGCCACAGGCAAGGCGGGCGCAGGCGGGGCAGTGGGTGTCTTTGCGCCGCCGATCACGGCTGCATTATCTATGCAGCACAGGGCATTGACGCCGCCCGCGCCGCGCCGCAGGCTCCGCGCCGTGCCGATCCGCAGGAGTTCGTGATGACCAGCCCCGACGACATGTCCGACCGCGCCAATGCGGCGCAATCGGCCCCGGAGGTCCCCGACGCGGCGCCTGCGCCGGGGCGCGCCGATCCGATGGTGACGCGGTTTACCGGCAATTTCACCCAGCAGGCGGCGCTGCCGCAGTCCGCGCTTGATGCCGCAACGACGGTTCTGGGGCATGGACGGTTGCACCGCTATAACCTGCTGCCCGGCGAGGTGGGCGAGGTCGCAGCGCTGGAGGAGGAATTCGCAGCCTTCACCGGCGCGCGCTATTGTCTGGCCGTCGCGTCGGGGGGGTATGCCTTGGGCGCGGCGCTGCGCGCGGTGGAGGTGCAGCCGGGCGACCGGGTGCTGACCAATGCCTTTACGCTGGCGCCGGTGCCGGGGGCCATCGCCGCAATCGGCGCGGTGCCGGTCTATGTGGAGGTGACCGAGGATTTGGTGATCGATCTCGATCATCTGGCGGCGATGCTCGACGCCGAGGCAGGCCGCGCGCAGGGCGCAAAGGTGCTGCTACTGAGCCATATGCGCGGCCATATCTGCGACATGGACCGGCTGATGCGCCTGTGCGACGACGCGATGGTCACGGTGATCGAGGATTGCGCCCACACGATGGGCGCGGCGTGGCGTGGGGTGGCGTCGGGGCGGCACGGGGCGATGGGCTGCTATTCGACCCAGACCTACAAGCATATCAACAGCGGCGAGGGCGGGCTGCTGGTCAGCGACGACCCTGAACTGATGGCGCGGGCTGTGATCGGATCGGGGAGCTATATGCTCTATGACCGCCACCGGGCCGCACCGCCGCCGGAAGTCTATGAGAAAATCCGATACGACGTGCCAAATGTGTCGGGGCGGATGGATGCCCTGCGCGCCGCGATTTTGCGGCCGCAACTGGCCGAACTGCCCGACGCCTGCGAAGGCTGGATCGCCCGGCACGCCGTGATTGCCGGGGCGCTGCGCGACAGCGGCTTGGCCCATGTGCCGCGCCGCAATCCCCATGCCCGTGAAATCGGCTCGTCCATTCAGTTCCTGCCCCATGCCGCTGCGCCGGAGCAGATCCGCGAGCTGCTGTGCGCCTGTGCCGCGCGGGGGGTGGAGCTAAAATGGTTCGGGGCGGAGGAGCCGCAGGGCTACACCTCGCGCTATGACAGTTGGCGCTACGCCCCGGTGCCCCCGCTGCCGCGCACCGATGCGGTGCTGGCGCGGCTCTGTGACATGCGTATTCCCCTGTCATTCGACCTTGATGCCTGCGCGCTGATCGCCGCCATTCTTGTCGAAGAGCTGTCGCGCCTTTAACCTGCCGGTCCGACGGATTGCGCCGAAAGCCTATATAACACTGGGTTTTCGGCGCGTCTAAGCGACCTTCCGCCGAGGCCGCGAAACCGGTCTTGGAACCAGCATCCTCCCGGCGTGTTGCCCTTACCTAAGCCGGGCGGCGACGCTGCCCGAGCGGGGCCGGGTAGTCCGGTCTCATCAAAGTTGAGGAGCAAAACAAATGCTGAAACGTAAAGCACTCGTCCTGACGACCGCCGCTGCCGCGATCGCCGCCGGTCCCGCACTCGCTGCTATGGAAGCGACCGCAACCACCGACCTGAACGTCCGCTCCGGCCCCGGCCCGCAATATGATGTGGTCGGCCTGATCGACGCCGATGCTGCCGCTTCGGTCGATGGCTGCCTCGAAGCCGCGAACTGGTGCAAAGTGAGCTATAACGGCACCACCGGCTGGGCCTATGGCGCCTACCTGACCGCGCCGCTGGGCGGTGAGCCCGTCGCGCTTCAGTCCTCGCCGCAGGAACTGGAAGTCACGACCATCACCTATGAGGAAGACAACTCGGATGGCACCTCCGCTGCTGCCGTCGGCACCATGGGTGCCGTTGTCGGCTCGCTGATCGGTGGCCCCGCCGCCATCGCCGCCGGTGCCGTTCTGGGTGCCGCGACCGGTGTCGCCGTCGACCCGAACGAAGACACGGTGACTTATGTCACTGAAAACCCCGTGGATCCGATCTATCTCGACGGCGAAGTCGTGGTCGGTGCCGGTATCCCGCAGGAGATCGAGCTTTATGATGTGCCGACCGCGGAGTATTCCTATCTCAACGTGAACGGTCAGACCGTGCTCGTGGAGCCGTCCGAGCGTCAAATCGTCTACGTCGTGCGCTAATGCGCTGACGACAGAGTTCCGGTCCTTGGTGTCCGGAGTCTCCGGGGCGGTCCGCGTTAAGCGGGCCGCCCTTTTGCGTGAAGGGGAGCAACGCATGAGCCTAGGGAAGATGACAACGCTGGCCGGGCTGGGGCTGGTTTGGGAGAGCGCGGCATTTGCGCAGGACCTGATTTTCGACCCCGCGCCGGTGGAGGCATGTCTGGCCGAAGGTGCATCCGATCCGCGCCAATGCATCGGCCTTGCCGCCGCGGCCTGTATGGAGGCGATACCGGGCGGCACCACCACTGTCGGGATGGGGGGCTGCGCGGATCGTGAACTGAGCTATTGGGATGCGCGGCTGAACCGGGCCTATGGCGCGCTGCGCCCGCATATGGCGCAGATGGATACCGGAAACGCAATTCCGGGCCGGGATCTGCCAAGCGCTGAGATCGCCCTGCGCGACATGCAGCGGGCATGGATCGGGTTTCGTGATGCGCGCTGCGCCTATGACGCCGCGCAATATGGCGGAGGCACCGGCGCCAACCCGGCCTTCCTGACCTGCATGATGCAGGAAACCGGTGAGCAGGCTTTGGCGCTGGAGGCCGATCTGGTGCGATAGGCGTTGCTCGGCACCATATTGCCGGGGCGCTGGCGCAGCACCGCGCGCAGGCGGCGGGCGGGCTGAAATTCCGCACCGCGCGCCTAAATGGAGTGGGGCAGGGACGGGGCCACCGCCGTGCTCCGCCCCCTCGAAAGGAGACCGCCATGACCGACCTGCCACAATCCGACCCTCATGATCCGCTCGCGCAGGCGGTGGAGCGGGTGCTGGAGGAACAGCGCCGGTTCGAGGCCCGCCGCAGCACCCGCATGGGCACCGGCACCGAAAAGGTGACTGCGCCCGCGTCCCGCCTGCTGCGCCGGTTTCTGCCGCCGGGAATGATGCGCCGCGCGCTGATGATGGCCGACCAAGGCGCGGGCCGGACGCTGCCCGAAGGCGCGGGGAGCCATGACCTCGACGATATAGACGCCTGCGAAGCCGCCGCGCTCAGGGTGCAGAAATGGTCCGTCGGCTCCAACGCCGCGACCGGCGGGCTTGCGGGCTGGTTCGGCGGGCCGGGGGCCATGTTCGACGTGCCCGCCACGCTGTCGCTTGCCGCGCGCAATGTGCGCGCGACCGGGGCGGCCTATGGCTTTGCGGGCAATGACGACGAAGAACGCCTGTTCCGGTTGCAGATCCTCGAATTGGCGACGGTGCAGGGCATGGAGGCGCGCGGCGATGCGATGGGCCGGATCAACCGGCTGGCCCGGCAGCTCAATGAGCCGGAGGTGCGATTCGCCGCTGATCGCGCCGTCGACTGGGTGTTCGATAAGGTGATCGACCGCGTCGCGCGGGGGTTGAGCGTCGATCTGCTGCGACGCAAGGCCGCGCAGGTGGTGCCGCTCGCGGGCGGGCTGATCGGGGCCGGGGTCAATGCCAGCTTCCAGACCGATGTCAGCCGCGCCGCCCGTTGGGCCTATCGCCAGCGATGGCTTATGCATCGCAAGGTCTTGCCCGCGCCGCCCGCACCTGCCACCTCCGCAGGCGATGACAGGCAGGCGGAGACGGGGCATGACCAAGCGTGACGATCAGACGGGGCAGGGCGCGCCCGCTGCGGACCCTGTGCAGGCAGACACCGTGTTGGCCCGACGCGGCCCGGATGGCAGCTATTGGGTCGAAGTGCCCGCAACCGCGGCCCGCGCCCACCCCAAAGGCCGCCCCGGCGCGCTGATCTGGGCTTCGGCGCTGTGGCTTGCCGTCACCGCCGGGATCGAATTGTGGATCATAGGGCTTGGCCTTGGCGGCACATGGGCTGTGGTTTTTGCGGTGCTGTCGCTGTTGGCGGCGGCGGGGCTGATGCTGCGGGTGCCGCTGTCCTTATGGCTCACCATGGTGATCTGCGTCCGGCAATTATGGCGGCTCTTGTCGCTGGTGGGTGGCGGCGCAGTTTTGCTGCAATCGGGCTTTGGCCCGGTGCAGGCGCTTATCTTGGTTCAGGCGGCGCTGGCGCTGGCGGTGGGGTTCTATCTGCTGGATGGCGACCGGCCCAATCTGATCTATCGCCGCCGCTACCGCGCCACGGTGCGCGAGGAGGACAGCGCCCCCGATGCCACTCCCGCCGTGGCCACCGACGCCGAGCGCCGCTGATCCCTGCCGCACAGGGCGCCTGACTGCCCGGAAATCGGGCGCTTTGCCTATGCGCAACGCCTGCTCTTTGCGGCAATCGCGGGGCGTGGGGGTGGTAGCGGTCACATCGGGGTGCAAATCGCGACGACAGGACGCTAAGTTAGGCGTCATCGGGGCGGCCGTCCTCGGTTGACCCCGGACCGGGCCGGGCGTAAACCCCGACGAAAGCCGGAGCGCGCCTATGGGCGGCTCCCCGCCAGAAAGGAGCCATCCGTGGACGTGCTGCTCAGGGAATATCTCCCGATCCTCATCTTTCTCGGTATTGCCGTCGCGCTGGGGATCGTGCTGATCCTGGCCGGTCTGATCGTCGCGGTGCGGCACCCGGACCCCGAAAAGCTGTCGGCCTACGAATGCGGTTTCAACGCCTTTGACGATGCGCGGATGAAATTCGACGTCCGTTTCTATCTGGTGTCGATCCTGTTCATCATCTTTGACCTCGAAGTTGCGTTCCTGTTCCCATGGGCCGTGGCCTTCCCGATGCAGACGGATGTCGGGTTCTGGTCGATGATGGTTTTCCTTGGCGTGCTGACCATCGGCTTCGCCTATGAATGGAAGAAAGGAGCCCTCGAATGGGAGTGAGCACCTCCGCCAATGCTGCCGGGGCCGATCGCGAGGTCGCCACGCAGTCCCTGAATGCCGAGCTTCAGGACAAGGGCTTCCTCGTCACGTCGACCGAGGACATCATCAACTGGGCGCGCACCGGCTCTTTGCACTGGATGACCTTTGGTCTGGCCTGCTGCGCCGTCGAGATGATGCAAACCTCGATGCCGCGCTACGATGTGGAACGCTTCGGCACCGCGCCGCGCGCCTCCCCGCGCCAGTCGGACCTGATGATCGTCGCAGGCACGCTGACCAATAAAATGGCGCCCGCGCTGCGCAAGGTCTACGACCAGATGCCCGAGCCGCGCTATGTGATCTCGATGGGCTCCTGCGCCAATGGCGGTGGCTATTACCACTACAGCTATTCCGTGGTGCGTGGCTGTGACCGGATCGTGCCGGTCGATATCTACGTTCCCGGCTGCCCGCCGACCGCCGAGGCGCTGCTCTACGGTATCCTGCAACTCCAGCGGAAGATCCGCCGCACCGGAACGATCGTGAGGTAACGCAGATGGCCGAGACCACAGACCAGACCACCGCCGCCACCCCGCGCCCCGCCGCGCATGTGGGCCCCATGCCTGACGCCGCGCTGGAGGAACTGGGCACCTATCTGGAGGCCAAGCGCCCCGATTGCGTGCTGGGCTACACCGTGATCCGTGGCGAGCTGACGGTTGATGTGTCGCCCTCCGCGCTGCCCGGCTTCTGCGAGTTCCTGCGCGACGACCAGACAACGCGGTTTTCCACGCTCGTCGACATCACGGCGATCGACTATCCCCAGCGGGATAAGCGGTTCGACGTCGTCTATCATTTCCTGTCGATGTATCAGAACCACCGCATCCGCCTGCGCGCCGCCGTGCGCGAGGAGGACATGGTGCCTTCGCTGACCGCGATCTATCCGGCGGCGAACTGGTTCGAGCGCGAAGTCTTTGACATGTTCGGTCTGCTGTTCAGCGGCCATCCCGACCTGCGCCGCATTCTGACGGATTACGGCTTCCGCGGCTTTCCGCTGCGCAAGGATTTCCCCACCACCGGTTACACCGAGGTGCGTTACGACGAGGTGCAAAAGCGCGTCGTCTACGAACCGGTCAATCTGGTGCAGGAATACCGCCAGTTCGATTTCATGTCCCCGTGGGAGGGGGCCGATTATATCCTGCCCGGCGACGAGAAGATCGCCGCGGACGGCCACAAGCCCTGATCGGGGCGACGGTCCCCTGCCGGTGGCGGGAACCGTCCTGAGCAAAGGACCAGTTAGCGCGCATGGCCGAACCAGTGCTCATGTTCGGGGTCGGGGCGACCAAGGCCGGCACCAGCTGGCTCTACCGCTATCTGGCGGAGCATCCCGATTGTGCGATGCCTGCGGTGAAGGAATTGCACTTCTTCAACACGCTTGAAAACGGGCAGGTTCTGGCGCGGATGGACCAGCTGACCGAAAGCCGAACGCGCCACCGGGAGCGGATGCGTAAGGCTGAAAACGGCACCCCCAAATTCGCGGCGCAGAAAGCGCGCGTCGAGGGGCACGATCAGCTGATGGCGCTGATTGGCAATGGGCTGGACGTGGACCGCTACATGGCGTGGATGTCCGAAATCCGGGGCGACCGCGCTCTGGTCGGGGATATCACGCCCGCCTATTCGCTGATGGGCGAGAAGATGCTGCGCCGGATGGCGGGGCTGCGGGGCGGAATGCGCCCGCGCTTCGTGTTTCTGATGCGCGATCCCGTGGCCCGGCTGTGGTCCAACGTGCGCATGGTCGCCGCCCGCCGCGTGGGCAGCCGCGATCAGGGCAAGCTGGCGCAGGCCGCGGTCGAGGAGATGCGTGCCGCGCTGGACCGGCCTCGCAACCCGGCGATGCTGCGGTCCGACTATGCGGGCATGATCGCGCGGCTCGACCGCGCCGTGCCTGCCGAGGCCACCTATCTGGGCTTTTATGAGGAACTGTTCTCGAAGCCCGAGATCGACCGGCTCTGCGCCTTCCTTGGGTTGCGCGCGGCGCCCGCGAAATTCGACAGGATTCAACATGCCGGCGTGCATGTGGATCTGCCCGAGGATCTGGCCGCTGACGCGCGCCGGGCCCTCGCCCCGCAATATACCGCCGTCGAGGCCCGCATGGGGCGGATTCCGGCGAAATGGAACGACATGAGGATGAAGGTGCAAGGATGATGGACGGATCGAAGTTCGACGACGCCCTGACGGGCGAGCAGCAAATCCGCAACTTCAACATCAACTTCGGCCCGCAGCACCCCGCGGCCCACGGCGTGCTGCGCATGGTGCTGGAGCTCGATGGCGAGATCGTGGAACGCTGCGACCCGCATATCGGCCTGCTCCATCGCGGCACCGAGAAGCTGATGGAAAGCCGGACCTACCTGCAAAACCTGCCCTATCTGGACCGGCTCGACTACGTCGCTCCGATGAATCAGGAACATGCATGGTGTCTGGCCATCGAGAAGCTGACCGGCACGAATATTCCGCGCCGCGCGTCGCTGATCCGGGTGCTTTACTCCGAAATCGGCCGGGTTCTGAACCACCTGCTGAACGTGACCACGCAGGCCATGGATGTGGGCGCGCTGACGCCGCCGCTCTGGGGCTTCGAGGAACGCGAGAAGCTGATGATCTTCTACGAGCGGGCCTGTGGCGCGCGCCTGCACTCGGCCTATTTCCGGCCCGGCGGCGTGCATCAGGATCTGCCGCCCGCGCTGATCGACGATATCGAGGCGTGGGCCGAACAATTCCCGGCGCGGTTGGATGATATCGACGAACTGCTGACCGAAAACCGGATCTTTAAGCAGCGCAACGCGGATATCGGCATCATCAGCGAACAGGAGGCGCTCGATTGGGGCTTCTCCGGCGTGATGGTGCGCGGCTCCGGCATGGCATGGGATCTGCGCCGCGCGCAGCCCTACGAATGCTATGATGAATTCGATTTCCAGATCCCCATCGGCAAGAACGGCGATTGCTATGACCGCTACCTGTGCCGCATGGCGGAGATGCGCGAGAGCGTGAAGATCATTAAACAGGCGGTGACCAAGCTGCGCGCGGAGCCGGGCGAAGTTCTGGTGCGCGGTAAGCTGACACCCCCCGCCCGTGGCGACATGAAAACCTCGATGGAAGCGCTGATCCATCATTTCAAGCTCTATACCGAGGGCTTCCACGTCCCGGCGGGCGAGGTTTATTGCGCGGTCGAGGCGCCCAAGGGCGAGTTCGGGGTCTACATGGTGTCCGACGGCACCAACAAACCCTACCGGATCAAGCTGCGCGCACCCGGCTACCTGCACCTGCAGGCGATGGACCATGTGTCCAAGGGCCACCAGCTGGCCGATGTCGCCGCCCTGATCGGCACCATGGATATCGTGTTCGGCGAGGTCGACCGGTGAGCCCCGCGCTCGCCCGTCCTGCCGACTGCAAGGGAAAGTTTGTCTGAATGCTTCGCCGTCTCTATCACGACCAGCCCGAGAGCTTCGCTTTCACGCCCGCCAACCTTGAATGGGCGCAGGCGCAGATTACCAAGTATCCCGAGGGGCGTCAGGCATCCGCGGTCATTCCGCTGCTGTGGCGCGCGCAGGAACAGGAAGGCTGGCTGTCGCGTCCGGCAATCGAGACCGTCGCGAAGATGCTCGACATGGCCTCGATCCGGGTGCTGGAGGTCGCGACCTTCTACTTCATGTTCCAGCTTCAGCCTGTGGGCACCGTCGCGCATATTCAGGTCTGCGGCACCACGTCCTGCATGATCTGCGGCGCCGAGGATCTGATCGCGGTCTGCAAGGACAAGATCGCCCCCAAGGCGCATCAGGTCTCCGCCGACGGCAAATTCTCGTGGGAAGAGGTCGAATGTCTGGGCGCTTGCACGAATGCGCCGATGGCGCAGATCGGCAAGGACTATTACGAAGATCTCACCGCCGAAAAGCTGGCCGACATGCTGGATGCGATGGCACAGGGCGAGGTGCCGGTGCCGGGTCCGCAGAACGGGCGGTTCTCCTCCGAGCCGCTGGGCGGGCCGGTCGTGCTGACCGAAGGTGCCGATGACCGGCTGGAGCGCAACGCCTCCGTCGCGCTGGCGCTGGATCTGGGCGACACGCTGAAACGGATCGACGGCACCGAAGTGCCGCTTCTGACCCCGTGGCAGCAGGACGGGGCTGGCAAGAAAGCCGGGTCCGAAGCGCCGATCCCCGAAACCGACGCCGAGGATGACGATACCCGCTCCGCCGGTGCATCCGTCGACGATACCGGCATCGACAAACGCGAAGCCCCGGTGCATTCCGCCGCCGAAGTGGCCGAGGATGTGACCCCCGCCGAGCAGGGCGACGACACCCCCGACACCGCGCGCGGTCAGTCCATGCAGGACGGCAGCGACACCGGCGCCGAGGATAAGGCCGCCGCAGCGGGCACCGATCACGTCACGTCCGAAGGCACCGCGAACCCGCCCGCCGAGACCCCCGAAGACCCCAGCGTCGACGCGGGCGACACGGGCGCGGCATCCTCCGGCACGTCCGGCAGCACGGACACGGCTTCTGCCAAATCCTCCACCGACGCGGCGGAAACCACGACGGATCGCACCGGCGCGGACGAAACCGACGACCTGAAGGCGGTGGTCGAGGCCGAGGAAACCCCCAACGCCTCCGAAGACGATGCCGAAGCAGGCACCCGCCCCGAGGCGCTGGATGGCCCGCGCGATGGCAAGGCCGACAACTTGAAGGAAATCAAGGGCGTCGGTCCGAAACTGGAAACCCAGCTGAACGAGCTTGGGATCTATCATTTCGAGCAGATCGCCAATTGGTCGCAGGATGAAATCGCGTGGGTGGATACCCATCTGGTCGGCTTCAAGGGCCGCGTGACCCGTGACGATTGGGTCGCACAGGCCAAGACCCTCGCCGCTGGTGGCGATACCGAGTTTTCCAAACGCGTCGACAAGGGTGATGTATACTGACCCATGATGCAGCGGCCTGACATCTCTCTGCGCCGGGGCGCGCGGACCGGAGCCCGGCAATGACCGGCTCCCGGCTCTCCCCCGACGAACGCCGTGCGGAAACCGCGCGGCGTGGCCGGTTGGTGGCGATCGTCATCGCCGTGACCGGGCTGTTGTGGATCGGTGCCAATGCTTTGGGCGTCAGCCTCGGCTGGAGCCATTCGACCATGGCCTTTTTCGACCTCGCCGCGCTCGCCGGATTTCTCTGGGCGATGATCGTGACTTATCAGATCTGGCGCAAAAGCCGTCAGTAAGACCCGAAGGACACCGCAATGCTGAAAGACCAGGACCGGATCTTTACCAACCTCTACGGCATGCACGACCGCACCCTTGCCGGGGCGCAGAAGCGTGGCCATTGGGACGGCACCGCCGGCATCCTTGAAAAGGGCCGCGACTGGATCATCGACGAAATGAAGGCCAGCGGCCTGCGGGGCCGGGGCGGCGCTGGCTTTCCCACCGGGCTGAAATGGTCCTTCATGCCGAAGGAAAGCGACGGGCGTCCGCATTATTTGGTCGTCAACGCCGACGAATCCGAGCCCGCGACCTGCAAGGACCGCGAAATCATGCGCCACGATCCGCATACGCTGATCGAAGGTTGCCTGATCGCCAGTTTCGCCATGGGCGCGCATGCCGCCTATATCTACATCCGGGGCGAATATATCCGCGAACGCGAGGCGCTTCAGGCCGCGATTGACGAGGCTTATGACGCGGGGCTCGTGGGCCGCAATGCCTCTGGCTCCGGCTGGGATTTTGACATCTACCTGCATCACGGCGCGGGCGCTTATATCTGTGGCGAGGAAACCGCCCTGATCGAAAGCCTTGAGGGCAAGAAGGGCATGCCGCGGATGAAGCCGCCATTCCCTGCGGGTGCGGGTCTCTATGGCTGCCCCACCACCGTCAACAACGTCGAGTCGATCGCGGTCGTGCCGACGATCCTGCGGCGCGGTGGCGAATGGTTCTCCTCCTTCGGGCGGCCTAACAACGCGGGCACCAAGCTGTTCGCGATCACCGGCCATGTGAACACGCCTTCGGTTTTCGAAGAAACCATGTCGATGTCGATGAAGGAGATGATCGAGCGGCACGGCGGCGGCATTCGCGGCGGCTGGAAAAACCTGAAAGCGATCATCCCCGGTGGCGCGTCCTGCCCGATCCTGCCGGCTGAGGCCTGCGAAGACGCGATCATGGATTTCGACTGGATGCGCGAGAACAAATCCTCGCTCGGCACCGGCTGCATGATCGTGATGGACAACGACACCGACGTGGTAAAGGCCGTGTGGCGCCTGACCAAGTTCTTCAAGCATGAAAGCTGCGGCCAGTGCACGCCCTGCCGCGAAGGCACCGGTTGGATGATGCGGGTCATGGACCGTCTGGTCACGGGCGAGGCGGAGGTCGAGGAAATCGACATGCTGCTCGACGTGACCAAGCAGGTCGAGGGCCACACCATCTGTGCGCTCGGCGATGCGGCGGCCTGGCCGATCCAGGGTCTGATCCGTCATTTCCGCAATGAAATCGAAGACCGTATCAAGCATAAGCGCACGGGGCGCGTCAGCGCCGTCGCCGCGGAATAAGCGGTCGGACCCCTGACATGATGCAGCCTTCCTCCCCCAACGGCGATCTCGCCCCGCAGCCCGGCCTTTGCGCCGGGGCGGCGCGCGATTTGTCGCGTGGGGCAGGGCGGTTGCGCGGCGTGGTTCATGCGCGCCCCGATACCGGGATCGTGCATGGCGCGGGGCTTGACCTCGGCGCGGAATGGACCGATCACGACGCCGATACTCCCCGCATGGATCACCGCCCGCAGAGGCGCCACGCAGGGATCGATCGTCCGGAAACGGGCGCTCGCCGCACAGGCCCGCAAACGGGCACGGATAACAAGCGCCCGGTCACGGGCCATAATGACACGATGGGACAAATGTGGGATCACCCGACCCTTGGTCGCGCCTTGGGGACAGGAGCGCGCAAGACGCTCCGCCCCCGTGCCGGTCACGGGTCAGACGGCAGACGAGCTTCGCGCCGCTGCCTTCACAGGAGACCGTTACGCATGACCATTCGCCGCACCACCCGCAGCCTTGCGCTGTCCGCCTTCGTGGCACCCGTCCTGATGATGTCGGCCACCCATGGCGCCGCCGCATCGCTGTCGGAAAACAAGACCATCAATGACGGCCTGTTCGCCATTGCCGCCGCGGATGAGATCCGCAAAACATGCCCGTCCATCGACGCGCGCATGCTGAAGGCGCTCGGCTTTTTGAACTCGCTGGAAAGCCACGCCCGCCAGCAGGGCTATTCCAAGCGCGAGATCGACGATTTCGTCGACAGCAAGGCCGACAAGAAACGACTGGAAAAGCGCGCCGCCGATTATCTGGCGGCCAAAGGCGCGGTAAGCGCCCGACCCGAGACCTATTGCACCGTGGGCCGCGCCGAGATCGCGGCCAATTCCCAGATCGGTGCGCTGCTGAAAGCGAAGTGAGCCAACATGACCGACCTTCGAAAGATCATCATTGACGGCAAAGAGCTGGAAGTCGATCCGGCGATGACCCTGATCCAGGCTTGCGAGCAGATCGGGATCGAAATCCCGCGCTTTTGCTACCATGAGCGGCTGTCGATCGCGGGCAACTGCCGGATGTGTCTGGTCGAAGTCGTGGGCGGTCCCCCGAAACCTGCCGCGTCCTGCGCCATGCAGGTCAAGGATCTGCGCCCCGGTCCCGAAGGCGCGCCGCCGGTCATCAAGACCAACTCGCCGATGGTGAAGAAGGCCCGCGAGGGGGTGATGGAGTTCCTGCTCATCAACCACCCGCTCGATTGCCCGATTTGCGATCAGGGGGGCGAATGCGACCTTCAGGATCAGGCGATGGCCTATGGCGTGGATTTCTCCCGCTACCGCGAGCCCAAGCGCGCGACCGAGGATCTGGACCTCGGCCCGCTGGTCGAGACGCATATGACGCGCTGCATTTCCTGCACCCGTTGCGTGCGCTTCACGACCGAAGTTGCGGGCATCACCCAGATGGGCCAGATCGGCCGGGGCGAGGACGCGGAAATCACCGCTTATCTGGGCGAAACGCTGGATTCGAACCTTCAGGGCAACATCATCGACCTCTGCCCGGTGGGCGCGCTGGTGTCGAAGCCTTACGCCTTTACCGCCCGCCCGTGGGAACTGACCAAGACCGAGTCGGTCGATGTGATGGATGCGCTCGGCTCCTCCATCCGGGTCGATACCAAGGGCCGCGAAGTGATGCGCATCCTGCCGCGCAACCATGACGGCGTGAACGAGGAATGGATTTCTGACAAGACGCGCTTTGTCTGGGACGGCCTGCGCCGCCAGCGTCTCGATCGGCCCTATATCCGCGAGAACGGCAAACTGCGCCCGGCCAGCTGGGGTGAGGCGCTCGCCGCCGCCGCCACCGCGATCAAGGGCGCGTCGAAGCTTGCCGGTCTGGTTGGCGATCTGGCCCCGGCCGAGGCGATCTATGCGCTCAAGCAACTGGTCGAAGGGCAGGGCGGCTCCGTCGAATGCCGCACCGATGGCGCGAAACTGCCCGCGGGCAACCGCTCGGGCTATGTCGGCACCGCGTCGATCGAGGATATCGATCACGCCCGCCACATCCAGATCATCGGCGCCAACCCGGCAATCGAGGCACCCGTCCTGAACGCCCGCATTCGTAAGGCGTGGCTGCACGGTGCCGAAGTGGGCCTCTTGGGTGAGGCCGCCGATCTGACCTATGACCACCATCACGTCGGCACGGATCGCAAGGCGTTGCAGGAGTTGCTCGACCGCGATTTCAACAAGGTCCGCGAGGAGCCTTCGGTCATCATCGTCGGCCAAGGCGCGATTCGCGAAGCCGACGGCGCTGCCGTTCTGGCCGCCGCGATGAAACTGGCCGAGCAGACCGACAGCCGTCTTCTGGTGCTGCACACCGCCGCCAGCCGTGTCGGCGCGATGGATCTGGGCGCCGTGACCGAAGGCGGGCTCGATGCCGCCATCGACGGCGCGGATGTGATCTATAACCTCGGCGCGGACGAGATCGAAATCGCCGCAGGCGCCTTCGTGATCTATCAGGGCAGCCACGGCGACCGCGGTGCGCACCGCGCCGATGTGATCCTGCCCGGAGCCGCCTATACCGAGGAAAACGGTCTCTTCGTGAATACCGAAGGCCGCCCGCAGCTGGCATTCCGCGCCGGTTTCGCCCCCGGCGAGGCCAAGGAAAACTGGGCCATCCTGCGCGCGCTTTCGGCGGAACTGGACGCGGTGCTGCCCTTCGACAGCATGGCACAGCTGCGCCAGCAGATGGTCGACGCGGTGCCGCATCTGGCGCTGGTCGATGAGCTGATGGAAAACGAATGGCAGCCGCTGGACGCGGGCACATTTGGCGATGCGGGCTTCCGCGGCGCGGTGACGGATTTCTACCTCACCAACCCGATTGCGCGCGCCTCGCAGCTGATGGCGGAATTGTCGCAGAACGCCCGCGCCCGTCACTCCGCGCCGATCGCGGCCGAGTGACGGTGACCGCGTGGCCCGGATCCTCCGTTCTCTCTGGCTGCCTGTCTGCTCGGCGCTCGCGCTTGCAGCCTGTAGTGATGGGGAAACGGATGCGTCCCGCAGCGCCGAAGGTGTGTTCGAACCGGGATACCGGGGAATCGACACGCGGCTGCTGGACGGTGATCTGGTGAGTTTTGTTGTGGAAATGAGCGGCGCGCGGGGCTCCCGCGATGTCGAAGACTACGCGCGCTGCGCTGCAGCGCAATATACCCTGATCCGAGGTTACGGTTTTGCACGTCACGTGCGGACAAGGACAGCGGAAGAGGGTGGCATTTGGCGGGCGGATGCTGTTTACACCATCTCGCCAGCACTCCCCCAGGGGCTACAGACCATCGACGCGGAAGTGACGGTGGCCGACTGCACCGAACGGGGAATACCCACGGTCTGAGGATGAAGGCAGAATGGCAGAATTCATAGCAACCCCTTTTGGAAGCCTGCTGCTGATCGTGCTGCAATGCCTGCTCGTTGTGGCGTTCGTGATGATCAGCCTGCTGTTTCTGGTCTATGGTGACCGCAAGGTCTGGGCCGCGGTCCAGATGCGCCGCGGGCCGAACGTCGTGGGGGTCTTCGGGCTTCTGCAGTCGGTGGCCGACGCGCTGAAATACGTCACCAAGGAAGTGGTCATTCCGGCCGGCTCCGACAAGGTGGTGTTCATGCTCGCCCCGCTGACGAGCTTCGTGCTCGCCATGATCGCGTGGGCGGTGATTCCTTTCTCCGACGGCTGGGTGCTGTCGAACATGAACGTGGCCGTGCTCTACGTCTTCGCCGTCTCCTCGCTGGAGGTCTACGGCGTGATCATGGGCGGCTGGGCGTCGAACTCGAAATACCCGTTCTTGGGCTCGCTGCGCTCCGCCGCGCAGATGATTTCCTATGAGGTTTCGATCGGCCTGATCATCATCGGGGTCATCATCTCCACCGGCTCGCTCAACTTCTCCGACATCGTGCGGGCGCAGGATGGCGATCTGGGGCTGCTGAACTGGTATTGGCTGCCGCATTTCCCGATGGTGTTCCTGTTCTTCATCTCGGCGCTGGCGGAAACCAACCGCTCGCCCTTCGACCTGCCCGAAGCTGAATCGGAACTCGTCGCGGGCTATCAGGTGGAATACTCCTCCACGCCGTTCCTGCTGTTCATGGCCGGAGAATATATCGCCATCTTCCTGATGTGCGCGCTGACCTCGATCCTGTTCTTCGGCGGCTGGCTGTCGCCCATTCCCGGCCTGCCCGACGGCGCGCTGTGGATGGTGGCCAAGATGGCGTTCTTCTTCTTCATGTTCGCCATGGTGAAGGCCATCGTGCCCCGCTATCGCTACGACCAGCTGATGCGTCTGGGGTGGAAGGTTTTCCTGCCCTTCTCGCTGGCTTGGGTCGTCCTTGTTTCCTTCCTTGCGCATTACGGCGCGTTCTGGGGCGCCTATGCGCGCTGGACCACCGGAGGCTGATCACATGACCGCAATCGACTGGACCCGCGCGACCAAATATTTCCTGCTGGCGGATTTCTTTGCCGGTTTCAAACTGGGGATGCGCTACTTCTTCGCGCCGAAGCCCACGCTGAACTACCCGCATGAGAAGGGCCCGCTCAGCCCGCGTTTTCGCGGTGAACACGCGCTGCGCCGCTATCCTAATGGCGAAGAACGCTGCATCGCGTGCAAACTGTGCGAGGCGATCTGCCCCGCGCAGGCCATCACCATCGATGCCGAACCGCGCGAGGACGGCTCCCGCCGGACCACGCGCTACGACATCGACATGACGAAATGCATCTATTGCGGCTTCTGTCAGGAAGCCTGCCCGGTGGATGCCATCGTCGAGGGGCCGAATTTCGAATTCTCCACCGAAACCCGCGAGGAGCTGTTCTACGACAAGACCAAGCTTCTGGAAAACGGGGAACGGTGGGAAGCCGAGATCGCCCGCAACCTAGAGCTGGATGCCCCGTACCGATGACCAATGATTTCTCGAAACTCTTCCAGCAGATGTGGGAGCAGGGCCAGCAGATGACCCGCACGCTCAACCCTGCGATGGAAGCCTTCCAGGGCAAGGGGTTCGAGAACCTGTTTCCCACCATGCCGAAAGACATGATGGAGATGTATTTCGGCAAGACCTTCAACGCTGACGGGCTGGACGCCAAGACCCGCCTGTTGCTGACGCTGGGGGCGCTGACCGTGCTGGGCGCGCAGGCCGAGGCCCAGATCAAGACGACGGTGCGCCACGCGCTGGAGGCCGGGGCAACCGATAAGGAAATCGCCGGCACCATCGCGCAGATGGCGTTGTTCGGCGGCGTGCCGGCCATGACCAAGGCGATGGAGCTTGCGCAGAGCGTCATCGCCGAGAAAGAGGAAAAGTAGCGCCATGAGTGTCGCAGATCTTGCATTCTACGCCTTCGCCATCACCATCGTCCTTGCCGGACTTCTCGTGGTGGTCGCGCGCAACCCGGTGCATTCGGTGCTGTGGCTGATCTTGGCGTTTCTCAGCGCGGCGGGGCTGTTTGTCCTGCTGGGCGCGGAATTCGTCGCGATGCTTCTGGTCATCGTCTATGTCGGCGCGGTGGCCGTGCTGTTCCTGTTCGTCGTCATGATGCTGGATGTGGATTTCGCCGAACTGCGCGCGGAGATGGCGAAATACATGCCTCTGGCGCTGGTGATCGGGGTGATCTTGCTGCTGGAACTGGGCATGGCCTATGGCGCATGGACCACCGCGGACGGCGTGGAACGCGCGGCGACGCTGGGCGACATCCCGGCCTCGGAAATGCAGAACACCGCAGCGCTCGGCCTGCTGGTCTATGACCAGTATCTGGTGCTGTTCCAACTGGCGGGTCTGATCCTGCTGGTGGCGATGATCGGGGCCATTGTGCTGACCCTGCGCCACCGCCCGGACGTGAAGCGCCAGAATGTGCTGGCGCAGATGTATCGCGATCCGGCCAAGGCAATGGAGCTGCGCGACGTGAAACCCGGCCAGGGGCTTTGATCCTCTGGCAACGCGGGATCGCCATCGGCATTGCGCTGGCGATCTCGCCTGTCGCCGCCGTGCGGCGCAAACGGAACAAGCGGGTGTTTATACCCGCATTCGCCCTGACGCTGGGGGCCACAGGCTTCGGCGGCATGGGCATACTGAACTGAGGGACAAGGACAGATGGTCGGACTTGAAAGCTATCTCACCGTCGCAGCGACGCTGTTCGTCATCGGGATTTTCGGCATCTTCCTCAATCGGAAGAACGTCATCATCATCCTGATGTCGATCGAACTGATCTTGCTGTCGGTCAACATCAACCTCGTCGCCTTCTCCGCCTTCCTGTCGGATATGACGGGGCAGGTGTTCACGCTGTTCGTGCTGACCGTCGCCGCGGCAGAAGCCGCCATCGGCCTTGCCATCCTCGTCTGTTTCTTCCGCAACCGTGGCACGATCGCGGTGGAAGACGTCAATAACATGAAAGGCTGAGGCAGATGGAAACGATCATCCTCTTCGCCCCGCTGATCGGGGCGCTCATCTGTGGGTTCGGCTGGCGTCTTATCGGCGAGCAGGCCGGTCAGGTCATCGCCACGGGCCTGCTGTTCCTCGCCGCGCTGCTCAGCTGGATCGTCTTCTTTGGCTTCGATGGCACGACCGAAGAAATCCAGATCATGCGCTGGATCGAAAGCGGCAGCCTCGCCACCGACTGGGCGATCCGCATGGACCGGTTGACCGCGATCATGCTGATCGTCGTGACCACCGTGTCCGCGCTCGTGCATCTTTATAGCTTCGGCTACATGGCGCATGACGAGAATTTCCGCGAAGGCGAGAACTACAAGGCGCGTTTCTTCGCCTATCTGTCCTTCTTCACCTTCGCGATGCTGATGCTCGTGACCTCCGACAACCTTGTGCAGATGTTCTTTGGCTGGGAAGGCGTGGGCGTCGCGTCCTATCTTCTGATCGGCTTCTACTATCGCAAGCCGTCCGCCGGGGCCGCCGCGATGAAGGCGTTCATCGTCAACCGCGTCGGCGATTTCGGCTTCGCGCTGGGGATCTTCGGGCTCTACTTCCTCGTGGATTCGATCGCGTTCGACGACATTTTCGCCGCCGCGCCGCAGATCGCCGAAACCCAGATCACCTTCCTCTGGACGGAATGGAACGCCGCGAACCTTATCGCCTTCCTGCTGTTTGTCGGCGCGATGGGGAAATCCGCGCAGCTGTTCCTGCACACCTGGCTGCCCGACGCGATGGAAGGCCCGACGCCCGTGTCCGCGCTGATCCACGCCGCGACGATGGTGACGGCGGGCGTGTTCCTTGTCTGCCGCATGTCGCCGCTGATGGAATTCGCGCCCGAGGCCACGACCTTCATCACCTATATCGGCGGGTTCACGGCGCTGTTCGCGGCCTCCGTCGGGCTGGTGCAGACCGATATCAAGCGCGTCATCGCCTATTCGACCTGTTCGCAGCTGGGCTACATGTTCGTCGCCGCCGGTGTCGGCATGTATTCCGCCGCCATGTTCCACCTGTTCACCCACGCCTTCTTCAAGGCGATGCTGTTCCTTGGTGCGGGCTCCGTGATCCACGGGATGCATCACGAGCAGGACATGCGGAACTACGGCGCGCTGCGTAAAAAGCTGCCCTACACCTATTGGGCAATGATGATCGGCACGCTGGCCATCACCGGCGTCGGCATTCCGCTGACCACCATCGGCTTCGCGGGCTTCCTCTCGAAAGACGCGATTATCGAAAGCGCCCATGCCGCTGGCACGCCTGCCGGTATGGTGGCCTTCGTGCTGCTGGTCGTCGCGGCGGGGATGACCTCGTTCTACTCGTGGCGCCTGATCTTCCTGACCTTCTACGGCAAGGCACGGGGCGACAAGCACACCCATGAGCACGCCCATGAAAGCCCGACCGTCATGCTGATCCCGCTTGGGGTTCTGTCGCTCGGCGCGATTTTCGCGGGGATGCTGTGGTATGGCTCCTTCTTCGGGCATACCGATCAGGTGGCGAAGTTCTACGGCATTCCGCTGGCGGGTGAAGAAACCCATGCCGAGGCTGACGAGGCCGCGCATGGCGGCGAACCGGTCGTGGCGACCATCGCCGAAGGCGACGCCACGGATGAAACCGCCGTTGCCAGCATTGCCGAAGGCGAAGCTGACGCGGACGATCACGCCGCCACTGATGCTGTCGAACCGGCCGCGCATGTCACCGAAGCCGAACATGGCGAGGAGGGCGAAGGCGCAGCCGAGGAGCATCATTATGCCTTTGGCGGTGAGCCCGGCGATGGCGCGCTCTACTTCGGGCCGGAAAACCACATCCTCGACGACGCCCATGCCAGCCCCAAGCTGGTGAAGGCCTCGCCCTTCTTTGCGATGCTGTTCGGGTTGGTGCTGGCGTGGTGGATGTATATCCGCAACCCGTCGCTGCCGGGTCGTCTGGCCGCCAACCAAAGCCACCTTTATCAGTTCCTGCTGAACAAGTGGTATTTCGACGAGATCTACAACGCCATCTTCGTGCGTCCGGCCCATGGCCTTGCACGGTTCTTGTGGAAGCGCGGCGACGGCACCGTCATCGACGGCGGCATCAACGGGCTGGCGATGGGGATCATCCCCTTCTTCACCCGGCTCGCGGGCCGGGCCCAGTCTGGCTACCTGTTCCACTACGCATTCGCGATGGTTCTCGGAATTGCAGTCCTGATCACCTGGATGGCGATCAGCGGAGGAGCTGAATAATGGACAACCTCCTGTCGATCATCACGTTCATCCCGCTGATCGCGGCGCTGATCCTGGCGTTCTTTCTGCGGGGCGAGGATGAGGCCGCACAGCGCAACGCCAAATGGCTGGCGCTGATCGCGACCTCCGCGACCTTCCTCGTGTCGCTGTTCGTGATCTTCCAGTTCGATCCGGAAAACACTGGCTTCCAGTTCGTCGAAGAACGCGAATGGCTGCTGGGCCTGACCTATAAGATGGGCGTTGACGGGATTTCGGTCCTGTTCGTGATGCTCACCACCTTCACCATGCCGCTGGTCATCGCCGCCAGCTGGAACGTGAATGTCCGCGTCAAGGAATACATGATCGCGTTCCTGATGCTGGAAACGCTGATGCTCGGCGTGTTCTGCGCGCTGGATCTGGTCTTGTTCTACATGTTCTTCGAGGCGGGCCTCATTCCGATGTTCCTCATCATCGGGATCTGGGGCGGGGCAAACCGCATCTATGCCAGCTTCAAGTTCTTCCTCTATACCTTCCTCGGCTCCGTGCTGATGCTGGTGGCGATGATCGGCATGTATGTCGATGCGGGAACCACCGATATCGCGCTGCTGCTGGAGCATAACTTCTCCACTGGCGGGCTCGAAATCGCGGGCTTCCAAATCGTGGGCGGGTTGCAGACGCTGCTGTTCCTTGCGTTCTTTGCCAGCTTCGCGGTCAAGATGCCGATGTGGCCGGTCCATACATGGCTGCCCGACGCGCACGTTCAGGCACCGACCGCCGGTTCCGTCGTGCTGGCCGCGATCCTGCTGAAGATGGGCGGCTACGGCTTCCTACGCTTCTCGCTGCCGATGTTCCCGGTGGCGTCCGATATCATGGCGCCCTTCGTGCTGTGGCTCTCGGCCATCGCCATCGTCTACACCTCGCTGGTCGCGCTGGCGCAGTCGGACATGAAGAAGCTCATCGCCTATTCGTCCGTCGCGCATATGGGCTACGTCACCGCCGGGATTTTTGCCGCCAACCAGCAGGGCGTCGATGGCGCGATCTTCCAGATGCTGAGCCACGGCTTCATCTCGGGCGCGCTATTCCTCTGCGTCGGCGTGATCTACGACCGGATGCATACCCGCGAAATCGACGCATATGGCGGATTGGTGAACCGGATGCCGGCCTATGCCGCGATCTTCATGTTCTTCACCATGGCCAATGTCGGCCTGCCGGGCACATCGGGCTTCATCGGCGAATTCCTGACGCTGATGGGCATCTTCCAGGTCAACACCTGGGTGGCGATGGTCGCGACGACGGGCGTGATCCTGTCGGCGGCCTATGGCCTGTGGCTCTATCGCCGGGTCGTGTTTGGCGACCTGATCAAGGAAAGCCTGAAGTCGATCACCGACATGACCACCCGCGAGAAGGCGATTTTCGCGCCGCTCGTCGTCATGACCCTGCTGCTGGGTGTCTATCCGGCGCTGGTCACGGACGTGATCGGGCCGACGGTGGCCGATCTGGTCGCCGGGATCGAAACCGACGTGGCCGCCTACGCCCCCGACACTACAGAGGTCCAAGTGGCCGAGACCGGAGATCACTGAGCGATGACATCCGCAGATTTCACCATCATCCTTCCCGAGATCGCGCTGGCGGTCTACGCGATGGCCGCGCTGCTGTTCGGGGTCTACACCACCAAGGACAAGGCCGCGCCGCTGCTGGTCTGGACCACGTCCGCCGTGCTGGTTGCGGTGGCGATCTGGGTCGGCCTGTCGGGCGAGGGCACGCAGCAGGCGTTTGGCGGGCTGTTCATCGATGACGGCTTTGCCCGCTTTGCCAAGGTCGTGGCGCTTCTGTCGGCGGCGGTGGTGCTGGTCCTGTCGATGGACTTCATGACCACCCGCGATCTGCTGCGCTTCGAATATCCCATCCTCGTCACGCTCGCTTTGGTCGGCATGATGGTCATGGTGTCCTCGGGCAACCTGATGACGCTTTACATGGGGTTGGAACTGCAATCGCTCGCGCTTTACGTCGTTGCCGCCCTGCGCCGCGACAGCGTGAAATCGACCGAAGCGGGCCTGAAGTATTTCGTGCTGGGCTCGCTCAGCTCCGGCATGCTGCTTTACGGGGCCTCGCTGACCTACGGGTTCGCAGGCACGACCCAGTTCGAAGGCATCTACCTTGCTGCTGGGGATCAACTGCCCATCGGCCTGCTGTTCGGTCTGGTGTTCCTGCTGGCCGGTCTGGCGTTCAAGGTATCCGCCGCGCCGTTCCACATGTGGACCCCCGACGTCTACGAAGGCTCGCCCACCCCGATCACCGCCTTCTTCGCCACCGCACCGAAAGTCGCGGCAATGGCGCTGCTGGCGCGGGTCGTCTACGGCGCGTTCGGCGGGGCAACGGCGGATTGGGGGCAGATCATCGCCTTCCTCGCCGTAATCTCGATGTTCTTGGGCTCCATCGCCGCCATCGGCCAGCGCGACATCAAGCGTCTGATGGCCTATTCCTCTATCGCGCATATGGGCTACGCGCTGGTGGGGCTTGCCGCAGGCACCACCGCGGGGGTGCAGTCGATGCTGCTTTACATGGCGATCTACGTCACCATGAATATCGGCGTCTTTGCCTTCATCCTGACGATGGAGCGTGACGGTCGCCATGTGACCGAGATCGGCGCATTGTCGATGCTGTCCAAGCGCGAGCCGATCAAGGCGCTGGCGATCCTGCTGCTCATGTTCTCCATGGCCGGTGTGCCGCCGATGGCGGGCTTCTTCGCCAAATTCGCGGTGTTCTCCGCCGCCGTCGATGCCGGTCTGGGCTGGCTCGCCGTGGCCGGGGCCGTGGCCTCCGCAATCGGGCTCTACTACTATCTGCGCATCGTCTTCCTGATGTATTTCGGCAAGGACGAGGACGCCGCCATCGACGGGTCCATGGGCATGATCCAATGGGGCGTGCTGATGGCCTCCGCCGCGATCATGCTGCTGGGCGTCGTGAACCTCTTTGGGGTCGACGGGCTGGCGGGTGCTGCCGCGCTGACCCTCGTCAACTGACCCCTTGGCCTCGTCCGGGACGCAGATGACCGACACGCACATGAAATGGCCCGACCGCTATGGTCGGGTCATTTTGCATGAAATTGACAGCACAAATGCCGAAGCGGCCCGCCGCATTGGCGACCTGTCCGGGCCCACATGGATCATGGCGCGGATGCAGACCGCCGCGCGCGGGCGGCGCGGGCGGCCCTGGGCCAATCCGGCGGGCAATTTCGCGGCCACGCTGGTGCTGCGCCATCCCGGTGCGCCGGGGCAGGCGGCGCTGCGCTCCTTCACCGCGGCGCTGGCCCTGCACGAAGCCTTCGTCACCGCCACCGGGCGGCCCGGCTCCTTCGCGCTGAAATGGCCCAATGACGTGCTGCTCAATGGCGGCAAGGTCGCGGGCATCCTGCTCGAAGGGTTGCACCACGGCACGGGCGCCCATGCGCAAGCCGGGCTTGCCATCGGCATCGGCGTCAATCTCGCCGCCGCGCCCGATCCCGGACAGGTAGAGCCGGGCGCGCTGCGGCCTGTGTCGCTTCTGTCGGAAACCGGCACCGCGATCGACCCCGAAGAGTTCCTGAACATCCTCGCGCCCGCCTATGCCCGGCTGGAAAGCCAATTCGCCAGCTACGGCTTTGCCCCCCTGCGCGCCGCGTGGCTGGAACGGGCCGCCCGGCTGGGGGAGCCGGTGACCGCGCGGATGGGCTCCGAAACCGTGACCGGCACATTCGAGACCATTGACGAGACCGGCCAGCTGGTGCTGCGCGGCTCCCACGGGGTGCGGCGGATCACAGCGGCCGAGATTTTCTTCTGACCACGCGATCTGGGAGGGCGCGCCATGCTGCTCTGTATCGACTGCGGCAATACCAACACCGTTTTCGCGATCTGGGACGGGACCGAATTCCTG
Organism: Pacificitalea manganoxidans; assembly: GCF_002504165.1. Classification (GTDB taxonomy): domain Bacteria; phylum Pseudomonadota; class Alphaproteobacteria; order Rhodobacterales; family Rhodobacteraceae; genus Pacificitalea; species Pacificitalea manganoxidans. The sequence goes on from NZ_CP021404.1 coordinate 1,446,805, forward strand.
ACCACGTTCCGCACCGCCACCGAACATCAGCGGACGGCGGATCAGTATTACGTCTGGTATAACGCGCTCATGGCCCATCGCGGGCTGGATGTGACCATCGATGCGGTCATCATCTCCTCCACCGTGCCGCGCGTGGTGTTCAACCTTCGCGTCTTTGCCGACCGCTATTTCAACACCCGCCCGCTGGTCGTGGGGCGCGAGGATTGCGCGCTGCCGCATATCCCGCGCGTCGATGTGGGCACGCAGGTCGGGCCGGACCGGCTGGTCAACACCGCCGGGGCCTATGACCGCCACGGCGGCAATCTGATCGTGGTCGATTTCGGCACGGCCACGACCTTCGATGTGGTCGATGATGACGGCGCCTATGTCGGCGGGGTGATCGCGCCGGGCGTGAACCTCAGCCTTGAGGCGCTGCATCAGGCCGCCGCCGCGCTGCCCCATGTGGATGTCACCAAGCCCGCCCGCGTCATCGGCACCAACACCGTCGCCTGCATGCAGTCGGGCGTGTTTTGGGGGTATGTCGGGCTGGTGCGTGGAATTTGTGACCGGATTCGCGCCGAACGGGACCGTCCGATGCAAATCATCGGCACCGGAGGCCTTGCGCCCTTGTTCTCTCAGGGGGACGTGTTATTTGACCGCATCGAAGACGACCTGACCATGCATGGTCTCACCGTCATCCACGCCTATAACCGCGCGGCGGCTCAGGCGCAGGGGTGACGGCGTTTTCGTTTCCGACAGTCGCGTCCTCTGACAGCATGGCGCGCTGCATTTGAATTTTCGACGGGGCAGGCGGCCCGCGCAGGCAACGCCACCCGGAACGCGCAAGAACAAGAACAGGACGAACGGGCATTATGAACAAAGCGGCAGACAGGCTGATCTATCTTCCTCTGGGCGGGGCCGGGGAGGTGGGCATGAACGCCTATGTCTACGGCTACGGCCCCGCCGGGCGCGAGCGTCTGATCCTTGTCGATCTGGGCGTGACCTTCCCCGACATGGACACCACGCCCGGCGTCGATCTGATTTTCCCCGACATGCAGTGGCTCATCGACCGGGTGGATCGTCTGGATGCGATCTTCATCACCCACGGGCATGAGGACCATATCGGCGCGCTGGGGCATTTCTGGAACGACCTGCGCGTGCCGGTCTATTGCCGCAACTTCACCGGCCATCTCGCACAGCGCAAGATGGAAGAGCACGGCGCCGATGCCGATGCGATCGAAATCGTCGGCGCCTATCCGCAGCAGGTGAAAGCCGGTCCCTTCTCCGTCAGCTTCGTGCCGATCAGCCACTCGATCCCCGAAAGCTCCGGCATGGTGATCGACACCCCCGCGGGCCGCGTTGTCCATACCGGCGATTTCAAGCTCGACACCCAGCCCGGTGTGGGCGAACCGTTCGACCCCGATCTGTGGAAGCGCGTCGCGACCGAAAAGGGCGGCGTGCATGTCATGACCTGTGACAGCACCAATATCGGCGTGCCCCATGCGGGCCGGTCCGAGGTGACGGTCGGCCCCGACATCCGCGATCTGGTGAAATCCCAGCCCGGCATGATCGTCGCGACCACGTTTGCGTCGAACGTCGCGCGGGTGAAAACGCTGGCCGAGGCGGGCGTTGCCGCCGGGCGCTCCGTCTGCCTGATGGGCCGCGCGATGAAGCGTATGGTCTCCGTCGCCATCGAAACCGGCGTGTTGCAGGATTTCCCGTCCGTGATCGCCCCGGAAGAGGCCGGCGACATCCCGCGCGAAAACCTGATGCTGATCGTCACCGGCTCGCAGGGCGAACGCCGCGCGGCGTCGGCACAGCTGGCCCGCGGCAAATATCTGGGGCTGGAGCTGAAGGAAGGCGACAGCTTCCTGTTCTCGTCGAAAACCATTCCGGGCAATGAGCGCGGCGTGATCCAGATCATCAACAGCCTGTCCGAAAAAGGCGTCGAGGTCATCGACGACAGCTCCGGCCACTACCACGTCTCGGGCCACGCCAACCGCCCCGATCTGGAAGCGATGCATGACATCGTGCAGCCGAAGATCCTGATCCCGATGCATGGCGAACACCGGATGCTGCGCCGTCACGCGCAGGTCGCCGAAGCCAAGGGCATGGCCAGCGCCATCGCCGTCAACGGCACCATGCTGGACCTCACCGGCCCCGCGCCGAAGGTTGCGGAATTCGTCGAAACGGGCCGCACCTATCTGGACGGCTCGGTCAAGATCGGCGCGCTGGACGGGGTCGTGCGCGACCGTATCCGCGCAGCACTCAACGGGCAGGTGTTCCTCACCGTGCTCTTTGACGAAGACGACGCCCCGCTGGGGGAGCCGTGGGCCGAACTGGTTGGTCTGCCGGAAACCGGACGCTCCAACGCGCCGCTGGTCGACCTGATCGAAGCGGATGTGGAGCAGTTTCTGGGCCGTGCCGACCGCTCCACGATCCTCGATGATGATAAGCTCGACACCGCCCTGCGCCGGGCCGTGCGCCACGTCGCCCAGCAGGAAATCGGCAAGAAGCCCGAGGTCACGGTGGTCATCAGCCGTCTGGCCTGATCCCGCCGCGCGGGCCTGCCCCGACCCAAGCGAGCCAACGCCTCCGCCGGATCGCCGCGCGGGGGCGTTTCGCATTTCAAACCCCTTGCCAGATGCGCCCGCCTGCGGCCAGACTGGTCCCCATGTGGCGCGTTCTGCTTTCCGTCGTGATGATCCTTGCGCCGCCCGCCGCGCGGGCCTGCGATGTGGCCCTGCTGCTGGCGGTCGATGTGTCCAGTTCCATCGACGCCGCCGAATACCGGCTTCAGATCGACGGCATGGCGGACGCATTCGCTGATCCCGAAATCGCCGCGCGTCTGGTCGAAGGGCAGATCGCGGTCGCCGTCCTGCAATGGTCCGGCCCCGAAGCGCAGGCGCTCAGCCTGCCGTGGCAGCGCATGACCGATCCCGCCGCCGTGCGCGCGCTGGCGCAGCGCACCCGCCTGTTGCCGCGCGCCTTTACCCTGTCGGGCACCGCGCCGGGCGATGCGATTCACGCCGCGCTCGGCCATCTGCGCGTAGGCCCCGCCTGTGCGCGTCAGGTGATCGATATTTCCGGCGACGGCACCGCGAATGCCGGGTTGGCCCCGGCCCCCGCCCGCCGCGCGGCGGAGCGTGCGGGCGTCACCATCAACGGCATCGCGATCGAGCATATGGGCCTGTCATTGACCAATTATTACCGCTGGCGCCTGACCACCGCCGATGGCTTTGTCGTGACCGCGCGGGGGCATCGCGACTACCCCCGTGCCATCCGCGCCAAAATTCTGCGCGAAATCAGCAAGATCCTCGGTTAACCGGGCAGAGTTGCAGCGCCGCACCCCGTGCTTGCCCCCGCGGCGCAGGTCTGTCATTCCCCGGCAAAGGCTTTTATGCTCTCCTCGAATCCAACACTCACGGCAAGCGGCGCGTCTCATGTCCCGAACGATCGACTACGGAAAACTGATGCACAACGCGATGCGGGGCCTCATTCAGGAGGTTCTCAGCGACATCGCCACCCGTGGCAGCCTGCCGGGGGAACATCACTTCTTCATCACCTTCGATACGACGCATCCCGATGTGGCCATCGCGGACTGGCTCCGCGACCGCTACCCCGAGGAAATGACCGTGGTGATGCAGCACTGGTTCGACAATCTCGATGTCACCAATGACGGGTTTTCGGTCACGCTGAATTTCGGCGATCAGGCGGAGCCGCTTTATATCCCCTATGACGCGATCCAGACCTTTGTCGATCCGTCCGTCGAATTCGGCCTGCGCTTTGAAAGCCACGATGACGATGACGACGAATATGACGACGATGACGAAGCCCCGATGGAAGAAGACGCGCAGCCCGAACAGCAGCGCGACGCCGAGGTGGTGAGCCTCGACAGCTTCCGCAAGTAACAGGGCAGGGCGCGGGCAGGGGCCCCGCCCGCCCGACCGGCACGGCACCCCGGGCCCCCGGGCGCACTCCGACCCGCACGCCCCCCGCGCGCGTCTTGCCGCTTCCCAAATCGCAACGGCTCTGCTAGCTCTTGCCTCATGAACGGCTGCATCTGCATCATTCGCATCTGCATTACCGGCTGACATTCGTCAGGCGGGCCGCTTCCTTCGTTTCCAAAACCGATCGAGTTTGCTAATCCCGCCGCGCGACACGCGAGGAACGGACATGACCGAGATCAGGCTTTGGAACACGGCGAGCAAGCGTAAGGAGCCGCTCATCCCCATGCGCCCCGGCGCGGTGTCGATGTATGTCTGCGGGCCGACTGTCTATGACCGCGCGCATCTGGGCAATGCCCGCCCCGTGGTGGTGTTCGACACGCTCAATCGCCTGCTGCGCCACGTCTATGGCGCCGATGCCGTGACCTATGTGCGCAACTTCACCGATGTGGACGATAAGATCATCGCGCGGGCAGAGGAAACGGGCCGCGACATCGCCCAGATCACCGGCGAGACGACCCAGTGGTATCTCGATGACATGGCCGCCATCGGCGCGCTGGAGCCTGACGCCATGCCCCGCGCCACCGATTACATCCCCGCCATGGTCGCGATGATCGAAACCCTGATCGCGGGCGGTCATGCCTATGCCGCCGAGGGGCATGTGCTGTTTTCCGTCGAAAGCTACACCGCCTATGGGCGGCTGTCGGGTCGCTCCGTCGAGGACATGATCGCCGGTGCCCGGGTCGAGGTTGCGCCCTATAAACGCAACCCGATGGATTTCGTGCTGTGGAAGCCCTCCACCCCCGATCAGCCCGGCTGGGACAGCCCGTGGGGCCGCGGTCGCCCCGGCTGGCATATCGAATGCTCCGCCATGTCCCGCGAATTGCTGGGCGACAGTTTCGATATCCACGGCGGCGGCAACGACCTGATGTTCCCGCATCATGAAAATGAGATCGCCCAAAGCTGCTGCGCCAATCCCGGCAGCGATTTCGCCCGGATCTGGATGCATAACGAAATGCTGTTGGTCGAGGGCAAGAAGATGTCCAAAAGCCTTGGCAATTTCTTCACCGTCCGCGAGCTTCTGGACCAAGGTGTGCCGGGCGAGGTCATCCGCTTCGTGTTCCTGTCCACCCATTATCGCAAGCCGATGGACTGGACTGAGGAACGGGCCAACACTGCCCGGCGCACCCTGCAAAAATGGCGGGAACAAACCCGCGACGTCACACCGGGTGATGTGCCAGACCACATGCTCCAACTGCTTGCAGACGACCTGAATGTATCAGGGTATATCGCCGAAATGCACCAACTTGCGCATGCGCATGATCAGTCCACGCTGCTTGCTGCAGGCCAGCTTGTAGGTCTGCTTGGTGAGAACCTGTCAGGCTGGGAAATCGTGTCCCCTGCAGACGGCGCGACCCTTTCCATTCTGGATGACTTGCAGCGCCGCCTTGCCGAGGCCCGCGACGCCGCCATGCAGTCCAAGGATTTCTCACAGGTCGATCACCTGAAAACCGCGCTTCTTGCCGCCGGGGTGGAGGTGCGGATGTCCAAGCAGGGCGTCGATCTGGTGCCCGGCGCGGGCTTCGAACCCGCACAGTTGGAGAGGCTGAAATGACCCGCGAGCGTCTCTACCTCTTTGACACCACCCTGCGCGACGGGCAGCAGACTCAGGGCGTGCAGTTCTCGCTCGCCGAAAAGCAGCGCATCGCCAGCCTGCTCGACGGGCTGGGCATCGACCAGATCGAAGGCGGCTGGCCCGGCGCGAACCCCACCGACAGCGCGTTTTTCGAGGCCGTCCCGCCGCTGTCCCGCGCCACCATGACCGCCTTCGGCATGACCAAACGCGCGGGCCGTTCGGCGGCCAATGACGATGTGCTGGCCGCCGTGCTGAACGCCAATACCCCGGCGGTGTGCCTTGTGGGCAAGACCCATGATTTCCACGTCTCCACCGCGCTTGGCATCACGCTGGAGGAGAACCTCGAAAACATCGGCGCGTCGCTGGCGCATTGCGTGGCGCAGGGGCGCGAGGCCCTGTTTGACGCCGAACATTTCTTTGACGGCTATAAGGCCAATCCCGATTACGCGCTGTCATGCCTGCTGGCGGCGCGGGATGCGGGCACGCGCTGGATCGTGCTCTGCGACACCAATGGCGGCACCCTGCCTTCCGAGGTGGCGCGCATCACCGCCGAAGTCATCGCCGCCGGTATCCCCGGCGACCGGCTGGGCATTCACACCCATAACGACACCGGCAACGCCATCGCCAACACGCTCGCCGCCATCGACGCGGGCGCGCGACAGGTGCAGGGCACGCTGAACGGGCTGGGGGAGCGCTGCGGCAATGCCAATCTGATCTCCATCATCCCGACGCTGCTGCTGAAAGAACCCTATGCCAGCCGCTATGAGACGGGCGTCACCGTCGACGGGCTAAAGGGGCTGACCCGCGCCTCCCGCCTGCTCGATGACATGCTGAACCGGGTGCCGGTGAAAAGCGCGCCCTATGTCGGTGCATCGGCCTTTGCGCATAAGGCCGGGCTGCATGCCTCGGCCATCCTCAAAGACCCCTCCACTTACGAACATGTGGAGCCGGGCATCGTCGGCAATGCCCGCATCATCCCGATGTCCAATCAGGCCGGTCAATCCAATCTGCGCGGGCGTCTCGCCGAAGCGGGCCTGAGCGTGGAGAAGGGCGACCCCCGGCTGGCCGCGATCCTTGACGAGATCAAGCTGCGCGAGGATGCGGGCTACAGCTACGACACCGCGCAGGCCAGTTTCGAACTGCTCGCCCGCCGGACGCTCGGCCTGCTGCCTGACTATTTCGAGGTCAAACGCTACAAGGTCACGGTCGAACGCCGCCGCAACAAGCGCAACCAGATGGTCAGCCTGTCCGAGGCCGTGGTCGTCGTAAAGGTCGGCGGCGAGAAGGTCATGTCAGTGTCGGAATCGCTCGACGCCTCCGGCATGGATCGCGGCCCCGTCAACGCGCTCTCCAAGGCGCTGGCCAAGGATCTCGGCCCCTATCAATCCTATATCGACGATATGAAGCTGGTGGACTTCAAGGTGCGCATCACCAATGGCGGGACCGAGGCCGTGACCCGCGTCATTATCGACAGCGAGGATGGCGAGGGCCGCCGCTGGTCCACCGTGGGCGTCTCGGCCAATATCGTGGATGCCAGTTTCGAGGCGCTGCTCGATGCGGTGTGGTGGAAGCTGGCCCGCGACGGCGCGCCCGCGCCCGGCAGGTCCGCCCACCCCGCTAATACCGCGCCCACCGACACTTCTCCCGACAGCACCGCGCCCAACGACACCGCCGCCAGTGGCACTGCCCCTGACGGGGCCCCGGCGTGAGCGATCCCACCGCCCCCACTGGCGATCTCGACGCCTGCGCCGCGCTGGTGGCCCGCGCCGATCCCGACCGCTTTGCCACGCTGATGGCAGCGCCCGTGCCCGCCCGCGCCGCGCTGCTGCCGCTCTATGCCTTCAACGTCGAGGTCGCCCGCGCGCCTTGGGTCACGCAGGAGCCGATGATCGTCGAGATGCGCCTGCAATGGTGGCGTGACGTGCTGGAGGAAATCGCCAGCGGCGGCCCGGTGCGCCGCCACGAGGTCGCGACCCCGCTCGCCAACACATTGCGCCGCCCCGCTCCGGATGGTGCGGCGGACCGGCTGTCGACCGCGCCCGCGCTGCTCGATGAACTGGTCGCTGCCCGGCGCCGCGACACGGCCCAGATGCCGTTTGATGACCCGGCAGCCCTGCGCGCCTATCTCGACGCCACCGCAGGCAATCTGATGGTGGTGGCGGCGCTGTTGCTGGGCGATGCGGCCCAGATCCCGGTGCGCGCCATTGGCCGGGCCCACGGGCTTGCGCAATATCTGATGGCGGTGCCGGAGTTGGAAGCGCGCGGCAAGGCACCGCTGCCCGATGGCCGTCCCGACACCCTGCGCGCCCTTGCCCGCGAGGGCCGCGACTGGCTGGCCGAGGGCCGCGCCGCCCGCCTGCCCAAACAGGTGCGCCCCGCGCTCTGGCCCGCATGGCAGGCCGATGCCATCCTGAAACGCGCCGCCGCCCATCCCGCGCGGGTGGGGCAGGGCGCGCTAGCCCCCAGCGAATTTTCCCGCCGGTTCGGGCTGCTGCGGCGCGGGTTGACCGGCGCGGTGTGATCCCGCCGCTGGCGCTGCCCTGACAGCTGGGCTGCGTGCCCGTCCCGCTCAACTTACGGTCTGTGTGAAATCCACGCGCCGGGGCGGGCTCACGCCCGGCGTCGGCGCACCGTCAACCAGATCAGCGCCCCGCCAGCCAGTGCCAGAAACGGCACCATCGCGATGTTCACGGCCATCCAGCCCTGCACCACCGACCCGCCAGAGCAGTTCATCAGCCCGCCCGACGCCAGCGAGGCCAGCGTCACCAGCCCGTAGACCAGCGCATCGTTCATGCCCTGCACCATGCCGCGTTCCTCGGGGCGGTGCGATTGCGCCAGCAGCGTCGTCGCGCCGATAAAGCCGAAATTCCAGCCGATCCCCAGCAGCACCAGCGTGCCGAAGAACTGCGACAGCGCCACGCCGCTCAGCCCCATCAGTCCGGCAGCGGCAAGGATCACCAGCCCCGTCGCGATGATCTTTGGCGCGCCGAACCGGGCGATCAGGTGACCGGTGAAAAACGACGGCACGAACATCGCCAGCACATGCGCGGTCACGATGTCAGAGGCATCGCCGGTCGTGAAACCGCAGCCCACCACCGCCAGCGGCGTCGAGGTCATGACAAGGTTCATCAGCGCGTAGCTCACCATCGCGCAGATCACCGCCACGGCAATCGCCGGGCTGCGCAGCAACTGCATCCGCGTGCGTCCGGTGGGCGCATCGGGGCGCGGCGCGGGCGGGCGCGGAATGTCCAGCAGCGGAAACAGGATCAGCCCGATCGCATTCAGCCCGATCGCGGCCAGATAGGTGCCCATGAAGGTCACGGGCAACGCCTCGGAAGTCAGCTTCACGATCTGCGGCCCGACCAGCGCGGCGATCAGCCCGCCTGCCATGACATAGCTGATCGCCTTGGGGCGGAACGCGTCCGAGGCCGTGTCGGCGGCGGCAAAGCGGTAGAACCCCTGCGCGGCGAAATAGATGCCGGTCAGAAACGCGCCCAGCAGCAGGATCAGGAACGAGCCGCTCCACACCCCCACCGCCGACAGCGCCGCGCCCGACGCCCCGCCGGCGGCCCCGATCAGGAACCCCGTGCGCCGTCCCCGCCGCTGCATCAATGCCGAAATGCGCGGCGCCGAAATCATCGAGCCCAGCACCAGCAGCGACACGGGCAGGGTGGCCAGACACGGGTTCGGCGCCAGCATCTGCCCCGCCAGCCCGCCGACCACGAAATGCAGCGGCATCTGCGCGCCCAGCAGGCCCTGCGACGCCACCAGCACCGCCACATTGCGCCGCGCCCGCCGCGCCATGTCGACACCCCCACCGGAGCCGCCGGGCTCTGGGCTGGCAGGTGCGGCGATGTGCGGGGCGGTGTCATGGGTGCTCATGCGAATATCGCTACAGAGCGGCGACAGGTGCCGCAAGCGTGATATCATGCGGCGAGCATGTAATTCGTTCTGGAAAGGCCGTGTCGGAGCGGGCGTTAATATTTCCTCAGTGCACCGTCCAGCCTGCCGCAATCACGCAGTTTCGCGCTCAAACCGGGCCAAAATTCCCTGAACACTTTGTAAAATGTTTCGCACGCGAAACAATGCGGCAGCCTCTCTGACCCGAATCCCCACAGCCGCGCACCCCCGCTCTCGAACTAGGCCGAAGGCCGCGAGAGCGAGCGCCTGCCCGTCCCCCGGGCTGGCGCTTTGCCACCTCTCGCTGACCTCAGAGCGGGGAAGGATCTGTCACCATAAAGCGCACCCACTCATCCGTTGCAGCGCCACCCCACGGGCAGGCTCACGTCTCACTTTATGTTCGACTGGGGGCATTCGTGCTGAGCCGGACCGCCCGCGAACAAGGCCGCAGGCCGCGTGGGCGAGCGCCTGCCCGCCCCAACGGGCTGGCGCTTTGCCACCTCGCGCTGGCCTCGGAGCAGGGAGGGGTTTGGCCGGGATAAAGCACCCCGCTCAACCGGTGTAGCGCCACCCCACGGGCAGGCTCACGTTGCGCAAAGAGAGAGCGACCGAACTGCGGCGCTCTCTTCTTAGATGCGCTTCACCACCACACCCTTACTCCGCCGCGACCTTGCGCGGTTTCAGCATTGGGGCGAGGTAGTGGCCCGTGTGGCTTTCGGCGACCTGCGCGACCTCTTCCGGGGTGCCGGTGGCCACGACCGTGCCGCCGCCATCGCCGCCTTCGGGGCCGATATCGATGATCCAGTCGGCGGTCTTGATGACGTCGAGGTTATGCTCGATCACCACCACCGTATTGCCGCTCTCGACCAGTTCGTGCAGCACTTCCAGCAGCTTGCGCACATCTTCGAAATGCAGGCCCGTCGTCGGCTCGTCGAGGATATAGAGCGTCCGACCGGTGGAGCGCTTCGCCAGTTCCTTTGACAGTTTCACCCGCTGCGCCTCGCCGCCCGAAAGCGTCGTCGCCTGCTGGCCGACCTTGATATAGCCCAGCCCCACGCGCATCAGCGCGTCCATCTTGTCGCGGATCGAGGGCACCGCCTTGAAGAAGTCCTGCGCGTCCTCGACGGTCATGTCCAGAACGTCGGCGATGCTCTTGCCCTTGAACTTGATCTCCAGCGTTTCGCGGTTATAGCGCGCGCCGCCGCAGGTCTCGCAGGTGACATAGACATCGGGCAGGAAGTGCATCTCGATCTTAATGACCCCGTCGCCCTGACAGGCCTCGCAGCGGCCGCCCTTGACGTTGAAGCTGAAGCGTCCCGGCTTATAGCCGCGGGCCTTGGCCTCGGGCAGACCGGCGAACCAGTCGCGGATCGGGGTAAAGGCGCCGGTATAGGTCGCGGGGTTTGATCGCGGCGTGCGTCCGATGGGCCGCTGGTCGATATCGATGACCTTGTCGAGATGCTCCAGACCCTTGATCGTCTCGCAGGGCGCGGGCGTCTGGCGCGCGCCGTTGAGCCGCATGGAGGCGGTCTTGAACAGCGTCTCGATGGTCAGGGTGGATTTGCCGCCGCCCGACACGCCCGACACGCAGACGAATTTGCCCAGCGGGAAATCGACGGTGACCTCGCGCAGGTTGTTGCCGGTGGCTTTCACCACTTTCAGCTTCTTCTTGTTGCCCTTGCGCCGAATGGCGGGCACGGCGATCTCGCGCGTGCCGGCAAGGTATTGGCCGGTCACGGAATTCGGATCGGCGGTGACCTCCGCCGGGGTGCCGTGGCTGACGACGGAGCCGCCATGCACGCCCGCGCCGGGGCCGATGTCAAAGACGTAATCGGCCTCGCGGATCGCTTCTTCGTCATGTTCGACGACGATCACCGTATTGCCCTGATCGCGCAGGTTTTTCAGCGTCGTCAGCAGCCGGTCATTGTCGCGCTGGTGCAGGCCGATGGACGGCTCGTCGAGCACATAGAGCACCCCGGTCAGGCCCGAACCGATTTGCGACGCCAGCCGGATCCGCTGGCTTTCGCCGCCAGACAGCGTGCCCGCGTTGCGCGACAGGGTGAGGTATTCCAGACCGACATTGTTGAGAAAGCCCAGACGCTCGCGAATTTCCTTCAGGATCGCGCGGGCGATCTCGTTCTTCTGGGCCGACAGCGCTTCGGGGACGCCGGCGCACCAGTCGAACGCTTCCTTGATCGACATCTGCACGACTTCGCCGATATGCATCAGCCGGGTTTCGCCGCCCTGTTTCGAGCCGATCTTGACCGCCAGAGCCTCGTCCCGCAGGCGGTAGCCGTGGCAGGCGCCGCAGGGGCGGTTGTTCTGGTAGCGCTCGAATTCCTCGCGGACCCAGTTGCTGTCGGTCTCGCGGTAGCGCCGCTCCATGTTCGGGATCACACCCTCGAAGCTGCGGGTGACGTTATAGACCCGGCCGCCTTCGTCATAGCGGAACGCGATCTCGTCATCGCCGGAGCCGTGCAGAAATACCTGCTGCACATGGGCGGGCAGGTCTTTCCACGGGGTGCGTTTGTCGAATTCGTAATGTTTGGCGATGGCTTCGATGGTTTGCAGGAAATACGGGCTCTTGCCCTTGCGCCACGGCGCAATGGCACCATCGGCCACGCGCAGGCTCAGATCCGGCACCACCAGCCGTTCGTCGAAAAACAGCTCCACCCCCAGCCCGTCACATTCCGGGCAGGCCCCGAAAGGCGCGTTGAACGAAAACAGCCGCGGCTCGATTTCGGGAATGGTAAAGCCGGACACGGGGCAGGCGAAGTTTTCCGAGAAGGTGATGCGCTCCGGCGCGCCGTCTTCCTCGCGCGGGGCGGTTTCCAGCACGGCGATGCCATCGGCCAGATCGAGCGCGGTGCGGAAGCTGTCGGCCAGACGGGTTTCAAGCCCGTCCTTCACCACGATCCGGTCCACCACGACATCGATGTCATGGCGGAATTTCTTGTCCAGCGTGGGCGGTTCATCAAGGTCGTAGAACTGTCCGTCGACCTTTACCCGCTGAAAGCCCTGCTTGCGCAGTTCCAGAAATTCCTTGCGATACTCGCCCTTGCGGTCGCGGATCATCGGGGCCAGCAGATAGGCGCGGGTGCCTTCGGGCAGGGTCATCACGCGGTCGACCATGTCCTGCACCTGCTGCGCCTCGATCGGCAGGCCGGTGGCGGGGCTGTAGGGCGTGCCCGCGCGAGCAAACAGCAGACGCATGTAGTCATAAATCTCGGTCACCGTGCCGACGGTGGAGCGCGGGTTCTTCGACGTGGTTTTCTGCTCGATCGAGATCGCGGGGCTGAGACCGGAGATGTGATCCACATCCGGTTTTTCCATCATGTCGAGAAACTGCCGAGCATAGGCCGACAGGCTTTCGACATAGCGGCGCTGGCCTTCGGCATAGATCGTGTCAAAGGCGAGCGAGGATTTGCCCGAGCCCGACAGCCCGGTGATGACCACCAGCTGATCGCGGGGAATGTCGACATCGATATTCTTGAGGTTATGCTCGCGCGCGCCGCGCACCTCGATCATTTTCAGGTCTGGCATGACCGCCCTTTCGTGCTGCTGCCGACACCCCGGACGGGCGCGGCGTCGGAGGCCGGGTGAGACACCCCGCGGCGACAGTCTCACCAGATAGGAGCTTTCCCCGGTTCCGCCAACCTCCATTTGCGAACAAATCGTAAACGGGCCGCGCGCGCAAGGCGGGTATGCGCGAGGGATGAGGGCGTGTGGGGTGTGGAGGGGGGGCTTTGATGGGGTTCGGTGACAAAGCCCACCGTTCGCGGTGCCGCGCCGTCGCCCGCGGACAGGCGAAGCGCGAACGCGTGCCGCGCCGTCCCGGTGGGCTGGCGCCTTGTCACCGTGCGCTGGCCTCCGGGCGGAAAAGGTTTAGTTGGGATAACGCCCGCCGGTTTAGACGGTATAGCGCCATCCGACGGGCAGGGTGGCACTACGCGCAAGTAACGGGGGGCCACACATCACTCCGATCTAAGCGCACCCGCCCGCGAACAAGGCGAAGCCGCGCGGGCGAGCGCCTGCCCGTCCGACCGGGCTGGCGCTTGGCCACCTTACGCTGACTTCGGAGCGGGGAGGAGTTTGACTGGGATAAAGTGGGCCGTTCGGGTGCTGTAGCGCCATCCCACGGGCAGGCTCGCGTGGCGCTCTATGCTTGACCGCGCCGTGCGTGCTGAGCGCGACCGCCAAGAAACCGTCGCGCTTTACCAAGCGCGGTTGGCTTGTGCGGTGACGCGTTCCAGCACGGTGCGGCTGGCCTGTTCGACGCGGTAGATCTGCTTATCCCCGTGGAAATAGGCCCAGCCGTCCTGGTTTTGCGGCAGCCCGTAATATTCCGAGTTGAGCAACATCATGTAATCGTCGGGCAGGGGGGCGCCGGGGTCCAGCAGGTTTTGGGGCGCGGGCGCGGACAGGCGGCGCGCGCCGTCGAGGCTGGCGGTGCGGATTTCGCGCGGGGCGACGCGCACGAATTTGGCGCCGCCGCTGCTTTCCGACAGGGCGCCACCACAACCGGCGCCGGCGCTTTCGGTCGGGCAGGCCTGTGCGGCACGGGGCAGGGCGAGGCTGAGCCCAAGGGCCAGCAGCGAGGCGATGGCGGCGGCGAGCACGGCCTCGGACCGGGACAACCGGGGATAGGTTTTGGCCCGGGCATGAGCCCGCGCGCGGGCGGGATGCAGGGGCGCGCGACGGGGCGCGTGGCGGTCAGTTAAGGACATTTTCCAGCACTCCGATCAGGGCCAGCACCTCGCGGGTGTCGGGGTCAATGCGATAGACGTAATCTTCATCGCGATAATAGGTGTAGTCCGGGTCGAGATCATAGAGCCCCGGTTCTTCGATGATGACGTAATCCCCATCCAAACGCTGCCCGACCAGGGGGCGGTCATTGACGCCGTCGATATCCACATCGCGATTGCGCGTCGCCACAACATCCGTGGCTACATAGGTGTCACGGTCCAGCGAAGCCTCGCGATAGACCGCATCGTCGCGATAATCCTGCATCAGCGTGGCCGGGCGCGGACGGGGGCGCATGTCGATGGTCAGGGGCGCGGTGGCCGGGGCGACCGCACGGGCGATGGCGCGGCTGTCGTTGCGGGTGTCGTCGCGGTCATTGACGGCGCGATCCCGGTTCACATAGTCCCGGTCGTCCTCGTGGCGATGATCGCGGTCGCGGGTCACCGCCGCTTGGCGGGCCAGTCCGGGCGGCGTGCAGCCATTGCCCTTCTTGGCGAGACCCGGCGGACAGACCGAGATGTCGAGCTTCTTGGCCTGTTTGCGCAGATCTTTCTGATGCTTCTCGGCGGCCTTGCGGGCCTCCTTGCGAAACTTCTTGACGGACTTTTCGTATTTCTTTGCAGCCTTCTCGCCATCGGGTTTGGCTTCGGCCATTATCGGCATGGTGACCGCGACCGTGGCTGCCAGAATGAGCGACATGGTTTTCATCGGGATGCTCCGTTTGCTTGGCAACAGAACCGCTTGGACAGCCGTGCGGTTCCAAATGCGGCGGAAATGTGACCCGCTTCGGCGGGAGCCTGCCGACGGGGAAGGGGCCGGTGGGGTTGCGGCCCGGCAAGGATCAAGGTTTAGGGAGCGCAAGGCGCGGAATTGTAACGGGCCCGACACGGGCCGCCCCCGCGCCACGCAGATTAGGGATCAAGGAAGGTCAGAAATGCGTATCGCCGTCGGAGCCATCACGCGTCGTCGTCCCGGCATGTTTGCCGAATTGCTCGACTCCTTCGTGACGATGGAGCGGCCAGCGGGGGCGCAAATCACCTTTCTCTTTGCCGAGAACGACGCCGAAACCACGATCCAAGCGGAGCTTGACGCCTTTCGCGCCCGCGTGCCGGAGGAGGTCCGTTTCGCGCTGGAGCCGCGTCCGGGCATTCCCGCCGCCCGCAACACGGCGCTCGACATGGCGTTGGAGGGCGGGTTCGATTACCTGACATTTGTCGATGATGACGAGACCGTCCGGCCCGACTGGCTGGTGACGCTGATGGCGGGGATGGAGGCACATTGCTGCGATCTGGCCGGGGGGCCGGTGGCGCTGGTCGAGCCTGATGAGCAGTTGTCGGCGCTGAACCGTGCGGTGTTCGAACTTCAGGCCCGCCGCATGAAACGCCGGGATCGCGAGCGGCGCGGCTTCATGGAGCAAGGCGTGAGCAACCCCTATAACATCTACACCAACAACTGGTGCGTGCGGCTGGACTTCGTGCGCGAACACGGCGTGCGCTTTGACGAGTCGCTGCGGGTGACGGGCGGCTCCGACAGCCGCTTCAGTCTCGATCTTGAAGCAAAGGGCGGGCGGCGCTGCTGGGTGTCGGACGCGGTGGTCGAAGAGCCGACCCCGAAGAAACGCCTGACCCTGCGCTATGTCTATGCCCGCGCCCGCGACCAAAGCTCCAACAGCGTGCGGTTCAAAAAACAGGGGCTGGCGCGCGTGGCGGGCAAAGCCTTTGCGCGACTGTTCGAAGCCTTTCTGAACCTGATCGCTGCGCCGTTCACGCGCGGGCGCAGTCTGGCGAAGGTGGCTTATAAATCGGGAGTCGCGGCCGGGTTGATTTTAGGCGCGCTGGGCCATCGCAGCCGCCATTACGACAGCCATGCGGACCGTTATCACACCGAGGTCGACCGCTAGGGGGCCTGTGCCCGCGCGTTTGCGTCTCGTGCCGACACCGCCTGCCGCATGAAAGGCGGGATTGGGTCGTCTGGTCCCGCCCCCCGCGCGGTGCGGATCACCTAGCGGGGCCTGCGGAGCGCTTGCCCGGCATGCATGGCGGCTGACCTGTGCCGGTGCTTGCCGGGACTTTCCGGTGGGGGTAAGGTCCGCGCCGATGCCGCCGGCCCCCGTGCTGGCCGCGTCCTTTACCCTCGCCGCATCGCTGAAAGGATCCGCCATGCAACCCGGTCTGCTGCGCACCGCTTTGGTGCTGGGTCTTTTGTCGATGGTCGGTCCGTTCGCGATCGATATGTATCTGCCCGCCATGCCCGCGATCGCCGCAGGGCTGGGCACCACCGAGGGCGGCGTGCAGGCGACGCTGACCGCGTATTTTCTGGCCTTTGGCGTGGCGCAGATGGTCTATGGCCCGTGGGCGGACCAATCCGGGCGCAAGCTGCCGATCCTGACCGGGATCGTGGTGTTCTTTATCGGCTCCGTCGGGGCGGCGCTGGCGGGCAGTGTCGAGGCATTGGTGCTGTGGCGCGCGGTGCAGGGGCTGGGCGGTGCGGCGGTGATGGTGGTCCCGCGCGCGGTGATCCGCGATCTTTACACCGGGCCGGCGGCGACGCGGATGATGGCGATGATCATGCTGGTGATTTCGGTGTCGCCCATGCTTGCGCCGCTGGCGGGCAGTCTGGTTCTGAGCCTTGCGGGGTGGCGCATGGTGTTTTGGGTGCTGGCGGGCGCGGCGGTGCTGTCGGTGATCCTGACCGTGACCTTGCAGCCCGAGACGCTGCCGGTCGCGCGGCGTCGCCCGGTGCGGCTCAATTTCCTGCTGCGCGGGTCGCGGCAATTGCTGAGCGATCCGCTGTTCATGGGGCTGACGCTGGTGGGCGGCTTTGGGATGGCGAGTTTCTTCGTGTTTCTCGCCTCAGCCTCGTTCGTCTATACCGGCCAATATGGGCTGAGCCCGACCGGGTTCTCGCTGGCCTTCGCGATCAACGCGGTGGGGTTCTTTTCCGCGTCGCAGGCGGCGGGGCCATTGGCCGTGCGGCTGGGCATGACCCGGCTGATCCTGCTGGGCGTCGGCGGATTTGCCTGTTTCACCATGGGGCTTCTGGTGGTCACGGCGATGGGCGGCACGGCGCTGTGGGTGCTGATCCTTGGGTTGTTTCTGGGCAATGCCTGTCTGGGCACGGTGATCCCGACGACGATGGTTCTGGCGCTTGAGCCGCATGGTGAGGTGGCGGGGCTGGCCTCGTCGCTCGGCGGCACGCTGCAGATGCTGGTGGGCGGCGTCATGATCGCGGTGAGCGCGCCGTTCTTTGACGGAACCGCGCTGCCGATGGTCGCGGTGATCGCGTTCTGCGGCGCGGCGGCGTTGGTGCTGAGCCTGCTGACCCTGCGCAATCTGGGTGCGGCCCCGGCGCAGGGGTGAGAGCGGCGTCGGGGGCGCAGGCGTCGGGCTGAGCGCATTCGCCCGCGAGCAAGGCGAAGCCGCGCGGGGGAGCGCCTGGCCGGTCGGGCGGGCTACCGTGGGGCTACGCATCCCCGCTCTCGGACAAGCCCGCAGGGCGCGCGGGCGAGCGCCTGCCCGTTCCGGCGGGCTGGCGCTCGGCCACCTCGCGCTGACCTCGGGGCGGGGAGGTGTTTGGCTGGGATAAACTGCGCCGTTCTGTCGTTGCGGCGCCATCCCACGGGCAGGCTAGCGTTGCGCCAGGTGTGCAGTGCCGATCGGGGCTCGCCTTCGAACTTCGCACCCCCGCCCGCGAACAAGCGAAGCGCGCGGGCGAGCGCCTGCCCGTCCCTGCGGGCTGGCGCTTTGCCACCTTGCGCTGACCTCTGAGCGGGGAGGTATTTGGCCGGGATAAAGCGCGCGGTTCAGTCGTTGCGGCGCCACCCCACGGGCAGGCTTCCGTTGCGCGTTGGGGGTCTGCTAGGCCGCTCGGGCTGGAATACCGTCCCGATCGCGACCGAAAACACCGTCTGACCTAACGGAACCTTTGCAAAAATACCTTTCCTTTGGGTCATTTCCGCAAAAATCCACCCTCTCTACGTAGTTCCCGGTATTCCCCGTGCGCGGCGGGGCGGGGTAACGTCCGGGTCACTTGCAATCATCCGCCTCTGGGGAGTGGCGGAGACCGGGAGGATATACATGGATCGTCGTTCTTTTCTGCGCACGTCTGCGCTGGGGGGCAGTGCCGCTGCCGCCGCCACTCTGGCCGCTCCGGCCTATGCGCAGGGCAAGCGCACCCTGACCATGGTCACCACATGGCCCCGCGGGCTGGCGGGCGTGTGGGATTCCGTGGAGCGGTTCGCCAATAACATGACCGCCGCCACCGATGGTCAGATCACCGTCGAGCCGAAGGCCGCGGGCGAATTGGTGGGCGCGCTGGAAGTGTTCGACGCCGTGACCTCAGGTCAGGCCGATATCTATCACGGGGCGGATTACTATTTCATCGGGCAGCACCCGTCGTTTGCCTATTTCACCGCGGTGCCCTTTGGCATGACCGCGCCGGAAATCATGACCTGGTATTACGGTCAGGACGGCATGGCGCTGCATCACGAGCTGGGCGAGATTTTCGGCATCAAGTCGTTCATCGCGGGTCAGACCGGCGCGCAGGGCGGCGGCTGGTTCCGCAATCCGATCAACTCCGCCGACGACATTCAGGGCCTAAAATTCCGTATGCCGGGCCTTGGCGGTCAGGTGATGGCAAAACTTGGCGCTTCGGTGCAGGTGCTGCCGGGCGGCGAGATCTATCAGGCCCTGTCGACAGGCGCGCTGGACGCGACCGAATGGATCGGCCCTTGGTCGGACGAGAAGCTGGGGCTTCAGGAGATCGCCAAGAACTACTACCCCGCCGGTTTCCACGAGCCGGGCGCGGCGCTGTCGGTGGCCTGTAACCTTGAGGTGTTCAACACCCTGACGCCGTCGCAGCAAAAGGCGTTCGAACTGTCCGCCGCCGATGCGCATCAGCACAACTACGCGCTGTTCATCGCCAATAACGGCCCGGCGCTGGAGCGGCTGAAATCCTCCGGCGTGCAGATCCAGACGTTCTCGGACGATATCTGGGAGGCCTTTGGCCGCGCCAGTCAGGAAGTGCTGGCGGAAAACATGGACGATGAGATCTACGCCAAGATCCACAATTCGGCCATGAACTCCATGCGCTCCACCTCCGGCTGGCTGTCGGTGTCCGACAGCGCCTACACCACGCAGCGGAACCGGGTGCTCGACGCGCTCTGACGGGCTCTGCCACACATGGCTGGCCGCGCGCGACACCCCGCGCGCGGCCTTTGCCGTCCTCGCATGATCCGCAAAGCACGCCCCGCCGCTTTGCCTTCGTTCCACCCTTTCGGGGCCTTGCGAACGCGCGCCCACCGCCCGCGGCCCGCACCGGCCCCCTGACATGGAGACCCCGATGCTCCAGGGCCTGATCTGGCTGGCGCAGAACATCGCGCTTGGCTTCTATCACATCGCCTATGCGGTCACCCATCCCGGCCAATGGCTGAACTGGGACGATCCGGAGGCGCTGATCCGGTTCATCTATTACGGCGGCTCGGTCGAGCTGCTGTTCGCGGCGCTCGACATCGTTCTGGTGCTGACGGTGCTGGGGATGATCTTCCCCCGGTTCATGTGGGCGATGGTGCGCGGGCTGGAAGGCTTCGCCAACGGGGTCGGGCGCGCGGTGGCGTGGATCGGCCTGCTGATGGTGTTCCAGCAGATCGTCATCATCTTTCTGCAATCGGTGTTCCGGCTGGGCGAGATCACGGTGGCGCCGATCGGGCTGGGATTCACCCAATCCGTGGGCTGGTTTTCCGAGGAACTGAAACTTTACAACGCGATGGTCGTGGCGCTCTGCGTCACCTACACGTTCGTGCAGGGCGGGCATGTGCGCGTCGATCTGGTCTATTCCGCCGTGGGTCACCGCACCAAGCGGGTGATCGACATGGCCGGGGCGCTGCTGTTCATGCTGCCGGTGACGGTGCTGACATGGATGTATGCGTGGTTTTTCCTGTGGCGGAACCTGATCACGCCCAAGGTGTCGGCCTCCGACAAGCTGGATCTGATGCTGAAGAAAGCGCGGATCGTGAAGTGGAACGTAGAGACGATCGGGTTTTCGCCCAACGGCTTTAACGCCTATTTCCTGTTCAAGATCCTGATGGTGGCGTTCACCGCGCTGGTGTTCTTGCAGGCGATCGCCTTTTTCTACCGCTCTTGGCTGGAATGGCGCGAAGGCCCCGAAAGCGCAGACAAATACCTCGACCGCGACACGCTGGGCGCGGGCGAAGAGGCCTTTGAAGGCACCCATTAAGGTCAGGGAAACAAGTATATGCTATTCGGACTGGACGGCGTCGAGATCGGCCTGATCATCGTGCTTTTGTGTCTCTTCGGGGGGATCCTGTCGGGCTTCCCCGTGGCCTTTGCCATCGGCGGGGCCGGGTTGATTTCCTTTGCCATCATCGCCGCGCTCGATACGGCGGGCGTGCTGACCCATGCGGCGGTGGACAGCAATTCCGCCGCCTATCGGGATCTGGTCAATTCCGGGGTGAACCCGGTCGAGATTTCGCGGTTTCGCTACCCGGACCTGCCCCGTGTGACCGAGGCGCTGTTTCCCGGCGGCTGGGAACAGGCGATGGACCGCAACCTGAGCTTTATCGTCAACCGCATGAACGAGCGTGTATTCGCAGGCGCGTCGATTGAGACGCTGCTGGCGGTGCTGATGTTCGTGATGATGGGCATCGTGCTGGAACGCTCGAAGATCGCCAACGACCTGCTGACCACGATGGCGCGCGTCTTTGGGCCGCTGCCGGGCGGGCTGGCGGTGTCGGTCGTGGTGGTGGGCGCGTTCCTTGCGGCCTCGACCGGGATCGTGGGCGCCACGGTGGTGACGATGGGTCTGCTGTCGCTGCCCACCATGCTGCGCGCGGGCTACTCGCCGCAATTGGCCACGGGCGTCATTGCCGCGTCGGGCACGTTGGGGCAGATCATTCCGCCGTCGATCGTCATCGTGCTGCTGGGCACGCTGGCGGGCGATCTCTATGCCACCGCGCAGGAAACCCGTGCGCAGGCGGCGGGATGCTCGGACGCGCTGACCTATCTGGGCGAGGCGGCGGTGGTGTCCGTGGGCACGCTGTTTCAGGCGGCGATCCTGCCCGGCGTGCTGCTGGCGGCGCTCTATGCGGCCTATGCGTTTGGTTATGCGATGCTGAACCCGTCCAAGGCCCCGGCGGTGATGGGCGAGGTGTCGGGCGTGCAGGTCACGACCCGGCGCGAGAAGCTGACATGGTTCGTGGCCGCGCCGGTTCTGGTGCTGGGCGGCGCGCTGCTGCTGGGGCAGGTGGGTCTGTCGGGCAGTCAGGATCTGCGGGTGTCGAATTTCACCGCCGTCGGGGAAAGCGCGAGCCTGCGCACCAATGTCTCGGCCCAGTGTCAGGCGTCGATGATCGAGTTGCATGGCCAGTCCGCATGGGACGAGGCCGTGGCGCAGCGCGATGCCATCGCCGCGTCGGGGGGCGGGGCTGAATCCCGGCGTCTGACCGAGGATGAGCTGACGCAGGCGCGTGCTACCCATCTGGCGGGGATCGCGCCCATCGGGACCGGCGTGTTGACCGCCGTGGTCCTGTTCGCGCTGATCCTGACCACCGCGCGGGGCGTGGCCCCCGTCGCCCCGGCTGGTCCGCTGGTGATCGGTGCCGTGGGTCTGGTGCTGGCGCTGCTGGCCGATATTGCGCTGATCGGGCCGCAGATGAGCGCGGGCACCAGCCTGCTGATCCTTGCGCTGCCACTCGCGCTGACGCTTTACGGGTGCCGCTATGCCTCGGGCCTGTTGGGGCAGAACGAGTTGATCCGCGTGGTGATCCCGCCCTTGGTGCTGATCGTCGCGGTGCTGGGCTCGATCCTTGGCGGGATCACCAACCCGACACCGGCAGCGGCGCTGGGCGCGGGCGGGGCGATCATGCTGGCCGCCTACCGCAAACTGCAGGAGGAAGGGCGCACCGGGCGCATCATCATCCGCGCGGCCTTTGCCGTGGTGGTGATGATCCTGATCGGCGCGAATTTCGACCTGCGGGTGCAGCGCGATGCTGTCGCGGTCGAGGACTGGATCGCCTATCTGGCAGCCACCGCCGCGTTCTACTTTGCCATGTTCGGCATCGTCTATTCGGCATGGGTGCTGCTGCGCACCGGCGTGTTGCGGCCTGCGGTGCGGGAAACGGCCAAGGTCACCAGCATGGTGTTCACCATCCTCATCGGTTCGCAATTGCTGAACCTTGTCGTCATCAGCTTTGGCGGGGAGCATTACATTCAGGACTTCCTGCGCAGCTTCGATCAGGAATGGGTGGTGTTCCTGCTGGTGATGCTGGTGCTGTTCATTCTGGGCTTCGTGCTGGATTTTCTGGAGATCATCTACATCGTTATCCCGATTGTCGGGCCGGTGATCTATGGCGGCACGATGGACCCGAAATGGGTGACGATCATGATCGCGGTGAATCTTCAGACCTCGTTCCTGACGCCGCCGTTTGGGTTCGCGCTGTTCTATCTGCGCGGCGTCGCCCCGGCGGAGGTGACGACGGGCCATATCTATCGCGGCATCATCCCGTTCGTGCTGATCCAGGTGCTGGGGCTGGGGATGCTGTGGATGTTCCCGCAGGTGGTGACCATCGTGCCGAACCTGATGGGGCACTGAGCCCGCGCGAGGCATAGAAAAACCGCGCCTCGGGGAAGTCCGGGGCGCGGTCCGCTTTTTTCAGGTTTTTTGCGGATCAGCGCAGGCTTTGCAGCAGGGCCTGCGACGGCTCCCCCGTTGCGGGCAGGCCGCGCGACCGCTGATAGGCGCTGATCGCGGCGCGGCTGTCCGGGCCGATCACCCCATCCACGCCGCCCGTGTCAAAGCCATTGGCCGTCAGGCGCCGTTGCAGCAACTGCCGGTCCGCCTTGGTCAGACCGTTGGCATCGGGCGGGAAGGGCGCGCGCAGCGGTCCGCCACCAAGGATGCGGTCCGACAGGTGCCCCACGCCAATCGCGTAGCTGTCGGAGTTGTTGTAGCGCTTGATCGCGTCGAAGTTGCGGGTGACGACAAAGCGCGGCCCGCCGGGCTGCGGCTGGATCACCCGGCCCTGCGGCGCGCCGGGTCCGGCCTCCGCGCCCCACGGCAGGCCGCGCACCCAGCCATTGCGCGCCAGATAGGCAGCGGTGGAGGCCAGCGCGTCGGTGGGATCGTCGGACCAGATGTCACGCCGCCCGTCGCCGGTGAAATCGACGGCGAAGGCCTCGTAAGACGTCGGGATGAACTGGGTGTGCCCCATTGCCCCGGCCCAGCTGCCGGTCATGCGGTCGGGGGTGATGTCGCCGTTCTGCACGATCTTCAGCGCCGCGATGAGCTGTTTTTCAAAGAACGCGCCGCGCCGCCCGTCAAAGGCGAGGGTAGAGGTGGCGGAGATCACCGGGACGTTACCGCGCCGCGTGCCGTAGAAGCTTTCCAACCCCCAGATCGCCGCGATGATCTGCGCGTCGACGCCGTATTTGGCCTCCAGCCGCTGGAGCGTGCCACGATGGCGGGCATAGGCCGCGCGGCCATCGCTGACCCGGCTGTCAGAGGCGGCGATGGCGAGGTAATCCTCCAGCGTGCGGCTGAATTCGGTCTGGTTGCGATCCCGCGTCACGACGCCGGGCAGGAAACCGGCATTGCGGAACGACGCCGCCAGCGTCGATTGCGAAATCCCCTGCGCCGCCGCGCGCCCGCGAAACGCCGCGACCCATGCGTCATAGGCCGCGTTGGGCTGGGGCCGCAGATCGGCGTCGAGCGTGGCGGAGCCGCCGCTCCCCGCAAAGCCGCCGCCTGAGGCAAGCCGGGCGGGGGTGCCGCAGGCTGCAAGGGTCAGCGACCCCAACGTGCCCAGCCCCAAGGTGAATGTGCGTCTGCCGATGGTGTGGAATGTCATGCTCTGCCCGCCTCTCGCGCTGCGATGTGCCCGGATCTGCGCCCGGATCGATGGGCGCAATCCTAGCGCATCGCGGCGCTATGGCAAAGACGGGTTGGGCCGGGGCAGGCTGGCTCGGCTATTCGACGGGGAGCGGATCGGGCAGGGTGACGCCTGCCTCCTCCAGCGCGGGGCGCAGGGTGCTTTCGATGGAGCGTTCGGTGAGCGGCCCGGCAAAGCGGGTCAGGATCGTGCCATCGCCATCGACGACATAGGTTTCCGGCACGCCGTAGACGCCCCAGTCGATCGCGGTGCGGGCGGTGCGGTCGGCGATCACGCCGCGATAGGGATTGCCTAATTCGTCGAGGAACCCCAGCGCGTTGTCGGGCTCGTCCTTGTAATTGATGCCGTAGACCGCCAGCCCGGCCTCGGCCAGTGCGGTCAGATTGGGATGCTCCACCCGGCAGGGCGCGCACCAGCTGGCCCAGAAATTGACCAGCTTCACCTCGCCATCGCGCAGGGTGTCGTCATCGAACCCCGGCAGATCGCCCAAGGCCGTGACCGTCAGGGGCGGAGCGCTTTGCCCGGCGCGGGCGGAGGGCAATTGATCGGGGTCTTCGCGCACCAACCCGGACATGAACAACCCCGCCAGCGCGGCAAAGATCGCGGGCGGCAGGATCATCAGCGGCGAGATTTTAGCCATTGGACGGCTCCTTGCGCGGGCGGGTCGCTTCCATCGCGGCGAGCGCCGCGCGCACCCGGCGTGCGCGGTGCAGGCTGAGCCCTACCAGAGCGGCCAGCAGGATGCCGGTCGCAGCATAGGCCCAAGCGACCTCGGCCGCGTATTTCCCTAGATCGAACATGGGTGCCTCACATCATCCGGTCGCGCGCGATCAGCGCTTGCAGCCGGCGGTTGCGGATTTCGGTGCGGGTGCGCAGCAAGACGAGCGTCACGAACAGCGCGACGAACCCCGCCATGCAGATAAGCAGCGGAAACCAGTAGACATTGGCGACGTTCTCTTCGGCATCCATCGACAGGGATGCGCCCTGATGCAGGCCTTGGTTCCAGAACAGCACGGCATAGCGGCTGAGCACCGCGAAAACCGACCCCACGAGGCACAGCACCGAGGTCAGATCAGCCGCGGTTTCAGGCGCGTCAATCGCAGCCCAGAGCGCGATATAGCCCAGATAGAACAGGAATAGGATCAGAAAGGATGTCAGGCGCGGATCCCATGCCCACCATGTGCCCCACATCGGCTGGCCCCAGATCGCCCCGGTGATCAGCGCGATCAGCGTCATGACCATGCCCACCGGCGCCGCCGCCCGCGCCGCCAGCGCCGAGACGTGATGCCGCCGCACCAGCCAGATGAGCGAGGCCACCAGCATCATCAGCCATGCGTTGATCGCCATCAGCGCGGCGGGCACGTGGATATAGATGATCTTGACTGTGGCCTCGAAATTGACCGCGTTCGGCGTGCCGAAGACGCCCCAGATCAGCCCGACCGCCAGCAGCAGCGCGGTCAGACCCGCGCACCATGGCAGCAGCCGGTCAGAGACCTGCATGAAGCGTTTCGGATTGGCATATTCCCAGAGCGACATGGCGCGGACCCTAGTTGGCGGGGGAGGGCGGCTCAAGTCACATGGCCGCGTGGTCCCTAGCGCAGGTTGATGCGTATTGCCGCAGCCGCGGCGAATGGCAGAAGCGCGACGGCGCCGAGGCTGAGCCCCGCCAGCAGCAGCAGCGGTGTGACGGGATCGAGCCCCTGCGCGCCGCGTCGCGCCACGTCGGCCCCGAAAATCAGTGTGGGCACATAAAGCGGCAGCACGATCAGCGACAACAGCAGCCCGCCGCGTTTCAGCCCGACGGTCAGCGCCGCGCCGAAACTGCCGATGGCCGACAGCGCGGGCGTGCCTGCCAGCAGCGATATCACCAGCCACGGCTGCCCCGGTGCGGGCAGGTGCAGCATCAGCCCCAGAAGCGGCGCGGCCAGCACCAGCGGCAGTGCGGTGATCAGCCAATGGGCCAGTGCCTTTAGCGCGGCGACGGCCTCCAGCGGGATCGGGGCGCAGGCCAGCAGATCCAGCGAGCCGTCCTCGAAATCCAGCGCGAAGATCCGGTCAAGCGACAAAAGGCAGGCCAGCAGCGCGCCCAGCCACAACACCCCCGGCGCGATGGCGGCCAGCCGCGCAGGCTCGGACCCCACGGCGAAGGGGACCAGCACCACGACGATCAGGAAAAACGCCAGCGCAAGGCCAAAGCCGCCGCCCGCGCGCACCGCCAGCCGGAGATCCCGCAGCAGCAGCGCCCTCATAAAAACGCCTCGTCGAACCCGTCGGCCAAGCGGCCCGGCGCGGCGCGGAAGCGGCTGACATCCAGCGTGTCGGCCTCCAACCCCAGTTCGACATGGGTGGCGATCAGCGCGGCACCGCCGGTGGCGAGATGCGCCTGCACCACGCCGGCAAACAGGGCCACGGACGCGGCATCGAGCGATACGGTGGGTTCGTCCAGCAGCCAGACCGGACGCCCGGTGACAAGCAGCCGCGCCAGCCCGAGCCGCCGTTTCTGTCCCGCCGACATCTGTCCGGCCAGCCGATCCCGCAGATCGGTCAGGTCCAGCGCGGCAAGCGCGGCGTCGATCCCGGCGCGGGTTCGGTCGCGTTGCCCGTGGATCTGCGCCCAGAAGGTCAGGTTTTCCGCCGCGCTCAGCGTCGGCTTCAACCCGTCGGCATGGGCGGCATAGGTCAGGCTGTCGGGGGCGGCGTCGATCCGTCCGGCGCCGGGGGGCTGCAATCCGGCGAGCGTGCGCAGCAGCGTGGTTTTGCCCGCGCCATTGGGGCCACGCAGGATCAGGGCGGCGCCGGGCCGCAGCTGTAGGGTGACATGCTCCAGCACCGGCACCCCGCCACGCAGGCAGGTCAGGTCGCTGGTCTGAAGAAGCGGGTCGGACATGGCTTCGCTTACCGCAATCCGCGGCGCACCGGAAGGGCGCGCGACGCTGGAAAGACGCGCGGTCGAGGGCGGCTGCAACGCGGGTCCGGTCCGCGCGATCCTCGATTGCTCGGGGGGCGTCGGGGGGCGGCGGGGGCAGGACGCGGACGCCGCGCACTGGACCCGCCGGGCCCGGGGCGGCACAGTGCGCCCGCAGGCAGCAGGAGGACGCGCAGAATGACCGGGCTATCAGACAGAGCAGACGCGCGGAGCAAGGCCATGCGCCTGTTTCAGGCGGGCGTGCGGGCGGCGGACCCGGAAGGCGCGACGCGCACGGCGCTGGCGGCGGAGGACATTCGCGCCGCGTGCAGGCCAGATCCCGGCGGCAGGCTGCTGCTGATCGCGGTGGGCAAGGCCGCGATGGGCATGGCGCGCGCGGCCCATGCGGCGCTGACGGACGGTGGGCCGTGTCAGCTGATCGTGGTGACCAATCCCGAAAACGCCGATCCCGCAGGATTGCCCGAAGGGGCCGATCTGCACGCCGCCGCGCATCCGGTGCCCGACGCCGCAGGGCTGGCCGCCGGGGAGGCGGTGATAGCAGCGCTTGCGCAATGCGATGCGCGCGACCGGGTGCTGGCGCTGATTTCGGGCGGTGGCTCCGCGCTGCTGCCCGCGCCGGTGGCGGGGCTGACGCTGGCCGACAAGGCGGCGGTGAGCGCGGCATTGCTGGCTTCGGGCGCGGATATCACCGAAATGAACCTCGTGCGGCAGCAACTGTCGCGGCTGAAGGGCGGCGGGCTGCTGCGGGCCGCCGCGCCCGCGCCGGTGACCGCGCTGATCCTGTCGGATGTAATCGGTGATGATCTGTCGGTGATCGCGTCTGGCCCCACCGCGCCGCCCATTGGCGATCACGCCCGCGCGCGGGCGCTGTTGCAGGCGCGCGGGATATGGGAGGCGATGCCCGCCCCGGTGCGCGCGCATCTGGAACAGCCCGATCAGGGCCATGATGCGGGGCCCGGTCCGGTGCCGCCTGCGCGCAACCATCTGATCGGCGCGAACAGCGTCAGTCTGCGCGCGATGCACGGTGCTGCGCCCGATGCGCAGATGCACAACGCGCCGCTGGTCGGAGATGTCGAGGACGCCGCGCGCCATGTTCTGAGCCTTGGCCGCGGCACGCATCTCATGGGCGGGGAAACCACGGTGCAACTGCGCGGGCAGGGGCGCGGCGGGCGCAATCAGCATATGGCGCTCTGCGTGGCGCTGGGGGCCGAGGCCGCGGGCTGGGGTGAAAGTTGGGTGTTTCTGTCGGGCGGCACCGATGGCCGCGACGGGCCGACGGATGCGGCGGGCGGCATCGTCGACGCGCGGAGCCTCGCCCGGATGCGCGAGGCCGGGGTCGATCCGCAGGCCTTGTTTGCTGATAATGACAGCAACCGGGCGTTGGCGGCCTCGGGCGATCTGCTGATGACCGGGGGCACCGGCACCAATGTTGCGGATCTACAGGTGCTTATTCGCTGGTAGGAGGTGCACCGCCGGGGCAAGCCCGGCGGAAGTAGAAAGCGCGGAGCCGCCGGGGCAAGCCCGGCGGTTCGGGGTCACTCCACGGTGACGGATTTCGCAAGGTTGCGCGGCTGGTCCACATCCGTGCCCTTGGCGATGGCGGTGTGATAGGCCAGCAGCTGCGCGGGCAGCGCATAGAGGATTGGCGCAAGGATCGGCGGCACGCCGGGCATGACCAGCGTGCGCCATGTGCCTTCGCGTGCGGCATGGGCGCCCTCGGCATCGGTCACCAGCAGCACCTTGCCGCCGCGGGCCATGACCTCCTGCATGTTGGACACGGTTTTATCGAACAGCGCGTCGGAGGGGGCGAGAACCACCACCGGCACGGTTTTGTCGACCAGCGCGATGGGGCCGTGTTTCAATTCGCCCGATGCATAACCTTCGGCGTGGATATAGCTGATTTCTTTGAGCTTTAGCGCGCCCTCCATCGCCAGCGGATACATCGCGCCACGGCCCAGGAACAGGATGTCGCGGGCCTCGGCCAGTTCCTTGGCGACGCGCTCGATCTCCGGCGCCGTTTGCAGGGCGTGGTTCATCAGCCCCGGCAGATTGCGCAGGGTGGCCAGATGCGCCTCGGCTTCGGCCTCCGTCAGGGTGCCGCGATCCAGCCCAGCCTTGATCGCCAGCAGGAACAGCACGGTAAGCTGACAGGTGAAGGCCTTGGTCGAGGCGACGCCGATTTCGGCCCCGGCAAGGATCGGCAGCGGCAGGTCCGAGCCGCGGGCGATGGAGCTTTCCAGCACATTGACCACGGAGACGATGCGGTCGGCCTTGCCCTCGGTATAGCGCAGGGCGGCCAGCGTATCGGCGGTTTCGCCCGATTGGCTGACGAACAGCGCCATGCTGCGCGCGGGAATCGGCGGCTCCCGGTAGCGGAATTCGGAGGCGATATCGGCCTCGACCGGCAGGCGGGCGATCTGTTCGAACCAGTATTTGGCGACGTGGCAGGCATAGAAGGCGGTGCCGCAGGCCACCATCGTGATGCGGTCGATTTGGGTGAAATCGAGCCCCGGTTCGGGCAGGGTGATGCCGCTGTCCTGTAGGTAATGCGCGATGGCATCGGCCAGCACGACAGGCTGTTCGGCGATCTCCTTGGCCATGAAATGCCGGTGACCGCCCTTTTCGATGCGGGATGTGTCGATCTGCACGGTTTTCATCGGGCGGCTGACCTGTTCGCCCGCGGCATCGCGGATCTCAACCGTGCTGCGGGTCAGGACGGCCCAATCGCCTTCGTCGAGATAGGTGATGCGGCTGGTCATGGGCGCCAGCGCAATGGCATCGGAGCCGACATAGACCTCGCCCTCGCCATGACCGATGGCCAGGGGCGAGCCACGACGCGCGGCGATCAGCAGGTCTTCTTCGCCATCGAACAGGAAGCACAGCGCGAACGCGCCTTCGAGCCGGGACAGCACCTTGGCCGCTGCTTCGCGCGGGGACAGCCCGTCCTCCAGATAGGCGCGGGTCAGCATGGCGACGGTTTCGGTATCCGTTTCGCTTTCGCAGCTTTGCCCGGCGGCGGTCAGTTCCGCGCGCAATTCGCGGAAATTTTCGATGATGCCGTTATGCACGACCGCGACCGGACCAGCGCGGTGTGGGTGCGCATTGACGACCGTGGGCGCGCCGTGGGTGGCCCAGCGGGTGTGGCCGATGCCGGATTTGCCCGCGAGCGGTTCATGCACCAGCAGATCCGACAGGTTGACCAGCTTGCCCACCGCGCGACGGCGGTCCAGCCGCCCGTCATTGACGGTGGCGATGCCCGCGCTGTCATAGCCGCGATATTCCAGCCGCCGCAGGGCCTCGACAAGGCTGGGGGCAACTTCGTGAGTGCCGAGAATGCCGACAATTCCACACATGGGTTCAGTCCTTCTGCCCGGAGGTCGTAGAGGCGGCGCGGGCGGCCTTGGCCTCGCGCAGTTTCTGTTTCAGGCGGGTGGCGAGACCGGGTTTGGTGACCTGCTGCGCGCGTCCCAGCGCCAGCGCCTCGTCCGGCACGTCGCGGGTGATGACGGAGCCGGAGCCGGTCATCGCCTGCGCGCCGACCCGCACCGGGGCCACCAGCATGGTGGAGGAGCCGATGAACGCGCCCGCGCCGATCACCGTGCGATGCTTGGACACGCCATCGTAATTGCAGGTCACCGTGCCTGCGCCGATATTGGCGCCGGCGCCGACCTCGGCATCGCCGATATAGGTGAGGTGATTGACCTTGGCGCCAGCCTCGACCACCGCGTTCTTGATCTCGACGAAATTGCCGATGCGGCTGTCCTCGGCCAGTTCGGTGCCGGGGCGCAGGCGGGCATAGGGGCCGACCACCGCGCCGCGGCTGACATGGCAGTCCTCCAGATGCGAAAACGCCCGGATGCGCGCGCCGCTTTCCACCGTCACGCCCGGCCCGAAAACGACGTAAGGCTCCACCAGACAATCGCGGCCCAGCCATGTGTCCCAGCCGAATTGCACGGTGTCGGGCGCTTGCAGCGTGACGCCGTTTTCCAGCGCCTCGGCCCGTTTGCGGGTCTGGAATGCGGCCTCGGCGGCGGCGAGATCGGCGCGGGAATTGACGCCCATCGTCTCGGCCTCGTCACAGGCGACGGCGGTGGCCGACAGGCCCTGCGCGCGGGCCAGCGACACGATGTCGGTCAGATAATATTCACCGCTGGCATTGTCGTTGCCGACCTGATCGAGCAGCGCGAAGATCTGTTCCGCCCCGGCGCAGATGACCCCGGAATTGCAGAAGGTGATGGCGCGCTCGGCCTCGCTCGCATCCTTGTATTCGACAATCGCCTCAAGGGTTTCGCCCGCCATCTTCAATCGGCCATAGCGGCCCGGATCGGCGGGGGTGAAGCCCAGCACGACCACCGCGTGATCGGCGCGTGCGGCGACCATCGTCTGTAGCGTTTCGGGGCGGATGAAAGGCGTATCGCCATAAAGCACGATCACGTCGCCCGTGGCCCCCGCCAGTGCATCACGCGCCTGCGCGACGGCATGGCCGGTGCCTAGCTGCTCGGA
Source organism: Pacificitalea manganoxidans (assembly GCF_002504165.1). GTDB lineage: Bacteria > Pseudomonadota > Alphaproteobacteria > Rhodobacterales > Rhodobacteraceae > Pacificitalea > Pacificitalea manganoxidans. The sequence continues at coordinate 1,478,343 of NZ_CP021404.1, forward strand.
TTGAATCACCACCTGCGCGTCGGGATCATGCGCCTGCGCGGCGGCGGTGACCTGATCGGCGCCGTGGCCCGCGACAATCACCGTACGCGCAGGCTCCAGCGCCGCGCCGGCGGCCATCGCATGGACCAGAAGCGGCGCGCCCGCGACCTCGTGCAGGACCTTGGGCAGGTCCGATTTCATGCGCGTGCCCTGACCCGCGGCGAGGATCACCAGATTGACGGTCATTGCCGCTCCTTTTGCTTCACTGCCTGTTGCAGGTGGTTCTAACCCGTCAGCCTGCCGCCGCAAGGGCTGCGGCTGTCCCGGCTGGTCACTTGCGGTGACAGCCTGTTACAGGCATGACGCGGGCGACAGGCGGGCGCGGGCGTTTCTGCGGCCTTGCGCGCGCCGCTGCAGACCCGCACCCCGTGACCTGAGCCCGGAAGGCCCGCCATGCGCACCGTGATCTTCGACCTAGACGGCACCCTTGCCGATACCGCCGCCGACCTGATCGCCGCGGCCAACCATTGTTTCACCGCCGCAGGCCATGATGCGCCGCTGGACCCGGTGGACGACGCGCTGACCGCGTTCCGGGGCGGGCGGGCGATGCTGCGGCTGGGGTTCGAGCGGGTTCTGGACGGGGCCGATACCGAGGCGGAGGTGGAGCGCTGGTATCAGCCGCTGCTCGACCGCTATGCGGAGGCGCTGGCCGTGCACACGACGCTTTATCCCGGCGCGATGGAGGCCGTGGCCGAACTGACCCGCCGGGGCTTCCGCGTGGGGATCTGCACCAACAAGCCCGCCGCGCTGGCCGAAGCGCTGCTGGAGCGGCTGGAGGTGCGCCATGCCTTCGGCGCGATGATCGGGGCTGATACCCTGCCGGTGCGCAAGCCCGACGCCGCGCCCTACATCGCGGCGGTGGAGGCCGCAGGCGGCACCGTGGCGCGGTCGTTGCTGGTGGGCGATACCGAGACCGACCGCGAAACCGCCCGCGCCGCCGGGGTGCCGTGTGTGCTGGTGAGCTTTGGCCCCGAGGGCGCGGGGATTTCGCGGCTGGAGCCCGAAGCGATGCTGGATCATTACGCCGCGCTGCCCGATCTGGTCGAAGAGTTGCTGCCCGCCCAAGAGGGCGACGCGGATGTAGATGCAGATGCAGAAGCGACCCCGGGCACCGATCCAAGCCCGGCCTTGGCCGAGATTGCCGCCGTGGGTGGCGATGGTCCGGGGCTGGAGCCTTTGGTGCGCGGATGGCGGCGCGAGATGCCGCTGGCGGAGCGTCTGGATCTGGCGCGGGCGCTGTGGAGCACCCGGGCGCAGACCGCGCGCATCGCCGCCGCCAAGCTGCTGACGCAGGCCCGCATCCGCGAGGATGAGGCCGCCGTCTGGGATCAGATCATCGCGTGGCTGCCAGAGCATGAGGGCACGCGCCTGTCGGATGCCCTGTGCACCGCCGGCGAGAAACGTCTGGCCGCCGAGCCTGCCCGTGTCGATCAGTTGGAGCCGTGGGTGGGCGCGGCGCAGGACTGGACCCGCCGCGCCGCCATCGCGATGACGCTGCCCGCCGCCCGTGCCGCCCATCCCGATGCCGCGCAGCAGGCGCTGCGCACGCGGGTTCTGGGCTGGCTGCCGGGGCTGCTGGACGATGCGTTTCCGCCGGTGCGCAAAGCGGCGAGCGCCTGGCTGCGGGCGTTGAGCCGTCACGACCCCGACGCGGTGCGCGACTTCCTCGCCCGCGAGACGGGGATCAGCGACAAGGCCCGCGCCGCTGCGGCCCGTTTCCTGCCCGACGCCTGATCCGCGACAAGCCTGCCCTGCGCCCTAGATCACGTCAGGGCGCGCGGGCAGGGGGATCAGCGCCTGTCCCGCCCAAGACCGAGACCAAGACCAAGACGCCGCCCGCCCGAGACCGCCGAAGGACGCCAGATGCACGTTTTCCGCCCGACCGCCGCCGAACCTCATGCCTTCCGCGAGGTGCTGGGCCATTTCGCCACCGGCGTCACCGTCGTCACCATTGCGACCCCGGACGGGCCGCTGGGGCTGACGGCGAACAGTTTCTCGTCGCTGTCGCTGGACCCGCCGATGGTGCTGTGGGCCCCGGATAAGAATTCGTCGCGCTACCAGCCGTTCGTCGAGGCGGAGCAGTATGCGATCCATATCCTTGCCGCCGATCAACTGGATCTTGCGCGCCGGTTCGCCCGTGATGGCCGACCGACACAAGGGTTGGAGTGGATGACCGGCGAAACCGGCGTGCCGGTCTTTGCGCCCTGTCTGGCGCGGTTCGAATGCCGCCGGGCGCAGGTCTTTGACGGCGGGGACCATTCGATCATCACGGGCGAGGTGCTGAGCGCCGGGCAGCAGGATGCAGGGGCCGCTGCCGCGACGGGCGATGGCGCGGGGCCGCTGGTCTTTGCGCTGGGCCGCTATGGCGGGTTTACGGCGCAGGACTGACGCGGCGCGCGCTGACGCACGAACGTCGTCCCTAGCGCGGACACGGGCGCTGCTGCCGGTTCAGACACAGGCGCAGATGCAGGCTTAGAAACGGGCCCAAACGAAAACGACCCGGACGGCGCCTGTGCCATCCGGGTCGTGTGCTGTTTGGGCCGGGGATCGGGGCAGGGCCGCCCGTGACCGCCGCGCCTCAATCCTTGAAGCTGCGGCTGTCCTTGATCTGATCCCATGCCCACATGACTTCCTGCAGGCGATCCTCGTCCGAGCGGTCGCCGCCATTCATGTCGGGATGCAGCACCTTGATCAGCGCCTTGTAGGCTTTGCGGATCTCGGGCTTGGTCATCGTGTCCTCGGCTTCGAGGATCTCCAGCGCGCGGCGTTCGGTGGGTGGCAGGCGACGCCCGCCTGCGGCCTTGCGGCCCGGATTGCGCGTGGCGTTGTCGCCCAGCACCTGATGCGGGTCGTCCACGCCCAGTCGGGCCCATGCGCGCTGTTCCTCGCGGGAATTGAACGGCGAGGTGGCGCGGTTCCACACCCGGTCCTGTTCCATTTGCGCCTGCATTTCTTCTTCGGTCGTGCCGTTGAAGAAATTCCATTTCAAATTGTATTCGCGCACATGGTCCTTACAGAACCAATAGAATTCATCCAGCGTGTCCGGCGACTTCGGTGCGCGATACTGCGCGGGGATATCGCAGCCGGGGTGTTCGCACACCCGCTGCGAGGTCTCGAACGCCCCCGACATGCCGCGCTTGCCGCGCGAGCGCTTCTTTTTGTCACTCGACACGCGCAGGTCGAACCCAAACGGATCTTCTCTGTTCATGACTGCCCCCTTCGGTTCTGCCCTTTTCGACTCGGAGGACGGAGTTTAAACCCTATGACGCCGGAGTGAATAGGGAAGGCTGGTAAAAATGTCCGTGACCGAGGAAATCCGCCAAGCGCTGGAGAAAAATTTCTCCCCCACCCGGCTGGAAGTGATCGACGAAAGCGAAAAGCATCGCGGCCATGCGGGCTACCAAGACGGCGGCGAAAGCCATTTCCGGGTGCGCATCGCGTCCGAGGTTTTCGCGCCGATGAGCCGCATCTCCCGTCACCGCGCCGTGCATTCGGCGCTGGGCCCGGCGATCATCGACCGTATTCACGCCTTGGCGCTGGAAATCGAAACCGGCTGATCCGCGTCTGGCGCGGGGGCCGGAGGGGCGGGGCGGATCACTCCGCCGCCAGCCCGCCCGGTTTGCCGTCACCCGATTTGCCTTCGGTCTTGGCCGGGCCGAGCTTGGGTGCGCGGCTGCTGTCATCGACCCCGCGATTGGCGCGCAGCGCGGCCACGGCTGCCGCAGCGGCGGAGCGGTTGTCAGAGCGTGGCTCATGCCCGGCGGTGTCGCCGTCGCTGTCATCCTCATACCCGGCACGGGGATCGACAAAGGGCGCAGCGGGGGCAGCAGATGCCGCGATCGGCGGGGTCGGTTCCGTGGCCTTGGGTGCAGCAAGCAGTCCCGCCACTTCGCCGTCACGCAGATCGCGCGCGGCGCCAAGCGCCCGGCGGAACACCAGCATGTTCTGATAAACCACCGTTTTGCCGGTCAGGCCGGTGCGTTCCTCGCAGGGGAGCGTATCGGCGCGCAGATAGTCCCAGCCCTCCGCGCCCAGTTCGTTCATCAGGGTTTCGAGCACATGGGCGAACCGCTCGCGCGGGCCCTTGGCGCCCTTGACCCGCTGGCCCTTCTCGGGGGCGGGGACGACCTTGTATTCGTAACGTGTCATGGCAGCCTCGCTGATTGCCGTGGCGGATGCGCCGGGGCGCAATGTAGGAGCGCTTCGCAAAGGGGACCAGTCATTCCCCCGTGAAGCGCGACCGGTCGCGCGCGCAGGCTATGATGTGCCTGAAATAGTCCCATCCGAGGCGCGGCTTTCAGCAAAAGCCGCCCCCGCGCGCCTGCTCTGGCGGCGCGGGGCGCGCGGATATTTCAGGCCGGGCTCAGAGCCCCAGTTTCGCGGCGACGATTTCGTTGACGGCCTTGGGATTGGCCTTGCCGCCCGTGGCCTTCATCACCTGACCGACGAACCAGCCTGCCAGTTTCGGGTTGGCCTGCGCCTTCTCGACCTGCGCGGGGTTGGCGGCGATCACCTCATCCACCGCAGCCTCGATGGCGCCGGTATCGGTGACCTGTTTCATGCCGCGCTCTTCGACGATGCTCGCCGGGTCGCCGCCTTCGGTATAGACGATCTCGAACAGATCCTTGGCGATTTTGCCGGAGATGTCACCGCGGGCGATCAACTCGACAATGCCGCCCAGCTGCGCGGGGGTGACCGGGCTGGTGGCGATGTCGCGGTCGTCTTTCTTCAGCCGACCGAACAGTTCGTTGATGACCCAGTTGGCGGCCAGCTTGCCGTCGCGGCCTTCGGCCACGGCTTCGAAATAGGCGGCGGCGTCGACCTCGGCGGTCAGCACGGAGGCGTCATATTCGCTCAGTCCGAAATCCTTGACGAAGCGTGCCTTCTTGGCGTCGGGCAGTTCGGGAAGACCGGCGGCGATGTCATCGACCCAAGCCTGCTCGATCTCCAGCGGCAGCAGATCGGGATCGGGGAAGTAGCGGTAGTCATGTGCTTCTTCCTTGGACCGCATGGACCGGGTTTCGCCCTTGTCGGGATCGTAGAGCCGGGTTTCCTGCACGATCTCGCCGCCATCCTCCAGAATGGCGATCTGGCGGCGGGCCTCATGCTCGATCGCGGCCTGGATGAAGCGCATCGAGTTCATGTTCTTGATCTCGCAACGGGTGCCGAGATGGCCGAAATCGCCGGTTTCGATGAATTTCTCATAGGCGCCGGGCGTGCAGACCGACACGTTCACATCGGCGCGCAGGTTGCCGTTTTGCATGTTGCCGTCGCAGGTGCCCAGATAGCGCATGATCTGGCGCAGCTTGACGACATAGGCGGCGGCCTCTTCGGGTCCGCGAATATCGGGGCGCGAGACGATCTCCATCAGCGCGACGCCGGTGCGGTTCAGATCGACGAAGGACATATGCGGGTCCATGTCATGGATCGATTTGCCCGCGTCCTGTTCGATATGGATACGTTCGATCCGCACGCGGCGGGCGATGCCGGGGGCCATGTCGACGATCACTTCGCCTTCGCCCACGATGGGGTGATAAAGCTGGCTGATCTGATAGCCCTGCGGCAGATCGGGGTAGAAGTAGTTCTTGCGGTCGAATGCCGAAGTCAGGTTGATCGCGGCCTTCAGCCCCAGCCCGGTGCGCACCGCCTGCGCCACGCATTCCTCGTTGATCACCGGCAGCATGCCGGGCATCCCCGCATCGACGAAAGCGACGTTGGAATTGGGCTCCGCCCCAAAGGTGGTCGAGGCACCGGAGAAAAGCTTTGCCCGCGTCGCGATCTGCGCGTGGACCTCAAGCCCGATGACAAGCTCCCAATCCTGCTTGGCGCCGGAGATTACCTTGGGCGCGGGGGCTTCAAAGGTCAGGTCGAGCATGGCGGGGCCTCCTTCGGGGATCGGCGGAACACGGGAGCATTTATGCGCCTTCTAGAACGCGGTCGGGCAACGGGCAAGGGCAGGCGGTGCGGCGCGCTAGCCGGGCCCGGTGCGGGGCATCGCGGGCCTGCCACACATCCCGACAAATCCCGCGCAGCGGCGGAAATCCCCCTTGCATCGGCGGCGGTCTGCCCATTGCGACCCTGTCGTGCTTGCCCCGTGGAACCGAATCAGGCCATGTCGCCGCGTCTGCCACTGTTCCGGAAGTCCTAAATGATCCGTCTGCTGCGCCACTCGGCCCTGATCCTGCTGTTTTCCGTCCTTGCTAGTTGTGCCGCCGTCGCGCCGGAGCCGAACGAACCGGTCGCCCCGCCGGTGATGCGCTGGGACCAGCAACCCGGCTCTCAGGTCTGGACCGAAGCGGCGCTCAGAACACTTCGCGAGGGTCATGGCACTCCGCTGGTCCAAATGACGCCCAAGGATATCGCCGCGATCTGTCCCGCCTATGCCAGCAACGGCACGGATGAGCGGGCCGCGTTCTGGGTGGGGCTGCTGTCGGCGCTGTCCAAACACGAAAGCACCTACAACCCCCGTGCCGTCGGTGGTGGCGGGCTTTATTACGGGCTGCTGCAAATCCTGCCCTCGACCGCGCGCGCCTATAATTGTCAGGCCAAGACCGGCGAAGCGCTGCGCGACGGCGCCAACAACCTGAGCTGCGCGATCCGCATTCTGGCCCGCACCGTGCCCCGTGACGGCGTGGTCGGGGCGTCCGGGCGCGGCGGGCTGGCCGCCGATTGGGGGCCGATGACCCGCTCGGAAAAACGCGCCGACATCCTGCGCTGGGTCGGACAGCAAAGCTACTGTCAGCTCTGAGCCGCGATCAGGTGACGATCAGCAAACCCCGGATCCCCGATCCGGGGTTTTTTCATGAGCGCCGGGCGCGGGGCCTAGTAGCCGGTCTGGAGACTGCGCACCCATTTGGGCCGGCGCGTCTGCTCGACAATCGACACCGCGTGCCGCCCGCCGAGGCGTAAGGTCTGGCCGCGCAACTCCTCGATCGCGTCGGCCGTGGCGGCGGGCAGGCTGCGTGGCGCGATGGGGCGCCCCACTTCGATCCGGTAGGGCTGTCGCGCCTTGTTCAACGTCTCATGGAACAGGGTGATGTCGCGCAGCGTGGGATGCAGCAGGTCAAAGGCATAGAACAGCGCCGAATTCCGCGCCCGCAGGTTCACCGGCACCACCGGCACATCGAATTTGCGCGCGATCATCGCGGCGGAGGCCATCCACGGACGTTCATGCAGGCTTAGCCCGCGCCGTTTCGCCAACCGTCCAGAGGGGAAGATCACCCCAGCCCGGCCTGCCTGCATGGCGCGGCGGGTATAGGCCATCGTCTCTCGGGTTTTGCCGTGGGTGCGCTTATCCTGCCGCCATTCGACGGGGCAGATCAGGCTGTCCATCTGCGGCAACACACGCAGGATATCGGCATTGGCATAGAAAAACGCATCGCGGCGGATCTGGCGCATCACCGACCACAGCACCACGCCGTCGGCAATGCCCGTGGGATGGTTCGCCACGATCAGCGCAGGCCCGGTGGCGGGCATATGCGCCAGCCCCTCGACCGCGACATCGCGCGCGATCAGATCGGCCATCCGATCCATGATCTGCGGCCCGGTCGCATCGCGCAATTCCTGCCCCAGCGCCACGGTCCGGTCATATCCCAGCAGCCGGTCCAGCCCACGGCGCAGCAGCCGCGCGGGGCGGGTGTCGTTGAACAGCCACGGGGCCCGTTCGGCGATCAGGGGATCAAGTCTTTCGCGCATGGGCCGTTCCCACCACAACTCCATGACGGTTCGATGACGAATGCCCCCCAGATTTGGTGTGCCGGTGGCAAATGGCAAGGGCAGACGGAACTGGGGCGGAAACGAGGCGGAAATTTACCGGATGGTAACGGCCCCTGCGCAATGGTGCGTGTCATCGCGTTCAGACCGGAGATTTCCGATGGCCTTTGCCTCGCCCCTCGCCGCCGCCCTGTCTATCCGTTCCCGCCGCGCCGATACCAGTATGCCGCGATCCCGATTGCCACAGGGCACCGTGCCCGATGGGCTGCTCTGCGCCGCGCTGTCCCGGCAGAAGGCCACCGCCGACGCCCCGGCTCAGCCGCCCGGCGATGCACAGGATCTGTCCGACCCCGCGCCACCCGGACCGGACGCCGCGCAGGCTGACGCCCCGCGCACCCGCGTCGCGGCAGGGCAGGCGGGGCGGGCGCTATCGGCGCTTTTGGTGGATGACAGCGGCTTTGACCGGCGGGTGCTGCGCCGGGTCGCCCGAAGCCTGCCCTGCGATCTGGATTTCGTCGAGGCGGCGGATCTGGCGGATATGCAGCGCCTGCTCAGCGGCGATCAGCAATTCGAGCTGATTTTTCTGGATTATCGTCTGCCCGATGGCACGGGTCTGGACGGGCTCGACCGGATCGTCAACGCGCTCTCCGCCCCGCCGCCGGTCATCATGCTGACGGGGGAGGACCGCGCCGAACTGGCCGTGGAAGCGATGAAGCGCGGCTGCTGCGATTTTCTGGGCAAGGACCGGCTGAGCGCCGCCACGCTGGCCCGCGCGGTGGAAGGCGCGCTGAGCCGCCGTGCGGGCACTGCGGATATCTGGTCCGAGGAACTCAATGGCATGATCCGGCAGGCCATGGCCCAGATGCTCAGCCCGAACCGGCTCAGCCCCGCTTTGGCCGACAGCCTGCGCGCCGCCTTTGCAGAACTGGGCGCGCCACCGACCGGGCCGGGATTCGACTGGCTTTACGAGGAGGACACGCCCAGCGGCTTCGATTTCAAATTTTGAGGCACCGCATTGGGCGGGGGCTCGGGCCGTAACCCATGCGGGGTTGGCGACCGACAAGGCCCGCCGCTAGGCATGACCCTCGACGGATCACAGCGGCCCCTCAGGGGCACGCCCGCGCGCAGTCATGACCTACGCGGGGTCGGTGACCGGCGAGGCACGCCGCCGGGCATGACCTTCGACGGATCACAGCCACCTCTCAAGGGGCACTACCGCGTGCAGTTAGCCCCGCCGGGCCAAGACTTGCGCGGGGTCGGCGACGGGCGAGGAACGCTGCCGGGCATGACGCTCGACGCATCACAGCGCCCCTAAAGGGCACCGCCGCGCGCAGTCGGCCCCGCCGGGCCGCGGGCACCGTTTGACCAACCCTCGGTCAGCCGAGGATGCGGCTCACCATTTCTGCGGTGTCCCGTGACAGGTCGGGGGTGTTGGCGATGCGCGTCAGGGTTTCGCGGATCATGTCCTGCCGGTCGGCATCGTAGCGGGGCCATGTCTCGAACACTGTGGTCATGCGCGCGGTGGTTTGCGGATTGACCTTGTCCAAGCGGCTCAACCACTCGCCGACAAACCGGTAACCCGCACCTGATGGATCGTGAAATCCGGCGGCGTTTGCGGCCAGCCCGCCGATCAATGCGCGGAATTTGTTGGGGTTTTTCCAGTCGAAATCCGGGCGCTGGGCCAGCGTTTCCGCGCGGGTGACGGCCTGCTCCGGCGGGGCCATGTTGACCTGCAACTGGAACCATTTGTCCATCACCAACCGGTCATGTCCCCAGCGTTCGGCGAACCGTGCCACCGGGTCCGTGCCGCGCCCGGCGCGGATCAGCAGGCCCAGCGCGCCCAACTCTTCGGTCATGTTGTCGGCGCGGTCGAATTCCTGCGCCGCGCGATCCCCGCCATCGAGCCGGGTCAGCAGCGACAGCGCAATATGGCGCAGGGCCCGGCAGCCTGCGGCCTCGGCATCGGGCGTGTAGGGGCCGGGACGGGTCATGGCATCGAAAAGGGCGGGCAGCTTGGGGGCCAAGGCCTCCGCCTGCGCATGGGCCAGCGCGTCCCGCGCGATGTGGATCGCGGTGGGGTCGGGGGTGGTGCCGTTGTCATGCAGGCTTTGCGCGATGTCGTCCTCGGACGGCAGTTGCAGCACAAGCGCGCGGAAGGCCGGGTCAAGCGTATCATCCGCCAGCACCTGATCGAGCGCGGCGAGATAGTCGGCGCTGGGCGGCGCATTATCCCCGACCATCCGCAGCAGCACCTCCTTGGCAAGGCTGCGGCCCGCTTCCCATCGGTTGAACGCATCCGTGTCATGGGCCAGCAGAAAGGCCCGCTCCGCCGCGTCACTGGCCCGGTCCAAGATCACCGGTGCCGAGAACCCGCGCAGGAGCGACGGCACCGGGCGCGCGGCGAGCCCGTCGAAGGAGAAGCTTTGCTCCTCCTGCGTCATTTCCAGCACCGTGGTCGGGACCACTTCGCTGCCGTCCGGCGCCAGAAGCCCGACCGCGATGGGGATCACCTGCGGCAGTTTTTCGGCCTGTCCCGGCGTGGGGGGTGTGCGTTGGCGGAACCGCAGGGTGTAGGTGCCCGCGTCGAATGTTTCCTCGACCGACAGGCGCGGCGTGCCAGCCTGCGTATACCAACGGGAAAACTGGCGCAGATCCCGCTTGGTGACATCCTCGAACACCGCGAGCCAATCCTCGATCGTGGCGGCGTCCCCGTCATGGCGGTCAAAATAGAGCGCCAGCGCCTCGGCATACTGGGCGTCGCCCACGAGCAGCTTGAGCATGCCGATCACCTCGGCGCCTTTCTCGTAGACCGTCGCGGTGTAGAAATTGTTGATCTCGATATAGCTCGACGGGCGGACGGGATGGGCCAGCGGGCCGTTATCCTCGCGGAACTGCCGCGCGCGCAGTTGGAGCACATCCTCGATCCGCTTGACCGGAACGGAGCGTTGATCGCCCGAGAATTGCTGATCGCGGAACACGGTCAGGCCTTCCTTCAGGCACAGCTGAAACCAATCACGGCAGGTGATCCGGTTGCCGGTCCAGTTATGGAAATATTCGTGGGCGATGATGCCTTCGATCAATTCGTAGTCGCGATCAGTTGCGGTCTGGGGCGAGGCGAGGACGTATTTGGAATTGAAGATGTTCAATCCCTTGTTTTCCATCGCGCCCATGTTGAAATCATCGACCGCGACGATGTTGAACACATCCAGATCGTATTCCCGGCCATAGACCTGTTCATCCCAGGCCATCGACCGTTTCAGGGCGTCCATCGCGTAGGCGCAGCGATCCTCATCGCCGGGGCGCACCCAGATATTGAGCGCCACGTCGCGGTCTGACGCCGTGGTGAAGCGGTCGGAATGGGCGCGCAGATCGCCTGCAACCAACGCAAAGAGGTAGGAGGGTTTGGGCCACGGATCGTGCCATTCGACCCATGGCGTGCCATCGGCAAGCGTGCCCGTGGCGCCGGGATTGCCGTTCGACAACAGCACCGGCATCGCGCTTTCCACCCGCACATCGAACGGGGCCATCACGTCGGGGCGGTCGGGGTAATAGGTGATCTTGCGGAAGCCTTCGGCCTCGCATTGAGTGCAATACATGCCGTTCGACATGTATAGCCCTTCGAGCGCGGTATTGCCCTCGGGCGCAATCTCGACCTCGCATTCCCATGTGAACGGCCCCTCCGGCACGTCGCAATAGAGCCCGTCCGGTGTCAGGTCCGGCGTTACGGCGCGCCCGTCGATGCTGGCACGGATCAGCGTCAGCCCTTCGCCATGCAGAAACATCCGCCGCCCCTGCGGACCGGCGGGGTTCGGCTCCAGCGACAGCCGAGAGATCACCCGCGTCGCGCGCGGATCGAGCCGGAAGGTCAGTTGAACCCGGTCAACGACGTGGCTCCACGGCGTATAGTCTTCGAGCCGGACCGCCTGTGGCGTGCTGGGGGCGGCATCTTTCATGGGGGTGTCCTTCTGGGAGTGCCGCAGGTCGGGGGTGCCCGCCTGCGCGTGCGTGGTCGTGGCGGAGGTCGGCGGCGGGCCGCTTGGATGGCCCGCGCGCGAGGAACCGATGCCGTCAGCATCACGTTATGCCTGCAAGCGAGGGGGTTCAACCGATCCTGCCCCCACAGACCACAATGTCGCCGTTGGCCGTCCGTGCCCGGCATGCCCCGCATCAGATCCGAGGAGTTGATCCCATGTCCGCCCCCCATACCGATATCGACAAACAAGAACGCCGTCACAAAGGCCCGCTTGCCGGGATGAAGCTGGTCGTCGGCTTTGCCGTGCTGCTGCTGGTGCTGTGGGTCGGCTGGGTTGTCATCTACGGCTCCGATCCCGAAGGCGCCGAAACGCAGATCGACGGGCGCACCGGCACGGTCGAGCAGACCGAAGAAACGCCGCAGCCCGGTCAGCCGGAAACACTGCCTGCGGGCAACTGATCGGCCCAGCCCCGCAATTGCTACTCTGGTTTAACATTTTGGAAGGACGTTTCATGACCCGCTCTATCTCTCTGGCGCTTGCCACTGCATTTGCCCTGTCGGCCTGCACGGTCGCGGGGGGCGGCTCGGCCCCGATGCAGAAAAACACCGCCAGCGATGAAGAGCAGGGGTTCAGCTCCTCCCAGCAGGATGCGCTGGGCGGCTAAGCCACGCCTATCCACGAGACGGACAAGGGCGCGACCATTCAGGTCGCGCCCTTTTTCATGGCGACGCGGGCGCGGCTGCGGGCCGCGTCATTGTCCGGTTACGGCTTTTCCCATACCGTTACGTCATGCGTCGCGCTGATTTGTGCGGCTGACGGATCTATTGTGCTGAAATAATTGCGATTTACGGGACATTGCCATGACCGACCCCGCGCCTGCGAGCTATACCGACCGTGCCGATCTGAAAGTGGACGCGGCGCTTGCCGCCTTTGTCGAGGCGGAGGCGCTGCCCGGCACCGGGATCGCGGCCGACGCTGTCTGGGCGGGGCTGTCGGCGTTAATCAAAGCCTTTGGGCCCAAGCGCGCCGAGCTGTTGCAGCAGCGCGAGGATCTGCAAGAACGCATCGACGCGTGGCATATGAAACAGGCTGGGGGAACGCATGATCCTCTGGCCTACCGGGCATTTCTGGAAGAGATCGGTTATCTGGTGCCGGAGCCGGACAGCGTGCAGATCGCGCCGGGGCGGATCGACCCCGAAATCAGTTCGCTGGCCGCGCCGCAACTGGTGGTGCCCGCGACGAATGCACGTTTCGCGCTGAACGCGGCCAATGCACGGTGGGGGTCACTTTATGATGCGCTCTACGGCACCGATGCGCTGGGCAGCCCGCCGCCCGCAGGCGCGCATGATCCAGAGCGGGGAAAGCAGGTCGTCGCGTGGGCGAAGGCGCATCTGGACCGGGTGGTGCCCCTGACCAAAGGCAGTTGGGCCAATATCGTCAGCATGGCCCCGGCGGGCGGTAAATTGATCCTCGTTGCCGGGAAAAACACCGTGGCACTGCGCGATCCGACGCAGTTCGCCGGGTTCAACCGGGGCGCGGATGGGGCGCTGACGGACCTGTTTTTCCGGGTGAACGGGCTGCATATCGTGCTGGTGCTCGACCGCGGCGACCCGATTGGGCGGGATGATCCGGCGGGCATCGCGGATATGTTCATCGAAGCGGCGGCCTCGACCATCGTCGATATGGAAGATTCGGTGGCCTGCGTGGATGGCGCCGACAAGGTGCTGGCCTATCGCAACTGGCTGGGCCTGATGAAGGGCGATCTGACGGCGGAGGTGTCCAAGGGCGGCACGCAATTCACCCGCGAGCTGAACCCCGATATCGGATTTACCGATCCGACGGGCCAGCCGGTGTTGCTGAAAGGGCGGGCGTTGCTGCTGGTGCGCAATGTCGGGCATCTGATGACGACCCCCGCCGTGCTGGATGCCAGCGGGGCCGAGGCCCCCGAAGGATTTCTGGATGCGCTGATTGCCGTCCTGATCGCCCTCCACGATCTGCGCCGTTCCGACGGTCCGCGCAATTCACCGGCGGGCGCGATCTATGTGGTGAAGCCCAAGATGCACGGCCCAGACGAGGTTCGGCTCGCCGATCAGACCTTTGCCGCGGTGGAGCAGGTGCTGGGTCTGCCCGCCCATACCGTCAAGATCGGCATCATGGACGAGGAACGCCGAACGTCCGCCAACCTCGCCGCCTGTATCGATGCAGCGCGGGAGCGTGTGGCCTTCATCAATACCGGGTTCCTCGATCGGACCGGGGATGAGATCCACACCTCGATGGAGGCGGGGCCGATGGTGCCCAAGGGACAGATGAAATCCGCGACGTGGCTGACGGCCTATGAGACGCGCAATGTCGATATCGGCATGCAATGCGGGCTGAAGGGGCGCGCGCAAATCGGTAAGGGCATGTGGGCGATGCCCGACCGCATGGCCGATATGCTGGATCAGAAAATCGCGCATCCGCACTCGGGCGCGACCTGCGCATGGGTGCCGTCGCCAACGGCGGCGGTGTTGCACGCCACGCATTATCATCACATCGACGTGTTTCAGCAGCTTTATACCATTGCGGAAGCGGCGGGTGGTGCGCCCCGCGCCACGCTTGACGATCTGCTGACCATCCCGTTGCTGGAGGGCCCGCTGCCAGAGGCGGAGATCACGGCGGAGGTGGAAAATTCCGCGCAGAGCATTCTCGGCTATGTCGTGCGCTGGATCGATCAGGGGGTGGGGTGTTCGAAAGTGCCCGATATTCATGATATCGGCCTGATGGAGGATCGCGCGACCCTGCGGATCAGTGCCCAAGGGCTTGCCAATTGGCTGAAATGGGATGTGGTGAGCCCGGAACAGGTGATGGCGGCGCTGCGCAAAATGGCGGTGGTGGTCGATCAGCAGAACGCGGGCGATCCGATATATCGCCCAATGGCGCCGGATTTCGACGGGATCGCGTTTCAGGCCGCCTGTGATCTGGTGTTCAAGGGGCGGGTGCAGCCTGCGGGCTATACCGAACCGATCCTGCATCAACGCCGGGCCGAGGCGAAGGCGCGCGGATAGTTGCGCGCGCCGGGGGGGCGAAGTGGGGCGTGCGGATCAGGTGGCCAACGCTTAAACACCAAAATCCAAACATAAAAAAACGCGCGACCCCGTAAGGGTCGCGCGCTGTTTCCCGTCCGCAGGAGACGAAAGCGGGAAATTAGCCTGCCGGGTTGGCAAGGATGTCGCGGGTCTGCTGACGCGCGGTGCCGGTGTCTTCGGTGCTCAGCTGTTTCAGCAGGGTCAGCTGGTTCAGGCTGTAGGCGCCGGGCTCAACACCCAAGGACGCGGCCAGCTGCGTGGCGTGAGCCGAAGAGGTCGCGGTGGCGGAGGAGCCGTTGCGCAGAGCGTTGACGCGGAACTGCTCGTCACCTTCGCCGACGGCACCGACCAGAGCGGTCAGTTCACCCAGCGTGTAGTTGCCGGGCTCGACACCGACGGAAGCGGCCAGCTGAGCGACGTTGCCGTGGCCGTTGACGGTTGCGTCACGGGTGATGGCTTCGCCTGCGGGGTTGTCGAGGATCTGGCTCACACGGAACTGGTTGCCTTCCTCGGCGCTCAGGCCTTTCAGCTCGACGAGCTGCGAGGTGGAGTAGACGCCGGGCTCAACGCCAACCGAACGGGCCAGCTGCGCGGTGTCGGCAGAGGCGGGGATGGCGGTCAGAGTGACGAGAGCGGCGAGGCCTGCGGTGATGAAGTTGGTGGTCATGATCGTTTCCTTACAAGTGGGGACGCCGGGAGGAGCGTCGTTATGTGATTTCTCTAGAGCGGCGTGGTGTCGCTCTGTGATGATGGGGATATGGCCCCCCGCACCCGATTAGGAAATTCGCGAAAATGATCTGCTATACTGTGCATATGCGCACAACACGGCGTCGTGAAGTTTGAAACTGTTTGTATTAGCGCGACGTAAGTCTTGTTAGCGCCCAACACCTATGCGCACAGCATGTAATCGTGCCTTGGAAGCGGGCAGTCTGCAAATGTCATAAGACATCGCTCCCGCGCCGTTTGGACCTTCGTCAGCCTGTGGCGGCTTGGAACGGGTGATCGTTCCGCTTTGGGCGCGCGGGGCGGGAAATTCGGCTCTTTCGGCGCATGGCGCTTTGGTCTAGCCTCGGGCCGTCCTGATCCCCACTTCCACGGTCATCCCTATGCCGCGTGCGCACACCCGCCCCATTGTGGGCATCATCTGTAACAGTCATCTGCTGAACGATACCTATCCCGCCCATGCCAATGGCGCGATGAATTCCGAAGCGATCGCGACCGTCAGCAACGCGATGCCCATGCTGATCCCCGCCGATCCGGCCTATCTGAGCGTGGATGAGTTGCTGGACACTTGCGACGGCTTTCTGTTCACCGGCGGGCGTCCGAACGTGCATCCCGAGGAATATGGCGAACCGGAAACGGCGGCGCATGGGGCGTTCGACCGGGCGCGGGACGCGATCACCCTGCCGTTGATCCGGAAACTGGTCGAGCGCGGCCAGCCCTTCATCGGCGTCTGCCGCGGCTTTCAGGAGGTCAACGTGGCGATGGGCGGAACGCTCTATCCCGAGATCCGCGATCTGCCGGGGCGTATGAACCACCGGATGCCCCCCGATGGCACGCTGGAAGAACGCTTTGCGCTGCGCCATAAGGTGACGTTCACGCCCGAAGGGCCGTTCGCCCGCCTGTTCGGAGCGCCGGAGGTGATGACCAACACGCTGCACGGGCAGGGGATCAAGCAGCCCGGACCGCGTGTGGTGGTCGATGGCACGGCCCCCGATGGCACGCCAGAGGCGCTGTATATCAAGGACGCGCCGGGTTTCACCATGTCGGTGCAGTGGCATCCGGAATATCGCGCGGCCCAAGACCCGGTTTCCCGTCCGCTGTTCGAGGCCTTTGGCGCTGCGGTCCATGAGTGGGCAGGCAGCAGGCGCGACGCGGTGCTGCGCAGCGCCTGACGACGGGCGGTTCGGCGGCCGTTCCGAGCGCCGATCCTATCGCAATCGCGCTGTGACCCTGTGGAAGTCGGTTTCACACTGTCGAATTAGCAAGATCCGTCGTGCATTCCGCCCCCGGATGGCTTTCCCTTGGGAAAAGTCTGGTTGCGAAAGAATGTTGCGGAATGTTAATTCCTGCCAGACCCAAAAGCCCGTCATGTGCGGTGCGCATGGGCAGGGGGACGGAGAAAGGGAAATTTCATCGTGAAAATCGGGACACCGAAAGAGGTATTTTCAGGAGAGTCGCGCGTCGCGATGACACCTGACTCTGCGCGTATGCTGCAGAAGCTTGGCTACGCGTGCGCAATCGAATCCGGGGCCGGTGCGGCTGCGGGCTTTAACGACGCCGCCTACGAGGCTGCGGGCGTCGAAGTGATGGCGGATGCCGCCGCGCTGTGGGCCGCATCCGACGTCGTCGCCAAGGTGCGACCGCCCAGCGAAACCGAAGTGGGCTACCTGCGCGACGGGCAGCTGCTGATCTCGTTCTTCTATCCGGGCAGCAACGAAACGCTGCTGGAGGAGTGCAAGGCCACCGGTGCCAGCGTCATCGCGATGGACATGGTGCCGCGCATCAGCCGCGCGCAGAAGATGGACGCGCTGTCCTCGATGGCGAATATCGCGGGCTACCGCGCCGTGATCGAGGCGGGCAACAACTTTGGCCGGTTCTTCACCGGTCAGGTGACAGCCGCTGGTAAAGTGCCGCCCGCCAAGGTGCTGATCGTCGGTGCCGGTGTTGCGGGTCTGGCCGCAATCGGCACGTCGACCTCGCTCGGTGCGATGACCTACGCCTTCGACGTGCGTCCCGAAGTGGCCGAGCAGATCGAGTCGATGGGCGCCGAGTTCGTCTATCTCGATTTCGAGGAAAAGGCCGCCGACGGTGCCGAGACCGGGGGCTATGCCGCCCCGTCGAGCCCCGAATTCCGCGAAAAGCAGCTGGAGAAATTCCGCGAGCTTGCGCCCGAGATGGACATCGTGATTACAACCGCGCTGATCCCGAACCGCGACGCGCCGGTGCTGTGGACCCGCGACATGGTCGAGCTGATGAAGCCCGGCTCCGTGATCGTCGATCTTGCCGCCGAGCGGGGCGGCAACTGCGAACTGACCGTCAAGGACGAGAAGATCGTCACCGACAATGGTGTCACGATCGTCGGCTACACCGACTTCCCCAGCCGGATGGCCACGCAAAGCTCCACGCTTTACGCCACCAACATCCGTCACATGATGACCGACCTGACCCCCGAAAAGGACGGCGCGGTCGATCATGACATGGACGACGATGTGATCCGGGGCGCCACGGTGACCCATGCGGGCGAGATCACCTTCCCGCCGCCGCCGCCCAAGGTGAAGGCCATCGCGGCCCAGAAGCCCAAGGAAAAAGCCAAGGAACTGACCCCCGAAGAACGTCGTGCCGCCGAAATCGCGGCGTTCAAGGCGCAGACCAAAAGCCACGTCACCCTGCTGGTGGCGGGTGCGGTTCTGATCGCGCTTGTCGGGGCCTATGCGCCAGCCAGCTTCATGAGCCACTTCATCGTGTTCGTTCTGGCCTGTTTCATCGGCTTCCAGGTCATCTGGAATGTCAGCCATTCGCTGCACACGCCGCTGATGGCCGTCACCAATGCCATTTCCGGCATTATCATTCTGGGCGCGGTGCTGCAGATCGGATCGGGGTCGTTCCTCGTGACGCTGCTGAGCTTCGTCTCGGTTCTTATCGCAAGCATCAATATCGTGGGCGGGTTCCTCGTGACGCGCCGGATGCTTGCCATGTTCCAGAAATCTTAAGGGGGAGCAGGGACAATGAGCATCGGACTGGTTTCCGCCGCCTATATCGCGGCGACGGTTCTCTTCATCCTCTCTCTTGGGGGTCTGTCGGGACAGGAAAGCGCGAAACGCGCTGTATGGTATGGCATTGCGGGTATGGCCTTGGCCGTGGTCGCGACCGTTTTCGGGCCGGGCGTTGCCGGGCTGGGGTGGATCCTGCTGGCCGTCGCCATCGGCGCGGGCGCGGGCTACTATGTGGCAGGCAAGGTCGAGATGACCGAGATGCCGCAGCTTGTCGCGGCGCTGCACAGCTTTGTTGGTCTGGCGGCTGTGTTCATCGGCTACAACGCCCATATCGAACTGGCGCGCGTGATGGACATGCCGCTGATCGAGCGGGATGCGTTGCAGGGGTTCGCGGGCGTTCTGGCGCATAAGACCGGCGTTGAGATCGCGATCCTGAAGGTCGAGGTCTTCCTCGGCGTATTCATCGGCGCGATCACCTTCACCGGCTCTGTCATCGCCTTTGGCAAGCTGGCGGGCAAGGTCTCGTCCGCCGCGCAGAAACTGCCGGGTGGTCACGCGCTGAACGCGGGCGCGGCGATCCTGTCGCTGATCCTGCTGATCATGTATGTCAACGGGGCCGGGTTCTGGGCGCTGCTCTTGATGTCGCTTTTGGCGTTCTTCATCGGCTACCACCTGATCATGGGCATCGGCGGCGCCGACATGCCGGTCGTGGTGTCGATGCTGAACAGCTATTCCGGCTGGGCGGCGTCTGCCATCGGTTTCACGCTGGGCAATGACCTGCTGATCGTGACCGGTGCGCTTGTCGGCTCCTCCGGCGCGATCCTGAGCTACATCATGTGCAAGGCGATGAACCGGTCGTTCATCTCGGTCATCCTCGGCGGCTTTGGCGGCAGCTCCGGCCCGGCGATGGAGGTCGAGGGCGAGCAGATCGCGATCGACGCCGACGGCGTGGCACAGGCGCTCGACGATGCCGATAGCGTGGTCATCGTGCCGGGCTACGGCATGGCGGTGGCGCAGGCGCAGCAGGCGGTGAGCGAGCTCACCCGTCGTCTGCGGGCGCAGGGCAAGACCGTGCGTTTCGCCATCCACCCCGTCGCGGGGCGTCTGCCGGGGCACATGAACGTGCTTCTGGCCGAGGCCAAGGTGCCCTATGACATCGTGCTGGAGATGGAGGAGATCAACGACGATTTCCCCTCGACCGACGTGGTGATCGTCATCGGCTCCAACGACATCGTCAACCCGGCGGCGCAGGACGATCCCAACTCTCCCATCGCCGGTATGCCGGTGCTGGAGGTCTGGAAGGCCAAGAGCGTGTTCGTGTCGAAGCGCGGTCAGGGCACCGGCTATTCCGGTATCGAGAACCCGCTGTTCTACAAAGAGAACACGCGCATGTTCTACGGCGACGCGAAGGAATCGCTCAACACGCTGCTGACCAAGATGAACAGCTGAGTGTCGATCTGAAAACGAAGAAAGGCGGGCCCTGCGGGGCCCGTTTTTTTTGTGTGGGGACGCGTCGATCGGCGCGCATCCGCTCTCGGACAAGGCCGTAGGCCGCGAGGGCGAGCGCCTGCCCGGTCCGGCGGGCTGGTGGTTTGCCACCCCTCGCTGACCTCGGATCAAAGAAGAACTTGGCTGGCATAAAGCGCACCCGTTCAACCGTGGTTGCGCCACCCCCCGGGCAGGCTCACGTGGCACCTAGAATGTCCACTCCCCGCACTTTCCAAACTGCGCGCATCCGCTCTCGGACAAGGCCGTAGGCCGCGAGAGCGAGCGCCTGCCCGTCCTCGCGGGCTGGCGCTTGGAAACCTCGCGCTGACCTCGGAGCGGGGAGGGACGTGGCAACATAAAAGCGCCCCGACCGACCGTTTCAGCGCCACCCCACGGGCAGGCTCACGTCGCACTCAATGGTTCGCCGGGCGACATCATCCGTGCTCAGCGCACTGCCTGCAAACAAGCGGAGCGCGCGGATAGTCCCACTCCCCGGCTCACGCCGCGTGCGCTTGCACCAACGAAAAAGGGCACCGCCGTGCGATGCCCTTTCCCCGTGTCGTGCCGGATCGCTCCGATCAGATCAGCTTGCCCATTGCCACGGCGGTGTCGGCCATGCGGTTGGAGAAGCCCCATTCATTGTCATACCACGTCAGGATGCGGCACATCGTGCCTTCCAGAACCTTGGTCTGGTCGGTCGCGAAGGTGGAGCTGTGGGCGTCGTGGTTGAAGTCGACCGAAACCAGCGGCTCGTCGGTGATGCCCAGAACGCCTTTCATCGGGCCTTCGGCGGCGGCGCGGATCGCGTTGTTGATCTCTTCGACCGTGGTGTCGCGCGCGGCTTCGAATGTCAGATCGACGACCGAGACATTCGGCGTCGGCACCCGGATGGCCACGCCGTCAAGTTTGCCGTTCAGTTCCGGCAGAACCAAACCCACAGCCTTGGCCGCGCCGGTGGAGGTGGGGATCATCGACAGGGCCGCAGCCCGCGCGCGATAAAGATCCTTGTGCATCGTGTCGAGCGTCGGCTGGTCGCCGGTGTAGCTGTGCACGGTGGTCATGAAGCCTTTCACGATGCCGATTTCGTCGTTGAGCACCTTGACCACCGGCGACAGGCAGTTGGTGGTGCAGGACGCGTTCGACACGACGTGATCGTCGGCGGTCAGGCTGGCGTGGTTGACCCCGTAGACGATGGTTTTGTCAGCGCCAGCACCGGGGGCGGAGATCAGCACCCGCTTCGAGCCGTTTTCGAGATGCAGCGCGGCCTTTTCACGGGCGGTGAAGATACCGGTGCATTCCAGCGCGATATCGACATTGTCCCACGGCAGTTCCTTGGGGTCGCGCAGCGCGGTCACTTCCATCGGGCCTTGGCCCACATCGATGCTGTTGCCGGACACTTTCACCTCGGCGGGGAAGCGGCCGTGCACGCTGTCGTAGCGCAGCAGGTGGGCGTTGGTCTCGACCGGGCCGAGATCGTTGATCGCCACGACCTCGATATCGGTGCGACCGGATTCGATGATGCCGCGAAGCACGTTGCGGCCAATGCGGCCGAACCCGTTGATGGCGACTTTGACGGTCATGTTGGATCTCCCATTTGACGCGGAGGGACGGCCGCGAAGCGGTGCCCCGGAAATGTTGACGCTAACATGCGAGTTCGAGACGAAAGGTCAAGGTGTTGCGACGGCGCGCCCCACTTGCCCCGGCTGATCGCAGCGCGGCTCAGTCAGAAGGCTAGCCCGCAGGGCGGGGAACGCAAGCATGGGAGAGGCCGGCGCGCGCCCTGCCGCTGCGCCGAGCGCTGGGGTGGCAAGGCGGGTGTCCGAGCGGCCAGCAAGACACCGCGCCAACGCGGTCCGGGCGCGCGCCCGCTGCGCAATTAGCGCCAGAACGCGACCCAGTCGATCAGGTCCAGAAACATGCGGCTTGCGATCAGCAGCCCTTCGCCGTCTTGGAGATGGAAATCCGCGGCGACAACCGCCAGCACGATCAGCGCAAGCGCCAGGGCGATACGGTTGGTCACGCGGGGGGATGCTCCTGTCAGTGTAGAAGCCGCCCCATCGCACCTGCGACATCTGCCATCCGGCAGGAGAAGCCCCATTCGTTATCATACCATGCCAGCACCCGCACCGTGCGGCCACCGACGACCTTGGTCTGGTCTGGCGCGAAGATAGACGAATAGGCGGTGTGGTTGAAGTCGATCGAGACTTTGGGCGCGGGGTCATAGGACAGCACGGCCCCCATATGCCCGGCGGCGGCCTCGCGGACCACTTCGTTCACGTTCTCGACGGTCACGCTGCACGCGGCCTCGAACGTCAGATCGACGGCGGAGACATTGGGCGTGGGCACCCGCATGGCGGAGCCGTCAAGGCGGCCTTCCAACTCCGGCAGCACTTCGGAGATCGCCTTGGCCGCGCCGGTGGAGGTGGGGATCATCGCCATCGCGGCGGCGCGCGCGCGGTAGAGATCCTTATGCCGCCGGTCGAGCGTGGGCTGATCGCCGGTGTAGCTGTGGACGGTGGTCATGATACCCCGTTCGATGCCGATGGCGTCGTTGAGAACCTTGGCCAGCGGGGCAAGGCAATTCGTGGTGCAGGACCCGTTCGAGACCATGCGGTCGCCGGGCTCCAGCGCACGGTGATTGACCCCGTAGACGATGGTGCGGTCGACATTGGACGCGGGCGCGGAGATCAGCACCTTGCGCGCGCCGCGCTCCAGATGGACCGCCGATTTCAGCCCGTCGTTGAATTGCCCGGTGCATTCCAGCACGACGTCGCAGCCGTCCCAGTCCAGTTCCTGCGGATCGTAGGTCGAAAACACCTCCATCGGGCCGCGCCCCAGATCGAGCGTGTTGCCCGACACCCGGACATCCCCGGCGAAGCGGCCATGCACGCTGTCGAACCGCAGCAGATGCGCGTTGGTCTCGATAGGGCCGGTGGCGTTGATCTTGACGACCTGAACGTCATTGCGGGCGCTTTCAGCGATCCCGGCCAGAGTGCAGCGTCCGATCCGCCCAAAGCCGTTGATCCCAACCGTAACCGTCATGCGTCCATCTCCTGATCCGTGTCAGGGCGGAGGGATAGGCGCTGCGGGCGCTGGGTAAAAGTGTCATATATCAGTATGTTAGCGAAAACATCTATCACATGGCGAAAGTTTGCGCTAACGGTTAGCGCAAGCAGTTCCGCGCCGCGGCATCACGGCCCACAGGCGGGTCACGCCGCCGCCTGTGGAGGCGGGGGGAGGGTTCATGACGGACAGCAACGATTCGACCCGGCCCGCGCGGCATGGCGGCACGGCGCTGCGGCAATGGCGCGACTGGGCGGTGCTGACGGGGCGTTTGCTGCTGTCGGTGCTGTTTCTGGGCGGGGCGGCGCAGAAAATCAGCGATCCCGGCCCGGCGATGGCGCTGCTGACCATGCGCGGCCTGCCCGAGGCCCTGCTATGGCCCGCGCTGGCCTATAACCTGATGGCGGGGCTGGCGTTGGTCTTGGGGTGGCGGATGATGCCGGTCGCGCTGAGCCTTGCGGCCTATTGCGGCGCGACAAGCTGGTTTCACCTGCAACCGGACGATCCGTGGCAGATGACGATCTTTGTCAAAAACTGGTCGATCGCGGGCGGATGTCTGGTGCTGGCGGCCTATGGCGCGGGGCGGTTTTCGCTCGACGCGCGGCGCTGAAGGGTGCGGGCGCCCGCGAAACGGCGCGCCCGGGGCCGAATGACCCCCGGCGCACCGTAGGGGATCAGGCGGCCTGCTGCTTGGCCGCGTCGCGCAGATAGTTGAGCAGGGTTTCGGGCGAGGACACGCCATAGGGGTCTTCGCCGTGGTTGTCGCACAGGCCCGGCTCGGGGAACCATGCCTCGATCACACCGTCATTGACGACGGCGGCGTAGCGCCACGAGCGCAGACCAAAGCCCAGATTGTCCTTGCGCACCAGCATACCCATGCGGCGGGTGAATTCGCCGGAGCCGTCGGGGATGACCTTGATCTTCTCGATGCCTTGCATCTGCGCCCATTTGTTCATGACAAAGCTGTCATTGACGGACATGCAGTAGATCTCATCCACGCCCAGATCCTGAAATTCGGCGTAATTGTTCTCGAACCCCGGCAGCTGGTAGGTGGAGCAGGTGGGCGTGAACGCACCGGGCAGGGCAAAGAGCACAACGCGCTTGCCCGCGAAATAATCCGCGGTGGTTTTGTCTTCCCATGTGAAGGGGTTGTCACCGCCAAGGCTGTCGTCGCGGACGCGGGTGTGGAAGGTGACGTCGGGCAGTTTGGCGCCGGCTTGCATGGGGAAAACTCCTGAATCTGAATATGTCCTCCCTGCCTGAGGAGATAGCCAAGCTGCGGCTTTCATGCAATGCGTCAGGCGCATGTTCGGCTTGCATTCCCGGTCTGCGCAGCGGTTACGCTTTCAAAGCAGGCACAGCGGGTCTATAGCTGGGCACAAATCGCCGCCGCTGATGAGGAGGCATACCTTTGCGCGATCTCAAGATTCCCGGCCAGCGCCACCCCGAAAAGGCGCACCGTGTCGATAATGCCCAGCCCAAGAAGCCAAGCTGGATCAGGGTCAAGGCCCCCGTGGGAGAAGGCTACCGCCAGACCCGCGACATCATGCGCGAGCATAAGCTGACGACCGTCTGCGAAGAAGCGGGCTGTCCCAATGTCGGCGAATGCTGGAGCCAAGGCCACGCCACCATGATGATCATGGGCGAGATCTGCACCCGCGGCTGCACCTTCTGCAATGTGGCGACGGGCCGCCCTGACGCGCTTGACGTGTTCGAGCCGGGGCGCGTGGCACATGCGGTCGAAAAGCTGGGGCTGAACCATGTGGTCGTCACCTCCGTCGACCGGGACGATCTGGCCGATGGCGGGGCGGATCACTTCGCCCAGACGATCCGCGCGATCCGCCACCGGTCCCCGGGCACCACGATCGAGATCCTGACGCCGGATTTCCTGAAATGCGACAATTCGGTTCTGGAAACGGTGGTCGAGGCGCGTCCCGACGTTTTCAACCACAATCTGGAAACCGTGCCCGGCCTTTATCCCACGGTGCGGCCCGGTGCGCGCTATTTCCATTCGCTGCGGCTGTTGCAGCGGGTCAAGGAAATGGACCCCGCGATGTTCACCAAATCCGGCATCATGGTCGGCTTGGGTGAGACCGGCGAGCAGGTGCGGCAGGTGATGGATGACATGCGCGCGGCGGATGTCGATTTCCTGACCATCGGTCAATATCTACAACCGACCCCGAAACACCACGCGGTGCGCGATTTCGTGACGCCCGAGGAGTTCGCAGCCTATGAAAAATCGGCTTGGGGTAAGGGGTTTTTGATGGTTTCTGCCACCCCGCTGACCCGGTCGAGCTACCATGCCGGGGATGATTTCGCCCGTCTGCGCGACAACCGGCTGGCAAAGCTGGGCCGCGCCTGAGACGCGTTAAGTCGGCCCTGAGCTACAGATGATGGCATTGATGGCGCGGGGCCAAGCCTCGCGCCGTTTTTATGCCAAGTGGCTGTTTGCAGGCATAGTTTCGCAGAGTTGACAGCTGTCAACTAGTTTCTGAATTATTAATTATTACCAGCGGGTTAACGCGGTCTAAGCCTTGGCCTGCGCGCGGGTCAAAAGCCGGTCCACCAGCGTCCGCTCCGCCGTGCTTAGCTGCTGATGCCGGGGGTAGGCGGGCTGCGCACGGTCATTGCGCACCGGCATGTGCCAGCCATGCGTGCTGTCGAAAAACGCCTCTGCGCCCGCTTCGCCGAACATGTCGAGATAGCCTTTGACCACCACGTCGAGATAGCTTTGTAAAATCGGTGCGCTGCCATCGCCGCAATTGGCGAGCGGCACGGAATAGACCTGAATCTCAGCGTCGCCAACCGGGTGCTCGGACACCGCGTCCGTGACAAGGTGGCGGGTATAATTGGCTTCGCGCAGGTCCAGCGCGGCCCAATCCCCATCGGGCACACGGGCGATCAGCCCGTCGATGGCGCAGCCATGACGCCGCTCGACCGAGAGCACGGCCGCGGAGTGGGCCGGCACATGACGCCAGATCCGCCCCCAGCCCTGTAGCCGGGCGGTGTGGTGATCGCGGTAGGCATGGGTGCCGGTATGAACGAGTGAGCCGTAGCCAAAGAAATGAGCATTCTGCATGGGATCAGTCCTGCCGCAGCGCGCGCAGGAGGGCAAGAGCGGTTGCGCGGCGCGCGCGGGGCTGCGGGGACTTGCCCGAAGCGGCAGGCTGCGCTATCGCAGGATCACCGCACCGGGAGAATCCGGCCCAGTGCCGGTGCCGAAGGAGCAACCGCCCCGGTAAACTCTCAGGCATCAGGACCGTTGCGGGCACGACACTCTGGAGAGAGGGGCCATGCGCCCCCGCCGAAGGGATAACGATCTCAGGCGCCAAGGACAGAGGGGGCATCGCAGGCGTGCGCCGGACCAGATGGTCGGGGTGCGTCACCATGTGATGCCGGGCCAGACGTGCCTCCGGCAAGAAGGAGGGCGCGGCATGGCCGACAGCCAGACAAGCGGACATACCGGCGGACCGGGCGACAGCGACCTGAATGTGACGCCGCTGTTCGATTTCGCGCAGCGCAATGGCGGCAAGATCGTCGATTTCGCAGGCTGGGCGCTGCCGGTGCAATTCGCGCCTGGCGTGATGAAGGAACATCTGCACACCCGCGCCGCTGCCGGGCTTTTCGACGTGAGCCACATGGGGCAGGTGATCCTGCGCCACGCGGATGGCGCGACCGGTGCTGCCCGCGCGCTGGAGACGCTGGCGCCCGCCGATCTGATCGGGCTGAAGGAAGGCCGCCAGCGCTATGGTCTGTTTACCGACGCGCAGGGCGGTATTCTTGACGATCTGATGATCGCCAATCGCGGCGATCACCTGTTCTTGGTGGTCAACGCCGCCAACCGCGCCGCCGATCTGGCGCATCTGCGCGCCCACCTGACCGACTGCGAGGTCGAGGAGATCACCGACCGCGCGCTGATCGCGCTGCAAGGTCCGCAGGCCGAGGCCGCGCTGGCGCAGATCGTGCCCGATGCGGCGGCGATGAAATTCATGGATGTGGTGGTGAAGGACAGCGCGTTCGGCGCGCTCTGGATCAGCCGGTCGGGCTATACCGGCGAGGACGGCTACGAGATTTCGGTGGCGGCGGATGAGGCCGACGCTTTTGCCTCGGCGCTGATCGCGCAGGAGGGCGTGGAGCCGGTGGGCCTTGGCGCGCGCGATTCGCTGCGGCTGGAGGCCGGGCTGTGCCTGCATGGTCATGACATCGACGCGGCCACCACCCCCGTTGAGGCCGCGCTGGTCTGGGCCATGCAGAAGGTGCGCCGTCCCGGTGGAGCCCGTGCGGGTGGTTATCCCGGTGCCGACCGGATCGCGGCGCAGCTGGACACGGGCCCGGAGCGGCTGCGCGTGGGGCTGCTGCCCGGCACCCGCGCACCGATGCGCGAAGGCACGCTGTTGTTTGCGCAGGCCGAAGGCGGCACGCCAGTGGGAGAGGTGACATCGGGGGCCTATGGGCCGTCGATCGGGGCGCCGATGTCGATGGGCTACCTGCGCGCAGACCTTTGCCAGACCGGCACCGCGATCTACGGTGAGGTGCGGGGCAAGCGGCTGCCGGCTACGGTGGCGGATATGCCGTTCCGGCCCGCGACCTACAAACGCTGAACCGGGCCCTGGCCCGCCCCTGAGACAGATCCCCGCGTGCCGGGGCAGATGACAAACCGAAGGAACCCAACCGCATGAAATTTACCGAACAGCATGAGTGGCTTCTGCCCGAAGGCGATACCGTCACCGTGGGCATCACCGAACATGCCGCGACCCAGTTGGGCGATGTGGTGTTCGTCGAATTGCCGGAGGTCGGCGCATCGGTCACCAAGGACGAGGAAATCGTCGTGATCGAAAGCGTCAAGGCGGCGTCCGACATCCTTGCGCCGCTGGACGGCGAGATCGTCGAGATCAACGAGGCGCTGGTCGCCAATCCCGCCCTGATCAACGAAGACGCGATGGGCGATGCGTGGTTTTTTAAGATCAAACCGTCGAACATGGACGACCTTGACGAGTTCATGGACGAAGCCGCCTATAAGGACATGGTCGGCTGACCCAATAGCAGACACAGGGCCGGGGCGTGTTGCCCGGTCCTGTGTCGGCGTGCAGGGCCGCCCAGTGACGCGGCCTGTTCCGATGGCTCCGCCCGTGCATGTGGCGGGGCATCCCTTCTCCCGGTTTCACGAAAGCGCGGTCCATGCCCTTCACCCCCACCGATTACGATCCTTATGATTTCGCCAATCGCCGCCATATCGGCCCGTCGCCTGCGGAGATGGAGCAGATGCTGGCCGCTGTCGGGGTCGACAGCCTCGACGCGCTGATCGACGAAACCGTGCCGCAATCCATCCGGCAGGCCGAGCCGCTGGACTGGGCGCCGCTGACCGAGGGCGAATTGATCGTGCGGCTGCGCGAGGTGGCGGCAAAGAACAAGGTGATGACCTCGCTCATCGGGCAGGGCTATTACGGCACCGTCACCCCGCCTGCGATCCAGCGCAACATTCTGGAAAACCCCGCATGGTATACCGCCTACACGCCCTATCAGCCGGAGATCGCGCAGGGCCGGCTGGAGGCTTTGCTGAACTACCAGACCATGATCAGCGACCTGACCGGGCTGGAAGTGGCCAATGCGTCGCTGCTGGACGAGGCCACAGCGGCGGCCGAGGCGATGGTCATGGCGCAGCGCGCGGCGAAATCGAAAGCGCCCGCGTTTTTCGTCGATGCCGCCTGCCATCCGCAAACCATCGCGGTGATCGAAACCCGCGCCGCGCCGCTGGGCATCCCGGTGATCGTCGCGCCGGTGTCCGAACTGGTGCCTGAGGGCGTGTTTGGCGCGCTGTTCCAGTATCCCGGCACCGAGGGTCATCTGGTGGATTTCACCGATCAGATCGCCGCGTTGCATGAGGTCCGCGCCGTGGCCGTGGTGGCGACCGACCTGCTGGCGCTGACGCTGCTGAAAGAGCCGGGCGCGATGGGCGCGGATATCGCCATCGGCTCCGCCCAGCGTTTTGGCGTGCCGCTGGGCTATGGCGGGCCGCATGCGGCGTTCATGTCCTGCCGCGACGCGCTGAAGCGCACGATGCCGGGGCGGATCGTCGGTGTGTCGGTCGATGCGCGCGGCAACAAAGCCTACCGGCTGGCCCTGCAAACGCGCGAGCAACATATCCGGCGCGAAAAGGCGACCTCGAATGTCTGCACGGCGCAGGCGCTGCTGGCGGTGATGGCCTCCTTCTACGCCGTGTTCCACGGACCCAAAGGCCTGCGCGCCATTGCCGAGCGCATCCACCTGCGCGCCGTGCATCTGGCCGATGGGCTGGCCGAGGCGGGCTTTGCCATCGCGCCGGATCAGTATTTCGATACCTTCACCGTCGAGGCGGGCAGCCTGCAGGGGGTGATCCTGCGCGCCGCTCTGGCCGAAGGCATCAACCTGCGGCCCCTGTCCGGCGGGCGCATCGGCATTTCGGTCGATGAGACCACCTCCCGCCGCACGGTGGAGGCCGTCTGGCGCGCCTTTGGCATCACCCGCAGCTATGGCGACGCGACCCGTGTGGCGCTGCCCGAGGGGCTGCTGCGCGAAAGCGATTATCTGGCCCATCCGGTGTTCCAGATGAACCGCGCCGAAGCGGAGATGATGCGCTACATGCGGCGGCTGGCGGATCGCGATCTGGCGCTGGACCGGGCAATGATCCCGCTGGGCTCCTGCACCATGAAGCTCAACGCCGCAGTCGAAATGATGCCGGTGACATGGCCCGAATTCGGTCAGATCCACCCCTTTGCCCCCGCCGATCAGGCGCTGGGCTATGCGGAGATGATCGAGGATCTGTCGGCCAAGCTGTGCCAGATCACCGGCTATGACGCGATGTCGATGCAGCCTAATTCCGGCGCGCAGGGCGAATATGCGGGGCTGCTGACCATCGCCGCCTATCACAGCGCGCGGGGCGAGGATCGTGACATCTGCCTGATCCCGACCTCCGCCCATGGCACCAACCCGGCCTCGGCGCAGATGGCCGGGATGAAGGTCGTGGTGGTCAAGGCTGCGGGCAACGGCGATATCGACCTAGAGGATTTCCGCGCCAAGGCCGAAGCGGCGGGCGCGCGGCTGGCCGCCTGCATGATCACCTATCCCTCGACCCACGGCGTGTTCGAGGACACGGTGCGCGAGGTCTGCGCGATCACCCATCATCACGGCGGGCAGGTCTATCTGGACGGGGCCAATCTCAACGCGCTGGTGGGCTTGGTGAAGCCGGGCGAGATCGGCGCGGATGTCAGCCACCTGAACCTGCACAAGACCTTCTGCATCCCGCATGGCGGCGGTGGTCCGGGCATGGGCCCGATCGGGGTGAAGGCGCATCTGGCGCCCTATCTGCCGGGCGATCCCAATGCGGGCGCGCAGGGCGAAACCCCGGGGCCGGTCTCTGCCGCGCCCTATGGCTCCGCCTCGATCCTGCCGATTTCATGGTCCTACTGCCTGCTGATGGGCGGCGCGGGCATGACGCAGGCGACGCGGGTGGCGATCCTGTCGGCCAACTACATCGCGGCGCAGCTGTCGGACGGCTACGAGGTGCTGTTCAAGGGCCGCGCGGGCCGGGTCGCGCATGAATGCATCCTCGACACCCGCCCGTTCGAGAAAAGCGCGGGCGTCAGCGTCGATGACATTGCCAAACGGTTGGTCGATAACGGGTTCCACGCGCCAACGATGAGCTTCCCGGTGCCGGGCACGCTGATGGTGGAGCCGACGGAAAGCGAAACCAAAGCCGAGCTTGACCGCTTCATCGCCGCGATGCAGTCGATCCGCGCCGAAATCGCGCAGGTCGAGGCCGGGGACTGGCAGGTCGAGGAAAGCCCGCTGCGCCACGCGCCCCACACGGTCGAAGATCTGGTCGCCGACTGGACCCGGCCCTATCCGCGCGAACAGGGCTGTTTCCCCGCCGGGGCGTTCCGCGTCGACAAATACTGGCCCCCCGTGGGCCGGGTCGACAATGCGTGGGGCGATCGCAACCTGATCTGTACCTGCCCGCCGATGGAGGCCTACGCGGATGCCGCCGAATAACATCGCAGGCGGGGATCGTCCGACCCATCAAGGTCAGGCGCGGGGTCAGGCCTCGCGCTTGGCCAGCGCGCGAAGTTTTTCGCGATCTGATGCCAGCGGCAATGCCGCTTCGGCATGTTCCAGCAGCCGGTCCTGCGCCGCACGGGCGGCGCGGTCCATATCGGGCCGGTCGGTGCGTTGGGCGGCGGCTTTCAGCGAATTGAGCGCCCGTTGCAGCCGCAGCGCCACCTCGATCATGCCGGCGCCATCGCGCGCCACGGGGTGGAAATAGTCTTCGATCAGGTCGGCCTCGGTCGTGGGGTGCAGATGAATGCGTTCCGCACCGCGCGGCGGCTCGAACGGCTCCGTTTCGGGCTGGGCTTCGCAAAGCAGGCGTTCGACCCGGCCCGTGACCTCGATTGCGGTGCCGGGATCGTTGAGCCCCGGTGACAGCGCGCGCGAGGCGATTTCCGACAGCACGGTCAGCCCAAAGCGCGCGTCCTGATCGAAGGTCCGCACCGGGCCAAAGGTGAACGCCTCCGCCACCGCCTTGACCAGCGCCGCGTCAGAGCGTCCGATATGCGCCACCGGGCTGCCGGGCGCGCAGAAGGCGCCGGGCCCATAGGGCAGGTAAATTTTGGTGCTGTAATCCTCGGCCATCCGGGCCAGCGCGGCCATATCCACGAATTGCACATGCCCGCCGCGATCACAGGCCACCGGCGTCAGCCCGGCAGGCAGATCGTCGCGGTCGGCCAGCCGCCGCGCCCCCATTGTCGGCGCATGGCGGAACCGGCGCAGGGTGTCGCGCACGCGCTCTTCCACCTGATCCAGCGTCTCGTCCAGACTGCCCAGTCGACTGAGATGCGCGATCCACCGCAGTACGGCAAGGATCACCAGCGCCACGACGATCACGGTAAAGCCAAAGACCACGACCGCCGCCGTCGCCCCGTAGATGTGCGACCGGAACAGGATGATCGCGGTCAGGGCATAGACAAACGCCCCAAGGAACGTCGCCAGCACGGTCTGGGTCGTCGTGTCCTCCAGCAGCAGACGGTGCGAACGCGGGGTGATCTGGCTCGACGCCTGCATATGCGCCGACACCATCACCGTCAGCGAAAAGGTCGTGACGGTCAGCATCGACGAGGCGAGGATCGACAGCAGCGGCATCACCGCGTCTTCACCCAGACGTTCCACGGCCTCATCGGGGATGAGCGGACGCAGCAGCGCGGCGGCGGCAAGGGCCACGAGCGCCAGCAACGCGATGCCAGCGGCGCGCACCCAAAGTTTGCGCAAGACACGGCGCAGCCGCCAGAGTTGTTTGGAGATCAAGCTGTTGTCCCTTCGGTCCCTAGTCTGGGTCAATGTCCGCGCGGGGCGGGTGGTTCCGCATCAGCGGGATGATGGCGACGGGTGCCGGGGCCCGCGCAGGGGTTGCATCCCTTGTCGGATCGGTCGATTGGAGGCCCGACCGGCCCGTGCTGTCAACCAAAGCCCCGCGATAAGGAGAGCCACCGCCATGAGCGACCCCGTCAAACTGACCTGTGCCGCCTGTGCCGCCGTGAACCGCCTGCCGCACGAAAAGTTGGGCGCGGGACCGAAATGCGGCACCTGCGGCGCCAAGCTATTGCCCGGCAAACCGCTGGAGTTCGACCCCCAAAGCCTGCAAGCGGCGATCCGCAACGACGACCTGCCGCTGGTGGTGGATTTCTGGGCGCCATGGTGCGGGCCATGCCGGGCGATGGCACCGGCCTTTGCCCAAGCCGCCGGGCAATTGGCGCCGGAGGTGCGGCTGGCCAAGATCGATACCGAAGCGCATCCCGCCGTGAGCCGAAAATTCGGTATTCGTGGCATTCCGCTGCTGATCCGGTTTGATCGTGGCCGCGAGGCGGGCCGGGTCGCGGGGGCGCGGCCTGCGGGGGATATTGTGCGCTTTGCCCGCGGTGCCCGGCTGGGACGGTAGCGCGCGGGTGCATGACAACGGAAAGGACATGACATGGCAAAATTGATCCACACGATGATCCGGGTGCGGGACGAGGACCGGTCGCGCGCGTTCTACAAGGATGCGTTCGGGCTGGAATTGGCCGAGCGGCTGGATTTCGAGAGCTTCACCCTGATCTATCTCAGCAACCCCGAAACCGAATTCGAACTGGAACTGACGGTCAACAAAGGGCAGGCGGAGCCCTATGATCTGGGCAATGGGTATGGGCATCTGGCCGTGCTGGTCGATGATGCCGACGCGCTGCATGCCCGCCTGACGGAGGCCGGATATGCGCCGCGCAAGCTGGTCGATTTCGCGCCCGACGGGGGCCCGCTGGTGGCGCGGTTCTTTTTCGTCGCCGATCCCGATGGCTACCAGATCGAAGTGATCCAGCGCGGCGGGCGGTTCGGCTAAGCGAGGGGGCGGTGCAGAGCGGGCGCGCCTGCGATTGCGGACCACCGCTGCGCCGCCCGCCCGCCTCACGCCGCCGTCTTGACAACGCGGCGCAAATATTCGAAATCACCGCTCAGTGGGGCCGTAGCTCAGTTGGGAGAGCGCGTCGTTCGCAATGACGAGGTCGTCGGTTCGATCCCGATCGGCTCCACCAGATTTCCCTACGATCGCAATGCTGTGGCCTGCGCCGCGACCACCTCGACCGGGGTGGTGAGCCAGTGTTCTTCCAGATTGGCATCCGGGTCTTCGCCTTCGGGCGCGATGCGGTCCACCACGGCGAACAGACCGGGCGCAAAGAGCGGCGTCAGCACCCCGTGCCATGTGCCGCGCAGCAGGTTGATGCCCTGTCCCGGCTCGGTCAGGAACGCCTGCGGCTGACCCGGGCGGCCATTGGCATCCGGGGCGACAATCACCAGAAACGGGTTTTGGTGCAGCGGCAGAAACGCCTGACTGCCCAGCGGGTGCCGCTCCAGCATCTCTAGCCGGTAGGGCAGGGTGCGGGGCTGGGCGTCAAACAGGCTAAGCCCGGTGCGCCCGCCATCCACATCGATCCGCGCGCGGTCGTGATAGCGCCCGCACAGACCTTGGTTGATGATCTTGTCCGGCGCGCCGGTGGTATCGAGCAGGTCACCAAAGGGCGCAAAGTCCTGCGCGGTCAGCGGGCGGACAGGTAGCGGGTCGCGCGTGGCGGTCATCCTAGAACTCCATCGCGCGCAGGCGGTGCAGGGCGATGCGCTCCACCTGTCGGCAGGCCGCGACGAATTCGGTCGCGCGATCGTTTTCAACCCGGTCTTGGAACGCGGCCAATATCCCGGCCTTGTCGTGATCGCGCACCGCGATGATGAACGGAAAGCCGAATTTGGCGGTATAGCGGTCATTCAGATCGGTGAACGCGGCCTTTTCCGATGGGGTTAGCGCATCCAGCCCGGCGCTGGCCTGTTCGGCGGTGCTGTCTTCGGTCAATTCCCGCGCCTGCGCCAGTTTGCCCGCCAGATCCGGATGCGCGGTCAGCACGCCCAGCTGTTCGTCGCCGCTCGCGCGGCGGAAAATCCGGCATAGCGCGGAATGCACACCGATGGCGGTGTCATGCGCGGGGCCCAGTTCCAGCGCATGGGCACGCTCCGCAATCCACGGCGAATGCTCGAACACCCCGCCGAAACGGCGCGTGAAGCTTTCGACATCCATCTGGCTGGGGTTGATGCGCGGCCCCGGCGCGGGGTGGGTTTCGGCCCAATGCCGGGCGATGTCGATCCGCCGCGCGAACCATACATCCGGTTTCGAGGCGGCATAGTCGAGGAACCGTTTCAGCCCCATGATCCGCCCCGGTCGCCCGATCAGACGGCAATGCAGACCGATGGACAGCATTTTCGCGGCGCCACGCTCGCCCTCGGCATAGAGCGCATCGAAGCTGTCCTTCAGATACTGATAGAAATGCTCGCCGGTGTTGAAGCCCTGCGGCGTGGCAAAGCGCATGTCATTGGCGTCGAGCGTATAGGGCAGGATCAGCTGATCACGGTCGCCCTCGCGGATCCAATAGGGCAGGTCGTCGGCATAGGTGTCCGAGATATAGTCGAACCCGCCTTCCTCCGCCGCGAGCCGCACGGTGTTGTGGGAACAGCGCCCCGTATACCAGCCGCGCGGACGGGTGCCCGTCACCTCGGTATGCAGGCGGATCGCCTCGGCCATATCGGCGGCCTCATCCTGTGGAGAGGCGTCTTTGTATTCCACCCATTTCAGCCCGTGAGACGCGATTTCCCAATCCGCGTCCTGCATCGCGGCAACCTGTTCGGGGCTACGCGCCAGCGCTGTCGCGACGCCGTAGATGGTGAGCGGAATGTCCATTTCGGTAAACAGCCGGTGCAGCCGCCAGAACCCGGCGCGTGCGCCGTATTCGTAAATCGATTCCATATTCCAATGGCGCTGGCCGGGCCACGGCTGCGCGCCGACGATTTCGGACAGAAACGCCTCGGACGCGGCATCGCCATGCAGGATGCAGTTTTCGCCGCCCTCTTCGTAATTCAGCACGATCTGCACCGCGATCTTGGCGCCGCCGGGCCAGCGCGGGTCCGGCGGGGTCTGGCCATAGCCCTGCATGTCGCGGTCGTATCGATCCATGTGCTGCGTTCCTTCCCTTGGGGAATATGTATTCACGGGTTGCCTGAGCGGGACTTTCCCGCCTTCATGGGGGCAGTGCAAGCAGGTGGATGACACCCAAAGGAGGTGGATGACAATGGCGGGCTATCTGACCACCCATGTTCTGGACACGGCGCGCGGGTGTCCTGCCGAAAATATCGAGATCACGCTGTACCGGATCGACGGGGCGGAGCGGGTCGAGATCGCGCGCATGCGGACCAACGAAGATGGCCGCACGGATGGGCCGATCCTGCCCGATGACGATTTCGCGCCCGGTATTTACGAGCTGATCTTCGATGCCGGGGCTTATCTGGAGGCGACAGGCGCGCCGGGGGAAACCCCGCGCTTCCTCGATCAGATTCCGATCCGGTTCGGCATGTCGCGGGCCGATCATTACCATGTGCCGCTGCTGCTCTCGCCGTTCGGCTATTCGACCTATCGCGGGAGCTGAAATTTCAGGCAGCCTGTGCCGTTGCGGCGCGAATGCGGTGCGGATGCGATCCGCGCTTGGCGCGACGGGGGTAGGGCGCTTAGCCTGACCTGATCCACCAGACGTCACCGACAGGGAACCCGATCATGCTCGATACCCCGCAAACGCCGCTTGTTTCTATCGAAAACCTGCGTGTCGAATTCGACACCAATGACGGGCTGGTCGTGGGCGTCGAGGATGTCTCGTTCGAGATCGGCGCGGGCGAAACCGTCTGCGTGGTGGGCGAAAGCGGCTCGGGCAAATCGATCTCCTCGTTGTCGTTGATCCGGTTGGTGGAATTCGGCGGTGGCCGCATCGCCAATGGCCAGTTGAATTTCCGGCGGGGCGACAGCGCGGAGAGCACCATCGACGTGGCGCGCGCCGACAATGCGTTAATGCGCACGATCCGGGGCAATGAGATCGCGATGATCTTTCAGGAGCCGATGAGCGCCCTGAACCCGGTTTTCACCATCGGGCGGCAACTGTCCGAAGGTCTGCGCGTCCATAAGGGGCTGAGCCGGGAGGCCGCGATGGCCCGCGCGCTGGAGCTGCTGCAACGTGTGCGCATCCCGGAGCCGGAGCGGCGCCTGAACCAGTATCCGCATGAATTGTCGGGCGGCATGCGGCAGCGCGTGGTGATCGCGATGGCGCTGGCCTGCGAGCCTCGGCTGTTGATCGCGGATGAGCCGACAACCGCGCTGGATGTGACCATTCAGGCCGAAATCCTCGCCCTGATCGACCGGCTGAAGCGCGAAACCGGCACGGCGGTGTTGTTCATCACCCATGACATGGCGGTGGTGGCACAGGTCGCGGACCGGGTGGTGGTCATGTATCGCGGCAACAAGGTCGAAGAAGGGCCCGTCGAGCAGATTTTCGAAGCGCCGAGCCACGACTACACCCGCGCGCTGCTGTCGGCTGTGCCCAAGCTGGGCGAAATGGCGGGCACCGACCGGCCCGCGCCGCTGAATGTGCTGGGCCAACCCAAGGTCGAGGCCCGCCCCCCCCGCGCCGGGTCTGGCGAGCCCTTGCTGGAAGTGCGCAACCTGACGACCCGTTTCGCGGTCAAGGGGGGCTTGCTGCGGCGCACGGTGGCGCGAGTGCATGCGGTGGAAGATGTGTCGTTTACGCTGAATGCCGGTGAAACGCTGTCACTGGTCGGGGAGTCGGGATGCGGCAAGTCCACGACCGGGCGGTCGATCCTGCGGCTGATCGAGCCGGATAGCGGGCAGATCCGGCTGGGCGATACCGATGTGCTGGCCCTGAGCGAGCGCGAGATGCGTCAGGCCCGGCGCGACATGCAGATGATATTCCAAGACCCCTATAGCTCGCTCAATCCGCAGATGCGGTTGATGGATCAGGTGGCCGAGCCAATCCGCAATTTCGGGCTAGAACGCGGATCAGCCATCGAGGATCGCGTGGCGGACCTGTTTGACAGGGTGGACCTGCCGCGCAGCTTCCTGCGCCGGTTCCCGCATGAGCTGTCCGGCGGGCAGCGGCAACGCATCGCCATTGCGCGGGCGCTGGCGCTGAACCCAAAGCTGATCGTCGCGGATGAGGCGGTCTCGGCGCTGGATGTGTCGATTCAGGCGCAGGTGCTGAACCTGCTTATCGAACTGCAGGCTGATCTGGGAATTTCGCTGCTGTTCATCAGCCATGACATGGCGGTGGTGGAGCGGATCAGCCATCAGGCGGCGGTAATGTATCTGGGCCGGATTGTCGAAATCGGCCCGCGCCGCGCGATTTTCGAAGATCCGCGTCATCCCTATACGCGTGACCTGCTGTCCGCGGTCCCAATTGCGGACCCCCGCAGACGGAAGCGCGAAAGCGAACTGAACTTCAAACCGATCCCCTCGCCCGTGTTTCCGCTGGATTATCAGCCGGCGCCGTCGACCTACGATGAGGTGACACCGGGGCATTTCGTGCTGCGCGACGTGTAGGGAAGGCACCACGGGATCGGGTGCGGAGTTCAGTGCTGGGGGCCACCGTGCTACAGAACAACCGCCCGCTAACAAGCGAAGCGCGCGGGGCGAGGGCCTGCCCGTTCGGGCGGGCTGGCTCCCATCGTGCTATAGCGCAACCGCCCCGAACAAGCCGAAGGCGCGGGGCGAGGGCCTGCCCGTTCTGGCGGGATGGCGCTTTGCCACCTTTCGCTGACCTCGGATCGGGGAGGAACGGGGCGGGCATAAAGCGCTCCGCTCATCTGTAGCGGCGCCACCCCAAGGGCAGGCTACCCCCGAGCAAATGAGCAACCGCCCATGGACAAGCCGAAGGCGCATGGGCGAGCGCCTGCCCGTTCCGGCGGGCTGGCGCTTCGCCACCCTTGCGCTGATCTCGGAGCGGGGAGGAACGTGGCGGGCATAAAGCGCACCGCTCACCCGTCGCAGCGCCATCCCACGGGCAGTCTCCCGTCATGCTGCCGAACCAGCGAAGCGCGTGACCTAGCCCTCAATAATCCCGCTCGAAGAAGATCCCGAGGCTGGTTTCCCCGTTGCTGCCCGCGCCGCCACGGACGGTCACGGTATCGGTCAGGTCGATGTTGAGGTTGATCGTCGTCTCGCCCTGCGAATTCGCCGTAACATCCGTATAGATATTGTCGGAGATGTATTTGCCGACACGTAGCGCGGCGTTGCCATCCTCGTCCGCGGTCACGTCCAGATCGTCGACGCCGATGTTTTCCCGCAGTTCCGTCAGCAAACCACCGCTGCCCTGACCGGCCAGCGTCGCCACGGCAGAGGCCAATTGCGCGGCTTGCAGCGGGGACAGGTTTTCGATGCTCTGGCCAAAGAACAGACGTGCAAGCACCTCGTCTTCGGGCAGGTCAGGCTCGGAGGTAAAGCTGATTTCGGGATCGGACGCGGTGCCGCTGATACCAATCGTGGAGGTAAAGCCTGCATTCACCGTGCGGGCGCTCAGCGCGATGGAGGGCGTCAGCCCGCCTTGCAGGAACACCGCGCCTTCGTCCAAGGTGAAGCGCTTGCCCAGCAGATCGAGCCGCCCGCGCACCAGTTCAAACGAGCCGACCGGGATGATGTCGCTTGTCGTGCCGGTCACCCGCAGTTCACCGCCCAGTTCGGCATCAAGCCCACGGCCGCGGATAAAGATCCGGTTCGGCGCGCGGATCAGCACGTTCAGCGCAAACCCGTCCGAGCCGCCATCGCCATCAGCGCCGCTGCCGTCCCCATCGCTGTCATCCCCGATCAGCCCGGCCCGTGCACGGGTGGCGCGCACGATTGCAGGCTCGTTGAGATGGGTGATGTCGGGAATGTCGGTCGAGAAGGCCAAGCCGGTTTCGGGGATGCGGATTTCGGTTTCGCCGATATCGATGGTGCCGCTGATCGCCGCGCCCCCGGTCAACGGCCCGGCCAGCGACAGCCGCCCATCGAGCGAGGTGCGGTAAAGGTTGGGAT
This sequence comes from Pacificitalea manganoxidans, assembly GCF_002504165.1. Taxonomy (GTDB): domain Bacteria; phylum Pseudomonadota; class Alphaproteobacteria; order Rhodobacterales; family Rhodobacteraceae; genus Pacificitalea; species Pacificitalea manganoxidans. The sequence goes on from NZ_CP021404.1 coordinate 1,517,848, forward strand.
CTTCCAGCACCAGATCGCCCAAACGGATCGCCAGGTCGGCGTTGTAGCCATCCGACAGCGTGATCGGCCCGTCGACATAGAGCCGCCCGCCCGCCATCGCCCGCGCGAATGCGTCGATGGTGGCGCGACCGCCGCCAAGCTGCACGGTGACGTTGATGTCTTCGAGCGTCTGTCCCAGCGTGGGCAGGCTCATCTGCGCGCCGCGCGTGGTGACCTGCCCGGAGACGGAACCCAGAGCCGGTGCGCCATTGATCGACAGGTCGAACTGCGCGGTGCCGGCAAGGCTGCGAGGCGCGAGAACCCGGTTCACCAAGGCCAGCGGCACACTGCCGGAGGCATCCAGATCGACGGTGGAGAAATCCTGCGCCATGCTGCCCGTGACCCGCGCCTGCGCGCTGCCGGGGCCGCGACTGTCAAGCGCGACGCGCCAGCCGCCGCCCGACACCTCGGCCACCGTGCCGTCAACGGCGAGGCTGCCGGACAGACCCGGCGCAAAGGGGGAGATATTGGGCAAGGACAGTTCAATCGCCACATCCGACGCGCCGGAGCCCACAACCCCATCCACCGCGCCGCGCGCGCCATAGGGGCCGGTCAGGTCCAGATCGACATCCCACAGGCCGGCGGTTTCCTCGCGCACGTCACCGGCCACGGTAAGCGGGCCGGACAGACCGGGCGCGAAGGGGGCGATATTGGGCACTGAAAGCCGCGCCTGCACATCCGTTGCGCCTCCCAGAACGACACCGGCGACGCTTGCTTCGGAGCCATAGGGGCCTGTCGCGTCGAGATCGACCTGATACTGGCCGCCGTCCAGTTCGCGGATGGTGCCAGCGGCCCGCAGCGGGCCGGAGAAGCCGGGCGCGAGCGGCGCGATATCGGGCAGGTAAACCTGCGCTTCGACATCCGTCGCACCGCCCAGAACGACCCCCTCGACACTGGCATTCGCGCCATAGGGGCCGGAGGCGTCAAGATCGACGGCAAAACGCCCGCCGTCCAGTTCGCGGATCGTGCCCGCCGCCTGGAGCGGACCGGCATACCCCGGCACCACCGGCGATATATCGGGCACGGCAAGCTGCGCTTCGATATCCGTCGCGCCACCGAGCACGACGCCATCGACACTGGCGGTGGAATTATAGGGGCCGGTCAGGTCCAGATCGACATCGAGCGAGCCGTCGCCCCGTTCCTGCACCCGGCCTTCGGCGGTGAGCGGACCGGAATAGCCGTATTGCGGCAGCAGCGGTGCGATATCGGGCACCAACAGGGTGATCTGGACATCCGAGGCGCCGATCTCGACCTCGCCATCGACACGGGCGGAGGTGGAGTAGGGGCCATCGACGGCCAGATCCACGTCAAAGCGGCTGGCGGTCAATTGCGTCACGCGGCCATCCACCGCGACCGGGCCGGAATAGTCCTGATCGGGCAGCAGCGGGGCGATATCGGGCAGCGAGGCCGCCAGCACCACATCGACATCCTCCGGCGCGATGCGGCCTTCGACGCGCGCTTCCAGATCATAGGGGCCGGTGAGGTCCAGCGCGACGTCGAACGCGTTTTCGCCAACTTCCCGCGCCGTACCTTTCAGGGTCACGGGGCCGGAATACTGCTCCAGCACCTCGCCGATTTCGGCAAGCCGCGCGTCGAGCGTCACGTCGCTCTGACCGGGCGCGACCAGCCCGGAGGCGGCAAGAGTCACATCGGGGTTGCGCAGATCGATCGTGTCGATCCGCAGTCCGGTTTCGTCGCGCGATACGCGCCCGACCAGCGTGGTTTCGCCGTCCAGCAGCGGGTCAAGCTGGGCGATGCCCACGGCCAGATCCTGCGCGGTGACGTCGAGTGCCAGATCGAAGATGCCGCCAAGCACGTCGCCGCTGCCTTCCAGATCGGCGCGCACGGCACCTTCCAGCGGCTGACCGATCAGCGGTGCGTAGCGGGCGAGGTTGTTGGCCTCGAAGCTGGCGCTGCCTTCCAGTGCGACGGACCGGTCGGCAATGCGCGCCTGCCCGGTGGCCGAAAGGGTCAGATCCTCGCCGCCAAGCGTCAGGCTTTCCAGCACCAGCGGTGCATCCTCCTGCCAGCTGATCTGTGCGGTGCCGCCCAGATCGGCGCCAAGGGCCGCGCTCAATTCCGCATCGGGCAGGTCGACGCCCGTCGCGGCAAAGCGGAAATCCGCAGTCACGCCACGCGGGCTTTCTTCGGTGGTGTCGGCCTGAATGGTGCCGGTGCCGTCAAGCGCGAGCCGCGCGATGCTGACATCGCCCCGCACGACATCGGTCGTGGTGATCGACGCTTCCCACGCATCGCCGTTTTCGGCGTCGAACTGGGCGCGCAGGCGGGCGTTCTGGATCTGCAGCGGATCGCCGGAGACGGGCAGCACAACCGGATCGCCGCTGGTGTCTTCGATTGCGCCTTCGATGTTGAACGAGCGGGGCAGACCGTCGCCGCCGATCACCAAAGCCCCGGCGATATCGAGCCGCCGGGCTGTCAGCGCAAAGCGTTCCAGATCGACGCCGCCATCGGGGCCGGTGGCGCCGCGCGCGGTCAATTGCACGTCTTCGCCAAAGAAATCCTGATATTGCGGCAGGAACAGCGGGGTCACGTCACCGCCGATATCGACAGAAAATTCGCGTCCGCCGCCGGTCTGGCCGCGCAGTTCCACCGACCCGGCAAGGCGCTCTTCGCCATCGGTTTGCAGATCGATGGTGGCATTGAAATCGTCAAGCGGGCCATCGCCCTGAATGCGGGCCACGACCGAAGGTTCATCGGGGATGCCAGCCAGCGAGGCGACGATGCCGCCGGGGTCTTCCTCAAGGGCGACGTCGATCGTCAGCGCGTCGCTGGCATTGGAATAGGCACCTTGGACCGAGAAAATCCCGGTCCGGCCATCGGTGCGGCGCAGGTCCAGATCGGCCTCGCCTTCGCCATTGGCCAGCCGCATGGAGCCTGCGAGGGTCGCGACCACGTCCTGCCCGATTACCGGCTCACCAATTTCCGCGCGCTCGATGGCGAGTTTGTCGATGCGGATCGACACCGGCAGTTCCGGCAGGGAAAAACCGGAAGCCTGCGCATCCGATGTCTCGACCGGCTTTTCGGCGGGGAGCGGCAGACGCGGCATGATGATTTCTTCGGCGGAGAGTTCCTCCACCTCGACCCGGCCCCGCAGCAGGGCGGAGCGGTTCCAGTCCAGCACAGCGCCGCGCAGGGTCAGCCATGCGCCATCCGCGTCCGAGATGATCAACTCGTCCATCCGCACGGTCGAGGACAGCGCGCCGGAGAACCCGTTGATGATGACCGAACGGTCCTCACCCGACAGGTTGTCTTCGAGAAAGTTGACGATCAGACCCTTGTCGCGATCTTCGTCCTCGGCGTCCTGTGCCGCCGCGCGCGGCGCGCCGATCTGCCAGCCATCGGGCGCGACCGGGGTCAATTCGGGGCCGACAAAAGCCCAGGCGCCAGCGATCAGCGCCGCGGTGATGCGGAATGCTTTCATCAGAATGCCTGCCCGATGCCGATATAGATCTGATAGGGGCTGATATCGTCGTCACCGCCGGACACCGGCGTGGCGATGTCAAAGCGGATCGGGCCCAGCCCGGTCTGGTAGCGCACGCCAATGCCCGCGCCGGTAATCCACGAGCCTTCGTCATCGATCCAGCTGTTGGCACCGATATAGGCCGTGTCGACAAACCCCACGAGGCCAAGCGCATCGGTGATCCCGCCGCGCAGTTCCACCGAAGCCCCGATGAAGGAGCGCCCGCCGACGGTTTCGTCATCCACCTCGACGCCCAGTTCCTGATAGGGGAAACCGCGGACCGAGCCGCCCCCCCCGGCGTAGAACAGGTAATCGGGCGGCGCTTCGTTCAGGTCCGGCCCGACGAGGCTGCCGAATTGCAGCCGCCCGGCGACCACGGCGCGATCATCCTTGCCAAACCCGTAATAGGCCCGCGCGTCAGCGGTGATCTGCGCGCCCGACGGCGTGTCAGACAGGCCCAGCAATGGCTGCACGCCAAGGTCGATGTAATAGCCGCCCGTCGGGTTCAGCTCATCGTTGCGTTTGTCATATTCGGCGGTGATCGGAAACGCGATCAGGGTGTAGTCGCGCTCGCCAAAGGCATCGTCGATATGCGCCGTGCGGAACAGTGCGCCTGCTTCCAGTGTCAATTCCGGCGTCACGATCCGGGTCAGGCCCCCCCCGAAGGTGAAGCTGTCGGAATCGTAATTCGGCTCCCGCTCGCGAGCGAGAGTGCCCAGAACGTAAAGATCGGTATCGGTCTGGAACGTGGCCGGGCGCGTGAACCGGGCCGACAGGGTAAAGTCGGGCTGTTCATCACCGCCGATCTGGGCAATCTCACCGTCGATGCGCAGCCGCTCCGCCCCGCCCAAAAGATTGCGGTGTAGCCAGTAGGTCGACAGCGTGGCCCCGTCGACGGAGCTGAGTTCCGCGCCAAAGCCCAGACGGCGGCGCTTTTCCTCGATCAGCGCGGCGTCGATGGGCAGCACGTTGCCCGGCGCGACCTCCTCGGCCTCGCTCAGCGACACGGAGCGGAATGCACCGGCGCGGCGCAGCCGTTCGGAGGCCAGATCGAGTTCGTCGGGATCGAACACCTTGCCCGTCGGCAGACCGGCGATTTCGCGGATACGTTCGGTGCGCACACGCTTATTGCCGCTGATCCGCAACTCGCCAAAGGTCAGGCGCGGGCCGGGATCGACGCCCAGCCGCACATCGAGCCTGCGCGCGGCGTGGTTCGCGGTGACCTGCTGCTGAGGCACATCGGCCTTGGCAAAACCTACCGCGCGCCAGCCTTTGACCGCGGCCTTGCCAGCATCGCTGACCAGTTCGCTATAGGCGGGCTCACCGGGGGCAAAGCCATCGGGCAGGTCGGTCTCGGGGGCGATGGGCGCCACGCGCGCTTCGCCAAAGGTAAAGGTCTGCCCCGGATTGACGCGCACCTCGATGCGGCTGATCTGCGCGGGCGGCTCCAAGGGGGGGATATCCGCGGCCTCGCGCCCGTCGATCAGAATATTCACGGTGCCGTTGTAATAACCCTCGCTGTAGAGCGCGCCGACATAGGCCCGGTAATCGGCCCGCGCGGCGGCCAGCAGATCCTGCGGCGTGGTGCGGTCTTCGTCCCGCGCGGCCTTGATTAGCGACGCGCGTCCCAGCTTATCCGCCAGATTATCGCTCGCGCCGGGCGCTACGATGCGAAAACTGTCAAGCGCCGCTGCCGGAAAGGCAGCCGTGCTTAGTGTGAGGCTCAGGACGAGAGGAGAAAGTCGGGGCATCGGAATATCGCTGAGAGGGCACATACAGCCCCAATCGGTAAACGCATTGGCAAAGCATTGCCACCGGGTTGACGTGGATGCGGCAGCAAATCGCCACAACTTCGCGCATTCGCGATGTCTTGCGCCGGGTGCCGGGGGGCGCGTGCCGCAACGGCACCCATGCGCGGCGGGTCGAACGGCACGCCGGGGCGTCACAGGCCATTGTGGCTGCCCTGACGCTGGGTCATGATCGGGGTGTAAACAGCAGGGGGCCCCATGCGCGGAACCACCATCACCATCGCCCAGCAAAAGGGCGGTTCAGGCAAGACCACATTGGCGATCAACCTCGCGGTGGAGTATCGGCGGCTGGGCTGTTCGGTCGCGGTTCTCGACACCGATCCGCAGGGGTCGCTCGGGCGGTGGTTTATGACGCGGATGGAGGCCAGTGGCGGCGCGCCCGACATCGAATTTTCCACCGCGTCGGCATGGGGCGTGGGCTACGAGGTCGAGAAACTGCGCAAGTCTCACGATGTCGTTATCGTGGACACCCCGCCCAAGGCCGATGCCGATCTGCGTCCCGCATTGCGGGTGGCCGATCTGGTCGTGGTGCCAGTCTCCGCGTCTCATGTGGATCTATGGGCCACGGAAAGCGTGCTGGAACTGGCCGAGCGCGCGGGCCGTCCCGTTCTGGTCGTGCTGAACCGCGCCCGAGGCGGCACCCGCCTGACGACAGAGATCGCGCAGAAGCTACAGGATCTGTCGGCCCCGGTCGCAACCACCGTGATCGGCAATCGCGTCGTCTATGCCGAGGCCGCGGGCACCGGGCAGGGCGTCTCGGAGCGGGGGCGCAACAGCCCCGCCGCCGCCGAGGTCAACGCGCTGGTCGGCGAAATCGGGGACCGGCTCGACGCATGAGCTTGCGGCCTGTCATGCGTGGGCGGGCAGGGGGCGCACGCCCCCGTGCGCGGCACACGGCTCCGTGAGGGGGCGTATCCCGCGTTGACCGAACGGCACGGGCACGTCATCGTCGAAAAAGTTTTCCCCGAGCCATGAGGCCCCCCATGACCCGTTCCCCGCGCTCCCTGATCCTTGCCGTATCCGTCATTGCCCTTGGGGCAGGTGCCGCGCTTGCCGAGGCCCATATGGATCCGATCGAGGCCCGGCAGCAGGCGATGAAGACCGTCGGCGCATCGACCAAGACGCTGGCCCAGATGGCGAACGGCACCAACCCGTTCGATGCCACAGCCGCCGAAACCGCGCTGAGCGAAATGCAGGCAGCCGTGGCCGATTTCGCCACCTATTTCCCCGACGGCTCTGAGAGCGACGAAAGCGAAGCCGCCCCTGCGATCTTTAGCGACCGCGACGGGTTCGAGGAGCAGGTGGCCGAGTTTCAGGCCGATATCGACACCGCGCTGGAAACCCCGCCCAGTTCGCAGGATGAGTTGAAAGTCGCGTTTGGCAACGTGGCCGGAAATTGCAAAGCCTGTCACGAGACTTACCGCGTCGATAAATAACCGGGTCTGTCGGGCCGAAATGCCCGGCGTCTGCCATTAGCGCGGCGCGACTGTCATGGTCGATGCCGCGTTCGCGTGGGTCTGGATGCCTCGGCGCAGGTTCGTTCCCCGGCAGAACCACCGCATCAAAAACCCGCGTCGCTTGTCACAGCGCCGCGGGTTTTCTTGTAGGGGGCCGGGCGACAGGGCTGTGGCGGCCAACCGGGTTCTGCGCCTGCCGTGGTCAGCGGGGCCAAGTGGCCCCACCGCCATCAGGCGAGGCTCTCCGTCTCGATCCGCAGCCGTTTGGCCGCCGCGCCGGGTGCGGTGCCCCAAACCGCGATCCAGCGATAGAAGAGCGGCGTCAGGAACAGGGTGAACACGGTCGCAAAGCCAAGGCCGCCAACGATCACCCAGCCCACGGCGATACGGGCCTCGGCCCCCGCGCCAGAGGTCAGGATCAGGGGCAAGCCGCCAAAGACGGTCGACACCATCGTCATCATGACCGGTCGGATGCGCAGGCGCAGCGCATTGCGGATGGCGGTGTCGATGTCCTCGCCCGCCTCGCGAAGCTGGTTGGCGAATTCGACGATCAGAATGCCATTTTTGGCCATTACCCCGATCAGCATCACCAGACCGATCTGGCTGTAATAGTTCAGCGAACCGCCGGTGATAGAAATAGCCAGCAACGCGGCGGCGAGGCCAAAGGGCACTGTCATCATGATGACGACCGCGCTGGCGAAGCTTTCGAATTGAGCCGCCAGCACCAGCAGCACGACAATCAGCGCTACGCCGAAAACCGCGTACATTCCGCCTTGGGTATCATCCAGCGTTGCGGCCTCCCCGGTGAAGGTGATGCCCATGCCGTCGGGCAGAACCTCATCGGCGAGTTCCTGCACCCGATCCATAGCGGTCGACAGGTCGACGCCCTCGCCCAGATTGGCCTGAAGCGCGACGGAAAGCCCCCCGCCGAGCCGCTCGATCTGGGCATCGCTGACCACCGTATCCAACGACGCGACCGCCGATAGCGGGATATAGGCGCCGCTGGGCAGACGGATGGAGAGCGAGGCAATGTCCGACGGATCGTCGATCGGCGGGCCGCCGGGCAGGACGTTGACGTCAACCTCGACATCGTCAGAAAAGACGCTGACCGCGACGTCGCCCAGCACCATCGCGCGCACGAGTTGCGTGACATCGGTGCTGTCGAGGCCCATGTCGCTGGCGGCGGCTGTGTCGACCGAGACTTCCAGTTGGGCATCGACACTGTTGTTCGACAATTGCGGATTGAGGAACGTGTCGTCCTGCGACATGGCCGCGATCAGGCTGTCGGCGGCGTCGGTCATGTTGGCCAGATTGGTGCCCGTGACCGCCAGCCCCAAACCGCCGCCTGCGCCACGGATATTGAGGCTGTTGGTGGATCGCGCACTGACCTGAACGCCCGGCACCGACGCCAGTTGACCGCTGATCTGCGCAATCAGTTCCTGCTGGGTAAAGTCACGCTCGGCCCAGTCGGGCAGGCGCACCACGATAAAGGCGCTGGTGCCGCCGCCGATGCCAATGATGCTCTGCACCGCGGCGATCTGGCCGGATTGGAGATAGGGCGCGAGGATTTCTTCTACCAGCACAACCTGGGAATCGAGGTAGTCGATAGCGGTGTCCGATGCGCCGCGCGCCTGCACCAGGAAAAACCCGCGATCTTCTTCCGGGGTGATGGTGGAGGGCAGCGTCGCCGCCGCACCGATGGCGATCATGGCAAAGCCGATGGCGACCGAAAGCACGAGCAGCGGCGTGCGGATGGCGAAATCCATCACCGTATCAAAGCCGCGGGCAAGCGCGCCGGGTTTGGTTTCTACCGCTTTGGCCTGTGATTTCCCCGGATCGAGCAGGGCCGCCAGAACCGGCGCGAGCGTCAGTGCGGTGATCGACGACAGCGTGACCGCAAAGGCCAGCACGAAGCCGAACTCCGAAAACACGCCGCCCGCCTGACCCGGCAGGAAGGAGATCGGGATGAACACCGCCGCAAGGGTGGCGGTGGTCGAAATCACGGCAAAGAATACTTCGTTCGTGCCTGCGGCGGCGGCGGCGAAGGCGCCCATGCCGGATTTGCGTTTGCGGACGATGTTTTCGATCACGACGATGGCGTCATCCACAACCATCCCCGTCGCCAGAACCAGCGCCAGAAGGCTGATGGTGTTGACCGAAAAGCCGGTAAGCCAGATCGCGGCCAGCGTGCCGATCAGGGCCACGGGGATCGTGACCGCCGGGATCAGCGTCGCGCGCGGGGAGCGCAGGAACAGGAAGATCACCGCAACCACGATGACGGTGGCCATCAGGATCGATTTCACCACCTCGTTGATCGACCCTTCGATGAAAATACCGTCATCGGAGGTCACCAGAAGCTGCACGCCTTCGGGCAATTGGCTGCGCAGTTCTTCCACAGCGACGCCGACGTCGCGGGAAATCTCCAGCGTGTTGCCGACCGATTGCCGCGTGATGTCGAGGCTGACGGCGGTTTCGCCGTTGACGCGGGTATAGACGCTCGCGTCTTCGGGGATCAGCTGAACAAAGGCGACATCCGCCACCCGTGTGGTTTCATTGACCGGCAGCTGGTTGATGGTGTCTACGGTGACCTCGTCGTTGCCGACCCGCAGCGACAGGGTTTGCGAATCCGTCGACAGCGAGCCCAACGCGGTATCATCGCGCAGCTGAGCGAGCGCGGTGGACACATCGAACACGGTCAGGCCCCGGCTCAACAACGAAGGCAGGTTCGCCGCGACACGGAATTCATTGGCGCGATTGCCCCGCACGGTCACCTCGGCGATGCCATCGATCAGTGACAGGCGCTCATACACCGCGCCTTCGGCAAGCTGGGTCAGTTCATTGAAGCTGGCGTTCCCCAGCAGCGCCAGACGGATGATCGCGTCGGCGTTGCTATCGCTTTTGCTTACAGTCGGGTCGTCGATATCGTCGGGCAGGGAGCGCAGGGTGTTCGACACGATCTCGCGCGCTTCGTTGGCGGCGACGTCTACATCGGTGCCATCGGACAGGTCGATGGTGATGCGGCTCGATTCCGCGCTGGAGGTCGACTCGATATAGGACATGCCTTCGAGCGCGCTGAGCGCATCTTCCAGCACCTGCGTGACTTCGGTGTCGACCGTGCTTGCCACCGCCCCGTCATAGGTGGTGCGGACCGACAGCACGGGCTGATCCACATCGGGCATTTCGCGGATGTCGACGCTTGTCAGCGCCGCAAGACCGGCAATGATAATCAGAAGGTTCAGCACAATCCCGAAGATCGGGCGCGCCACGAATGTATCCGCGAACCCGGCCTTATGCGCGCGTTTCTCAAAGCTCATGCGCCAGAACCCCGGGCGGCATCCGCCGTGGTGACCTGCGCGCCCTCGCGCAGCTTTGCCGCGCCCTCGGTCACGATCTGCGCGCCCACGGGGGCCTCGGTTTCAAGCCAGACCTGATCCCCGTCGCGGTAGCGGATGGTCACGGGCACACGTGCCGTCTGTCCCTCATCCGCGACCCAGATGCCTGCGCCGGACCGGTCCCATGTGATCGCGGTAGAGGGCACCATCGGCAGCGGGTCGGTATCTTCGTTCATGCGAATTGCGAATGTCATGCCCGACAGCAGTAAACCTTCGGCATTGTCGATTTCGGCCTGCACGGTCGCGCTGCGGGTCACGCTGTCCAAACGGCTGTCGAACGCCGTGATGGTGCCTTCGAACACGCGCCCGGTATAGGTCGGCGTCGTCACCAGCACCGGCTTGCCCTCGGAGAGAAGACCGATGGAGCGTTCCGGCATTTCGAACGTTGCCAGCAACGTCGTGGTGTCATCCACGGTGACGATCGTATCGCCGGTGGACAGCTGATCCCCGACCTGCACGTCGCTCAGCCCCAGTCGTCCGGAAATCGGCGCGACCACGGTGCGGTTTTCCAAGGCGACCTCGGCCAGCCCGACATTCGCCTCCGCCAGCCGCAGTTCCACCAGCGCCTCGGACAACGCCACATCCGTGACGACGGCGCTGCCATTCTGATGCAACCCTTGGTAGCGGGTTACGGTCGCTTGCGCCTGATCGCGATTGGCCTCCGCGATTTCCAGCGCCAGTCGTTCGGAGCGGTCGTCCAGACGCAGCAGAACGTCGCCTTTCTCGACCAGCTTGTTGGCCTGCAACGCGGCCTCGACAACTTCGCCCGCCTCGGTCGCGACGACCTCGGCCCGACGCAGCGACACGGCACTTCCGACGGTGCGCAGCTCCTGCGTATAGGCGCGCGCCTCAAGCGGGGCGAGCACGACCGTCGTCGTCCGCCCCTGCCCACGGGGTCCACCGGGCCCTCCGGGCCCGCCGCCGGGACCACCGGGGCCCCCGGCGCCGCCGCGTGGCGCGGCGTCGGTTTGCTCGGACGGAGCGCCGCCCCACAGCTGCGCAACCTGTGCAGGCACGCCAAAAGCGATTGCATAGGCACCGGCCAGAACGACCAGCGAGAGGAGGGCGACACTAATTTTTTTCACGTTTTCACTGCTCCTGAATGGGCCTTATACGCGACGACAGATCCGTTCCGTCGCGAATAATCCACGTCTTGAAGCTTGGGTCGAGTTCGTCACAGGCCGCCAAGAGTAAATCCCGCGATTGGTAGGGCCCGGCGTCGTCGATAGCGGCGCTGACGGTCACACATTGCGCGGCCTCTGCGCCCAGATGAATCTGACCGCTCTCGGGGTCGTAGGAAAACTGCTGGTTCGGATCGCTGTCGTCGCAGGGCACCAGACCAAACGGGTTTTCGGCGTCGTCGCGCGCGGAATATGCCATGCACTTGCCCGCGTAAGTTGCTGATTCGATGCGCCCAATGTCCGGTGCGTAGGAGAACAGCACATCATCGCCGGTCGGCTTGCACGAATGCGCATGAAGTGCGTCGCTTTCGCCGCGGCCTTCGGTATCGATGCACCAGCCGAGCCCTGCAGATTCGTCAAGATTGTCGGCAAGGTGAATGATCGGCCCTTCGGTCTGAATGACCGGGCTTTCCGCCAGCACAGACTGAGGCAGGAGAAGACCTGCGAGCGCGGCGAGTCCGGCGGGGGCGATCCGAGCCTTGGCGGTTGCTGCAAAATTATAGGGGGTCATGGCATTCAACTCCTGAAGTGACATGACCATTTTGCGGCTATCCGCCCGCCCCACGCAATAACGCGCAGGGGGGCGGTAATATTTCTAGCGACATTGGGATGATGGATGGCGGGGGGGAGGGGCTAGCCCGTCTGCGTCTGCCTAGCGTTGCAGCATGCCGGATTATCGGCGGGTCAGTCCACTCGCCGCATCTGCGGGGTGGGGGCGGTCACCCCCGTTCGACGATCACGGCGATCCCTTGGCCGCCGCCGATACACATGGTCGCAAGGCCGTAGCGCCCGCCTATGCGCTCCAGTTCGTAGAGCAGCTTGGTGAGGATGATTGCGCCCGAGGCGCCGACAGGATGGCCAAGTGCTACCGCGCCGCCGTTGGGGTTCACCTTGTTGGTGGGAAGATCGAGGTCAGCACTGACGGCACATGCCTGCGCGGCGAAGGCCTCGTTCGATTCGATCACGTCGAGATCGCTCACCTGCAGACCGGCGCGCTCCAGCGCCTGACGGGAGGCCGGCACGGGGCCCAGTCCCATCACTTCGGGAGCGACGCCGCCCAAGCCATAGGCGACGATCCGGGCCAGCGGGGTGATGCCGCGCGCCGTGGCGGTCTCGGCCTCCATCAACACCAGCGCTGCCGCGCCGTCGTTGATCCCCGAGGCGTTTCCGGCGGTAACCGAGCCGTCCTTGGCGAAGACCGGGCGCAGCTTGGCAAGATCGGCGTCGGTCAGGCCCGGCCGCACATGTTCGTCCGTGTCGAATGTCACCTCCGTGCGGCCTTGGCGAACGGTCATTGGCAGAATCTGGCCCTTGAACCGGCCCTCTGCGATGGCGCGAGCGGCGCGGCGGTGGGATTCGACGGCAAACGCATCCTGCGCGGCGCGGTTGATATTGCCGCGCTTGGCGATGTTCTCGGCGGTGACGCCCATGTGGCCGTTGCCGAACGGATCGGTGAGCGCGCCCAGCATCATGTCGGTCGCCACCACGTCGCCCATCTTCTGGCCCCGACGCGACTGGGTCAGCAGGTGACCGGCGCGGCTCATGCTTTCGGCGCCGCCAGCCAGCGCGATGTCGCAATTGCCCAGCAGGATCTGCTCGGCGGCGCTGACAACGGCCTGTAGCCCTGAGCCGCATAGCCGGTTGAGCGTCAGCGCGGGCGCGGTTTCCGGCACACCGGCGCGCATGGCCACGACGCGGGACAGATACATGTCCTCGGGCGCGGTGTGGATGACGTTGCCGAACACGGTTTGCCCGATATCCCCCGCCTCGATCCCCGCGCGGGAGATCGCCTCCCGCGCCACAGCGGCGCCAAGGTCGCAGGGGCTGACGCTGGCCAGCGCGCCACCGGCATCGCCGATCGCGGTGCGGACGCCTGAGGCGATGACTACCGATTTGGTCATGGGATCTTCCTTCTGGTCTCGAATGTCGGAGTGGCCCGCAGGAAGGCGGTGTGCCGCGGCATCCGTGGGTGTGATCTGGTGTTTCCCGGTATCAGGCGGCGCCGCTTTCGGCCTTGTCAGCGGTGGTTTGCGCCGCCGCACCGCAGGCCGCGAGGACGATGCCCTGAACCATCGCGATGTAGCTATCGATGTCGACCTTGCGTCGACGATACTTGGCGCGCTTGACATACCAGTCCTGCAGCAGCGGTTTGGTCAGCGCGGCCATCAGCGGCGGCATATCCGCCGAGAAGCTGCCATCCTGCTGACCCCGGGCGAGAACCTCGGCGAAATAGCCTTCGGTCAGTTCCTCACTGTCGATGGCCAGTTTGCGCTCGGCGGCGGGGAAGTTTTTGGCCTCCATAAAGGAAAAGGTGAACCACGGCAGCATCGCCTCGGTCAGGCGAATATGGGTGTCGATCAGCCATAACAGGTGGTCGCGTGGGGATTGCCGCACCTCGGCTGGCGGCTCGCCCAAGGCGGCCTCGACCGCGCCGGTGACCTCGGAGAGGATCATTTTCAGCAGCGTGTCCTTGCTGTCGAAATACGAATAGAGCCCGCCCATGCTGACCCCCGACGCCCGCGACAGGTCGCGCAGGCTCATGGCCTGAAACCCCTTCTTATTCGACAGATCCAGCGCCGCGTTCAGGATCAGCGCAAGCTTACGCACCGCAAACTCGGGCTTCTGGATCGAGATGCTGTCGCGGTTGTTCTCAAGCACCGACCGGCAGAGGTCTTCGGTCGTGGGCAGATGGGTCCCGGCGGTTGTCATGCTGACATGTCTCCTGCTGAAGGCGAGCGAAATCGCTTGCAGACTGCAATGAAACTCTTGCCAGCACCAGAGGAACCGTGCAACAAATATATCGAGCGCTCGTTCGAAAAATGGAGGCGATCGTGACGGGACTAAATCCGCAATCGGCGGCGCAGGTGGGGTTTGACCTTGCTGGCCGCACCGCTTTGGTAACCGGCGCGTCGTCCGGCTTGGGCGTGCATTTCGCCCGGTGTCTTGCCGGTCATGGGGCGCGGGTGGCCGTGGCTGCCCGGCGTGCCGAAAAGGTCGCGACGCTCGCCGAGGAGATCAACGCCAGCGGTGGTGAGGCCGAGGCTCTGCGTCTTGACGTGACCGATGCGGCGTCGGTGGCCGAGGCTTTCGAGGGGCGTTGCTTCGACATCGTCGTGAACAATGCGGGCATCGCCTTCAACGGTCCCGCGCTGGACACGCCGGAGCAGGACTGGCGGCAGGTGATCGACACCGATCTGACCGGTGTCTTTCTGGTGTCGCAGGCGGCGGCGCGGGCGATGGTCGCCGCGCAGCGGGGCGGCAGCATCATCAACATCGCCTCTATTCTGGGCAAGCGCGTGGCGGGTGGACTGTCGGCCTATGCCGCGGCCAAGGCAGCGGTGGTGCAGCTGACCCGCGCCAACGCGCTGGAATGGGCCCGCCACGACATCCGCGTCAACGCGATCTGCCCCGGCTACATCGAAACCGACATCAACCGCGACTTTTTCGCAACCGAGGCAGGCCAGAAGCTGGTGCGCCGCATCCCCATCCGCCGCTTGGGCCAGATGGAGGATCTATCTGCGCCGCTGCTGCTGCTGGCCTCGGATCACAGCCGGTTCATGACCGGCTCGGAGCTGGTGGTCGACGGCGGCCATCTGGTCACTTCACTTTAAGGAACGCCCCATGGATTTCGCGATTTCCCCCGAGATTGAGGACTACCGCACCCGTATTGCCCGCTTTGTCGAGGATGAGATCATTCCTCACGAGGCCGACCGCAGCGCCTATGACGCCCATGGAAACATCGATGAGACGCTGCTGGGAACGCTGCGCGATAAGGCCAAGGCGGCGGGTCTGTGGTGTTTGCAGCTCAAGCCCGAGACTGGCGGCAAGGGGCTGGGCAAGGTCGGGATGGCGGTCTGCTACGAGGAAATGAACCGCTCGATTTTCGGGCCGGTGGTTTTTAACTCCGCCGCCCCGGACGACGGCAATATGATGGTGCTGGAACAGGCCGCGACCGATGCGCAGAAGGCGCGCTGGCTTGCGCCCATCGTCGACGGGCGTGTGCGCTCGGCTTTCGCGATGACCGAGCCGGGTCCGGGCTCGGGCTCCGATCCGTCGATGATGCTGACCAAGGCCGAGCGGAAGGGCGATAAATACGTCATCACCGGGCGCAAATGGTTCATCACCGGTGCGGAGTCGGCGCAGCATTTCATCCTGATGGCGCGCACCTCCGACGATCCGCGACGGGGGCTTACGGCCTTCCTTTTCGACCGGGACCAGCCCGGCTGGCACATCGACCGGCGCATCCCGATCATGGGTCCCGAAGAGCATGGCGGCCATTGCGAGCTGGTTTTCGACGGGCTGGAGGTCGATGCCGACAACGTGCTGCTGGGCGAGGGGCTGGGCCTTAAGGTCACGCAGATGCGTCTGGGTCCGGCGCGGCTGACCCATTGCATGCGCTGGCTGGGCCTGTCCAAACGCTCGGTCGAGATTGCGCAGGACTACGCCGCGCATCGCTATGCCTTTGGCGAGCGCCTGATCGAGCGCGAGAGCATCCGCCAGATGCTGGGCGATCTGGCCATGAAGATCGAGATCGGGCGGCTTCTGGTGATGAAGGCAGCGTGGGCGCTCGATCAGGGAAGCTATGCGCGCAAGGAGGTCTCGATGGCCAAGGTGCACGTCGCTAACCTGCTGCATCAGGCCGCTGATACCGGCATCCAGATCAACGGCGCCCGCGGCTATTCCACCGACACCCCGCTTGAATGGATCTACCGATATGCCCGGCAGGCGCGCTTGGTCGATGGCGCGGACGAGGTCCACAAAATGGTCTTGGAGCGGTTCCTGAGCAAGGAGCACCGGGACTTCTGGAACTGGGAGGTCGCCAGCAGCTGATTTCGGCAATTCAGTAAAACATCAAGGCATGAGGAGGTGCCGAACATGTTCGAAGACCTGCATCTTGCGGCTCGTGCCGCGAATTTCCGGCCCCTGACGCCGCTCGATCTGTTGGACCGCACCATCGAGGTGCATGGCCAACGTCCCGCCGTGGCGTGGCACGATCATATCTGGACCTATGCCGAATTCGGCGCGCTGGTGGCGCGCATGGCCGACTGGCTGCGCGCGCAGGGCGTGGGGCGCGGTGACGTGGTGTCGGTCATGCTGACCAATCGCCCCGAAATGCTGGCCGCGCATTTCGCGGTCCCGGCGCTGGGCGCGGTGCTCAATACGTTGAACACGCGGCTCTCGGCGGAGGAGATCGCCTATATCCTCGATCATGCCGGCAGCACACTTGTGCTGTGCGAGACCCGGACCGCCGGGGCGCTTGCGGAGGCGCGTGTGCCGGTCACCCGGCTCTGCGACGCGCCGGGGCAACCAGCGGCAGAGGAGGGCGGCCTCGATCTGTTCCACGGGCCGGTGCCGGTGTTCGACTGGGCGGACAATGTCCTGTCCGAAACCCAAGCCATTTCGCTCAACTACACATCGGGCACGACAGGCCGCCCCAAGGGGGTGATCTGCACCCATCGCGGCGCCTATCTGAACGCGATCGGCAATGTCCTGTCGCTGGGATACACCACGGCGACCAGCTACCTTTGGACGCTGCCGATGTTTCATTGCAACGGCTGGTGTCACACATGGGGCGTCACCGCAGCCGGTGGTCTGCATGTCTGTTTGGAGCAGGTCGAGCCAGCGCCGATCCTTAGTCTGATTGACCGACATCGTGTCACTCACATGTGCTGTGCGCCGGTGGTTTTATACATGATCCTCGATCATGGTGGCAGCGGGCCTGCGCACCGGGTCAAGGTGACGACCGGCGGCGCCGCCCCGACGCCCACCCTGCTGGCAGGGATGGAGGAGCGCGGCTTTGACCTCGTGCATGGCTACGGTCTGACCGAAAGCTACGGCCCCGCCACGTTCAACGACCCCGGAGAAGACGCGCCCGGCACCGTCGAGGCCCGCGCGGCGCTGCTGGCGCGACAGGGCTACCGGCACACCACGACCGGCGGCATCGCCGTTGTCGACGAGGCGGGCAACGAAGTGCCCCGCGACGGCGTGACGGAGGGCGAGATCGTCCTGCGCGGCAACACGGTGATGGCTGGGTATTTCCGCGACGCCGAGGCGACCGAGGCCAGTTTCGCAGGCGGTCATCTGCACACCGGCGATCTGGCCGTGCGCCACCCCGACGGCCAGATAGAGATCCGCGACCGGGCCAAGGATGTGGTCATCTCGGGCGGCGAGAACATCTCGAGCATCGAGGTTGAGACCGTGCTGCACAAACATCCCGACGTGCTGCTGGCCGCCGTGGTCGCCGTGCCGCATGACAAATGGGGCGAGACGCCTTGGGCCTTTGTGGAGCCGCGCAAGGGCGCCAGCCTGACCGAGGCCGATTTGGAGGTGTTCTGCCGCGGGTATCTGTCCGGCTTCAAACGGCCCCGTCGCTTCGTCTTCGGTGAACTGCCGAAAACAGCCACGGGCAAGATCCAGAAATTCCTGTTGCGGGAAACCGCCAAGAAAATGGTGACCTGATGAGCAGCCTTGATACTGCGGCGTTGCGCGACTGGCTGAGCCGCCAGTTTCCCGACGATGGCGGCGCGGACGCCGAATTGACGTGCGAGCCGATCAGCGGCGGGCAGTCCAACCCCACCTATTTCGTGACTTGGGGTCCGCGGCGGCTGGTGCTTCGGCGCAAGCCTGCGGGGGCGATCCTGCCCGGCGCTCACGCCATCGAGCGGGAGTTTCGGGTGCTCCGCGCGCTGGAAGACACGAACGTCCCCGTGCCCCGCGCGCTGATGCTGGAGGAGGATGCCTGGGTTCTGGGCACGCCCTTCTATGTGATGGAGCGGCTCGACGGGCGTGTCTTTTCGGACTGCGCGTTGCCCGGTCTGAGCGCTGAGGACCGGCGGGCGATGTATCTGTCCATGGCCGAAACGCTGGCCCGGCTTCATGCGGTGCGTCCCGACGCGGTGGGGCTGAGCGATTATGGCCGGCCCGGCGGCTATTTCGAGCGGCAGCTAAAACGGTGGAGCGCGCAATATGCCGACTCGCCCGGTCCGCGCATTCCTGCGCTCGACCAGATGGTGGATTGGCTGCCCGCCAACATGCCCGCCGATGACGGTGCGGTGTCCATTGCGCATGGGGATTTCCGGCTGGGCAACATGATGTTCCACCCCACCGAGCCGCGGGTCATTGCGGTGCTCGACTGGGAACTGTCGACGCTGGGCCATCCGCTGGCGGATCTAGGCTTCTGCGTGATGCCTTGGCAGACCGCGCCCGACGAATATGGCGGCATTCTGGGGCTCGACAGGGCGGCGCTGGGCATTCCCACGCGCGCCGAATTCGTGGCGCATTACCACGCCCATGCGCGCCCGACGGCGGACCTGACCCGCTTTCATCTGGCCTTCGCGCTTTTCCGTTTTGCCGTGATTTTCGTAGGCATCGCTGATCGTGCGGGCGCGGGCAACGCCGCCTCGGACGAGGCGGCAGAATTGGGCCCGCTGGCCGAGCGCTTCGCCATCCGCGCCGTTGAGGCCGCCGGTCTCGATCCGACACATGAGGCAGATCCGAGCCGATAGGCCAAGACCCGAAAGGTCGTGACATGAAACTGCTCAGACGTATCGAATACATCAATGTGCTGATCGGCAAGGCGGTGTCCTTCCTGATTTGGATCGGCATCGTCGTTCTGTGCTGGGAGGTGGTCGCCCGGTATGTCTTTGGCGCGCCTACGATCTGGGCGCATGGCTACACCCAGCGCATCTTTGGCGCCTATTTCGTGATGGTGGGCGCCTATACGCTGATCCGCCGCAACCATGTCCGTGTGGACCTGCTGCTGGGCACCGCGTCGCCACGGTTCAACGCCTTTCTCGATCTGGTCAACTGCGCCTTCCTCATCGTCTGGGGCGTCGTTCTGGTCTGGGAAGGCTTCTGGCTGTTCGAGGACGCTTGGCGCTTCAACGAACTGGACGACAGCGTGCTGCGCCACCCCATGTGGCCGATCAAGCTTTCGCTGTTTCTGGGCGCGCTGCTCATTACCGTCCAGGGGGTGATCGAGGCGGTCCGCTCGCTGGTGCTGATCGTCAATCCCGACGCCGATATTGGTCCCGCCGACGCACAGGGGAGCGAAATTCTATGAGCGCTGAAATCCTCACCATTGGCATGTTCGGAATGGTGCTTGTCGCCATCCTGTCCGGCGTATCGCTGGCCTTTGCGATGGGCGGCACCGCCGTGATCTTTGGCCTGCTGACCTTTGGCAGCTACGGCATGTATTCCATTGTCACGACGATGTTCGGCTCCATGTGGTCGATCCTGCTATCGGCGATCCCGTTGTTTGTTTTCATCGGGGTGGCGCTGGCACGCTCAAAGATCGCGCATGACCTATACCATGCCTTTTATCTCTGGTCGGGCCGCACCAATGGCGGTCTGCTGCTGGGCACCGCAGGGTTCGCCGCGACGCTTTCTGCGATGACCGGTAGCTGCGCGGCCTCGACCATGACGACCGGCCTTGTCGGCATCCCGGCAATGGACAAGCGCGGCTACGACCGGTCCTTTGTTCTGGGCACCATCGGCGCCTCCGGGACGCTGGGCATCCTTATCCCGCCATCGATCACGCTGATCATCATCGGCATGCAGACCGGCCAGTCTGTCGGGCGGCTGTTCTTGGGCGGTCTGGTTTCGGGGTTGCTGCTGCTGGGCATGTTCCTCGCCTATGTCGCGCTCCGCAGCTACATGCGGCCCGAACTGGCCCCCGGCGCCGCGGAGGTAGCGCCGCTGCGCGAGCGGGTGCGCGCCCTGCGGTCGGTCTTTTTGCCGCTCGTCATCATCCTGTCGGTGTTGATCTCGATCTTTGCCGGCATCGCCACCCCGACCGAGGCCGCCGCCGTCGGTGCCGCCGCCGTGGTCATTTCGGTCGCGATCCGGCGGGAACTGAACTGGACCTACATCAAAACCGTCAGCTACGAGACCGCCGCGATGACCGGGATGGTGATCTGGATCGTCTTTGGCGCCAGCGCCTTCATCGCCGTCTACGGCGGGGCAGGGGGCACAACCTTCATGCAGAACTTCCTGCGCGACCTCGACGTGTCGCCGCTGATGATGATCGTGATCCTGCAGGCCGTGACCCTGGTGCTGGGCATGTTTCTCGACCCGATCGGGATCATCCTGCTGATGCTGCCGATCTTCTTTCCCATCGTGGTCGAACTTGGCTTCGATCCGATCTGGTTCTGCATCCTGTTCCAGTTGAACCTGTGCATCGGATACATCTCGCCGCCGTTCGGCTATAACCTGTTCTACCTGAAGATCCTGAGCCCGGAGACGCCGATCAGCGCGATCTACCGCGCGATCACCCCCTTCTTCCTGCTCATGCTTTTGACCGGGGCGCTGATCTTCGTGTTCCCGCAAATCATCACCAGTTTCACCGATCTTCCGAAGCGGCTCTGACCCGTTTCGGCAGCCGCCGCCCCGCAGGAGGAGTTATGCGGAGCGGTCCCTTAACGTTAGTGGAGGACCTAACATGACGTTGAACAAGCAGTCGCTTTCCCGGCGAAACCTTCTGACCGCAGGTGCGGCAGCGGGTGTCGGCTCGGTTCTGGCCGCGCCCGCGGCCATCGCCCAAGGCAAGACCACCTGGCGGATGCAGACCCACTGGCCTACGGGCAACTGGTATTACGAGGACGTTTTCGTCAACTTCGCCAACCGCGTGACCGAGGCCACCGGCGGCGAGCTGACCATCGAACCCGTCCAGAACGACGGCATCGTGCCCACCGGCGAAGTGCTGAACGCGGTCCGCCGCGGGCTGCTGGAAAGCGCGTTCATCTACCCGTCCTACTGGATGGGGCGGATCCCCGTCGCGGGCCATCTCAACGGCAATATCGGCACCTTCGGCAGCCACGAAGAAATGCACATGTTCATGTATGAGATGGGCGCGCTGGATATCATCCGCGAGGCCTATGCCGAACAGGGTGTCTATCAGGCAGGCCCCGTGTCCTATGCCGGTCTGGCGCTCTATTCCAACCGCCCGCTGGTGACCAAGGAAGACTTCGCTGGTTGGCGTGTGCGCTCCACCGGCACCGCCGCGATGGTGTTCGAGAAGATGGGCGCCTCGCCAGTGTCGATCCCGGGCGGCGAGCTTTATCAGGCGCTGCAAACCGGCGTTGTCGAAGGGGCGCATTGGGGCTCGATCTCGACCGGTTGGGGCATGAACTTCCAGGAAGTGACCAAGTATATCGTTCAGCCCGATCTTGTGAGCCAGCTAAATGGCGAGGTCATGGTCGGCATGGAGCCGTGGAACGCGATTGGCGACGATCTGAAGGCGACCTTCAACGAGGTCGTCCGGGCCACCAGCGCCGATGCCAGCGCGCATTTCCTGCATCAGGATCTCGTGCGTAAGGACGAGTTCGTCAATGAGCTTGGCGGCGAGATCACCAATCTCGACCCCGCCGTGGTCGAGGAGCTTCGCGTCAAGTCGATGGAAGTGGTCGACGAGTTCGCCGAGCGTGACCCCGACTATTCGGGCCGCGTGGCCGAGTTGCTGCACGAATTCATGCGTCTGACCGGCAAGGCCTGACCCCACAGGGCGGGGGCCCATTGCGGGCCCCTTAGCCACCTCTCCATCATGTCGCTCATCAGGCGATGCGCAAAGCCGCGTTTTGATACCGGCGCCCGGGCACATGCCCCACATGCCGAGGCTGACCAATGCACCTTCCCAAAACCATGCGTGTAGTCGAAATTTCGCAATACGGTGGGCCCGAGGTGCTGCAATCCGCCACCCGGCCCGTGCCGCAGCCCGGTCCGGGGCAGATCCTGATCCGGCTCAGCCATGCCGGTGTGAACCGTCCCGACGCGTTGCAGCGCGCGGGCAATTACGCCCCGCCCCCCGGTGCCTCGCCGATCCCCGGCCTAGAAGGCGCGGGCCATGTCGCCGCTCTGGGCGAGGGCGTAACCCGTTGGCAGGTGGGCGATGCGGTGACCGGGTTGCTGCCCGGTGGCGGTTACGCGGACTATGCCGTGACCCATGCCGACCACGCCCTGCCGGTGCCCAAGGGCCTGTCGATGGCGCAGGCCGCGGCGCTGTGCGAGACCTACTACACGGTTTGGACCAACGTATTCATGCGCGGGGGCCTAAAGGCGGGGGAGCGTTTTCTTGTCCACGGTGGCTCGTCGGGGATCGGCACGACCGCGATCCAGCTTGCCGCGTTGCGCGGCGCACAGGTGTTCGCCACCGCCGGATCGCCTGTGAAATGCGAAACTTGCAAGGCGCTGGGCGCGGAGCGGGCGATCAACTACCGTGATACCGATTATGTCGAGGTCATGAAGGCCGAGGGCGGTGCGCATCTCATCCTCGACATGGTGGGCGGCCCCTATATGGCGCGCAACTTGGATGCTTTGGCAGATGACGGGCGTCTTGTGCAAATCGCTTTCCTGCAGGGCGCCGAGATGCAGCTCAACATGACCCAGCTCATGACCCGGCGGCTGACCATCACCGGCTCCACCCTGCGACCCCAAAGCGATGCAGCGAAGGCCAGGATCGCCGAGGCGCTGCTGACTGAGGCTTGGCCACATCTGGAGGCGGGTCGCATCGCGCCGGTAATGGACTCGGTCTATCCTCTGGACAAGGCCGCCGAAGCCCACGCGCGGCTGGAGACGTCCGAGCATATCGGCAAGATCGTGTTACAGGTGGCGTAGCAACATCCTCGGAGGCGCCATCTGAGGGCCGTCTGCGCCGTTCGCGACGCAGAGGTATCATACGACCGCGTTTGCAGATTTCGCCTCGCTCAATATACCTTCTGTGCTATCAAAGATTGGTGACAACGCCAAGTGGATAGCAAATTATGCATGAATTACTTGCGGCGGCTAAGAAGGTCAGGCTGCGTCAGCTTCGGTGTTTCGTGGCGGTGGCCCGAAAGAAAAGTTTCGTGCTAGCCGCCGAGGATCTCGGCCTAACGCAGCCCGCAGTCAGTCGCAGTGTGCGCGAACTTGAACAGGTGCTGGGGCATGATCTGTTTGATCGGTCCACCAGAGGCGCGGAACTGACACCACGCGGTCGGACGTTTCTGGAAGCGACGGAATCCGGACTGCTGCGGATATTTCAGGGCGTGCGCTCCGTCACCGGAGAGGTTCTGTCGGACGAAATCGTTCGGATTGGGGCGTTGCCGAACGTGTGCTCGCAATTCCTTCCGGCCATCGTGCAGGTCTTCAAAAGCGAATATCCCAGCGTCAGGGTGCGGGTAAGCCCAGGCACAAACGCAGGCCTGTTGGACAGCCTCAGACGCGGAGAGACCGACTTCGTGATTGGGCGGTTATCCTCCAGCGAAGATATGCGTGGGCTGGTCTTCAGGGCGCTTTTTGATGAGCCGCTGGTTTTTGTTGTTCGCGGGGGGCATCCGCTCTCCGGCGGGCAAGCGACGCTGGAGGAGGCGCTGACCTTTCCAACCCTGCTGCCGCCCGAAGGCACGATCATCCGGCAAGAATTGTCGCGGTATCTATCGGGGCAGGGCGTGTCGGAACTGCCCGACGTGGTTGAAACCACATCGTCAGATTTCCAGCGGTCCTACGTCGCCCGCACGGACTGCGTCGCCGTCATGCCGCGCGGCGTCGTTCAAGCCGAGTTGGAGAGCGGCGCGTTCGTTCATCTCGACATAGCAAAAGACGCGATGCGGGGACCGGTGGGTTTGACGACAAATCCCGAACTGCGCCTTGGATCGGGCGCCGGAAAGCTTGTGGAGACGATCCTGAATACGCCCTTAATGCCGAAAATGGTATCTTAGATCGCGTTTTATGAATTTTACGTCGCGAATTCGATATGACATGTGTCGTGGTGATACGCAGTGTATGGGAGGATTCACACGTGCATCTCGTTAAAGGACTTCTTGTGGCGGCAACCTTGGCCGCAGGCGCAACCGTCGCGCAGGCGCAATCGCTCAGCCTCGAAGGTGGGGGCGCGGCTTCGCTCACCGGTATCGTGCCGCAGACCTATGCCCAGTTTGCCGCCGAGGAGGGCATCTCGTTGCAGGTGGTGCTTGGCCAGACGCTGACCCGGTCGGCGCTGAAACTGGCAGCGGGACGGATCGATATGGCTGTTGTGCCGCCGCCAGCATTCGGGGCGATGTCGCGCGGCGTCGGCCCCTATGCCGATCAGGGGGACCAAGCCAAGGCAATGGCCGAAAACGTACGGGCCCTTTTCGGGTTTCCGGGCGGAACCCTGCACGCCATCACCTGGGCCGACAGCGGCGTAGAGGACTGGGGCGATCTTGCAGGCAAGCGGGTTTATATCGGCCCACCGGCCGGTGCAGCCAGCGGCCAGATCCAAGGGATGATCACCGCGGCCTCTGGTGGCCTTGCGGCCGGTAACGACTACGAGGGCGTCCGTGCGCCATGGGGGGCCGCGCAGCAGTCGTTTCAGGATGGCCAGTTCGATGTCTATGTCGCCTTGGCGGCTGTCGGCAGCCAGGCGCTGAACGAACTTAGCCTGCAACGCGAGATCCGCATTCTTGGCGTTCCGGACGAGGTGCTGTCCACCGACGCCTGGACCGAGGCCCTCACCAAGGGTGCTTTGGTCAAAACCCAGATCCCCGCCGGAACCTATTCGGGGAACGTCACGGGCGATACCGACCTGACCACCGCCGCAACCTCGATGATGATGGCGGTGCACAAGGACATGGACGACGACACCGCCTATGCGCTGACCAAGGCATATTGGGAAAATCTGGAATCGATGATGAACGCCAATGCGCTGATGCGGACGATCGATATCGACAATCGCTTTGGCGGCACCAATGCGCCCCTGCATCCGGGTGCTGTGCGCTACTATGAGGAAGCCGGCATCGAGATTCCTGCCAATCTGATGCCCTGATCCCTTCGGTCCAGCTGCGCCACGCGTCGCGGCTGGACACTCCAAGCCCCCAAAGCCCCCAAAGCCCCCCTGAGCCGATCTCGTCGAGGAGACCGCCATGACCCCCCATTCGAGCGGTGCAAAGCGCACCGCCGGGTATTCCGTCTATGCCATCGGGCTGATCATCGCCCTTTCCGGCCTTGCCAACGTGATGCCCACCTACAATGTGCTGCCCCGCATCGGGCCGTTTCCGGTGGAATGGTTCCGGCCGCTGTTTTACTGGCTGTCGATCCTGGTCTTTCTGGCCGCAGATGCCGAGCGGCGCGCCGGTCGGGGACGGTTGTCGCCGCTTCACTTGGGGGCCTACGCCGTGGCCGCCGTGGTGGTCAGCTATGTCTGCTACGACTACTATCGGATCGGTCAGATCATCGCCAACTCGGTGATCTTCTTCGGCCCGCGCGAGATGTATGTGGCGCTGGCCGCTGCCGCGCTGTCGCTCTGGGCCTGTTGGATCCTGTGGGGCGCACCGATTGCTGTGCTTGGCGGTCTTGCGCTGCTGTATCTCGCCACGGGGCAATACTGGCCCGGACCGCTTCGGACGGCGCCATCGGACATCTATGATACGATCTCGGCCAATATCTGGTACGACAGCGACCAAGGCATTCTTGGCTCGATCATGGGCGTGGTGCTGACCACGGTGCTGCCCTTTATCATCCTCGGCGCCATTCTGGAGGGGTGCGGCGCGGGTGGGTCGATGATCCGCATCTCGTTCCATCTGATGAAGAAATTCAAAGGCGGCCCGGCCTATGCCGCGATCCTCGCCTCGGCGCTCTTTGGCACTGTGTCCGGCTCTGCCGTCGCCAACGTGGTTGGCACAGGGGTCGTCACCATTCCGATGATCCGCAAGCGCGGGTTCAACGCCAATTTCGCCGGTGCGGTGGAGGCCACGGCCTCGACCGGCGGGCAGATCCTGCCGCCGATCATGGGCGCGGCGGCGTTGGTGATGGCCGATATCGTCGGCGTCAGCTATCTGACTGTGGTGCTGGCTGTGATCATTCCGGCTGTCGCCTATTACCTGTCGCTGTTCCTTGCGGTTTATTTCGAGGCGCAGAAGCTCGACATCCAAGTTGGCGACGACGATGTGAGCGTGCCCCCACCGGCCTTGCAGGACTGGGTCAACCTCGTGCTGGTCTTTGGCCCGATCTTTGTCATTGTCTGGTTGCTGGTTAGCGGGCTGTCCGCCGCCGGTGCGTCCATCGCGGCGATCCTGCTTTTGGTGCCGCTCAGCTTCATCAACCCTCAGGTGCGCCGCAAGCCGCAGATGCTGATCGCCGCGCTTGCCGAGGGCGGCAAGACCATCGGGCAACTGGCCGTGGCCATTGCCATCGTGGGCATCGTCGTCTCGACCCTGTCGGCCACCGGCGTGCCCACCAGTTTCGCGGTGCTGCTCTCCACCGCGTCGGGCAACTCGTTGCTGATCGCGCTGCTGATCGCTGCGGCGGGCTGCATCATCCTTGGCATGGGCATGCCGACGCTGCCCGCCTATATCGCCATCATTTCGGTCATGGGCCCGACATTGCAGGGCTTCGGCATGGACCTGCTGGCGGCGCATATGTTCGTGTTTTTCTTCGGCGTCGCCGCCGGTATCACGCCCCCCGTCGCACTGACCGCTTTTGCTGCGGCGAGCGTCTCCGGTGGCCGTCCCATTGCGACCGCGGTGGCCTCCACCCGGATCGGCGCGATGATGTTCCTGATCCCCTTCGCCTGGGCCTTTGACGATGCACTTCTGCTGGGCATCGGCGAAACCGATCTGGCGGTGGTGATCCCGGCGATCTTCTTCCTGCTGGTGGCGCTCTATTTCTGCACCAGCGCGCTGATCGGGTTCGACCGGGGCAAACTGAGCCTGTGGGAGCGTCTGGCGCGGCTTGGTGTGACCATTGCGCTGCTGACCCCCATGATCTTCGCAGAACTCGGCGGCCTCGCCATCGGACTGGCGCTGGTGGCGTATCGCCACACGCTGGCCCCCAAGACCAAGGAGACGGCCGCATGAGCAAGCGCCCCAACTTCATCCTCTTCGTCACCGATCAGCACCGCGCCGACTATTTGGGTTGCTATGGCCATCCGGTCCTGCAGACGCCGAATATCGACGATATTGCTGCGCGCGGGGTGGCCTTCGACAGCTTCTATGTCGCCAGCCCGGTCTGCATGCCCAATCGCGCCAGCCTGATGACCTGTCGCATGCCGTCCAGCCATGGTGTGACGATGAATGGCGTCCCGCTGGACCGAAAGAACGTGACCTTTGTCGAATTGCTGAAGGAAGCGGGCTACAACACTGCCCTGATCGGCAAGAGCCACCTGCAAACCTTTACCGGCGCGCCAGCAACACTGCAGATCCCGCCCACGCGCGACGGATATGTCCGGGCTGGTGGCGGGCTGGCAGAAGCGGTGCGGCACGATCTGGATGACCCGGCCTATAAGGTCGAAGAGCCCAAGTTCTGGTCTGGCCCGCACCCCAAGGTGCCGACGCCGTTCTATGGCTACGATCATGTGGAACTGGTGACAGGCCACGGCGATCATATTGGCGGCGACTACGCCGCTTGGCTGTCGGAGCGCGAACCGGAGGCCGCCAGCCTGATCGGCCCCGAGAACCAGTTGCCGCACGACTACACTTGCCCGCAGGCGGTGCGCACGGCGGTCCCGGCGGAGCTCTACTCGACGAGCTATATCGCGGAGCGCGCCGCGGCGTATATCGAGGCGCATAAGGACGACGAAGCCCCGTTTTTCCTGATGATCAGCTGGCCGGACCCGCACCACCCGTTCAATCCGCCGGGCAAATATTGGGGCATGTATGACCCCGATGACTTCGCGGTGCCGGAGGCATTCCGACGCGACGACTGGACCCCGCCACCCCATGTGGCAGGCGTTCAGAAGGCCCGGCGGGACGGTCGTGCAGACCTGAACGGCATGAATGCTGTCGGCTGCTCGGCCCGCGAGGCGCAGGAGGCGCAGGCGCTGACCTGCGGTATGATCACCATGATCGACGATGCGGTGGGTCAGGTGCAGGCGGCGTTGCAGGCGTCGGGCCGCGCGGATCGGACGGTGGAGATCTTTACTTCCGATCACGGCGATCACCTCGGCGATCACGGCCTTCTGTTCAAGGGCGCCGAGCAATATGAGCAGATCACGCGGGTGCCCTTCCTCTGGGCCGACCCGGACGGTGAGGCAGACGTCCGCACCGGCCGCATCGGCCAAACCCACGACATCGGCACCACCATCCTCGAACGCGCCCGGATCGAGCCCGCGTTCGGAATGCAAGGGCTTGATCTTTTCGGGGCAAAGACCCGCCAAGCGGCCTTCGTGCAATATGCGCACCAAAAAGCGATGGACGAGATCGGCGTGCCGCCAAATATCCACACGATCCGCGATGCCCGCTACCGGCTTTCGGTGCTACAAGATCTGGACTGGGGCGAGCTTTACGATCTCGACACCGACCCCGGCGAGTTTTGTAACCTCTGGGACGCTCCGGAGGTTCAGTCCGACAAGCTCCGCCTGATGGAGGAGCTAATCCGCGCGGAACTGGCGCATGTGAACCGCTCGCCCATGCCGACCGGACGCGCGTGATGGGCTGGCGGTCCGTATCTGAGCGGGCCGCGTAGGCCACCGACCACACGATCTCCTGCAAGCTCCGAAAAAAGGTGGAGATGCTAATCGTGCGTTTAAAGCGCATCGTAGGCCGTTTCCGACTGAGAGGCCCGAGTGGCGCACGTGACCAACTGCCCAATTGAGAATGCACGGGTATTCATAACTCGCCAAACCAGCGGCATTACAATCCTAAATAAATTTTGAAGATCTGGCATTCCGACAAGTTTTGGAGATTGACGTGATCGACGTTTGGCGACGCCGGTGACAATTTGGTTGCGCCTGATGCCAGAGGTCAAAAAGAATCCAGATTACGGGTATCTCAAGTCACCTTTGAGCCTCAAGCAACGAACATTATAGTCTTAACAGCGTCGGAAAGAGCAGCTTTGCGCGGTTATTTTTACGCGCGAGTTTCAGGCGGTCGCTGCAGCGCAAGGATAAGGCTACCGCCATTCTGGATACGGATGCTCAGGGCATCGCATTCGGCAATTTCGTCATTAGGCGGCTTGCAGCATTAATCGTGTCATGGACAACGACGCAAAGCTGAGGGTGGATCAAACTTTGGTGGAAATTCGATTTCAGTTTTCAATGGCAGTCGACACCCTCTGCATAGTGCAGGCGTCCGTTCAAATCGTTAGCAGCCGCCACCTCTGCGCCGTTACCTAGAGATAGGCCCTTAGCGCCCTGAAGTTGGTCTAATCGCTTTTAGGAATGTAATTTGGCTAATTATATTCTCTTTTTTTGCTACCACGGCTTCTCTAGGTTCCGATGGCACCCGCTTTCTATAAAAAACGCCAACTTCAGGGATACGAACATGCTTTACCGCAGCCTCATGCTCGCAACGCTGGCAGCCGCCCCCGCGACAGCCGAAACCTGGGACCTGCCGCTAGCGTGGCCGGCCGAAAACTACATTTCGGTGGCCGCCGGAACCTTTGCCGCGAAGGTCGACGAGGCTACTGATGGTCGCGTCGAGATCACCCTGCACCCGGGCGGTGCGCTCGGCTTTAAGGGCCCCGAGATGCTCGGTGCCGTTCGCGACGGTCTCGTGCCTATCGGCGACATGCTTCTGAATCAGCAGATCGGTGATGAGCCGCTGCTCGGCCTGACTTCGTTGCCTTACTTCATCTCCTCCTTTGAAGAGCTGGCCGAGTTCGAAGCTTATTTCCGCGACCAGCTCTCCGCGATCATGGAAGATAACAATCAAAAGCTGCTCTACACCATCCCCTGGCCGCAGCAGCAGATCTGGACCAAGACCGAGGTTACCGATCTGGCTTCGCTCGAAGGCATAAAGATCCGCTCTTATGACCGGTCCTCGACCGATGTGTTCGACTCGGCTGGCATGACCCCTGTGCAGTTGCCTTGGGGCGAGGTGATCCCATCACTGGCCGCCGGCGCCATCGATGCAGTCGCGACCTCGTCGCCCTCCGCCGTGGACGGCTCGTTCTGGGAATTCCTGGACTACGGATATCCGACCCGCCAGACGTGGAATCTGAATGCCATGACTGTGAACCTCGACAGCTGGAACGAGCTGGACGAGGCCGACCAGAAGGCAATCACCGAAGTTGCCAAAACCCTCCAACCGGACTTCTGGCAGGCCGCGCAGGATGAGGACGCGCGCAACATGGCTATTGTCGAAGAGAACGGAATGACCCTCGCGCCGATTTCGGACGAGCTGCGTGCCGAGATGGCGAAACGTGCCGCGCCGTTGCGAGCCGCTGTGCTCGAAGAGCTCGGGGATGAGGCGACCGCCGTGGTCGAAGGCTTCCAGTCGCGCTGAGGCTCCGGTGCATAAGCGTCGTGGGCCGTCCTCGGCCCGCGGCGTTTCGAACCTAAGGAAAGACCCGCCATGATCAAGGCCATCGACCGTCTGTCCTACGCCCTCGCGCAACTGTCAGGGCTGGCAATCTGCGGCATCGTTGTGATGATCGTTGTTGAGATCTTCCTGCGCAAGTTCGCGGGGATCAGCCTGCATTTCGTCTGGGAATACTCTGTCTTCATCCACATCTCGGCCGTCTTCCTCGGGGCGGGTTGGACGCTACGGACCGGTGGGCATATCCGGGTGACCCTGCTGCGTGCCCTCATCCCGCGCGCCTTCGAATGGATTAGCGGGGTGATCGGCCTTGCCATCGCTCTGTTCCTGACCAGCGCAATGACGCAGTTGGCGCTCGGCTACCTGACCTCGGGCCGCACCGCCGGCACCACGACCGACACCCCGCTCATCATCCCCGCCGCCTTTGTCGTCCTCGGCTGTGTTGTGCTGACACTGCAAATCACGCTGAGGCTTCTTGCCCTGTTGCTCGGCCGCGCACCCGAACTCGACACGACGGGCGAGGACGATCCCGCCCCGATCATGGACTGACCTGCAATGACCGCTTCCGTTCTTGTTCCCTTTGCCATTCTGCTCGCGCTACTCGGATCCGGCGTTTGGGTCGGACTCGGCTTGTCGGGTATCGGCATCCTGAGTCTCGAGATTTTCCGCAATGTGCCGGTTGAGAAGTTGCTCGCACAGTCGATCTGGAATGGCCTTTCCTCACCCGAGTTGTTGGCGCTGCCACTGTTCATCCTGATGGCCGAGCTGCTGTTCCGCACAAAGTTCATCGATGGCGTGTTCAGCGCGCTGGATCCCTGGCTGCGCAACCTGCCGGGCGGGCTGCTGCACACCAACATCTTCGGCTGTGCGCTTTTCGCGCTGATTTCGGGCTCGTCCGCCGCCACTACTTCTTCCATCGGCCGCATCACCGTGCCCGAGTTGCGGGCGCGGGGCTATGAAGAGCGTCTGGTGGTGGGCACGCTTGCGGGGGCCGGGACGCTGGGCTTCCTCATCCCGCCGTCGATTATCATGATCGTCTACGGCGTGCTGTCGCAGACTTCGGTGCTCCAGCTCTTTGCCGCCGGTATCTTGCCGGGGCTTCTGCTGGCGCTGTGCTTCGTCGGCTATGTCATCATCCGTGCCAAGCTCACCCCAAGTGTGGTCGGCGCTGTCGAGCCCATCGAGCGCAGGGCGCTTTGGGCGCTGCGCCTTTCGGGCCTGCCCCGGTTGCTACCCTTTCTCGTGCTGATCCTCGCCGTCCTCGGTTCCATGTATGGCGGCATCGCCAGCCCGACCGAGGCCGCTGCCTTTGCGGTCTTCGCCACTGTGGTCATCATGGCCTTCGAAAAGTCACTCTCGGTTCGAACACTTCGCGATGCCGCCATTGGGACTTCGCGCACGGTGTCGATGCTGGGGCTAATCATTGCCTCGGCCTCGTTCCTGACGATGGCGATGGGCTTTCTCGGGATGCCGCGCGCTGTGTCTGATTTCGTCAACGGGTTGGACCTGTCTCCGCTGATGCTGATCGGACTGTTAATTGTGGTCTACATCGTGCTTGGCAGCTTTCTTGAGGGTATGTCGATCATTGTGATGACCATCCCGATCGTGCTGCCGCTTGTTACTGCGGCGGGCTACGACAGCCTCTGGTTTGGCATTTTTCTGATCCTGATGGTGGAGCTGGCGCAGATCTCACCGCCAGTGGGAATGAACCTCTTCGTGTTGCAGGGGCTGACCCGTAAGCCATTGGGGGAGATCGTCCGCGCCGCGCTGCCCTTCTTCATCATCATGCTGCTCTTCGTGCTTACCATCGCGGTCTTCCCCGGGATCGTCTCGGTCATTCCTGACCTCGTCAAAGCCGGCTGACCGCTTGCTCCGCGCTCCCGGCGCCTCGTGCCCTTGGGCACGGGCCGGGAAAGTCGTGCCACCTGCCGGAGCCGTGTCACCTGAACTCAACCGGGACACCATGCCCGGAGAGACCTGAACTTGGCTCTTTCGACAGACTCGGAGGGCCCCCGACCGCCAGAAACCAAAGAGGTTCTTCCATGCCGATCCCCATTTCCGCCAAGGTGCAGCAGCTGCGACCTTCGCCCAGTATGGCCGCCAAACAGCGCGTGCTGGAGCTCGAAGCGGCTGGTCGGAGCATCCTCGACTTTTGCCTTGGCGAACCCGATTTCGACACGCCCGCCTTCATCATTGACGCCGCCGAACAGGCCATGCGCGCAGGCGACACCCACTACACCGCCGCCCAAGGCAAGCTCTCGCTGCGCGAGGCGGTATCACGCAAGCTCGCCACCGAGAACGGCGTCGATTATGCTCCCGCCGAGATCGTCATCGGCAACGGCGCGAAGCAGCTCATCTTCGAGGTGCTGGCGGCGACGCTTTCCGAGGGCGACGAGGTGATCGTGCCCACGCCCTACTGGGTGAGCTATCCGGACATCGTGACCCTCAACGGCGGTGTTCCGGTTATCACCACCTGCGGCCCCGAGGTGGATTTCAAGCTAACGCCCGAGATCCTTGAGGCAGCCATCACCGAGCGCACCCGTTGGCTCATCGTGAACTCGCCCTCGAACCCCACCGGCGCGGTCTACACCCGGGATGAATGGCTGGGGTTGGTCGCGGTGCTGGACCGTCACCCTCAGGTCGCGCTGATGACCGACGAGATTTACGAGAAAATCTTCTATGACGACCACCGAACCATCACCCCAACCGCTATCGCTCCGGGGCTGAGGGACCGCTGCGTGGTGGTCAACGGCATGTCCAAAGCCTATGCCATGACCGGCTGGCGCGTGGGCTATGCCGCCGGGCCCGTCGAGGTCATCAAAGCAGTGACCAAGCTGCTCAGCCAGTCCACCAGCTGCCCGTGCGCCTTTGCCCAGACTGCCGCGACCGTCGCGCTCGAGACCGAAAACCCTGCCGTTGAGCAGATGCTCGAGGCCTACGCCGAGCGGCGTCAACTCATCGTCGAGGGGCTGAACGCCGCGCCGGGCATCGCTTGCGCGCTGCCCGATGCCGCCTTCTACGTTTTCGCTGATGTCCGCCCTCTGCTCGGCACGGTGACGTCTGACGGCCGCAGCATCGCTACCGACATCGATCTTGTGGATTACCTGCTCGACGAGGCGTCGGTCGCGGTCATGGACGGCACGTCCTACGGCACGCCGGGTTTCTTGCGGCTGTCCTTTGCCGCCTCCAACGAAACCATCCGTGCCGGCGTAGCGGCCATCGCCGCCGCGGTGTCACAGCTGACGGCCACCCAACAGGCTTTCGAAAAGGCAGACTACGCATGACCTCGACATCCTCCTTTGCCGCACAGTCGGCCGACCTTGAACTCATCATGGAATTCAGCAAATGCGCCGTCGCCAATGTAAGCGACAACCTTGATCGCCTGCGCGGCGCGGTCGGTCTGCGGCCGTTTCATGGCTCCGCGCCGATGGTTGGCCGGGCGCTGACGGTCAAGACTGCACCCGGTGACAATGCCTACATCCACCGCGCCCTTGACCTTGTTCAGCCAGGGGACGTCATCGTCGTCGACGGTGCGGGCCATGAGGACCGCGCGCTGATCGGGGGCATCATGATGGCGATTGCCCGCAAGCGCGGCGCGGCCGGCTTTGTGCTCGACGGTGCGATCCGCGATATTAACGAGATCGCTGGCGGCGACTTCCCGGTCTTCGCGCGCAGCGTCATTCACCTCGGCCCCTACAAGAACGGTCCGGGCGCGATCAACGTGCCTGTGACGGTTGGCGGCATGCTGGTCCATCCCGGCGACATCGTCCTAGGCGATGCCGATGGAATTGTTGCGATCCGGCCCGACGAGGCCCCCGCGACCCTTGCCGCAACGCAAGCCCAGGCACGCAAGGAGGCCGAGATCCTCGCCTCGATTGAGGCGGGCACCTACGCCGGGGCCTACGCGAAGTAAGATGGCGCAGCGAAATGTCCCCCTCACCCTGTCTGAATACGAGGCCTTGCTTCGGCTTGGCAGAGCCTATCAGCTTGATGCTGTTCGGATTCAGCGCGAGGACTGGAGCCTCGATGTAAGCTTCACCTCCGGCTCGACCTTGTTGCCCCCGGCGGGTGACACTCTTCGGACCAAGGGCGCCGGGCCGCGGGCCAATGTGCAGGCGGAACCGGCAGACATAGCGACACATCCCGTCATCGCCCCGGTGGCGGGGGTCGTGCACCTGACGGCAGCGCCGGACGAGCCTGCCCTAGTCACCGTCGGCGACAAGATCGCCGCGGGAAGCACGCTCGCAATCATCGAGGCAATGAAGATGATGACCAACATCGACAGCGAGCACGGTGGTATTGTCGCGGAGGTACTTGTCACTGCTGGCGAGATGGTGGTCGCGGGGCAACCGCTGTTCCTGATCCGGGAGGCTGAGGCATGATCAAACGCCTTCTTATTGCCAACCGGGGTGAGATTGCCCTGCGCATCCAGCGAGCCGCGCGCGCTCTCGGGATCGAGACGGTGCAGATCCACAGTATCGCGGATGCCGGAGCCTCCTTTGTGCGTGCCGCCGATCTCGCGATCTGCGTCGGACCGGCTGCAACCACAGACAGTTACCTCAACATGCCGCGGATCATCGCCGCTGCGCTGGCAAGCGACTGCGATGCGGTCCATCCCGGTTACGGCCTGTTATCGGAGAACCCCGAATTTGCGGCGCTCTGCTCTGAATCTGACCTGACCTTCGTTGGTCCAGATGCGGAGTGCATCGCGAAGATGGGCGATAAGATTGCGGCCCGGAACGTCATGACCGCCGCGGGTGTGCCCTGCGTGCCTGGAACCAGCGATCCGTTGCCAGATGACCTCGACGCCTGTCGCCTTGTCGCTGCGGAGATTGGCTACCCGGTGATCATCAAGGCTGCTCACGGAGGCGGCGGTCGCGGCATGCGCGTGGTGCGCCAATCAGACGACCTTGCGGCGGCGCTGAAGACGACGCGCGCCGAGGCCCGCAGCGCCTTCGGCGACGAGACGCTTTTCATGGAGCGCTTTCTTAACCAGCCGCGCCATGTCGAAATTCAGATCCTCGCCGACACCCATGGCAATGCAGTGCACCTCTGGGAACGTGACTGTTCGATGCAGCGGCGGCACCAGAAGGTCATTGAGGAGGCTCCGGCAATGGGCGTT
Organism: Pacificitalea manganoxidans; assembly: GCF_002504165.1. GTDB lineage: Bacteria > Pseudomonadota > Alphaproteobacteria > Rhodobacterales > Rhodobacteraceae > Pacificitalea > Pacificitalea manganoxidans. Next base: position 1,553,533 of record NZ_CP021404.1, read on the forward strand.
TCCCGGGCACTGATCGCCGACACTGCCGATGCTTGCCTGCGTGCCTGCAGCGATCTCGGCTATGTTGGGGCAGGGACCTTCGAATTCCTTTACCAGAATGGCGAGATGTTCTTTATCGAGATGAACACCCGTTTGCAGGTCGAGCATTGCGTGACCGAGGCGATAACCGGGATCGACATCGTGCAATGGCAACTGCGCATCGCGGCCGGAGAAAGGTTGACCTTCAGCCAGGAAGGCATCTCCCTGCACGGCCATGCCGTCGAGTGTCGGATTAACGCCGAAAACCCCGAAACTTTTGCGCCGACGCCAGGCCGGGTGCGCGACTTTATTCCCCCGGCGGGGAACGGCATCCGGGTTGAGACCCATCTCGAGCCCGGCGCGGAGGTGCCACCCTATTATGACGGCCTCGTGGCCAAACTCGTCACCTCGGGCCGAGACCGGATGGAGGCTATCTCTCGGATGATGGATGCCCTTGCGGCGCTGCATATCGACGGCATTCAGAGCAATGCGCCCCTGCACCGCCGCCTGCTGAGCCATCCCGCGTTCCGGGAGGGCCCGCAGACAATCCATTTTATCGAGCAACTCGATGCTCAGGAAGCCTGACATGACAAAACCCCCGGTGCTTATCTCCGAGATGGGGGAAAGCGCTCTACTCATTCAGAGCGAGGGGCCGATGTCGCTCGACGTTCAGCGGCTGTATTGGGCGTTGGATCGCGTCTGTCACGACCTTCCGGGCGTTACCGAAACCGTCCTCGGGGTGCATTCCCTCCTTCTCCGGTTCGATCCGCAGGCAGAACTGGCGGATGCCGCGGCGCACTTGCAAGATCTTTGGCAGGAGATCGGGCCTGCCGAGGGACGGGGCCGGCTCGTCGAAGTCCCTGTGCATTACGGGGGCGCAGGCGGGGAGGATCTTCAGGAACTCGCAGCAAGTCATGGGCTTAGCGTCGGCGAGGTCGTGGAGCTGCACAGCGCCCCCACCTACATCGTTTTCGCCTTAGGCTCGCAGCCCGGATTCCCCTATCTGGGTGGGCTCGACCCTCGGCTTGTGACGGCGCGCAGAGCCTCGCCGCGGCAACGCGTTGAGGAAGGCAGCGTGGTGATCGGCGGCGAGCAGGCGGGCGTGATCGCCCGCACTTCACCCTCGGGCTGGCACATTATTGGCGCGACGCGGGTCAGACTTTTTGACCTCGACCGTGAAGAGCCTGCGCTGCTGCAGCCCGGCGATCAGTTGCGTTTCAGCGTCGAGAAGGTCTCCGAATGATCCGCATTCTTACACCCGGTATCGGCGCAACGGTCCAAGACCTCGGACGGAGAGGCTATGCGAACATTGGCATCGGTTGCTCCGGTGCCATGGATCGCCGCGCCCTAAGGGTGGCGAACGTCCTGCTCGGCAATGCTGACGGTGCCGCCGGTATCGAAGCCACGCTGGGCGGACTGTCGTTCGAGGCGCTGGAGCCTGTCACCATCGCGCTTGCTGGCGCAGATACCGGCGCGACGCTCGACGGCCGCCCATTGCCTCGCTGGTGGGTATGCAGCCTGTTGCCCGGACAGGTCTTGAGAATGGGCCACAGCCGCACCGGAATGCGCGGCTATATCGCGATTGCCGGAGGCTTCGAGGTGCCCGAGGTGCTCGGCTCGCGCGCCACTGATGTCAAAGGCGGATTCGGCGGTCACGACGGTCGCGCGCTGGATACCGGGGACATTTTGACGACGGCAGCGGCGGCCCGTGATCCGAGAAACCTGAACTTCGGGTTGAGCCCTCGCGCTTGGCCGGATCTCTGGGTCGACGGCTCGGGGGAGACCGAGCTGCGCTTCGTGCCCGCTAAGGAATGGACTGATTACACCCAAGAGACCCGCGCCCTGTTTTGCACGACGGGCTGGACGATCGAACCCGCCAGCAATCGCATCGGCTATCGGCTCGACGGACCGGAAATGGTGCCGACGGTCCGCCGCGAGCTGCTGTCGCATGGCATCCTGCCCGGAACGATCCAGCTTCCGCCCTCGGGACGGCCTGTCATCCAGATGCTGGACGCAAACACCGTCGGGGGCTATCCGAAACTGGGGGTCGTCATCGACGCGGATCTGCCGCGTCTTGCACAGGCGACGTTGGGTAGCACGCTGCGCTTTCGCGAAGTCTCCGCCGCAGATGCACGCGCCGTCCGCCGCCGGGAAGATGATCTCGTCTCGGCAATTCGCCGGGCAACCTCACATCAACGAAAGGGATGAGCCATATGGAGATGGTCGCCGACCTCCGCACTCTCGAAGATATTCTGGCAGTGTCCCGGCGCTTCGGCGTCACTTCGCTGGCCTATGGCCTGCCGGACGATCGGATCGAGATTTGCTTTGCTGAGACGACCCGCGCTGGTGTCGATGGTCTGACCACAGAACCTCCTGCCGCCGCTGAGGTTCTCGCGGCGGTGGAAACGCCGGGGCTGTTCCAGCCGCAGATTGATGAATTGCCACGAGCCGTGTCCAAGGGTGACATCCTCGCCTTCCTAGTCGCCGGCCCAGTACGCAACACCCTGACCGCGCCCTGCGACGGGACGATCACCGAACAATTGGCCGAGCCCGACAGTCTGTTAGGCTGGGGCGATCCCGCCTTCAAAATCGTGACCTGAGACACAGATATATGCGACAGATCGACGTAAACTCGGACCTAGGCGAAGGCTTCGGCCCGTATCGCATCGCGCCCGACGCTGAGCTGATGCCCCTGATCACCTCGGCCAACATCGCCTGCGGCGGGCATGCTGGGGACCCGGAGGTCATGTGCGAGACCATTGCTCTCGCGATGGAGAATTCCGTGCGCATCGGGGCCCATGTCGGCTTTCCCGACCGCATCGGGTTCGGGCGGCGGCAGATACCAATGACCCACCGCGAACTCGAGCTGATGACTGTCACGCAGGTTGGTGCCCTGCAGGCCGTGGCACGCCTGCGCGGCATGACACTTAGCCATTTTAACTTCCACGGCGCGCTTGGGAACCTGTCCTTTTCTGACGCGGAGGTCGCGAAGACCGTTCTCCGGGCGGTCAAGGCGCTCGACCCGACGCTGACCTTCATTGGTCTGCCGGATACCGAGGCAACCCGTGCCGCCGACGCGATAGGGCTCCCGGTCATCCGCTCCTTCCTAGCCGACCGTGGCTACAGCGCGCCGGGACGATTGGCTCCGCGCGGCAGCGACGGCGCGTTGATCAGCGACCCGGCGGCCGTTCGCGAAAGGGTCGCGGAAACATTGGCAACCGGTAGATTGCGGCTGACCACGGGACGAACCGTTGCGATAGAGGTCGACTCAGTGCTTGTGCACAGTGACACGCCGAATGCCCTGACCCTTGCTCATGCCATCCGTGCGGGCATCGTCGACAGTGGCTGTAGCATCGCCCCGTTCGCAAAGTAGGCGCGCCGCAGGCTCTGCGGACTGGTCTCCTTCATTCTCTTAGGAGAGTGTTTCATTCTCCGCGAGAATGCCGTCCTGGCAGTCCTACCGACAAAGGCTTCACATGATCACATTCAAGCAACTTGAGGCCATTTACTGGATCGCCAACCTCGGCAGCTTCGCGGCTGCCGCCGACAAGCTCTGCACCTCCCAGTCCGCCGTGTCGAAGCGCGTGCAGGAGCTGGAAGCCCAGTTTCAGATCGAAGTCTTCGACCGTTCGCGGCGGACTGCCCGGCTGACGGACAAGGGTAACGAAATTCTGTCATTCGCCAAGAAGCTATTGAGCGATCGTGACCAGATGATCGAACGGGCCAGCTCGAACGAGGTGATGTTCCGGCGCCTTCGCCTTGGCGTCACCGAACTGACAGCGATGACGTGGCTGCCCAAGCTGGTCAGTGTCATCCGCTCTGAATTTCCGCGGGTCAGCATTGAGCCGGAGGTCGAGCTGAGCGCGACGCTTTTCGAGCGTCTGATCGAGGACTCCTTCGATCTAATCATTGTCCCGGATGTGTTCGACGATAGCCGCTGCGTGCGCGTACCGATATCGTCGGTCGAAAACGCATGGATGGTCGCGCCGAGTCTGTATGCCGGAGACGAGCCGCTGACCCGAAAGAAAATGGAGGAACTGACGTTTCTCGTGCAGGGGACCCGTTCGGGAACGGGCATCATCTATAACCGATGGTTGGAGGAGCAAAACTTCCATTCCAACCGGACGATGCAATGCGAGAGCCTCGTCGCGCAGATCGGTTTCACCGTGTCGGGGCTTGGGATAAGCTACCTGCCGGTGCCGGTGACCCAGCCGCTTATTGATGCAGGATCGCTCAGACGGCTACCGACCGAAGGCTGGCTACCGCATGTTAAATATTCCGTCCTCTACAAAAGCGATCAGACCTCGGACTTCCGTAAGCATATTGCAGCACTCGCTAAGAAGCATTGCTATTTCAGTAGCTTCTTTTCGCCGCAGTAAGCGGGCTGACTCAGCGCGGAAGGTTATTGTCTTTCTGCGAGGTTGTTCGATTTTTCCAATCAATCCAAAAGCGACCGGGAGCCAGGAACATATCAGCATGTGCTCGAGGGGAATTTGCCGCCGCACTCCCAGAAACTAGTCAATCACGGTCCCATGGATCCCATCGAAGGCCGATCCGTCGTGGGAGCCGCTTTGTGAACCTATTCGGTTGGAACACTGGCGCGAGCTACGAGTTGCGGTTTGCTGATCCTCGACGCAGATGAGATCCGTGGTGCCCAGACGGACACACCGGCGCCCGTGTTCAAGGCAAAAGTCGTGCCGTGAGCCCTGAAGGGCGACAAGGCGTCCGTGTTGGAACTGGCCAAACCCTCCCCAATCATCGGGGGCGCCTTGTTCAAGCGCGTTGGATTTACCAGATAACTCTAGGGCGTTGGCGGTTCAGTTTTCAGGCGGCGACAACTCCCGATTAGATTGAGCCGGCATGAAAGGTCAATCGCCTGCACCCGTGCGATCTGAGGCCTCTGAAAGTTCGATTTCATGGATATTTTCTAACATCAGCCGCTGCTTTATTTTCAAACAAGGTGATTTTTGGACACAGGGTTTGTAAGCGAGAGCCTCGGAAGTCTGCGCTATGCTTGACCTAGTCAGACGTAGCATCCCAAATAGACTTCCAAATGATCAGCTCCCCCGGTGACCTCTGCTAAAGGCCGTCCAACATCCCGATCCATTCCTGACGCGATGTGTGTCCGTCGACCTCGAGGTTGACCCTAAAACTGCGCGCGTTTTCGACTTGGCGGCGGTACGACATGACGACCGGCCAGCAATACGGTGCCATCGAGGTGACATGGAGGACACGCTAGCTCGGTTGGAGGCCGACCTTGGCGAAACCCGGCACATCATCGGACATAATATTCTGCGCCATGACCTGCCACACTTGGCGGCTTTGCGACCGAGGCTGGCTCAGCTTGCCAAAGCGCCTGTCGATACGCTTTGGCTCAATCCGTTGGCCTTTCCGCGCAATCCATATCACCACCTCGTCAAACACTACCATGATGGGCGGCTTTTGTCGGGGCATGTGAACGATCCAGAGGCGGATGCACGGCTGGTATTCGATGTTCTGGAGAACCAGTTCGCCTCCTTCCGCACGTTGAACACAACGGCGCCAGATACGGTTGTCGCTTACCACTACCTAACGACACGGGGCGAACAGGATCGCGGATTTGACGCCGTGTTCAGTCATGTCCGTGGCTTGAGCATGCCATCTGCCTCTGAGGCGCGACAGGCGCTGCGTCGGTTGCTGGCGGGCGAGGTTTGCGCCACCGCAGTGGAGAGCTTGCTAGAGCGTGCTGGTGCGCCCCAGATGCGTTGGCCTTTGGCCTATGCCGTCGCTTGGATCTCGGTCGCAGGTGGCGACTCGGTCATGCCACCTTGGGTTCGGATGCAGTTCCCGGATGCAGCGCGATTGATAAAACGTCTGCGCGACACAGCCTGCGATGCGGCGGACTGCTCGTGGTGCCGTGAAAAGAGTGATCCTTTAAAAGCGCTTTCTCGCTGGTTTGGCTTCGACGGTTTTCGCCCGATACCTGCCGATGCCGACGGACGCCCTTTGCAGGAGCGCATTGTCGACGAGGGCATGCGCGGCAACAGCCTGCTCGGCATCCTGCCGACAGGGACAGGTAAATCCGTCTGCTACCAGATCCCCGCGTTAGCCAAGTTCGATCGGATCGGCGCGCTGACGGTCGTGATTTCTCCGCTGGTGGCGCTGATGGCCGACCAAGTGGCGGGCATGGAACGATCAGGCATTTCCTCGGCGGTTACCGTGAATGGAATGCTGTCGCTTCCTGAACGTCAGGATGCATTGGATAAAGTTCGCATGGGCGAGGCCGCGATGTTGCTCATCTCGCCGGAGCAGTTGCGCAGTGTATCTGTGCGCTCGGTTCTCAAGCAGCGCGAGATTGGTTTCTGGGTTCTAGATGAGGCGCATTGCATATCGAAGTGGGGGCACGATTTTCGGCCGGACTATCGCTATGTCTCACGGTTCATCCGCGAAATGGCAGGTGACGATGAACCGGCCCCAGTGATCTGCCTGACCGCTACCGCGAAGCCCGATGTAGTGCGTGATATCCGCGACCATTTCCGTCAGCGGCTTGGGACCGACCTGTTGCTCCTTGACGGGGGGGCCTCGCGCACGAACCTAAGCTTCGAGGTCCGCTCGACCGGCAGGCGAACCAAACTGGCCGATATCCTTGGAGTCATCAAACGGCGCCTTCCGGCCGAAGGAGGCTCCGGCGCCGTGGTCTATTGCGCAACGCGCAAGGGGACAGAGGAGGTAGCGCAGTTTCTGCAACGGCAGGGCCTGTCAGCGGAGCGATACCATGCTGGCCTGACGCCAGATGATAAAAAGACCATCCAAGAGCGGTTCCGCGTTGGCGAACTGCGAGTGATTGCGGCCACCAACGCGTTTGGCATGGGGATCGATAAACCCGATATCAGGCTGGTAGTTCATTGCGATATCCCCGGGTCGCTTGAAAACTACCTGCAAGAGGCAGGACGTGCTGGCCGGGATCGAGAAAATGCCAATTGTGTGCTGCTCTACGCGCCGGACGATGTCGAGCGGCAGTTTCAACTCTCTGCGCGATCACGGCTGGACCGCCGCGAGATCGGCGCCATCCTGAAGGCGTTGCGCCGGATGGATGTCCGCACTCGAAACACGGGAATGGTGGTCGCCACCTCGGGTGAGATCGTGCGGCAGGAACACGACCGCGAATTCCAGCGCGAGAGTGCGACCGACGACACGCGGGTCAAAACCGCCGTTTCCTGGTTGGAGGAGGCTAAGCTTTTGTCGCGCGAAGAAAATCGCGTGCAAGTTTTCCCGTCGTCGCTTCGGGTGCGCAGCATCGACGAGGCGGAGGCGAGAGTTGATAAAGCGCAGATCACAGGGGTGCGCCGTACCCAGCTGATGGACATTGTCCGCCACCTGATAAATGCGCCCCCTGACGAGGGCATATCGACCGACGAGCTAACCGGCGTGAGCGGGTTGACCGGCGGGCAGCTGACTAAGGCGATGGCCGATCTCGAAACCCTCGGGATCGCCCGGAATGACACAGCGGTTACGGTCTTTGTGCATTTTGGAGTGACGGATGACTCTCGTAAGCGGCTCAACCTTGCGACCCGGCTGGAAACAGACCTGATCGCGACGATGAGAGAAGAGGCGCCCGACGCGGAGGACGCGGTCAGTACTCCGTTCAATCTGCAGCTGGCGAGCCAAAAGCTGCGCGACCAAGGCCATAGCCACGTCCGCCCCGATGTCGTCGAGAAGTTGCTGCGCGGAATGGCACGCGACGGGCGGGACCTTGACGGCGGTAAGGGCAATGTGCGCTTGCGCAAGGCCTCGCGCGATACGTTGTTCATTGTTTTGCAACGGTCTTGGTCGGTGTTGGAACAGTCAGCCGCGCTGCGCCGTCAAGCGGGCGAGGTGCTGGTGGAGCATCTTTTGGGGCGGCTCGAAAAAGGTCAGCGTGGCAAGGACCAGCAGGTTGAGACCAGCCTGGGCGATATGCTGGCGAGCTTGACGAGCGATGCCTTCCTGCGAAGTCAGGTTAAGGAGATGACGCGGTTGATGGACCGCGGGCTTCTATGGCTGCACGAGCAGGATGTGGTAACCCTTGGCAAAGGTTTGACCGTTTTCCGGCCTGCCATGACGCTCCAGCTCGCACCAAGCAAGGCACAGTTTCTGGTCAAAGATTTTGCGCCATTGCAGGAGCACTACGACGAACAGACGGTGCAGACTCACGTTATGGCGGCCTATGCGGAAACCGGGCTGACCTCGATGCCCGACGCCATCCGCCTGACAGAGGACTATTTTGCGCTCGACCAAGAAGGCTTCATGGGGCGCTGGATGAAGGGCAAGGCTACCGAAGTGAAGCGGCAAACGACCGGGACGTCGTGGAAGAATGTCGTCGAGGCTCTTGGCAATGCCGATCAGCAGAAAATCGTCGCCGATGATCGGGACGCCACCAACGTTCTAGTCCTGGCCGGTCCGGGCTCTGGCAAGACCCGTGTTTTGGTGCATCGTATTGCCTACCTGATCCGCGTTCGGCGCGAGGATCCGCGCAGCATCTTGGTTCTAAGCTATAACCGTCACGCCGCGGTAGAGATCCGGGTGCGTCTCCGGCATCTGGTGGGGGACGAGGCGTTCGGTGTGACGGTCTCGACCTGTCATGCAATGGCCATGCGGCTTGTAGGCGCCAGCTTTGCCGGGTCGCAGGCCGAGAGCCGGGACTTCGACGGTATCGTCATGGAGGCTGTGCGCCAGTTGAATGGCGACGGTTTAAGCAAGGCTGAAGCCGAGGCGCAGCGCGAGACGTTGATACAGGGGTATCGGTGGATCCTTGTAGACGAATATCAAGATATCGGCCCCGAAGAATATGCCTTGATCGCCGCCGTCGCGGGACGAACGATCGACGACGAGGACATGAAGCTCAGCCTGTTTGCTGTAGGGGACGACGATCAAAACATCTACGCTTTTGCCGGGGCGTCCATTAAATTTATCCGGCAGTTCGAACAGGACTATCGGGCAAAGCCAGAGTTTCTCATCGAAAACTATCGCTCTACGCGCCATATCATCGAGGCATCCAACACCGTGATCGCCGGCGCGGCCGATAGGATGAAGCTGGGACACGACATTACAATCGACCGAAAGCGCCGGAAGGAGGCGCCGGGCGGTGTTATGGAGACAACTGATCCGGTCGGGCAGGGGCGCGTTCAGCTTATTCAATGTCAACCCGGAGATCGCATGCAGGCCGTTGCGGCGGTTGCTGAACTACAGCGTCTGGCGGCATTGGAGCCAGGGTGGAGCTGGTCGCGCACGGCCATAATCGCGCGAAACTGGAGGCAGCTTGCCCCGGTGCGCGCCTACGCCGAGGCACAAGGGATTCCGGTTGAGATGGCTAATGAGAGCCTGCCGAGCCTTTGGCGCCTGCGCGAGATGCGGCAGTTTATCGACCTAATGAGCCGAGATCGATCTCGCGTGCTCGGCGTGCCGCAGCTGCTAGATGTTCTCAACCACATTCAGCGCAATCAATGGACTGACCTTATTGCCGAAGGCATCGCCGCGCTTGCTCAGGAAATTGGTTCTGGGCAGGTCTCGGTTCCCGATCTCATTGAATGGTTCGCCGAGTGGGCGCGCGACGCTCGGGGGGAGCAACGGGGGCTGTTGCTTATGACCGCACACCGCGCGAAAGGGCTCGAGTTCGACGACGTTGTGATCCTGAACGGTGGTTGGGACCGGCCATCGCGACACGAAGATCTCGATGCGCCCCGTCGCCTATTCTATGTCGCCATGACGCGGGCGAGGCGCAGTCTCGCGGTGATGACGCAGGGTGCACATGCATTCGTCCCGGGCAACGGAAGCAACATTGTGCGTCGGCACGCTTCGGTGTCCGAGGTCTGCGGTTTGCCGCCGGACCGAACATATCTGATGCCTGACATGAGCCAGGTCTTCATTGATTGGCCAGGCCGCCGTAACGAAGGAGACCAGTGCGTCAAGGCAATCGCTGAGGCGCAAGTCGGGGACATGGTAGACGTCGTGAGGAATGGTGCGCGGTGGTCCGTCCACGATAGAAAGGGGCGCACATTGATCGTTATGAAGGGCGGATGGCACGTTCCGGATGGACAGCGCGTAATCTCCGCCGAGGTCGGTGCGATCGTCACGCGTCATGCTCACGAAAGCGGCGAAGAACATCGCGCGAAGCTGCGCCGGGAAACATGGGAGGTCGTCCTGCCGGAGATAGTTTTGGAGGCGTGAGGTTTACCGGCAGCTAGGTGGCTCCTGATTGCCCAACATTTTCACGATGTGGAAGGTTCGCCGCTCCGTCAGACCATACTCGGCGCGACGATACGCGACGTCCTCACGCTTCAAGGCGGACCCTTCAGCGTTCTGAAACCAGATCGTCCAGCGTAACCAGACCCAGCATTTGCTCGGTCAGAAGCTTCTTTAGCTTGGTGTTCTCATCCTTCAGCGCTGTCAGCCGCCGCGCTGACCCCGTGCTTTCGGCTGTCATAGGCCGTCGCCATGCCTGCCTCCTGCTCCTTCAGCATTCTGATGATCTGCTCTTGTCGCGGGGTAAGCGGTTGGGGTCGCCGTTCGTCGCGCATCGGCAACAATGTTTTCGCGCCGCAGTAGTTCCAGTTGACTTAGCGCCAAGAACGAGGGTTAACCCTAAATGTGCTAGCTCTGTGCAAAAGTTGTGCAAGCTTTGCGGCAGGTTTCTTCAACAATAATAGATTTTTTTGGGGGCAGGTATGGCGAGACGGGATCAGGGCGCAGCGCGCGTGGAGTATTCGAAGACAGCGCTGTTGCTAACGTCGACACTTCTCGCCTCCGGCATCACCATCGGCGCCACGCCAATTTCCGCCCAGACCGCTACCAACACGTTTACCCGTGTGATCGACGGTGACGTCGTCACGGGCCAGACGCTGAGTGTTTCCGGCAATGGCGACGGCGCATTCGAGGTCATGTCGGGCGCCACCACGGTTGACGGTGAAGGCGCGACCTTCTCCGGGTTTCAGACCGAAGGCGGCGCGGGTTCAGGTGGCGGCGCAGGCTTGGGCGGTGTGTTCTTTGTCAACACCGGCGCGGCGCTGACCGTTCGGGATGCAAACTTCGTCGGAAACAACGTCGTCGGCGGTGCTGGCGGTGGCGGCGGCAGCATCGATGTAAAGAACGCGGCGCTCGCCATCGGCGACAAGACCTCGGCCGGTGCCTCCAACCTCGTGACCGGATATACATCGAGCGTCACCCAGACCAGCGGCGGCTTTGTGCTCAATAGCGTCGAGTTCGGCGGCGACCCGATTTTTGCCATCACGGATGGCGCGACGTTCGGCGCGGCGGTGGATTCAAGCGGCACGACTGTCACCGATGCTGTGTCCGGCGTCACGAGCACTGGCTTCAGCTTTGCCAACGGTCTCAACATCAATGACTTCGTGACCACCTCTGCTTATGCGTCAGACGAAACGACGGCCTCCAACACCAACAGCATTTATGCCCAGAGCCCGACCCTGTTTTCGACCGAGTATCTCTCCACCAGTGCGTCGAGCGGATTCAGCGTCGGACAGGAGGTCGTCGGCAGCGGCGTGCCTGCAGGAACCAAGATCACGGCAGTCAACCGCGACGGCAGCGGCAACGTCACTTCCATTGAGGTCAACCAGGCTGTCACGCTGGGAGATCTGGATGGATTCAACATCTATTCTCCGCCGATCCTGACCGGGGCCACCTACGCAGAAACCGGCAGCACGCTCAATTACGGCGCAAACGGAGTGCCGACGACACTTGAAGCGGGTATGAAGGTGACCGGCACCGCCGCACTGGACGCGGCAGGCATCACCGTCACCGCTGTGGATCGCAGCACCGGCACGGTCACACTTTCGTCGAGCCTCCCCAGTGGCACGCTGAGCTTCGATGCGTCGAAGCCGGGCTCCGAAGTGGGGTCCAACACCATCTTTGCGCCCAGTTCCAATACCGGGCTGGCAGTCGGCGATCAGGTGTTCGGCACCGGCATCCCCGCAGGCACCACCGTCACGGCAATCGATGGTGATCGTGTCACCTTGAGCCAACCGGTCACGACGGCGGTCGACTTCCTCTATTCCGACAATGTGACGGTCAGCGGCAACACCGCGACCATTAAATCCGGTGTCGGAGATATCGAGGTCGGGCAGGTTGTCGAAGGCACAGGCGTGCCCACCGGCACGACGGTCACCGCGGTCAATCCCGTGACGGGCGAGGTCACGTTGTCCAACGCCATCACCGGCAACCCGACGAGCATTCGTTTCATCAGCGACAGCGCCTTTGGCGGCGGCATGAACGGGCGCGATGTGACAAGTATCGCAGCGACAGGCACCAGTGGAAATGACGGCCGCAACGCGTATTTCACCGAAGGCGACGGAACGGACGGTCAAAATGGCCTGGCCGGCGCCAACGCCACCAATGGCACGGGCGGGATCGGTGGCGAAGGCGGCGATGGCAGCGACGGCCTGCCCACCAATCCGGCGCTTGTGCGCGACGTCGCGTTCAAGACCACCGAAATCGCCCTGGCGATTGCCGAAGCCGTTTCGAATGGCGTGCCGGATCCCTATCCGGATGTAGCAACTGCGGCGGCCAATGCGGCAGCGGCGGCGGCTCACGGGATCGAACTTGGCCTCATTACGGCAGACCTGATCGCATGGCAGCTGGATGCGGAAAAGGGCCTGACCGGCGTAGGCGGCGATGGCGGTGACGGCGGCGACGGCGGCAACGGCAGCGAATTCTTCGGTGGCGGCAGCGGCGGTGCCGGTGGTGCATTTGGCGAAGCGGCATTGAACGCGTTGGGCAATGGCGTCGGCGGTGCGGGCGGGTCCGGCGGCGCGGGCGGCTTTGGCGGCGGCGGCGGTGCTGGCGGTCAGCCGGGTGCAGGCACGCCCACCAGCGCAGCGGGTGAAGGGGGCGATGGTGGCTTTGGCGCTGGTGCAGGCTCCACCGTGTTTGCCGATGGCTCGACCAAGGCCGGTGAAGGCGGCTCCGGTTTCGGCGGCGCGATCTTCGTGCGGTCCGGTGGCACGCTGATCCTGGCAGGCGAAATGCAATTCGCGGGCAACACTGCGCGCGGGGGGTCCAGCGCGGATGCCGCAGGCGGGGCCTCCGGCGATGGCGTGGGCTCTGACCTGTTCATGATGCGCGGCTCCAACGTGACCCTCTCCCCCGACGCGGGTGGGGAAATCGTGTTCGGCGGCACAATCGGCGACGATTCACAGGCCAGCTATGAGGGCGCGCAATTTGCCGAAGGCGACGGGGCGTCGCTGACCATCAATGGCGAAGGCAAAGTTCGCTTTGACAACTACAATACTTATACTGGCTCTACAGTCCTGCAAAGCGGGACACTTCAGGCGGTCGACAGCGTGGGCGTGCACAGCATGTCCCGCGTGGAGTTCGATGGCGCGGACTCGGCGTCGCTGTCGGAGCTGTCGGTGCCGGTTTTCCTAAGCTCGGGTGAATTCACCCGTTGGGTCGGCAGCGAATCCGATCAGGTGATGTGGACAGGCTCGGGCGGGTTCGCCGCGACCTCCGCTGGGCTCACAGTGGACCTGGGTCGCAATGTTGGCGGCAATCAGGCGCTCGTCTGGAATCAGGCCGGTTTTGTGCCTCAGGGCAGCAGCCTCGTTCTTGGCGCGCTTACCGCCGAGGGCACGGTCACGCTGGCCAATGACATTTCGCATAATGACACTGTAGCGGGCGAGGTGCAGGTCTACCTCGTCGACAATATTAACAGTTCCGCGGATAAATCCGTGCTGGAAGGTGACATCACCGCCGGCAAGCTGAGCTTTGATGCGAATGCAGGCACCGCACAGGTCGATGTAGCGGGCGCGCTGACCGTTCGCGAACTGGCGGTCGACGGGGGCACCGTCGACACCACCGCCGGCGGCACCTTGGCCGATGACGCAGCCCTCAATATCGCCACCGGTGCGACATTCGTCGCGGGCACGGCCGACACCGTGGGTGTTGTGATCAATGACGGCACCTATGACGTGAATGCGGCGCAGACTGTCGCATCGCTGACCAACCGTGGGCTGACCGATCTGGACGCGGCGCTGACCGCAGGTGCGGGCGGCGTGGATAATGCCTCTGGCGCGACGCTGGAGCAGAACGCCGACATCACCTCCGCAGGCAGTGTCACCAATAACGGCACCCTGACCGTCACCGGCGACCGCCGGATCGAGACGACCGGGGCGAGCGCGGGCTTCACCGGCGCGGGCGGCACCACCGTCGCTGCCGCCACGGACGGGCTGACCGTCGATCAGCTGGGCGACACGACCTATTCCGGTGTGATTTCCGGGCTTGGCGATGTGACCAAGGAAGGCAGCGGCACGCTGACGATCACCGGCGCGAGCACCTATACCGGCGGCACGACCGTGTCTGAGGGCACGCTCGACACGACGGGCGGCGGCACGCTGGCGGATATCGGTAAGATCGACGTGTCTACCGGTGCGACATTCGTCGCGGGCACCGCCGACACCGTGGGTGTTGTGACCAATGACGGCACCTATGACGTGAATGCGGCGCAGACTGTCGCATCGCTGACCAACCGTGGGCTGACCGATCTGGACGCGGCGCTGACCGCAGGTGCGGGCGGCGTGGACAATGCCTCTGGCGCGACGCTGGAGCAGAACGCCGACATCACCTCCGCAGGCAGTGTCACCAATAACGGCACCCTGACCGTCACCGGCGACCGCCGGATCGAGACGACCGGGGCGAGCGCGGGCTTCACCGGCGCGGGCGGCACCACCGTCGCGGCCGCCACGGACGGGCTGACCGTCGATCAGCTGGGCGACACGACCTATTCCGGCGTGATCTCCGGGCTTGGCGATGTCACCAAGGAAGGCAGCGGCACGCTGACGATCACCGGCGCGAGCACCTATACCGGCGGCACGACCGTGTCTGAGGGCACGCTCGACACGACGGGCGGCGGCACGCTGGCAGATACAGGCGCGATCGACGTCTCTACCGGCGCGACATTTGTCGCCGGCACTGCCGACACCGTGGGTGTTGTGACCAATGACGGCACCTATGACGTGAACGCGGCCCAGACTGTCGCATCGCTGACCAACCGTGGGCTGACCGATCTGGACGCGGCGCTGACCGCAGGTGCGGGCGGCGTGAACAATGTCTCTGGCGCGACGCTGGAGCAGAACGCCGACATTACCTCCGCAGGCACTGTCACCAATAACGGCACCCTGACCGTCACCGGCGACCGCCGGATCGAGACGACCGGGGCGAGCGCAGGCTTCACCGGCGCGGGCGGCACTACTGTCGCTGCCGCCACGGATGGGCTGACCGTCGATCAGCTGGGCGACACGACCTATTCGGGTGTAATCTCCGGGCTTGGCGATGTGACCAAGGAAGGCAGCGGCACGCTGACGATCACCGGCGCGAGCACCTATACCGGCGGCACGACCGTGTCTGAGGGCACGCTCGACACGACGGGTGGCGGCACGCTGGCGGATATTGGCAAGATCGACGTCGCCACCGGTGCGACATTCGTCGCAGGCACTGCCGACACCGTGGGCGTTGTGACCAATGACGGCACCTATGACGTGAATGCGGCGCAGACTGTCGCATCGCTGACCAACCGTGGGCTGACCGATCTGGACGCGGCGCTGACCGCAGGTGCGGGCGGCGTGGACAATGCCTCTGGCGCGACGCTGGAGCAGAACGCCGACATCACCTCCGCAGGCAGTGTCACCAACAACGGCACCCTGACCGTCACCGGCGACCGCCGGATCGAGACCACCGGGGCGAGCGCAGGCTTTACCGGCGCGGGCGGCACCACCGTCGCGGCCGCCACTGACGCGCTGACCGTCGATCAGCTGGGCGACACGACCTATTCCGGTGTGATTTCCGGGCTTGGCGATGTCACCAAGGAAGGCAGCGGCACGCTGACGATCACCGGCGCGAGCACCTATACCGGCGGTACGACCGTGTCTGAAGGCACGCTCGACACGACGGGTGGCGGCACGCTGGCGGATACCGGCAAGATCGACGTCGCCACCGGTGCGACATTCGTCGCGGGCACCGCCGACACCGTGGGTGTTGTGACCAACGATGGCACCTATGACGTGAATGCGGCGCAGACTGTCGCATCGCTGACCAACCGTGGGCTGACCGATCTGGACGCGGCGCTGGCCGCAGGTGCGGGCGGCGTGGACAATGCTTCTGGCGCGACGCTGGAGCAGAACGCCGACATCACCTCCGCAGGCAGTGTCACCAATAACGGCACCCTGACCGTCACCGGCGACCGCCGGATCGAGACGACCGGGGCGAGCGCGGGCTTCACCGGCGCGGGCGGCACCACCGTCGCTGCCGCCACGGACGGGCTGACCGTCGATCAGCTGGGCGACACGACCTATTCCGGCGTGATTTCCGGGCTTGGCGATGTCATCAAGGAAGGCAGCGGCACGCTGACGATCACCGGCGCGAGCACCTATACCGGCGGCACGACCGTGTCTGAAGGCACGCTCGACACGACGGGTGGCGGCACGCTGGCGGATACCGGCAAGATCGACGTCTCTACCGGTGCGACATTCGTCGCGGGCACCGCCGACACCGTGGGTGTTGTGACCAACGATGGCACCTATGACGTGAATGCGGCGCAGACTGTCGCATCGCTGACCAACCGTGGGCTGACCGATCTGGACGCGGCGCTGACCGCAGGTGCGGGCGGCGTGGACAATGCCTCTGGCGCGACGCTGGAGCAGAACGCCGACATCACCTCCGCAGGCAGTGTCACCAATAACGGCACCCTGACCGTCACCGGCGACCGCCGGATCGAGACGACCGGGGCGAGCGCAGGCTTCACCGGCGCGGGCGGCACCACTGTCGCTGCCGCCACTGACGCGCTGACCGTCGATCAACTGGGCGACACCACATATGCGGGGTCGATCACCGGGCTCGGGTCCTTCACCAAGGTAGGCAGCGGCACGCTGACCTTCGGCGGCAGCATCGGGGCGATTACCGTCACCGACATCACCGCGATCGGTGGCGGGCTGACGTTGGCGCAGGGCGGGGTTCTGTCGTCGCAGACCGATCTGGTGCTGGACGACACGGTCTTTACCATCCTGACCGGCGCGCAAACGCTCGATAGCGTCCAAGGCGATGGCCAGATGGTGCTGAACGGCTCCGACCTGACACTGACCGAGGGGGGCAGCTTCACCGGTGCGATTTCCGGCGCAGGCACCCTGACGCTGGACGGCACGCTTGACTATACCGGGGTGATGAGCGGCGACATGCTGGCGCTTGACACGAATTTCGTGATCGAGACCGGCAGCGCAGCGATTTTCCGCGAAGCGGCGGTGACAGACGGCGTCATCACGATCTTTGGCCCCACCGACACTGTAAGCGCGGGTGGTCTGCAACTGGGTGAAGACCTGACGGTTACGGGCGACAGCCAACTGGTGCTCTACGGCGCGCTGGATGCTGCGCTGCCGACGCTGAGCGCCGCTTCGGTCCTGCTCGACGGCACGGATGTGGTTCTTGCAGGGCAGGGCTATGTCGATGCTGGCACCACCACGGTGCAGAACGGTGCGACGGTCGCGCCGGGCTACTCGCCGGGCACGTTGCAGTTCTCGGGTGATGTCGATTTCTCCAACGGTGGCGAAGCCGATATGGAGATCGCGGGCACCACACCGGGCACCGAGCATGACCAGATCATTATCGGTGGACGTCTGACGCTGGGCGGCACGTCGGTTCTGAACATCGAAACGATCGACGGCTATGTGCCGGTTCAGGGCGATGCCTATCAGCTGCTGCGCTTCGATCCGGAACTGCGGACCGGAATGTTCAGCACGATCACCAATACGTCGGACTCGAACTTCGTCTATGTGAACACCACCGGGGTTCTGACCTCGCTCGGGTCGTCGCTGGGCGATGCGGATGAGCAATTGCTGACGATGGTAAGCGAAACCGACCACGGGCGTCATGACGAGATTGCCAGCGTGGTCGAGCAACTGGCCGATGGCGGCGATACCGGCAATGGCGTGATCGCGGCCGGCGGGGGCAACCTGATCCCGATGCTGGCAGCGGCGGATGCGTCGGAGCGGGTCGCGATCTTCTCGCGCTTCACACCCGAGGGGTATGGCGGTGCGTTTGAATACGCGATGCGGTCCCTGCTGGCCACGACGCCGCTGTTTGAGGGGGTGCCGGACACGGGCGAAGCGGGCGCATGGGCGACGCTGCAGGCCGATGGCCGCAGCCTCGGCTCCGACAGTTCGACCACCATGTCGGATTACGACCTGTCCTACGTCATCACCGGGGTTCGCGGCGGCTATCGCACCGATATGGTCACCTTGGGCTTCGGCGTGCAGACGGTGTCGGGTGATTTCGATGTCGACTCGGGCCTGTCTGGTGATGGCAGCGGGACCCAATTCCAACTGGGCGCACGCTTCACCGGGTTGGAAGGCGGTCTCACGCCCTACATCACCTTCGAGAGCGGCAGCCATGACCTCGACGGGTCGCGGAACGCGCTGACCTCGACCACCAACTTCGATGATGTGGACAGTGAGGCGCAACTGGTGCGGGTCGGCGCAAGCTATGCCGCGGACCTGGGCGGCGGCATTCTGGAAATCGACGCATCTGCCATGGCGGGCCGTGTCGGGAAGCTGTCCTTCTCGGAAACCGGTGGGTCGCTGCCTGATCGTCTGACGGTCGAGGTGCCAGAGCAGTCGGTGACCGGCCTGTCGCTGGGCGTGACTTATGGCTATCAGCTTGCGCCGCAACTGGTCTTGTCGGGCGGTGTCGAGGTGGATCATGTCTCCGGGCTGAACGACTATACCGTGCGGGGCCGTTCGGGCGGCGAGGATGTCACCTTCGAGACGGAGGTGCCGGGCATCGACGCGACGCAGGGCATGCTGTCGGTGGGGCTTGGCTTTGAAGCCGCACCGGGGGTCAACCTGAACCTCACCGGGTATGCCGGTGGCGCGTTCGGCGGCGACACCAACTCCGGCGCATCGCTGGGGCTGAGTGTCCAGTTTTGATCTGCGCCCGCCGCGATCTGACGGGGTGAAGCATGGCTAGGACACGGGACTGGCTGTTGGGTGGCGCTGCCGTGGCTCTGGGTCTCGCGGCATTGGGTGCAGGAACCTACAACACGGATCGGGGGCTGCGCCTGCGCGCGGCCCTCGGTCAGGATGAGGCGCAGCTTGCCCTTGCCCTGCGTCGGTATCGGGCAGGCGACGCGACCGCTGCCTTTGCGCTGTTTGAACCGCTCATGCTGGCCGATTACGCCCCCGCCGTGGCGGTGGTCTGCGATATTCTTGGCACGCCGAGCCTTGACGGCCCGCGCGGCGCTGCTCGGCAGGTTGGCTGCGATACGGATGCGAAAGTGACCCCGATCACCCGGCTTGAACAGCTAAGCGACGTGGCTTTCATGGCCCGTGAATGGGGCGCGCTGGAACAGGTGCTGGCCCGCAGATTGGCGGCTGGCGACACACGCGCGCATTTCGACATGGCGCGCTATGAGGCGCTGTCCCGTCCCGAAGCCCTGCAGGTGGAGGCGGTGGTCGCCCATCTTCGCCGCGCGGCCGATCACGGCGATCCACGCGGGCAGTATCTGATGGCGGTTTATCAGCTGCATGATGCGACCAAGGATCCCGCGGCGCAGGCACCGCTCAGCCAGACTTTCGCAAAGCTGATCGCGCAATCGCCGCCGGTGACGGCGGGAGACGCATATTTCGAATTGGCAAAGCTGATGCAGGCAGGACTGATCGGTAGTGAGCTTGCGTATTCCGACGTGCTGTTGCGCGCGGACGAACTCGGCAATCGTTTTGCCGCAGGATATTTGGCGCAGTATCTGCTGTCCAATCCCGACAAGGGCGAAATCGGTGGCGCAGATGCGGCCGCGTGGGTCGAGAAAGCCGCGGCACATGGCGACCCGGTGGCGCAGTATAACCATGCTCTGGCACTGCTTGACGCGGCCCCGGCTGATGCCGCACCCCGGACTGACGCAAATACCGATGCCGCGGAAAAGCTGCTGCTGGCGTCGGCGGCGACCGGCTTTGCCCCGTCTCATACCCGACTTGGGGCGCTTTACTGGCAGCAGCCACAGCGCGCTGGGGGCGATGTGGAAGCCGGGCGCCACCGCGCGCTGGAGCACTGGCAGATTGCGGCTGATAAGGGCGATGCCAACGCTCTATACAACCTGGCACAGGTCGCGTTGGCACAGGGACGGCGCGAGGCCGGGATCAGGTATCTTGAAGCCAGCGCCGCGCAAGGGCACAAGGCCGCTGGCGACGCATTGAAAGCGGCGCGCTGAGCAGGCTTTCGTGAACCGGTCCTATTCCATCGACACCTATCGCGGGCTTGGGGTTTCTCTGGTCATCTGGACCCATGCGGGCCTGCCTTGGGCGCCGGGCGCCTATATCACCATTGACGGGTTTTTCCTGATCAGCGGCTACCTTGTGACCCGTTCGTTTCTGGGGCTGCTGGACAAGCTCGGCGCGGATGGATCAGATCGGTCTCCTCTCACGCTCTATCGTGTCGCGGGGCTGAAATTTCTCGACGCCCGCGTCCGGCGCATTCTGCTGCCGTTATTTGTGACCATCCTGCTGACATTGGCGGTGGGCTGGCTGTTGTTGCTGCCCGGCGATTTGAACGATCTGGCGGATGCGGCGCTGATGTCTGTCCTGTTGTCAGGCAACATGCATGCGGCGGCGACCGGCGACTATTTCGAAGTCGCGGTGCTGGCGGAACCCTTGCTGCACACATGGAGCCTTGCGCTTGAGGAGCAGTTCTACCTGCTGTCGATGCTCATCATGGCGGTATTGGTGCTCGTGCCGGTCCGATGGGCGTTCTGGCTGGTGGTTTTGGGCGGGGCCGTGGCGTCGCTGACCACTGCACAGATCTATTCCACCGAACCCGATCTGAGCGGGGCGAGCTACTATCTGTTCGTCACGCGCGTTTGGGAGTTCCTGATCGGCGTCGCTCTGGCCCCGCTCATGGCGCGCGGTTGGCCCGCCGGACGTCTGGGGCGGGTGCTGACCGGGGATGGGGCAATGATCCTCGGCTGGGGGCTGGTGATCGCCTCGGTGCTGCTGCTGACGCCGGCCTCTCCCTCGCCGGGCTTGATCTCGGTACCCGCGATGTTCGGCGTCTGCCTGATTATTCTGGCCGAGCCTCGGGGGGCTTGGCTCAGCCGCGCGATGCAATGGAAGCCGATGCTCTATGCCGGGCGCAATGTCTACGGCATCTACCTGTTCCATTTCCCCGTCATCGTCTACCTGACCTATGCTGAGCCGCCATGGGGCGCGTGGACGGGACCAATCGCGTTTGTGGTGGCCTATGTGCTGGCCGTGGCGCTAGGTGCGGCGACGGAACTGCCGTTCCGGCGCTGGCGGCAGCCACGCTTTCGCACGATTGTCGCGCTGGATGCGGTGCTGGTGGCGGCGATCTTTGGGCTGGCGGGCGTGATCTGGCAAACCGGCGGCGCGCCGGAGCGGATGCCAGAGGCCGCACAGCGCGCCTATCTGGGCAAGTTCCTCGTCAATCCAGAGCGCGCGCGCTGCATGGAAGGCGAACTGACCCGCGACGGTTATTCCTGCGCCTACGGTCCGGTGACCGAACGCAAGGTCGTGCTGATCGGCGACAGCCATTCTGATGCGCTGGCCCGACCGCTCAGCGAGGCGTTCCGCGCGCGCGGCTATATGACAGTGCATTACTGGTCGTGGGAATGCCCGCCGATTGGCACGCAATTGCACCGGCTTTCCATGTTTTCGCGGACCTGCGAGCGGCTGAGCTTTGAGGCGCATGAACAGTTGCTGGCGATGCCCGGCGTCGATGCGGTGGTCTATGCCGCGCTTTGGCCGTGGTATTTGGGGTACGGCACAGGCGACATGCCGCGCCATTTGCAGCGCGGGCCGATTGGCACGCCGGACGCGGCCACTCTCGCCGTCTACCAGCGGGACTTCATGGCTCAATTCCGGACGACAGTGTCGGCGATCGCTGATCGGGGCCTGTCGGTCTATATCGTGGCGCCCGTGCCGATCCACGCCCAGAGCCTGCCGGAGCAAGAAGCGCTCAACACATGGTATCGCCCCAACAGCTGGAAGGTGCCGCTGAACGATGCGCTAAGCCGTGCGGCCTATGACGCGCAACGCGGTCTGTTCCAGCAGATGATCGATGGGATCGCCGACCACCCGAATGTCCATATTCTCGACCCGGGTCCAGCGCTTTGTCCGAGTGCAACCTGCCGCGCAGTCGCGGATGGCATGCCGCTATACTATGACGACAATCACCTGAACGAGCAGGGCGCCGCGGCGGTGGTGAACAGCTGGTTTCGGTAACCTCCCAAAAGGTGGTGTCTGCTAGCACCTTGCCACGCGCCGAGCGCAGGGCCGTTTCGCGTCAAGCGGCGCGAACATTGCCACCCCGGAGGCCTCGGCGCCCAGCAAGACGGCGGCGAGCGAGCCGGCCACCAGCACGATGATATAGGCCGGCGGGCGGCGGCTGGTGCGAAAGGACGCGATCAGGCTGGCCAGCGTCACCGCCGAGACCATGACGCGCGATGACCCCCAGAGCGCGGCAACGCGGTCACGATGATCGCGGTGAACAGCCCGTATTCCGGCGGCAACCCGGCGATGATGGCAAAGGCCACACCCTGCGGTAGCACGATGGCGGCGCCCGTCAGCCCGGCAAGCGCGCCGGCTTTTCACGACGCTGGCGTCTGCTCAAGGAACCACGGGCGGATCGGTGACAGGCGTTTGAAGACCGTGCTGGTCCGGGCCATCGGATCATCCGGCCTTGTGGGTTTTCCCGGCGCGCACCGCGACCGGCCCGAGAACCTCGCGCAGCTCGGCCTCGTTACGATAGCCGATTAGGATACCCGCCTTGGCTTCGCCCAGGCTTGGGTCACGGGCTGCGATCCAGGCGTCAGATCGCGTGGTGCGCTGCGACGTGCGGCGCGCCCAAGCGAAGAGCAGCTTTTCCATGCGGGCGCATTCCGCTTGATGCGCAGGATCGGCGCCGAGGTCGGTCAGTTCGTCAGGGTCATTTTGCAGGTCGAAGAGCATCGGGCGGAACCCTTCGGCGAAGATGTAT
This sequence comes from Pacificitalea manganoxidans, assembly GCF_002504165.1. GTDB lineage: Bacteria > Pseudomonadota > Alphaproteobacteria > Rhodobacterales > Rhodobacteraceae > Pacificitalea > Pacificitalea manganoxidans. The sequence goes on from NZ_CP021404.1 coordinate 1,576,546, forward strand.
TTCCAGCGCCCGTCGAACAGCATGGTCAGCTTGGCGTCCTTGACCGCGACTCCGAGGCGCTGGCGGACTCCACGCATGGAATAGTCGTATTCCGAGACCGCAACGTCACGCAGGCTGTCGGTCTGTCCGTGCAGCAGTGGCACCAACGAGTGGCCTTCGATGATATGCGGCACCGCCTCGCCGCCGAAATAGTCGAGGATCGTCGGCACCACGTCGATTGCCTCGACCAGCGCGGAAGATGTCTGCCCTCGGGCGGCATCGGCCTCGGCGCGTGGGTCGACCACGATCATTGGAATGCGGGCGGAAGCGTCGTGAAACAGTTCTTTTTCGCCCATCCAGTGATCGCCGAGGTAATCGCCGTGGTCGGAGGTGAAGATGATCATCGTCTCCTCGGTCAGACCCTGCGCGTCAAGGAAGGCCATCAACCGGCCCATCTGGTCGTCGATCTGTTTGATCAGGCCCATGTAGGCGGTCAGCACGCGGGTACGGGTGCCATCGTCGCAGAAGGCGCGGCTGACGCGTTCCTCCATGAAGGCGCCATAGACGGGATGGGGTTTTTCGCGCTCCGCCGCGCTGCGCACCGGGTCGAGATGCGTCTCGGGGCCGTACATGTCGTGATAGGGCGCGGGCACGATATAGGGCCAGTGCGGCTTGATGTAGCTCAGATGCAGGCACCAGGGCGTGTCCCCGGCCTCGCGGATGAAGTCCATCGCACGGGAGGTGATATAGGGGGTCTCGCTTTCTTCGTCGGCGGCGCGGGCGGGCTTGTCGGCGTTGTCCATGAACCAGCCGCTTAGGATGTTGCCGTCCTCGTCCTCGGCGCTGTTGGCCACCGTTTGCCAGGGGTTTTCATCGGGCCAGCCGCGCTTCTCCATGAACTGATCATAGGCCTCGTTGCGCGGATAGCGCGGGCCGTCGGGGTGCAAGCCGTCCTCGCGCTCATAGGGCTCGAAGCCGCATTCCGCGACCCGCACGCCGATTTCGCTGTCCGGCGCAAGGCCGAGGCGCTTCATCCCCTCGACATCGGCCGACATATGGGTCTTGCCACAAAGCGCCGTACGCACGCCCAGCGGGCGCAGATGGTCGCCAAGCGTCATCTCTCCCACCTTGAGCGGGATGTTGTTCCAGGTGGAGCCATGCGAGGCGACGTAGCGCCCGGTGTAGAAGGACATCCGCGACGGGCCACAGATCGGCGATTGCACGTAGGCACGGTCGAACAGCACCCCGCGTGCCGCAAGGGTGTCGATATTCGGCGTATGCAGATGCGGATGCCCGGTGCAGGACAGGTAGTCCCAGCGCAATTGGTCGCACATGATGAATAGAACGTTCTTGGTCATGATCGGGGCCTACCTGTTAGTCGGACCGGGGCGCTGCCGCCCCGGCCATTTGCCTGTTTACCCGCGTGCGACGTCGGGGATCGTTGCGCCAAGCTCTTCGAGCGCGCGCAGCGCGCCGGGGTGCAGCGGCATGTTGAGATCCGCCACTGCCGCTTCCGGCGTGATCGCCTTGAGCCAGGGTGCGCCGTCGCGCATCTCGGCCACGCCTTCGAAGAAGGTCTTGGTCATGTCGTAGATCATCGCTTCGTCAGCGGACTCGTTCGTGACGATGCCGACGGTGACGCGCAGGGTGGTCGCGTCCTCGTCGTTGACTTGGTTGTCGCCATAGACCCCCGCCGGCAGCGTGCCGAGACCGAAGCCCGGGCGGCTGACCAGTGCCTTGACCGCGTCGCTTTCCAGTTGATCTGCCGGAATGCCGAGGAAGCGGATCGGGTTGGTCACGGCGATCTGGGTCAGCACCGGGCTGGGCGCGTTCGTCGGATTGCAATACACATCGAGGTTGCCATCCTGGAACGAAGCAGCGGCGGCGTCCCAGCCGAGCTTGACTGCTTCGTAATCCTCGTCGGCCTTCAAGCCGGTGACAGCCTCGAACAGGCGCACCATCGTCGAAAAGGCAGCACTGCCCGGAGGTCCAAGGAAGACCCGCTTGCCCTTGACCTGATCCAGCGAGGTGATGCCCGAAGAGTCGTAAACCGCAATGTGATAGACGCCCATCGGGAAGTTCAGCACGGCGCGGAGCTTCTTGGACAGTTCCGGCGCCTGGTCCATCTTCTCGAACATTGCACTCTGGTTCGCCATCAGTGCATGCAGCGCGGGCGAGGACATGCAGAACGCGGTTTTGCCCATCGCCACTTCCAGCACGTGTCGGGTAGCGGCGCCGGTGGCGTTGATCTGGATCTCGTAGTCCCGCAGGTCGCGGTTGATGATATTGGCGAAGGTGGTCATCACCAGGTTCGGGCTGCTGCCCGGCCCCAGCGTCGACATGCGCAGTAGTTCCTTGGCCAGCGCGGCGCGGGGCAGCATGGCCAGCGTCGCGGCGGCAGCGGTGCCGGCCAAGAGGCTCCGGCGGTTAAGAGTCGTGGTCTTCATGATGTTTTCTCCTCCATTGCGATCATGAAACTTGGTTCTTGGCGGTTATTTCCAATCGGTCGACGTACATCACCCCAACTGCAGCAGCGGCGGCGATCCACGAGACCAGCGGCCCGAAGAAGATCAGCGCACCGGCCAGTGCTAACCCCACCGGCGTCATGTAAGTCTTGCCGCGACGGGGATAGCAGGCGCGCGAGATCAGGATCGTGGCGAGCAGGACGAAAAGGATCGCCTGCGCCGAGTCTGCCAACGGGAACCCTGTCCCCAGCAACAGCGCGGGCTGGTAGATGAAGGCAAACGGGATCACGAAGCCGGGCACCGCCAGCCGCGAGGCTTCGAGGGCCGTGGCCATGGGGTTGGAGCCCGCGATTGGTGCAGCCGCAAAGGCGGCGAGCGCAACTGGCGGCGTAATTGCAGAGAGCACGCCAAAATAGAGCACAAACATGTGCGTGTGGACGATCGGCACGCCGAGTTTCTGCAGCGACGGACCCATAACGAGCACGATGATCAGATAGGCCGGCACCGTGGGCATCCCCATGCCGAGCAGAAGACAGGCAATGGCCATCAAAATCAGCGATATGATCAGTTGGTCTTCGGCAAGCCTCGACAGCAGCGAGGCGAAACGCAGCCCAACGCCGGTCAGGTTCAGCACGCCGATGACGATGCCCACGGCGCCGACGATGACCACGAGCTGGGCCGAGATCAGCCCCGCCGAACGGACGAATTTTATCCAGGCGGTGCCGTTGAACAGCAGGTCGGGACGCACGGCAAAGCCCAGCAGCGCGGCCAGCGTGACACCGACAAAGCCGGCATAGGCGGGCGACGAACCGCCAACCATGGTCACCACGATGCCCGCGAGGGCGAGGACAAAGATGCCCATCTGCACCAGTTCGCGCCAGTTGAAGGCGATCTTCGGGCGCGGCTCGTCGGCCAGATCCATATTGCGGGCCGCGCTGGAGATGGCGACGAAGAGGCCACCATAATAGAGCAGCGCGGGCACAGCAGCGGCGGCGCAGATGGTCAGATACGGAACGCTCGTCACGTCTGCCATGATGAAGGCCACGGCCCCCATGATCGGTGGCGTGATCTGGCCGCCGCTGGAGGCTGCGGATTCCACCGCAGCCGCAAACCGGGGCGAGAACCCGCGTTTCTTGATCAGCGGAATGGTGATAACCCCGGTGCCCACGACGTTGGCCACCGCAGAGCCCGAAATCGTCCCGAACAATCCGCTGGCCACCGTTGCCGCAGCGGCGGGGCCGGACCGCATCCGCCCGGTGGCGGCCATGGCAAGCCGCACCAGCACGAGGTCGATTGCCAGCAACTCAAGCAATGCGCCGAACACGATGAAGATCAGGATGGTCGAGACCACCGTCGCCAACGGGCGCCCAAAGACACCGTCAAAGGAATACCACAGCACGGTCATCAACTCTTCGGTCGAGATTCCGGCATGTCTTAGAAAACCCGGTGCCAGATGACCAAAGGCGCCGTAGGCTAACAGCAGACCGGCGACCACCGCCATAACCAGACCGACCGAGCGACGAGTCAGTTCGATCACCGCGATGAGGCCGAGAAATCCCATCCAGATGTCGGTCGAGGTCAGGAAGTAGAGCCCCGTCTCGATCTCCTCGGCGGCACGGAAGTATTGATAAACGCTCAGCGACAGGCAGATGGCAACGCCCGCCAGAAGCCCCCGGTCAAGAAGGCTGCCCGAACGGCCGGCCGCATACAGGATGAGCAGTAACCCGCCAACGAACAACATGCCGACCCGCAGGTAGGAATCCGAAAACACCCCGAAGACCGACACGTAGAACACAACCCCAACGACCACGAGTGACAGGCCGGTAACGGCATGAACTAGAAAGGCATTTCTTTTGTATTCCGACACAGCATCCTCCCCGATGTAACGCCCGTCGCTCAGCCTCCGATTCCCTGGTCGAAGCGCGGGGTGCATCACAAATCGCTATCGCGTCGCGGCATATTTTGCGAAAGTTCGTTACACTAGGTGAAACGGAGAGCTAGGGTGAAACTGAACAGATCCATCGAACGAGGACTGACGGTGCTTGAAGTCATTTACACGTCGGGCGCCACTTCGCTTGCATCTCTCGCAGCCCGCACAGGGTTGTCAAAGCCGACGTTGCTGCGGATCTGTGCGACGCTCGAACGCCGACGCTGGCTAACGCGCAGAAGCAGTGACGGGTACTATCAACTCGGATCTGCCTTCCCGCAGGCAGGCGGCATGCCGGACCTGGTCGACAGGCTCGTGGCCGTCAGCAAAGAGGAAATTGTCCGGCTTTCCGAGGCGACCGGGTTGGGCGTCGATCTTGCTGCTGCGATCGGAGCCGGCCGGACCGAAATTGTCGATAACACCCGGGTGTTTAAGAAGCATGGGGTTTACCCGGATTCGGTCGGGTTTCGTCCCTCGCCGATCTTTTCGGCGCTTGGGGCCGCGTATCTCTCGGGCCTCTCGGAGGGCGGACGGGCCGAGGCATTGAAAGAACTGATCCGACGACTGCCGCGGGAAGACGCCGCGGCCTTGGCCCAATTGCCGGCAACCCTGAAATCGATCTCGGAAAAGGGCTATGCCGCCCGCGCCCACGGACATTGGGGCCGGGCGGTGGATTATGGCGAGCTTCCGGCGGCTATTGCTGTGCCGATCCTGGCTGGCGCGGAAGTGATTGGCGCAATCAACCTGGTCTGGAATGCCGGCGATCAAACGGTCGACGTGGTCGCGAATAACCACCTTTCACGTCTTCAGGCGACAGCGGATACCATCGGTCAGCGATACGCAGGCCGTGGCTGACGCCACGGCTTGCCAATCTACAGAGCAGCGATAGATGCCGCGAAGCCGGTGATCTTCGACCTCGCAATGCGCACCGTCGACGACGGCAAGGCGACTTCGGTCGTTACGACCGATCAGCCCGCTCAGGCAACACGGTTCCGACGCAGGGACCGAAACCGACACGATAGCCATCTCCCTGTGCGTGACCATGCAATGCCAGGGTATCGCCGTCCTCGATGAAGGTGCGGGTCGCTCCCCCCTCGAGCGTGATCGGGTTCTTGCCGCCCCAGGTCATCTCCAAGAGCGAACCGAACGTGCCCTTTTCGGGTCCCGAGATCGTGCCCGAACCCAGCAGATCGCCAGTCCGCATCGCGCAACCGGACGAGGCGTGGTGCGCAAGTTGCTGCGCGGCAGAGTAGTACAGGGCGTTGTAGTTTGTGCGGCAGATCTCGGTCGGTTCCGCACCGGGCGCCGTCATGGTGACTGACAGGTCGATGTCATAGAGCATCGGTCCGGTGTCCTTGATATGCGGCAGAAGTTCCTTCTCACGCGGGGGTGTGTCGCAACGGAACGGTTCGAGCGCGGCCTTGGTGACCACCCAGGGGCTGATCGTAGTGGCGAAGGCCTTGGCCTGGAACGGCCCCAGCGGCTGATACTCCCAAGCCTGAATATCGCGCGCCGACCAGTCGTTGAGCAGCACGTAGCCGAAGATCATGTCGTCGGCCTGATCGACGCTGATGCGCTGGCCCATCTCGGTGGGCATGCCCACGACCGCGCCCATCTCCAACTCGATGTCGAGGCGTTGGCTGGGGCCAAAGCGTGGCTGGTCATCCTGCGGGCCTTTCAATTGACCCATTGGCCGGTGGAACTCGGTGCCCGAGACCACCACCGTCGAGGCACGGCCATTGTAGCCGATGGGAATATGCAGCCAGTTGGGCGGCAGCGCATTGGCCGGGTCGCGGAACAGCGAACCGACGTTGAAGGCGTGCTGACGGCCAGCGTAGAAATCGGTGTACTCGATCACGGTGAAGGGCAGGTGCAGGGTGACATTGCCCATGTCGTGGAGCGCGTCCCGCACCGCGTCGGTCTCGGCGCCGTCGCGCAGCAGATCGGTCAGCTTTTCGCGGACCTCGTTCCATGCCTGTTTGCCCTCGCCCATGAAGGTATTGAGCGCCGGTTCATCGAAGCCATGATCAGGCAGAAGACCCGCCTTTTGCAGCGCGGCAAGGTCCAGCACCTTGTCGCCGATGGCCGTCGCACAGCGGGGCGCGTCGCCTGCCGAGAAGACGCCAAACGGCAGGTTGTTCAGGGGAAACGGGCTTTCGGGGTCATTCGCGGTCTCGATCCAGGATCGGACAAGATCAGTCATAGGAATATCCTTCGTTAGTGTGCGTCGGGTTGATTTTCGGGGCGAGCCGCGTCGAATGCGGGCAGCGCCAGGCAGCGCGCCTCGATCTCGGTCAGCCGCGACAGGCCCGTGAGGTCGCAGCCCCAGCGGTGGGCATTGTAAAGTTGCGGCACGAGGCAGAGATCGGTCAGCCCAGGCGTATCGCCGAAGCAGAACTCCGTCTCCGGGTCGATCAATTGCGTAAAGGCGGTAAAGCCCTGCCGCATCCAGTGGTTCATCCAGGCCACGGTGTCATCCTGGCTGTGGCCCATCTCTTTGAGCCGCGCCACCACCCGCAGGTTGTTCACTGGATGCACATCGGCGGCAATGGTCAGCGCCGTTGCGCGCACCCTGGCCCGCTGAAGAGCATCCGAGGGCAAAAGCGCCGGATCGGGGTGGGTGTCCTCCAACCAGTCGAGAATGGCCATGGACTGGGTTAGCACCGTGCCATCCTCCAGCACCAGCGTCGGCACGCTTTGCCCCGGGTTCAGCGCTACGTAATCGCGCGCCTTGTGCGTTCCCGCCACCAGGTCGACTGGGACCGGCGCGTAAGCCAGCCCCTTGAGGTTCAAGGCGATCCGGACCCGGTAGGAGGTGGTCGACCGCCAATAGGTATAAAGCTTCATTTCTTGCCCGGCGTGCCGTCGAACTTCTTCTCGATGTCCTTCCAGCAGTCGATGTAGTCGTCCTGCAGCGGCGCTTCCTTGCCCGCGAACTGCGTCAGTTGCTGCGGGAAGCGGGTCTCGAACATGAAGGACATGGTGTTGTCGAGCTTCTCGGGCTTCAGGTCGGCGTTCGAGGCGCCCTCGAAGGCGTTGCGGTCCGGCCCGTGCGGCAGCATCATGTTATGCAGGCTGATGCCGCCCGGCACAAATCCTTGGGGTTTGGCATCGTACTGGCCATAGATATTGCCCATCATCTCGGACATGATGTTCTTGTGATACCACGGCGGACGGAAGGTATCTTCCATCACCATCCAGCGTTCACGGAACAGCACGAAGTCGATGTTGGCGGTGCCTTCCTGCCCCGAGGGCGCGGTTAGCACGGTAAAAATCGATGGATCGGGGTGGTCGAAAAGGATCGCGCCGACCGGACAGTAATTACGCAGGTCGTATTTATAAGGCGCGTAGTTGCCGTGCCAGGCGACGATGTCGAGCGGGCTCTGTCCGATCTTGGTGGTGTGGAACTGGCCGCACCATTTCACGGTGACGGTCGAGGGCACCTCGCGATCCTCGAAGGCCGCCACTGGCGCCTTGAAGTCGCGCGGGTTGGCCATGCAGTTGGCGCCGATGGGCCCGCGGCCGGGCAGCTCGAACTTCTGGCCGTAATTCTCGCAGACGAAACCTCGCGCCGGACCGTCTAGCAGTTCGACGCGGTAGACCAGCCCGCGCGGGATGATGGCGATTTCCTTGGGTTCAAGGTCGATGATCCCCAGCTCGGTGGCAAACCGCAGGCGGCCCTCCTGCGGCACAACGAGCATCTCGCTATCGGCGGAGAAGAAGTAGTCGTCGACCATCGACTCGGTGACCAGGTAGATGTGGCTCGCCATGCCGACTTGGGTATGCACATCGCCCGCAGTCGTCATGGTGCGCATGCCGGTGAGCCAGGTCAGCGGCTCGTCGGTGTGCGGCACCGGGTCCCAGCGATACTGCCCAAGGCTTGTCACTTCGGGGTGAATATCGGGGGCTGAGCGGAAATACGGCAGGTCGATCTTTTCGTAGCGGTGTGAGTGCTTGACCGAGGGCCGGATGCGATAGCACCAGGTGCGCTCCGGTCGCACATCGGTAAAGGCAGTGCCGGAAAGCTGTTCGCCGTAGAGCCCATAGTTGCACTTCTGCGGCGAGTTCATGCCTTGCGGCAGCGCACCGGGCAGCGCCTCGGTCTCGAAGTCATTACCAAAGCCCGGCATGTAGCCGGGGGTGGTGGTGATGCCCTCGGCCTGAATCAGGCCGGATTTATCAGGGGCGTTCATCGTGCGTCTCCTCAAGCTGTGCTGCCGGCGTTGTGACGGCCGTAGCTTCGCCCAATATTAAGGGTTGCTTGAGGGAGGCGTCGAAGCGCCGTTTCACCAAGTGAAACCTCGTGGTTGGAAGCAGATAAAACTATCAACGGGATGTGATCCCGATCATCCTCTGCTTTGGTGATGCGCAGCAGGCGCGACATGAATTCCACCGTCGCCTCGGGACCAAGTCCACGGGTTTCAGTGAGAGCTTACTGCGGTCGGGCGGGGTGAACTGGGTGGTGTCAGAGTTCAGCGCCCTATGCCGCCGCTAGAAAACCCTGAACGTGAGCCTGCTGTATCGCGTCGCAACCGGCCCGCTGAACCTCTTGATGGATAGATCCGGCATCAAATCTGAGGGTGAAGGCGAATGGAACGCCCGCAAGCATGGCGGCCCTAAGCGGCGCATTTGGCGCAAGATCCACATACGGATCGACGAGGAAACGCTGGAGGTGCGGGCAGTCGAGGTCACGACCAGCGACGTAGGCGATGCTCCCATGCTACCCGAGTTGTTGAATCGAGCTCCGCCTGACCAGAGCATCGGTTTGGTCACAGCCGATGGCGCCTATGATACCCGAAAATGCCATGACGCAATCGTCGCTAGCGGCGCTCACGCCATCATCCCACCCCGCAAAAATGCCAAGTCATGGAAACCGACGAGCCCTAGGGCCATCGCCAGAAATTAAGCGGTCAACGCGCGCGATACCTGGGCCGTGCCCTGGGGCGGCGATGGAGCGGATACCGCCGACGAAGCCGCGTCGAAAGCAAGATGCATTGCGTGAAACTCATGGGACAGCGCATCATGGCGCGGGGCTTCTACCGGCAGGTCGCGGAAATCAAAGTCCGCATCCCCGTGCTCAACCGCTACACCGTTCTTGGCATTCCTGTCACAGAGGCTGTGGGGCAAGTCCGTCCGGGGTTAGGGGAGGTGCGTTCCGATCTCGATTTGTGTAACAGGGCCTAGGAGATCGGCTCTAGGCGGGTCGCAGCTTCGGGGCTCACTAAGTGGTTCGGCGATTGCCGCTGAGCTGCAAGCCGGGGGCTGCGGCGGGTTGGGGCGTCACCTGCGACTTAAGACAAACGATCCGCCGCGTGCAATCCGTGGCCCGCCTACTGTTTATTCAAGCACATCACAGTCTCCTCGCGCTTTGTCGCGCTTCTCGGCAAGGCGCTTTGCCGCGACGTATTCGGAGGTGCCCCGCGGGAAACGGTGCTGGAAGAAATCAATGATCATCTCGTTTTCTTCCTCGGTGAAGACCTGATCTGAGCAAAGGGTCTCGATCAGCTCGCCGCTGCGAGCTTGGGACATTTTCGCGTAGTGTTTCTCCGTGATTTGCTCATTCGAGTGACCAAGGTTCATCGACCAAGCCTTTCGATGCTCCTGCGAGCGGCACATCGTGGCGCCGAGCGCTTTCAGCGTGTGTCTCGCCGCGTGCGGCGTGTAGGCCTTACCGAGCCGCGCCGAGGCCTTGGCAAAGGCGTTCTGCAATGGCTTGCTCGAAGCCAATGGCGCCACCGGGGCCGCGGCTGGGGCGCGCGTATGGAGGGACCTGCCATCGGGGAACAAGGCGTCTTGCGGCCTAAAGCCGAAGTATTTCAATTCCCGAACCCAGTTCAGGAAGACCTCTTGGAAGCGTTCCGTCCGCGGGAACCATTTGGCGCGATAGGTCTTGCCGTTCTTGGCAGGCACATCGCGCGCGTCCTGCAGGACTGACAGGCGATCGAGGTCAAGGTGCTTCAAGCGCAGCGCGGTAAGCGTGGCGGCCCGAAACCCTGAGATGAAGGCGAAGGCAACCATCGCTCGATCCCGGCGTTGCAGGATATGCGTCTGGGGCATCAAATCGACCATGTACCAGGCCTCTTCCAGCGTCGGGTATTCCTTGGGGCGCTGCTTGGATTGTGGTGCTGAGGCGCTGCGCGGCAGGGCGAGATAATCCCGGAGAGGGTAGGACGTAGGCCTCCTTGATGGCTGTGACTGGGTTTTCCCCGGTGCGGAAGCCCTTGGAGCGTGCCACGTCCAGCACGACCTTGATCCGCTGGGCCAAACGCCTGGCGGTTTCGTGTTCCTCTGTCCAGATCGGCGCAAGGCACATCATGACCTCGGGCTGACCAATGGCGTCGATCGGCATGCGTCCGATCTTGGGAAAAGCATAATCGCGCAGCGTGTTGATCCATTGCTGCCCGTGTTTTACGTTCTTCTAGGTGGGCATGCGGTCGATATGCACTTGCTGCGCCACCTGCTCGAAGCTGGGCACCTCCCGCTGCGCATTGAATCGCGGGTTCAGTCCTTGTTTCGCCATCCGCCGATATTCCAGCGCGCGTTCTCGGGCTTGGGGCAGAGACACCAGCTCCGCGCTGCCCAAGCCGAAATCCGTTCGGAGCGGGCCACCGTTTCTGTTTTTCTGCCCCTTGACCACCACGCGCACGATCCAGCGCCGTGCGCCTGTGGGATCGACCACAAGATAAAGGCCGTTGCCATCGCCATGACGCCCAGCGCCGAGGTTCTCCACCAGCTTCTTGGTCAGCTTTCCGGAAAGCGCCATCGTACTCGTACCACATTTCATACCACACAAGGAACGTCATCAGGCTGAACCGAAAGAAACCGAACGACAAGCAAATTGGGAAGAAAATCCTACAAAACCAATGAAAAAGGCCGCTCGCGGCGGCCCATTTAGATCGAACGAAATTGGTAGGTGGCGGAGACGAAGGGATTCGAACCCTCGAGACGGTTTCCCGCCTACTCCCTTAGCAGGGGAGCGCCTTCGACCACTCGGCCACGTCTCCGCCGACGCGTATAGTTGTGGGCCAATGGGGAAACAAGACGAAAATCCCGTGCTTTGGCAAATTTTGCCCCCCTGACGACACGGCATCTGTGGAGCGGTCGCAAGACGGTGTGTGGAAAATCTCTGCGTGTCGAGGCGCGGGGCTGGTAGGCTGCAGGGGATAGACGGAAGGACTCAGAGCGGTGGGGCGCAGGATGATGGGCGCAGGGCGGTGGGGACCATGACCGGGTATGACGGGGATATGGCAAGCAGCAGGGCAGACGGCACTGGGCGTCATACCCCTCCGCGTCTGGCGCCGCCGCCGTTGCACGGGGCGGCGCGTCGGGAGGATCAGTGCCGCTATTGCGGGCAGCAGGTCGCGCATGGGGCGCTTTGTGACGGTCTGACCTGCATGACGCGGGATCGCGCGGCGCGAGCCGAACAAGCGCGGCGGCATACGCAGGCTCAGGATGAGGCGCGCGGCGCACGGATCACTGCGCGTCTGAGCCCTTTGATTGCGGCCTTGCAGGCCGAGGGTCTGACCCCGCATCTGGTGCCCCATACCAGCGCGCGGGTGGTGCCTGTGCCCGTGCACCTGCGCGATGCCTATCTGCTGCGGCTCGATATGCTGTTGGCGGAGGTGTTCGGCCCTGAGGAGGAAACGCATCTCGCCGCCGCACGGGAAGATTTGGCAAAACGACAGGCCGCGGCGGAGGGCGCGGGGCAGGAGGTGGGCGTGCTGGCTTGTGTGGCGTGTCGTGGCATGTGCTGCGCGACCGGGCATGATGAGCTGGCCTTTACCGACGTGCCAACGCTTGCGCAGCAGCGTCTGCGCGACCCTGAACTAACTGCCGAGGCGCTCCGCGAACGCTACGTCGCCCGGCTGCCGGAACGGCATCTTCAGCGGGGCTGCGTATTTCAGGCCGAGATGGGATGCACATTGGATCGAAACGCCCGCGCGGCGATTTGCAATGAGTTCAGTTGCAGCCTGCGTCAGCGGATGATGGCCGGGGGTGCCTCGGCCAGTCGGGCGGTGGCGGTGGGCGCGTCTTTCAGCAACGACAATGACATAGCGCATGCGCCCGGACGAATGCGCCATGCGCGCTATGACGACGGGGCTATCGCGGTGGCGGAGGCGCCGGTGCCCGATCCCGCACCCTGAAAGCACCTGCGATGAAGAGGCGGGCCGCGCACCTTTTACACGTCGGCGCCTTGGCCGAGCGGGGGATCACAACCCGGCGGATCCCCTCCGATCCGTTTCAAAGCGGCAGAAATGAGTTGCAAGGCCCGCTGAAAAAGCGCATTCCAACCCGGCGACGTTTTTCGCTATCGACCACTGTTCTCCGTTTTCCGGCTCCCAGTTCGATCAAGCACTGACGGGCCAAGCTGCCGCACAACGCGGGCAGAGTTATCGGAAGGAACAGACGGATGGCCAACGGCACCGTGAAATGGTTCAACAGCACCAAAGGCTACGGCTTCATCGCGCCCGAGGGCGGCAGCAAGGACGTGTTCGTGCACATCTCCGCTCTGGAGCGTGCAGGCATCTCCCAGCTCGACGATGGCCAGAAGGTCTCCTTTGACATCGAGACCGGTCGCAACGGCAAAGAAGCCGCGACCAACCTGAAGCTCGAAGGCTAAGGTTTCGCGTCGGGCGGCGTCAGCCCCCGACCCCCGTTCCGCTTGCGCCGCGCCGGATGGCATGGCCTGCGGAACGCGGACGTGACAAAGCCCCGCCGGTCATTCGGCGGGGCTTATTTTTTGCCCGGTCTGCGGGTTTCCGCGCGACGGCCGTGATGTGGCGGGATCTTCTGCCTGCAACCGACCTTGCTGACCCGTGTGGTTGCCGCGCGATGGAGGGGCGGAGGTCAGGTGCCATCCGGGGCTGGCGGAACTGACATCCTCCAATTGCACCCGCGGGGCATGTCTCAGGTCTGGCAATGGCTCGCGGTCGATCCGAGCAATAGAGCAGGGCAGGGCCCGCTCCGCTCAGGCGTCGAAGCTGATCGCACAGACGATGCCATTCGGGCGATAGTCGAACTCCACTTGCGCGTCGATATCGACGGCCAGCACGCGGTTGATCATCTTGCTGCCAAAGCCATGATGCTGCGGCGGTGTGACAGAGGGCCCGTCCCGTTCCTGCCAGACAAGCCGCACGCGACCCGGGCTTACGACACCATGATCGAAATCGACCTGCACATATCCGCCCCGTTCGGACAAGGCGCCGTATTTCAGCGCGTTGGTGGTCAGTTCGTGGAGCGCCATCGAAAGGCTGCTGGCCTGCGCGGCGGACAGGGGCACGCTCGGCCCTGAGACGCGGAACCGTGTCGGGCCGCCGGCCTCTTCGGCGGTGAGCGCCAGCAGATCGCGCAGATCGGCCCCCTTCACGCCTTCGTCGGTCAGTACGTCATGGGCGCGCGACAGGGCGTGGAGACGTCCGATGAATTCGTCGCGCAGTTCCGAGGGCAGGCTTTGCCGGGCGATGCCCGAGACGACGGCGAGCGTGTTCTTGACCCGGTGCTTCATCTCGCCCATCGCGACCTGAAGCCGCCGCTCAACTTTGCGTCGCTGGGAGATGTCGCGCAGGATCACCGAATAGGATCTGCTTGGATCGGCGAGATCGTCGCTTTCAATCGGCACCACCGTGATTTCAAAATCATGGCCATGCGCGCCGCTTGGTTCCAGCACGGCTTCGGGCTCAGTCCGGCAAATTGCGACCGCATGGGTAAACCAGTCCGGGTGATCGGCGAAATGCACGATGTCGAGCACCGCACGGCCCATGACATCCTTGCCCGTGTGGCCGAACAGCCGCTCTGCGCTGCGGTTCCAGCTGCGGATCAGACCGGCATCGTCGACCCGCAGGATCGCATTGGGGGAACTGCGCACGATGGCGGCCAACTCATCCGCATGCTTCTGCGCGGTGCGTAGCTCGTCCTCGTAGACGCGGCGCTCGCGCATGTCGAAGATGGTGTAATCATAGCGGGTCGGGTTGCCCGACGCGTCATGGCGCGCGACCCCGCTCAGCAAAACCGGCAGCGGCGCGCCGCCCTGCACCCGTAACGCACAGGAGATTTCGCGCGCAAAGCCCTGAAGCTGCATCATTGGCGCGATATGGGTTTCGTAGAACAGCCGCCCCGGCAGGGTCATCAGGTCCGGCAGGCGCTGCAGGCTGTCATCGGCCACAGGCGACATGCCGGTCCAGCGATGCAGCGTTTCATTGGCATAGAGAAGCCGCCCCTCGGGATCGGTCAGCACGATCCCACACGGGGCATCGGCCACCAATTCGGCAAGAGCCTGATCCTGAGCGGCGGAGCCATCCTTGGCCATCACCCGGCCTCAAGGAAATCGCGCATCGCACCGACGACGTCGGCGGGCACTGTCATATGGGGGCAATGTCCATGGGCGTGCAGGACGGTCAGTTGTGCGCCGGGCACATGATCGCGCATCCACTCGGCAACCTGCATCGGCACCAGCGCGTCATTGTCGCAATGCAAGATCAGCGCCGGACGCACCGCGCCGGTAAAGGCCGCGCGCTGATCGGCAAAGAAGGTCGTGCGCCCGAAATGCTGGGCAATGGTGGGATCGGTGCGGCAGAAGCTTTGCGTTAAATCCTCGCTCGCCGGGGCCCCGGCGGGCGCGCCCGTCAGGGTGGGGGCCATTTGCGCCGACCAGCCCAGATGGTTCTCATCGAGAAAGGTGATCAGTTCCAGCATATCCTCGCGGGAGAAACCACCGCGATAGCCCGCCTCCGGATCGTCGAGGAACGACGGCGACGGCGACACAAAGATTAGCCGTGCCACCCGATCCGGCGCGCGGTTCGCGGCGAGGAGCGCAATCGTGGCCCCGATCGAGTGACCGACAAGGATCGCATTCGACAGATCGAGATCGTCAAGAATCTTTAGCAGATCGTCGGCATGGGCCTGCAAATCCTGATATCGCGCAGGGTCGTAGGCGGTGAGATCGGAACTGCCCATCCCGGTCAGATCGTAGGTGATTACGCGATGCGTCGTCTCGAAGGCCGGGGTGACCTGTTTCCACATCGATTTATCGCAGCCAAAGCCGTGCACAAAAACAATGGGTTGGCCATTCGCGAGGCCGGCGACGGAAACCTGATTGCGTTCGCGTATCATACCAGACCTTCCCGGCGACCGGGCTTTCATACCGGTCTCCTTTGAATTTAACGTATCTTGCGCTGTGGCGCTATGCCCGCCTGCGCCAAGATGCGGCCTCATGCGTGCGTCGGGGCGGTGCGGTCCACTTACCGGACAAGTGCGACCTAAGTCTAACGCGCGCATGGCCCGGTCAAGCGTTGTTTGTTCACTTTTTCAGTTGGTTGCAACTGACCTTGGTCCGAAACGGCTGGTTGGAGGGGCGGCGCTGACGGGACGCGGCGAACCAAACCTGCCGTAACGGCGTTACATGCTCAAGGCACAAGGAGACGAGCATGGCCTCGCGCGCAGTCTGGAAAGGACAGCTACGGCTGTCGCTGGTATCCATTCCGGTGGAGATACATTCGGCCACCAAAACGGGCGCACGCGTCAGCTTCCGCCAGATCCACGGGCCCAGCGGCAAACGGGTGCGCTATGAGAAAACCGTGCCCGGGATCGGTCCGGTCAAGGCCGGCGACATCCTCAAGGGCTATGAGCTGGGCGACGACGAATATCTCCTGCTGGAACCTGACGAGATCGACGCCATCAAGCTGGAAACCAAAAAGACGCTGGAGTTGGTCCAGTTCGTCGATTTCTGCGAAATTCCCCCGCTTTATTTCGACCGGCCCTATTACGTCGTGCCGACCGACGATCTGGCCGAGGATGCCTATCGCGTGGTGCGCGACGCGTTGCGCGGGGCCAAGAAGGTCGGCCTTGGGCAATTGACCATGCGTGGCAAGGAATACCTATGTGCGATCAAACCCTGTGGCGATGGGCTGCTGCTGGAAACCCTGCATTACGCCGATGAGATCCGCGAGGCCGATCCACTGTTTTCCGATATCGAGGATGAAGCCTCGGATGATGATCTGCTGTCGGTGGCGACCCAGTTGATCGAGCGGAAATCCGATCCGTTCGATGCCAGCATTTTTCAGGACCGCTATGATGCCGGGCTGCGCGAGTTGATCGAGCGCAAGCGCCGCAACAAAAAGACCCCGCGCGCCCGCACCGGTGATGACCGCAGCAGCGGGGGGGACGACAACGTCGTTGATCTGATGTCCGCGCTCAAGCAGAGCCTCGCCAAGGATAAGTCAGCGGGCAAGTCCGCGGCGAAAGGCACCTCCGGCAAATCCGGCACCAAGAGCAAATCGACCCCGGCGAAGCGCGGCTCCCGGTCGAAATCCGCGTAACATGGGGCGGCTCGACCGATATCTGGAGCGGCGCGATTTCAGCGCGACGCCGGAGCCATCGGATGCGGGGGCCGCGCCTGCGCTTGCCCTGCGCTACAGTATACAAAAACACGCCGCGACCCGCACGCATTTCGACCTGCGTCTGGAATGGGACGGGGCACTGCTAAGCTGGGCGGTCACCCGTGGTCCCTCGTTTCATCTGGGGGAGAAGCGACTGGCCGTGCGGACCGAAGATCACCCGATCTCCTATCTTGAATTCGAAGGCAATATTCCCGCGCGCCATTATGGGGCGGGTGCGGTGATGTTGTGGGATCTGGGCCATTGGGAGCCGCTGACCCCGGTGGATAAGGGGCTGCGCAAGGGCCATTTGGAGTTTCGTCTCCACGGTGTGCGTCTGTCGGGTGCGTGGCATTTGATCCGTATGAACACGAAGGAGAAACGCGAAAACTGGCTGCTGACGAAGCAGGAGGATGAGGTCGCAGGCCGCCGCGATCCGGTGACCCAGTATCGGCGGGGCGTCACCAGCCGCCGCAGTCTGGCGGAGATACGCAAGGACGCGCCGCCCGTTGATCTGCGCGAGGGCAAGCGCCCGCGCTTTGCCAAGCCGCAATTGGCGACCCTGAGCGATACGCTGCCCGAGGGGGATGCGTGGTGGCATGAACTGAAATTCGACGGCTATCGCGGCATGGTGGCCTTGGGGCAGGGCGGTCCAAAGGCGTATACCCGCAATGGCAAGGATTGGTCGGACCGTTTCGCCAGCCTGCTGCCCGCCTTTGACGATCTGCCATGTGACAGTGCGTTGATCGACGGGGAAATCGTGGCGGGCGCTGGGATTCAGGGGTTTTCCGCCTTGCAGGATGCGCTGAAGACAGGCGGTCCGTTCCGGTTCTATGCCTTCGATCTGCTGGAGCGTGACGGCAAGGATCTGACCGGCGCACCTTTGACAGACCGCCGTGCCGAATTGGAGGATCTGTGGCGCGGCATGTCTCCACTGGGCCGCGTGCAGCTATCCCCCATCATCGAACGCCGCCCCGAACAGGTCTTCGGCGATATTTGCTCGGCCGGGGGGGAGGGGCTGATCTCCAAACGGATCGACGCGCCCTATCGCCATAGCCGCACCAAGGACTGGCTGAAGGTGAAATGCGAGTTGCGGGACGAGTTCGTCATTCTGGGCTGGCAACCCAGCGACAAACGCGGGCGTCCGTTTGCCTCGCTGCTGTTGGGGGCCAATGCCGGGGGGGAAATGCGCTATGTCGGTAAGGTCGGCACAGGCTTCTCCGAGGATGACATGGACAGGCTGATCCGCGCCATGCGGCCCCTCAGCCGAAAAACCCCACCGGCGGAGGCCGACCCGGCCGATACCCGCGATGCGCAATGGATCACGCCACGGCTGGTGGCGGAGGTGCAATATGCCGAGCGCACGGCCAACGGGCTGTTGCGGCACGCCCGCTATCTGGGCCTGCGCGAAGACAAACCCGCCAAGGATGTGGAGATCGACAATGACCGCAGCACGGAGGCCGTAATGGATACGGATGCAGGGCAATCCGCAGACAAGCTGACCGTCGCTGGCCTGCGTATCAGCAGCGGCGACCGTGTGGTCTACCCGGATGCCGGCATCACCAAGGCGCAGGTCGCGGAATATTACGCGGCTTTGGCGGACCGCATCCTGCCCTTTGCCGCCGATCGCCCGCTATCCCTGCTGCGTCTGCCCGAAGGGCTAAAGGGAGAGACGTTTTTTCAAAAGCACGCGGGCAAGGGCTTCCCTGACGCGTTGCGCGAAATGGCGTTGGAGGAATCCGATGGGGGGACCGCCAGTTACATGTATGTCACCGATGCTGCGGGGTTGGTGGGCGCTGCGCAAATGGGGGCGCTGGAATTGCACATATGGGGCAGTCGCCGCGACAGGCTCGACCGACCGGATCGCATGGTGTTCGACCTCGACCCCGATCCGGGGCTTGGCTTTGCCGATGTGACCGCGGCGGCCTCCGATCTGCGCGACCGGTTGGAGGCGCTGGGCCTGCCAAGCTGGCCTTTGCTGTCGGGCGGCAAGGGGGTGCATGTGGTCGTGCCGCTGCGCCGTGTCGCGGGCTGGGACACGGTCAAGCTATACGCGCGCATATTCGCCACGCTGCTGGCCTCCGAAGAGCCCGACCGTTTCGTCGCCACCATGTCAAAGGCCAAGCGCAAGGGCCGCATCTTTATCGACTGGCTGCGCAATGAACGCGGCGCCACGGCGATTGCGCCGTATTCCTTGCGCGCGCGGGCTGGAGCGCCCGTTGCGGTGCCGGTCCGCTGGGACGACTTGCGTGGCTATGACAGCGCACAGGTGTTCGACCTGCCCCGCGTGCAGGCAGGCGACATCCCCGATCCGGAATTGCCCGATCCGGGGAGCCTGACCGAGCCGCGCATCTCCGCGCTCGAAGCGGCGCTTGCCACC
This sequence comes from Pacificitalea manganoxidans, assembly GCF_002504165.1. Taxonomy (GTDB): domain Bacteria; phylum Pseudomonadota; class Alphaproteobacteria; order Rhodobacterales; family Rhodobacteraceae; genus Pacificitalea; species Pacificitalea manganoxidans. Next base: position 1,595,668 of record NZ_CP021404.1, read on the forward strand.
GCGCAGGAGGCGGACGACTAAGCGCTGATCTGGCTGGGGCAGGTCAGGCTGTGCGCGGCCCGAACGCTATTTGCGCGGCTGCGTGTCTGCGCCTTGTTGTCCAGCAATTTCCGCGTGCTATATGGCGCGGGAATAAGGGGAACGGGCATGATCTCGGACGGTGACACACAGCTGGCGTTTCTCCGGGCGGGGGGCGAAACCGGAAGGTTGATTGCAGCGCGTGACTGGCGCGCCGCACGTTTGGGCGCGCCTGATGGCTGGCCTGCGGGATTACGCAGCGCGGTGCAGATCCTGTTGGCCTCGCCTCTGCCCGGGTTGCTGATCTGGGGACGCCAGCAGACCCTATTTTACAATGACGCGGCGCGCAGCCTGATCGGTCCCGCGCACCCGGCGGCGCTGGGCCAGCCCGTGACGCAAGGCGCGGCACCGATTTGGCAGGCGCTCGGCACGGCGGTCGCGCAGGGCACGGCGGCACGGCTGTCTGTGGCCCTGTCCCCCGATGGCGCGGCGCAGGACGTGGTTCTGACCCCTGTGACCGACGATGCGGGCGACGTGGCCGGGATGCTGTGCACCGTGGTGAGCCCAGCCGAGGCCGCCGCCGGTCCGCAAGCTGATGCGCAGGATACCCCGGATAGTGACGAGGTTCAGCGCTTCCAACACACGCTGCTGGAACTGACATTGCAGGAACGTCCGCTGCAACTCATCCTCGAAGAGGTGATGCGCACGGCGCAGACCGTGCTTGGGCCTGACGCTGTCTGCTCGATCCAGATGACGGACGAAGCTGGCACCTGCCTGTCGCATTGCGCCTCCATCGGGCTGGACGCGGAGTTCACGGCTGCGATTGATGGCCTGCCCATCGGCCCCGCCTCTGGGTCGTGCGGCACTGCGGCGCATCGCCGGGCGCCGGTGATGGTTGCCGATATTGCCAGCGATCCCTTGTGGCAGGGGATTGAGGACGCCGCGCTGTCGCGTGGGTTGCGCGCCTGTTGGTCACGGCCGGTGATTGGCGCGCGGGATAAGGTGCTGGGCGTCGTAGCCGTCTATCAGAGCACGCCGGGCCTACCATCGCCCCGTCAGGCGGAGTTTCTGGACCTCGTGGCCCGGATCACCGCGCTGATCCTTGAGCGTTACGCCGCGCAGGAGGCGCTCAACGATCAAAAACGCTTGCTGGAGACGTTGAACCGCACCGGCGCAGGGGTCGCGGCGGAGCTGGATCACGAAGCGTTGGTGCAGATGGTCACCGATGCGGGCGTCGATCTGATCGGCGCGCAATTCGGGGCGTTTTTCTACAACATCGTCGACAAGGTCGGCGAAAGCTACACGCTCTATACCCTGTCGGGGGTGGATAGCGGAGCGTTTGCGAATTTCCCGATGCCGCGCAACACCGATGTCTTTGCGCCGACATTCGCAGGCACCGGGATCGTGCGCTCGGACGACATCACCACCGATCCGCGCTATGCCCGCAATGCGCCCTACCGTGGCATGCCCAAAGGGCATCTGCCGGTGCGTAGCTATCTGGCCGTGCCGGTGATTTCGCGGTCGGGCGAGGTTCTCGGCGGACTGTTCTTTGGTCATGCGGAACCGGGGCGCTTCACTGCGCATCATGAAAAGCTGATGGAGGGGCTTGCGGGGCAGGCTTCCATCGCGGTCGATAACGCGCGGCTTTATCAATCTGCGCAGCGCGAAATCGAAGTGCGCCGCCGCGCCGAAAACGACCTGATCCGGATCAAGAGCGATCTGGAACTGGCGCAGGAGCGGGTTGAACTGGCCTTGGCCGCGGGGGCGATTATCGGAACATGGATCTGGCATGTTCCGACGGACACGATCACCGCCGATGACCGTTTTGCACGGGCCTTTGGTCTTGATCCCGACCGCTGCCGCGAGGGCATGTCATTGTCCGAGGCTACGAATTCCGTGCATCCCGACGATCTGGATCGGGTGACCACGCTCATTGACGCGACGCTGCGCGCGGGCGGGGTCTACCGCGCCGAATATCGCGCGCGCCATGCGGATGGCAATTACCGCTGGGTGGAGGCAAGCGGCCTGTGCGAACTGGACGAGGACGGCAAGCCGCTGCGGTTCCCCGGCGTGCTTCTGGATATCGAGCAGCGCCACCGCATCGAGGTAGATCTTGAGCGGCGCGAGGCGGATCTGGCGCTGTTGCTCGATTCCACTGCCGACGGGTTCTATGCGGTCGATACCGAAGGCAAGACCACCCGCTGCAATGCCGCGTTCCTGCGGATGCTCGGCTTCCAGCGGGAGGAGGAGGTCGTGGGCAAGCAACTGCACGACATCATCCATCACACCCGCCCCGATGGCACGCCCTATGCGGAAACCAGCTGTCCGATCTATCAGGTCGCATCGGGCGGCGGCATGGCGCATGTCGATGACGAGGTGTTCTACCGCACCGATGGCACGTCCTTCCCCGTCGAATACTGGGTGCGCCCGGTCTACTGGAAGGGGGAGCTTCAGGGCGCCGTCTGCAACATTCTCGACATCAGCGAACGCAAACGCGCCGAGGAAGCCCGCCAGTTGCTGCTGCGGGAACTGAACCACCGGGTGAAGAACCTGTTCTCGATCACCGCCGGGATGATCACGATGACCGCGCGCCATGCCCGCAGCGTCGAAGAACTGGCCGAAACCCTGTCAGGCCGGGTGATCGCATTGGCACGGGCGCATGAACTGATCAGCAGTTCCATCACCTCCGGCGATGCCGAGGTCACGCCAAGCGGGCTCGATAAGCTGATTGAGGTGGTGATGGCGCCGCATGTGGAGGGGCGCGCCGGGGCGCTCGATCTGTCCGGCCCGCCGGTGGAACTGGGCCCTACGGCGACGACCGGGTTTGCGCTGATCCTGCACGAGCTTGCGACCAACGCCGCCAAATATGGTGCGCTTTCGGCGCCGGGCGGGCAGGTCCGCGTGGCGTGGCACCAAAGCGACGACATGCTGCATCTCGACTGGACAGAAACCGGAGGGCCAGCAGTCACAGGCCCGCCCACGCAAAGCGGATTCGGCAGCAAGCTCGCAAGGCTAAGCGCCACCGGTCAGCTGGACGGCGCAATCGAATATGACTGGACGCCCGGCGGGGTGACGATCCACCTGACCGCCGCGTTTGATCGGCTTTCACAATAGACATTGGGAGGTGACACATGCCCGACACCGCTCGGTATCTGGATGGTCTCAAGGTGCTTATCGTGGAGGATGAGCCGTTTATTTCGCTGAACCTCGCGTTTGGGGTCGAGGATGCGGGCGGCACGGCGCTTGGACCTGCGACGAGCGTTGCGCAGGCGCTGACCCTGATCGCGACGGCGCGGCCCGATGCGGCGATTGTGGATGTGGATTTGCCCGATGGTGACATCGGTCCCGTTCTCGACGCCCTGCGCCCCGAAGTGCCAGTGGTGGTGCATACGGGCGTCGGCCTGCCGGAGCGTCTGCGGGAAGCCCATCCCGAGGTTCAGGTCTTTACCAAGCCGACCACGCCCGCGGTGTTGGCCAAGCGCCTGCGCACGGAGATCGCGGACAACTGAACCCAGCGGGCAGGGCGGCTTTCCGTCTTGCGGCGGAACCCCGGTTGCTCGGCCTGCGTTTGCCGAGGCGTCGGCCCGTTCCGATATTGGCCCTTTTGCCCGGTCCGTAGCCCGGCTCGCCGGTTTTCGCCTAACTGCGGGACCGATCACGACCGCGCGAGAGCGACGGAAATGGTGGTGCCTGACGCTGTAGACCCTATCTGTTACGGCGCGGAGCGACGCTCCCGCCACCTGCACGAATCGGAGATGCCGTTTGAACGTCGAGACAACCGGGAGCGTGACGCGCCCTGCCGCCGGTGGCGAGATGGGCCAGTTGATCCGTGACTTCGACTGGGCCGGCACCTCGCTCGGCCCGGCGCAGGATTGGCCGCAGGTGCTGCATGTGCTGGTGGATCTGATGCTGAGTTCCAGCCAGCCGATGTTCTTGGTCTGGGGGCCGGAGCGAACCTGCCTTTATAACGATTCCTATTCCGAAATCCTCGCCGGGAAGCATCCCGCGCTGGGGCAGCCTTTCGACCAAATCTGGGCAGAGATCTGGGATCGTGACCTGAAACCGATCGTCGCCAAGGCCTATGCAGGCGAGGCGCTGCATATGGACCACATTCCGCTTATGATGCTGCGGCGCGGGTATCTGGAGGAAACCCATTTTTCATTCTCCTACACACCCGTGCGCGATGCAGAGGGGGTGGTTCAGGGGTTTTTGTGCCCCTGTCTGGAGATCACCGATCAGGTGCTGGAGGAACGTCGCGCGCGGCTGCGGGTCGAGTTGACCGAGCGGTTCCGCGCCGAGCGTGACCCCAAAGCGCTGAGCTACGAGGCCGCCGCGCTTCTGGCCCGTCATCTGGACGTGCAGCAGGGCGCCTATGCCGCGATTGACGACAGCGGCGCGTACGCGATCATCAAGACCGACTGGTCCGCAGGCGGCATGCCCAGCAATGTCGGGCGCCACCGGTTGCAGGATTTCGGCGCTGATTTCATCGCCGATCTGAAGGCCGGGCGCAGCGTTGCCATCGCCGATGTGCAGGAAGACCCGCGCACCAACACGCCCGAGGCGACGGAAACCTTTGCGCAGCGCGGCATTCGCGCGGTTCTCAATGTGCCGCATATGCGCGACGGGCGGCTTGTCGCCGTGCTGGCGCTTCACGCCGATAAGCCACGCTGCTGGCATCCGGCGGATGTCGCACTGGCGGAGGAGGTCGCGCAGCGCACCCATGCCGCCGTGAAAAGCGCGGAGGCCGAAGATGCCCGGCGTCTGAGCGAACATCACCTGCGCGAAACCCGCGATGCGCTGGCCTTGGCCACGACGGCCTCTAGCCTCGGCTGGGTGACGTGGGATATGGATACCGGCGACGCGACCGTCGATGCCTGCGGGCGCGACATACTGGGATTTGACGACGGAACGGTCCGTGTCGAGGATTGGATGGGCCGCATCCATCCCGAAGATCGCGCGATGGTGGAGGAGGAGTTGCACGGGTGTGTGCGCGACAGCCGCCCGTTTGATCTGGCCTATCGTGTCACACCGCCCGACGGCAGCACGCGGCATGTCCACGGCACCGGCGTGTTTCAGACCGATGACGACGGCAGGGCTACGCGCGGCACCGGTTTTGTGCGAGACGTGACGGAGCGCAAGCGGGCCGAGGATCACAGCAACATGCTGATGGCGGAACTGGACCACCGGGTGAAGAACATCCTCGCCGTGGTGCAGTCCATCGCCCGGCAGAGCCTTGCCCGCGGTCAGGAACTCGGCCCCGAAGCGGCGGACCGGCTGATCGGACGCATTTCCGCGCTGGCGCAATCCCATGCGCTTGTCGCGCGCAGCCGCTGGGAAGGCGCCTCTTTCGAGGCCCTGCTGGAAACGGCGCTGGCCTCCTATCGCGACGAGGAGGGTGTGCGCATCGTGCTGGATGGCCCGGATCTGAAGATCACGCCAAAGGCCGCGCAGACGCTGGCGCTGGCCCTGCACGAACTGGGAACGAATTCCGCGAAATATGGCGCGCTGTCGCGTCCCGAGGGGCGGATCATCGCGCGTTGGCGGCTTACCCGCGAGGCGGGCGAGGCGGTGCTGGCGTTTGACTGGCAGGAATGTGACGGCCCGGTCATTGAGGGCCCGCCCAGCCGCCGTGGTTTTGGCTCCGTGCTGATCGAACGGATGCTCGCCGCCGATCTGGATGGCGACGTGGATCTGGATTTCGCGCCAACCGGGCTGCGGGCGCAAATCACGCTGCCATTGGCCACCCTGCGGGCCAAGGAAACCACCGTGACCCCCGCTGCCGCGCCTGCCGTGCCGTTGGCCGGCGATCGTGCCGCGCTGCGGGAAAAGAAGGTGCTGGTCATCGAGGACGAACATCTGGTCGGGCAGGAAACGACCGCCGCCTTGCGCGCGGCGGGCTGCTCCGTGATCGGTCCGGTGACGACATTGAAGGAAGCGCTGACCGTCGTCGGCGCCGAAAGCTACGACGCCGCCGTGCTCGATGTGAACCTGAATGGCGAACTGGTCTGGCCCGCGGCACAGGTCGTGCGGGCGCGCGACATTCCTTTCGTGTTCGCGACGGGATATTCGGGCACCGTCAACACGCCGCGCGAATTGAAGGACGCGCCTTGGGTGGAGAAGCCCATCGCCGCCGACGACCTGATCCAGTCGCTCGCCGCCGCGCTATCGGTGCAGGAGGCCGCGAACAGCAAGTAGCACCGATGTTGCGCACCGGGGCCGGCGGCCGCGCGGCGGGCAGAAGATCCTTGTCGTCGGGCGTGTCATGCTGTTTCGGTTTGCACACCGATGCTGCGATGGCCGCACCTAGAAAGGATCTCACATGCCCGCTTTGCCAAATCCGTTCAAATCCGCGCTCACGGAGGGCCGGCTGCAATTCGGACTGTGGCTGGCGCTGGCCAATGCCTACACGACCGAAATCTGCGCCGGCGCAGGCTATGATTGGCTGCTGATCGACGGGGAACACGCGCCAAACGACATTCCCAGCATCCTTGCGCAGTTGCAGGCGATCGGGCGCGGCGGCAGCCATGCGCTTGTCCGTCCGCCGGTGGGGGAGACGAGCCTAATCAAGCAGATCCTCGACATGGGGGCGCAGACCATCCTGATCCCGATGGTCGAAAGCGGCGCGCAGGCGCAGATGCTGGCACGGGCGATGCGCTATCCGCCCAATGGTGTCCGCGGGCTGGGTGCCGGGCTGGCGCGGGCGTCGTCGTTCAACCGCGATGCCGACTATGCCCAGACTGCCGATGAACAGGTCTGCCTGCTAGTCCAGATCGAAAGCTGCGCGGGCATCGACGCCCTTGATGCGATCACCACCACCGATGGCGTCGACGGCGTGTTCATCGGCCCCGCCGATCTGGCGGCGGACATGGGCCATCTGGGGCAACCCGACCACCCGGAGGTCGTCGCCGCCGTCGAAGCCGCGATCCGCCGAATCGTGGAATTGGGCAAGCCTGCAGGCGTGCTGACCGTCAACCGCGCGCTGGCCCGGCGCTACATCGACGCGGGCGCGACCTTCGTGGCGATTGGGGCGGATGTCACCGTGTTGGCGGACCAGACCACGGCATTGCTAAAAACCTTCCGCGCGGAGGTCTGAGCCCATCTGCACCGTAGCCTGCCGGATCTGGTCCGGGGGCGCGCAAGTGCGGCGGCGGTGCGAGCCACGAAAATTGCAATGCTATATGGGGAGCGTCGATATCGGCGCGGGCGGGATGATAGGCCTTCGCCACCGCGCCTAATGTAAAGGGGCGGCACCCCGCGGCGCCGCCCCTTCGATCCGGTGTGCAAATCGGACTTAGCCGATCGTCGCGCCATCTTCGCGCCAGACGGCGACCACAGCGGAGCGGGGCTTGCCCTCCCCATCGGGCCAGGAGCCGCCGGGGTGCTGGATGCCGACAAAGGCCACCTTGCGGTCCAGCGACCATGTCAGGCCGGTGACCTCTGCCCCGTTGGGCGCGGTCAGGAAGCGGGCGATCTCGCCGGTTTCGGGGTTGCCGACAAGCATCTGGTTATTGCCCATGCCCTCGAATTCGCCCTCGTTGCTGTCATCGCCATCGGTCTGGATCCACAGCATCCCGTCGGAGCTGAACACCATACCATCGGGCGAGTTGAACATATTGCCCGGCGTCACATTGGCAGAGCCGCGATACATGCCTTCGGCGGCGGAGGGGTTGCCGGCCATGACGTAGAGATCCCAGCTAAAGCTGTCCGCGCCGTGGTCTTCGTCCGTGGGCCACCAGCGCACGATCTGGCCGTAATTGTTGACCTCGCGCGGGTTGGGGCCGCCGACCGGCGCCGCGTCGCCACCGGCATTGCCGCTGACGCCCCGGTTTTTATTGTTGGTCAGCGCGCAGTAGACCTCGGCCCGCAGGGGGTTGGTGGCGATCCATTCGGGGCGATCCATCGTCGTGGCGCCCACCTTGGAGCCTGCCATCCGGGCGAAGACGAGGATTTCCTCGATCGCCATGCCGGTGCTCTCGGGCGTCAGGGGCAGCCATGCGCCGGTCTGGTCGTCATTGAACTTCGCGACATAAAGTGTGCCATCCGACAGCAGGCCATCGGTCGGCTGGCCCTCGGCCCATGTGCCGTTGGAGACGTAGCGGTAGATGAATTCGCCGCGCTCGTCATCGCCCATATACACGACGATCCGGCCATCGGCGGCCTGCACCATCGCGGCGTTTTCATGCTTGAACCGGCCCAGAGCGGAATGTTTCACCGGCGTGCTTGCGGGATCGGCGGGGTCGATCTCGGTGATCCAGCCGTGGCGGTTAGGCTCGTTGGGTTCCGTGGTCAGGTCGAACCGGGGGTCGAACGTCTCATAGGCGTAACGCCCTTCGGCGCCGATGCCATAGCGGTCGTAGCCTTCGGTCGCGGGCATCTCGCCGGTGGCGCCAAAGTAGCCGTTGAAGTTTTCTTCGCAGGTCAGATAGGTGCCCCACAGCGTCCGACCGGAGCCGCAGTTGTTCATCGTGCCCTTGGGCGAGCGGCCTTCGGGATCGGCATTGGTCTGCACCAGCGCATGACCGGCAGCGGGGCCGTCCATCGTCATCTGGGTGTCATGGGTGATGCGGCGGTTCAGGGGGCTGTCCTTGACCACCTCGAACCCAGTGCCGCTATCGGCGATTTCCATCACCGTTACGCCCTGAATGTTCTTGAGCAGTGTCACCTCATCGGCGCTGGCGGCCATGCCTTCGGAGGCCTCGGGCAGGTTGATCTGCGGGTTGGCATATTCCGAGTTGATGACCAGAACCGTGCGGCCATCCACGTCAAAGGTTTCCATGCCGTCGGTGTTCTCGCCGAAGACTTTGTCAGACATCGCAACGGGCACGACGCCGTCGCTGCCATAAGCGCCATCGGCCTCGGACCAAAGCGCGTCACCCCAGCGCACCAGCGGCTTCCAATCATAACCTTCGGGCACAGTCAGATCGAACCCGGTGCCTGCGGGCACGGGGGTAAAGGCAAAGCCGCTGGTCTGCGCGGCCGCGCGGCCCGCCTGACCCAGCACGCCGGAGCCAAACACCGCAGCGCCCGAACCAAAGGCCAGTGCGCCGCCCAGAAAACCGCGGCGCGATACGGCGCGTTCCACGACCTGATCGAAATCATTGTCGGCCGGGCGCGGCGACCGCAGTTCATCGAAGTCATCCCAGGACAGGTCGACGGTTTTCTTGATATCCATGATATATTCCTTTGGCGCATGGCTGAGGATGGTCGCGGGAGGCAGGCCATCGCTGCACGCGAGGTCTCATTTTTATCTGACGGTCCAATGACGGAACTGCGACAGCCGCGTAACGATTGATGCGGCGCGTCGAGGGGGTGGCTGGCGCAGGTGACATGCCGTTGCGCCACCCGGGAGTGGTCCGCGTGTGCGGCGGGTGGATTTTCCCGCGCAGCTAAGCCTTTACTGCAATCACGCGCTGTTGCCGCGCCGCGCCATCCCGAACCGCTAAGGATCAGCCATGACCAACCTGACCGTCACCATCGCCGGTGTCACCTTCGACGCCCGTTTCGAGGAGGAGGCCGCCCCGAAGACCGTCGCCGCGTTCCGTGCGCGTATGCCGTTCATCGGGCAGGTGGTGCATGTCCGCTGGAGCGGCGAGGGCGTATGGATCCCTCTTGGGGAGACCGATTTCGGCGTCGGCTACGAAAACCACACCAGCTATCCCGCGCCGGGGCAGATCATCCTGTATCCCGGCGGGATATCGGAAACGGAGATCCTGCTGGCCTATGGCGGTGTGCATTTCGCCTCGAAGATGGGGCAGTTGGCGGGCAATCACTTCATCACGCTGACCTCTGGGCTCGACCGTCTGGCGCAGATCGGACCCAAGGTTTTGTGGGAGGGCGCGCAGGACATCCGGTTCGAGCTGGCCTAAGCCCCCACGCGCAGGATCAGTCCGGCATCGCGCGGGCGCGGGCCTCGGTGCGGGCGGCGTGCGCGACTTCGTCCAGCCAGCGCGCCAAGGGCTCGGTCAGCGCATCGCGCGTGGCCAAAGCTGCGCCATTGGCTGCGCAGGTCGCCAGCAGATCGGGATCGGTGCCGATGCGGTCGTAGCGGCGCGCATGGTCTGGATCGGCCCAGCCATGGCGATCCCGCTGCGCCACGATCAGACGGCAGCGATGCACCGCGTGCAGCACGGCAAACCGCAAAAACAGCGGTAACCTGCGCCCGGTGACAAAGCCGGTCGCGTCAAGGATCTCCAGCGACCGTGCCGCCGAAATCGGCCAGAATTCATCCGCAACAAGGAACGCCGCGTCCTCCACCCCGGCACGGCGGCCGTAATCCTCCCAATCGAACCAGATCACCCGTCCGTCGTCCGACAGCGCGGCATTGCCCGGACGCGCGTCCCATTTGATGAAGGAGAGCGGCAGGCTGGTCATGCCTCCAGCAAGCACCTGCGCGTCATAGTCCGGGGCAGGGCGGTGCAGCAAACGCCCCAGATGCCGAGGTCCGTCGGCAAAGCGCGCCAGCCAATCGGCCCCGTTTGCGATCACGGGCAGACCGGCCAAAAACCCGCCCCCCCGCGCGGCGGATTTGATGCGCAGCAGGCTTTCGCAGGCGGCGGCAGCCAGATCGTCGCGCGCTGCGCCTTCGCGCCGAAGCAGCGCGCTGGTCAGGCGGCGGCTGCCCGCATCGGTTTGGAAACTCCATCCGTCCTGCAGCCCAAGCGGGCGCGGCACATCCGCTCCGGCCTGCGTCAGATGGGTCAGCAGGGCGATTTCACGCGCGCGGCGATCGGGATCGGCCCGCCATGAGGCAATGACGCTGTGATCGTCGAAATGCACGCGCACACTGGCCCGCCGCGCCCCACCGGGCCCGGTGATCCGCTCCACCCGCTGGCCAAACAGCGCCTCGGCGGCGCGGGCGGCGGTTTCGGCGGCGGGCGGGCCAGAATTTTTCGGTGGAGGAGTGGTCATGCACGGCCTGCGCGATGTGGCGCAATAGCGGGGGTCGCGGGCGCAAAGTGACCAAAAGGTTGACAGCGCTGGAATGTAATGTGATTCGCGAAAATACACTCTAAAAGTGTAGTGATTTCAAACATTCGCATAGGGCTGGTGCATTTCTGGAAACTGTTTGGTTCCCGCTTGGAAATTATGCGCAGATGGACGGGCTGTTATCTGCGCTTCGTGACAGGGAATACTCACACAATACAGGGGTGTAGGCCAGTGATCGGCCTGTGCGGCGCATGGGACCAGCGGCGCTGACGTTGACGTGACCTCGAGCATATCACGCAACACGTTTCTCGCCATTGCAGAAATGCGATATAATTCAGACTGATAATTTTGCGTTCACACCGGGGGGACGACGCAGAAGCGAACTCCATCACCTGCGTGTGCTCCACGTTCAGGCTGCCAAGGAAAAACATTATGGCCGACTTCAAAGGCGACTCGAACGACAACGAAATCAACGGCACCAATTTCGACGATAAGATTTCGGGCGGCGCCGGCAACGACACGCTGCGCGGCGGCGATGGGCGGGACGAAATCGACGGCGATGACGGTGACGACGTAATCTACGGCGGTAATGGCGACGACACGCTCGACGGCGGGCGTGGGCGCGACACCATCTATGGCGGCGAAGGCAACGATACGATCAGCGGTGGATCAGGCTCTGGCTCCGGCACTGGCGACGACAACGATGTCCTCTACGGCGAGGGCGGGCAGGACACCATCTCCGGCGGCGATGGCGACGATCTGCTCGACGGTGGCGAAGGCGATGACACGCTCGACGGTGGGTCGGGCGATGACATGCTGTATGGCGGCAACGGTCAGGACAAGCTCTACGGCGGCAAGGGCAATGACATGCTCGATGGCGGTCAGGGCGACGACACGCTTGAAGGCGGGTCGGGCAATGACACGCTTTATGGCGGTCAGGGTCAGGATAAAATCTATGGCGGCAAGGGCAACGACACCGCCTATGGCGATGACGGCGACGACACGATCTATGGCGGCACCGGCGACGACCGTCTGTTCGGCGGTCAGGGTCAGGACAAACTCTACGGCGGCAAGGGCGACGACGTTCTGTCCGGTGGCGACGGGGATGACACGCTGGAAGGCGGCACCGGCGATGACGTGCTGGCAGGCAATGCAGGCAACGACAAGCTTTACGGTGGCAAGGGCGACGACATCCTGTGCGGCGACGAGGGCGACGATAAGCTCTACGGCGGCACCGGCAACGATAAGCTTTATGGCGGTGCCGGCAACGACGTCATGTATGGCGGCAAGAACGGCTCTGGCTCCGGCTCCGGTTCGGGCGCCGGGGGCGACTCGTTCTATGTTGGTCGGGGCGGCGGCGTAGACACGGTTTACGGCGGCGACGGCGGCAGCAAGGGCGGCTCGGCCTCCGGGCAGGACATTAACGACGTTCTTTATGTCGAAGGTCCGGTGCAGGTCACGCTGGAAAGCGGCGAGACCTTTACCCTGTCGCCGGGGGAAATGCGCCAGATCGTCAACCGTGACGACGATATCGACGACGACCTTCAGGACGGCGGCTATGCCGTGCTGGACGACGGCACGCGGGTGAATTTCGAGGATATCGGCGCGATCCGTTCGGTGGAACAAATCGACCGCCCTGAACAGTGCATCTGCTTTACGCCCGGTGCGATGGTCGCAACGGCACGCGGGCTCGTCCCGGTCGAAACCTTGGCCGAAGGCGACCGGGTGCTGACCCGCGACAACGGGTTCCAGCCGATTTCATGGACCGGATCGCGGCAGCTGACCGCGGCGGAGCTGGCAGGCAATGAGCAACTGCGCCCGGTTCTGATCCGTGCGGGTGCACTGGGTCCGAATTGCCCCGAGACCGACATGCTCGTGTCGCCCAATCACCGGATGCTGCTGACGGGTAACCGGGCGGAACTGCTGATGGATCACCGCGAGGTCCTCGTCGCGGCCAAGCATATGGTCAGCCATGCGGGGGTCGATCAGGTGCAGCCCGCGCGCGGTGTGACCTATGTCCACATCATGTGCGAACATCATGAGGTCATCATGGCCGATGGCGCATGGACCGAAAGCTTCCAGCCCGGCGACTATTCTCTCGAAGGTCTGGATGGCGCTCAGCGGGAAGAGATCTTTGCGCTGTTCCCCGATCTGCGCACCCCCCGCGGCACCGAGGCGTTCGCCGCCTCGCGCATGGTGGCCAAGAAGCACGAAGCCCGCCTGCTGCTGGGTTGACCACCAATTCAAAGGCCGGATCGCCGACGCTACAGTTGCGCGGCGCTCCGGTCTGTCTGGTCTGATCTGGCCATAGGGGCGTCGCCCGCCGCGCGGTAGGCGCCGGGCGTCATGCCTTCGTGTTGGCGAAACACCCGTGCCAGATGCGGCATATCGCAAAATCCCGTCGCCTGCGCGATGGCGGTGACGCTGCGCCGACTGTGGCGCAGCAGATGCCGGGCCTGCGCCAACCGCAGCAGCAGCCCAGCCTGCGCGGGCGACATCGCAAGCGCGGCCCGGAAATGCCGTTCCAGGCGCCGCCGGGGAATGCCCATATCTTCCGCCAGCGCGGCCATTGTCACAGGCGCGTCGAGGCTTTCCTGCATCCGCAACAACGCCCGCCGCACCAGCGGATCGGTGCAGCGCAGGGTCAGGGGCAGGGCGGGCTGCGGCCCGTGTCCTGGGTCGTCCTGTGCCGCCGCAGGCTCCACCAGCATGATGTTCAGGCTTTTGCGCGCGGCCGACGCGCCCACATGCCGCTCGACAAGCCACGCCGCCAGATGCGCCGCGCCGACGCCGCCTGCACAGGTCAGCCGGTCGCGATCCACCACGAAAATCCGGTCGCTGATCGGGCGGAGCCCATCGTGGCGTGTGACGAAATCCTGATGATGAAACCAGCTGACGCAGCAGCGATAGCCGTCCATCAGCCCTGCCTCATGCAGAACGAATGCGCCGGTGCACAGCCCGATCAACGGAACGCCCGCGCGGGCCGCCCGGTGCAGATAAGCAATCTGCGCGGGCAGCAGCGGTTGAGGCGCGCCCAGCAGCCCGCCCACCACAGCGATATAATCATACGCCGCCGGGTCGGTCAGCCGGGCGTCGGGAGTGACGCAGATCTCGCTCGAGGAGGCGACCGGCGTCGCATCCCCCGCGAGCACATGCCAGTCGCAGCGGATCGGACGGGACTGGTCGCCCTCATCCGCCGCCAGCCGCAGCACATCTACGAAGTTGCCAAAGGCCGATAGCGTGAACCGCCGCGCCAGCAGGATGCCGACGCGCAGGTGTGGGGCGGAGGTCGGACCTGTTGCGGCGCGGTGCGGGATCATGACGGGCTTTCGCAAGTGACGCAGATATGCTGCGAAAGTGTCGCAAATATTCACGCCAGACAAGTCGGCCTCCGCTACTCCTGATCCATGCCCGAGACAGGAGCGCCCGCATGACCCATTTCTCCGCGCTATCGCTGCTGCGCCACGCCGTGCGCCGGACCAAGCCGTGGACCAGCCAATGGCCTGATGCGCAGCCCAAGGCCGAATATGATGTGGTGATCGTGGGCGCGGGCGGGCACGGGCTTGGCGCGGCCTATTACCTCGCGCGGGAGCACGGCATCACCAATGTCGCCGTGATCGACAAGGGCTGGCTTGGCGGCGGCAATACCGGGCGCAACACCACCATCATCCGCTCCAACTACCTCTATGATGAAAGCGCGCGGCTTTACGATCATGCGGTCGATCTCTGGGATGGGTTGGCGCAGGAGCTGAATTACAACGTCATGTTTTCCAAGCGCGGCGTCATGATGCTGGCCCATACCGTGCATGATGTGCAGAGCTTCCAGCGCCATGTGCATTCCAACCGGCTGAACGGCGTCGACAACGCATGGCTGACGCCGCAGCAGGCGCAGGAGTTCTGTCCGCCGCTCGATATCTCGCGCTCCGCGCGCTATCCGGTGCTGGGCGCGGCGTTGCAACGGCGGGCCGGGACCGCGCGGCACGATGCGGTGGCATGGGGCTATGCGCGGGCAGCGGCGGCGCGGGGCGTCGACATTATCCAGAATTGCCCAGTGACCGCGATCCGCCGCGGCGCTGACGGCGCAGTCACCGGGGTGGAGACCGCGCGCGGGGTGATCCGCGCGCGCAAGGTCGCGGTCTCGGCGGCGGGGCATACCTCGGTCGTGATGGACAGCGCGGGTCTGCGCCTGCCGCTCGAAAGCTTCCCGTTACAAGCGCTGGTGTCGGAGCCGGTAAAGCCGGTCTTTCCCTGCGTGGTCATGTCGAACGCGGTGCATGCCTATATCAGCCAGTCTGATAAGGGCGAATTGGTGATCGGCTCGGGCACCGATCAATATACCAGCTATTCCCAACGGGGCGGGTTGCCGCTGATCGAGCATACGCTGGCGTCGATCTGCGAGATTTTTCCGCTGTTCACCCGGATGCGGATGCTGCGCAAAT
The DNA here is from genome assembly GCF_002504165.1 of Pacificitalea manganoxidans. GTDB lineage: Bacteria > Pseudomonadota > Alphaproteobacteria > Rhodobacterales > Rhodobacteraceae > Pacificitalea > Pacificitalea manganoxidans. The sequence continues at coordinate 1,611,051 of NZ_CP021404.1, forward strand.
GGGGCGGGATCGTGGATGTGACGCCCGACCGCTCGCCCATTCTGGGCAAAACGCCGGTGCCCGGGCTTTACGTCAATTGCGGCTGGGGCACCGGCGGGTTCAAGGCAACCCCCGGCGCGGCGCATCTGCTGGCCCATACCATTGCGCGCGACGCGCCCCATCCCATCAACGCGCCGTTCACCCTCGACCGGTTCCGCACCGGACGCCTGATCGACGAAGCCGCCGCCGCGGCTGTCGCCCATTGACCTGCCCGAGCCTGAAAGCCCGCCTATGCTGCTGATCCACTGCCCCCACTGCAATGAGGCCCTGCCGGAGCTGGAATTTACCTATGCCGGAGAAGCGCATCTGGTGCGGCCCGCAAACCCGGCCGCGCTCAGCGATGCCGAATGGGCCGATTACCTGTTCAACCGCCGCAACGCGCGCGGTCCGCATTATGAGCGCTGGCGGCACAGCCATGGCTGTGCGCGCTATTTCAATGCTTTACGCGACACGGTGACGGACCGGTTCCTCGCCACCTACAAGGTTGGCGAAGCGGCACCTGACCCCGATGCACCTGACCCCGATGCGCCGCGCGCGGAGGCCGCCTCATGAGCGGGCCGTTCCGTCATGCCAGCCGGGGCCGGATTGATCGCGGCACACAGGTCCGCTTTACCTTTGACGGGGCGGAGATCACCGGCCATCCCGGTGACACGGTCGCGTCGGCGCTGCTCGCCCACGGGGTGCATCTGGTTGGCCGGTCGTTCAAATACCACCGGCCCCGCGGCATCCTCACCGCCGGATCGGAGGAGCCCAATGCGCTGATCCGCACCAGCCGCGCAGGCGATGCCGCACGGGCGGAGCCAAACACCCGCGCCACCCTGCAGGAACTGCGCGCAGGGCTGGTCTGCGAAAGCCAGAACCGCTGGCCCTCGCTGCGCCATGATGTGGGCGAGATCAACGACCGCTTGCATCCGCTGCTCAGCACCGGGTTCTACTACAAAACCTTCATGTGGCCGAAATCCTTTTGGGACCGGGTCTATGAGCCGCTGATCCGGGCCTCTGCAGGGCTGGGGCGGGCACCGACGCAGGCCGATCCCGACAAATACGCCTCCCGGTTTCATCATTGCGATCTGCTGGTCGTCGGCGCCGGACCTGCCGGGCTGATGGCGGCGCGCGCGGCGGCGCGGGCGGGGCTGGAGGTGACGCTGGTGGACGAAAGCGCGGAGCCGGGCGGGGCGCTTCTGTCCGAGCCGCATCTGCGCATCGACGGGGCGCCCGCATGGGACTGGCTGGCCGCGACGCTTGCGGAGTTGCGCGACTTGGGCGTGCAGATCATGTGCCGCACCACCGCGATCGGGTATTACCATCAGAACATGATCGGGCTGTGCCAACGGTTGAGCGATCATCTGGAACCTGCTCCGGCTGATCTGCCACGCGAACGTTTGTGGCGGGTCCGGGCGGCACAGGTGGTGCTGGCGCAGGGCGCACTGGAACAGCCGCTGGTGTTCGACGGAAACGACCGGCCCGGCATCCTGCTGGCAGGCGCGGCGCAGGTCTATCTGAACCGCTACGGCGTGCTGCCGGGGCGGCGGGCCGCAGTGGTGACCAGCCATGACAGCGCGTGGCATGCGGCCTTCGATCTGGCGGACGCGGGCGTCGTCATTGGCGCAATCGCTGACACCCGCAGCACCCCGCCCCAAGACCTTATGGCCGAGGCGCTGGCTCGCGGGATGCAGGTGCTTGCCGGCTACGTTCCTGTGTCCAGCCGCGGACGGCGGCGCGTGACCGGGATGCGATTTGCGTCGTGGGATGGCATAGATCTGACCGGCGACGCGCAGGACGTGGAATGCGATTGCGTTTTGATGTCAGGGGGTTGGACGCCGTCGTTACACCTGTTTTCACACACCCGGAATACCCTGCGCTGGGATGAGGCCACCGCGACCTATCTGCCCGACACGACGCTGGAGGCCGCGCAGGTGGCCGGTGCGGGCCGTGGCATCTGGGGCACAGCGGCGGCGCTGGAGGACGGTGCCCAGGCCGGGCTGCGCGCGGCGCAGGCGCTGGGGCACGAGGGGTCCGCCGAGGCTGTGATCGTGACCGGCGACAGGACAGGAGGCGGCGCGCCACTCAGGGATCTGCCCGGGGCGGCGCGGGGCCGTGCCTTTGTCGATTTCCAGAACGATGTCACTGCCAAGGATCTGCGCCAAGCGGTCAGCGAAGGTATGCGCTCGATCGAGCATGTGAAGCGCTACACCACCAACGGCATGGCGACAGACCAAGGAAAAATGTCCAATATCAACGGGCTGCGGATCGCTTCTGATGCATTGGGTAAGGCCGCGCCGCAGGTTGGGCTGACCACGTTCCGCCCGCCTTACACGCCCACCACATTCGGGGCGTTTACCGGCTACCGGCGCGGTCCGTTGTTTCAGGCCACCCGGAAAACCCCGATTGATCCGTGGGCCTGCGCGCAGGGCGCGGTGTTCGAGCCGGTCGCGCAGTGGCGGCGCGCGCGCTATTTCCCGCAGGGGGGCGAAGACATGCACGCCGCTGTTGCCCGCGAATGTCGCACCACCCGCGCCGGTGCGGGCATGTTCGATGCCTCCACGCTGGGCAAGATCGAGGTGGTCGGCCCGGACGCGCTGACCTTCCTCGACCGGCTTTACACCAACCCGCTGACCAAACTTGGCGTCGGGCGCTGCCGCTACGCGCTGATGCTGGGGGAGGATGGGTACATCCGTGACGATGGCATCATCGCCCGCATCGACGAGGATCGCTGTCATGTCACCACCACCACCGGCGGGGCCGCGCGGGTTCTGGCGATGATGGAGGATTACCTACAGACGGAATGGCCTGATCTACGGGTCTGGCTGACCTCCGTCACCGAGGAATGGGCCACCATCGCCATCAACGGGCCTGCCGCGCGGGGGCTGATCGCGCCCTTCGTCGAGGGGCTGGACATCGCCCCCGAGGCATTTGCGCATATGGCCGTCGGCACTTGCCGGTTTGACGGGGTGCGCTGTCGGCTGATGCGCGTCAGTTTTACCGGGGAGCCGGGGTTCGAAATCAACATTCCCGCCCGCCACGCGCAACAGGTATGGGAGGCGCTTCACCTTGCTGGGGCTAACGCGGACGCGCCATTTTGCGTTTACGGAACCGAGACGATGCATGTGCTGCGGGCCGAGAAGGGCTATATTATCGTCGGTCAGGATACCGATGGCACGGTCACGCCGCAGGATGCCGGGCTCGGATGGGCCGTGGGGGGGAACAAGGACGATTTCGTCGGGAAACGGTCGCTTTCGCGGGAGGATATGGCAAGCGCGGGACGCAAGCACCTTGTGGGGCTCGACCTGCTCGATGGCGGTCCGGCCCTAGAGGAAGGCGCGCAGATCGTGCTCGACCCCGATCAGCCGATCCCGATGAAGATGGAGGGGCATGTGACCTCTGCCTATGACAGCGCCACCGTCGGGCGGCCCATCGCGCTGGCGCTGCTGGCCAATGGACGGCACATGATGGGGCGGGAGGTATATCTGCCCATGCCCGATGGGGTCCGCCGCGCGCGGGTCACCGGCACCGTCTGGATCGATCCCGACAACGAAAGGCTGAACACATGAGCACCGCGCAGACAGGCGGGCCGGCAAGCCCTGAGAGCGATACGCTGAACGTTTCCGTGCGCGACTGCACCCCGCGCTGGTCGCTGCGCGTCGCGCCTGCGGACGCCGCCGCGATGGGCGCGGCGCTGGGGGTGGAATTGCCGCTGCGGATCGGAGCTGTCGGATCAAAGGGGCCGCGCAGTGCGCTGTGCCTTGGGCCGGATGACTGGCTTCTGATCGCGCCAGAGTTGCCGGACCTGTCTGTTGCGCCCCTGCACGCGCTGACCCGGATTGCGGATCGCGAGCAGACGGTCACGGTGACCGGCCCCGGCGCGACGGCGTTGATCGCCATCGGCTGCCCCCGCGATATGCGCCGCATCGCGCCCGGCACCGGGTGCCGCACGGTGTTCGACGAGGCGCAGGTGATCCTGTGGCGTGATGGGCCGGAGGCATTCCGGCTTGATGTCTGGCGCTCTTTCCTGCCGCATGTCGTGGCCTTGCTGGAAACGGGCATGCGGGAATTGCGGGCCGAAGCGGCGCTTGCCGGAGGGGATACCTGAAAAGGGGCCACGATGTTTATTTCGGTGTTCGATATCTTCAAACACGGCATTGGCCCGTCGTCCTCGCACACGATGGGGCCGATGGTTGCCGCCGCGCGGTTTCTGGACGCGCTGCGCGGCGGGGCAGAGAGGATCCCCGGCGCGGACCGGCTCAGCGCCGTGGAAGTGACGCTGCACGGCTCGCTTGCCTTCACCGGAAAGGGCCATGCCACGGATCGCGCGGTTGTTCTGGGCCTCATGGGGCAACGGCCCGAAGATATGGACCCCGACGCCGCAGAGGCGATTTTGGCGCAGGTGGCTCAGAATCGGCGCCTGACCCCCGATGGCCTGCCGCCGCTGCGGTTCGATCCCGCGCGCGATCTGGTGTTCGACTATGGTCCGCCGCTACCGCTGCATGCCAATGGGCTGGTGTTTCGCGCCCGTGACCAGCGCGGCAATCCGTATCTGACGGAGACGTATTATTCGGTCGGGGGCGGGTTCGTCCTGACGGCGCAGGAATTGGAGGCCGAACGGGCAGGGGCCGATGCGCCGCTCACCGCGCGCAAATCCGAGGCCGGTCATCCCCATCCGTTCGGCAGCGCCGCCGAAATGTTGCGCATGGCACGCAGGTCGGGCCTGAGCATCGCCGCCATGAAGCGCGAGAATGAGGTCGCCGCCGGTCACGCGGATCTGGATGCCGGGCTGGACGGGATCGCGGCGGCGATGCACGCCTGTATTGATCGCGGACTTGCGCAGGAGGGTGAATTGCCCGGCGGCCTGCGGGTGCGCCGCCGCGCCCACGCACTGCATGAAGCGCTGGAGCGGGAGCGACATTCCAACCGCCAAACGCCGCATGTCGCCAATGAATGGATGAGCCTCTATGCCATTGCGGTGAATGAGGAAAACGCGGCCGGCGGGCGCGTTGTCACGGCCCCGACCAACGGCGCGGCGGGCACGGTTCCGGCTGTTTTGCGCTACTGGCGCGATCATATGCATGACGTCACCGATGCGGGCGCGCGGGATTTTCTGCTGACCGCCGCCGCGATTGGCGGGATCATCAAAACGAATGCGTCGATCTCCGGGGCTGAGGTGGGCTGTCAGGGCGAGGTGGGAAGCGCCAGCGCCATGGCCGCCGCCGGGCTGTGTGCGGTGTTGGGCGGCACGCCGGAGCAGGTGGAGAACGCGGCTGAAATCGCACTGGAACACCATCTGGGCATGACCTGCGATCCCGCGGCGGGGCTGGTGCAGGTGCCGTGCATCGAACGGAACGCGATGGGGGCGATTAAGGCCGTGTCCGCCGCGGCGCTGGCCCTGCGCGGTGATGGCGCCCATATCATGCCGCTCGATAACTGCATTCAGGTGATGTTGGAAACGGGCCGGGACATGAGCGACAAATACAAGGAAACCTCGACCGGCGGCATTGCGGTGAACCTGCCAGAGTGCTGAGTTACGGCTGCCTGCCGGGCCAATCGCCTGTCGCATAGCTTCGTTCCAATCCTGTTGCTGCGCTACGCGCCCTACCAGCCAACCGCCGACGCATGATGTAGTGCGCGCGCCAACTCCCCCTTGATGCGCGGCGCCAATACGACGATTGTGCGCCGACGTTTGATACCCGGGAGGAAGATCATGAAATTCACCGCAGTTGCGAGCCTCGCCGCCATGGGCCTTCTGGCCGCCGCGCCGCTCACCGCGCAGGAGCGCGTCACCTATAAATCCGCCAAAACCGGCTCGTCCTACTACCAGATGGGCGTCGAACTGGCCGAGGCGATGAAGACCGGGACCGATGGCGCGATCAGCGTCACGGTCGAGGAAAGCCAAGGTTCGGTGCAAAACGTGATGGAGGTCCGCGCGCGCGGGGGCGACTATGTCTTCACCACGCCGCCTGCTCTGGTCGGGGCCGCCCAAGGGGCCAAGGGCCCGTTCGAGGGCAAGGGCGCGCCCGCCTTTGACGAGATCCGCGCGCTGTTCCCGATCCCGTCGCTGACCATGCATTTCGTCGTGGCCGAAAAGGCCGGCGCACAGGGTCTGGAGGATCTGGCAGGCAAATCGGTGCTGCTGGGCTCGGGCTCTTTCGGCGCGACCGAGGGCGAGAAATATCTGGAGCTTTTCGGGCTGACCGACAGTGTCGAGATCGCGGATAGCGAGCTGTCCAACGCCGTGGCTGCGCTGAAAAACGGGCAGATCGACGCGTTCGTCACCGCAGGCTCCTACCCGGCGCCGAACGTGATCGAGGCCGCCGCCTCCACCCCCGTGACCATCCTGTCGATGACTGATGAACAGGTGGCGGAAACCGGGCGCACCCGGCTTGTGATCCCGGCGGGCACCTATGCCGGTCAGGACAGCGATGTGGTGACCACCTCGCTGCCGGTCGTGGCCTATGCGACCACCAAGATGAGCGACGACACCGCCTACACCATGACCAAGACGTTCTGGGAGGAGCGCGAGGCGCTGGCCGACAGTGCGAAATGGTGGGCCGCTGTCACGCCGGATCTGCTGGAAAACATCACCACGCAGATCCATCCCGGCGCGCTGCGCTATTACGAAGAGATCGGCGCACCGATCACCGACGCGCAGCGCTGATCGCCGCCTGATCTGCTGATACCTTAACCACCGCCCGCGCTTCTGACCCGTCACAGGGTCACGGCGCGGGCGCTTTCATACCGGCTGTTTCCCCATGTCCCGTTCCGCCTCATCCGCCCCTGCCACCGCCGACATGCCCGCCCCGGCGCAGGCCACCCCCCTGAACGGGCCTCTGCGGTTGCGGCCGCTCTGGATCGCGCTTGGTGGCTTGAGCGTCGCGGCGCATCTGGGACTGATCTTTTACGGGCTGGTGCCGAACCTCGTGGCGCGTCCCTTGCATATGGCGTTGGTGCTGCCGTGGGTTTTCGTGCTGCCGGCAACCACACGGCGCGGGATTTGGTTGGGCGTGGCCATTGCCGCGGCGGGCATCGCCGCCTGCCTGTGGGTGGTGCTGAACCACGCGGCATTGCGCAATCAATACGGCTATCTCGAAAGCGGCGCGCAGGTGGCGCTGTCGGTGTTCCTGCTGGGGCTGGCGATGGAGGGTGCCCGGCGGATGATCGGCTGGCCGCTGCCGACCGTCGCGGCGCTGGTTCTGGCCTATGGTCTGCTGGGACAACACCTGCCCGGTCAATTCGGTCACGCCGGGGTGCCGCTGCGCAGCTTTCTGGGCACGCTGGTCATCACCGAGGGCGGTTTGTGGGGCAGTCTGACCGGTGTGTCGGTGGGCGTGGTGTCGATCTTCATCATCTTCGGCGCGGTGCTCAACGCGGGCGAGGCGGGGCAGGGCTTCATGAATGTCGCGGCGGCGGCAGCCGGGCGGCTGCGGGGCGGCGCGGCCAAGGTCTCGGTGCTGTCCTCGGCGCTGTTCGGGTCAATCTCCGGGTCGGCTTCGGCCAATGTCGCCTCCACCGGCGCGGTGACGCTGCCCGCCATGACCCGGCTGGGCTATCCCAAGCGGCTGTCGGCGGCGGTCGAGGCCGTGGCCTCTTCGGGCGGGCAGATCATGCCGCCGCTGATGGGGGCGGGGGCCTTTGTCATGGTCGAACTGACGGGCGTACCCTACACCCAGATCATGCTGGCCGCGCTGCTGCCCGCAATCCTTTATTTCCTTGCCGTCTGGGTCGGCATCGACGCCTATGCGTCCCGCTATGAGTTGCGCGGCTTCCCCGAGGACGAACGCCCCGCGCGCCGCGATGTGGCGGTCACCTCGGCGTTTTTCCTCGTGCCGTTTGTCTTGCTGCTGGGCGCGATGTTCTGGCTGGGCTTCACCCCGCAATATGCCGCCGCGCTGGCGATCCTGTCGGGGTTCGGGCTGCTGCTGTTCGATGGCTCGGGGCTGGCCGTGGGGCGTGCGCCGGGACGGATCGCCGAGGCGTTGATCAGTGCCGGACGCCAGATCGCCATGATCGCCTCCATCATCATCTGCGCGTCGATTATTATCGGGGTGCTGGGCATCACCGGGCTGGGGGTCAAACTGACCTCCGCCATCGTCGCCGGGTCTGGCGGGATGCTCTGGCCGTCGTTGTTTCTGACTGCGCTGGCTTGCCTGCTGCTGGGCATGGAGGTGCCGACGACGGCCGCTTATGTCATCTGCGTTTCCGTCGCGGGGCCTGCGCTGATCGAACTGGGGTTGGACCCGTTGCAAGCGCATCTGTTCGTGTTCTGGTTCGCGCTGCTTTCGACCATCACGCCGCCGGTCTGTGGCGCGGTGTTCATCGCCGCCGGAATGATCGGTGAGAACTGGTTGCGGGTCGCGGGCACGGCAATGGCGCTGGGGATCGGGCTTTACCTCATCCCGCTGGGGATGATCGCCAACCCGGCGCTGATCGGCGTGGCGGAGACCCCGGCGCTGGCGCTTTACGCCTTCGCGCGAGTTGGACTGGGGCTTGCGGCTCTGTCCTTTGCGCTGATCGGGCGGCAGCGGGCGCTGATGCGCGTGGCGCTCGGCGCGGGCGGTCTGGTGCTGTTGTTTGGCGCGGCGGTCTGGCCGGTGGGCGGGTAACTGGTTGGCTGGGTTATGCGATGCGTAACTCGGTCGGGGCTTTTGAGGTAAATCGCTGGCCACGATTGGGTCGAAGCGTCCGCCCGAGGACGGACGCTTTGCGTTTACGTCTGTCGGGTGGGGCTTGCTGGGCCGGAGGCGACCAGCCTCAGGCCCGCGCCCTCCCTCCCCCCGGGAGGGCGCCTTGGCGGTGTCAGACTCCGCCACAGCCTTCGTTCGGGGCTTTGAAATAAATCGCTGATCACTGGCGTTGCAAAGCGCCCACCCAAGGAAGGCGCTTTGTGCCCATACTGATCGGGTGGGGCTTGCTGGGCCCGAGGCGACCAGCCTCAGGCCCGCGCCCTCCCTCCCGCACGGGAGGGCGCCTTGGCGGTGTCAGTCTCCGCACAATTCTCGTCCGGGGCTTCTAAGATAAAGCGCAGACCACGAGCGAAGCGAAACCCACCCAAGGGAGGGCGCTTCTCGCCGAGTTGGGTCAGCCAGCGAGACCGGCGGCAGCCAGCCTCACCACGCCTCCCGGCGCCTTACAGATCCACCGGCATTCCGGTTTCGGCGGAGCGGGTCACTGCCTCCAGGACGCGCATGTCCTCGTAGCCTTCGCGCAGCGAGGTCAGCGGGGCCTCCGTGCCCCGCGCGACGCGGGCGAGGTTGCGGATCTGGCTTACATAGGCATCCTCACCATCGGTGGGCAGCACCTCGTGCTGAAGCTTTTCATACCAGCTTTTCTCACCGCCATGCCGCCAGAACGACAGATCCGGCAGGCTGACGCCGCCTTCGCTGCCCGCGAACATGGAGGAGATCACGTCATGTTTGGGGAAGCGGCCCGGATTTTCGCCCGCGTTGATGTCCCAGCACCACGGCCCGACGGCGGCATCCGAGATCGCGACGGTCACCAGCCCGCCCGAGGCAAAGCGCAGCACGATGGCGGCGGTGTCCTCCACCTCCAGACCCCGGGCCTTGTTCGAGACGACGGCATGGACCTGCGCGACCTCGCCAAAGAAATGGCGCAGCAGATCGACCTCGTGGATCAGATTGATGAGGATCGGGCCGCCATTGCCCTTTTCGCCATGCCATGCCACGTCGAAATAGGCGTCGTCCTTGCGGAGAGAGGCGGTGACAGTGCCCATCACCAACTGGCCGAACCGCTCCGACGCGATCACAGATTTTGCGGCGCGGATGATCGGGTTATGGCGGCGGTGATGGCCGGTCAGCCCCGGCACGCCGGTCTTTTCGGATGCGGCGACCAGACGTGCCCCGGCCTCGGCGGTTTCCGCCAGCGGCTTTTCGATCAGGACCGGGATGCCTGCCTCGATTAGTTGCACGCCGATGGGGACATGGGTGGCGTTCGGTGTGGCGACGACGACCGCGTCGGGCCGGGCGGCGATCAATGCGTCAAGATCGGTGAACAGCGTGCAGTCATTGGCCTGTGCGATGGCGGCACCGTTCGGCCCCGGCTCGACGATGCCGAACAAGGTCGCCTCGTCACAGGTTTTCGTCGCCTCGATATGGGTTTTGCCAATGACGCCGGTGCCGACGATCGCGATGCGGGCTGGATTCATGTGCACTGTCCTCCGAATGATTTTGCGTCTGCTTACGCCAGTTGACCGGAGGGTTGAACTGGATAGATCGACCGGCAAATCTGCGGGGGGCGCCGAGGCACAGGCACTGGCCCTTGCGGCCCAGATCGGGGATAACCCGCCGCGATCCGCGCCTTTGCCCCCCGCAGGCCCGGAGCCCGCCCGAAGGAGCCCATATGCCTGATAAGATCGATCCTGACGATTGGCTGCCCCGCCTGACCGAGGTCACAGCGCCCGGTCCAGACCTGCGCAGCTGGACCTGCCTGCCGTGGGAGGACGTGACCGATAAGGCTTTCGGCGGAGAGCTTATGGCGCAAAGCGCCCGCGCCGCGCTGCGCCTGCGGCCCGAGGACCGCCGCCTGCTTCATTCCGTTGCGACGCAATTCGCCGCGCCGATCCGGGGCGGGGTCGAGCTGCGGCACGATGTGCGCCTGCTGACCGATGGCGGGCGCTACCGCCGCGTTTTGGTCGAGGCGCATCAGGAGGAGCGGCTTCTGGCGGCCTCGCTCATGTCCTTTGTGACGCCGCAGGCCGATACGGGGGACGTCCCGCGCGACGCGCCGCCCCCCGCGCTGGCCGACAGTTTCGATCTGCCGGATGGCGCCTTGGCGCGCACGCTGGAACGCGATGACAGGCTGGAAAAGCGGATGGGCGCGTATGACCCGGCAGCGGGCGCGTTCGGCTACTGGTTTCGCATCTCGCCCGCGATGAGCGTCGCGCAGGCCAGCGATCCGGCGGAGCGGGTGATCTGCGCGCTCTATGCCTCCGACCGGACGGTGATGGCAGCAGCGCGGGAGGCGGTGATGGCGGCGCGGGGCGAGACCGATGGCGCCTATTATTTGGCCACGCTCAATCACGATGTGCATGTGTTCGATCCGCAAGCCGCGCTGGCGGAATGGCTCTATGTCTCGGTCGCGGCGGAACTGGCACGACTGGGGCGGGTCGTCGTCAACGGGGCGGTGCGTGACGCGACGGGGCGGGTGGTGCTGCGCTACAGGCAGCAGGGCGTGATGTCGCCGCTGAAACGCTGATCCGTGCCGCTGACCTGTTGCCCCACCCGAGGCTTTGTGCGAAACCTCGACTCGTGGAATTAAACCGATGAGTTCAGCTCCAATGAAATACACACAGCGCCGCACGGTGATGGTCGACACGCAAGTTCGGCCCTCGGATGTGACGAAATTTCCGATCATCGACGCGATGCTGAATGTGCCGCGCGAACTTTATGTCCCCGCTGAGAAGCGCGAGGCAGCCTATTCCGGCGAGAATGTCGATCTGGGCCGGGGCCGCGTGGTGCTGGAGCCGCGCACCTTTGCCAAGCTTCTCGACGGTCTGTCGGTGCAGCCCGACGAACTGGCGCTCGATGTGGGATGTGGCCTTGGCTACTCCACCGCCGTTCTGTCGCGTCTGGCCGAAGCGGTCGTCGCGCTGGAGGAGGACGCCGACATGGCCCGCGAGGCCCAGTCGATCCTGTCCGCTGAGGGCGTCGACAATGCCGCCGTGATCGAAGGCCCCTTGGCCGAAGGCGCGGCCAAGCATGGCCCCTATGACGTGATCCTGATCGAAGGCGCGATCGAGGAACTGCCCGCCGGTTTCGCCGATCAACTGAAAGAAGGCGGTCGCATCGGCTGTGTCTTCATGGAAGGTGCGCTTGGCGTTGCGCGGATCGGCTACAAGACCGACGGCAACATCAGTTGGCGCTATGCCTTCAACGCGGGCGCACCGGTTCTGCCCGGCTTTGCCGCGAAGCACGCATTCGTCCTGTGACGGGAAACCGTCCTGGCGCTGTTTAGGACTAGTCGAGACCGCCAAGAGGCTCCTCGCCCATTCAACTTTTGTCGGGGCCGCCTAGGCTCCGGGGACAGGCACCCGATGACACGCATTCAGCACTCCTCCGACCTACGCACTGGTCCGTCGCAGCCCGGTGGCGCGCCCCGCGCCGCGCGTATGGGGCGGTCGCGGCGCTTTGGCATGGCAGTCGGGGTTGCGGTGAGCCTTGCGCTGTCGGCGCCCGCCGCATGGGCCGAAACGCTGACCGATACGTTGATCGATGCCTATCGCCATTCGCACCTGCTGGACCAGAACCGCGCGTTGCTGCGCGCCGCAGACGAAGACGTGGCGCAGGCTGTGGCGTCGCTGCGCCCGGTGCTGAATTTTGCTGCCAGCGCGACCCGCAGTTTCCCGCTGGCCCCCACCGCGATCGATGTCATCAATGCAGCGGTGGAGCTTCAGGCGTCCATCACGCTTTACGATGGGGGCGACAACCAGCTTGCCATCGACCAGACCAAGGAAACCGTGCTGGCCACCCGTGAGGCGCTGGTCGCGGTGGAGCAAAGCGTGCTGCTGTCCGCCGTGCAGGCCTATACGGATGTGCAAAGCGCCAAGCAGCTTGTCTCCCTGCGCCAAAGCAACACCCGCCTGATTACCGAACAGCTGCGCGCCGCGCGCGACAGGTTCGAGGTCGGCGAGATCACCCGCACCGAAGTGGCCGCTGCCGAGGCGCGCCTTGCTGCCGCCAATTCCTCCTACGCTGCCGCCGAAGGGCAGCTGGAATATGCGCGCGAGGCCTATAAACTGGCCGTGGGGCACGCACCGGGCACTCTGGCCGATGCGCCGCCGACCCCCGATATTCCCAACACACTCGATGAAGCCAAGAAAATCGCGACCCGCACGCATCCGGCGATCCGCCAGGCGCAGCGCGAGGTCACCGTGACCGAACTGGGTGTGTTGCGGGCGCAGGCGGCGATGAAACCGTCGGTCAACGCCAATGCCTCGGTGGCGATGGACAAATATGGCGACCGCAGCGGTGCGTTCGGCCTGTCGCTCAACCAGCCGATCTATGCGGGCGGGGCGCTGTCCTCCGCCGTGCGTCAGGCCCGCGCGCAGCGCGACGCCAACCGCGCGAACCTTTTGCAGACGGTGCATGAGGTGGAACAGTCCGCAGGCAATGCATGGGCCACGCTGGCTGTCGCCATCGCCCAGTTGGAAGCCACGGATCGCCAGATCAGCGCCGCGCAGATCGCGTTTAACGGCATCCGCGAGGAGGCGAGCCTTGGCGCGCGGACCACGCTTGACGTGCTCGACGCCGAACAGGATCTGCTGGACGCACGGGTGGACCGGGTGGATGCGGTCGCTGCGCAATATGTAGCGATTTATTCACTTCTGTCTGCGATGGGTCTGCTGACCGTCGATCATCTGAAGCTCGGTATCCAGACCTATGACCCCTCGGCCTATTACAATGCGGTCAAAAATGCGCCTGCCGGTCTGTCGCAGCAGGGGCGCAAGCTCGACGCGGTGCTGGAGCGGTTGGGCAAGCGCTGAATGCACGGGCAGGGGGCGGGGTTTCGCCCTTCGCCCTGGCAGTGGCACGCGGGATCGGCACCTATCGGCCCATCTTAAATGAAGGATAGGTCACGCGGGCAGAGATTGTGTGATATGTTTCGGGCAGCTACACTATGTGGCAATGCACGAGCGAGGAGCCCCTATGTCTGATCCGGCCACCAACAGCGAAATCGAGGATGTCCTGTCGTCGATCCGTCGGCTGGTGGCGCAGACCCGCAGCACTGCTCCGCAGGATGCAGATACCCCCACCACAAATGGCGCGGCGGCCCTGTCGAATGTGACGGCGCCTGCGTTTCTGTCCCGATCTGTATCTCCGGACAACCGCGCGGCGCGGAACGGTGCGGCGGATGACGCCCCCGGCGAAGATCGCGCGGAGGATACGGATGATGTGGCCGAGGCGGGCCATGTGTTTGCGCCGCTCAGCTGTGATCGCCCGCTGGCCGAACGCATCGCGGCCTCCAACCGTAAACCCCCAGAACCATCTGAAGCCGAAAACGTCCGCCCGTCGCAAGGCTCCGCACCCGCGCTGGTGCTGACGCCGTCCTTCCGCATCCTGCCTGAAATGGTGGCGGAGCCTGAGGACGATGACGATGACGAGGACAGCGCGCAGGGGCCCGCCGCGCCGATTCCGCTTCATCTCTCCCGCCTCCGTCAGGCGGAGACGCAAGACGACAAGCGCGACGATGGGCAGCAGGCGCAGGCCGACCGCGACGCCATTGCCGCCGCCATCACCCGACGTCTGAGCGAATTGGAAGCGGGCGTTGATGAGCATCCGCAGGATTGGGAGCCCGACGGCTCCGAAGTCATTCGGGACGCGCCGCCCGTCCAATGGGACGATGCCGAAGCGATTGATGTCGAGGATGCTTTTGACATCGAATTGGCGCGGGTGTCCGAACGGGTCACCTCGCGCGTGTCCGCCTATGTGGCCCGTCGCAGCGGCTTGCTGCCGGACAATCCGTCGGTGTTGGAGCAGCCGCCCGTTGGGGAGGATCAGCCAGATGATGCGGCAACGGAGGACACCCGCGACGCTGCGTCCGCCGGGGATGGGCTGACCTTCCACACCACGCGGACCGCAACGACGCCGAAACCCGAAGGGGAGACGAGCGATCCCGCCGCCGCGGCCGAGCCTGATCTGGGCCCGATTGCCGTCAATCTGGATGTTGACCCTGGCGCGCAGTGGACCGGCACAATGGCGGCTGAGGCCGACGCGCTTGCCGCTGCGGCTGTCGCCGATCTGGAACGCGCCGAAGAGGATGATTTGGCCGAGGCCGCATTGGCCGATGGGTTCGACGACGAGCCCGAGGCCGATGAGAGCCAGGCGCCCGTTTTGACGATCCCCGACGCGCCTTTGACGGAGGCAGGCATGCCCGCGCTGGCCGGGTCGATGGAACTGACGCTGGAGGAGGACGCCCTGCGCGATATCGTGGGGGAGATCCTGCGCGATGAGCTTCGCGGTGTGTTGGGGGAACAGATCACCCGGAATGTGCGTCTGCTCGTCCGCCGGGAAATCCAGCGTATCCTTGCCGGGCGCGAGTTCGACTAACCATCCCTGCGACTGCGATAGGGCTGAGGCCCGCTATGCGGCGCTGTGAGCGCTATCACCGTCATGTCGCGGTGGGGACCGCCCTGCACCTGTCACGGCCCTGACAGCGGACTGTGTGCGAGCGTCCGTGCCGGGCGCCTCGCCAAAGCTACCCCAGAAATGAAAAACGCGGCCCCGAGGGACCGCGCTTTCGTCGAGCCGGCCCGTGGCAGCGGGCCGAAAAATGTCAGGCTGCTTCGGCCTGCTCTGCCGCATGGCGGCGCTCGCTTTCTTCCCGCGACAGGGCGACCGATGTGCGGACGCCATTGGAGACAAACTCCATCAGTCCGGACACGACCCGTTCATTGGGGTCGATGCCCGCGCAGCTGAGAACCTCGCGGCCATCACGCGACCGGGCCCAGCGGGCGATTTGTTCGGGACCATTGCCGTATTTCTTATCATCGGCGATGGCGTCATCCAGCGCGGCCAACACCACAGCAGCAAAAAGCTTGCGCGCTCTTTGGCCCTGTTCATAGTTGAAAGCCGTGCCATCAACGAAATCGATCATGTTTCGTCCTTTGTTATTCTTGGTCTTGTCTTTCCGGCATGGGGCCGAATATGACAGTTTGACCCTGATTCGATATGCCCCCCAGTGCAATGCACCCATGCGTATACAACATGGCTGGCAATATCCGATCCCGTATTTAGTCGTCTTGTCAGGCGCTCAAGGCCCAGATATAGGTGCCGCCCAAATTGCTTCAACCCGCTGACAAGGTTTTGCCCCATGCCGAAAATCAACGGTAACGAGATCCGCCCCGGCAATGTGCTGGAGCATAATGACGGCCTGTGGGCCGCCGTAAAAGTCGATCACGTCAAGCCCGGCAAGGGCGGTGCCTTTGCCCAAGTCGAGCTGCGCAACCTGCGCAACGGCTCCAAGCTGAACGAGCGCTTCCGCTCCGCCGACAAGGTCGAGCGTGTGCGGCTGGAGCAGAAAGATCAGCAATTTCTCTATGAAACCGATGGTATGCTGGTTTTCATGGATACCGAGACCTACGACCAGATCGAGCTTCCCGCTGAGATCCTCGGCGACCGCCGCCCGTTCCTGCAGGACGGTATGACGGTGGTGATCGAGTATTACGACACCGAAGCCCTGAACGCGACCGTGCCGCAGAAAGTCACCTGCAAGGTGGTCGAGACCGAGCCGGTGGTGAAGGGTCAGACGGCTGCCAACAGCTTCAAGCCCGCGGTGCTCGACAACGGTGTGAAGGTGATGGTGCCGCCCTTCGTGGGGCAGGACGAAGACATCATCGTCAACACCGAAACCATGGAATATGCCGAGCGCGCCTGATCGAAAGTGACGCGACGTTCCCGGCAAAGCCGCCTGATCCCGGACGGGGCAGGCGGCTTTTTCATGTCCGGACGGGTGTGACTGGGGGTGGAGCGCGGGGGCGTCAGGCCTTCAGCCGGTCCAGCAGGTCGGTGACCATTC
Organism: Pacificitalea manganoxidans; assembly: GCF_002504165.1. Taxonomy (GTDB): domain Bacteria; phylum Pseudomonadota; class Alphaproteobacteria; order Rhodobacterales; family Rhodobacteraceae; genus Pacificitalea; species Pacificitalea manganoxidans. The sequence goes on from NZ_CP021404.1 coordinate 1,627,611, forward strand.
CCAGATACGCGCGCCCGAACAGGCGCAGATGCACCAGCGCGGGCCATAATTGGTAGACGGCGCGCCTGCGCAAGAAATCCGGATCAGTGCCATAGGCGATATGGAGCGCATCGTCAGGCTGTCCGAACAGGTGCAGCATCGCCAGATCGACCTCGCCGTGGCCGTGATAGCTGGCCGGGTCGATCAGGGCCGATAGCCTGCCCTCAGCCGTCCAGAGCACATTGCCAGACCACAGATCGCCGTGCAGCAGCGCGGCTGGCGGGGTGGCGGGCAGCAGATCGTCGATGCGGTGGGCAATGGTTTCGACCCGCGCCGCGATCTTGCGCGGCAGCGCCTCGGGCCATGCGAGCAGCCGGTTTTCAGCCCAGAACAGCGGCCACTCCGCCACCCGACCGTTTGGGATCGGCGCCGGACCAAAGGCGTGATCGCGGTGCCAGCCGTAATCCGGCGCGGTATCCGCGTGCAGCAGGCGCAGCGCATGGCCCAGTTCGGCCCAACCCTCGGGCCCCGGTTTGCCGCCAGCGGGCATGTGCTCCATCACCATCAGGTCGGGACCGGCATGGAGCACCTGCGGCGCAGGGCAGCCGGTCATGCGGATCGCGCGCAGCATATCCGCCTCGGCGGCCATGTCGGGGCCGGGCTTCACCACCAGCGTATCGCCCCCGGCCAGCAGGGCTGCGTAGACGGTAGACAGATCGCCCCCGCCCAAGGGCCGCAGCCCGGCCACACCGCGCCCCAGCACATGGCCCACCCGTGCGGTCAACTGTGCTTCGGTCTCTCGCGCGGGTGGGGCCGGCATCGGTTAGCTGACCCGGCGCAGCACGGCGTCGCCTGCCTGCATCTCGCCGCCTGCACGGTCAAAGCGCAGCCATGCGATCCCGCGTCCACCCGATTGGGTATAGAGCACACCGGCTTCCTTCTCGCCCGCCATGACAGGGGTGCCCGGCGGGGCGGTGCCTTGGACCGCGACGGGGACAAGCCCCTTTTTCAACTCGGTCTTGTGCTTCATGCGGGCGGTGACCTCCTGCCCGACATAGCAGCCCTTGCGGAAATCCACGCCGTTCAGCCGCTCGAACCCCGCTTCGAGGATGTAGGTTTCGTTCGGGATCAGCTCGATGCAGGTTTCGGGGATCAGATGTGCGACGCGGATGGCATCCCAATCCGTCGCTTCGGCACTGCCCGGCTGTGTGGTGTAGGCCCGCCAGCCAAGCGCCGGGTGCCGCGGGTCGGGCAGGGCGCCTGCGGGGCGGCTGTCTGACGCATCGTCCAATCCGCGCTGGATATGCAGCGGGCTTTCGCCGATTTCGACATCAGCGCGCAGCTTATACATCGACAGGCGCCGCAGCAGATCGGGCGCGAGCCCCTGCGCCACGTCGATCAGGACCGCTCCGTCCTGTTCGGTGACCAGAAAATCCGCAAGGTATTTCCCCTGCGGCGTCAGCAGCGCGGCATAGACCAGACGGTCGTCGAGCCGCGCCATTTCATTGGTGACAAGGTTTTGGAGGAACTTGAGCCGGTCGGTGCCGGTGATCTGCAACAACTTGCGTCCTGTCGCGGCTTCGCCCATCGTCTGTATCTCCGGTGTTGGAACTCTCGCCTTGGATATAGGTGTCACGAGCAGGTGCAACACCCCGCCTGTCGCTTTGCCCGCCCCGGCCAAGGAGCCCTGATGCCTGCCCCGATTTCGGTCGTGATCCCCACATGGAATGCCGCCGCCACGCTGCCCGATACGCTCGCCCCCTTGGTCGAGGGCGCTGGCGCGGGGCTGATCCGGGAATTGATCATAAGCGATGGAGGCTCGTCGGACGACACCTGCGCCATCGCGCGCGCCACGGGAGCAGAGGTGGTTTCGGGCCCGCAGGGGCATGGCGGCCAGATCGCACGAGGGCTGGCCGCGGCGCGAGCGCCGTGGCGATTGGTGATCGAGGCCGATACATGGCTGGCACCGGGCTGGACCGGGCCGGTGGGTGATCATCTGGCCGATCCCGGCCGCGCCGCGCATTTCAAATTAACATTCCGCGCAACGGGGCTGGCGCCAAGGCTAGTCGCAGGCTGGGCCAACCTGCGCAGTCGGCAGCTGGGGCTGCCCTATGGCGATCAGGGCCTGCTGATCCATCGGGATTTGCTGGCCGCGCGAGGGGGCTACCCGGACTTGCCCGTGATGGCGGATGTCGCAATGGCGCGGGCTCTGCGGGGGGTGCTGTGCGAACTTCCCGTGGCGGCGCAGGTTTCAGCTGCCCGCTACCGTGACGCGGGCTGGCTGCGGCGTGGCTCGGGCGATCTGTGGCGGCTGGCGCGCTATCTGGGCGGTGCCGCGCCGGAGCGGCTGGCCGCGGATCACAGCCCGCGCGTCGCCTCTTCCGATTTGCGGAACTGAAGGCGATAGAGCTTTGCGTAATGCCCGTCCCGGGCCAGCAGCTCCTCATGGGTGCCGCTTTCCACCACGACACCGGCATCCATCACCACGATCTTCGACGCATTGCGAATGGTGGAGAGCCGGTGCGCGATGACGATGGTGGTCCGCCCCGCGCTAAGGCTGTCGAGCGCCTGTTGCACCACGGCTTCGGACTGCACATCCAGCGCCGATGTGGCCTCGTCCAGCAGCAGGATGGGCCGGTTGCGCAGCAGGGCCCGCGCAATGGCCACGCGCTGCCGCTGACCGCCAGAAAGGTTCGAGCCGCGCGGCCCGGCGGGGCTGTCGATGCCATTGGGCAGGCTGTCGATGAAATCCGCGATATGGGCGGCGCGCAGGACCCGGTCCAGTTCCTCTTCACTGACCTTGCTGCGGCCCAGCAGGATATTGTCGCGCAGCGACTCGTCGAACAGCGCGGCATCCTGACTGACGATCGAGAATTGCCCGCGCAGATCGCCCAGTGAGAAGGAGCGCGTGTCGATCCCGCCGATGGAGATCACCCCGTCATCGGGATCGATGAGCCGGGTCAACAGGTTGAACACGGTGCTTTTCCCCGCGCCCGACGCACCGACCAGCGCCGTGGTCTTGCCCGCCTCGGCGGTGAAGGAACAACCGCGCAGCACAGGCAGTTCGCCGTAGTTCATGCGCACATCGTCCAGCCGGATATCGCCATGGGCCTCGGGCAGATCGACCGGCTCCTCGGGGCTGGTCAGGCTGGGCTTTATGTCAAACAGCGACTTGATGCGGTGCAGGCTAACGGCGGTCTGCTGCCATGTGCCGCTGAGCCCGCCCAGCCGCCGCAGCGGCTCGAACGCCAGAGCCATCGCAGTAAAGAACGACATGAATTCACCGACGGTCTTTTCACCCGCGATGATTTCCGAGCCGCCAAAGATCAGCACACCAAAGAAGCCGACGCCGGTCATGATATCGATCAAACCGGGGATCAGCGATTTGCCCAGCATGGCCTGCTGCGAGATCTTTACCGAATCCTGGCTCAGCCGTTTGAAGCGCCGTGCCTGATAGGTTTCCAGCGCGTTCAGCTTCACCGGGTTGATCCCGTGGAAAATCTCATCCAGCCGGGTCGACATCTTGCCCGCCAGAATGCGGCGCTTATAGGCGGTTTTGCGGATGAACCGCTGCACAAGGAATGTCGGCAGGACCAGCAGCGGCGTGCCGATCAGCGCGACCAGCGTCCATTGCCAATCGATATACAGCACGACGGAAAACAGCGAGATCAACGAAATCGCGTCACGTCCGACGCCGGTCACCAGCGCATTGGCGACCGAACCGATCGCGCCCGTCTCGCCGCGCACCCGTTCCATCAACGCGCCTGGCGGATTGACTTGGTGAAATTCGGTGTCGAGCGTCATCAGATGCCGCAACAGATCATTCTGGATGCGCATGATGACAATCGACGACACCCGCGTCAGCAGCACCTTTTGAATGACGGATGTGGTCGCGCGGACGACGAAGATCAGCAGGATCGCAAAACCCACACCATAGAGCGCGCCGGAATTGCCTTCGATGAACACCGTGTCGAACATCGGCTTCATCATGTAGCTCAGAAACCCCAGCATCGAACCTTCGACGGACATCAGCAGCCCGGCAAAGATGATAAGCGGCAGGTGTTTGCGCAGGTAGCGGGTGAAAAACCACGGGAACAGACCCTTCTGCACGACGATTTCGTCGTCATCCGTGGTCTCGTTGCGGCGGGTCAGGCGCGGCACGCTGCCTGCGGGCGGGGTGGCCGCTTCGGTCACTCGTGCGGCGGCGTCGGTATTTGCACCGCCGCCGGTGGGCAGTGCGGGCGTGGCCTGCGCGGCGCTGTCCGAGGTGTCGCGCGCATTGGCGCCGTTATGGTCAGCCGGGCTCTGGTCACGATCTGCGGCGGCGGGGGCATCGGGGTGGCGGTCGGTCATGCCTGCGGCCCCTTGGACCGGGGCGCGTCGGCGGGCGTCGCGCCGGTCTCGGGCGTGGCTGCGCTGCTGTCCTCGGGGTGGTCGCCGAAATCGTCCTCGGCCTCGGCCCCGTCTTCGATGGCATCACCGCCCAACTGGGCTCGCCGCTCGCGCCGGGACAATGGTTCCGGCTGGCCCCGCAGCCGGGCAAAGCTGCGCGCCGCTTCGCGCCCGTCATATTCATGGCGGAACCAGTCCTCCAGCCCGATCGGGCTTTCGGCATTGCGCGCTTCGTAGAGGTCGAGAATGTGGTCCACGATGCCGGTCTGGGTCCATTTCAGGTGCAGATACTTCATCCCCAAATGGGAACGCGCCTGCGCCAGCGGAACCCCTTCGACGATGACCTGATAGAGGACGGATGCGAACCCGGCCCGGTCCGCCCCGGATTTGCAGTGCATCAACATCGGCTTTTCGGCGGTCTTCATCGCGTCGATCAGCTTCAGGATCTCTTCTTTGCGCGCGGGCTTGCGGGCGTAGATCTTGGCCACTGTCAGGTTGAGCCCCAGTTGCCGACAGCTTTCTTCCTCAAACAGCCACGGGCTTTGCCGGTCCTGTCCGCGCAGGTTCAACACGGTCTTGCCGCCCATCTCCTTGAACGCTTTCAGCCGGGAATGACCGGGATGGTTCGACCGGTAGACGCCATCTGCCACCTTGTCGAAGTTGGTCCACAGATAGCGCAGGATGTGGTGATCCATCAGGTGGAAGTGAAACCACGCCTCACGCCGCTTCGCCGGGGTCGAGATATCGTCGCCGAACGACAGCCGAACCTTGCGTTCCAGCGTCTTGAGCCGGGCTTTCAATGCGTCGAACATAACGGTTCCCACCTGCGGACAGTCGCGCGGGGTCTATCGTGAAATACCCTCCGCAGGCAAGGCGGCGCCCGGCGGATTGACGCCGCGCGCAACCGGACCTATCGCAGATGGGCAGCACTAGCCCGGAGTATCCCCATGACGCTTGCCCACGGTCGCCAATACCTCGCCATTCCCGGACCTTCGGTGATGCCCGACCGGGTGTTGCAGGCGATGCACCGCGCCGCGCCCAATATCTATACGGGCGAATTGCACGATATGGTCGGCGGCATGATCCCCGATCTGCGGGCATTGGCGCGCACGCGGCACAATGTTGCGATCTATATCGCCAACGGGCACGGGGCGTGGGATGCGTCCTTGGCCAATACCGTCAACCGGGGCGAGCGTGTGCTGGTTCTGGCGACGGGCCGCTTTGGTCTGGGCTGGGGGGATGCCGCGCGGGGCATGGGGATCGAGACGGAGACGCTCGACTTCGGCAAGCAATCCACCATCGATCCCGATCAACTGTCCGCCGCGCTCGCCGCGCCGGGGGCAGGGGACTACAAGGCGGTGTTGATGGTGCAGACCGACACCTCCACCTCGGTCAAGAACGAAGTGCAGGCGGTCCGCGCCGCGCTGGATGCCGCAGGGCACCCGGCGCTCTTGATGGTCGATTGCATGGCGAGCCTTGGCTGCGATCCGTTCGAAATGGATGACTGGGGCGTCGATGTCATGGTGGCCGGATGCCAGAAGGGTCTGATGACCCCGCCGGGGCTGGGATTTGTGTTCTTCAATGACCGGGCCGCCGCGCAGCGCGAGACAGTGCAGTTCGTACCGCGCTACTGGGATTGGAAGCCGCGCGCCGATCCGCAAGAATTCTATCAGTATTTCGGGGGCACCGCCGCCACGCATCACGCCTATGGCCTGCGCGCCGCGCTCGACATGATCGGCGAGGAGGGGTTGGAGAATGTCTGGTCCCGTCACGCCACCCTGGCCCGCGCGGTCTGGGCCGCGGCCGAGATCTGGGGCGCGGACGGGCCGATCCGTCTTAACATCGCCGATCCCGCATTGCGCGCGCATTCGGTGACCGCGTTCCGCACGGGCATGCCCTATGGCCGTCTGTTGCGCGATTGGGTGACCGAAAACGCGGGCGTCACGCTGGGCATCGGTGTCGGAATGAACACGCCCGAAGACCCCCGCGCCGACGGGTATTTCCGCATCGGGCATATGGGGCATGTCAACGCTCACATGATCCTTGGCGTGCTTGGGGTGATCGAGGCCGGGCTGATTGCGCTCGACATTCCGCACGGGCAGGGCGCGGTCGCGGCTGCGGCCAAGGTCTGCGCAGCCCATCCCGCAGGCTGAGCGGGCCCGAAGGCTCGCCAGCGCGATCAGGGGGCGGTGGCGTCGCGCGCCTGCGCCTGTTGCACCGATGCGCGTGCGGCGGCGAGCGCTGCGGGTAGTTCCGCCTCCAGCACCGCCAGTTCGGCTTCAGGCGCGCAGGAGATGCGGATGCAGCGATCCTGCGGTGCGGTGAAGGGCATACGCACAAACACGTCGCGCGCGGCCAGTTCAGCCAGCACCGCGCGCGCCAAGTCCCCGTCTCCGCCGCAATCGACGGTGACGAAATTCGCGGCCGAGGGCAGGGGCTGCAGCCCCGCCGCGATTGCGATGTCACCAATGCGCGCGCGGGCAGTCGCCGCTTCGGCCTGCACATGGGCAAGCCAATCTTGGTCGGCAAGTGCCGCACGGGCCCCGGCAGGCCCGACCCGGCCCATGCCGAAATGGTTGCGGATCTTGTCGAAGCTGGCGATCAGGTCAGGATGCGCGATGGCATAGCCGCAGCGAATGCCCGCCAGCCCGTAGGCTTTTGAAAAGGTGCGGAAACGGATCACCCGCCGGTCGCTGACGTCCAGCGGCGGCGCGGTGCCTTCGGGGGCGAATTCGATATAGGCCTCGTCCAGCACCATCAGGCAGCCATCGGGCACATCATCGATCATGGCCTGCACGGTGGCGGCATCATGCCAGCTGCCCATCGGGTTGTCGGGGTTTGACAGGTAAACGAGCTTCGCGTTCGAGCTTTTGGCCCGTGCGATCAGAGCCTGCGGGTTCTCATGATCGCCCTTGAACGGCTCGTGCAGCATCTCGCCGCCGAACCCCGCGACGTGATAGGCGAATGTCGGGTAGGAGCCGCGCGTCGCGACCACCCGGTCCCCCGGTGCGATCATGAGGCGACAGAGATTGCCCAGCAGCCCGTCGATACCTTCGCCGACCAGAACGGCCTCGGCGGGCACGCCATGATGTGCCGCAAGCGCCATGCGCAGCTCGTGGCATTCCGCATCACCGTATTTCCACGCCTCCGCAGCTTCGCGGGCCATGGCCGCGATGGCGTGGGGCGAGGGGCCAAAGCCGTTTTCATTCGCGCCAAGCCGCGCGCGAAACGCCGCCCCGCGCTGCCGTTCCAGCGTTTCGGGCGTCACGAAAGGCACGGTCTGCGGCAGGCTCTGAACGAGGGGCGTGTAGCGGGGGCCGGGGGTATGCTCTGTCATGGTCGAAGGAGTAGGACATGCGGGGCGCGCTTGGCAACCGGGGCCGGGGGGCGGCGGTCATCGCCAGCCCCGCGCAATCGCCCCGGCGCCCCCCTTGCACCGGGTCGCAGCGCCGCTACCCTCTGGGCCGGTCGCACTTAGCCGCAAGGAGCCCCGATGTCCGCCCCCGAATTCCTGACCACCGCGCAGTCGCGCCGCATCGCCTATCACCGCACCCGCGGCACTGCGCCCGCCAGCGTGCCGGGTGTGGTGTTTCTGGGGGGGCTGAAATCCGACATGCAGGGCACGAAAGCCACACATCTAGAAGGGCTTGCGGGGATTCGTGGACTTGATTTCCTACGGTTCGATTACTCTGGCCACGGCGAAAGCAGCGGCGCGTTCACCGATGGTTGCATCGGCGACTGGGCCGAGGATGCCGCCGAGGCGATCGGCGCCCTGACCGAAGGTCCGCAAATCCTGATCGGCTCGTCGATGGGGGGCTGGGTGTCGCTTTTGATGGCGCGCCAGATGCCGGAGCGGATCGCGGGCCTGATTACCATCGCCGCTGCGCCGGATTTCGCCGATGCGATGCAGGCCGAATTCACGCCCGAACAGCGGCAGGAAATGGAGCAGACCGGACAGGTCGCGCGGCCTTCGGACTATTCTGATGAACCCTATATCATCACCCGCAGGCTGATCGAGGACGGCTTTGAACAGCGGGTTCTGGATCGCCCTCTCGACCTGCCGTTCCCGGTGCGGATGTTGCAGGGCACGGCGGATACGGATGTGGACATGTCCGTTGCCCTGCGTCTGCTGGACCATGCGCAGGGGCCGGATATCCGTTTGGAGCTGCTGAAGGGTGCCGATCACCGGTTTTCCGATACCCAAGCGCTTGCCGCGTTGGAACAGGCGCTGGATGAGGTGCTGACACTGGCCCGCGCCCGCGGCTGATCCGCCCGGCACGACGAAAAACGGCCGCCCCTGGGGGCGGCCGTTTCTGTTTCTGGCTGGTGAAGATCCGCGCTCAGCGGTCTTCGACCTCGACATAGTCGCGGTAGGGCGCGCCGGTGTAAAGCTGGCGCGGGCGACCGATACGCTGGGTGGGATCGGTGAGCATTTCTTTCCACTGGGAAATCCAGCCGACGGTGCGCGACAGCGCGAAAATCGGCGTGAACATCGAGGTGGGGAAGCCCATCGCATCGAGGATGATGCCGGAATAGAAGTCCACGTTCGGGTAGAGCTTCTTCTCGATAAAATACTCGTCCTCGGTGGCGACCTTCTCCAGCTCCTTGGCGACCTGAAGCGTGGGGTTATTTTCGATCCCCAGAAGATCCAGCACCTCGTCGGCGGATTTCTTCATGACCTTCGCGCGCGGGTCGAAGTTCTTATAGACCCGGTGGCCAAAGCCCATGAGGCGGAAGGGATCGTCCTTGTCCTTCGCGCGGGCGATGTATTCGGGGATGCGGTCGACGGTGCCGATTTCGCGCAGCATCTCAAGGCAGGCCTGGTTGGCGCCGCCATGAGCCGGACCCCAGAGACAGGCAATGCCAGCCGCGATGCAGGCGAACGGGTTCGCGCCCGAGGACGACGCCAGACGCACGGTCGAGGTCGAGGCGTTCTGCTCGTGATCGGCATGCAGCGTAAAGATGCGGTCCATTGCACGGCTCAGCACCGGATCGACATGGTATTCCTCGGCGGGAACCGAGAAACACATGCGCAGGAAGTTCGACGCATAGTCGAGATCGTTGCGCGGATAGACGAACGGCTGACCGATGGAATATTTATAGGCCATCGCAGCAATGGTCGGCATCTTGGCGATCAGGCGGATAGAGGCCACCTCGCGCTGCCACGGATCGGCAATATCGGTGCTGTCGTGGTAGAAGGCCGACATCGCGCCAACCACGCCCACCATCGTCGCCATCGGATGCGCATCGCGGCGGAAGCCACGGAAGAAGTTGTGCATCTGCTCGTGGATCATCGTGTGATTGGTCACACGGCTTTCGAAATCCTCCAGCTGCGCGGCGGTGGGCAATTCACCGTAAAGCAGCAGGTAGCAGACTTCGAGGAAATGCGATTTCTCGGCCAGCTGATCGATCGGGTAGCCGCGATGCAGCAGCTCGCCCTTGTCACCATCGATGAAGGTGATGGTCGATTCGCAGGATGCGGTCGAGGTGAAACCCGGATCGTAGGTAAAGACATCGCCTTGCGCGTAAAGCTTGCGAATGTCGATCACGTCCGGGCCTGCGGTAGGGGACATCATGGGCAGCTCGAGGGTCTTGTCCCCGAAGCTGAGCTTCGCTGTCTTGGTAGTGTCGGCCATATCGTTCCCTTTCTCCATCGCGCCTCCCCCGTCGGGAGGGCGGATCAACTCTTTCCGCGCGGCCCCGCGCCGGTTTCAACAACCGTCACGAAGGCGCCTGCACCGCGGCGCGGGTCGCGGCATCATTCAGCCGGGCGAGGGTTTCGTCCCGGCCAAGAACCAACATCATGTCGAATATGCTGGGCGACACGGCCCGGCCCGACAGAACGGCCCGGAGCGGTCCGGCGAGCTTGCCGAGCTTCTGCCCGTGCGCCTCTGCCACCTGCGCTACTGCGCTCTCCAATTCGTCCCGCGTCCAGCTAGCATTTTGCAGCTGCGGCGTCAATTCTGCCAGTATACCATCGGATACCGATGCCAGCGCTTTCGCAGCTTTCTCATCCGGCTCAATGGGGCGAGAAGTCAGAACAAAATGCGCTTTATCAAGGAGTTCCGGTAGGTTCTTCGCGCGTTCCTTCAGGCAGTACATACCTGACAACATGCCCTCTCTTTGCGGCTCGGTCAGCGCGGGCTGGCCGGTCACTGCAAGAAATGCCTCGATTTCTTGCAACAGCGCAGCATCCTCGGCCATCGCGATTTGCTGGCCGCAGATATGGTCCAGTTTCTTGAAGTCGAGCCGGGCGGCGGACTTGGTGATGCCGTCCAGATCGAACCACTCGCGCGCTTGGGCGTCGCTGAACACTTCGTCATCGCCATGCGACCAGCCCAGCCGGGTCAGGTAGTTGCGCATACCCGCTGCGGGGTAGCCCATCTTCTGATATTCCTCGACGCCGGTCGCGCCGTGACGCTTGCTCAGCTTTTTGCCATCGGGGCCAAGGATCAGCGGAATATGGGCCCAGACCGGAACGTCCCAGCCCATGCCGTGATAGACCAGCATCTGCCGCGCGGCGTTGTTGAGGTGGTCATCGCCCCGGATCACATGGGTGACGCCCATGTCGTGATCGTCGACCACCACCGCAAGCATATAGGTCGGCGTGCCATCTGACCGCAGCAGGATCATGTCATCGAGCTGGTCGTTGCGAATGGTCACATCGCCCTGCACCTCATCGGCGATCACCGTCTGCCCGTCGAGCGGCGCCTTGATGCGGATCGCATAGGGCGCATCGGGATGGCTGGCGGGCTCTGCGTCGCGCCAAGGCGAACGATAGAGCGTCGAGCGGCCCTCGGCGCGGGCGGCTTCGCGAAACGCGGCGATCTCTTCCTGCGTGGCAAAGCATTTATAGGCGTGACCGCTCTCCAGCAGCGCGCGGGCCACTTCGGCGTGACGCTCGGCCTGCGCGGCTTGGCTCACCGCCTCGCCGTCCCAATCCAGCCCGAGCCAGCGCATGCCGGTCTCGATCGCGGCGGTCGCCTCGGGCGTGGAGCGTTCGCGATCGGTATCCTCGATCCGCAATAGGAATTTCCCGCCCCGGCCACGGGCATAAAGCCAGTTGAACAGCGCGGTGCGCGCCGTGCCGATATGCATGTATCCGGTGGGGGACGGGGCGATACGGGTGACGACCGGACCGTTCGGCATTGGGGTCATTAACCTCTGGGTAACTTCGAATTTGATAGCTTGCAGATCGTGTATGCCCTTGGATCGGAGAGAACAAGACTTGCCCTGATGCCGGGGCTGACCCACGCGCTGTTAGCGCAGCGGGGGCATCTGCTGTTGTGGGTGCCGGTGTGTCTGGGCGTTGGGATTGGTGTCTATTTTTCCCTGCCGGCGGAGCCTTCGGCGGTGCATTGGCTGGTTCTGGCGCTGGCCGCTGCCTGCGCGGCGGCGCTGGCCTCTCATGCGGGGGAGGCCGCAGCACCGCTGGTCTGGGCGCTGGTGCTGGTGGCGGTGGGCGTGGCGCTAGGCGGGTGGCGCAGCCATCAGGTCAGCGCGCCGGTGCTGGGGTTTCGTTACTATGGGCCGGTCGAAGGGCGCATCGTGGCCATCGACAGATCGGCCTCTGACGCGGTGCGGCTGACACTGGACCGGGTGCGGCTGGATCGGGTCAGCCCCGCGCGGCGGCCCGAGCGGGTCCGGGTCTCGCTGCATGGGGATCAGCGCTGGCTGACCCCGGCGCCGGGGCAGCGGATCGCGATGACCGCGCATCTGGGACCGCCCAATGGCCCGGTCGAGCCCGGCGGCTTCGATTTTCAGCGTCACGCGTGGTTTGATCGGCTGGGCGCGGTGGGCTACACGCGCACCCCGGCCCTGTTGCTTGCCCCCGCGAACCCCGACGATCTGACACTGCGGCTGTTCGTCTGGCGCATGGCGTTGGCGCAGGCGATCCGCGACCGCGTGGCAGGACAGCCCGGCGCGGTCGCGGCAGCGATCCTGACCGGCGACAGATCGGCGATCAACGGCACCGTCACCGAAACCCTGCGCGCGGCCAACACCTCCCATTTGCTGGCGATTTCCGGCCTGCATATGGGGCTGCTGACAGGAACGGTGTTTACGGCATTGCGGTTTCTCATCGCGCTCTGGCCGTGGCTGGCGCTGCGCGCCCCGGCCAAGAAGATCGCCGCCGCCGGGGCGCTTGGTGCCGGGGCGGGCTATCTGCTGTTGTCCGGCGGATCGGTGTCGACCGAGCGGGCGTTTGTGATGGTGGCGGTGATGCTGAGCGCGGTGCTGCTGGAGCGGCGCGCGATCAGCCTGCGGGCCGTGGCGCTGGCGGCGATCCTCGTGCTATTGCGCCGGCCCGAGGAATTGATGGGGCCGGGGTTTCAGATGTCCTTTGCCGCGACCACCGCGCTGGTCGCCGTGTTCGAAGGGGTGCGTCACCGGCGCGAGGCACAGGCGCGGGCCCGCAGCATCGCAGGGCTTGCCCCGCCACGCCGCTGGCCGCGCGGCACCGGTTGGATTGCGGGCACGATCCTGTCGTCGCTGGTGGCCGGGCTCGCGACCGCGCCTTTTGCGGCAGCGCAGTTCAACCGGGTCGCGGATTACGGCCTGATCGCCAATCTCGCTTCGGTGCCGGTGATGGGGGCTTTGGTGATGCCTGCGGGCGTGCTGGCCGCCGTGCTGGCGCCCCTTGGGCTGGCCGAAATCGGTTTGGCGCCGATGGCTTGGGGCCTGCGCTGGATATTATGGGTGGCGCAGCAGGTGTCCGGGCTGGACGGCGCGGTCAGCACCGTGGCCGCGCCCGGCCCGTGGGTGATGCCGGTTCTGAGCCTGTCGGCCTTGTTTTTAATGCTATGGCAGGGGCACGGGCGCTGGGGCGGTGTGGCGGGCATCGCGCTTGCCGCGCTGCTATGGACCCAGTCCGAGCGCCCGCTTCTGCTGATTGCCGACGATGGCGCGCTGGCCGGGATTCTGACGGCAGAGGGGCGGGCGCTGACCAAAGCGCGCGGCAGCAGCTTCGCCGCCGGGATCTGGCTTGAAAACGATGGTGATCCGACGGCGCAGGCGCAGGCGGCCGCGCGGGCAGGCTGGACCGGCCCGCCCGAGGATCGTCGCGCGGTGGTGGCGGGGCTGCCGGTGCGGGTAATGTCGGGGCGGGGTCAGGCCGCGCGGCTGGGCGGGCGCTGCGGCCCCGGCCTGCTTGTCACCAGTGTCGAGATCACGCCACCGCCCGCCGGACCCTGCCGCTTGCTTGACCCGCCCGCACGGCGGGCGACCGGGGCGCTGGCCGTAGACGGGCAGGGACGGCTGATCACCGCACGGGCGCAACAGGGCGCGCGCCCATGGGTGCCGTGATCCGCGCAGGCGGGCGGGGGGCTTAGACCGGGCCGGTGCCCACGGTGCGCCGCTGATACCGGGCGCCGAGCGAGGTCAGCACCTCATAGCCGGTGGTGCCCCAATGCGCTGCAAGCTGATCGACGGTCTGTTGCAGGCTCAGCAGGTCCAGCGCGTCGGGCACCTCCGGCAGATCGGTGACATCGACGGTGATCAGATCCATCGACACCCGGCCCACGATCGGACAGGCGCGGTCGCCGGCGTAAAGCGCCCCGCGATTGCTCATCGCGCGGTGGATGCCATCGGCATAACCGCCTGACACGGTGGCGATCAGGCTATCACGCGGCGCGGTCCATGTGGCGTTGTAGCCGACCTGCTCGCCCGCCTCGACGGTGCGTGTCTGGATCACCGGCAGGGTGACACGGGCCACGGGGCGGGCATCCTCGAAGGGCAACCCGCCATAAAGCCCGACGCCGGGCCGGGTCAGTTCGAAATGGTAGTCGCGGCCCAAAAGCGTGCCGCCCGTTGCGGAGAGCGACCGCGCCACGCCGGTGCCGTCGGTCATGTGGCGGAAGGTCTCCAGCTGCCGCGCGGACTGGTCGCTATCGGGATCGTCGGCAGAGGCAAGGTGGCTCATCAGCAGGCGCGGTTGTTTCGACAACGCAATCTCGCCCACGGCGGCCCATTCCGCCAGTTCCAGCCCAAGCCGGTTCATGTTGGTGTCGAGTTGCACGCCGAAGGGACCGTCAGGCAGCGCCTCGAAATGACGGGTCATCTGCTCGATCGAGTTCAGCAGCGGGATCAGGTCGAGATCATGGATCATCTCGGTATCGCCCGGCATGTGCCCGCCAAAGACGTAGATTTCCGGCGCGCGGCCCAAGGCGGCCCGGATCGCCGCGCCTTCCTCGGCAACGGCCACAAAGAAACGGCGTGCGCCGGCCTTGGCCAGCACCCGCGCCACCGTCTCGGCGCCCAGCCCGTAGCCGTCGGCTTTCACCACCGCGCCGGTTTCCGTATCCGGCCCCGACATCCGGTCCAGCGCGCGCCAGTTATGCGCAAGCGCGTCGAGGTCGATGGTAAGCGTTCCGGTGGCCATGACTTATGTCTTTCAGATGGGAGGGTCGTGAGTGTGGCGGGGGGCGTTCAGGCGTCCAGATCAACCCAGATCGGCACATGGTCCGAAGGTTTCTCGCGCCCGCGAACGTCTTTGTCGATCTGGCAATCGGTCAGCAGATCGGCGGCCTGCGGGCTCAGCAGCAGGTGATCGATGCGAATTCCGTGGTTCCGGTTCCACGCCCCCGCCTGATAATCCCAGAACGTGTAATGGCCGGGACCACGGGTTCGGGCGCGGAACGCCTCGGTGTAGCCCAGTGACAGGATTTCGCGGAACGCGGCGCGGGTCTGCGGCAAAAACAGCGCGTCCTCGGTCCATGCTTCGGGGCGGGCCGCGTCCTCGGGTTGCGGGATCACGTTGTAATCGCCCGCCAGCACGACAGGCTCCTCGCTGGTGAGCAATTCCGCCGCGCGGGTCTTCATCCGCGCCATCCATGCGAGCTTGTAATCATATTTGGGTCCGGGTGCCGGGTTGCCATTGGGCAGGTAAAGCCCGCAGACCCGCACCGCGCGATCGCCCACCACCGTGGCCTCGATCCAGCGGGCCTGTTCGTCGGTGTCGTCCCCCGGCAGGCCTCGCGTCACATCCTCCAGCGGCAGCTTCGACAGGATCGCCACCCCGTTGAAGCCCTTCTGCCCGTGGGTTTCGACGTTATAGCCGCGATCCTCGAACAGCTCCCGTGGGAAGCCCTCGTCCACGGATTTGATCTCCTGCAACAGCGCGACATCCGGCTGTGCCTCATCGAGCCAGTCACAGAGCGCGGGATGCCGGGCCTTGATGCCGTTGATGTTGAAGCTGGCGATCTTCATGGGGCGCACTCCGGCTGTCGGGTCGGTTTCGCGCCGGTATTGCCCGATCAGCGAAGGCGGAGCAACAGGGGGATGTGGGGGAACACGTCTGACCCTCCGGTCGGCCATAAAGCGCGGTGGAAGCGCCCGGATGGGTCGAATTGCGCGCTGCCGCCCGCGAACAGGGGCGGAGGCCGCGCGGGCTGCCGCTTTGTCATCTCAGGCTGACCTCTAAGCTGGAAAGGGATTTGGCTGCCGTAAAGCCCACCCGCTCACGCGTGGCAGCACCACCCCCCGGACAGGCTCATGGTGCGCCAGGGATGAAGAGACTCCAGAAGCAGAGCATCACAGCCGAACCCAGTCCCGCCGGGCGCCTCCTTACATTGCGAAGGACGTGCCGCAGCCGCAGGAGCTTGTGGCATTCGGGTTCTCGATCACGAAACGCGCGCCGATCAGTTCTTCGGTAAAGTCGATCACCGCATTTGACAGGAACGGCAGCGAGGTCGCATCGACGACGACCTTCTGGCCCGCATTTTCGATCACCAGATCGTCGTCGGCGGGGGCGTCGAGCTTGATCTCGTATTGAAAGCCCGAACAGCCGCCACCCTCCACCGCGATGCGCAGGGCCTGCGGCGCGGCGTCGATCTCGGCCAGACGCGCAAAGGCCCGGTCGGTAACTTTCGGAGGCAGGTTGAAATCCATTGGCGCGGCCTTTGTATCAGATCTCGGGGCGGTCGCGGGGTGCAGGCCATCCGGTCAAACGTCACCACCGCAGGGTCGAAAGATGCGGCGCATCGCCTGAATTTCGGTTGAAACAAGGCGGTTTGCACGTCGCATTTCCCTCTGATCCCGAATATATGGGCGCAAAGGCGACGCGACAAGGTCGCCGCGACGCAAGCCTGCGGTGCCCGGGCCTCTCCCGACCGCTGCGGACCCTATCGAGATGAGGTGGCGATGACCCCCCGACCCCAAGTGACGACCCAGCCCGCGGCTGCAGCGACGTGGACGACCCGCGGGCAGGTGCAATGGGCCCCCTATGCCAGCGACCCGCTGCACAGCCGCGGACGCCTGATCGCGGAGGAAGAAAGCGCCTTTCGCAGTTGCTTTCAACGGGACCGGGACCGGATCATTCACGCCTCGGCCTTTCGTCGGCTGAAGCATAAGACGCAGGTGTTCGTCGAACATGAGGGTGACTATTTCCGCACCCGGCTGACCCATTCGATCGAGGTGGCGCAGGTCGCCCGGACGATCGCGGGCGCGCTGGGGCTTAATCAGGAACTAACCGAGGCAGTGGCGCTGGCGCATGATCTGGGGCACACGCCCTTTGGTCATACCGGCGAGGACGCTCTGCATGCGTTGATGGCGCCCCATGGCGGGTTCGATCACAACGCGCAGGCGATCCGGATCGTCACGGCGCTGGAGCGGCATTACGCGGAATTCGACGGGCTGAACCTGACATGGGACTGTCTCGAAGGGATTGCCAAGCATAATGGCCCGGTGACCGGCGATCTGCCCCATGCGCTGGCCGCCTATACCGCGCGTCACGATCTGGAATTGCACACCCATGCCAGCGCCGAGGCGCAGGTGGCCGCGCTGGCCGATGACATCGCCTACAACAATCACGATCTGCATGACGGTCTGCGCGCCGGTCTGTTTACCGAAGCCGATATTCGCAAGCTGCCCATCGTTGGGGAGGCATTCGCGCAAGTAGATGCTCTGTGGCCGGGGCTGGACCGCGCGCGGGCCGGGCATGAGGCGCTCCGCCGGGTGTTCGGCGTTCTGGTAGGCGATGTCATCGACAGCTCCCGCGCGGTGCTGGAGGCGGCGCGCCCGGACAGTGCCGACGCGATCCGGCATCTGGGGCGTCCGGTGGTGGCGTTCTCCGAGCCGGTGCGCCGGGATCTGGACCAGATCCGCAGCTTCCTGTTCTCGCGCATGTATCGCGCCCCCTCGGTCATGGCCAAACGCGCCGAGGTCACCCGCGTGATCGAGGATCTGTTCCCGCTCTACATGCGCGCGCCGGAGCATCTGCCCCTTGAATGGCAAACCGATATCGGCCGCGCCCGCGGAGCCACCGGGCTGGCACGGATCGTCGCGGATTACATTGCCGGGATGACCGACCGCTTCGCCCTGCAAGAACATGCGCGGCTGCTGGGGTGAGGCGCTGATCTGCGCGCCGGCGATTGGGGGACCAGAATGAGAGCGTCCCGCGACCTCTGAACTTGGCGCATCCGCCCGCGAACAAGCAAAGCGCGCGGGCGAGCGCCTGCCCGTCCCCGCGGGCTGGCACTTTGCCATCTCACGCTGACCTCGGTTGGGGGAGGGATTTGGCTGGCATAAAGCGCACCGTTCAATCGTCCCGGCGCCATCCCCCGGGCAGGCTTGCAGTGTGCTTAGAATGATGACCCCGCGCAACATCCGAACTCTTTGCACCCGCTCTCGAACAAGGCGAAGCCGCGAGAGCGAGCGCCTGCCCGTCCCCCGGGCTGGCGCTTTGCCGCCTCGCGCTGACCTCTGAGCGGGGAGGTGTTTGGCTGGCATAAAGCGCACCGTTCGATCGTCCCGGCGCCATCCCCCGGGCAGGCTTGCGGTGTGCTTGGAATGATGATCCCGCGCAACATCCGAACTCTTTGCACCCGCTCTCGGACAAGGCCGAAGGCCGCGAGAGCGAGCGCCTGCCCGTCCCTGCGGGCTGGCGCTTTATCACCTCACGCAAACCTCTGAGCGGGGAGGTGTTTGGCTGGCATAAAGCCCACCGCCCATCCCTTCCAGCGCCATCCCACGGGCAGGCTTACGTTGCGCCTGCGTTTATGACCTAGCCCTCTTTCGGGACGGGAGTTCGTGTATTTCCGACCTCGAATTACCAAGGCCCCGCGCAGCCTGCCACTATCCCGAAACGAAAAAGGGCGGCCCCGCAGGACCGCCCCTCATCTCACACCGGAGCCCGCCTTACGACGCAGCGCGGCTTTGGCGCTTGCGCTCATGCGGGTCGAGGAAGCGTTTGCGCAGGCGCACGGCTGCCGGGGTCACTTCGACCAGTTCGTCGTCGTCGATATAGGCGATGGCCTCTTCGAGCGAGAGCCGCACCGGGGTCGTCAGGCGCACGGCTTCGTCCGTGCCGGA
Organism: Pacificitalea manganoxidans; assembly: GCF_002504165.1. Lineage (GTDB taxonomy): Bacteria > Pseudomonadota > Alphaproteobacteria > Rhodobacterales > Rhodobacteraceae > Pacificitalea > Pacificitalea manganoxidans. The sequence continues at coordinate 1,646,289 of NZ_CP021404.1, forward strand.
GGCGCGCACGTTGGTGAGCTTCTTGCCCTTCAGCGGGTTCACTTCCAGATCGTTGTCGCGGCTGTGCTCGCCGATGATCATGCCCGTGTAGACCGGCTCCTGCGCGCCGATGAACATCTTGCCGCGATCTTCGAGGTTGAAGAGCGCATAGGCCACCGAGGTGCCGTTTTCCATCGAGATCAGCACACCCGCGCGCCGACCGGGGATCGGGCCGCGGTGCGGGGACCATTCCTGAAACACGCGGTTCAGAACGCCGGTGCCGCGCGTGTCGGTCAGGAATTCGCCATGATAGCCGATCAGACCGCGTGACGGGACATGGGCGATGATGCGGGTCTTGCCTGCGCCCGCGGGCTTCATCTCGACCAGATCACCTTTGCGGACGCCGGTGAGCTTCTCGATCACGGTGCCGGAATATTCGTCATCGACGTCGATGGTGACTTCTTCGATGGGCTCCAGCCGCTGACCGTCCTTTTCGGAGAACAGAACCTGCGGGCGGGAGATCGACAGCTCGAACCCCTCGCGGCGCATGTTCTCGATCAGAACGCCCATCTGCAATTCGCCCCGGCCTGCAACCTCAAAGGCCTCGCCGCCCGGCGTGTCGGTGACGCGGATTGCGACGTTGGATTCGGCTTCCTTCATCAGGCGCTCGCGGATCACGCGGGACTGCACCTTCTTGCCGTCACGGCCTGCCAGCGGGCTGTCATTGATGCCAAAGGTGACGGAGATGGTCGGCGGGTCGATGGGCTGGGCGGGCAGGGCCTCGGTCACCGACGTTGCGACAAGGCTGTCGGCCACGGTGGCTTTGCTCATGCCCGCAAGGCTGACGATATCGCCAGCGACCGCCTCGTCGATGGGTTGCTGACCCAGACCGCGGAAGGCGAGGATTTTCGTGACGCGGAAGTTTTCGATCAGATCGCCCTTGCGCGACAGCGCCTTCAGCGTCTCACCCGCCTTCAGCGTGCCGCTTTCGACACGACCGGTCAGCAGACGCCCGATGAACGGGTCGGAGCCAAGCGTTGTCGCCAGCATACGGAAGGGTTCATCCTTGGCGGCGGCCTGCTTGGGCGCATCGACGTGACGCAGCACCAGATCGAACAGCGCCGACAGATCCTTGCGCGGGCCGTCCAGTTCTTCGTCGGCCCAGCCAGCGCGGCCAGAAGCGTAAAGATGCGGGAAATCCAGCTGCTGATCGTCGGCCCCGAGCGAAGCGAACAGGTCGAACACCTCGTCGAGCGCGCGGTCCGGCTCGGCATCGGGTTTGTCGACCTTGTTGAGCACGACGATCGGACGCAGGCCAAGGGCCAGCGCCTTGGATGTCACGAATTTGGTCTGCGGCATCGGGCCTTCGGCGGCGTCCACCAGCAGAACCACGCCGTCGACCATCGACAGGATGCGTTCGACCTCACCGCCGAAATCGGCGTGGCCGGGGGTGTCGACGATATTGATGCGTGCGCCCTGCCATTCGACCGAAGTCGCCTTGGCAAGGATGGTGATGCCGCGTTCGCGTTCCAGATCGTTGCTGTCCATGGCGCGCTCGGTCACGGCCTGATTTTCACGATAGGTGCCGGATTGCTTCAGCAGCTCGTCGACCAGCGTCGTTTTGCCGTGGTCAACGTGAGCGATGATCGCGATATTGCGAAGGTCCATGGTCTGTCCTTAATCGGGGGTCGCCGCGCCCATACAGTGCAGGCGCAGAAAACACCAGCCTCAAAGCGGTCCTGCCCCCAGATGGGCGGCAATACCCTGCGGCGCAAGGGGGCGGGGGCGGCAGATCGCGGGCGCGCGGCGGCCATCTGCCTCAGTGGCGCGCACTGTCCGAAAAAAGATGCAGGACAAGAATACCGGCGATGATCAGCGCCAGTCCGGCCACGCCCGGCCAATCCAGACGCTGGCCGAACACGGCCCAGCCGATCGCGGCGATCAGCACGATGCCCAGCCCGGACCAGACGGCATAGACCACCCCCACGGGCAGCACTTTCAGCGTCAGCGACAGCAGCCAGAAGGCCAGTGCATAGCCCACCACGACGATCACCGACGGCACCAACCGGGTGAACTGGCGCGAGGATTGCAGCGCCGTGGTGGCCACCGTTTCAGCGATGATGGCCAGCAGCAGGATGAGGTAAGTCTTCGGCATGGGGCGGTCTTTGCCGTCAAATCGCGGGGCGCGTCAATTGGCGATATACCTGTCCCGCCGATGATTGAACGCGATGACCGTGTTCAGAACCACCGCGCCCAGCAGCGAAAACAGCACCACGCGGGTGGGGAACAGAAACAGCGCCACGCCGAAAATCAGGACGTCGACGATGGTCTGCACATAGCCCGCGCGAAACCCCGTGCGGTCCTGCACCATCAGCGCCACAACCCCAAGCCCGCCAAGAGATCCCTTATGCCGGAACACCGCCAGAAGCCCCAGTCCGGTCAGCACACCAAACATCACGACGCCCAGCACCGGATTGAGATGCGCAATCCCCAGCCCCTGCGGCAGCAGGTCCGTGGTGATGGACAGCGCGGTCACGCAAGCGGCGGATTTCAAAGTGAATTCGCGCCCCAGCCGCTGCCATGAGAACAGGTAGAACGGCAGGTTCACGAGAAAGAACACCACGCCGAACGACCATCCGCTGAGATAGGAAATGATCAGCGCGATCCCCGCCGTCTGTCCGGTCAGAAACCCCAGATGCGCCAGAAACGTGATCCCGATGGAGCAGATCAGCACGCCAATCGACAGGCCCTGCAGGTCCTCCAGCGGAGTGTGCTGAACGCTATCGGGGGATGGAAGAGGATGAGGTGCGGGCATAACTGGATAATATGTCAGAAGCGCTGACCTGCAAGGGGGAAACTCAGCACGGGTCCAAATGCGCACGCGACGTTACAGGCATCAGGGCGAAGGCTGCGACGCGGTGACCGAAGGCCGGGAACGTCGTTAGAAACGGTGTATCTACTAAGTAGAAACAATCTATGCGTGTAGCCTGGGAATGACATTAACCTAGCGTTAATAAAACAACTTAAGATGGCATTTTTGCGGCATATTGCATTTATGCAAACGATCTATGGGTGGTAAGGCATTATAAATAAAGGAACGGTCCTGTTTTGAGTCCGTAACGGCCTAATCTTCTGGTTGTCCGGGGTGACCGGGCAATGTGCTGTCTCTCAGCGCATTGCATGCCCGAAACAACTTTGAGGATACGATTGATGACTTATTCCAGCTTTATCACCATGCGTCAGGCAGCATCCCGCCGGGGTCTCGCCGCGCTGTCGGTTTCCGCGATCTGCGCAGCCGCTCCTGTGACGGCGCTCGACCTTGGTGCCAGCGTCAGCATCGGCGGCGGATCGCTTGCCAGCGTCGACGCGAATGTGGGCAATACGTCGGTTGGGGCGGATGTCCTCGGGGGTGGCAACGTAGCCGACGTGGATGCCGATGTGCTTGGCGGGTCCGGCAATGGTGGAATCAGCGCGGACGCCTGCGTTGGGCATTGCGGCAGTTCCGGCGGGGGCGCGGGATCAGGCGGCGGGAGCGGCTCCGGGGGCGGCACTGACACCGCAGGGGGCGGCGGTGCGACCGGTGGCGGAAGCACAGGCGGCGGCACAGGTGGCAGCGCGACCGACGGCACGAATGGCAACGGCAATGACGCCACGCTTGTCACCCGGCGCGCCACCGGGATGGTCCCGCCGATCCAGTCCGGCCCTTATCGCTGTGCCAAGGGGGGCAACACCTCGCTCTACGAAGGCTACCCGGTGATGGACAATCAGGGCCGCTGGGTCGGCACCGCGCATAGCATCACCTTGGGCGGTGACCGGTCCATCAACACGCTGCGGCTGATGTCGGCATCGGGCAATTGCACGGCGGTGAAGGGCGGCGCGGTCGTGTCGCGCGGGCAGTCCCTGCAACTGGGCTTCGGCGCGGAACGTCTGGGGCTCTGATCGGCCAGCCTGCCCAATAAAAAAGACCGGCGTTGGTGTAACGCCGGTCTTTCCGTTTATGCTTACCCGGCCAAAGCCTTGTTCAGGTTCTCGTCGATTTTCTCCAAGAAGCCCATCGTAGTCAGCCATTTCTGATCGGGGCCCACCAGCAAGGCGAGGTCTTTCGTCATCCAGCCGGATTCGACCGTATCGACGATGACTTTCTCCAGCGTCGTGGCAAAGGTCATCAGCGCGTCGTTTCTGTCCACCTTGGCGCGGTGCTTCAGCCCGCCGGTCCATGCATAGATCGACGCGATGGAGTTGGTGGAGGTCTGCTTGCCCTCCTGATGTTGGCGGTAATGGCGGGTGACGGTGCCGTGGGCGGCTTCGGCCTCTACGATCTTGCCGTCCGGCGTCATCAGGAGCGAAGTCATCAGCCCCAGCGAGCCAAAACCCTGCGCGACAGTGTCGGATTGCACATCACCGTCGTAGTTCTTGCAGGCCCAAACATAGCCGCCGGACCATTTCATCGACGAGGCCACCATGTCGTCGATCAGCCGGTGCTCATACCACAGCTTCGCCGCGTCGAACTGCTCGCGGAATTCCGCTTCGAACACCTCCTCGAACAGGTCTTTGAACCGGCCATCATAGGCCTTCAGGATCGTGTTCTTGGTGGACAGATAAACCGGAAAGCCGCGCGTCAGCCCATAGTTAAACGACGCCCGGGCAAAGTCACGGATCGAGTCGTCAAGGTTATACATCGCCATCGCCACACCGGCGCTGGGGCTCTGGAATACCTCGCGCTCGATGGTCTCGCCGTCCTCGCCCACGAATTTCAACGTCAGCGTGCCCTTGCCGGGGAAGCGGAAATCGGTAGCGCGATACTGATCGCCGTAGGCATGGCGGCCCACGATGATGGGCTGGGTCCATCCGGGCACGAGCCGCGGCACATTGCGGCAGATGATCGGTTCGCGGAAAATCACGCCGCCCAGAATGTTGCGGATCGTCCCGTTGGGCGAGCGCCACATCTTTTTCAGGCCGAATTCCTCCACTCGCGCCTCGTCCGGGGTGATCGTGGCGCATTTCACGCCCACGCCGACGTCGCGGATCTTCTCGGCGGCGTCGATGGTGATCTGGTCGTCGGTGCGGTCGCGCTCCTCGATCCCCAGATCATAATACAGCAGGTCAATGTCCAGATAGGGCAGGATCAGCTTGTCCTTAATGAACTGCCACATGATGCGGGTCATCTCGTCGCCGTCGAGTTCGACGATCGGGTTGTCTACCTTGATCTTGGTCATGACGTCCCTCTCCTTGGGAATGCGTGTAATCTCATCTTCGGCATAGCGCGGCGGGGCGGGCAGCGGAAGTCAGTATACATTTGTATACCGAATTTCCGGCAATTTAATGCAGCGGCTCACGATCCCGAGGCAGCCCTGCCTAGAGATGGGGCAAGATGGGGCTTCGGGGCGGGGAGGGAACCGCGACCCGGCGTCAGCGCTTGATCCGGGAAAGGAGATCCCGATGCCCGCCACCACAACCCTGCCGCCGCACCATACCCGCCCGACGCCCGCCCCGGATACCACGGCCCGCAAGCGTATGCCGCCCGATGCCGCTGCTGACCTTGCCCGGATCGAGAAACTCGCGCGGCTTCTCGATGCGCGATACGGGGTGCCCGGCACGCGGTTCCGCTTTGGTTTGGATTCTCTGGTGGGGCTTATCCCCGGGATCGGGGATACGCTGACGCTGCTGCCGTCGGCGTGGATGGTCTGGCGGGCGCATCAGCATGGCCTGCCCAAGAGCAAACTGGCACGGATGGGGATCAATACCGGTCTCGATTATGCCATCGGGCTGGTGCCGGTGATTGGCGATCTGGTCGATTTCGGGTTCAAGGCGAACCTGCGCAATGCCGCGATTCTGCGCGAACATCTGGAAGCACGCGCAGCCTCTGACATGGCGCGGGACGTGACGCCGGGCTAGTCGGCGCTTTCGTCCGCTGCGCCTGCGGCGGTCTCCGGCACCAACTGCGCCAGCAGCGCGCGTCCCCGTGCTTCTGCCCGGCGGACGCGGATCTGGGTCATGAACGCTTCTTGCAGGGTGGTCGAGGTCGCGCCGATGCCCTTGGAAATCTCGTCCACCAGATCATCGTTTTTCGCGCGTGCCTCGGCGGCCAGCACATCCTGTGCCAGCTTGTCAGCGATCTGGGTGAGGATATCGGTTGCCATCTGCGCCTCAGGCCAAGTCGTCGCGGCCACGCGCCGCGAACCACGGGCGCACAAGTCCGGCGACATGGGTCCAGAGATCCGGCGCGCCGCGCGCGACCTTATCGCCGACCCGTGTCACGATCTGGGACCAGCGCACGTCGTAATCGACCCAGCTGCCCCCGTCATTGGCAAGGTTCTGCAACAGCGGCACGACACGGTCGAGCGACTTTGCAAACACCGCATCCGCGCTTTCGGCGGCTTCGAATTCGTCCCACAGCGCGCGAAACTCGGCGCCCTGCTCAGCGGGCAGAAGCCCGAACAAGCGGTCGGCGGCGGCCTGTTCGGCGGCTTCCTGCAAGGCCGGGTCGAGATCCAGATGAATGGGCGTGTCGCCTGCGTCGATCTCCACCAGATCATGCAGCAGCAGCATCCGGATCACCCGGTCGATCTGCACACCGGACCCGGCCTGCCCGGCGAGGGTCAGTGCATAGAGCGCCGCGTGCCAGCTATGCTCCGCGCTGTTTTCGAAACGGGAGCCATCGCAGAGGCGCGAGGCCCGCAGCACGGCCTTCAGACGGTCAGCTTCGACCAGAAACCGCAACTGGGCGGTGAGATCCGGCGTCTCGACGGCGGGAGAGAATGCACCTTCCGCCACGATTAGCGCGTGGTCTCTGTCAGGCGCCGCCGGACATAGCCGTCGACGGTTTCCAGCATCGGGGACATGTGCGGATCTTCAAAGAAGTGCCCGGCACCTTCGACCTCATGATGGGTGATGGTGATGCCCTTCTGCTCATGCAGCTTGCCCACCAGCGAATGAGTGTCCTTCGGCGGGGCAACGCGGTCGGCGGTGCCGTTGAGGATCAACCCGGAGGAGGGGCAGGGCGCAAGGAACGAGAAGTCATACATATTGGCGGGCGGCGACACGGACACGAACCCGGTGATTTCGGGGCGGCGCATCAGCAACTGCATCCCGATCCACGCCCCAAAGGAGAAACCCGCGACCCAGCAATGTTTCGCGTTCTGGTTCATCGATTGCAGGTAATCGAGCGCGGAGGCCGCATCGGACAGTTCGCCCACACCCTGATCGTATTCACCCTGACTGCGCCCGACACCGCGGAAGTTGAACCGCAGCACGGTGAAGCCCATGTTATAGAAGGTGTAATGCAGGTTGTAGACGACGCGGTTGTTCATCGTCCCGCCAAACTGCGGATGCGGATGCAGAATGATGGCGATCGGCGAGTCCTTGGTCTTCTGGGGGTGGTACCGGCCTTCAAGCCGGCCCTCGGGTCCGGGAAAGATAACCTCGGGCATCCGTACTCGCTCTCTTTTCTTGCGCGGCCAGACCCGCAGCGTGGCGCTGCTCGCGTCAGTGTTGACGGGCCGGGACGGTCTATCTAGAACAGTTCTAATTTCATCGGTCGGACCGATGGCAGGGCCTTTGCGAGTTAAGTTGTCACAGGGCTCGCGTCAATGGTCTGGCGGGGGTCGGGCGATCCTTCGGGCTTTCCGCGTGCCTTTCGGCGCGCAGGTCCAAGGGGAATGGCCGGACTTTCGTCGCATTGGCTAAAACAGGCGGGCGGTGCTGCGACCGCCGCAACACACAGGTTGAGGGCGGAACATGAAGCTGAGCACAAAGGGCCGTTACGCGATGGTCGCCCTTGCCGATCTGGCGCTGGAATCGAAATCCGGTCTGGTGACGCTGGGCGAGATCAGCAAGCGGCAGAATATCTCGCTGGCCTATCTGGAACAGTTGTTCGTGAAGCTGCGCCGCGCAAAGCTGGTCGAGAGCGTCCGGGGGCCGGGCGGCGGCTACAGGCTCAGCCGCTCCGCCGATGAAATCCGCGTGTCGGAAATTCTCGAAGCGGTGGATGAAACCGTCAGCGCCATGCATCGCGGGGCCGGGGCTTCGGGTCTCGTTTCCGGCAGCCGGGCGCAATCGCTGACCAATCGTCTGTGGGAGGGTTTTTCGGCGCATGTCTATGTGTTTTTGCACCAGACGCGTCTGTCCGACGTGATCGGCAACAGCCTTGCTCCCTGTCCGGCGGTGCCCTCGTTGTTTGAGCTGGTGGACGAATAATCATGGTCCGCACCCGCGCCTATCTGGACTGGAACGCCACGACGCCCCTGCGGGCCGAGGCTCGCGCCGCGATGATCGCGGCGATGGACATCGTGGGCAATCCGTCCTCGGTCCATGCCGAAGGTCGCGCGGCGAAGGCCTTGGTCGAGAAATCCCGTGGGCAGATCGCCGAGGCCTTCGGTGCCGATGGGGCGGATATCGTTTTTACCAGTTCCGCCACCGAAGCGGCGGCGCTCGCGCTCGAGGGGCGCGATCTGGCGGCTGCGGGGATCGAGCATGACGCGGTCGGCGCGTGGACTGCGCCCTCTCTTGTCGTGGATGCTGCCGGGGCGGTCACCGTGCCTGATCCGGCCCGTGCGACGCTGCAACTTGCCAATTCGGAAACCGGCGTGGTGCAGACCTTGCCCGATGGGCTGGCGGTGTCGGACATGACCCAAGCCTTTGGCAAGCTGCCTTTGGCGTTCAACTGGACCGGCGCGCAGATGGCGCTCATTTCGGCGCATAAGCTGGGCGGGCCAAAAGGCATCGGCGCACTGGTTTTGCGCCGGGGCACCGATCTGGCGCCGCGCATCCGGGGCGGCGGGCAGGAGATGGGCCGCCGCTCGGGCACCGAAAACGTCATCGGCATCGCCGGTTTCGCCGCTGCGGCGCAGGCGGCGATGCGCGATCTGGAGAGCGGCGTTTGGGAACGGGTTGCGCAATTTAGAAATATTCTAGAAAAGGCGCTGGAATCCGAGTCAAAGGAGATTATTTTGGTCGGGAAAGGCACCGATGGTGCGGCAGGGTCCGGGGCAGCGCAGCGTTTGCCCAACACCAGCTGCATCGCGGTGCCGGGATGGAAGGGCGAAACCCAGGTCATGCAGATGGACCTTGCCGGGTTCGCCATTTCCGCCGGGTCGGCCTGTTCCAGTGGCAAGGTTCGCGCCAGCCGGGTGTTGCAGGCCATGGGCCACGACGACACGACCGCTGCCAGCGCCATCCGGGTCTCACTCGGCCCGGACACGACAGAAAACGAGGTCCACCGCTTCGCCGAGGCGTGGATCGCTCAATATCGCAAGTATTGCGCCCGCGCGGCGTGATGCGGATGCCGGTCCCGGTTTTCCGGTCCGGCCAGTAAGAGGAACGCGTCAACATGACCGCATTGGACAAGGACCTGGAGGTCCGCGAAGGCGTCGATCGCGAGACGGTCGAAACCGTTCAGTCGATGGGCACCTACAAATACGGCTGGAACACTGACATCGAGATGGAATATGCCCCCAAAGGCGTGAACGAGGACATCGTTCGTCTGATCTCGGAAAAGAACGAAGAGCCGCAGTGGATGACCGACTGGCGGCTTGAGGCGTTCGCCCGCTGGAAACAAATGGAAGAGCCCGATTGGGCGATGGTCGACTATCCCAAGCTCGACTACCAAGACCAGTATTACTACGCCAAGCCCAAGAGCATGGCGGAAAAGCCCAAGTCGCTGGACGAGGTCGACCCCAAGCTGCTCGCCACCTATGAAAAACTGGGCATCCCGCTGAAGGAACAGATGATCCTCGCCGGTGTCGAAGGGGCCGAAAACGCCCCCGCCGAAGGCCGCAAGGTCGCGGTGGACGCGGTGTTCGACAGTGTCTCCGTCGGCACGACTTTCCAGAAGGAACTGGCTAAGGCCGGTGTCATCTTCTGCTCGATCTCCGAGGCGATCCGCGAGCATCCGGAACTGGTCAAGAAATACCTCGGCTCCGTCGTGCCGCAGAGCGACAATTTCTTTGCCACGCTGAACTCGGCGGTCTTCTCTGACGGGTCGTTCGTCTATGTGCCGCCGGGCGTGCGCTGCCCGATGGAACTGTCGACCTATTTCCGCATCAATGCCGAAAACACCGGTCAGTTCGAGCGGACGCTGATCATCGCCGACAAGGGCAGCTATGTCAGCTACCTCGAAGGCTGCACCGCCCCGCAGCGGGACACCGCTCAGCTTCACGCCGCCGTGGTGGAAATCGTCGCGCTGGAGGATGCGGAGGTCAAATATTCGACCGTGCAGAACTGGTTCCCCGGCGATGAGAACGGCAAGGGCGGGATCTACAACTTCGTCACCAAGCGCGCCGATTGCCGCGAGGCGCGGGCCAAGGTGATGTGGACGCAGGTTGAAACCGGCTCCGCGATCACTTGGAAATACCCGTCCTGCATCCTGCGTGGCGATGACAGCCAAGGCGAGTTCTATTCGATCGCCATCGCCAACAACATGCAGCAGGCGGATACCGGCACCAAGATGATCCATCTGGGCAAGAACACCAAGTCGCGCATCGTGTCCAAGGGCATCAGCGCGGGCCGGGCGCAGAACACCTATCGCGGGCTGGTTTCGATGCATGCGAAGGCCACCGACAGCCGCAACTACACCCAGTGTGACAGCTTGCTGATCGGGTCCGATTGCGGCGCGCATACGGTGCCTTATATCGAGGTCAAGAATAACTCGAGCCGGGTCGAACACGAGGCCACCACCTCCAAGGTCGATGATGACCAGCTGTTCTATTGCCGCCAGCGCGGCATGGACGAGGAAGAAGCCGTGGCGCTGGTCGTCAACGGGTTCTGCAAGGAGGTGCTGCAAGCGCTGCCGATGGAATTCGCGATGGAAGCGCAGCAGCTTGTCGCGATCTCGCTCGAAGGGTCGGTGGGCTGATCCACCGCCCGTCCAACTGTTCGCATTGCCCCGTCGCCGGGTTCGCGCCCGGCGGCGCCTGACAGGAGACCACGCCGATGATTACCACGACCACCAATAGCGTCGAAGGTTACCAGATCGCCGAATATCACGGCATCGTCGTCGGCGAGGCGATCCTCGGCGCCAACGTGTTCCGCGATCTGTTCGCGCAGGTCACGGATATCATCGGCGGGCGTTCGGGGGCCTATGAGCGCTCGCTGGGCGAGGCTCGGACTACCGCGCTGAACGAATTGCAGGACCGTGCGGCGGATTTGGGCGCGAACGCGGTCGTGGGCATCGATCTCGACTACGAAGTCATCAACAACATGCTGATGGTTTCGGCCTCCGGAACGGCCGTCACCATCGCCTGACACATGGGCCGCGCCGCGCGCGCCCGCTAGATACGAAGGTAGAATTCATGCTGGAAATCAAAAACCTGCACGTCAAACTGGAAGAAGAGGACAAGCAGATCCTCAAAGGCGTCGACCTGACCGTCGAGGCGGGCAAGGTGCATGCGATCATGGGGCCCAACGGCTCCGGCAAATCGACGCTGTCCTATGTGCTGTCGGGCCGCGACGGCTATGAGGTGACCGAAGGCTCCGCCACGCTCGGCGGCGAAGACATCCTCGATATGGAACCCGAAGAGCGCGCCGCCGCTGGCCTGTTCCTTGCGTTCCAGTATCCGGTGGAAATCCCCGGCGTCGGCAACATGACCTTCCTGCGCACCGCCGTGAACGCACAGCGTAAAGCCCGCGGCGAAGAAGAACTGAGCGCGGGCGACTTCCTCAAGGTCGTGCGCGAGCGTGCCAAGGCGCTGGAAATCGACGCTGACATGCTGAAGCGTCCGGTCAATGTCGGCTTCTCCGGCGGTGAGAAGAAGCGCAACGAGATCCTGCAAATGGCGATGCTGGAGCCGAAGATGTGCATCCTCGACGAGACCGATAGCGGTCTGGATGTCGATGCGATGAAACTGGTCGCCGATGGCGTCAACGCGCTGCGCGACGAAGGCCGCGGGTTCCTTGTGATCACGCACTACCAGCGCCTGCTGGATCACATCAAACCCGATGTCGTCCACATCATGTCCAACGGTCGCATCATCAAGACCGGCGGGCCCGAGTTGGCGCTTGAGGTCGAAAAGAACGGCTATGCCGACCTGAAAGCGGAGGTGGCCTGATGACCGCAGCCACTGAACGCAAACAGGCTCTGGCTCAGCGGCGTCAGGACGTGACCGAAGCGCGCATTGCTGCGCTCGGCACCGTTCCCGGCGCTGGCTGGCAGGCCCGCCCCCGTGCCGAGGCGCTGTCGCGTCTGCGCGCGATGGGGCTGCCGCAACCGCGTGACGAGTATTGGAAATGGACCCGGCCTGAGACACTGACTCAGCCCGAGGCCCCGACTGCAGCGACGTTTGACGCCAAAACCGCACCCACATTTGATGCGATCGACCGGCTGACGCTGGCCTTCGTTGATGGTGTGTTCGATGCCGAAGCCAGCGATCCGCTGGCGCTTGAAGGGATCGAGATCGAACGTCTCGCGACTTCCGAGGCGGATATTCACTGGGCGCAGGATCTGTATGGCGCGCTGGAAACCGATGGTCAGACCCCGGTCGAGCGCCCGCTTGCCGCGCTGAACAGTGCCTACGCGACTGACGGAATCTTGATCCGGGTGACCGGTAAACCGTCGAAGCCGGTGAATATTGTCTATCACCACCGCGACGACAGTTCCGACGCCTGCCTGCACCACGTGATCCGCGTGGAGCCGGGTGCTGCGCTGACCCTGCTGGAGAACGGCCCTGCGGCCGCACGCTTCAATCAGGTGATCGAGGTCGACGTGGCCGAGACCGGCGCGTTCCATCATATCCGCACCCAAGGCCGCGATCACGAGCGTCGTGCCGCGACGCATATCTTTGCACGCGTTGGTCGGGAGTCTCTTTTCAAGTCGTTCACGCTGACCGCCAATGGCGTGTTGACCCGGAACGAGGCGGTGATCGACATCATCGGCGACGATGCCTCGGCCCATATTGCCGGTGCGGCGCTGGGGGATGGCGATTTCCTCCATGATGACACGGTGTTCATCACCCATGACGCGCTTAATTGCGAAAGCCGTCAGGTGTTCAAGAAGGTGCTGCGCAACGGTGCGAACGGCATTTTCCAAGGCAAGATCTTGGTGAAACCCGGCGCGCAGAAGACCGATGGCTACCAGATCAGCCAGTCGCTTCTGCTGGATGAGGCGAGCCAGTTCCTTGCCAAGCCGGAGCTGGAGATCTACGCCGATGACGTGGCCTGTTCGCATGGCTCCACCTCGGGCGCGATTGATGAAACCGCGCTGTTCTACCTGCGGTCGCGGGGCATCCCCGAGCCGATCGCGCAGGATCTGATGGTTCTCGCCTTCGTGGCCGAAGCTATTCAGGAAATCGAGGATGAGACCATCGCCGGTGAGATCCTCGCTCAGTTGGAAGGCTGGCTGTCGCGCCGCCGCGGCTGATCTGGCCTGCGATCTGATCTGCCCGCCGCCGCATCCCCCGTGGCGGCGGGTTTTCCCGAAAGGCCCGACATGGCGATCACCACCGAAATTCTGCGCAGCTACCGCGCACCGCGCGCCGTCATGCGATCCATTCTTGAGGCGGGCCCGCGCGAAGACCGTGCCATCGCATGGCTGATGAGCGCCTGCGCCATCCTGTTCGTGGCGCAATGGCCCCGGCTGGCCCGTGAGGCGCATCTGGGCGACACGCCGCTTGACGCGCTGGTGGGAGGTGCCTTTCTTGCGTTGCTCTTTCTGCTGCCCTTGCTGCTCTATGGCGTTGCCGCGCTGTCGCATCTGATCGCCCGGCTGATGGGCGGGCGCGGCACGTTCTATGGGGCCCGCGCGGCGTTGTTCTGGACCTTGTTGGCCGTGTCGCCGCTGATGCTGCTGCGGGGGCTGGTTTCCGGGCTAATCGGTCCGGGACCGGCGCTTGTCGCCAGTGACGCGATTGTGGCTGCCGGGTTCTTTGCCATCTGGGCCGGCACGCTTTATGAGGCGGAGCGACACCCCCCTGCGGTGCCCGCCTAAATCCACCCGATCCCCCGTATGACGGAACCCCGATGACCGAGCTGCCGCGCCTGAGAGACCTGATCGCCCTGACCCTGCGCAGCCCGCGTCAGGCCGCCGGGCACCTGATCGCCCTGAACCTGAGCCGGGGCATTCTGTGGCAAGCCTTGCTGCTGGTGGTGATCCTGTCCGTGCTGGCGGCGCAGGTTTCCGTGCTTGTGAGCTTTGGCACGCTGAGCCCGATGCTCGACACCGGCGAAGGCATGATCTCCCCGCTCTTTGCCAGCCCGCTGGTGCTGGGCCTGATGCAGGGCGTGCTGCTGCTGATCTCGATCCTTGCGACCTACTGGATCGGACGGGCGATGGGGGGCACCGGCAGCTTCGAGGCGGTGCAGGTCACCGTCTGCTGGCTGCAATTCATGATGCTCTGCCTGCAACTGGTGCAGATCCTGCTGTCGCTGCTGATCCCGCCTTTGGGCGCGATGATCGGTATGGCGGGCATCGTCGTGTTTTTCTGGCTATTCACCCAATTCGTGACCGTCGTGCACGGATTTCGCAATCCGGGACTGGTGTTTCTGGCCATTCTGCTTTCGCTGACCGGCTTCGTGCTCGGGGTTTCGATCCTGATGGCCAGCCTCGGCATCACCTTCATGGGAGAGATCCCCGATGTATGACGTCACCGCGATCCGCCGCGACTTCCCGATCCTTGGCTCCACCGTCAATGGTAAGCCGTTGGTCTATCTGGATAACGGCGCCTCGGCGCAGAAACCGCAGGTCGTGATCGACGCGATCACGCAGGGCTACGCCGCCGAATACGCCAATGTCCATCGCGGGCTGCACTACCTGTCGAACCTCGCCACCGAAAAATATGAGGGCACCCGCGGCACCATCGCGCGCTTTCTCAACGCGGCGGACGAGGAGGAGGTGGTGTTCACAACCGGCACCACGCATGGCATCAACCTGGTCGCCTATGGCTGGGCGATGCCGCGGCTGGAACCGGGGGATGAGATCATCCTGTCGGTGATGGAGCATCACGCCAACATCGTGCCGTGGCACTTCCTGCGGGAACGTCAGGGCGTGGTCATTAAATGGGTCGATGTGGATGCCGATGGCGATCTCGATCCGCAGGCGGTCTTGGACGCCATCACCCCGCGCACCAAGCTGATCGCCGTCACCCATATGTCGAACGTGTTGGGCACTGTCGTCGATGTTGCCGCCATCGCGGCGGGCGCGCGCGAGAAGGGCGTGCCGGTGCTGGTCGATGGATCCCAAGCCGCTGTGCACATGCCGGTGGATGTGGAGGCCATCGGCGCGGATTTCTACGCGATCACGGGACATAAGCTTTACGGTCCGTCGGGATCGGGCGCGATCTGGATCCGGCGCGACCGGATGGCCGAGATGCGGCCCTTCATGGGTGGCGGCGACATGATCCGCGAGGTCAGCAAGGACGCTGTCAGCTACGCCGATCCGCCGATGCGGTTCGAGGCGGGCACGCCGTCCATCGTGTCGCAGATCGGGCTGGGCGTGGCGCTAGAGTATATGATGGGCCTCGGCATGGAGAATGTCGCGGCCCATGAGCGGGTGCTGCGCGATTACGCGCGGGAGCGGCTCGCCGGTCTGAACTGGCTGAACGTTCAGGGCAATTCGGCGGGTAAGGGGGCGATCTTCTCCTTTACGCTGGAAGGCGCGGCGCATCCGCATGACATTTCCACCGTGCTCGACAAAAAGGGCGTCGCGGTGCGCGCAGGCCACCATTGCGCGGGTCCGCTGATGGAGCATCTGGGCGTCAGTGCCACCTGCCGCGCGAGCTTTGGCCTCTATAACACGGTCGAAGAGGTGGACAGCCTGATCGACGCGCTGGACCTGTGCCACGACCTGTTTGCGTAAACGCGGCCCGACCGGTCTGGACATAGCACGACAAACGCCGACTTCGGCGACAACGCAGGCGGGCGGGAACGCATGGCTAACCGCCCACCGATCTAAAATCGACACGCGCTAAGGCCATGCGCGGCTGTTGCGGGGCGACTTGTGGCCGAGCGGCAGGTTGAAACAGCTTCTGCACCCCGCCGCTAACTTTGCATATCTGCAAAAACCTCCTGCGCGGGCGCGGGGCCTCCTCCATAACATCTTGACAGGTGCGGGATTTTCGGAATGCACAGTCGAAGTTTATGCTGTGCCGCCAAACCGGCGTATCCACCCGCAATGCTGCTCATAATCCCAGCAGTCCGTGCACCAGATCGCGTTTGGCCAAAAAAAAGGCCGAGCTAAGCTCGGCCCAAGTCCAACAGGGAGGTAAAAGACATTGCCTTGGCAACGTCTGATACGGATCATTTAGGTGCCGTGGGGGGCTGGTTCAAGAATTTTCTTGCGCCACCAGATCATACCCGCCATGAGCGTTGCGCATATCGCACATAAGACGAAAGTCGCGAGGCACTATTTCGCGCCAAGGGCGAGTTGTTCGTGCACATCTAGTTTCTGTGGGCCATGAGGCGTTCCGCAAGCGCCTGCTTCGGTGGCAATCGCCTTCTAGGCGGGCAGAGCGGCGGGGCGATGCTTGCCGTTTGATCTGCGCAGGAAGTCACCCCGCGCATAGCTTTGCCCCGGAGAGGCGCTGAGCGCGGCTCAGGCGGCGTCGTCCTCATCTTCGCGCTGCCTGACCCGTTCGGCCATAATTTCCCGCGTGACGAAGTCCCGGAACGCCGCGACGCGCTTCGACTGGCGCAGTTCCTCGGGGTAGGCCAGAAACACCGGCACCTCGTTGCTTTCCACTTCGGGAAGCACGCGCACCAGATTGTTGGCAGGATCACGGGCGGTGTAGTCGGGCAGCACGCCGATGCCGAGATTGTTGATGACGCCCTGAAGCACGCCGAAATAGTTGTTCACCGTCAGGCGGGACCCGACATCGTGGGTCATCAGCATCTGCACCAGCGACGCACCGGCGGCCACCTGCACGGCTGCGAGGTTCTGACAGATCAGGCGATGCCCAGAGAGGTCATCGAGACTTTGCGGGGTGCCGCGTTTGGCAAGGTATTCGGGGCTCGCGTAGAGCCGCATCCGCACCGATAGCAGCCGTTTGCGGATCAGGTCGGCTTGGCTCGGCTCCTTCATGCGGATGGCCACGTCAGCCTCCCGCATGGGCAGGTCGAGCACCCGCTCTTCCAGCATCAGGTCGATCTTGAGGTTGGGATATTCCTCATAGAGCGCCGATAGCCGCGGTGCCAGCCACAGAGACCCAAAGCCGGTCGTCGCCGTGACGCGCAATTCACCGAACACTTCCTCTTCGCTGTCGCGGATGCGGGCCTCGGCGGTTTCCAACCGTTTGCTCATGGCCGAGGTCGCGTCAAACAACAGCTCGCCCTGTTCGGTCAGGATCAGCCCGCGCGCATGGCGGTGGAACAGCGTGGTGTTGAGACTGTCCTCCAAAGCCCGGATCTGCCGCGAGACGGCAGACTGGCTTAGATGCAGCACGTCCCCCGCGTGGGTCAGACTGCCGGCATCGGCCACGGCATGAAAGATTCTCAGTTTGTCCCAATCCATCTCGGTTACTTATGCGCTCCAATGGTTTCGATCTCGTCTACAGCGGATGCTGCATCGCAGAATATGGGGCGGAGCTACGGCAAAAACAGGGGGGCAGCTCTGCATCCAGAGAAAATCTTATCGTCAATTGCACGGGGGTGGGTCAAGCGACTTGCCCCGAACCTGCCCTGCGGGCACGAAAAACCCGCCGTTTCGCATTCGAAAGCGGCGGGTTCTGATTTGTTTAGGCGGTAGGCTTAGTTGCCGGTGGCGGTGCCGGTGCCTGCATCCGGGGTAACGGTGCTGTCGGTGGCGGGCGTCACCGGAGCCGGGGCAGGGGTCACGTCCGCGGTATCTTCGATGCCGCAGCTGCGCTCGATCAGGCCTTCGAACCGGCCGGTCAGCCATTCCAGCACGGTTTCTTGACTGGTGATTTCGCCGGTGATGCGGACCTTCATACTGTCGAACACGCTGACGGAGCGGGAGTTTTCGACAACCGGCAGGCCGTCGCCGCCGACCACGAAGTCATAGACGATGAGCGCGATCACCACGAGCAACATCCCCCGGATCGCGCCGTAGAGGAAGCCCAGACCCTGATCCACCGCGTTAAGCGCGGAGCGCTGCACCACCGACGAAAACAGCGGTGTGAACAACGCGAAAATCACCAAGCCAACCGCGAACACCCCGGCAAAGGCCGCGATGGTGGAGGCGGGGCAGTTGTCCAGAAAATCGGAGACAACCGGAATTTCGCGCACCAGCGGCTCGGCCTGCGGTGCAAAGATATAGGCCAGCACGGCCGCCCCGATCCACCCCGCGATGGCCAGTGCTTCGCGGACAAAGCCGCGGCTATAGGCGAGTATCGCAGAGAGGATGATGACGACGGCTACGCCTGCGTCGAATATCGTGAACCCGTTCATGAGTGCCCTTGTTCCGTTGTTTTGCGGGCGCTAACCGGCGCCGAACATGTCCCCGACGAATGCCGTCAGGTCCCCCATCTGGCGCAGTCGCAGCCCCTGCCCGGCAGAGGTCTTGGACCGGGCGGGCAAAGCCGCCTCGGTGAAACCAAGTTTTTGCGCCTCTTTCAACCTGTTTTCCGTTTGCCCCACCGGGCGTAGGGCACCAGATAGGCTGATCTCACCAAAAACCACGCATCCTGCGGGCAATGCGACATCCTCACGCGCGGAAAGCAGCGCAGCCGCCACCGCCAAATCGGCGGCCGGTTCGCCGATGCGCAACCCGCCCGCGACGTTCAGATAGACATCCATCCCCGCAAACGGGATGCCGCAGCGCGCCTCCAGCACCGCAAGGATCATCGCCAGCCGCGAACTGTCCCATCCCACGACGGAGCGCCGCGCCTGCCCTGCGGGGGCGGGGGCGACCAGTGCCTGAAACTCGACCAGCACGGGGCGGGTGCCCTCGATCCCGGCAAACACCGCCGAGCCGGGCGCGGGCTGTTCGCGATCGCTGAGAAACAGCGCCGAGGGGTTCGCGACCTCGGCCAGCCCGCCGCCGGTCATTTCGAACACGCCGATTTCGTCTGCCGGGCCAAAGCGGTTCTTGACCGCGCGCAGGATGCGGAACTGATGGCCGCGTTCGCCCTCGAAATAGAGCACCGTATCGACCATGTGTTCGACGACGCGCGGACCTGCGATCTGGCCTTCCTTGGTGACATGGCCCACGAGGATCACGGAGGTGCCACGGCTTTTAGCAAAGGTCGTGAGTTCCTGTGCGACGGCGCGCACCTGACTGACCGAGCCGGGCGCGGCTTCGACCTTGTCGGACCACATGGTCTGGATGGAATCGATGATCGCCACATCGGGGCGCAGCTCATCCAATGTCGTCAGGATGTCGCGCAGTGCCGTTTCGGCGGCCAGCTTCACCGGCGCTTGCGCCAGTCCCAGCCGCTGAGCGCGCATCCGCACCTGCGCTGATGCCTCTTCGCCGGTGACATAGACCGAACTTAGCCCCGCTTCGGCAAAGGCGGCGGCGGCCTGTAGCAGCAGTGTGGATTTCCCGATGCCGGGATCGCCGCCGACCAGCGTCGCGGAGGCCGGAACCAAGCCGCCGCCCAGCACGCGGTCCAATTCGCCCAGACCTGACAGGGTGCGCGGCGGCGGGGCTTCGGCAGTGGCCAGATCCATCAGCTTGATCGTCGTGCCGCGCCGCGCGCCGAGGCTCTTCTTGCCCGGTCCGGCTGACAGCGGTGCTTCCTCGACGATGCTGTTCCACTCGCCACAGGCATCGCATTGCCCCGACCAGCGCGGATGCTGCGCGCCGCAATTGGTGCAGGTGAACACCATTGATTTTGCCATCAGCCCATCCTTCCCGTCAGCAGCGCCACGCCGAACACCGCAAGCAGGACCGGTGGCACCCGGTGGTGGCCGTGAAACCGGAACGCCGCGCCAACGCCCATGAGCGCCAGTCCGATGCCCGCGATCCGGCCCAAGGGCGGAATGTCGAGCCACCACGCCAGTGCCCCGAGCAGCGCCAGAACAAGAAGCCCCTGCACCAGTGCCCGTTCGACGCTTTGCCCGGCTTGCTGGCGCAGCGCGCTTTGCACCATCGCCCATAAGGTCGCGGCGGCGACCAGCGCGGCGAGGAGCACGGTCAGGATCGAAGCACCGCTCACGGCGTTACCACAATGCCGTGGCGATGGGCGTCATGATCTGCGGCAAGGTCGGCAGCGCCAACGGGAAGCTCAGCAGCGCCGCGATCCCCAGATATTTGTCGAGCCGCCGTGCGGGCATGTCCGGCAGCGCCCGCAGATAAAGCGCAAGCCCGATCGGCATCAGCCATGCGATTGACCACGCAAAGGCCTCCTGCGCCGAAAACCCGGCTGTCTGAGCCCGCGCGATGGTCCGGGTGTAGCCCATGAACACCATCAGAAACGCAAAGATCGCCGCGATGGCCCAGCTTTTGGGGCGGCCCGGCACCCGGATCGCGCGATAGATGGTCAGCGGCAGCCAGAACAGCGAAGCCCAGAACAAAAATAGGCCGAGGATGGCAACGGCGTTAGGCACGAGAAATGTCTCCGGTCTTGGGGCGGGCGCTCAGGCTGAGCGCCAGCGACAGCAATATGCAGAAGGTGAAAAGGTAAAGCCCCCACGCGGTTTCCACCCGGCCGATGCCCATGCCCTTGATCACCACGATATAGAGAGCGATCAGGAACACATCGGCCATGGCGAGTTTGCCCGCCCATACAAGCCACGAAAGCGCGCGGGGACCCAGCCGCCCGAACTGGATCGCGGCCAGAAGCAGCGTTTTGAGATAGGGTGCGACCAGCGCCGCCAACCCGACCACCACCGCGAGCGCCGGATCGGTGCGCCACAGGCTCGCCACCCCCGACAGCACCGTGATCTCGTGGCTGGGAAACAGCGGCAACACCGCCGCGCGCAGCAGCGGCGCGGCCCAAGCCACGGGAAACAGGATCAGAAGCAACAGGTTGAGCCATTTCGCCATCGACGGGGCAGGGGCCTTTCATCCGGGCGCAGCCGCGCTACGCCTATCGCCCGTGGTTCTAGGCCGGATGACGTGGAAGGGAAAGGGAGGGTTTGCCCGGGGGCGCTGGCGGCGCTGGCGGCACTGGCCCGACATTGCGCAGCGGCGGTCGGATCGTCGCGTGAGGCAGGCGATGCCCCGGTGCCGGTGGTCGCTGACATCAGGGCCTGTGCAACCCTTAGACCTCGTCGCGCAGGTCTTTCTCCCACAGGCTCAATACATCGCCTCCCAATTGCTCCACGCGGCTCAGGCGCAGGCGCGGGGCTTCCGACAATGCGCCCAGACCCATCGCGCCGAGCGCGGGCCACCCTTCGGCGCCCAGTGCCACACCCGCTCCGAACATCGCCAGCCGGTCAACCACATCCGCCAGCAAAAGCGAAGCTGCAAGCGCGCCGCCGCCTTCGCAAAACACGCGGGTCAGCCCTGCGGCCCCAAGCGTTTCGAGCAGACCGGCAGGGTCGATCTGACGATCCGGTCCCACGGGACAGGCCAGCAACCGCGCCCCCAGCCCCTGCCATGCGGCGATGAGATCACGGTCAGCGTCCGGGCCGTGACAGAGCCAGACTGGCACATCCCGCGCGGTGCGGGCCAGTTGCCCCTCCAGCGGCAGGTCCAGCCGCCGGGACACCACCACGCGCACGGGCTGCCAGCTGATGCCCAGCCCGCGCACCGTCAAGCCGGGGTCATCCGCCCGTGCGGTCCCGGCGCCGACCATCACCGCGTCATGGCTGGCGCGCATCGCATGCACCCGGCGCCGCGCCTCGGGCCCGGTGATCCATTGGCTTTCGCCGGAGGCGGTCGCGATGCGCCCGTCGAGCGAGGTGGCAAGCTTCAGCGTCAGCATGGGCCGCCCGCGTGTGATGCGACTGAGAAACCCCAGCTGCATCGCGCGGACCCGGTCCTCCAGCACGCCGGTCACCACATCGACGCCGGCGGCGCGCAGCATGGCATGTCCTTCCCCGGCGACGCGGGGATCGGGATCCTCCAGCGCCGTGACGACGCGGGCAATACCGGCTTCGATCAGTGTGCGGGCGCAGGGCGGGGTTTGGCCGGTATGGGCGCAAGGCTCCAGCGTGACATAGGCGGTGCCCCCGCGCGCGGCGGTGCCCGCCTGCGCCAGCGCTTGCGGCTCCGCATGGGGCCTGCCGCCCGGGGCGGTCCAGCCTCGCCCGGCGACCCGGCCCTGAGCATCAACGATGATGCAGCCGACAGCGGGATTGGGCCAAACCCGTCCCAATCCGCGCGCGCCAAGGGTCAGCGCGGCAGCCATGTGACGCTGATCGGTTTCTGCGGTGGCACGGCCCGGCGCGGGGCCGTGACCCGGCCCTGTCCCGGCGCGCTGGGTCACCTCACTGCTCCGGCGTGACCGGCGGACGCAGCTCCGAGACGAATTTGTCGAAATCATCGGCGGAGTGGAAGTTTTTGTAAACGCTGGCGAAACGCACATATGCCACGGTGTCGATGCGGGCCAGAGCCTCCATCACGATCTCACCGATGACCTTGGACGGGATGTCGGTGTCGCCCATGCTTTCCAGCCGCCGCACGATGCCGGAAATCATCTGGTCGACGCGTTCGCGCTCCACGGGGCGTTTCTGCAATGCGATGCGGATCGAGCGTTCCAGTTTATCGCGGTCGAAATCTTCGCGCCGGCCATTGGTCTTGATGACCACCAGATCGCGCAGCTGCACCCGTTCATAGGTGGTGAACCGACCGCCGCAGGACGGACAGAACCGCCGCCTGCGAATGGCGACGTGATCTTCCGCAGGGCGGGAATCCTTCACCTGCGTATCGACATTACCGCAAAACGGGCAGCGCATCCCCGGACCCCTTCAACTGTCTACTTGGGGTCGCCCCCAATCTATCCACAGGCACTATAGGCCAGCCTCTAGGGTTTGGGTAGACCGGAATTGCCGCTACTCCATATGGAGTTAGCATCTGCGGCATAAATCGGGGGCTCAGGCGAAATGCGCCGCGATCTCGCGCCGCTGCGGACGCAGGCGGTGTTCCATGACATAGATGCCCTGCCACGTCCCCAGCCGCATCCGCCCCTGCGCGACAGGGATTTGCAGGCTCACGGGCAACAGCGCGGCCTTGATATGGGCGGGCATGTCGTCGGGGCCTTCATAGGTATGGGTGAGGTATCGCATGGAGGCATCGGAGGAGGGCGGCACCAGCCGATCAAAATAGGCCAGCAGATCGGTCTGCACCTCCGGGTCGGCGTTTTCCTGAATGACGAGCGAGGCCGAGGTGTGCCGGATCATCAATGTCAGCAAACCGTCCGAGCCAACGCTCTGCACCCACCGCGCCACCTGCGCGGTGAATTCATAGAGCGCGGGGCCCTGCGTTTCGATCTGAAAACTTGTCTGCATGGTCGTGACCATAGCGGGAATGCGGGCACCCGCAATCGCCGCGATGCGTGTTGCGGCAAGAAACCTTAACGCAGCGGCAAGGCCCCGACGCAGAGCAGAAGCGTGCCCCCATGAAAAAAGGGCCCCGAAGGACCCCTTTTTGCATTTTTTTATACGCTCCCTGTCGGACGGGCCGACTTATGTGGGGGACGCTAGGACGAATGGCGGAAACGGTCAACAGGGAAAATTTGCAAGGGATTCGCGGGAATTTGATGCGGCATGTGGCAGGGCGCTCCCCCGGCCTGCATCCTGTGGGCCCTAAAAAGGACCGCGCCCGGTGAGGGGCGCGGTCAGGTCAACAGGAGGGATATCCGCCCCACCACCGGCGCGGGCCGGCAGGGAGACTGAAAACCACTCTGGCCTCAAAAGGTTAAGCTTGTATTGTCATTACGGACACAGAGCGGACGAGGGCAGTCATGGATCGGATTTTCGTTGGAGGCGGCGGCCCCGGCTATGCGGAGCCGCAGGTATTGCTGCTCAACTATGCCAACCGCCACGGGCTGATTGCCGGGGCGACCGGCACGGGCAAGACCGTGACGCTCCAGATCCTCGCTGAAAGCCTGTCGGCGGCCGGGGTGCCGGTGGTGTTGTCGGATGTGAAGGGGGATCTGTCGGGGCTGGGCGAGGCGGGCAGCCCGGAGTTCAAGCTGCATGACGCCTTCATGGCCCGCGCCGAGACGATCGGTTTTGCCGAAACCTACCGATACGAGGCGTTTCCGGTCACGTTCTGGGATCTTTTCGGCGAGCAGGGCCACCCGGTGCGCACCACCGTGGCGGAGATGGGGCCCTTGCTGCTCTCGCGCCTGCTGGAACTGACCGAAGCGCAGGAAGGCGTGATGAACATCGCCTTCCGCACCGCCGATGAACAGGGGCTTGCCCTGCTGGATCTCAAGGATCTTCAGGCGCTGCTGGTCTGGCTGGGGGAAAATTCCCGCGATCTGAGCCTGCGCTATGGCAATGTGTCGACCGCCTCCATCGGCGCGATCCAACGGCGGCTTCTGGTGCTCGAAGGGCAGGGCGCGGCGCATTTCTTTGGCGAACCGGCGCTGGAGCTTGATGATCTGTTCCTGAAAGATGCCACAGGGCGCGGGCGTATCAACATCATCGCCGCCGACCGGCTGATGGGCGCGCCGCGGCTTTACGCGACCTTTCTGCTCTGGCTGCTGTCGGAATTGTTCGAGACCCTGCCAGAGGTGGGCGATCCCGAGAAGCCAAAGCTCGTCTTCTTCTTTGACGAGGCGCATCTGCTTTTCGAGGACGCGCCCAAGCCGCTGGTGGAGAAGGTCGAGCAAGTGGCGCGGCTGATCCGGTCGAAGGGCGTCGGTGTCTATTTTATCACCCAGAACCCCGCCGACGTGCCCGAAGACATTCTGGGGCAGTTGGGCAACCGGGTGCAGCACGCGCTGCGCGCTTTCACCGGGCGGGACCGCAGGGAATTGAAGCAAGCGGCAGAAACCTATCGCGACAACCCGCGCTTTTCGACGGAGGATGCGATCCGCGAGGTCGGCACTGGCGAGGCGGTGACTTCGTTTCTGATGCGCAAAGGTGCGCCGGGAATCGTGGAGCGCACACTGATCCGCCCGCCATCCTCCCGGTTGGGTCCGGCGCAGGACCGTGCCGCGTTGCGTGCGGCCTCACCGCTTGGGGGAAAATACGACACCGCTTTGGACCGCGAAAGCGCCTATGAAATCCTGAAAGCCCGGGCCGAGGCCGCCGCCGAGGAGGCCGCGATGGACGTGGAGGCAGAGACCGATGGCGACGACGCCCCCCGCCCGCGCGCAGGCCGCCGCTATGGCGGCACGCACAGCAGGGGCGGAAGCTCATCGGCGGGCAATCAGGCCAGCACGCCCCGCAAGCGCAGCTCCCGCTCAGACAGCGTCGGCGAAGCCTTTGCCAAAAGCTTCGCCCGCCAACTCGGCACCCAAGCGGGGCGGAGGGTCGTGCGCGGCATCCTAGGCGGGCTGTTCAAGGGACGTTAGGGTCCTTGCCGGGCTAATCGATAGCGACGCGCGGGCGGCAGCAGACCCGCGCGGCGCTATCCTAGCCCAACGGGCGGATGCGCAGACGGGTCAGACGATTGTCCTTGCGGGTCATGACCTCGAACCGGAAATCGTGGAACGAGAAAACCTGCCCCTGCGTCGGGATCGTCTGAGCCTCGTGAATGACCAGACCGGCCACCGTGTTGGCCTCGTCATCGGGCAGCGACCAGTCGCAGGCGCGGTTGAGGTCACGGATCGTCATGGCGCCGTCGACGATATAATCGCCGGTTTCGGTGCGGCGGACGGGGTTGTCCTCATCCAGATCGAATTCGTCAGTGATCTCGCCCACGATCTCTTCGAGGATGTCCTCCAGCGTGATTAACCCCTGCAACGAGCCGTATTCATCCACCACCAAAGCGAAATGCGTGTGGCGGCGCAGAAATTCGCGCATTTGATCGTCAAGCGTCGTCGTTTCGGGGACGAAATAGGGCTTCATCGCCACATCGGTGACGGCAAAGGCCTTTAGCCCTTCGGCAGAGGCATCCGGCCCCCGCACCAGCCGATCCATCGCGCGCAGCAAATCCTTTGCATGGATGACGCCCACGATGTTTTCGGGATCGTCCCGGTAGACCGGCAGGCGGGTATGCGGGCTTTCGAGCGCTTGGCTCAGAATTTGCTCTGGCGCCGCGTCAGCATCAATCATTTCGATCTTGGAGCGGTGGAGCATGATTTCTTCCACCGTGCGTTCGCCCAGATCGAGCGCGCCGAGCAACCGGTCACGATCCTCTTTTTGAACCACGCCTTCCGAATGGCCGAGCGCCAGCGCACCGGCGATCTCCTCGCGCACCGACAGAACCGATGCGTCTGGGTCGGTCTTTACCCCGAACAGTGCCAGCACGCCGCGCACCACGGCCCGCACCGTCGACACCACGGGGGTAAAGATGATGACGACCACACGGATCACCGGCGCGACAAGGCTTGCCGCCGCTTCGGAATTGGTAATGGCATAGGTCTTGGGCAGCACCTCGGCAAAGATCAGCACCAGAAGCGTCATCACCAGCGTCGCCATCGCGACGCCGCTTTCCCCGAACAGCCGGGTGAACATGGCGGTGGCCAGCGAAGTCGCAAGGATGTTGACGAGGTTATTGCCCAGAAGGACCGCGCCGATCAGACGTTCGCTGTCCTCGGTCACCTTGAGCGCCGTGCCTGCGCCGCTGTCGCCCTTATCGGCGCGGCTGCGGAGCTTCCCTCGGGAGGCGGCGGTTAGTGCGGTCTCGGACCCCGAGAAGAAGGCGGAAAGCACCAGCAGCAGCAGGATGGCGGCGGCGGTGAGCCAGAAGGCGGTATCAAGCATGGATCCGTTTCAACAGGTGACGCGGCCGGGCCGCAGGACTGTTCCGGTTATGGGGTGCGCGTGGCGCGGGTTCAACCACGCAGCGCGCTGGACCGGCGGAAACTGCGCCGCGCGGGTGTCCGCAGGCTCTACTAGCAAGCCGCGTCGGGAGGATGCGGATGAAAACACGCCATTAGGTCTGTCTATGGGCCTTCATCCCGCGATCCGATTGCAAGGCTCTGTCAGCCAACCGCCCGCCGTCCTCGGCGGGTCGCGCAATCCGATGTGAACCCGATCTACGAGAATGTGACATCCGGTCCCGGTCCCGCCCCCGTGACCCGAGACGCGCAAGCCGCTAAGGGGGGAGCAGACCAGCCACGCGGAGAGCCCATGTTCGGTTTCGAGATCATTGACGCAGCCCTCATGCCGGCCATCGGTATCGCGCTTCTTGCTGGGATCATCAGCTTTCTCAGCCCCTGCGTCCTGCCGATCGTGCCGCCCTATCTGGCCTATATGGGTGGCGTGTCGATGGCGCAGATGGAAGGCAGCGACACGGCCACGGGCGCAGGCCATGCGCGGGGTAAGGTGCTGTTGGCGGCGCTGTTTTTCGTCTTGGGTCTGTCGACCGTATTCTTGCTGCTGGGGTTCACGGCCTCGGCTTTTGGGACGTTTTTCCTGCGCAACCAGACCTTGTTCAATGCGCTGGCAGGCGTGATGGTGATGCTGTTCGGGGTGCATTTCCTTGGCATCGTGCGTCTGCCGTTTCTGGAACGCGAAGCGCGGCTGGACGCGGGCGACCGGGGCGGTTCGGCCTTTGGCGCCTATGTTCTGGGGCTTGCCTTCGCGTTTGGCTGGACGCCGTGCATCGGTCCGCAGCTGGGCGCGATCCTGTCGCTTGCCGCGTCCGAGGCCGATCTGGCGCGCGGCACGCTGCTGCTTGGCATCTATGCGGCGGGTCTCGGCATTCCGTTCCTGCTCGTCGCGGCATTCTTCCCGTCGATGGGCGGGGTGATGGCATGGATGAAGCGTCATATGGCGCGGATCGAACGGATCATGGGGCTGTTGCTGTGGACCATCGGGCTTTTGATGCTGACGGGCGGGTTCTCGCGCTTCTCCTACTGGCTGCTTGAAACCTTCCCCGCGCTGGCGGTGCTTGGCTAACGCGCCTGGCGCCGCGTTCCGACCCTGCCGATCCGGGCCGCCCTCGGCCCCGGTGGTCGGCGCATATGTCCTGTATCTGTTGGCTTGGGAGGCGGGCGCCTGAAAATATGCAAACCTTCCAGCCCGGCACCCCCAAAAAACCCGTTCACGGAGCCGCGACATCGGCGCGCAGCCAATTGGCGGCGCCGAAAAGCCGCTGTAATGTCGCGCCATGTTTATCGAGCTTGGCCACTTCGCCCTGATCCTCGCCGCCGTCGTCGCGGTTGTGCAAACCGTAGTTCCGATGGTGGGCGCGCATAAGCGCTGGCCCGGCTGGATGGCCGTGGGGGAGCCTGCGGCGACCGCGCAGCTGCTGCTGGTGGCGTTTTCCTTTGCGGCGCTGACCTATGCCTTTGTGACGTCGGATTTTTCGCTGCAATTGGTGGTGGCCAACAGCCACACCGATAAGCCGATGCTTTACAAGATCTCCGGCGTTTGGGGCAATCACGAGGGCTCGCTGCTGCTTTGGGTGCTGATCCTTGCGCTGTTCGGGGTCTGTGCGGCGTGGTTTGGCGGCAACCTGCGCCCCGATTTCCGGGCGCGGGTGCTCTCGGTGCAGGCGTCGGTGTCCGTCGCGTTCTACGCTTTTATCCTGTTCACCTCGAACCCGTTCCTGCGGATGGAACTGCCGCCCATGAACGGGCAGGATCTGAACCCGCTGTTGCAGGATCCCGGGCTCGCCTTCCATCCGCCGTTTCTCTACCTCGGCTATGTGGGGCTGTCGGTCAGCTTCTCCTTCGCGGTGGCCGCGCTGATCGAAGGACGTGTCGATGCCGCGTGGGGCCGCTGGGTGCGGCCTTGGACGCTGGCGGCATGGGTGTTTTTGACCATCGGTATCGCGCTGGGGTCATGGTGGGCCTACTATGAACTTGGCTGGGGCGGCTTCTGGTTCTGGGATCCGGTCGAAAACGCCTCCTTCATGCCGTGGCTCATCGCTGCTGCGCTGCTTCATTCGGCAATCGTGGTCGAGAAGCGCGAGTCGCTGAAAAGCTGGACGATCCTGCTGGCGATCCTTGCCTTCGGCTTCTCGCTGATCGGCACCTTTATCGTGCGCTCGGGCGTGCTGACCTCCGTCCATGCCTTCGCCAACGATCCCGAACGCGGCGTGTTCATCCTGCTGATCCTTGCGGTGTTCCTTGGCGGCGCGCTGACGCTTTACGCCGCGCGGGCCGGGGTGATGGAGGCGCGCGGCGTCTTTGGCATGGTCAGCCGGGAAAGCGCGCTGGTGCTCAACAATATCCTGCTGGCGGTGGCCTGTTTCGTGGTGTTTGTCGGCACTGTCTGGCCGCTGGTCGCCGAAATGCTCTGGGATCGGAAACTGTCGGTCGGGGCGCCGTTCTTCAATGCCGCCTTCACGCCGTTCATCGTGGTGTTGGCTCTGGTCCTGCCGCTGGGCGCGATGATGCCGTGGAAACGGGCAAAGCTGCGCCGCACCGCGCGTAGCCTGTTGCCCGCCGCGCTGTTGGCCGTGGCTCTGGGTGCGTTGGCTTGGGCGATGCAGAGCGGCCGTTCGGCGCTCGCCCCCATCGGGCTGGCCTTGGCGGTCTGGATCATGGCGGGCTCGGCGCTGGATCTGTGGACACGCGGCGGGCGCGGCCCCA
Organism: Pacificitalea manganoxidans; assembly: GCF_002504165.1. Taxonomy (GTDB): domain Bacteria; phylum Pseudomonadota; class Alphaproteobacteria; order Rhodobacterales; family Rhodobacteraceae; genus Pacificitalea; species Pacificitalea manganoxidans. The sequence goes on from NZ_CP021404.1 coordinate 1,675,700, forward strand.
TCGGTAGTCGTCTGCGGCGCATCCTACGTCTGCCCGGCAGCGATTGGGGTAAAGCGGTGGCTCATGGCGGGCTGGGGATCACCATTTTCGGCATCTGCGCCATGCTGGCGTGGCAGACCGAGGATATTCGCGTGGCGCAGATCGACACGCCGTTCGAGGTCGCGGGGTATGAGATCACCATGACCGACGTTTCGCGCGTGACGGGACCGAACTATTTCTCGACGATGGCCGAGATGGAAGTGCGGCGCGGCGATAAACTCGTCGCGACGCTTTACCCTGAAAAGCGCACCTATCCGGTGGCGCGCATGCCCACGACCGAGGCCGCGATCGACAATGGCCTGTTCCGCGACATCTACCTTGTCATCGGCGATCCGCAGGATCAGGGCGGCTGGGCCGTGCGGTCATATGTCAAACCTTTCGCCAACTGGATCTGGCTGGGCTTTATCGTGATGGCCGTGGGCGGGTTCATGTCGCTGAGCGACCGCCGTTACCGCGTCGCCGCGGGCGCGCGCAAACAGCGCGTGAGCGCGCCTGCACAGGTGCCCGCGGAATGAGCCTGCATCTGCCCCGTGCCCTGCGGTGGGTCGCCGTGTTGATGATGCTGGCGCTCACCGGACCTTTGGCGACGCCTGCCGGTGCGGTTGTCCCGTCCGAAGTGCTTGACGATCCGGCGCTGGAGGCCCGCGCCCGCGAGATCAGCCAAGGCCTGCGCTGCCTTGTGTGTCGCAACGAGAATATCGACGAATCCAACGCCGATCTTGCCGCCGATCTGCGCATCTTGGTGCGTGAACGGTTGCTGGCGGGCGATACCGATACCGAGGTCGTGGATTTTGTCGTCGACCGCTATGGCGAATATGTCCTGCTGCGCCCGACGACCCAAGGCGCGAACCTGCTGTTATGGGTGGCGGGGCCGCTCATGCTGCTGCTGGCGCTGGTCATGGCCGGGTTTTACCTGTGGCGCCGCCGTGCCGCGCCCGAACCCGCAGCCCTGTCCGAGGCCGAAACAGCCCGGTTGCGGGAATTGCTGGGCGAATGACGCGGTGTTCCGCTTCCCCCGCGTCGCGCGCCGATTATGCTGGCCGCGACTGAGGAGGACGTGCCCATGAATTACGAAACCATCCGCTGCGCGGTGCGCGAAGACATCTGCATCATCACCCTGAACCGGCCGCAGGTGATGAACGCGCTGAACGCACAGATGCGGGCCGAACTTCTTCATGCGATCCGCACGGATGCGACCCGCGCGCGGGTGATGGTGCTGACCGGATCGGGGCGGGCGTTCTGTTCGGGGCAGGATCTGGGCGATGGCGGCAATGCCGCGAATATCGATCTGGAGCGCACGCTGCGCGATGAATACGAGCCGCTGCTGCGCGCGATCACCGATTGCCCGATCCCGACCATCGCCGCCGTCAATGGCGCTGCGGCGGGGGCAGGGGCGTCGCTGGCGCTGGCGGCGGATGTGGTGATTGGCGCGGAGAGCGCCAGCTTCACGCAGGCCTTCACCCGCATCGGCCTGATCCCCGACGCAGGCGGCAGCTACTGGCTCCCCCGAATGATTGGCGCCCCGCGGGCGATGGGGGCGATGCTTTTCGCCGAGAAAATCACCGCCGCGCAGGCCGCAGACTGGGGTATGATCTGGGAAGCCGTGGCCGATGACGGGTTTGCCGATCATTGGTGGGGCCGGGCAAAGCATCTGGCGCAGGGGCCGACCGCCGCCTATGCCGGTGTGAAACAGGTGCTGCGCGAAAGCTGGCAGAACCCGCTAGATCGGCAACTGGACCTTGAGGCGCAGGTGCAGGGCCGCTGTGGCAAGACCCGTGACTTTAAGGAGGGCGTCGTGGCTTTCCTCGAAAAGCGCCCCGCGAAATTCGAAGGCCGCTGATCCCGGCATGTCCGAGTGCGGTGACACACCCGCCGGGGGCGGCGCTTAGGGCGTTACGCTCAGCATCTTGCGAAACAGGGTGTCGAGATAGCGCTCCGCCTCCGGGAACGGGTCCGTGCCCTCGTCGCCCAGAACCGTGCGCACCTGAACGTCGAAATCGGCGTAATGCTGGGTCAGCGCCCAGATCGAAAACATCAGGTGCTGCGGGTGCACGGGCGCGATGCGCCCGGCCTTGACCCAGCCCGCGATCACGGCGGCCTTCTCATCGACCAACGGTTTCAATTCCTCGCCGAGCGTGCCGGACAAGCGTGGCGCGCCTTGCAGGATTTCATTGGCAAACAGGCGGCTTTCGCGTGGCATCGTGCGGCTCATGTCCAGCTTGCGATGCACATAAAGCAGGATCTCTTCGACCGGATCGCCCTCCGGATCGAGCGTCCGCAGCGGCGCCAGCCATACATCCATCAACCCCGCCAGCAGGGTGACGTGCACGGCTTCTTTAGTCGGGAAATAGTATAGCAGGTTGGGCTTTGACAAACCTGCCGCCTGCGCGATCTGGTCGACCGTCGCGCCCCGGAACCCATGTGCGGAAAACACGTCAAGCGCGGCTTCTAAAATGGTGTCGGTGTTGCGGCGTTGAATGCGGGTGCGCGGGCGTTTCATGCGCTGCCGGGCAGGGGACGCGCGGGGCCCGGAGGGCGGTGCAGGGCGGGGTCTGTCGGCCATGTGTCCTGCCTAGAAAACGATCATCTGTCCCGCAGTGCCGGGAATTGCGGCGTTTCCAAGCCGCCCGAACGGACGCGCTGCTTGACTGGCCCAACCCGATTGGTAGCGTGTTCCTGACCGTTTGGTCAAACACTGCTTGGGACCACAGCCCGAGCCCCGGCAGCGCCCACGGATCTCCGTGCTTCGCGCCCCGTGGCCCGCACTGTCCCGGCTCTCTACGGGAGAAGAACATGGCGCTCGACCGCCCCGGCACCGCCCCGCGCAACGATCTGTCGGCTTTCTGGATGCCGTTCACCGCCAATCGCCAGTTCAAGCAGGCGCCGCGGATGTTCGTGTCGGCCGACGGCATGTATTACAAAACGTCCGAAGGGCGCGAGGTGCTCGACGGCACTGCGGGGCTGTGGTGCTGCAACGCCGGCCACAACCGTCCGCGCATCGTCGAGGCGATCCGCCAGCAGGCGGGAGAATTGGATTATGCGCCCGCGTTTCAGATGGGCCACCCCAAGGCATTCGAATTGGCCAGCCGTCTGCGGGACATGGCGCCGGAGCCGTTCGAGCATGTGTTCTTCACGAACTCTGGCTCCGAAAGCGTTGAAACCGCGCTGAAAATCGCGCTGGCCTACCACCGGGCGCGGGGTGACGCCGGACGCACCCGTCTGATCGGACGGGAGCGGGGCTATCACGGGGTGAACTTCGGCGGGATCTCTGTGGGTGGGATCGTCAATAACCGCAAGGCCTTTGGCACCTTGCTGACGGGGGTCGATCATCTGCCCCATACCCATCTGCCGGAAGACCATGCCTTTACCCGCGGACAGCCCGATGCTGGTGCCTATCTCGCCGATGATCTGGAACGTATCGTGGCGCTCCATGGCGCCGAAACCATCGCCGCCGTGATCGTCGAGCCGATGGCAGGCTCCACCGGCGTGTTGATGCCGCCGAAGGGCTATCTGGAAAAGCTGCGCGAGATCACGACGAAACACGGCATTCTGCTGATCTTCGACGAGGTTATCACCGGGTTCGGGCGGCTAGGGTCAAGTTTCGCCGCCGCGCATTTTAACGTCATGCCGGACCTCATCACCTGTGCCAAGGGGCTGACCAACGGTGTGGTGCCGATGGGTGCTGTGCTGGCCACGGCGCAGATCCACGACGCGTTCATGACCGGGCCGGAGCACATGATCGAGCTGTTCCACGGCTACACCTATTCCGGCAATCCGCTGGCCTCTGCCGCCGGGATCGCGACCCTCGACACCTATGCCGAGGAAGGCCTGTTCGAACGCGCGGCGGAGCTGGCGCCCTATTGGGAAGAGGGGTTGCACAGCCTGCGCGACTGTCCGCATGTCATCGATATCCGCAATATGGGCCTGATCGGCGCGGTGGAGTTGGAGCCAATCGCAGGCGCGCCGACCAAGCGCGCGTTCCAAGCGTTCCTCGATGGCTATGAGAAGGGCATTCTGGTGCGGACCACCGGCGATATCATTGCCATGTCGCCACCGCTTATCATCGAGAAATCGCATATCGACCAGCTGTTCGGCACGCTGCGCGAGGTGCTTTGCGCGCTGGATTAGGATCTCGCCGCACATAACTGAAATAAAACAAGGAAAAGTAATGGCTGCGCCCGGTGAAAACCTCAGGATCAATCCCGAACGACTGTGGGACAGTCTGATGGAAATGGCGCGGATCGGGCCGGGCGTGGCGGGGGGCAACAACCGCCAGACCCTGACCGACGCCGATGCCGAGGGCCGCGCGCTGTTCCAGCGCTGGTGCGAAGAGGCCGGGATGACGATGGGTGTGGATCGCATGGGCACCATGTTCGCCACCCGTCCCGGCACCGATCCCGACGCGCTGCCGGTCTATATGGGCTCGCATCTGGATACGCAGCCCACAGGCGGAAAATACGATGGCGTGCTGGGAGTGCTGGGCGCGCTGGAGGCGGTGCGCACGATGAATGATCTGGGCGTCACCACGCGCCATCCGATCGTCGTCACCAACTGGGCGAACGAAGAAGGCACCCGGTTCGCGCCGGCGATGCTGGCCTCCGGCGTGTTCATCGGGGAGCATGACCTCGACTTCGCCTATGGGCGCGAGGACGCGGACGGCAAACGCTACGGCGATGAATTGCAGCGCATCGGCTGGGTCGGTGACGAAGAGGTCGGCGCGCGCAAGATGCACGCGATGTTCGAGCTGCATATCGAACAGGGCCCGATCCTTGAGGCCGAAAACCGGCAAATCGGAGTTGTGACCCACGGGCAAGGTCTGTGGTGGTTGCAGGTGACCCTGACGGGCAAGGAGGCGCATACCGGGTCAACCCCGATGGCGATGCGGGTCAATGCCGGGCTCGGCATGGCGCGCATCACCGAAGCGGTGCATGCCATCGCAATGGATCATCAGCCCGATGCCGTGGGCGCGGTGGGGCAGGCTAATGTCTATCCCAATTCGCGCAACGTGATTCCGGGCCGCGCGGTGTTTACCATCGATTTCCGCTCGCCCGATCTGGAGAAGCTGAACTCCATGCGCGCCCGGTTGGAGACGGAGGCCGCGCGCATCGCCGCCGATCTGGGGCTTGGGATCGAGATCGAGCCTGCGGGCCATTTCGATCCCGTCACCTTCGATCCGGCCTGTGTCGCAGCCGTGCGCGATGCCGCCGAACGGCTGGGCTACAGCCATATGGATATCGTATCAGGGGCCGGGCACGATGCCTGCTGGATCAACAAGGTCGCGCCGACGGCGATGATCATGTGCCCCTGCGTGGATGGGCTGAGCCACAACGAGGCTGAAGACATCACCCCGGAATGGGCTGCCGCGGGAACCGATGTGCTGCTGCATGCGGTGCTGGAGGCGGCGCAGGTGGTGGAATAGGCGCCACATCCCCGGCGGCGGCGCGCGGCGGCGCTGTCGATGCCTCCGGCGGGGATATTTGGGCCATGTTGAACCACGCGGCCCGCAAAGACCACGACGCGGCGCGACCGGACGCAGATCCGGCGCGCCACCGGGGCCTTACGTCCCGCTACGAACCAACAAGGGGGTGCCATGAGCACAGTCATCAAGAACGGAACCGTCGTCACCGCCGATCTGAGCTATTCTGCGGATGTGCTGGTGGAGGATGGTGTCATCACCGCCATCGGGCCCAACCTGACCGGCGACGAGGTGCTGGATGCGACCGGCTGCTATGTGATGCCCGGCGGGATCGATCCGCATACCCATCTGGAAATGCCCTTCATGGGCACATATTCGACCGATGACTTCGAATCTGGCACCCGCGCGGCGCTGTCGGGCGGCACGACGATGGTCGTCGACTTCGCGCTGCCCAGCCCGGGGCAGGGGCTGCTCGATGCGCTGCAGATGTGGGATAATAAATCGGGCCGCGCGGCCTGCGATTATTCCTACCACATGGCGGTGACGTGGTGGGACAAGCAGGTGTTCGATGAGATGGCCGTCGTGGTGCGCGAGCGCGGCATCAACACGTTCAAGCATTTCATGGCCTATAAGGGCGCGCTCATGGTCAATGACGATGAGCTTTACGCCAGTTTCCAGCGCTGTGCGGAACTGGGCGCGACGCCCTTGGTGCATGCCGAGAATGGCGATGTCGTCGCGGAATTGTCGGCCAAGCTGCTGGCGCAGGGAAATACCGGCCCCGAGGGGCACGCCTATAGCCGTCCCACGCAGGTCGAGGGCGAGGCCACGAACCGCGCCATCATGATCGCGGATATGGCGGGCGCGCCGCTTTATGTGGTGCACACCTCCTGTGAGGAGGCGCATGAGGCCATCCGCCGGGCCAAGATGCAGGGCAAACGGGTCTGGGGGGAGCCGCTGATTCAGCACCTGACGCTGGATGAAAGCGAGTATTTCAACGCCGATTGGGATCACGCAGCCCGCCGGGTGATGAGCCCGCCTTTCCGCAACAAGCAGCATCAGGATAGCCTGTGGGCCGGTCTGCAATCGGGCACGTTGTCTTGCGTTGCCACCGATCACTGTGCCTTTACCACCGAGCAGAAACGTTACGGCGTGGGCGATTTCACCAAGATCCCCAATGGCACCGGCGGGTTGGAGGATCGGTTGCCGATGCTGTGGACCTATGGGGTCGGCACCGGGCGGCTGACGCCCAATGAATTTGTCGCCGTGACCTCGACCAACATCGCCAAGATCTTGAACTGCTACCCGAAAAAGGGGGCGATCCTTGTGGGCTCCGACGCCGATATCGTGGTCTGGGATCCGGAGAAGTCGAAAACCATCCGGGCCGAAAATCAGGTCTCCGCGATCGACTATAACGTGTTCGAGGGCAAAGAGGTCAAAGGCCTGCCGCGTTATGTTCTGACGCGCGGGCAGGTGGCCGTCACCGATGGCGCGCTGACCGAAGAGCGGGGGCACGGCAGATTCGTCCCGCGCCCGCCCAACGGTGCGGTCAACACGGCGCTTTCGACATGGAAGGCCCTGACGGCGCCGCGCCCCGTGGAGCGCAGCGGCATTCCCGCCAGCGGCGTCTGACGCCCGCCTGCGCACGCGTCGCAGCCCGGCGCGCGGCTACCTTGTGGCCCGCGTCCCCAGCCAGTTTCGGAAAGACTATTTATATGCAGACACCAGTGATCGAGGCACGCGGGCTTGATCTGACCTTTCAGACCAATGACGGCCCGGTTCAGGCGCTGAGCAACATCGACCTGTCGATCGAACGGGGCGAGTTCGTGTCCTTCATCGGGCCGTCGGGCTGTGGCAAGACCACGTTTCTGCGTTGCGTCGCGGCGCTGGAGACCCCCACCGGCGGCAGCCTTACGGTCAACGGGTTAAGCCCGGAGGAAGCCCGGCAGGCGCGCTCCTACGGCTACGTGTTTCAGGCGGCCGGGCTCTATCCATGGCGCACCATCGCTGGCAATATCCGCCTGCCGCTGGAGATCATGGGCTTCCCGCGTGCCGAAATGGCGGAGCGGGTGGCGCGGGTGCTCGATCTGGTGGAACTGACCGGTTTCGGTCAGAAATTTCCGTGGCAGTTGTCGGGTGGCATGCAGCAGCGGGCCTCTATCGCGCGGGCGCTGGCCTTTGACGCCGATATCCTGCTGATGGATGAGCCGTTCGGCGCGCTGGATGAGATCGTGCGCGATCACCTGAATGAACAGCTGCTCGCGCTTTGGGCGCGGACCGGCAAGACCATTGGCTTTGTCACCCACTCGATCCCCGAGGCCGTCTATCTGTCCACCAAGATCGTGGTGATGAGCCCACGTCCGGGGCGGATCGCGGATGTCATCGACAGCCCGCTACCGCGCGAACGCCCGCTCGACATTCGGGACACGCCCGAATTCATCGCCGTGGCCCACCGCGTCCGTGAAGGGCTGCGTGCCGGGTTGCAGGGGGCGGATGCGGCATGATGCGCAGGTCCATTCCCGTTCTGACCATCGTCGCGCTGATCCTCGGGCTTTGGTATCTGGGCGCGTGGGGTATGAACCGGCAATGGGCGCTGGATCAGGCCGCACGGGCGGAGGTGACCCTGTCCGAGGCCGAGATTTTCGTCGATACGATGAGCCAGGACCGGCCCAAGCTGCCCGCCCCGCACCAAGTGGCGGTGGAGCTGTGGGATACGGTGGCGATGAAATCCCCGACCTCGCGCCGCAGCTTGCTGTTTCACGGGTGGATCACCCTGTCGGCGACGCTTGCGGGCTTTGCCATCGGCGCGGTGGCGGGGATGCTGCTGGCCGTCGGCATCGTCCATAATCGCGCGATGGATATGAGCGTCATGCCATGGGCGATTGCCAGCCAGACGATCCCCATCCTTGCCATCGCGCCCATGATTATCGTGGTGCTGAATTCGGTCGGGGTCTCAGGGCTTCTGCCGAAGGCTTTGATCTCGGCCTATCTGAGTTTCTTCCCGGTTGTCGTGGGCATGGTAAAGGGGCTGCGCGCGCCGGATGCCATGCAGCTTGACCTGCTCAGAACCTATAATGCCAGCGCGTCGCAAGGTTTCTGGAAGCTGCGTCTGCCGGCATCGCTGCCCTATCTTTTCGCATCGCTGAAGATCGCCATTGCGGCAAGCCTTGTCGGTGCCATCGTGGGTGAGCTGCCCACCGGTGCGGTCCGGGGCTTGGGCGCGCGTCTGCTGGCGGGCAGCTATTACGGCCAGACGGTGCAGATCTGGTCGGCACTGATCGGCGCGGCGGTTCTTGCCGGGCTGATGGTGGGCGCGATCGGGCTGATGGAACGGCAGGTGCTCAAGCGGATGGGGATGGCACGATGATCTGGGTGATCGGCGCAGTCGCGGTCTGGCTTGGCGCGTGGGCGCTCAACGTGTGGCTGGCGCGCGGGCCTGCAACCCGGGCGCGGGCGCTGCTGGTGCCTGCGCTGTTCGGGCTGTCGCTGCTGGTGCTGTGGGAAGGCATCGTGCGCGGCCTTGGCGTGCCGTCGGTGATCCTGCCCGCGCCGAGCGCGATCTTTGAGCGGATCATCGTCAGCCTGCCGATCCTGTGGGGGGATTTCGTGCAGACCTTCCTGAAAGGCGCGCTGTCGGGATATGTGCTGGGCGTTGCCGCGGGCATTGCTGTGGCGCTGATCGCCGATGCGTCGGATTTCCTGCGGCGCGGGGTCATGCCGGTGGGCAATTTCATGGCCGCCCTGCCGATCATCGGGATCGCGCCGATCATGGTGATGTGGTTCGGCTTTGACTGGGAAAGCAAGGCCGCGGTCGTGGTGGTGATGGTGTTTTTCCCGATCCTTGTGAACACGGTCGGCGGGCTGGCGGCGACCGACCGGATGCAGCGCGACCTGATGCGCACCTATGCCGCGGGCTATTTGCCGACCTTGCTGAAACTGCGCCTGCCCGCCGCGATGCCATTTATTTTTAACGGCTTGAAGATCGCCACCACGCTTGCGCTGATCGGGGCTATCGTGGCCGAGTTTTTCGGCTCGCCGGTGCGGGGCATGGGGTTCCGCATCTCGACCGAGGTGGGGCGGCTCGCGCTCGATATGGTCTGGGCCGAGATCGTCGTGGCGGCGTTGGCCGGGTCGGCCTTTTACGGCGCGATCGCGCTGATCGAGACACGGGTGACCTTCTGGCATCCGTCACAAAGACGCGGCTGAGCGGTTTGCGGGCTCGGGCGTGAATTTCAACCAGATATAAACCCGCAAGGAGGTAATGACATGACGATCAAGACTTGGGCCGCGACGGTTCCCGCGGCCATGGCTGGCGCCGCGATGGGGTTGGCCGCGCAGGGGGCGATGGCGCAGGATGCGCTGACGCTGCAACTGAAATGGGTCACGCAGTCCCAGTTCGCGGGCTACTACGTCGCCTTGGAAGAAGGATTTTACGAGGAAGAGAACCTCGACGTCACGATCAAGCCGGGCGGTCCCGACATCGCACCCGTTCAGGTGCTGATGGGTGGCGGGGCCGATGTGATGGTGGACTGGATGCCTTCTGCGCTGGCGGCGCGCGAAAATGGCGCTCCGGTGGTCAACATCGCCCAGCCCTTCAAAAGCTCCGGCATGATGCTGACCTGCCTGAAGGAAACCGGGATCGAAACGCCCGAGGATTTCCCGGGCAAGAAGCTTGGCGTCTGGTTCTTTGGCAACGAATATCCGTTCCTTAGCTGGATGAGCCAGCTTGAGATCCCGACGGAGGGCGGCGAAGACGGTGTCGAGGTGCTCAAGCAGGCGTTCAACGTCGATCCGCTCCTGCAAAAGCAGGCCGATTGCATCTCGACCATGACCTATAACGAATATTGGCAGGTTCTGGACGCGGGCATCGCCGAAGAGGATCTGGTGACGTTCAAATACGAAGATCAGGGCGTCGCCACCCTCGAAGACGGGCTTTATGTGCTGGAGGAAGACCTCGAAGATCCGGCGACGGTGGAGAAGCTCGCCCGCTTCGTGCGCGCCTCCATGAAGGGCTGGAAATGGGCGGAGGAGAACCCCGATGCCGCCGCCGAGATCGTGCTTGAATACGACGAAACCGGCGCTCAGACCGAAGAGCATCAGCAGTGGATGATGGGTGAGGTCGCCAAGCTGACCGCAGGAAGCGACGGCACGCTCGACGAGGCCGACTACCAGCGCACCGTGGACAGCCTAATGTCCGGCGGCTCCGACCCCGTCATCACCAAAACGCCCGAAGGCGCATTTAGCCATGTGGTGACCGATCAGGCCTTTGGCGGCTGATTGAACAGGGTGCGCGCGGAATGGCCCGCGCGCACCTGTCGCATTGCGGGACAGCGCCCTGACCGCGTTCCGTAAGGGACATGCGCCCCGCAAACGCTGCGCGGCAGGGGCGTGTTCCTTTGAACATGAGGCGCCGAACGTCTGCTGCGATCGGGTAGGTGCAGGCACCTTTCAAATCACTGGGTTCGCGCTGAGCGTCATCACCGGGAGGAGGCGCGGTCTGCTCCCGCTGTTTCCGCCAAATACCGTGCGAAGCCGGGTGGCGTATGGCCTGCCTCCCTAGTGACCCGCGCCGCCAGCGAACTGCCATGTTGACGTGTCTGCCACGCATCGCCACGGGGCAGCACCGCCAATGCCCGCTGTGGCATTCATTCAGGGCAACTCAACGGCTTGCCACGCCCCCATCCTCGCCCTGAACCAGCTGCGTTGACGTTTCGCATATTGGCGGGAGGCGATGACGGCGCGGGTGCGGGCTTCGTCCAGGGTAAGCTCCCCCTTCAGGTGACCGATCAACTCCGACGCGCCAATCGCGCGGGCGGATTGCGCCGTGGGGGACCATGTGGCGAAGTTGGCGCGGGCCTCCTCCAGCGCGCCATGCTCCAGCATCATGTCAAACCGCCGGGCGATCCGGGCATTGAGCCACTCGCGATCAACCCGCATGACAAGGGGCTGGGCATTGGCCAGCGGCAGGAGGGGCGGCGGCGTGTCGTCCTGCCATGCGGCGATGCCACGCCCGGTGGCGCGCAGCACTTCCCATGCGCGCTGCACCCGTGCGCGGTTTTGCAGGTCCAGCCGTGCCGCGCTTGCGGGATCAAGCGCGTCGCGCATCAATTCCAGCGGCAGCAGATCGGCCTCGGCGCGGATCTCGGGCGGGGTGGCGGGAATTTCGGCCAACCCTTCGGTCAGCGCGGAGAAGTAGAGCCCGGTGCCCCCGACAATGATCGGGCGCGCGCTTGCCGCGAGAATCGGCGCAACCTCGCGCAGCCAATGCCCGACGGAGTAATCGGCATCCCCCGCGATGTGACCATAAAGCCTGTGCGGCGCGCGGGCTTCCTCCTCGGCGGAGGGGCGCGCGGTCAAAATGCGCCAGTTGTCAAAGACCTGCAGCGCATCGGCATTCACGATGACGCCGCCAGAGCGGGCGGCGATCTCCAATGCCAGCGCGGATTTTCCACTGGCGGTCGGCCCGGCGATCAGCACCGGACGCTCCGCATCGAGGGTCTGCCACAAGGTCACCTGCCGCTCCTGTCCATCCGCGCCGTATCGCCGGTTGAACCCGGCCCCGATTTCCGACATTTTCCGCCGCAGCAATTTCTGGCCGGATCGGGAGACCCACATAATGCAGGACGCCACCCCCTCGCAACCGGACCCGGCATCGTCCCCGGCCCCCCAACCCGCCTATGGGCGGGTGCTGCTGAAGATCTCGGGCGAGGCGCTGATGGGCCCGCAGGGCTACGGCCTGCATCCGCCCACCGTGCAGCGTATCGCCAATGAGGTGAAGAGCGTTCACGCGCTTGGCGTCGAGATCTGCATGGTGATCGGCGGCGGCAACATCTTCCGCGGGCTGCAAGGCTCGGCTCAGGGGATGGAGCGGACGACCGCAGATTACATGGGCATGCTCGCCACTGTGATGAACGCGCTGGCCATGCAATCCGCGCTGGAGGAGCTGAAAATCCACACGCGGGTGATTTCGGCTATTCCGATGGATCAGGTCTGCGAGCCCTACATCCGGCGCCGCGCCGTGCGCCATCTGGAAAAGAAACGAGTCTGCATCTTTGCTGCGGGCACGGGCAATCCCTATTTCACCACCGATACCGCCGCGACGCTGCGCGCCAATGAGATGTCTTGCGAGGCGATCTTCAAAGGCACCAAGGTCGATGGCGTCTATGACAAGGACCCGGTGAAGTTCGAAGATGCGAAACGCTACTCGACTGTCACCTATGACGAGGTGCTGCAGCAGCATCTGGGGGTGATGGACGCGTCCGCGATTGCGTTGGCGCGGGACAATGATTTGCCGATCATCGTGTTCTCGCTGGATGAACCGGGCGGTTTCCGCGGCATCCTTGCGGGGCAGGGCACCTATACCAAGGTTCATGGCTGACGGCGCGCAAACGGCGCACTTCCACATCAGACAGCGGGCAGGTTTCGCGAAAACCTGCCTATACAACCCTGACATATCCACGATATGTCAGGGAACAGCCGGCGGCGCGTCCGCCATCAAGACACTTCGATAAAGGAGGAGAGGCGCCTTGGCAGAGAATTTCGAGCTCGATCTTGACGATCTCAAGCGCCGTATGGACGGTGCAATGGCCGCTCTCAAAACGGAATTTCACACCCTGCGGACGGGGCGTGCAGCCGCGACGATGGTCGATCCGATCACCGTCGACGCCTATGGTCAGATCACGCCGCTCAATCAGGTCGGCACGATCAACGTGCCCGAGCCGCGAATGCTGACGATCAATGTCTGGGACAAGTCGCTCATCAACAAGGTTGAGAAGGCGATCCGCGAAAGCGGCCTTGGCATCAACCCGGTCGTCGATGGCACCGTCATCCGCCTGCCGATTCCGGAGCTGAACGAGGAACGCCGCCGCGAGATGACCAAGATCGCCGCGCAATATTCCGAAAGCGCCCGCGTCGCGGTTCGCAACGTGCGTCGCGATGGCATGGATATCCTCAAGAAAGCCAAGAATGACGGCCTGAGCGAGGACGATTTTAAGATTTGGTCCGATGAGGTTCAGACCCTGACCGATGAATATATCGCATCCATTGATTCGACGCTGGAGGCCAAGCAGGCCGAGATCATGCAGGTCTGAGCACCCGCACCCGACCTTTGGCCAAAGGGGGCCGTCATGCCCGGCATCAAACGGACCGAACCGCACCGCACCGCCGCCCCGAAGGGACGGCGGTCTTTGCGATTAGGTGGGCTGACCTCTGCCAGTCCCGCGCCGCGGGGCACCGACACACCTTGCGCGCAGGAGCGTGCAGCAGGGGGGAAAAAGCCTGGCAATCAGGGCGGCGCGCCGCTCTCCCCGCCGACCAGCGGCACGACTGCATCTGGTGACCGGTCCGGCGTGGCGGGGCGTGCGGCGGGGCCGCACCATGTGGCGATTATCATGGACGGCAATGGCCGTTGGGCGACGTCGCGCGGACGTCCGCGCTTGTTCGGGCATCAGGCCGGTGCCCGCCGGGTCAGCGATATTGTCGAGACCTGCCCCGATCTGGGCATTCGGTATCTGACGATCTTTGCCTTCTCGACAGAGAATTGGAAACGCACCCAGACCGAAGTCAGTGGTCTGATGACCCTGTTTCGCCGCTACATCACCAAAGAGGCGCAGCGCCTTTTGCAGGGGGGCGTGCGGGTGCGGTTCATCGGGGATCGCGAGCGGCTGGACCCGAAGCTGGCGCGGCTGATGGACGAGTTGGAGCAGTTGACCGCGGCAAACGAAGCGCTGCATCTGACGGTGGCGTTGAATTATGGCGGTCGGGACGAAGTGACCCGCGCGACCCGCAGGCTTGCCGCCGAAGTGGCCGCCGGGCGGCTTGCACCCGAGGATGTCGATGCCTCGACGCTGGCGCGGTTTCTGGACACCTGTAGCCTGCCGGACCCGGATCTGGTGATCCGCACCTCGGGCGAAGCGCGGATCTCGAACTTCCTGCTGTGGCAGTCCGCCTATGCGGAATACGAGTTTGTCGATACCCTGTGGCCCGATTTCGATCCGGACTGCTTCCGCGAGGTGATCGGGCGCTATGGCAATCGCGACCGCCGGTTCGGAGCGGTGCATGGCTGACATCCTGCCCGTCGCCGCGCGGGGGACTGGGCGTTTCGGCGCCAGCCCCGCCTTCGCCCGGCTGCACATTGCCGCGCTGCGCGCTATGTTGCCCGCAAGACCGATGCCAAGAACGGAGCTTCATCCATGACCACCGCGAGCCGCGCCAGAAACGGCCGCTGGGACGACCTGATGCCACGCCTGACTTCGGGGGCGGGCATGGTGATCGTCGGCATTATCGCGATCCGGCTGGGCGGCGTCTGGTTTCAGATGTTGGCGGTGTTCGTCACCGCCGTGATGGTATGGGAACTGGCGCGCATGATCCGGCAGGACGGCAATACCGCGATGCTGCTGGCGGCGGCCACGGCGTCGGTGCTGTCGGGCCTCCTACAACAGGACAGCGCGCCCTATCTGCTGCTGATGCTGGGGCCCGCGCTGTTCGGCACCTTTGCCATGCCGCGCGAGAGACTGACGTTTTTCCTGTTCGCGCTGGGGATTTCGGCGGCGGGCTGGGGGCTTGTCACCTTCCGCGATACCTATGGCGGGACGTGGCTATTCTGGCTGGTGCTCTGCGTCGTGGCCACCGACATTCTGGGTTATTTCGCCGGGCGCGCGTTTGGCGGGCCAAAGTTCTGGCCGCGCATCAGCCCTAAAAAAACGTGGTCTGGCGCGGTTGCGGGCTGGATCGGCGCAGCGGCTGTGGGGGCGATCTTTCTCAGCTTCACCGATGCCGGTTGGGATCTGATCTGGATCTCCGCGCTGCTGTCTTTTGCCTCGCAGATGGGGGACATCGCGGAAAGCGCGCTCAAGCGGCGCATGGGGGTCAAGGACAGTTCTGGCCTGATCCCCGGCCATGGCGGGCTGTTTGACCGGTTCGACGGGCTGTTGGGCGCGGCGCTCTTCATGCTGGCCGTGGCCTTTGTGGTCGAGGTGCCGCAGGTGCATCTGTGAGCCGCAGGCGGATCAGCATTTTCGGCGCGACCGGTTCTATCGGGGTGAACACCGTCGATCTTATCGCCCGCGCGCCGGAGCGATTCGAGGTCGTGGCCCTGACCGGCGGGCATAATGTGGCACTGCTGGCCGAACAGGCCCGGCAACTGGGCGCGCAGTTCGTAGCCACCGCACATGCCGAACAGGGCGCCGCGCTAGCCGAGGCGCTGGCGGGCAGCGGCATCGCCTGCGGGGCCGGTCCTGCTGCGATGGACGAAGCCGCCGCGCGGGACGCAGATTGGGTCATGTCCGCGATTGTCGGCGCAGCCGGGCTGAAACCGGGGCTGCAAGCGTTGGAGCGCGGCGCGACGCTGGCGCTCGCCAACAAGGAATCGCTGGTCTGTGCCGGCGCGTTGATGCTGCAAACCGCGGCCCGCGCCAATGCGACGCTGCTGCCGGTGGATAGCGAACATTCCGCAGTGTTTCAGGCGCTGACGGGGGAGCCGCGCGGCGCGGTGGAACGGATCGTCATCACTGCTTCGGGTGGGGCGTTCCGCGACTGGAGCCACGCCCAGATGCGCGAGGCCACCCCGGAACAGGCCGCCGCGCATCCGAACTGGTCGATGGGCCAGCGCATTACCATCGACAGCGCCTCGATGTTCAATAAGTCGATGGAAGTCATTGAGACACATGAGTTCTTTGGTATAGATCCCGACCGGATCGAGGTGCTGGTGCATCCCGAAAGCCTTGTTCACGCGCTGGTGGGGTTTTCCGACGGCGCGTTGATGGCGCATCTCGGCCCGCCGGATATGCGCCATGCGATCGGCTACGCACTGAATTGGCCCGAACGCCACCCGCTGCCGGTGGAGCGGTTGGACCTCGCGCGTATTGGCTCGTTGAATTTTGCGGCGCCCGATGAGACCCGTTTTCCGGCCCTGCGCCTCGCGCGGGAGGTGATGGCCGCAGGTGGGCTCTCGGGCGCGGTGTTCAACGCGGCCAAGGAACGCGCGCTGGATGGATTTCTGGCGCGGCAGTTGCGGTTCACGGACATGAGCGTCGTGGTCGAAGAAGTGCTCGCGCAGATGTGGTCACGCGGTGGGCTTGGAAATGCCGCGATGAGCCTTGATAACGTGCTCGCGGCGGATGCCGAGGCCCGCCGCCGCGCGGGTGAGGTCATCGCAGGGCGGCAGGTCGCCTGACCCCGATGCACGCCTGATAGGGCGCGCACCATATGAATGACGGGCCTAGCCCGCGACGAGACAGGACGGACGGACAGGCATGGACATTCTCAGCGACATCCCGAGCTTTGGCGGAGTGATCGGGACGATACTCGCCTTTGTCGTCGCGCTGTCGATCATCGTGGCGATCCACGAATACGGCCATTACATCATCGGTCGCCTGTCGGGCATCCATGCGGAGGTCTTTTCGCTGGGCTTCGGGCCGGTTTTGCTATCGCGCCGGGACAAGCACGGCACCAAATGGCAATTGGCCGCGCTGCCCTTTGGTGGGTTCGTGAAGTTCCTCGGCGATGCGGATGCGGCCTCGGGCAAGGATGGCGAGGCGATTCATCAGATGGACCCCGCTGAGTTGCGCCGCACCATGCATGGCGCGCCGCTCTGGGCGCGTGCGGCCACTGTCGCGGCGGGGCCGATCTTTAACTTCATCCTGTCGATCATCGTGTTTGCCGCCGTCATCGGTGTGCGCGGCATCGCGGTGGAGCCGGTCACGGTTGCGGATGCCGTGGACCTTCCCGCTGATCTGCCGGTGCTGGAGCAGGGCGACGTGATTTTGGGCGTGGGCGGGCAGGAAACCCCTGATTACGCGGCCTTCTATGCTGCGCTCGATGATCTGCCGGTCGAAGACACGGTGCCCTATTCGGTTGATCGGGACGGGCGCGCGCAGACGGTCGAGGCAGTCTATCCCTTCCCGCCGCTGATCAGCGCGTTGCAGCCCGACAGCGCCGCGATGGATGCAGGCCTGCGCGTGGGCGACGTAATCACCGCCATCGACGGCACGCCCATCACCGCCTTCCGCGAATTGCAAAGCGTGGTGGGCGAGGGCGATGGCGCACCGCTGCTGCTCAATGTCTGGCGCGACGGGGCCGAGATGGACTTTACGCTCGCGCCGCGCCGCGTCGATCTGCCCTCGTCCGAAGGCGGGTTCGAAACCCGGTGGCTGATCGGGATCACCGGCGGTCTGGCCTTTACCCCCGCAACGCGCGCGCCCAATCCGGCAGAGGCGGTGTGGATGGGGGTCAAGCAGACCGGCTTCATCATCGAAAGCTCGCTTTCGGGGCTGTATCACATGATCACCGGCGCGATTTCGTCGTGCAATCTGCGCGGGCCTTTGGGCATTGCGGAAACGTCGGGACAGGCGGCGAGCCAAGGCGCGTCGAGCTTCATCTGGTTCATCGCGGTGCTGTCGACGGCGGTCGGGCTTTTGAACCTGTTTCCGATCCCGGTTCTGGATGGCGGGCATTTGGTGTTTCACGCCTATGAGGCCGTGGCAGGCCGCCCGCCCAGCGACCGTGTGCTGCGCGTGCTGATGAGCATCGGGCTGGTTCTGATCCTGTCGCTGATGGTGTTCGGTCTGACCAACGATCTGTTCTGCCCATAAGCTGGGGCAGGGTGCGGGGCGCGGCACTGTTCTGGCGCTGTCGCCTTCGCGCCACATCTACGCAGATTTCCCAGCGCCACCATCGTGCAGCCGCAATTTTGCCCAATTTGGCCTCTACCCCTCAGGTTGAGCGGACCCGACGCAAGGTCACCGTCTATTGAGGCGGTCGCGCCGGGGCCAGAGTCCAGACATAGGTGTGAGACATGCAAACCTTGAGCGCCGGCTATTCCGGGATGAGCCTGATCCTGAACCTGAATTGGGATCGGATCCTCTATGTGGTCACGATTGCCGCCGCGCTTGGCGTGGGCGGTCTGCTGGGCTCGATGCTGGGCTGATACCCGGCTTGGGCTGGCTGCGCGGGATTTCCTCCCCTCGTTTCGCGGAGCAGCCTTGCCGGACATGGAAGAGCGGGCCTTTGGGCCCGCTTTTTCAGTTTTCAGGGGGTCAATCCCGGTCACGGCCCCACGATGCGTGGTGATGCCGCGCGGATCGGGCAGGCGGCGGTGCTTGCGGCTTTTGACAAGCCCCCCCAATCCCGATACTCAGGTCAGCGAAAAGAAACGACGTTTTGGGGACAGTCGGCAATGGCGGGTGCACAGAAAACCGGGGGCCGGACTCTGGTCGGGCGGAACGGACTCCAGAAGGTCGCAGTGGCGACCTTTCTTGGGCTTTCAACGGCTTCCATCGCGGGGCTCGGCCCCGTTGCGGCCCAGAGCTACAGCTTCACCGATGTCGTGATCGAGGGCAATCAGCGGGTCTCGCCCGCGTCGATCGTGTCCTACGCCGGAATCGGGCGGGGGGAGCAGGTGTCTGCGGCTCAGCTGAATGCCGCCTATCAGGGCATCGTGAATTCCGGTCTGTTCGAGACCGTCAATATCGAGCCGCGCGGCAACACGTTGGTCATCACGGTTCAGGAATACCCCACGATCAACGTCATCAATTTCGAAGGTAACCGCCGGATGGATGATGAGGAGCTTCAGGCCCTTATCAAATCCACCTCACGCCGGGTCTATTCCCCGACCCAGGCCGAGGCCGACGCCGCTGCGATCACGCAGGCCTATGCCAGTGCCGGGCGTCTCGCCGCGACGGTGGAACCGGTGATCATCCGCCGTTCCGACAACCGCGTCGATCTGGTGTTCGAAGTGACCGAGGGCAAAGTCGTCGAGATCGAACGCCTTGCCTTTGCCGGCAACCGCGCCTTTTCCGACAGCCGTCTGCGCCGTGTCCTGAGCACCAAACAGGCAGGTATTTTCCGCGCGCTGGTCCAAAGCGACACGTTCATCGCCGAGCGGATCGAGTTCGACAAACAGGTGCTGCGCGACTTCTACCTGTCGCGGGGCTATATCGACTTCCAGACCCTGTCGACGACCACCGAACTGACCCGGAACCGCAACGCCTTCCTGCTGACGTTCAATGTCCGCGAAGGTCAGCAATTCCGGTTGGGCCGCGTCACCGTCACCTCCGAAATCGAAGGCGTGAATGCCGCAGCCTACCGGGAGGCGATCCGCGCCGGTGAGGGCAGCGTCTACTCCCCCTCGATCCTTGAAAACAACGTCGCGCGCATGGAAACGCTGGCGGTGGAACAGGGCGTCAACTTCGTCCGGGTCGATCCGCAGATCACCCGCAACGAACGCGATCTGACGCTTGATGTGAACTACGTCATCACCCGCGGTCCGCGCGTGTTCGTGGAACGCATCGATATCGAAGGCAACACCACCACGCTGGACCGTGTCGTGCGGCGTGAATTCACCAGTGTCGAGGGCGACCCGTTCAACCCCCGCGCCATCCGGCAGAGCGCCGAGCGCATCCGCGCGCTTGGTTTCTTCTCCAACGCCGAGGTGCAGGCCCGCGAAGGTTCGGCCCCCGATCAGGTCATCGTCGACGTGGATGTCGAAGAACAGCCCACCGGCTCGCTGGGCTTTGGCGTCAGCTACGGCGTCAATACCGGGGTTGGCCTGAATGCGAGCTTCTCGGAAAGCAACTTCCTTGGCCGCGGGCAGGCGATCAGCTTTGGCATCAACACCACGACCGACAGCCGCGCGCTGAATTTCAGCTTTGCGGAGCCCGCGTTCCTTGGCCGCGACCTGCGGGCAGGCGTGGCATTCAACTACCGGGAATCCACCAGCGACGACGCGGATTACAACACCCGCATCGGCAGCTTCGGCCCGTTCATCGACTTCCCGTTGGCCGAGCGTAGCCGCCTGCGTCTGCGCTTCTCCGGCAACTACAAAGAATTGTCGAACGTCGACACCGACAACTCCTTTATTCTCCAGCAGGAAGAAGGCTCCTACAGCACCGGCGAAGTCGGCTACACCTACTCGTTTGACAGCCGCAACAGCGGGCTCGATCCGAATGCGGGCGTGTTGGTCCGCTTCAGTCAGGATTTCGGGTTCGGCGACAAATCCTATGTGCGCACCACCGCGCTGGTCGCCGCCGAGAAGGCCGTGCTGAACGAGGACGTGACCCTACGCGCGGAATTCGAAGGCGGCGCGCTGAGCTATTTTGATGGCGGGTCGACCGTGCTTGACCGGTTCGACCTGAACGGCAAGATCCGTGGCTTCGAAAACAACGGCCTTGGCCCGCGTGACCTGAACGCTCCTGACGAAGACGCGCTGAAAGGCGAAATGTTCGCGGTGGCCCGGTTCGAGGCCGATTTCCCGCTGGGCCTTCCCGAAGAATACGGCATCAATGGTGGTGTGTTCTTTGACGTCGGCTCCGTCTGGGGGCTCAGCGATACGGCAGGCGGCGAAGATGGCTCCGATGAGGTCGATGACGCTTTCTACCTGCGGTCCTCGCTCGGCGTGTCGCTGTTCTGGGATACGCCCATCGGGCCGCTGCGCTTCAACTTCGCCAAGCCCATCGTCAAGAAGGACTACGACGAAGAGCAGCCCTTCGACCTGACGATCTCCACCCGGTTCTAAGATGCGTCACTTCGGTGTCTGTCCGCGCAGGCCCGTGCACCGCCTGATCCGGCGTCTCGCCGGGGCAGGCGCGGCGCTGAGCCTGTGCGCGGGCGGCGCTTGGGCCCAAGGTGACGGTCTGTCGCTGGGCACGGTGGTGCAAAACGGCGGGGCTGCGGGGCAGGATCAAATCCCGCGTCCCTCGGCGACACCGCTGCTGACCGTCGATCAGGAGCGGCTGTTTACCGACAGCGCCTTTGGCCGCCGTGTGGCACGGGAGCTGGAGCAGGCCGGAAATGAACTGGCTACCGAAAATCGCAGCATCGAGGAGGAACTGACCTCCGAAGAGCAAAGCCTGACCCAGCGCCGCGGGGCGATGCAGCCCGCCCAATTCCGCAAGCTGGCAGATACGTTCGATGAAAAGGTCACCGCCCTGCGGCGTCAGCAGGACAGCAAGACCCGCGCCCTGACACGCCGTCGCGATCTGGAACGTCAGCTGTTCTATTCCAGCGCTGTGCCCATTCTGGGGGAGCTTCTGGCCGAAATGGGGGCCGTCGCCATCCTCAATGAGCGGGCCGTGTTCATTGCCGCCGATTCCGTCGACGTGACCGATGAGGCGATCGCCCGGATCAATGACCGGATCGGCGCAGGGTCCGGGGTAGGGCGGCTGCTGCCCGAAGAGCCAGCGCAGGACAGCGATGGCTTGGGCCCGATGTCGGACCCGACCGAGGCGGGCGATGGGTTGTTGTCACCTGGGCTTCCCGACGAATTTCCTGTCGACGATAGTGACACCGGCACCGACACCACCCCCGCGCCGCTTCCCGACGATCAGTAATAGCGTGCAT
Source organism: Pacificitalea manganoxidans (assembly GCF_002504165.1). Taxonomy (GTDB): domain Bacteria; phylum Pseudomonadota; class Alphaproteobacteria; order Rhodobacterales; family Rhodobacteraceae; genus Pacificitalea; species Pacificitalea manganoxidans. Next base: position 1,697,487 of record NZ_CP021404.1, read on the forward strand.
GGGCGTCAGCGGGGCGGTGTTCCGTTTCGACATTGCCACGCCGCCGCCTTGCCCGCCCCCGCGCGGCAATGCTAGGTGAAGTCAACCTGACAGGAAGGACCCGTGGCATGACCGACAATGCGCCTCTCTCGGCCGATATCGACCTGATCCAGCGGATTATTCCGCATCGCTACCCGTTTCTGCTGATCGATAAGGTGCGTGACATCGTGCCGAACGAAACGGCTGTGGGGGTCAAGAACGTCACCTTCAACGAGCCGCATTTCCAAGGTCATTTCCCCGGCGCGCCGATCATGCCCGGCGTCACCATCATCGAGGCGCTGGCGCAGACCGCCGCCGTCATGGTGGGTGTGTCCGAAGGGCTCGCCGACAAGAACATGCTCGTTTACTTCATGGCCATCGATAAGGCAAAGTTCCGGCGCAAGGTCGTGCCCGGCGATGTGCTAGAGCTAAAGGTCACCGTCAAACGCGGCGGCGGCAAGGTCTGGAAATTCGAAGGCGTCGCCACCGTCGAGGGCGAGATGGCAGCGCAGGCCGAATTCACCGCGATGATGGATCTGGGCGCGGCCAAGGCCGACAGCGCGGAAACCGCCTGATGGCTGTTCACCCCGATGCACAGGTGCATGGCTCGGCCGTGGTCGAGCCGGGCGCGGAACTGGCCGCAGGTGTCGTCGTCGGCCCGTTTGCGGTGATCGGGGCTGAGGTGCGCATCGCCCAGAACACCGAGATCAAATCTCATGCGGTGATTACCGGTCGCACCTCCATCGGGCCGGACTGCGTGATTTTCCCCTTTGCGGTGATTGGTGAGATTCCGCAGGATCTGAAATTCCGCGGGGAACAGACCCGGCTGGAAATCGGCGCGCGCAATCGCATCCGCGAGCATGTCACCGTCAACACCGGCACCGAAGGCGGCGGCGGTTTAACCCGGATCGGGGATGATTGCCTGATCATGGCGGGCGCGCATGTCGCCCATGACGCGCAGATCGGCAACCGCGTGATCCTTGTCAACAACTCCGCCGTGGCCGGGCATTGCCAGATTGAGGATGAGGTCATCATCGGCGGGCTGTCGGGCATTCACCAATGGGTGCGGATTGGCCGTGGCGCCATCATCGGTGCGGTCAGCATGGTCACCAATGACGTCATCCCCTACGGGCTGGTGCAGGGGCCGCGTGGCCAGTTGCACGGTCTGAACCTTGTCGGGCTGAAGCGTAAGGGCGTGCCGCGTGTCGATATTACCGCGCTGCGGGCGGCCTATCAGATGCTGGCCCAAGGTGAGGGGGCGTTCATGGACCGCACCAAGCGGCTGGGCGCGGAAACCGAAAGCGACCATGTCCGCGAGATCGTGGATTTCGTCACAGGTGCCACGGATCGCAGTTTCCTGATCCCGCAATGAGGAGGCGCCCATGAGCCTTGCGCTGATCGTCGGCTCGGGTCGTCTGCCAGTGGTGATTGATACCACCCTGCGCGCACGCGGGATCGAGGCACCGGCCTTTGCGCTGGAAAGCACACCCTGTCATCTGGCCCATGCCGAACGGTTCCGGCTGGAACATCTGGGCGGCTTTATCGCAGGGCTCAAGGCACGTGGGATCGACACGATCTGTATGGCGGGCGGGGTGCGTCGGCCCGATCTTGACCCGGATGCCGTAGATGATGCGACCGCGCCGCTGCTGGTGCGGATCGGCACGGCGATGGCACAGGGCGATGATGCGGCTTTGCGCGAATTCATCACCTTGTTCGAAGAACATGGGCTGACGATCCGCGCGGCGCATGAAATTTGCCCTGAATTGCTGCTGCCTGCGGGCGTGCCCAGCCGGGTGCAACTGCGGGCTCACCACCGCGACGACGCCGCGCGCGGGGCGCAGATCGTGGCGGCGATGGGCGCGGCGGATGTGGGGCAGGCCTGCGTGGTGTCGCGCGGTCTGGCGCTGGCGGTCGAAGCGTTGCCGGGAACCGACCGGATGATGCGCGCCTTGATGGCCGATCCCAAGAGCGCCGGGCAGGATCGCCCCGACGCGCTGCGCCCCGAAAGCCTGATGCGTGATGTGCTGCCGCTGACCGACTGGCTGGCCGAATGGTTCGCGCAGCCGCAGCGACCGGGCCGTGATCCGGCGCTGCCGCCGGGGGGCATCCTCTACAAAGGTGCGAAGCCGGGGCAGGATCGGCGCGTCGATCTGCCCGTGATCGGCCCCGACACGATGCTGACCGCCGCCGAGCTAGGGCTGGAGGGCGTGGTCATCGAGGCGGGAAATGTGATGGTTCTGGACTGCGATGCGGTGCTCCGAATTGCCGATGAATCCGGCTTGTTCCTATGGGTTCGTACTTCGGAGGAAGGATGAATAACGCACCGCATCTATATGTGATTGCTGGGGAACCTTCGGGCGACCGTCTGGGCGGCGCCTTGATGCGCGGGATCAATGAGATGGCGCCCGGCACCCGCTGGTCCGGCATCGGCGGGGCCGAGATGACAGCGCGCGGGTTGCTCAGCCTTTTCCCGATGGAAGAGTTGTCGGTCATGGGACTGGCCGAGGTGCTGCCCCGTTACCGTCAGTTGATGCGCCGCATCAATGAGACCGCCCGCGCTGTGATCGACAGTGGCGCGGATGCGCTTGTCACCATCGACAGCCCGGATTTCTGCCTGCGCGTGGCACGGCGGGTGAAGGCCGTGAAACCCGATCTGAAGGTCATTCATTATGTCGCGCCCACCGTCTGGGCGTGGCGTCCGGGGCGCGCGCGCAAGATGGCCGACTGTGTCGATCATGTGCTGGCGCTGTTCCCGTTCGAGCCTCCTTTCATGGAGGCCGCGGGCATGGGCTGCGATTTCGTAGGTCACCCGGTCGTGGCGGAGCCCCAGGCAACTGCCGAGGAGGTCGCGGCTTTCCGTGCCACTCATGGGCTGAGCAGTGACGCGCCGCTGATCCTTGCGCTGCCCGGATCGCGCATGGGGGAGGTCGGTCGGCTTTGCCCGATTTTTGGCGCGGCTCTGACCCGTGTCGTCGCGCGCCATCCTGACGCCCGCATCGTGGTGCCCACGGTAGGGGCGGTCGCGCAGACGGTGGCGGAACTGACGCGCACATGGCCCGGCGCGCCGATCCTGCTGGAGCCGGGCGCGACAGAGGCCAAGCGCGCGGCATTTGCGGCGGCGGATATGGCGCTGGCGGCATCCGGCACCGTGTCGCTGGAACTGGCTGCCGCGCGCACGCCGATGGTGATCGGCTACGACATGGCATGGCTCAGCCGTCAGATCATCGGCCGCTTGCTAAAGGTAAACACCGTCACGCTGGTGAACCTTGTCTCCGACACGCGCGCGGTGCCTGAGTTCATCGGCGATGCCTGCCGTCCCGAGGCCTTGGCAGATGCGCTGCTGTCCACTCTCAGCCATCCTGAGACGCAGCTTGATGCGATGCGGCTGACGATGGAGCGCCTCGGCGAGGGCGGGGAACGCCCCGGACACCGCGCGGCGCGCGCTGTGCTGGATGTCGTGGGATAAAACCTGACCGCGCGGCCACGGGGCTGGGCGGTCAGGCTGATATTGGATGGCGCGCCTGAGAGGGCGGCCTCGGGTCTCAGCCGCGCCAGATCCAGCCGCCGCCCAACACCCGCGTGCCCTCGGTCTCATAGAATACGCAGGCCTGTCCGGGGGACACGCCTTCTTCGGGCGACAGCAATTCCACCGTGGCCGTATCAGGGCCCAGCGGGCGCAGGATCGCTTCCTGAGGGGGGCGTGTCGACCGGACACGGACCGAGATGTGCCATTCGGCCTGACTGTCGAGCGGCGCGTCGCCCAGCCAGTTGATTTCGCGCACCGGAACCATACGGGTCGAAAGCGCCTCCTTTGGCCCCACGAAGACTTGCCGCGTGTCGGGATCCAGCTTCACCACATAGAGCGGCTCGCTCAGCCCACCGATGCCCAGCCCCCGCCGCTGACCGATGGTGTAATGAATGACGCCCTCGTGCCGGCCAAGTTTGGTGCCGTCGAGATGCACGATCTCTCCCGGCTCCCCTGCGCCTGGGCGCAGTTTTTCGATTACCGACGCGTAGTTGCCATTAGGAACAAAGCAGATGTCCTGACTGTCAGGCTTATCCGCCACGGCCAGCCCATGTTTGGCGGCGAGCGCGCGGGTTTCGGCCTTTGAGGTCAGATGCCCCAGCGGGAACCGCAGATAATTAAGCTGCTCCGGCGTGGTCGAGAACAGGAAATAGGACTGGTCACGCCCCGGATCTCCTGCGGAGTGAAGCTCCGGCCCCGCGGCGCCCATCTTGCGTTGGATATAATGCCCGGTCGCCATGCAATCGGCGTCCAGATCGCGCGCGGTTTGCAGCAGATCCTTGAACTTGACCCGCTCATTGCAGCGAATGCAGGGCACGGGTGTCGCGCCGGCCAGATAGCTGTCCGCGAACTCGTCGATTACCGCATCTTGGAAAATGTTTTCATAATCCAGAACGTAATGGGGGAAGCCCATTTCCTCGGCCACGCGGCGGGCGTCATGAATGTCGATCCCCGCGCAGCAGGCGCCCTTTTTGGCCAGCGCCGCGCCATGATCATAAAGCTGGAGCGTCACGCCGATCACATCGTATCCTTGGGACGCCAACTCCGCCGCGACGACCGAGCTATCGACCCCGCCGGACATCGCCACGACGACGCGCGTCTCGGCGGGCGATTTCGCAAAGCCGAGGGAATTGAGCTGCGTTTTGCTGTGATCGAGTGCCATGCCAGTCTCCTAGACCGCGCGATTACGAGAAAAATCCGAGCTATCCACATAGGTACGGTTCACGCCCGTTTAAGGGATTTCCCGCAGTTTGCCGAGAGTCGAACGAAGGGAAATAACAATGTTCCTCAAGAAAGTCGATGGCCCAAGGGCCGTCACCCTGCCGGATGGATCGGTCATGACGCTGGCCGATCTTCCGGCGCCGGAAACGCATCGCTGGGTCGCCAGCCGCAAGGCCGCCGTGGTTCGCGCGGTCACGCATGGGCTCATCAGCGCCGATTTCGCCTGCCGCCGCTACGGCCTCTCCGAGGAGGAGCTCGACAGTTGGCAACGTGCGGTCGCGCGCCACGGGGAACAGGCCCTGAAAGCAACCTCGATCCAGCGATTCCGCGATGATCCCAGCCCGGAGACACCCGCGATCCTGCCCCCCGTGACACCCGGCGTGATTGCCCCGGAGGAGGGGGAGGACCTGCCCGAAACACCGGAATAACCGCCGCTTATCCCCATATATGGTGAGTGCACAACTACAGATTGTTCTGCTAAATTAAGGGACGGTAACTCCGATTTAACCCTTGGCGCGGCATAGGGTTGGAACATTCGGGGATCACTCAGAAACTGTAGTGGAGATGATGATGCGTGTTTTGCTTGTTGAGGACGATCCGGCCACCGCGAAAAGCGTCGAAATGATGCTGACCCATGCCAATCTCAATACCTATCGCACCGATCTGGGCGAGGAGGGCATAGACCTCGCGAAGCTGTATGATTACGACCTTATTTTATTGGATCTGAACCTGCCTGACATGACCGGCCACGAGGTTCTGCGCCAGTTGCGCCAGTCGCGGATCGACACGCCGATCCTGATCCTGACCGGCGCCGATGACACGGAGAGCAAGATCAAGGGATTCGGCTTTGGCGCCGATGACTATCTGACGAAGCCGTTCCACCGTGAAGAACTGGTCGCGCGGATCCACGCCATCATTCGCCGCTCGAAAGGACATGCGCAGTCGGTGATCCGCACCGGGCAGGTCTGCGTCAACCTCGATGCCAAGACGGTGGAGGCGAATAACCGCGCGGTCCATCTAACCGGCAAGGAATATCAGATGCTGGAACTGCTCTCCCTGCGGAAGGGCACGACCCTGACCAAGGAGATGTTCCTTAACCACCTCTATGGCGGCATGGACGAGCCGGAGTTGAAGATCATCGATGTCTTCATCTGCAAGCTGCGCAAAAAGCTGTCTCAGGCCACGGGCGGAGACAACTATATCGAAACCGTCTGGGGACGGGGCTATGTGCTGCGCGATCCCGAACCGCAGGAGATGAACCCCCGCGTGGCAATCGGCGCCTGACCATTCGTCACGAGGGATGCGTAGGCGGGTGTTGCGCCATGCCATTGCTTGAAGCCGACGCATGCGCCCCATATCAGGATCACAGGATCCTGACGGAGGCGCGACATGGCCCGGCGTGGCACGACCGACAACACCCGCTCGGACCCCGTGGACGCGGGACCGGCGAAGGCTTTGCACGATGACGATACGGCACTTGGCGCGCGCGCTGGGGCATCGGGCGCACGCGCCGGGGCATCTGGCGAACGCGCTGGGACATCTGGCGACGGCGCGGGGGCGGGGCAGGCGACCAGCGGCGTCAGCCTGACCGCAGATCTGGCGGTTGCGGATCTAAGCGCGACGCAGGCGGAGGAGGAACTGACCCGCCTTGCCGCCACACTGAACCGCGCCAACACCGCCTACCATACCGAAGATGCGCCGGAGCGATCGGACGCGGACTATGACCGGCTGAAGCAACGCAATGCGGCCATCGAGGCTGCGTTCCCCGAACTAAAGCGCCCCGACAGCCCAAGCGAGGCCGTCGGCGCGGCCCCGGCGGAGGGGTTTTCGAAAGTCGTGCATGATGTGCGCATGCTATCGCTGGGCAATGCATTCGCGGAGGAGGACGTTACTGAATTCGACCGTTCGGTCCGCAGCTATCTGGGGCTTGGGGCGGATGAAGCGCTGGCCTACACGGCAGAGCCGAAAATCGACGGGCTGTCGCTCTCGCTGCGCTATGAAAAGGGCCGTTTGGTTCAGGCCGCAACCCGTGGCGACGGGACGGTGGGCGAAAACGTCACCGCCAACGCGCGAACCATCGACGAGATACCCGAGACGCTTGATAACGCCCCGGATCTGCTGGAGGTGCGCGGCGAGGTCTATATGAGCCACGCGGATTTCGCGGCTCTCAACGCGCGGCAGGAAGAGGCGGGCGCCAAGACATTTGCCAATCCGCGCAATGCCGCCGCCGGATCGCTTCGGCAGTTGGATGCGGAGATCACGCGCGCGCGTCCGCTGCGGTTCTTTGCCTATGCGTGGGGCGCGCTCAGCGCGCCGCTGGCGGAAACGCAATCGGGGGCGATCGCGCGTCTGGCGGAGCTTGGCTTCCCAACCAATCCGCTGACCGCGCTTTGTGCCACGCCGCAGGACATGCTCGACCACTACGCGCAGATCGAGAGCCAGCGCGCCACGCTCGGCTATGACATCGACGGTGTGGTGTATAAGGTCGACAGGCTCGACCTTCAGCAGCGGCTGGGCTTTCGGTCCACCACGCCCCGCTGGGCCATTGCCCATAAATTCCCCGCCGAATTGGCGTGGACGCGGCTGGACCGGATCGAAATTCAGGTCGGGCGGACCGGTGCGCTCAGCCCCGTCGCGCGGCTCGATCCGGTCACGGTGGGCGGTGTCGTGGTGTCGAACGCGACGCTTCATAACGAGGATTATATCGCGGGACGCGACGCGAAAGGCGCGCCGATCCGCGAAGGCCGCGACATTCGCGACGGCGACTGGGTGCAGGTCTATCGCGCGGGCGATGTGATCCCCAAAATTGCCGACGTGGATCTGTCAAAGCGCCCCGACGGATCAAAACCCTATGCCTTCCCCGACCACTGCCCTGAATGCGGGTCCGAGGCGATCCGGGCCGAGGGCGACTCGGTCCGGCGCTGCACCGGAGGCCTGATTTGTCCGGCACAGGCGGTGGAGAAGCTACGCCATTTCGTGTCCCGCGCCGCGTTTGACATTGAGGGCATGGGCGCGCGGCAGGTGGATCAATTCTACCGCGATGGCTGGATCGCGGAGCCTGCCGATATTTTCCGTCTGCACACCACCCATGCGGAGGCGCTGCGCACGCGCGAGGGATGGGGCGAAAAATCCGCTGCTAACCTTCTGACCGCGATCGAGGAGCGGCGGAACATACCGATGAACCGCGTGATCTTTGCGCTTGGCATCCGGCATGTGGGCGAGGGCGGCGCGAACCTGCTGGCCCGCCATTACAGCGGCTGGACCGAATTTGTGACCGCGATGGACGCTGCCGCCGGACGCGAGGGGGCGGCATGGGACGAATTGCTGGCGATTGACGGCGTTGGCACGGTGATGGCGACCGAACTGGTCACCGCATTCGCGCAGGAGGCTGAGCGCGCCTCTATCGACCGGCTTGCGGCGGAATTGCAGATCGCGCCCGTCGCGGCGCCTGCCACCGCAGGCTCCCCCGTCGCGGGCAAGACCGTGGTGTTCACGGGCACGCTGGAAAAGATGACCCGCGCCGAGGCCAAAGCGCGGGCCGAGGCATTGGGGGCGAAAGTTTCGGGCTCGGTTTCGGCCAAGACCGATTTGCTGGTCGCGGGGCCGGGCGCAGGCTCGAAGGCGAAAAAGGCGGCGGAGCTGGGGATCGAGACGCTGGATGAGGATGGCTGGCTCGACCTCATCGCGGGGGCATGAGCACCTCTACGTCCCCGGTGGGCCGACCGCCGGTGCTGTTCCCGCTGTTTGCCGGGCTCGACACGCTAGACGGTATCGGGCCCAAAACCGCGTCGCATTTTGCACAGATGCAGGTGACGCGGCCACGCGATCTGTTGTTCACGCTGCCATCAGGCGGGGCGGATCGGCGGCGCCGTGACACGGTGCGCGGCCTGACCCCGCCGGTTGTCGCAACGGTCGAGGTCGAGGTGCTGCGCCATATGCCCGCCGCGTCCCGTGGCCGCCCGTGGCGGGTGGAGGTGGAGGATGCCGAAACCCGGTTTCAGCTCGTCTTTTTTCATGCGCGCGGCGATTATTTGGAAAAACTGCTGCCTGTTGGCGCGCGGCGACTGGTTTCAGGGCGGCTGGAGACGTTTGATAATATCCTGCAGATGCCGCACCCGGATCACGTCCGGTCGCCCGAAGACGGGGCTGCGATCCCGGATTTTGAGCCGCTCTATCCGCTGACCGCCGGGATCACGCAGAAGCTGATGAGCCGTGCGGCGGCGTCCGCCTTGGCGCGGGTGTCGGACATGGCGGAGTGGATCGATCCCGGTCTGATGGCGCAGAAGGGCTGGCCTGCGTGGGATGCCGCGCTTCGCATGGCCCACGCCCCCCGCCATGCCAGTGACCTGATGCCGGAGGCAGGCGCGCGGCAGCGGTTGGCCTATGATGAACTCTTTGCGCATCAATTGACGCTGGCCTTGGCGCGGGCGGAACGGCGGCGGGTGTCCGGGATTGAAACGCGCGGCGATGGCGGTTTGCGGGACCGGGTTTTGGCGGCGCTGCCCTTTGCGCCCACGGGCGCGCAGACCCGTGCCATGGCGGAAATCGCAGCCGACATGGGCGCGCCCGCGCGGATGAACCGGCTGCTGCAGGGCGATGTCGGCGCGGGTAAAACGCTGGTCGCGCTGATGGCGCTTTTGGTCGCGGTCGAGGCAGGCGGGCAGGGCGTCTTAATGGCCCCGACCGAAATCCTTGCCCGGCAGCACCATGCTTCGATCGCGCCTCTGGCGCAGGCCGCCGGGGTGCGGGCCGAGATCCTGACCGGGCGCGATAAAGGGGCGGAGCGGGCGGCCAAGCTGGCTGCACTGGCCAAGGGCGAGATCGGCATCCTGATCGGCACCCATGCGGTGTTCCAGAAGGACGTGCAATTTGACGACCTGCGGCTTGCCGTGATCGACGAGCAGCACCGCTTTGGCGTGGCGCAGCGGATGCAGCTGGGGGCCAAGGGCGCGCGCGCCGATGTTCTGGTGATGACCGCTACGCCGATCCCGCGCTCGCTCAGCCTTGCGCAATATGGCGATATGGATCTGTCGATTCTTGACGAAAAGCCACCCGGTCGGACGCCGGTCACGACCTCGCTCGTGTCATCGCCGCGCATTCCTGATGTGGTCGAACGTTTGCGCGAGGCGGTCGCTGCCGGGCGGCAGGCCTATTGGGTCTGCCCGCTGGTAGAAGAAAGCGAAAACCTTGACATGACCGCGGCCGAGGACCGGTTTAAGCAACTGCGCGCCGCGCTGGGGGACGGCTTGGTCGGGTTGGTGCATGGGCAGATGCCGGGGCCGGAGCGGGACGCGGCGATGGGGGCCTTCGCGCGCGGAGAGACGGGCGTGTTGGTGGCCACCACGGTGATCGAGGTGGGGGTCGATGTGCCCAATGCGTCGATCATGGTGATTGAGCGGGCCGAAAGCTTTGGCCTTGCGCAGTTGCATCAGCTGCGCGGACGGGTCGGGCGTGGGGCCACGGCGTCCACCTGCCTGCTGCTCTATCAGCCCCCTCTGACCGAAACGGGCCAGCGCCGGCTGGAGATCCTGCGCGAAACGGAGGATGGTTTTCGGATCGCAGAGGAGGATCTGCTGATGCGGGGCGCGGGCGATATGATCGGCACCGCGCAATCCGGCCTGCCCCGGTTTCGCATCGCGGATCTGGAGCGTCAGGCCGGATTGATGAAGCTGGCGCAGAGCGATGCGCGGAAGCTACTGGCCGATGACCCAAAGCTGACGAGCCCCCGCGGTCAGGCGGCGCGGGTGTTGCTGTGGCTTATGGAGCAGGATCAGGCGATCCGGTTGATCCGGGTCGGGTGACGCGGCGCTAAGTGTCTGGGACTCCTTAAAAACCCCTTTTGTTCTCTAATGTTCTCATAAAGTTCTTTACAGAACGAATTGAATATGAGAACAAATGGGCAACGAAAGGTTGGTATGGGAGTTTCGACATGTTCCACGACATCCGCACGATGCTGTCACGGCAGGATGTTCACCTGATACAGGATGCCCTTGGCGCTGCGTCGCTGATCGTCATTCTGGTGGCGGGGCTGCACCTGCCGGGGCTGATCTGACCCAATCTTTCCCGCGTTCACTGCGCGCGGATCACTCTTCGGGATCATGTGCCGATCTTCCCCATCGCGCATGCTTTCATGACACTGCCTGTCACCCTTGCCGCCGGGATTGCCTGTCTCGGTCGCGCCCGAAGAGTTCCGCACCACCTCGCCGCCATCCTTCGGGATGCGCGGCTTTTTTTTGGCCGGAAGCGATGTGATTGTCACGCCGCGCAAAGAGAAACCGCCCGCAGCGGTAGCCACGGGCGGTTCATATCTGACGGATCTAAGGATCAGAAGTTGTAGGCGATCCGAAGGCCGTAGGCGAAGGCGGTGTTGTCGGTGAATTCACCGAACGTGGTGCCTTCGGGATAGCCAAGTGCGCTCGGCGCTTCGGTTTTGGCGTCGCCGATCCAGATGTGGCGCACGCCGCCGGTGATTGAAACGCCGTGCTCGGTGGTGTAGGTCGCGGCAAGGCCGAGGCTCGTGGCGCCATCGGTCGGGCCGAGGTTGCCGGAGAAGCCGCCCATCGCGTCCTCGTAGCTGGCTGTGATCGCACCGGACCACTGTTCGTTGAACTTCCGCCCGACGCCCAGCGAATAGGTGATGGTGTCGTCGTTATAGGACACCAGCGAGGAACCGGTCGCAGCTTCGTAGCCCACGGGCGTGATGTCGAACGCCGACCATTCCACCCAGCGGATGGAGCCGAATACCAGCGTGTCAGCGGCAACGCCGCTCTGGAATTCGAGGTTCAGCGACTGCGGAATCTCGGTTTCGAAATTCTCGCTATCCGCGCCGTTCTCCTTGGTCTCAAAATCATGCGTGATGGCGCTGTTATAGGTCAGGGCCACACGCAGGGCGATTTCAGGCCGCTCATAGGCCGCGCCGACCACGAACCCCGTTTCATAGTCGGGATCGGTGCGCAGGCTGTAGCCGTTGAACAGATCAGCGCGCCCATAGGTTTTCTGGAACCGCAGACCGCCGTGAACGCTCCAGTTCTCATCGAACTTGTAGCGGGCAAGGGCGGTTGCCGCTTGGGTGCGGACCTGTGCGGTCGACCCAGGGCCGCCAAACAGGCCGCCATAGGCGTAACCGGTGCCTTGCTCGTAGTTCACATCGGCGCCGAAGGGCTGGTCGAGGATCAGCGCCAGATCGACGCGGTCGTTCATTGCCATCTTCAGCGCGAAGGCAAGCTGCGTGTAGTCGTCGGCGATATCACCCGATTGCGCGCCCGCAGAGCTGATTACGGTGCCCGCCGGAAAGGGCGGCGGCGCGAATACGTCGACCTGCTGTTCGCCGCTGACGTCGGGCTCGACCCGGCCAATCGAGAACTCGACATAGTTCCCCTCCTGAAACAGCGGGCTCATCGATTGCACCGTGCGCTCCACGCCTGCTGCCGATGCCGCGCTGGCGCACAAACTCAAGGCGCTCACGGCGCCGAGAAGCTTTCCCATATCTCCATCCCTGTAATGTGCGTGAATTATGCAGATCACCCTAGGGGCGTGCCCTAAAACCGGTCAATTGAGAAACGATTTTGTAACGTAGGGTCACGTTGCGGTGTGGCTTTTCTGCGCCGCTGATCTCGTTTCACTACGAATGTTCAACCAGTTAGCCAGCACGATTAATCCTGCGCCCGCGATAATCCACGGATCGATCGGCTCCAGATAAACAAGCGCCCCGATAATGGCGAGAACAGGCAATCGGGCGAAGTCCATTGGCATGACGACGGCCGCCGATGCGTGCCCCAGCGCGGTGGTCAGGCACAGATGCGCGGCCAGCCCGGCGGCCCCGATCACAAGCAGATAGGGCGCTGTGACAAGGCTCGGCGCGGCGATATCGCCATCGATCCCGGCGGCGATCAGGCCGAACACCGCCTGCATTACCGTTAGCCAGACCAGCACCGACAATGTGGTCTCCGTGCGGCGAAGTTTCCGGGTGAAAAGCGCCGACAGGCCAAAGCCCACGGCGCAGGCCGCTGCGGCCAGTTCACCGGGGCCGATCCGGCTCATCTCCGGGCGCACCACCACCAGCACCCCGGCAAAACCGATAAGAGCGGCCAGCACCCGAACGCGGGTCAGACGCTCGCCCAGAACCAGCGGCGCGAGGATCACCACCCAGATAGGGGAGGTGAATTCCAGCGCGACGACCTGTGCCAACGGGATCGTGGCAATGGCAAAGAACCACAGGTTCTGTCCGGTGAAATGCGCAAGGTTGCGAACGGCGTGAAGCCCGAGCTTGCGGGCATGAAACCCGGCCCAATCGCGCCGCATCGTGGTGATCGAGACGATCATAACCACGCCGACCAGCGAGCGGTAGAACATGATTTCGAATGTATCGAGCGCGAAGGACACCTCGCGCCCGGCCAGCGCCATCAATGTGAATGACGCGACTGCCCCCACCATCCAAAGCGCCGCGCGCCCCGGAGACCCTTGATCCTGCATATAGTAACTCCCCGCCGCGACTATCCTTGCGCGGCCCTCTCACCCGGTAGCGATCCGCGTGCCGGGTATCGTCCTCGCCGTGGTGATAGGGGGCGGCGCGGGGGAATGTCCATATGACGGGCAGCGCCGCACAGTAGCAGGCTGCGCGGGCGTGTCGCGGAAAGCTCAGCCGACCACGATATTCAGCACCGTCAGCGCCAGATGCGCGACGACCGAAACCAGAAATGTCAGCAAGACAAAGCCAATCGCTGCCAATAGACGCCGCTGATGACGCGGGCGCGTGGGCCGCCGCGCCGGGTGATGGCGCAGGCGCAGGGTCAGCCTGTCATGGTGGTTATGAACGAATTGCAGCTGCATGGCGATAATCAACCTATGGGTGTTGTGAGTCCACCTAGGTCGCCGTTTAGACATTATAAGGGGCCGAAATGAAATTAATTACCTTAGGTCAGCCTGCGGGCGAAATTTGGTCCGAGCACTATGGCGGAGAAATGCTTGCCAACTCGTAAACGCACGCCATTCTCTGTGCCCGAGCCCGTGGCCCCGCCGCACCTGAGATTTCACGACCCCGATCCCTGACCGGAGACCCCATGCATCTGCCCCCAGCCATCGCCGGCGCCACACGGCGCGTCGAGATCGTGACCCTCGTGGTTTTGTTGCTGATTGCGGGGGCGCTATGGGCCTTTGTCGCGCTGGCCGCCGAGATGATCGAGGGCGATCTTCATGCCTTTGACGAAGCGGTGCTACTGGCGTTGCGCACCCCCGGCGATCCGGCCAATCCCATCGGCGGCGCACAATTGGCGGTGGCCATGCGCGATCTCACCGCGCTGGGTGGGGTTACCGTGCTGACGATGGTGTCGCTTTCCGTCTTGGCGTTTTTGATCTTGCGACGGCAAAAGGCGTCGGCGCTGCTGCTTGCGGTCGCGATCCTAGGCGGGCAGGCGCTGTCCTATATGGCGAAATCCGGGTTTTCACGCCCGCGTCCCGATCTGGTGCCGCATGGGGTCGAGACCGTTACCGCGTCGTTCCCGTCGGGCCATTCGATGATGGCGGCGGTGACTTATCTGACGCTGGCGGTGATGCTGGCGCGCGCCGAGACGCGCAATCGGGTGCGTATCCTTTACATCGTCGTCGCCGCGCTGCTAACCGTGCTGGTGGGGGTGAGCCGCGTGTTTTTGGGCGTGCACTGGCCTTCGGACGTGCTTGCGGGCTGGACGCTTGGCGCGGCATGGGCGCTGGGGGTGTGGTTGGTGGCCCGCCATATGGCACGGCGGGGCCAGATTGAACCGGACACCAAGGGCGAGGTCTGATTTCGCGCCTCAGGGCGTCGTGCCGCGCGCCAGTTCGATGAAGGCGCGCAGGAAATCGGGCTGTGACGCGCCCGAAGCGGCGGATTTTGCCTCCTCTGCGCGAAACCCCAGATGGATGCTTTTCGCGATTCCGTCAGGGCCAAAGCGCAACCCCCTCAGATCAGCCGGAGCGCCCGGTTCATCAAGCAGCCAATCGGGGATCGCGCTGAGCCCGCGCCCGGCGGCGACCATTTCCAGCATGACTTCCGTCGTTTCGACCGTGCGATGGCGCCGCGGAAGGCAGCCTGCGGGGACAAGGAACCGGGTGAACACATCCAGACGCTCGGTCGAAACGGGGTAGGTGATCAGGGTTTCCGACGACAGATCAGGCGGGGACACGGCACCTGTTTCAGCCAGCGGGTGCAGGGCAGGGACCGCCAAGACCAATTCGTAATCGAACACAGGCTCATACCGCACGGGCGCTAATGCGACCGGGTCAGGTGTGATTAACAGGTCAATCTCATGACCGAGCAGCGCGGCAAGCCCGCCGAACCTGAAGTCTGAACGAATATCCAGATCCACATCCGGCCACGCCCGCAGATAGGGGGCGATCACCCGGTTCAGCCATTTCTGACAGGGGTGACATTCCATCCCGATCCGCAGGACCCCGCGCTGCCCCCGTGCGAAATCCTCCAGCACCCGTTCGGCATGCTCGATCTGCGGCAGCACCCGCCCTGCAAGCGCGACGAGGTAGTGCCCCGCTTGCGTCAGGCGCAACCGGCGGCCGTCCTTTTCCCACACCGCCGTGCCGTGGCGGGCTTCGAATTTCCGCATCATATGACTGATCGCGGATTGCGTGATGTTCAGCGTATCGGCGGCGGCGGTCACCGATCCCAGCCGGTCGACCTCCCGCAGGATGGTCAGGTGCTGCCGGTCGAGCATGCATGAGCCCTCTTCATGGTTCGGTGAGGTAATACCATTTCCGGTCATGGTTTCAACGGCCTATCCGGGGCGCAGATTTGCTTCTCGGAGGATGATATGACCCTTGCCGCCAACCTTGGATTTCCGCGCATCGGCGCGCGGCGTGAATTGAAAAAAGCAACCGAACGGTATTGGACGGGCGAGATCGACGCCGCCGCGCTGGAGGCCGAAGGGGCCCGCCTGCGCGCGGATCACTGGCGCTGGCAGTCCGATGCCGGGATCGGGGTGATCCCGTCGAACGATTTCTCGTTCTACGATCAGGTTCTCGATACCACGGCGCTGCTGGGCGCGGTGCCTGACCGGTTCAAACACCCCGGGGGCGCGGTTGATCTCGATCTTTATTTCGCGATGGCGCGCGGCACCGATGCCGCCCCGGCGATGGAAATGACCAAGTGGTTCGACACCAATTACCACTACATCGTGCCGGAATTTACCCGGCACCAGACCCTGCGCCGCGCCACGGATAAGCCGCTGACCCAATATCGCGAGGCCCGCGCGCTGGGGGTCGAAACCCGGCCTGTCCTGCTTGGCCCCGTCACATGGCTGAGCCTTGGCAAGTCCAAGGATGACGGTTTCGATCCGCTCGATCATCTGGAGGCCGTGCTGGACATCTACGCGGGTCTGTTGGCCGATCTGGCCGGTGCAGGCGCGGATTGGGTGCAGATCGACGAGCCGATCCTTGTGCTGGATCTGAGCCCGGCCCAGCAGGACGCGTTGCGCCGGACCTATGCCCGGCTGGCGCAGGCCGGACCGCAGGTGATGCTGGCAAGCTATTTCGGCGCGCTTGGGGACAATCGCACGCTGGCACTGTCGCTGCCCGTTGCCGGTCTCCATCTGGATCTGGTGCGCGCGCCGGAGCAGATCGACGCGGTGCTGGAGGCGGGCACCGACAAGGTGCTGTCGCTGGGGCTGGTCGATGGCCGCAACATCTGGAAAACCGATCTTGCCGCCGCGCTCGACATTGCCAGCCGCGCTGCCGATCTGCACGGCCCCGACAGGCTTCAAATCGCGCCATCCTGTTCCCTGCTGCACAGCCCTGTCGACCTGCAACAGGAAGATGAGCTGGACGACGACCTGCGCAGCTGGCTGGCCTTTGCGGTGCAAAAACTTGAGGAGGTCGCCGTGCTGGCCCGTGCCCTGCGGGAGGGCGCGCGGAGCGTCGAGAACCAACTGGCGCGCAACGCGCACGATATCGCCGCCCGGCGGGTGTCGTCCCGTATTCACAACCCGGATGTAAAGGCACGTCAGGCCGCGGTGAGCGACGACGATAAACGCCGTCGCGCGGCCTTCCCGGCGCGGCAGAAGGTGCAGCAGGCCAGACTGGGCCTGCCGCGCTTCCCCACGACCACCATCGGCTCTTTCCCGCAAACCAAGGAGGTGCGCCGCGCCCGCGCGGATCATCGCAAAGGCCTGCTCAGCGATGCCGATTACGACGCGTTCTTGGAGGGCGAAACCCGCGCTTGCGTGGCCAAGCAGGATGCGCTCGGCCTCGATGTGCCCGTGCATGGGGAATTCGAGCGCAACGATATGGTCGAGTATTTTGGCGAGCAGCTGGACGGCTTTGCCTTTACGCGCTTTGGCTGGGTGCAAAGCTATGGCTCGCGCTGCGTAAAGCCTCCGGTGATCTTCGGGGATGTGTCGCGGCCCGCCGCGATGACGGTCCGCTGGTCCGCCTATGCGCAGACGCTGACCGACAAGCCGATGAAGGGCATGCTGACCGGACCGGTCACGATCCTGCAATGGTCCTTTGTGCGCGATGACCAGCCCCGTCGCACGACCTGCGAGCAGATCGCGCTGGCGATCCGCGATGAGGTCGCAGATCTGGAAGCCGCCGGGATCAAGATCATCCAGATCGACGAGCCTGCGCTGCGCGAAGGTCTGCCGCTGCGGCGCGACGACTGGCAGACTTACCTCGACTGGGCGGTCGGTGCCTTCCGTCTGTCGGCCTGTCCGGTCACGGATGCAACGCAGATCCACACCCATATGTGCTACTCGGAATTCAACGATATCATGCCCGCCATCGCCGCGATGGATGCCGATGTGATCTCGATCGAGACATCGCGATCCGACATGGAACTGCTGCAGGTCTTCGCGGATTTCGACTATCCCAACGATATCGGGCCCGGCATCTGGGACATTCACAGCCCCCGCCGCCCCAGCGCCGCTGAGATGACCGATCTGCTGCGCAAGGCCGCGGCGGTGATCCCGGCAGATCGGCTTTGGGTCAATCCTGATTGCGGGCTGAAAACGCGCGGCTGGCCGGAAACCGAAGAAAGCCTGCGTAACCTGATCACCGCCGCGCAGGCCCTGCGCACCGAAGTGTCAGAACCCGCATAAGGGCAGGGGCGTCGGCTGTCTGCATGGCCGACGCCCGTCACCGGTGGGGCTGCCGATGGGGGTCATCCTCCGGCAGAGCCAGCCAAAGCGTTCCTTTGCGATAGCCGCCGCGCACCAGCCTGCCCTGCCGCGTTACCTCAGGATGCGCATCATGCCAGTCCCGAAACCGGTCGTTGCTGATGATCGGCACATTCAGATCCCGCGCGGCGCGTAAGATTACCTCATCCGCTGTCGTCCCGCGTGGCACGACCATCACCCGATCGCGCGGGATGCCAAGGCTCCGCGCCAAGGCCGTGTCGTTTTTATACTTACCTTCCAGCTTGTAGCCCGCGTTGGCGTCAAACACGATACTGGGCGCAATCCCACGCGCGCGCAACGTCCGCAGAACGTCCCGAACCGGGCGCAAATCCGGCTGACCATCCGTCCAATGCATGATGTTGGACCCGTCAAGGATGATCCGCTTGCCGGGGGGCGGTGGTCTGCGCAGGGCCCGCAGCAGCAGATAGGCAGCCGCCACCGCGCAAGGACCGGCCAGCAACAACAAGTCGCTCCAGCCCGGCACCCATAGGGCAACCGCGACACCAGCCAGAGATAAGATCATAAGAACCACAGGACCGTGCATGCCGAACGCTACGATGTCTGCCAAACGGTGCCAAGCTGCGCGACGATTGAAAAAAGCAATGTGGCAGTCCTAACTAATCGAAAAGAATGGTTCGATATTGCGACGTCCTATTTTCAATATAATAGCGGCGCGACCCATCGGGAATTTCTTTGGCTCCTGGATGACAATGATCCAACAGCGGAGAATCTACCGCAACGGCGAAAGCTGCAAAGCGCATGCGTTACGCGGCCCCGGCCCCTTCTGACAGGCCATTTGCAAAATAGGCATTCAGCTGCTTAGTAGGGCGCATTGTGATGACTGCGTCAGCCAGACCTTCGGGCAGCCAGCCTCCCTAACTGACGTGGGGAGGGGCAAGTCTGTCATAGACTTCGATCGATCAGATATGAAAGCGATATCTATGAGAACGTCTCTATGGATAGGCGTGGGCATTGTCGTATTGGGCGCGGCGGTGGCCTCCTGTTCCAGTAGCGAGCGCCTGCTTTGCCTGAACCCGACGGGGTATTGTGGCGGCAGCACCACGCCGGATCCGGACCGTATCGGGGGGCCGTCTTGGTTTCTTTGGAATTCCACTGCCGAGGAGCGATTGGCGTATTATCGTGAGGAATGCTTAACCAGAAGCCTGCCGATGCCGTCCAATGACGCTACGGCCTGCGCGCTAGAGCGTATCGAGTTTCAGGCCCGTACGCATTGCGTTCAGTATTATCTGCCGCCGAACACACCCAAGGATGCGGCGGAGCAAGCCCAGCGGCAAATGTATTTCGAAAATTGTAAGCGGGATGTTCTGGAGCCGCACGGGCGGTGACGTTTTATGGTGCGGATCGACCTTAAGACAGTCTTGTCACTGCTCCTCCGGCGCGCCGGGCGGGGTTTCTGTGACCAGTTGCGATGTCGTTCGGATGCCCGAGACCTTTCGGTAGTCTCTTGGGGTCATGCCGGTTTCCTCCAGAAAAGCGCGATTGAAGTTCGACAGGTTCTTATAGCCGGATTCGAAGCAGACCTCGGTCACGGCACGGCCGGTTTCGGACAGAAGCGTCGAGGCCCGTGAAATGCGCAGTGTTCTTTGGTAGCTGGAAAATGTCTTCCCCGTCAGCATCTTGAAACTCCGCGAGAAGGCCGACGGGCTGGCACCGACCAGGTCTGCCACTTCGTTCATCGAGATCGAGGGATTGACCTGCATGTGCTGCATGGCCTGATCGACCTTGGAATGACGCCCGGCGATGATCGGTGCGTAGCCTTTCGCAAAACCGGGGCTGGCGAGCAGGCGGCGGTCGGTGGCCTCGGCAAAGACGGTCAGCAATTCGATCAGCAATCCCAGACCATGTCCGGGCGAGGCGGTTTGAAGGGCAAGGACGATGTCGCCCGCCTCCCTTGCATCCTGCCCGCCAAGTTCGATCCCGCGTTCCGCCAGAGGGGCGAGCGTCCGGATCAAACGCATCTCCGGCATGATATCGCAGATGCTCAGATACTGTTCGGCATCGAATTGCAGGACATAGTCGCGCCCGCGCTGGACGAGGTCGGGCGAGACCCAGTTATGCGGTAGGTTCGTCCCGCACAGGGCAATATGCCCGGGCTCGAAACTGCCGATGTAGTCGCCGACATAGACGAAGCCCCGTGCCTCGGGGATGAAGTGGATCTCCCATTCAGGATGATAATTCCATGTGCATAGAGGGTGGGGATAGTCATCGCGCCGTGTCAGGTAGGATCGGCCCGCCGGGAAGGCGATCATCTCGCGGGTGGCACGGTTCAGCTTGGGAGGCTGCGGCTCCTCCGCACTGTCGGGCGCAGTCAACTTCAATGCTTTCATAAGCAAAACCCGCTGATTTGGGACATTTATGTCAATATAGTATCAGTTTTCAATCGTTCGCAAACTATTTTCGCTCTGCGTCTTCCGCCAAGGTTGAGGCGTTCGGGGACTTCTCGAGACCTCTGGGAGGAGATGAAAAATGAAGTATACGGCTCTGACCGCCAGCGTTCTGGCGGGACTTTTGGGGACTTCCGCGCTTGCTCAGGTGTGCGAAGACGACGTGATGGTTCTGGCTCAGCCGCGTGACGGGCTGACGCTGCTGGAAGACTACTACGACGAGTTCGAGGAACTGTCGGGTGCCGGTTTCCAGATTGATTATCTCAACGAAAATGACCGGCGCGCGAAATCGCAGGCGGATGCCTCCACGGTCGGCAGCTTCAACGTCTACTATGTGGACGAAGCGAACCTGCCGCTGTTCGCATCCTCGGAATGGATCGTTCCGCTGGACGGGTATTACCCCGAAGAATACGACTACGACGATTTCGATGCAGGCATGCGCTCGGTCGCCAGCTATGATGGCAAGCAGTGGTTCGCCCCCATTCAGGGCGGCGGAGACCTGATGGTCTACCGCACCGATCTGCTGGAAGCCGCCGGGATCGAGCCGCCTCAGACATGGGACGAATTCAAGGCCGCCGTGGCGAAGCTGCACGACCCCGACAATGGCGTCTACGGCATTGCCCTGCGCGGTCAGCGCGGCTCTGGCGCGAATGTGTGGCGTTGGTTGCCCCTCTTTGCGGCGCATGGCGGCGAATGGGTCGATGACAGCGGGGAATTTGCCTTCAATTCCGAAGCTGCGGTGAAGGCGACCGAAGAATATCTGGAGCTGTTCCAGTATTCGGCGCCCGGCACTCAGACCGGCTCGTTCGACGAGTCCACCGGCGCGTTCCGCTCGGGCAAGGTGGCGCTGATCATCGAATCCGCTCCCTTGGGCGCCATGTCGAAAGACCCCTCGCAAAGCCAAGTGGTCGACACCGTCGCCTTTACGCCTCCGCCCACGCCGATCCCCGGTTCGGGCTATGCGCATGGCTTCGCCATTGCCAGCCGCGCCAATGAGACGGAAGAGCAAAAGGCCTGTGCCGGGCTGTTCGTGGCATGGGCCACGTCGAAGCAGCAGGAAGAACGCCGCCTTGCCGAAGGCCAGCCCGGCGAGCTGACCCGGACCAGCACCTATGAAAGCCCCGCCTATGTGGAAACCTTCGGTGAGAACCTGTCGGCGGCGATGGCCTCGACCGGGGACAGCACCGAAGTTCTGTTCTGGCAGGACCCCGACTGGCAAGAGCTGGGCAACGCTTGGGGCATCAAGCTTGAAGAGCTGATCATCGGGTCGCGCACCGACATCCAAGGTGCCCTTGATGAGCTGAGCGAACTGGCCAACGCCATGTAAACGGATTTGCGGGCGGGGCACCTGCTCCGCCCGCAGATGCGCCTTATAAGGCGACCCCGTCGCCGATTTCCCTACATATTCGGAGCAGACCATGAAACTCGGGCGTTCACTTCCCGTGGTGTTTCTCGGTCCGGCATTGATCGTGCTGATCATTCTTGCCGCGGTACCCACACTCTACGCATTCAACATTTCCCTGCAGAACCGCACGCTGAGTGCCCCGGACGCCGACTATGTCTGGTTTGCGAACTACATTGCGCTCGTGGGTGATGCACGGTTCCTCAATGCTCTGTGGGTTTCGCTCAAGTGGGAGGTTCTGACCGTCTCCGCGACGATGGTTGTCGGCATCGGCCTCGCCATCGCCATGTTCGAAGCCGCAACGCCGCGGTGGCGCAACGTATTGACCTTGCTGTTTATCATTCCGGTGCTTCTGCCGCGGGTCTGTGCCGCTTTCGTCTGGAAATTCTCGTTCCATCCGCTTTACGGCGCGGTGACTTGGCCCGTGCGGGCATTAACCGGCGAAACCCCCGATATCCTCGCCTCGCCGGTCGGCGCGATGCTTGCCGTCGCTTTCGTGGACGTGTGGCAGTGGGGCCCCGTCTTTGCCGTCATCATTCTGAAACTGATGGAAGCGCTGCCGCCCCAACCCTTGGAAGCCGCGCGGATCGACCGCTGCAAGGGCTGGGAAATCCACACTTTCGTCACGCTGCCAATGCTGAAGCTCCCGTTGATTTCCCTCGTCTTGGTCAAGGCAATCGAGTCGCTGCGCTCGTTTGACCTTGTCTATGTGATGACCCGCGGTGGCCCCGGCATCGCGACCGAAACCCTCGACATGTACGCATATTCGCAAGGCTTCATCGAGGCGGGCAAGATCTCCTACGCGTCGGGTATGGCGGTCGTGATGCTGGTGCTGACGGTCGTGATGTTCACCATGATCTGGAAAAGGTTGAACCGATGAAACCTGTGACTCTGGCTTTACGCGGTCTTCTTGTTCTGGCGGCGCTGATGGTGCTGATGCCGCTGGTTTGGACACTGCTCAACGCTTTCAAAACGAATGCAGATCTTCTGGTCAGCACGCCCAAGCTGATATTCTCCCCGGTCTGGGAAAACATGGATTACGTTCTGGGCCGCCGCTCCGTGTCACGCGCGCTGGTGAATTCGCTGGTCGTGTGCAGCTACGCGGTGCTGCTGGGCGCGGTGCTGGGCGTGCCTGCCGCCTATGTCATCGCGCGGATGAAGAACCGCGTCACGCAGGAGGCACAGTTCTTTGCGCTGTCGCTGCGGTTTCTGCCGCCCGTGGCAGTGGCCATCCCGATGATGGTGATCTGGCTCGGTCTGGACATGTACGACTCCCGCCCGGCGCTGATCATCACTTACATGACCATCACCGTGTCGATCACGATCTGGCTGTCCGTGCCTGCTTTCGAGCGGGTCCCGATCGCCATCGAGGAGGCCGCGCGCGTCGACCGTCTGGGGCCCTATGCCGTCTTCTTCCGCATCGCCCTGCCGGTGGCAAAATTGCAGATCCTGTCGGCCATCGCGTTCTCCTTCATTCTGGTCTGGAACGAATTCCTCCTGGCGATGATGCTGACGACATCCCGCGCCAAGACGCTGCCAATCATCGCATCTGAGATGTCGCAACTGGGGATGAGTGTCCCTTGGGGCATCCTGAATGCGGCCGTGGTGCTGCTGTCGCTTCCTCCGCTCATCCTTCTGGCGCTGGTCGGGACAGGTCTCAACACCGCTTTTTCCAAGAAATCCTCGGAGTAGCCAATGAAAGCTCTTGTTCTCGAACGCCAAGGAGAGCTCTCCTTGCGGGATATCGACCTGCCCAGCGACATGGGCCCGACAGATGTCCGCATCAAGCTGCACACGGTCGGGGTCTGCGGATCGGACGTGCATTACTACACCCATGGCAAGATCGGCGATTTCGTCGTGAACGCGCCCATGGTGCTGGGGCACGAAGCGTCGGGCACCGTGATCGAGGTCGGCAAGGACGTCACGACCCTGAACGTGGGCGACCGCGTCTGCATGGAGCCGGGCGTGCCGGACCTGACCTCGCGCGCCTCGAAGCTTGGTATCTATAACGTCGACCCTGCGGTCACCTTCTGGGCCACACCGCCGGTTCATGGCGTGCTCTGTGCCGAATGCGTGCATCCTGCCGCATTCACCTTCAAGTTGCCCGACACGGTGTCTTTTGCCGAGGCCGCGATGGTGGAGCCCTTTGCCGTGGGGATGCAGGCCGCGAAACGGGCGCATATCGCGCCGGGCGACACGGCGGTGGTTCTGGGCGCAGGCACCATCGGCATCATGACCGCCCTCGCTGCGCTGGCAGCAGGCTGTGCGCGTGTGCTGATCTCCGACCTTTCGGCGGAAAAGCTGGCCATCGCCGAAAGCTATGACGGCATCACCGGCATCAATATCCGCCAGACATCCGTCGTGGACGCCGTGGCCGAGGTCACCGCAGGCTGGGGCGCCGATGTGGTCTTTGAATGCTCCGGCGCTCAGGCCGCGATGAACGATCTGTTCCGCATCGTGCGTCCGGGCGGGGCGATTGTCTTTGTCGGGCTGCCGCCTGATCCCGTCGCCATCGACATCTCGGCGGCGACCGTGCGTGAATGTCGGATGGAAACGGTGTTCCGCTATGCAAACGTGTTCGACCGCGCGCTGGACCTCATTGCTGCGGGCAAGGTCGATCTGAAGCCGCTTTTGTCGGAAACCTATCCCTTTGACGCGTCAATTGAGGCTTTTGACCGCGCCGCCGAGGGGCGCCCCTCCGATGTGAAACTGCAGATCCGCGTCGATACCGAAAGCGAGGCCCCGTAATGGCGACCGTCGAATGCCGCAACATCCGCAAATGCTATGGCGAACTTGAAGTCATCCGTGATTTCAATCTGTCGATTGAGGACCATGAATTCTTGGTCTTCCTCGGGCCTTCGGGCTGCGGAAAATCCACGCTGCTGCGCATGGTTGCCGGGCTAGAAGACATCACCGGTGGCGATCTTCTGATCGGGGGCGCGCGCATGAACGACCGCGATCCCGGGGATCGTGGAATTGCGATGGTGTTCCAGAATTACGCGCTCTATCCGCATATGACGGTGCGCCACAACATCACCTTCGGGCTTGAGCGCATGGGCGTCGATAAGGCCGAGGTCGAGCGCAGGCTGGCTCCGGTGGTCGAGACGCTCGGTCTTGCGATCTATCTTGACCGCAAGCCGGTCGAGTTGTCGGGCGGCCAGCAGCAGCGCGTCGCTATTGCCCGCGCGATGATCAAGACCCCCGAGGTTTTCCTGTTCGACGAACCGCTGTCGAACCTCGACGCCAAGCTGCGCGGCCATCTGCGGGTCGAGATCGCCCGCCTGCACAAGGCGCTGAAATCGACCTCGATCTATGTGACCCACGATCAGCTGGAAGCCATGACGCTTGCCGACCGTATCGTGCTGATGAACCAAGGCCGGATCGAGCAGATGGGCACCCCCGAGGAGATTTATTCGCGCCCCGCGACGCTGTTTGCCGCAGGGTTCATCGGCACGCCGAACATGAACTTCATGCAGTTCGATGTCGAAAACGGCGCTCTGCGCGATGGTCTGATCCATCTGCCCGCCCCAGTAGGCGCGCCTGCGCAGGTCACGCTGGGTATACGCCCCGGCAGCGTCGAGGTGCTGCCACAGGAGGCAGAAGGCACCCTGCGCGCCACTGTCGAGCGCGATGAGTTTCATGGTGAAACGCGGCTCGTCGCCCTACAGTGCGGCACGCATTCCCTGATGGCCTCCGTCCCGGCCCATATGCCGCTGCGCGAGGGGCAGGAGCTTTACATTCGTCTGCCCGAGGACAAGCTGCATTACTTCGACACACAGACGGGACAGCGGCTGGATTGAGCCGCCGTCCAACGCGCTGCCGGGTCCATCGCCAGCGGCATCTGCGTCTCGGTCCATGACATCGGCTGTCTTAGCCGCAGGGGGCGGTAACTGGCCCGAGTGGTTTGGTGCCGGGATCTGATCGAGGCTTCGCTTCGGGGGAGCTGTCCTGACAGCCGCGCCTGTGAGGTAACCAATTAGCTGACGGGCCATCTGGGATGCAGGGCGTCAATCACGACGGGATGCGTGTGCCGTCTGCCGCCGCCATGGGCCCCCAGATGGGCATGGGTCAGGGGCAGGTCGTCGTGCACATGCGGCGTGGGTGTGTCGGCTTGGCTGGTCCATAGCAGGGCCGACGCTGCCACTCCAAACGTCGCCAACACGGCAAGCCCGATGAGCGCGCCCTCCGCGCCGAGCCAAGTCATCAGCAGCCCCGCCAACGGATAGGTCAGCAACCAGCAGGCATGGCTCAGCGCGAATTGCGCGGCAAAGATTGCAGGCCGATCCTCCGCGTGGGCAGAGCGCCGCAGCAGCCTGCCCGACGGTGTAAGAACGGCGGCATAACCAAGACCCGCCAGCAGCCACGCCCCCAGAAGCAGCGGCCAAGAAAGTCCGATCAGTCGGATCGAAAGCGCCATGGCCAGAAGTGTCACGGTCAGCAGCACCGCGCCGCCCAGCATGACGGGCCGGTCGGGGAGCCGGTCGAGAAGGCGCGGCAGCAGCAGCGCGGCCAGCATCGACCCGGCCCCGAACGCCCCCATTGCCCACGCGAGTGCGGTTTCGTTCATGTCGAGCGTGCCTCGGACCAGCACCACCGTGTTTACCAGCACCATCGCGCCACCCGATGCCGCCGCGAGGTTCAACGCCAAGAGCCCGCGCAAACGCGGCGTGGCGAGGTAGATGCGGATGCCTCGGGTGGAGCGCGCGTAGACGCTCCGCGGCTCAGACGGGGCAGGGCGCGGCAGCAGAACCGACACCACGAGGAGGGCGGAAGCGACGAACCCGGCCACGGTGCCGATGAACAGCATGTTGTAGCTGACCACGGCGAGCAGCAAACCGGCCAGCAGTGGGCTGACGATATTCTCCAGATCGTAGGCCAGACGCGACAGCGACAGCGCGCGGGTGTAGCGGTCCTCTTCGGGCAGCACGTCAGGGATCGTTGCCTGAAAGGTCGGGGTGAAGGCGGCTGAGGCGGATTGCAGCACGAAGATCAGCACATAGATCTGCCAGATCTCGGTCACGAAGGGCAGCGCCAGCGCCACGCCTGCCCGAAGCAGATCCAGCGTGACCAGCAGCGCCCGGCGCGGCAGCCGTTCCGCAAAGGCACCGGCAATCGGCGCGATGCCGACATAGGCCACCATCTTGATCGTGAACACGGCGCCCAGCACCAGCCCCGCGCGCGCGCCCGCCAGATCATAGGCCAACAGCCCCAGCGCCACGGTCGCCAGACCGGTGCCCAGCAGCGCGACGACCTGTGCCGCCAACAGATGTCGATAGGTGCGGTCGCCGAGGATCGAGAGCATGAGACGTTCCTATAAATAGCGGCTGATCGCCCTGAGTTCCGCACGGTCGGTCTCGGAGCTATCGGCATCGAGGCAATGATCCATGTGATCGTGGATCAGGCTGCGTTTGGCGTTGGCCACCGCGCTCTCCACCGCCTGCAATTGTTGCGCAATGTCGAGACAGGGCCGGCCCGCCTCGATCATCGCGATAACCGCGCGCAGATGGCCCTCGGCACGTTTCAGCCGGGCAGAGATCTTAGGGTGACTTGCATGGACGTGATCGTTTGTCATAGATATAGGATATCCCCCCAGGGGGGATGCGGCAAGATGGCTAAACGCAAGGCCACGGAGCGGAATGCGGACAGAAACGGCACTCACGGGCACAATGCGAAAGGGGCGGAACCTGCTAAAGGCTCTGCTCTGTCTTGCGGTGCTGAGCTGGTCGTTGATGCCTGCCATGTCGCATGCCCCGGCGGTGTTCGAAACCATTCAGGACCACGCCGCGATCATCGCCGAACACGGCCACACACACGGCCTTGAGGAAGATCTGGCTTGGGCGCTGCATGGCCACACCCACGACGCCGCGGATCATGACCACAGCCCGGGGATCCTCGCCTCCGGTCGCATGGCGCAGCCCGTCTCGATCACCGGGGCACGCCGCCGGACCGAAACCGCAGATGCCGGTCCTTGGCCCCTTCACCGGATCGAAAGACCTCCGCGCGTCTGATCGTTGCGTCCTCCGGGCGCAGTCTCACGATCAGTCACATCTACGGAGATCTTACTATGATCACACCTTTCGGAGGTGGGCGGCATGCCGGATCGGCGCGCGCGACACTTCCCCTGTTCATCGCGGCGGCGGCGATAGTCATGTCCGTCGCACAGGCCGCAGCCCATAACGTCACCGAAGGCGACGCGGGCTACATTCAGGAAATCTGGGGGGTGAACATTATCCCCTTCACGTATCTCGGCGCCAAACACATGGTGACCGGATACGATCACATCCTGTTCCTGCTCGGCGTTGTCTTCTTTCTCTACAAGATGCGCGACGTCGGCATCTATGTAAGCCTCTTCGCCCTCGGCCATTCGACCACGATGCTGCTTGGCGTCTGGTTCGGCTGGGGCGTGAACGCCTATATCGTCGATGCCATCATCGGCCTGTCGGTTGTCTACAAGGCGCTCGACAACCTCGGCGCCTATCAGCGCTGGTTCGGCTTTCAGCCCAATACCAAGGCCGCGACGCTGATCTTCGGCTTCTTTCACGGCACCGGGCTCGCCACCAAGATCCTCGACTACGACATCGCGTCCGACGGGCTTCTGGCCAATCTGCTGGCGTTCAATGTCGGGGTCGAACTGGGCCAGCTGATGGCGCTTGCCGTCATTCTTATCGTCATGGGCTTCTGGCGGAAGTCCCCGAACTTCTTCGCCCAAGCCTACACCGCCAACGTCGTCATGATGACGCTTGGTTTCATTCTCATGGGCTATCAGCTCACCGGCCTTTTCGTGGCCGCCTGAACCGACAGGAGATATTCATATGTTCAACGCAGAAAAACCCAGCCTCGACGAACTCCCGAGCTCGAAGCAACTCATCCGGTCGACCGTGATCGCCGGGGCCGCGGCCGTGGCGATCCTCGTCACCGTGGTGCTGCCGGCCGAGTATAACATCGACCCCACTGGCATCGGCGAGGCCCTCGGTCTGGCGGAGATGGGTGCGATCAAATCGCAACTGGCCGAGGAGGCCGAGGCCGACCGGCAGATGGGGCTCGATGAGCAATCAAGCCTGCTCGATAGCGTGCTGGGCCTGTTTGTCGGCACCGCCTATGCGCAGGAGGCGGCACCGGCAGAGGGCGGCGAGGCATGGCGCGACGAGACCACATTCACCCTGAAGCCCGGCGACAGCGCCGAGTGGAAGATGGTCATGGAGGCGGGGCAGACCGCGGAATACCAGATGCTTGTCGAGGGCGGGCGGGTGAACTTCGACCTGCATGGCCACGGTGGCGGCAACTCGGTGACCTACGAAAAGGGCCGTGGCTCGACCGGGGCCGAGGGTGAGGTCACCGCCGATTTCGACGGCGAGCATGGCTGGTTCTGGCGCAACCGCGATAGCGCAGACGTCACCGTAAAGGTTCAGGTGCGCGGCGAATACGCCGAGTTCAAGGACGCAAGCTAACCCTGACGCCGCCGCTCCAGTCCCGCAGCCGGAGCGGCGGCGCTCGTGTCTAGGCGGCGGGGCGTCCGCTTCGCCGATCTTCCCAGCGCCCCGCCGCAGCAGGGCGGAGTGGGCACGACCGGGTTCGCCTTGCCAGGGGGCGTCGCTCTCGTGACCGAAGGGCGTCTGGCTGCTAGGTGAGGTCGCGCAGGATCCGGGCGTGGGAAGCTATCGCTACCGCTTGGCCAAAGAATGCGGGCCGGAGGAGGGCGGCCCTGTCGATGCACAATCGGGAATCGCCGTTGGCGCGACGCGGCTGAATTGCGGTCCCGGCTCTCGGAAGTCCCATAATGGCCGGATTGCTGCGCCGGGCGGCTACTTCTCAGTTATTTAAAGCGGATGGACAGGCGGTATGGTAGGCCCGGCAGGCCTAACTGATCGAAAATATAGGGCTGATATTAAACGGTTTTATCACCAATGTGGACCACGCGAAAAATGCCGTGGTCCACATTACCATTCCATTCCTGCCAATTTTGACGCCGCCATGTCGCCCAGCCGCATGCGCTCGACCGTCTCCGTATAGACCTGCGAGGTGGAGGCATTTGCGTGCCCGTGCACAGCCATGATCTCGTATTGCGTGGCACCATGGAGAGCGAGAAGGTGGCCTGCCGCCTTCCGAATGCCGTGGGAGGATCGACCGACGATCCCTGCTTCCTCGCACCATTTGGCAAGCCGGTTGCGCAGCCCTTCGCCGGACCGAAATGGCACGCCCTGAGAGGTCAGCAGGTAGGTCGGGCCGAGCACGGTGCGGGCCTTCAGCGCCCGCTCGAGGGGTGGCAGCACCGGGATCTGGACCCGGCGCGATCCCTTCTTGCGGGGCTGCCAGGCGAGCCATAGACGGCCAGAATGCCGTTCCTCATGCTCTCGTCCCAAGATAACGGCATCGCCGATCCTGCAGGCCGTGAACATGAACAGCGTCAGCGTGAGGTGTGCCGCGGTGCCGGGCGGGTGCTTGGCACGGTAGGCTTCCAGATCCGCCATCGTCCAAGGGGTCGCGCCGCCTTGGCTTACATATACGGGCCGTGCAACGGCCCTGGCCGGATTGGACCTGCAATGCCCGCGCTGCATCCCGAAATCATAGGCGGCGCGCAGCAGCTTCCAGACGTTGCGGGCCTTGCCCGGCGTCGCACCCATGCGGTCGCGGAAGGCGATAAGCTCGGCATCGGGGATGGTCATGGGCAGCTCGGCATAGAAGCGACCCACCGACCGCGCCTGCTCGCTCTGCTGGCCCAGGACGAATTTCGTGAGGTTGCGCCGCTCCTTAAGCGTGAGCGGGGAGGCCTGACCATTTTCGACCATGCGCTCGAGGTGCTTGAGATAGGCGCTGAAGAGCCAGCCCATCGTCCCGGGCTCATGGGTGATCTCGCGCGGGGGATCGAGCTGCAAGCCGCGCCGCGCGGCCTGGTAGTAGCGATGGAACTCGGCATGCTCAGGGCCGCAGGGCAGGGCGATCTTGCGCCCCGCGCGGCCCTCGACCCGGACGCGCCACCGCATGCTGCCCGAGGGCAGCCGCTCAGCGATGAGGCCGCGATATCGCAGGCGCAAGTTACCACCCTCCATGATCCGTTTCGCCTTCAATGGGCAGATCATCGGCATAGGCGTCAAGCGCCAACCGATCATAGAGGCGCTTGCCGCCCAGCTCGCGGCGCGAGATCGGCAACGTGCGCAGGGTGGTCTCGGAGACGCTGAGATAGGCTGCGGCCTGCGGCGCGGAGAGCAGTCGCGGCACGTAGCTGATGGCGGCGCGGCCCATGAAACACCTCGTTCATCTGCTGAGTGGTGACAGTCCGGTCTCCGGGGTCAGTTGGAGGGGCGGGCCAGACCGAGCAGCTGAGCTGCTTTCATGAAGAGCGAGACCATGAGGATAGAGAGGGTCGCCGCGAAAAACGCCCCCATG
Organism: Pacificitalea manganoxidans; assembly: GCF_002504165.1. Classification (GTDB taxonomy): domain Bacteria; phylum Pseudomonadota; class Alphaproteobacteria; order Rhodobacterales; family Rhodobacteraceae; genus Pacificitalea; species Pacificitalea manganoxidans. The sequence continues at coordinate 1,728,597 of NZ_CP021404.1, forward strand.
AACGCTCCGAACCCTAATGAGAGGCCCAGATCAATCAGAACGCTATCAGTGATTTCAATGCTGCGGTCAGAGGTCATGGGTGCTTCCTGCAGTTGGTAGGGTTGAGGGGGGTGTCGGCGGCGTCAGCCATCTGGTTGATGGTCCCCGCCCAGACGAGGCTGAGTGATTGCGTGTCCTGGCAAGAGGACTGGCGGAACTCACCCTCAGGCGTCATCGGAGGATAGCTCGGCGGCGGCGTGGGCGCGCCACATGCGCAGTAGGTCCGCCGGGGTGCCGGGCGCGGTCACCCGGATCTGCAGCATCAGCATCGAACCGCAGTATCCTTGGTGCGCGCTGACTGACAGGCCGGCCTGCCCGAGATTTGCAAGGTGCACCACCGCGCGGCTGTCTTCAGGAATGGGCGATCCTGTTGCGAGCACCTGATCTATGAGCGCGATATGCGCCCGCAGGGCCATGCGGCGCGACAGCGCGCCATCGAGATCACAGTGAAGCATCAGACCTCCTCATAGAAGGGATCGAGCGCGGCGCAGACAGCCTCGCGGCAATCGGCCGTGCCGTGGTGAAAGAGCCATGCGCAAGCCAGCAGGAACTCCGGCCCGCTGGTGCTCGGGTCATCGACAAGCGCGCGTGCCTGCCGCGCCCTCGGCTTGCCGCCGGGCGTCGGTCCGCCCGGCCCGGCGGCAGGATCATGAGTGGCAGCTTCTTCGGGCGGAAACTCGGAACCGGCTTCAGGCATGACGCGCCCCCGAGGGAGCACATGGCGTGGCCGGGGATCGGCTTGGGGTGGGCGAAGGTGTAGGAAGCACCTCCGCCCGATCATCCCGCCTAACGACGAGGAAAACGACGGGATGAAACTCGTTCGTGAAATCCGACGCATCGTCGATACGATGTACGGCAAACCGATCCTGACGACGCTGCTGTGCGTGGCGGCTCTGGCTCTCGTCGTTTCCAGGGCTTGAGCGCTGATGCTCGCGCTGATCGAATGAGGCAGGACCGGGCCAAAGCTCGGGGGCGAAATCAAGCATCCGGCGTCTCCACCGGCGCGGCGGCCAGCTGTTCCGTCGAGAGCCTGCGCCCCGCATTGGCCATCAGCGTCATCCAGGCAAGACGGCGCAGGATCGGGCGGTCGGCATATTGCTCGGGGTTCGCCACCACCTCACGCGCATTCGCGACGAAGACCGGCGTGGGCTGGGCAGCGGGAAGGCGCGGGGTGGCGATCTGGGGCATGACGAACCTCGTGTTGTTCGCCATGACGTTATGTCCTCTTTTGAGGACGGTCAAGAGATTTGTCCGCTATTGAGGACACCTATAAATCGCCTTGCACGAATCGAGATCGGCCACCAAGGTCCGAAATCGGAACAAACAAAGAACATCAGTGATGAGAGTTAGTGAATACCTCGCGTGGTGGGGCGCCGCGTCGATAAGTAAAAAGCGGGCATGGCTTGCTGAAATTCAGGCTTGGTCGTCACCTTCAACCGACGTGAGCGGCGATGATTGTGCCTCTGGGTCCAGCTCTTCGCCGTCGCCGTCATCATCTTCATCGACACGACGAGACGTCTGACGCTCGAAGGTTATCGAAGATGCCAGGATGCCTGCAGCCGCAAGGGTGGGAACGACGTACACCATCTGCCCGGTAAGGTAGGCCGCGCCATATGACGGGAAAAGCACCACCGCAGCCCTCACCAATGGCTCCTTAATGCCCAACGTCATTCCGGCTTCAGGAGACTTTGGATCGCCGCGCGCTTCGAAGGGTGGCGATGGAGTTCCTTCAAAAGCAACGCGTCTTCCGGCGTCATTTCATGCCCGTGCAGAATATAAACCATGCTCACGGGGATTGCGTCGCAAACTGCAAGAAGGTTGGTGATTGTCGGATCTTTGCCCTCGGCGATGATCGAGTGCACGTAGCCCGGGCCGTTCCCGCTGGCCAGCGAAACAGCTCTCTTCGACTTACCCGATTTGCCTATTGCGTCAGCTAGACGCGTTCGCCAGTCCGCATTGCTCATAGTTTTTGTGTCATCCGAAGCGCGAAATATTGCACGTCCTCTTTCGAGAATGCTTGCAATGTCCTCTTTGGAGGATGTATCGGTTGCTTCATGGTACTCGATGTTCATGAACAGCTCCTGTCCGAGATCGACGAATTCTTGCGAGATTTCGGCATGTCTCAGACCTATTTCGGCAAGCGCGCTGCCGGGAACTCGGAACTCGTTAGCAGGCTTCGAGCCGGACGGTCGATTACCGGGCTGACCGAACAAAAAGTCCGCGCCTTCATCACGGAACGCCGCGGAGGCATAGGGCTTCAGCCGGAGTCTGCAGCGTGAGTGTTGATTGGGTTCATCCGTTCTTCATTGGGGCTAAATGCCCCGACCGCGGCTGCGCGTCCACGAAACGGGGTTGCCGATGACTAGAAAAATGATCTGGACAATGGGTGGGCGGAGAGCCCGTGGACCGAACCTAGTAACCCATCCGACGGAGCAACTTAGTCAGAACCGCGGCGCCGATGCCGAGCGGAGCCATAAGCGCCACTGTTGTGAGGCCGATCAGGTACCACCCGTCGACTATCAATATTGCCAGTGTAACTGCCAGTATCACTGCAGTTGCAATGAGGATCTTGCGGACCCCAAGGAACTCATTGCCGAGCGAAATAAACTGGCTCCCGGTGTCAAAGCTCTGTGGTCGGAGCCCTGCCGCTCGGAGAAGTTCGTTGACGGTTGGCCCAGGGGAAACGACCTCGCCGTCGTCAGTGATCACCGCAGTAATCTCGTCCGTGTAAATGCTCTGCAGAAAGCCTCCAGGTATCGCGATGCCCTGCAGGATCGGAGCGGGAGAGTGGGGCTTGGCGAAGAGAATTTTCACGCGGCGGACATACCGACGGCCTGCATGGTTGCAGACCTCAAACGAAATAATCGGGCTGTCGGGAACGCCGTACTTCTCAATCATCAGGCGTTCCTCGCTGCGTTCGGTGGTTCGGACTCGAGCGCAGTCCGACCATTCACAGCATCAAGAGTAACTCATGACTGATCAACGTGCCACCGCTAACGCTCTCATGTGCGCGCTGATCAAGGGGGTCTACGGCAACCTCGACGCGGCGGCGGAGACCATCAATGCCCGCTGGGGCAGGGGGTCGAGTTCCAAGGGCACGCTTTCCAAACGGATGAGCGGTGCGCTGGGCTGGACGCTCGATGATGTATTCGCGCTCGAGGACGCTGCCTGCCGTTTCCCGGTCAGCCGCTTCATGGCGCAGCGGTTAGAGGGGCTGGGGCCCCAATGCACCAATGGCAATCTGCTGGAAGAGGCGGGCTCAATCTCGCGCGAGGCGGGCGAAGCGGTCAGCGCAGTACTTGCCGCCGCACAGTCCGCCGAAGCTGGCGACCGCTCGCAAGCAATTGCCGAACTCGCCGATGTGGAGCGCGCAGTGCGCCGCGCTCGGCAACTGCTCGAAGCACAGGAGTAGAAGATGAACTATTCAGAGAGAGCGTCTATCCACGCTGCTTCCGTAACGATTTTTATGTCAAAGCCTGCATCTCGAAAAAATACGGCTTTCTGGATGGTTAAGGCAGACTTGCTCTTAGCCCAATCTGCGCCAACGTACTCACCGATCACGAGAAAATCTGTGTACGGTGAGAGTGGGCTTACCGTACCTCCACCCTCTACTACGGCCATTTCACAGTACAGTTCTGACCCGAACAGGAAAGTGCCTGTAAACGCGAACGACTTCCCATCGAGCTTGATCGCTGGCGGCGGGGTGCAGACTGGGAGAGGAGCAGCTCCACGGCTGCTGCTCACGGCTGTATCCCACTCTGCGATCGCGTTCAGCGTCCGAGTTACGGCGGGCTTCCAAGCGTTGGTGCTTTCCGCCTGCAGTGGGTCGGCGATCTCAGCAATGAGGTCAGGCGCGAGGAGGACAGTGGCTTCCCTGGAGCTGATAAGATCCAAGATGCACGTGCGAAACCGTAACAGATCCATTTCCGATGAGGTTTCCGCAGCGGCAAGCTTTCGCACCAGTTCGAGAAGCTCCAGTTCTTTCGCACTTTTCATCAACGCTACCTTTGCGCGATCTACGCTCGACCGCCTTGCTGCTAACAGTTGTATTCTGAGCTTAGCGCGGATGGAAAGGTCATCCATACCGACTTTTGTCGGAACCCGTGAGTTTGGGGCGAAAGTTACGCTTCGTCAGCCCGTAGTTCGTGCGGTTGCTGCCCCCAGGGGGCGCGCATGAGCCACACAGCCACCAAATGGATCACTGATATCGCGCCCGAAACTCTGACCCATGGTGAGTTTCAGATCCTGTTTCATCTGTGCGATTTCCATAACCCGAGCATGGGGTGTTTCCCATCGCAGAAGTATCTGCGCGACGTCACCGGCATGTCCAATGGGGGCCTGAACAAAGCGCTGGCCGCGCTCGAGGAAAAGCGCCTGATCCGGCGGGAGCGCAAGCACGACGCGGTGCTCAAACAGCGCCTCGCGACACGCTACCTTTTGGGGTTCGAGATCGACCCCACACAAGAGCCAACTCCACTAAGTGGAGATGGAGCCATCTCATGAGCCATAAAGCCACCAAATGGATCGCCGATATCGCGCCCGAGACTCTGACCCATGGCGAGTTTCGGATCCTCTTTCACCTGTGTGATTGCCACAACCCGAGCATGGGGTGTTTTCCGTCGCAAAAGTATCTGCGCGACGTCACCGGCATGTCGAATGGCGGGCTCAACAAAGCGCTGGCCGCACTCGAGGAGAAGCGTCTGATCCGGCGCGAGCGCAAGCACGATGCGGTGCTCAAACAGCGTCTCGCGACACACTACCTGTTGGGGTTCGAGATCGACCGGGCACAAGAGCCAACTCCACTGAGTGGAGATGGAGCCATCTCCACTTTTGAGGGGGAGCCATCTCCACTTTCGCAGCAGAGCCATCTCCACCGTGGTGGAGTTACCATAAAGGAAGAACCGGTAAAGGAACCTGTAAAGGAACCTTGCGCCGATGGCGCACAGGACCGGAATTTTGAAAAAACGCTTGGGACGTTCCTGAAGGTCTACCCCCGGCACGGAGACCGGGACCGGACCGAGGACGCGCTACGGGCGGCACTGGGGGCAGGGGCGGACCCTGACCAGATCATCGCCGCGGCTAAGGCCTATGCCATCGAGCAGAAGGGCAACGCCCAGCGCTTCATCGCCTATTCGGAAAACTGGCTGGAGCAGAAACGCTGGGAGCGCCATCGCATCCCCGCCGACCAGTGCGCGGATCCCAGTGCCGTCGCCGAGCTGCGGGCCAAGAACATCCGCGCTGGGCGGGAATGGGCGGTGCGGGATGTCTCGGCCAGCTATGCGCGCGATCTGATCGCCCAAGGGTTGGTCACCGCCGAGCAATGCCGCGGCGCGGGGATCTCGCTGTGAGCGCGGGGCAGGGCGCAGAGGTCCGGTTCAGCGAGCGCCGGTTTGGGACGGTGTTGGTGCGGGTCGACCACGAGGCCGGGTCCTGCGTCCTCTCGGGCAGCTGGCCCCGGGCGCGGCTGCGCTTCCCGCAGTTCCACAGCCTCGAGGAGATCGACCTCGCGTTGGGCCAGTTGGCCTCTCGTGTCGCCGGCGATGCCTGGGCCATGAATGTCACGGCCGCCCTGCGCTGGGCTGGGCAGCAGCTTAAAGCCGGCGGAGGGCGCGCGCATGGCTGAGCTCACCCCTGAGGAGCGCGCCCTCATCGATGCCGCTGTGGCCAAGGGTAAGGTCACCCAAGTCGCGCCCGGCACCACCGGATATCCGCCGCTGGTCTGGTGCCCCCACCGCAATGTGCTGATCTATGACAACCCTGCCGATGCGCAAAGACGTCAGGCCCTCGAAAACCCAGAGGTGCGGGAGAGGCGGGCGAAGCTGCGGGAGATGGTCGAAGCGGGCGCGAGCCGGGAGGAGATGCGCAAGACGCTGAGGATCAGCGCCGACCTGCTGAAACGGGATGCGCGCCTCCTTGGCCTTGAGCTACCAGAGCCGGCAAACGGTCAAAGCGGCCCCGATGAAGAGCTCGTGCGCCAGGTGCTCACGGCCTTCGATGGGAAGAAGTGCCTGACCCGGATAGCGACAGAGGTTGGACGTCATCCTGACACGGTCCGCAAGATCCTCAAGAAGAACGGGCTGAAATGCCCTGCAGCTCCGCCAAGCACCACGACACTGACCGTCGCGCAGATCGCCCAGCGCCGTGCGCAGGTCCGGCGCCTGATTGCCGGTGGCATGACCGCAGCGGAGACCGCCAAGGCGCTGGGCGTGAAGCCCGCCACCGTGAGCAGTGATCTGCGCGCCATGCGGGTGGGCATCACTGAACTGCGCCAAGGGGCGCTTGCATGAACGCCGCTCGCGCCTGCTTCGACATTTATCCCCTCGACGCACTGGAGACCCCATGACTGCCCTGCCCATGAAAGAGACGTCCGCTGACGCCGAAGTCCGTGACACGGCCTATCGCGCGACCGCCACTGAGTTGCGCCAATTCGTTGAGCGCTGGGAGAAGCTGGAAGCCGAGCGGAAAGACATCGCCGACCAGCAGAAGGAGGTGATGGCCGAGGCCAAGGGGCGGGGCTACGACACCAAGGTGCTGCGGAAGGTCATCAGTCTGCGCAAGCGCGAGCCCGACGACATCGCCGAGGAAGAGGCGGTGCTGGAGATGTACAAAGAGGCGCTGGGGATCGCATGAGCGAGAAGATCAGCGCGGGTGATTACCGGGCGCTTGTAGATGCGAAACCGCCGCGGGCACAGAAGTACGGCGCAGAGGCGACCACCGTCGACGGGATCCGCTTCGACAGTAAACATGAGGCGGCGCGCTGGGCGCAGCTGAGACTGCTCGAGCGAGGCGGGCAGATCTCGGAACTGCGGCGTCAGGTGGCTTTACTGCTGGAGGGCAGGGACGGGCCGCTCAAGACCCGCACGGGCCGGGCGATGCGGCTCACCGTCGATTTTGCCTATCTCGATCACGCAACGGGTCAGACCGTCTATGAGGACGCCAAGGGCATGCCGACCCGGGACTATGAGGTGCGGCGCGCTGTGGCCGCGGCGCAGGGGCTGGAGGTGGTCGAAGTATGACCGTCATGCGCGACACCCTGCCGGAGCCTGTGACCACCCTGCCGCCCAGCGTAGCGCAGATCGCGGAGGTGATCGGTCGCAGCCGTGCGCTCTACCTGATCGGGCGTATCCCGCCTACGGGCCGGCGCAGCTGGCGCGTGTGTTTCTATGTGCCGAAGGTGACCCGCCCAGATCACTGGCTGGTGGCCCTGCTGGGCTGGCACGATGCTGCAAAGCTCACCAGCCACTTTGGCGGGGAGATCCTGCACACCTCGAACTGCCGCTTCATGGTAAAGCGCTTCCGAGACGCCGAGATCCGGCGCATGCGTCGCGCGGGGATGCAAATCGATGAGATCGCCCAGGCGGTGGGGCTGTCGGTCGGTCGGGTGCAGGACATCGCGGTGCGACGGTGACAGGGGTCTTCATCGTCGTCATGGAAAACACCGCTTGGCCCTTCGACTATCCAGCGCGTCGCGTTGAGATCGAAGCTGACAGCGAGCAGGAGGCGCGGCGCTTGGCCTTGGCACAGGATCCCTTCGGCGCGGTTGTTTGGGTTGAGGGGCAGGTGGCCGGGCTCGGCTCAGGCGGGGGATCGGGCCTAATAGAAGCTGACGCTCCGAGGCGACGCTGATGGCTCCCGCAGGAGCGAACGGCCCTCTGCGGACATTCGCATTATATGCCTGTTCTGCGTCACAATGGTCGCGTTGCGGACATTCAAGTGTTACTGTGGTGCAAACTGAATAGGCGGGGTCCAGTAGATTGAGTCTTGTTTCGCTGAATGTTCCTGACGAGTTGGTTCGGGATCTCAGGATGATCATAGAACGGGGGATCACCCCAGAACGGCGGGCCGACGGAAGTTTTTCTCTATATGCCGAGAAAGCCCTCGTTGATAAGGTGCGAGGACTAAAGTTCGAGATATTTGCAAATGAACACCCGCCACCCCATTTTCATGTCACCACAGCGGACTGTCGAGCGTCATTCGCTTTGAGCGACGGACGAAAACTTAAGTCCAGCGGCGACACACGTAAACTTGAGAAACAGGTCGCGTGCTATTTCCAAGAAAACAGAAGCAAACTGATTGATTTCTGGAACGGCAGCCGTCCAGAGAATTGCAGCGTTGGACCTTATGTCCAATCTGTATAGCTACCGGCTTACAACCGACGTTCGCGCCGATTAAAACCTGGTGCAGCGCGGCGTCCGTGGCTAGGCGCATTCAATGCGCAGTGCAGCACAGCCAAAGCGGATCAGTCTTCCCAATCTTCCTCGAAGTCCATGCCACTCAACCCCTGCTGGCCGTAGAATGCCTGCCTGTGAAGATGGATGTTCACTCGTGCTGCGACGTTTTTCTGCGGAGTATCGATCCCGATCTCCTCGTTGATCGTCGTCTGATAAATCATCTCTTCTCCCCAGACATTTAGAGAACCATCCCAAACACCACTACGCTTTACCAGCTCTTCGGCGGCATCTTCAAAATCCCACTTTTCATCCTTGTTTCGAACGATGATCCAAGAATTTTCGGTCGGATAGTCGATGCGGTCAAGCGGCCGGTTCGCAAAGCCCCCTGGCTCACGGGGCCGAGTGCTACCCCAATCCCCGTAAACTACAGAGGTTCGGTTTGTCTGCCGGCGCAGTTGGTCCACAAGTCGTCGATTATGGAACGGAACTTCTGTTGCACCAGAGTAGTTCGAGAACAGCTTTGGCATCGACGTGCAGGAAACAACGACTGGGACAGATGCCTCGATAGCCATTAGTCCACCCGCGATGAGGCCATCAAACCAAGCAGAAAGCGTGAGCGGATCAAGGGTCCACCCGCCTTCCAAAATGACGAAGAAGTCAGCGGTCCCGCCAGCCGCAAAGGCTGCAACGATCTCGTCGAAATTATTAGGGAAACGGTCCCGGACAATCCGCATACAGTATTGGCGTCCCAGTCCTTGGAATGCCATGATTTGCTGCCTTATCTCCGCCTCAGATTGATCCCGAGACTGAATACAAGGGATCAACTCCTCATGTTCGCTCACGAATTCCACCCAGTTTGAGTAGGCATCAGTAGGATCAAGCAAACGCATCATCTCTTGCTGAGGGCCACTTTCTGGGTTGGTGAACTGGTAATCGCGATCCAAATCGAGGATGTATTGTCGGTTTGGGAAAGCGCGCCTGACACGGTCAATAGCTCGTTCCAACGTGCTGGAATTGGCCCATGGAGCAAGGAGGATGCACGGCGTCATCCTGTCCTTCGTCGCACCAGGCAGAAACTCGAGGCCGTTCATTTCGCTCGCGCGGATCGCCAGCGTCGGCACGTAGTTCTTATTCTTTAGGGCCATTCCAACTCACTCACGCTGATGCGTATGTTGACAGCCTAACCTCCATTGCAGCTTTGGAAACCCCGAAGCGCGCAGCCAGAGCTTCAATTGTTCGCTCTGTAACCTCACCTCGGAATTCTTCCTGCAAAACCTTCTCTACGAGGTCCAACGGCATTACGATGTCTGCAGCCAATCGGTTTGCCTCATATTCAATCCTCTCGGGCGCGCCGGATCGGTACAGGACGTTGTCCCGAATCCCTTCCTCGGAACTGTCGATAATATGCCGATGTAACAAATAATGGGAAAGTTCATGGGCGATTGTAAAACGTTGTCGCTCACGGGCCTCATGGCGGTTGACGCGGATCACGTAACCGTCATCTTCCTTTGTGATTTGGCCGGAGATTCCGGTCTTCATGCTCGAGACCTTAATCGCGACACCCAGATCCTTCGCTATTTTCCCTAACTTGACGGGATAGCTCGACAAGTGCGCGACAAGCGTCTCCTTCTCATCGCCTTTGAGAGAACGCAGTTCACGTGAAGTCATTTCTCACTCCTGCTCCTATTATTCATCTTCGTAGTCCTTGCCCTCAAGCTCACCGTTCCCTGTGGCGAAGGCGATTTCTGCAACGCGGCGCTTGATCACTTCATCCGACAGCCGGACCTTGACTAACTCTTCAACTCGGTTCTCAGCCCTACGTTCCAACTGCTGGAAGGTGTATGCAGCGACCACGCCGACCCCGATAGCAACGGCAGCTAGGACAACGGTGACAGCTGTCAGCATGACAGAGACGAAGCTCAGGTAGGTGGGTAGCGAAAATACAGGCTCCTCTTGAGTCCCGGGGATCCCATCGACACGGTCGACGACGCCCAACGAGATCAATAGAAAAACCAGTACTCCTCCGCTGGTAAAGGCAGCCATGAGTTTTACGGCTCTCATGCCTCTGGCCGTGCGTCCTGATGCTCCTGCCATCTATGTTCTACTTATGTTTCTGTCAATGCGTTTCACTCAACGTGGCATTTACACAGTGATTTGGCCATAGGAACTTCCACATGGTCTGCTCCCGATTACGTAAACACGAAGAAATGATCGCGACCGTGGAACTGAGAAGCAGGTGCGATGAGAGGACGTTTCAGCCACGAGTTTACTATCGCATGGTAGAGCTAATGACCTAGCGAGACGTTCGATCTCTCAGGCGTGTCGAGGTAGGAGGTGGGCCAAGCGCGTTCTGCGTCGTTGGTGCTTGCACTACCCCTTGCTCAAAAGGTAGCGCGTCGAGGTTTCGTTTGTGGGTGGAGCCCATCGAAGCGCCATAGTGACGACCGCGATCTGCCAGGCTAACTTTTTGGTTCCTGCTGGCAGCGAAGTTCCACTTCCCAGCCTCTTCATACCGGGCTAAACAGTTGTCGTGCTCCTTGGTTGGCAAAAAAGAGCTGCCGTCATGTCCCGCTTCGCATTGAAACGGCCCCAGCGACACCTACGGGCTACACTTGCACCTCATTCCGCCAGCCATGCTCGGGGACAAAGCCCAGAAGCTCACGCGCCTTGTCGATGGCGTAGAAGGTTTCGTTCTCGCCCATCTCCCGCTTAACCGGTACGTCCGGGTAGAACCGTCGCCGCACCTCGGCGTTGTCGATGCCGACCGACAGGTCCGGATTGGCGACGTTGAACACCTGGTATCCGAGCCCATCCGTCTGCAGGCACCGCTCGACCATCTGGCCAAGATCGCGGGCATCGATATAGGCGAAGATATTGCGCCGCCGTAGCGCGGGATCTTCGAGATAGGCCGGAAAATCGCGGGCGTATTCATGCGGCTCGATGACATTGTTGATCCGCAGCCCGTAGATATCCGCGCCGCTGCGCGCTTGGAAGTTGCGCGCGGTGACCTCGTTGGCGACCTTGGACATGGCGTAGCTGTCATGCGGCACGGTAGGATGCTCTTCGTCGACCGGCAGGTAGTCCGGGCGCATTTCTCCTTGTGCGAAACAGATCCCGTAGGTGGTCTCGGACGAGGCGAAGATCACTTTGGGGATGCCGAGCTTCGTCGCCGCCTCGAGCACGTTGTAGGTCGACATGACGTTGACGCGGTATGTCTCGCTGTCAGGCTCGATCAGGATGCGAGGCAAGGCCGCGAAATGCACGACAGCGTCGTAGCGCGGCACTGAGGCGAGATCGAGTTCGTCAAGCCCGGCCAGTGCGCTCAGGGCGTTGAATACCTGCCCGCTCTCGGTCAGTTCGATGCGCAAATTGTCCACGCCCGGCAGGTCGAGCGGCACACGATCAGCGTTGACCACCCGATGCCCGCGTTCAAGCAGGTAGGGGATGACATGGCGCCCGGCCTTGCCGGAGCCACCCGTAAAGAAAATCCGCATTTGCCCCCCTAAGTGCTGCATATGCGCGCAGAATACAGAGCTGTCCTGTCGAAACAAGCGCAAGGGCCCGGACTATAACGCAGGGGCGTTGGCGCAGAAGCCGCACCGGAATTTGGGCGTCCCGCAGTAAGCGACCGCTTCCTGCCCTGCCCTCATCCTAAGCCCGCAATATGAACCCTAACCCGCCAGAGGACAGCACCGCCCCGTTCCCTGCATCTTAGCCGCGAGGCCATGGGAGCACGGAGTTGGGATGTCGGAGCCAGAGATTGCGCAAGCGCGGCTTGAGGAGCGTCTGAGCGGGCTGCAGCGGGAGCTGGAGCGGCTAGGTGATCGGATGACGCGTCAGGAGAACCGGCTCTGGCTGGGGGTCGCGGGCGTGGTGTCCGTTGTCGTGTCGCAGGTGCTGCGGCAGTTCCTCTTGGGTGGAGGGCTGCAATGATCAGCGCCGCCAATGCCATGGGCGCGGCGGGCGCGGTGGCTCTGGCCTTCAGCACCGCCATAACGGCCGACACCATCGTGCAGGTGACGAAGCGGCCGATGATCCAGGCCGAAGGCTCCTATCATCGTGCGGTCGCGCCCGGTGAGACCATCCTCATCCCGTGGCGGGTCAACAAGGCTGCCGATTGCCCCGGCAACGCCGGGCGGGTCTGGAGCGGTGCGCAAGGCTTTCACCTGGCTGAGCCGCTGAAGCCTGCAGCCATACCCACCACCGACAGCTGGCGCCTGTTCCGCATCGAGACCACGATCCCCGCGCTGGCGCCCGAAGGTCCGCTGCAGCTGCGGATCGTGGGCACGTATGCCTGCCCGGAAGGCCGGTTCGATTTCACGCTCGGACCGGTCGTGCTGACCGTCCGTGCTCCCGTAGAGAAGGAGAGCTGAGATGCGCTCGAACTATCCGCAGATGCAGCGTTGGATTGGATTGTCGGAGGGCGGGTTCATCGATCATCCGGACGATCCCGGCGGCGCTACGGATCGCGGCATTACGCAAGCCACCTTTGATGCTTGGCGGCGACGCTTGGGCGAGCCGCTGGAGCCGGTGCGGGGGATCTCCAAGGCCGAGGCAGAGCGGATCATCGCCTTCCAATATCTCGACCGCGTCGGTGCCGATGAATTGCCCGCGGGCCTCGATTACGCCGTGGCGGATTTCGCGGTGAATAGCGGCGTGAGCCGGGCCGCGCGCGAGTTGCAGCGCGTGCTGGGCGTCACCGTCGATGGCGTCGTGGGGGTGCAGACGCTGGCCGCTGCGAACCGGCTCAGCGCGCAGGGCGTGGAGGAGGTCATCATTGCGCTCTGCGAGGGGCGCATGGCGTTTTTGAAGCGGCTGCGGCACTGGGGCACCTTTGGGCGCGGCTGGACGCGGCGGGTGATGGGGGAGCGGCCCGGCATCCAGCACCGCGACAATGGCGTGATCGATCGCGCGGTGATGCTGGCGCGGGCTACACGCAGCACCACCGTCAACACCTTGGTGCCGGGACCGGTGCGGGCGGGACAGGGCAAGGGCGATCCTACCGCGCGGAGTTGCGCCCTGACACGGATGTTCCGGAGGCCCGCGTAATGGCTGCCCATCAGAACGCTAAGGTCTGGTGGCTGAGCCGCACCATCTGGTTCAACGTCGCGATTGGCATGGTCGGGATCGGCAGCGAGTTGATGATCGTGGCCGACTACCTGCCGCAGGAGTGGCAGGCACCGGCACGGCTGGGCCTGTCGCTGCTGACTGCCGCGGGCAATGTCATCCTACGCGGCCTTACCCGCCAGCCCGTGACGCGGAGCCCGGCGTGAGCGCACTGCTGGCTTGGGTGGCAGGCACCCGCGCAGGACGGGCGCTGAGCGCCGCCCTGACGACCGTGGCCGCGTTGGCGCTGGCGCTATGGGTCGCATTCACCAAGGGCAAACGGGAGGCAGGGCAGAGCCATGCGCGCGAGGATCACAAGCGAGCGGAGGCGCTGCGGCGTCGGGTGCAGGCGGCGCGCGATCACAGTCGGAGCGATAAGCGTGGCCCTGATGAGCGGCTGCGCGAGCACGGGCGGCTCCGTGACTGAGCGCGCACTCTGCGACGAGCTCCGCCGCGATCTGCCGAGCTGGTCGCGCGCCGACACCGCGCAGTCGCGGCGCGAGGGGGCGGATTTCCTCGACACATTCGCCGCCGCATGCCCCGGGTAATGGGTCCTTCTCAGGCCCGGGCGGCCTGCGGGTAGCAGGGCAGCGCAGGAGTTTATTTCTGCGTGGGCGCTGGGATCGCGGCTTTTTATTATATCTGAGCCAAGCGGGCAGGGGCGATGAGCAACAGGATCGGACGGGGACAGACCCTCAACCGCACGGAGATGGCCGATCATCTGGGGATTGCCATGCCGACGCTCGACGATTGGGTGCGGCGCGGCTGCCCGGTCGTGTCGCGGGGCGGCCGGGGCCGGGCCTGGCAATATAACACCGCCGATGTCCGCGAGTGGCGCGATCAGGATATTCGCGAAGAGATGGCCGGCACCGCCACCGCCAGCACCGATGAGCTCAAGCGCCGCAAGCTGCAGGCCGAGACCGAGCAGGCGGAGCTGGATCTGGCGCGGGCCAAGGGGCAGGTCGTGCCGGTGGCGCAGTTCGAGCGTGCCATGTCGATCGCCTTTGGCGAGGTGCGCGCCCGGCTGCGCAATGTGGTGCCGAGCCGGGCCGGGCGGCGGCTGGTGGGCGAGGGCGACGAGACCCGGATCAAGGCGGTGCTGCGCGAGGAGATCGACCAGGTGCTGGAGGCGCTCGCCGATGATGCGCTGATCGCCGAGGAGGATCTCGTCATCGATGCCGAGGACGACGAATGACCGTCTTTGATCGCAAGCTCCGATCCGTAGGCCAGTTCGGCAATGTGTTTGGTCTGCTGGGCGCGGCGGCACGGGCGCAGTCCTTCCTGCGCCCCCCGCCTGATCTGACGCCGTCAGCTTGGGCGGAGGCCAATATTCAAATCCCGATCGGCAATGCGGTGCCCGGCCTGATCCGGTTCGACAACGCGCCCTATCAGCGCGAGCCACTGGATATGACCGCGAACCCCGCCTGTACCCGCATCACGCTGATGTGGGGCGCGCAGGTCGGCAAGACCCAGACCGCGCTCTGCGCTCAGGCCTTCCGGGTGGCCTTCGACCCGGTGTCGCAGATCATGATGCAGCCCAGCCAGGGCGATCTGCACACCTGGCTCGAGACCAAGTTCAACCCGCTGGTCGAGGCCAACGACACGCTGCAGGAGTTGATCGCAAAGCCGCGCGGGCGCGATGGCGTCAATAACCAGCGCATGAAAAGCTATCCCGGCGGTTTCATGATGTTCAGTTGGTCGGGATCGCCCAAGACCATGCGGGGCCGTTCGGCGCCGTTTATCGTCTGCGATGAGACCGACGGCTACGACCGCACCCATGAGGGTCATCCGGTGGGGCTGCTGTTCCAGCGTGCCGCGACCTTTGGCGATCAGCGTCTGCTCATGGAGATCAGCACGCCCACGATCAAGGATGCCAGCTGGATCGAGGGGGCGTTCGAGCAGGGCGATCAACGCCGCTATCATGTGGTCTGCCCGCATTGCGGCCATCACCAGACCCTCGACTGGGCCCATGTCAGCTGGGAGAAGGATGCAAATGGCGCGCATTTGCCGCAAACCGCGAGCTATCTCTGCGCGGGGCCCGGCTGCGGCACCGCTTGGAGCGATGGCGAGCGCATCGCCGCGATCCGTGACGCTGAGCGGCTCGGCGCGGGCTGGAAGGCAGCGCGGCCGTTCCGGGGGCATGCCTCCTATCACCTGAGCGAGCTTTACAGTTGCTTTCGGCGGCTGTCGGACATCGTGCAATCCTTCCTCGACAAAAAGGCGGCGAATGATCTGCAGACCTTCATCAACGTCTCGCTGGCCGAAACCTGGGAGGAGGAGGGCGAGCAGGTCGATAGCGCGGAGCTGATCCAGCGCGCTCAGGCCTTTGCCGCGCCGGTGCCGCAAGGTGCGGTGCTGCTGACCGCCGGGATCGACATGCAGGAGGACCGGCTCGAGGTCGAGGTGGTGGGCTGGGGCCTGGGCGAGGAAAGCTGGTCGGTCGATTATCAGGTGCTCTGGGGTGATCCGATGCGCGCCGATGTCTGGGCCGATCTCGATGATCTGCTCGATAGCAGCTATCTGCACCAATCCGGCGCGCAGCTGCCGATTGCCAGTGCGGCGCTCGACACAGGCGGCACGGGCGGCATGACCACTGCCGCCTATGAGTATGTGCGCACGCGGAAGGGCCGGCGGCTTTTCGCGATCAAGGGTGTGGGCGGTTGGGGGCGACCGATCGTCACCGCACCCAGCCGCAAGCGCACCGGGCGCGGCGCGCGCCCCGTCGATCTGTTCAATGTCGGCGTAGATGAAGCCAAGGTCGTGGTGATGCGGCGTCTGGGCATCACCGCACCGGGGCCGGGCCACTGCCACTTTCCACTAAGCCGCGACCCGGAATGGTATGCCCAGCTCACAGCCGAACAACTGCGCACCCGCATGCTGAAGGGCTATGCGGTGCGCGAATGGCATCAGCGCCGACCGCGCAACGAGGCCTTCGATTGCCGGGTCTATGCGCTGGCGGCGCTGAAGATCCTGAACCCTAACCTCAAGAAGCTGGCGGACCGGCTGGGGCTGGCCGCGCCGCAATCAGCGCCGCACACCCCGCCAGTGGCGGACGCTCCCACCGCGTCGGAGGAGCGCGCGCCTGCGCCCAAGTTGCGCCGCCGGTCGAGCCGCAAGCCGCCAGAGGAAACTGCGATGGCAATGGGCGAAGATGCCGCCAAGCCCCGCCGGCGCGCCAAGCGTCGCAAGCGCCGGGGTGGTGGCTGGATGAACGAATGGTGAGCCCGTGACCCGAACCCTCCCGAAGCAGATTACCGCTGGCGAGACGCTGGCATGGCCGATCACGCTGACCGCCTATCCAGCAGGCGACTGGACGTTGACGCTGATCCTGCGTGGTGCCGGAGCCATCGACCTGACCGCCGAGGCCGATGGCGCGTCACATCTGCTGCGTGCCGACGCGGCGCAGACCACCGCCTGGGTGCCGGGTCGCTACTGGTATGTCCTGCGGGTGAGCGATGGCACGGATGTGCTGGGGCTGGAGGAGGGCACGTTGGAAATCCGCGCCGATCTCGCCAGCCTCGAGGCGGGCCATGACGGGCGCGATCATGTCGCACGGGTGCTGGCCGCGATCGAGGCGGTAATCGAGAACCGGGCCACCATCGATCAAGAGCGCTACCGCATTAACAACCGCGAGCTGCAGCGCACGCCGTTGGGCGAGTTGCTGAAACTGCGCGACCGCTACACCCGCGAAGCGCAGCGCAAGGCGATGGCCGCGCGGGGGCAGTCCCTGCTGGGCCGCAAGATCCATACGAGGTTCGTCTGATGTTGGGCTGGCGTCGCGGCTCTGCCGCATCCGTCCCTGCATCGGCTCCCGAACCTGCCAAAGGCCGGCCGCTGGCGACATCCCGACCCCGACGGATGCCAGGGGTCGGACGGGCGCTGGCCCGGCTCTATGACGCGGCCAAGAGCGACCGGCTGACCGGCAATTGGGGCACCCAGCCATTGACCGCCGATGAGGTGGTGCGCCGCAACCTGCGCTCGCTGGTGGCACGCTCGCGCGAGCAGGCTGCCAATAACGACTATGCCCGCAGGTTCCTCAAGATGTGCCGCCAGAACATCGTCGGGCCGCGCGGCGTGCTGTTGCAAGCGCAGGCAAAGGATCCCGGCGGTGCGCTCGACACGCTGGCAAACGATGCGATCGAGGCCGCCTGGTCAGAGTGGTGCCGCCCCGGCAATTGCGACGTCACCGGCCGCCAGTCGCTGCGCGCGATCCAGGCACAGGCGGTGGTGAGCATGGCGCGCGATGGCGAGTATATGATCCGGCTGGTGACCGGCACGGCGGCGGGCGATTGGGGGCTGGCGCTCCAAGTGCTCGATCCGCAGCGCTGTCCGGTCGATTACGACGTGAAGAAGCTGCGCGGCGGCGGCTTTATCCGGCACGGCATCGAGTTCAACGCCTGGGGGCGGCCTGTGGCGTACCACTTCACCACTGCTTCCGCCGAGGATGATGACGACGCCTATCTGCGCCAAGGTCGGGCGTTCGTGCGGATCCCGGCGGATCAGATCGTGCATGGTTTTGAGCCGGAGATGACTGGCCAGAAGCGCGGCCTGCCTTGGATGGCCACGGCGCTTTGGCGGATGCAGATGCTGGGCGGGTTCGAAAAGGCGGCGCTGGTCAATGCGCGGGCCAGCGCGGCCAAGGGCGGCTGGTTCCAGTGGAAGGAAGGCTTCGGCCCAGATCACGACGAGGAGGATGGCGATCTGGAAATGGAGGTCAGCCCCGGCATCTGGCAGGAGCTGCCAGAAGGGGTCGAGGCCGTGGCCAATGATCCGCAATATCCCTCGGGCGAGTTTGCCATGTTCCACAAGGCCATGCTGCGCGGCATGGCTTCGGGGATGAACGTCACATACGTCAATCTCGCCAATGACCTCGAAGGCGTGAACTTCAGTTCTATCCGCCAGGGCACGCTCGATGAGCGTGAGCATTGGAAAGAGATGCAAGAAGGCCTGATCGAGCAGCTGCTGGCGCCGATCTTCGAGGCTTGGCTGCGCCGCGCGCTGCTCAAGGGGCGGATTGTCGTTAATGGTAAGCCGCTGCGCGCCGAACGGCTGGAGAAGTATCGCGCAGTGGTCTGGCAACCGCGGCGCTGGGACTGGATCGATCCCAATGCCGATGTGAAGGCGGCGGTGACCAGCAAGAACAACCTGCTGGCCAGCCCCTCGCAGATCATCCGCGATCGCGGGCAGGACCCCGAAACCATATGGCGCGAGATCGGCCGCGACATCGCTGCAATGCGCGGCGCCGGCATCGACGACCGCTTCATCGAGATCGCCTTGGGCATGAAGGTCGCCCCGCAGGGCGAGGGTGAAGGCGGCGATGAGGGGGCTGCGCCGGGTTCCCGCAAACCGCCAGAGGACTGAGCGTCACCGATGTTCGATGTTGGGCCCAGCAGACGAACACAAGGGGCGATTATGGCGGATGATCATCGACAGGCGGGAGGGCTGGCTGCCGCGCTGCTGGGGCATTGCCTAACCCGTGCGGTGACGGCGGAGCAGATCAATGCCGGCGGCACCCAGGGGCAGCTGCGACGGACGGGCGAGGTTCGCAATGTCGACACCGAAGCGCGAACGGTGGAGCTGGCTTTCTCCAGCGAGACTGAGGTCGAGCGCTGGTTTGGCACGGAGGTGCTCGACCATCGCCCTGGCGCGATGCGCTCCGAACGGCTGGCGGGCGGCGCGGCGCTTTTGGTCAATCACGACTGGCACGATCAGATCGGCGTCGTCGACCGGGTGCTCGAGGGCACGGATGCGCATCGTGCGGTGGTGCGCTTCGGGCGGGGGCCGCGCGCCGACGAGATTTTCCGCGACGTGCAGGACGGCATCCGGCGCCATGTCAGCGTCGGCTACGTCGTGCACCGGGTCGAGGTGGAGACCCGCAAGGGTCAGAGCGACCTGGTGCGGATCACCGATTGGGAGCCGCTGGAGATCTCGATCGTCAGCGTGCCTGCCGACCCCAATGTGGGCGTCGGCCGCAGCCTGGAGACGGGATCGCCGTCCGGGGCAACACTCAACGAACAAGGGAACACTGGGATGCATACAAAGATCACCCGTGACGCATCGGGCAATCTGGTCCGGGCCAAGGTCGATGACGACGGCAATATCGTCGAGGTCCTCGAGATCATCGAACGCGCGGGCGAGGATGCCGCCGCCGCGCAGCGGCGCGGCTCGGAAGCCGAACGCGCCCGGGTCCGTGCGATCATCGAGATGGGCGATCAATACGGCGCCCCGGATCTGGCCCGTGATCATGTCCGCGATGGCCGCACGGCGGCGGAAATGCAGGCCGCGCTGCTGGCGCATCTGGCCGAGGGCCGCAGCGCGCCGCTGACAGAGGCCGAGGGCGCCGATATCGGTCTGACCGGGCGTGAGGCCGAGAGCTTCAGCTTTACCCGTGCCCTGCGCGCGCTGGCCAATCCCGCAGACCGCCGCGCGCAGGAAGCCGCCGCGTTCGAGTTCGAAGCCTCTGCCGCCGCCGCACAGCGCTCGGGCCGCGATCCGCAGGGCATTCTGGTGCCGGCGGATGTGCTGCGCCGCGCGCTCAACACCGCCAGCGATGGCTCGGCGGCAGGCGACACCGGCGGTTATTCCGTCGACAATGAGCTGATGTCGCAGAGCTTCGTGGAGATGCTGCGCAACCGGACGGTGGCCATGCAGCTGGGCCGGGTGATGGGGGGCCTCGTCGGCAATATCACCGTGCCGCGGCAAGCAGCTGGTGCGTCGGGTTACTGGATCGGCGAGGATGAGGACGCCACCGAGGACAACCTCGAACTCGACCAGATCGGGATGAGCCCGAAGACGGTCGCAGCCTATTCCGAGATTACCCGCCGCCTGCTGATGCAGTCGAGCCTCGATGTCGAAGCTATCGTGCGCGCGGATCTCGCCTCGGCGCTGGGTCTGACCATCGACAAGGCTTTCTTCTACGGCACCGGCTCCGACAACCAGCCGCGCGGCATCAAGAATTATGCGGGCATCAACGCAGTGGACTTCGGCACCGATGGGGCGGGGGCGGGCACCGGGCAAATGCCGAGCTACGCTGAGATCGTGGCAATGGAGAGTGCCATCGCTGCCGACAACGCCGATGTAAACGCCATGGCCTATGTGATGAACTCCGGCATGCGCGGGCATTGCAAGACCACGCCCAAGTTCACCGGCGGTGCCGACCAAGGGCTGATCTGGGAGCCGGGCGGCACGGTCAACGGCTACCGCTCGGAGGTCACCAACCAGATTGCCGCGGGGGATCTGTTCTTTGGCAACTTCGCCGATGCGCTGATCGGCATGTGGGGCGGGCTGGAGATCAACGTCGATCCCTACACCCATTCCAAGAAGGGCCGCCTGCGGGTGGTGGCGATGCAGGATGTCGACTTCGTTCTGCGCCGGCTCGAGAGCTTCTGCTACGGCGCCGACAGCACCGCCTGACCCTGATCCTCCCGATGCGGCAGGGCCTGCGGGTTCTGCCGCTCCATCCTCATATTCGGAGCCAAATGCATGAAAACCTTCGATCTGGAGATCACTTCCGCCGTCGTCATCGACGGTAAGATCCGCGCAGCGGGCAGCCGCGTCACCGCGAACCGCCGCCTTGCGGTGAACCTGCTGCAACGGGGAAAGGCGCAGGTTGCCTCGGGCGAGGGCCCGTTGCGGATGAGCGGCCCCATCGCCTCCGACAGCAGCGCGACCGAGGGAGATGATCTGCCGCTGGCCGACCACACCGTGGCGGAGCTTGTCGAGCTGGCGGCAGAATACGGCATCGAGGGCGCAGGCCGGATGAAGAAGGCCGAGCTGGTCGCCGCCATCGAAGCCGCCGAGGAAGGCGCGCAGGACTGATGCCCGCGCCGTCCTGGGAACAGCTCGACAGCTTTCTACAGCCCGGTGATTTTGCTGTGCTGGCTGAGGTCGCGCTGCAGGGCGGCGGCATCCGCGCGGTGCTGGGGCTCTTCGATGCGCCCTACTACAACGCGGAGCTCGGTGAATACGATTTCGACACGCGGCAACCGCGCTTCACCTGCACGGCGGCGGAGGCGGGCGGCATCGGGCGCGGCGATATCCTGAGCCTTGCTGGAACGAGCTATGACGTGCTGACCGCGCCGCAGGAGGACGGCACCGGCCTCGCGGTTCTCGAACTGGCTGAGCGCGCAGGCACCTAAGGAGAGGCAGATGGCGAACACCGAACAGCGCATCCTCGAGCGTGACCAGACCGGGCGGCTTCTGACCGTGCAGACCAATGGCGGAACCGTCGTGATCGAGGTCGAGCACGCGCCCGGCATCTGGATCACCGCTGACACGATCGCGGCGGATTATGTGGGCGAGATCCGAGGCATCGGCGCCGCCCGCTTCCGCCTGACGCCCTCAGACGGCGCAAGCTGGCAGGTGCACCCATGAGCGTCACCGGCGCAATCCTGACCCCCGGCGTGGTGTTCGCGCCGCGGCTGCCGGTGCTCCCGCGTTTTCCACTGCAGCCCGAAGGGTTGTTCCGGGACGGCACGGCGGGCGCTCTTATGGACGCGAGCGCGCTGGCCCTGGCCGGCCGGGCGCTGTTCTACACGGATGCTGGCAACACCGCGGCGGGACCGGGCGAGAACGTCCATACGTTCCTCGACACCGCCCGCGCGCGCCTATGGTCATCTGGCGCAGCCTATGGTGCCCTCGAAGGCCACCACGCCACGCAGGCCACGACCAGCCAACAGCCGGTGCTGGGGAGTGCGCCAGTGGAGGTGCGGAACCTGCTTGCAGACAGCGCCGACTTCTCGGGATGAGGGATACTCGGTGCTACAGTAACGCCTCGTCCCGTATCCGGGAAAGATGCTGACTTCCTAGCTGCTGATGCCAAGGGATTTGAGCGATACACCGGTTCTGTTATTCAAGTCGTTCCGTATGGCACCGGTTTGCACACCGTATGGGCCGATCTTGAAAAAGGGACCGCGCGTTATGCGGTAATCGGCATCGACAATGGTTCAGGGTATAAAGGTAACGCCGCCTTCGATCTACAAACCGGAACGGTCATAGGGTTTTCTGCTCACCCCGTAATCGGGATCATTGATGCTCGCGTAGTCGCGCGAACAGGTGGCGGATATCGGTGCGAGGTCGTATTTTCCCGAACCAGCACCGCGCCAAAGGCAATACGCATACAGAGTTCAATTGGCGAGCCTATCCGTGGCGGAAGTCATGGTTACGACACGGACGGTGACGGTGTGTCTGGCATCTACCTATACCGCGCACAGCTGGAGACTGGTGATACGTCAACTGCCTTTCAGAAGACTGACGGCGATCACCTTGTCATCGTCGAAGCGGGTGCGCCTTCCTTTAATTATCTGCGCTTTGATACCGTTGATGATAAACTGCCCCAAGTCATGCCCGATGGCCTCAACGGCGATGTGATGATCTTTGGACGTAAAGGCGCGTGGATCGACACTGGCGTGACGATTGCACCGGGCGGCACCCTGACCGCAATCAATGGCGCCGATAGCGTGGGCACTGCGGGCATCATTCCCGTCCTTGGTGATATCGTCGGGTGGATCGCGCTTGATCGGCCCATCACGGCCTGGGAGCAAGCGCAGCTATTGGCCTATTACGCAAAGCGTGGGGCAGGCGGTTTGTATACGCTTGGGCCGGAATTGGTTGTCAACGGCACGTTTGACACCGACCTTAGCGGTTGGACTTTGACTACCAACGCAACGCAGTCCGGCGGTCAGGCGCTCCTTGGCAATGAGGCCTATCTTCGTCAGCCTGCCATACCGTCTGGCACCGAGGGTTTCGCGGTGATCGAGTGGGATCAGGTGATCACCGAGGGAACCAGAACTAGGCTCAGAGGTCGCAACGAGAACGACTCGGGCTATGTCGATAACGTTATATTGGGCTCCGTAACCATTAGTGGCTACGCGACAGGTAGCGGTCATTTCAGGGCTATGGTTCCCACTGAGGACGGCTACCTGTTGTCCCTTGTTACAGAAGGCGCGAACTCCGCCCAGGTAGATAATCTGTCCGTAAAGCGCTTGGTGAAATCATGACCCATTATTCCGCTGTCCTGATCATCCCTGCCGATCTGCTCGACAAGGCCAATGCTCTCGGCGCCGCAATGGGACACGGGCCGGAGAGCTACTCCGTGCCGCTCTCTGATGGCGAAGGCGTCACGCATTTCGGTGCACGAGCTCGGGTCTTGCCTGCCTTCTCCGCCATGTTGGCGGCGGCAGGGCGCATCCCGCAGGAGAACTGGCCTCTCTACGGTCTCGATGCGGCACAGGTTACAGGGGGCGGCTCGGCGGTCGCGGCTCTTGACCTAGCCGCCTACGATCTGACCGAGGCTGACCGCGACGAGGTCATCACGCAACTGATCTTCGACATTCGAGCGGAGGGTGCAGCTGATCCGCGCGATCATTTCGTAGATGTTTGCGCGGTGAACGGGTTGACGCCGCATGATCGAGCTTGATCTCGATCCCGGCCAGCTGCGCCGCATTGGTGCGGAGTTCGGCGCAAGCGAGCAGGACCTGCGCCGCGCCTTCGCCCGCGCGCTGTCGCGCACCGCTCGCAGCCTGCGCAGTCAGGCGCGGCAGGCGCTGCGTCAGGGGCTGGGGCTGCGCGCGGCGTCGGTCCTGAAGGCACGGCTGAAACTCGACCGGCTGCGTGCCCAGGGCAACCGGATGGGGGCTGCCCAGCTCTGGGTTGGGACCAACGATCTGCGCGCCGACGCGTTCAAGGGTAAGCCGCGACGCGGCGCGGGCGGGGCACAGGTCGGGGGGCACAGCTGGCCCGCTGGCTTCGTCGCCCGGGGCGCGGGGAGCGGCAAGGTCATGGTGTTCGAGCGGAGGGGTCGCGCCCGGCTGCCGATCGAGGTCGCCACCGAGCCGGTCCATGAGGAGATGGTCGAGATCCTCGACCGTCAGGTCTTTGCCGAGGCGCGGCAGCTGGTGATGAAGAACTTCCGAGCCGAGGTGAAAACTCGGACGATCTATAAGGTGGGCCGATGAACGCCGAGACCGAGGTCGCGCTCGACACGCTGCATCAGG
This sequence comes from Pacificitalea manganoxidans, assembly GCF_002504165.1. Taxonomy (GTDB): domain Bacteria; phylum Pseudomonadota; class Alphaproteobacteria; order Rhodobacterales; family Rhodobacteraceae; genus Pacificitalea; species Pacificitalea manganoxidans. Next base: position 1,752,907 of record NZ_CP021404.1, read on the forward strand.
CGATCCTCGACCACATCGCCGCGGCCTACCCGGCACTGGCCACCGTAAGCGACTATCCCGAGGAGCGCCGGCACCTGCCGCTGCCCGCTTGTCTGGTGGAACTGGCGGAGATGGACGGCGTGCCGGACCTCGACCCCGGCACCGGGCAGCTAGCGGTGATGACCCGCTGGGAAGCACGCCTGATCATCGGCTGGCGCACTGCCAGTGCCGCACGCGAGATCCGCAGGCTGGCGGGCGCGCTGGGTGTCACCATCCATCAGCAGCGCTGGGGCCTGCCGGTCGGCCCGGCAGAGGTGCTGGGCATGACGCCCGACGCCTTCGAGCCGCAGCTCGACCAGTTCGTTGTCTGGCGCGTCGACTGGCAGCAGGTCGTGCATCTGGGCGAAAGCGTCTGGACCCCGGATGGGAGCCTGGTCCCGAGCGAGATCCTCTACAGCACAGCGCCAGAGATCGGCCCGGTGCATGAGGAGGCCTATGCGCCGATCGATGAGGTCGCGCCGTGAGTTGGAGCGCCGGAGAGCAGGCGCGCCGCCTGCACGGGCTGGTGCGGATCGGCCGGGTGACAGCCGTCGATCCCGGTCGGGCGCGCGCCCGCGTTAGCCTCGGCGGCGCAGCAGAGACCGCCTGGTTGCCTTGGACCGGTGGCCGGGCGGGCGGTATTCGGGAATGGGCGCCAGTAACTGTGGGCGAGCAGGTGGTGGTGCTTTCGCCCGGCGGCGAGACGGGGCAGGGCGTGATTGCCGGATCGCTCTTCAGCGCCGCCCATGCCGCCCCTTCAAACGATGGCGCCGCGCATCGGCTGGAGCTGGGCGGCTCCTCGATCACCATGACCGGCGATGCCATCACGCTGGAAAGCAATGGCTCCACCCTCACGCTCGACGCGGCAGGCATCCGCCTCAATGGCGCACGGATCGATCTGAACTGATGCCGGCTGTCGCGCGCATCGGCGATCCCTTCGCCACCGGGCATCCCTGCGACGGCATGAGCACCATCGCGACTGGCAGCAGCACGGTCTTCGCCAATGGCATCCCCGTCGCGCGGCGCGGCGATGCGTCGGCCAGCCATAACCAGCTAGTGGGCGGGGTCTGTGTGCCGCACACCGTCGCGATCGCAGGCGGCAGCGGCACGGTCAGCGCCAACGGCATCGCGCTCGCGCGGATGGGGGACGGAATTGACGCGGGGGCGATCAGCGGCGGCTCGGGGGATGTGTTTGCGGGGTGACGGGCCCAGCCTAGGATATGCCCAAGATAGAAACCTGACAGCGTTCTTGACGGTACCAGCTTTTGGGCGGTCTACTGTCAGCGATTTAAGCTGAGGTTGATTGCATGAAAGTTTCTGTTTTAAGCGCTCTCGTAGTGCTCACAGTTGGTGTTGCGGGGTGCACCGGTTCGGATGACCCACCATCGTCCGGTGCTGATCGAGAAGAGGAAGGTGAGGGATATCAGTACGGTGAGAGCTACCTCGGACCGGGAGAGCGTATCCCCGACTACAGTAACAGAGACAACACAATTGAAGTCCCTCGGCAGTCAGGCGGGCCAAGCTGTAAACGGGTTGAAGGATGCACTCCGCAACTCGTGCACTAAAGTGAGGGAGCGTTGGTAAGGGGGGGCGTCAACGCAGCCTGAGACAGCAGCGCGGCGTTGTTCCCGGCCCTTAGCCGTCGTTCGCGGGAGGCGTAGCGAATGACTGGTCCCAGCCCTTTCCTGACGTTCTCGCCGGGCGCAGTGAATTCTGATAGGCGCGCCAAAGTAGACGGATGTGTCCTCTATGCGAACCACCGGACCCAAACCAAACTTGTTGGACTAACTTGGTGTGAAGAGCGACGTCGAGCCCCCACTTTTTGAACCAAGCAGCCTAATGAGAACATGAAAAAAATTTCGTACTGAGCTGTAAACAGCTCTATTAGATGCAGCCCGAAATGGGGAACCTCAGCTGAGTTTAGAATATAAACACTTATCACTGACATTCACGCGCCAATGTCGATCACGCGAAATTCAAACGCTACAAATCCAGTGCGCGCTCTACGTCCGAGGTCGACAATGGTGCGAAATCTAAGAGAAGTTCCGCTGACGACATTTCATCCGTGGCAAATTCTTCTCTCATAAGGGCAACCTCCCGCGGAAGCTGCCTATTTCGTTTATTCATGATCTTCTCCGCCTTGTTAATCTCCTGCAGAACAACAGGCTGCACGTGAGGGTCGATGCGGCATAACTCCCGGGCGAGGAAAGCATAAGCCCTCAGGTAAAGGTCAGCACGTCGGCTCTCAACCGCGCGATCCATCGCCTTTTGGTATTCGGACGCGCCCTGGTCGGCTTTACCCTCCCTGAAGAGAATTAGACCTCTTGTTGCCATGTTCGCTATATCATTCTTGTCTTCTGAAGTTTGCCGAGCTCTCTCGGCAAATTTCTTCGCTGAAGGAATATCTCCCTGATAGGCGTGAAGTACGGATAAGTTATTTAGCAAAGCAGAGTTGCCAGGGTTGCTCGCAAGGCCTCTTTGGGCCAAAGCTATCCCTCGAATAGGCGTATTCATTCTCGCTGTAGACAAGAAGGATCCAAAAATCGCAGGCCTCACACTGAAGGGCTCCAGCTCCTGCCATTCCTCACACGCATCAAGCGCACTTCGTAACTCGCCCTTCCAGTAACAGCTAAGGGCTCGCGCCTCGGTCGCCCCAGAAATATCCGGCAGCACATCCTCCCTCGAAAAGTCTCGAGTACGCTCAGCAAGAAATTCCACTTGCGCAGCCGCATTCTCCGTAGGATTGCCTGCCGCCAATTTTATTTTCTTCAACGCGGCTCGCCGTCCGCCGGCTTCAAATTCTAGAGTCGCGAGTTCTGCCGCCAGCTCTGACCGGTCCAACACCGACAATGCCTTGTCCTCAGCGAGCGTCTTTGACTGCCTCCATTGTGTAATCGGCCTCCCACAGATGCTTGAGATTGCCAACTCGGCGGACTTTAACCAAGGATCCGTTTGATGTCTCGGGGATCTTTGCAGCAAAGCAAGCGCTTGATCTGGTTTGTCAATGTGGCAGTAGAAACGCGCAGCAGAGCGCAAGACATATCGGCTATTCGGAGCAAGCGCTGCGGCGCGTTTCAAAAGCACTCGGCTCTTTTCACCCTGCCCAAGATTGGTGTGGAGCAAAGCCGTTTCTGCTAATAGCAACCCATCTCGCGGATTTAGGCGTAGAAGTATCTTCCTCTTGCGAATGTCCTCCCTGATGGTCGCCGCTTGATGTGCGAAACCGTCCGAGGTATCGTGAACTGCTCCATCGAGAATGTTATTTGCAAGGGCCCGCATAAGGGGCCCGCTTTCTTCGTCAGACGCAACTTGAAACGCTGCATTCTGGACGTCCCTGTCGAGCTCGCGACCTGCTATGAATGCTATGGCTAAAAGCTCTTCTCCAGCCTGTGGCTCACCGCTCAGCCTCCATGCCCTTCGGCAGTTCTCCAGAGAGGTTTCTATCGATTTCTCATTCTCAGCACGAGAAATTTTCCAAGTTTTTGAAAGCACTGTTGACCCGGGCCTATCGAACATACCTTGGGTTCGGGCCCTTGAAATCGATATCCACCGTGGGAGAACGTGTCGATCGTCCAGCTCACCATTTTCGATCACACCGAACCTACCTTCCGTGCTTTAATCGAGGCAAGCAACGCAAGCCGGTCAAAAATGGAGACAAACCTTTCCAACGAGTAGATGCGGCCGCCACCATTTCTGGTAAGCGGATGACCACGGACTGCAGGGTCAGGGTTTGCAAGTTGGCTGGCACACAAGACCAGCTCATCCGCGATCTCACCTTCGCCAAGCGCTTCCTTGAGTTCGAGGAGCATCTCTGAAAAAACATTCTGAAGTACCGGCAGGATTGTCATGTAGTTTCCTTCCCACCCACCTCCGAAGAGGTACGGCCAGTTCTCTCGGGAGAGCTTTCTTAGAAAGAGCTGCGTCGCCCCCATTTCAAGTCCGAAGAAAAAAATCATACTTCCTAACATGTAGCAGTCGCTGCTCATACGGCGCTGAAAAGCATCTTTGTTCACGAAGTTGTAAAGAATCTCTAAGGGGGCGTACGATCGGTCCCCCGTGAAGACCTCGTCGTCAAACGGCCCGGGATGGTCTTCACAAACTGAGCGCCCGAGGTCGGCAAGTTTGAAACCGGTTTGTTCCCCGAAATTTAGGATGTTGGAAGGCTTAAGGTCCTGATGGGTTACTCGCCTTGAATGAAGTTGATTCAGCCCTACTGACGTATGGTGTAGTGCACGTAACCACCATACAAATTTTTGGCCTGCTTGAACGTTCGGTAGACTACGGCGAACATCACCTTCAGCAAGCTCGAAGATCAGGTATGGGACTACGTCCGCCAAACCTTCGCCAAGACGTTCCTCACCGCTGTCCAAGGCAACTACGATCCTGTCCAGACGCGCCCCGGCACACAGATCGAGGATCGACACCTCAAACTGATGCTCAGCAGTAACTCGATGAAGCGCGGCCATCACATGAGCCTCACGCAAAGGCTCTGTGAGATCGATCGCTTTTAGAAAAGCTTGCTGGCCCTCTTTCTCCACAAGATATGTCTTTGAAAAGTTCCCGCCAGTACCATTGTATACCTCTTTTGCGACACCAGTCTTTGGATCCCAACCAATCGCTCGAACGACTTTCCACCCTGACTGCAGGGTCTTGCCTTCCAAACGCCATGCTCCCGCCACGCCCAGATCGTTCAATAGCTTACTCTCCAAAACCCTTCGCTTGCCACTGTGGCACTTCAGAGCCTTTTTGCGCAAGGTGTAGCGCTCTCGTGAGTGCGTTGTGTGCGAACCCCGCCCCCTATTCCAATCACAGCGATACCAGGCTGCCACTTGAACGAAACTAGGCCTCGGCTTCAGATTTCGAAAATTGCGCCGTGCAAGCGCTTAGGAAGGCGCATTGATCCTCCGCTTCCGGCGCTTGGCGGCTGCCCAGTCGAGGTCCGCTCCCTGCGCATAGCTGGCCTTGGCGCTAAACGCAGCAAAAGTCCGCTACCCGCCCTTCCTACCCAGGTCCCCCCCCAACCCGCCAGAGGACCGCGCTTAGCCGATAGGGCACACTGGCCCCATGAACGGCATCAGCGCACTCACCGGCACCTCGCTTTCGGGCATCGATCACCTGCGGCAGTCGATCCGCGACATCCTGACGACGCCGATCGGCAGCAGGGTGATGCGGCGGGACTATGGCTCGCGGCTACCGGCGCTGATTGATGCGCCGATGAATGCCGCGACCTTGCTCGATCTCTATGCGGCCACGGCGGAGGCGCTGAGCACCTGGGAGCCGCGGCTCGATCTCGAGCAGGTCACCGCCAGCAGCGCGGCCGCGGGCCATGTCGTGCTGTCGCTGAGCGGCACCTATCTGCCTGATGGCCAGGCGATCACCCTAGACGGGATCGAGGTGAACTGATGGCGGGGTTTACTGCAGTCGACCTGTCGCAGCTGGCCCCACCGGAGGTGGTCGAGCCGCTGGATTATGAGGGCATCCTGGGGGCAATGGTCAGCGACCTGCGTAATCGCGCGCCGGAGTTCGATGCTCTGGTGGAGAGTGACCCGGCCTTCAAAATCCTCGAGGTGGCAGCCTATCGCGAGCTGCTGCTGCGCCAGCGGGTCAACGAGGCTGCGCAGGGCGTGATGCTGGCCTATGCCGGTGGCGCGGATCTCGATCAGATCGGTGGGAACTTCAGCGTGGCGCGGCAGGTTCTTGATCCCGGTGATCCGGCGGCGCTCCCGCCGGTGCCCGCGACCTATGAGAGCGACACCGACTTCCGGCGTCGCATTCAGCTGTCGCCCGAGGGCTACACGGTGGCGGGCTCTGCCGGCAGCTATGTGTTCCACGCTCTGGGCGCGGATGCGGCGGTGCGCGATGCGCAGGCGGTAAGCCCGACGCCGGGTGCGGTGACGGTTTACCTGCTGGCGCGGGACGGCGATGGTGCGGCAGGCGTCGATCTGGTCGATGCGGTGCAGGCTGTGCTGTCGGCCGATGCGGTGCGCCCCATGACGGACAGTGTGACCGTGCAGTCGGCGGTCATTACCTCCTACGCTGTGACCGCAGCGCTGACGGTCTATCCCGGGCCCGATGCCGAGGTAGTGCGACAGACGGCGGTGACGGCTGCCGAGACCTATGTCGCCGCGCAGCACCGGATTGGCCATGATGTGACCCTCTCGGGGCTCTATGCGGCGCTGCACCGTCCCGGCGTGCAGAAGGTCACCCTGACCAGCCCCGCAGCAGATCTGGTGATCGGGGCAGGTGAGGCCGCGTGGTGCAGCGGCGTCACCGTCACCTTGGGCGGCACCGATGTCTGAGCTGCTCCCGCATAATGCCAGTTCAGGCGAACACGCGCTCGACGATACCACCGCCCGGCTGGGCGCGGTGCCCGTGCCTTTGCGCGATGTCTGGTCAGCGTCTGACTGTCCGGCTCAAGCCCTGCCTTGGCTCGCCTGGGCGCTGTCTGTGGATCTGTGGGAGACCGGGTGGAGCGTGGAGCAGAAGCGCGGCGCGGTGCGCAGCGCGATCGAGGTGCAGCGCCGCAAGGGCACGATTGGCGCGGTGAAGCAGGCGCTCGAGGCAATCGGTGTCGATGCCCGCGTGCTGGAATGGCATCGTCAAGACGATCCCGGTGCTGCCTTCACCTATCAGCTGCTTTTGGAAACCCGCGCCACAGCTATTGGTCTGGGCACGCTCGATACGTTGATTGCCGCCGTCGATCGGGTCAAATCCCTTCGCTCCCATCTCGACCAAATCCGATTGACCGCCGTCGCCGTGGCCCCGCCGCAAGTCGCCGTGGTGGGCACCTGCGGCCATGCCATTACCGTGAAATATATCGAGGACAGCGATGCCTGACTTCCAGACCCTGCATACCGAGGCCGGTCTCGCCGCGATCTACGCCGCATCCGGCAGTGAGCAGATCACCCTCACCCATATGGCGGTGGGCGATGGCGGCGGTCTGGACGTCATCCCCGACCCGAGCCAGACCGCGCTGGTGCGCGAGGTGTTCCGCGCCGAGATCAACCGCGTCTACAAGCCTGACCCCAGTGGCGACCCCACGCGCTTTGCCGCTGAGCTGGTGGTGCCAGCTACCGAGGGGGGCTTCACCCTGCGCGAGGTTGGTGTGTTCGACGCGGATGGCAGCCTCTTCGCGGTAGGTAACTTGCCGGCCACCTATAAACCCACCGAAGCCGATGGCGCCTATGCAGACACTGTCATCCGGCTGGAGTTCATCGTTTCCAACGCCGAGGTGATCACCCTGCGGGTCGATCCCAATGTGGCCGTGGCATCGCAACAATGGGTGGTCAATAACATCGTGGCCGCAACGGTGATCCCCGGCGGCACCACGCAGCAGGTGCTGCGCAAGGTCTCCAACGCCGATGGCGATGTGGAATGGGCCGATCCGACCGATGCCAATATCACGGTCTCCACGATCGAGGAGCGGCAGGTGCTGGCGGGTGGTCAGACGCAGGTCGATCTGACGTTGACCAACACGACTGGCCTTGCGGTTTATATCGAGGGGCTGCGGCTGCCTAATGAGGCGATTGCGGAGGGCTGGCAGCCCGATGGCAGCCTCTCGACCCGGCTGCATCTGGGGCAGAGCTATCCCGCCGGGTCAGAGCTTATCGCGGTTCAAAATGAGCCGGCCTCAGCATTGCCCGAGGCGCTGCGCAAGGATCAGAACCTCGCCGATGTGCCCGACAAGGCGGCAGGGCGCGCCAATCTCGGCGTGCCGAGCCTGGATCAGATGCGGCAGCGCACGCCGACCGGCGCGGTTATGGACTTTGCGATGCCCACCGCACCTGCAGGTTGGCTTAAATGCAATGGCGCTGAGATCAGCCGCACAGTCTATGCCGATCTCTTTAACGCAATCGGCACCATCTGGGGCGGGGGCAACGGTTCGACGACGTTCAACCTGCCAGACTTCCGTGGGGAATTTCGACGCGGCTGGGATGACGGTCGCGGTATTGATGCGGGGCGTTCCTTCGCCGCCGCACAGGCCGATGCCTTCCGCGCGCACACGCACCAACTAGTTGGCAATGATGCTGATACCGGTGGTCAGTCGCGGGCGGTGCATATCGACGATGATGGCAAGGAGGGTCGGATCGACGTGACCGAACCTACCGGAGGTAACGAAACCCGGCCGCGCAATATCGCGGTACTCACCTGCATTAAGTTCTGAGGCTCCGCATGAAGATCTACCAATATGACGTGGCCGGTGTGCTGGTGGGCAAGGCAGAGGCGGATCCCTCACCGCTGGAGCCTGGGCGCTACTTGATCCCCGCCCGCTGCACCGCGCTCGCCCCGCCGGAGGAGATCCCGGCGGATAAGACCGCGCGCTGGACCGGGGCCGGGTGGGAGCTGATCGCGCGCCCCAGCACCGCCAGTCGCGAGGATGCAGTGTCCAAGCTACAGGCCTTTCTGACCCAAAATCCCGATGTGGCCGCGCTGCTGGAATGATCCCCCAACCCGCCAGAGGATCGCACACCGACGATCTGTCATGAATGCCTGAGAGCAGATGCATTCGGGAACGGGAACAGATCATGGCCGACAAATTCTTGCATGGGGTCGAGGTGCTGGAGATCGACACGGGGCCGCGTCCGGTGCGGTCCGTGCGCTCGGGTGTGATCGGCCTCATTGGCACCGCGCCTGATGCGGCGGGTGCTACCCCAGCCAGCTTGGCGCTGGGCCGGGCTGCCACCGATACGGCGCTGACGCTGACCGCCGTCGCCGCTGGCGTCGCCGGCAGTGCGATCACTGTCGCGCTCGTCGACCCTCTGGCAAGTTCCGCCGCCCTGACTGTCACGGTCGCGGGCCGCGCCATTACCGTCGCGCTGGCCACGGATGCGAGCGGCGCGCTGACCTCGACCGCCGCAGAGGTCGCCGCCGCGCTGGGGGCCAGCCCCGAGGCCGCGGCTCTGATCACCGCCACGCATGGCGTGGGCAGCGATGGCAGCGGCGTAATGCGCGCCACGGGCACGGCGCAGGCGCTGAGCGGCGGTGCGGCAGAGCCATTTCCGCTCAACACGCCGGTGCTGATCGCAGGCAATCGCGGAGCGGCAGCCGGACTGGACACGACTGGCGCGGGAGCGGGAACGCTGCCTGCGGCGCTTGACGGGATCTTCGATCAGATCGGCGCAGTGGTGATCGTGGTCCGCGTCGCCGAGGGCGCGGATGAGGCCGAGACGCTGGCCAATATCATCGGCGGCGTCGATGCCGGGACCGGTCAGTTCGAAGGCGTGCATGCGCTGGCCGGAGCCGAAAGCGTCACCGGCTTTGCGCCTCGGATCCTCTGTGCTCCGGGTTGGACGCATCAACGCCCCGACGGCGGCGCCAACCCGGTGGTCGCCGAACTGCTGGGGCTGGCGGAACGGATGCGTGCGGTGATCATCGCCGATGGCCCCAACACCATCGATGCCGCCGCGATCGCCTGGCGCGAGGATTGGGGCAGCGACCGGATCTTTGTCATCGATCCGTGGGTCACGGTCTACGCTGCCGATGGCACCACCCGCGCCGAGCCTGCCTCCGCCCGCGTCGCAGGGATGATCGCGCGCAGCGACAATGATCGCGGCTTTTGGCATTCGCCTTCGAACCAGGTGATGAATGGCATCACCGGCACCGCGCGCGCGGTCGACTTCAAGCTGGGCGATGCGAATGCGCGCGCCAACCTTCTTAACGAGCAGGAGGTGGCGACGATCATCCGGCAGGATGGCTACCGGCTTTGGGGCAACCGTTCCACCGCCGCCGATCCGAAATGGGCCTTTCTCTCGGTGCGCCGGACGGCCGATATCATCAACGAAAGCCTGCAGCGCGCCCATCTTTGGGCTGTCGATCGCAATATCACCCGGACCTATCTGGAGGACGTGACCGAAGGCGTAAACGCCTATCTGCGCGATCTGGTGAGCCTTGGCGCGATCCTGGGCGGCACATGCTGGCCCGATCCCGATCTCAACAGCGCCGCCAACATCGCCCAGGGCAAGGTGTTCTTCAACTTCGACTTCACCCCGCCTTATCCCGCCGAGCACATCACCTTCCGCTCGCATCTCGTCAACACCTACATCTCGGAGGTATTTGCCTGATGGCCGCCCGCGACGTTCTTAAGAATATCAATCTCTTCGTCGACGGGCGCGGCTATGCCGGGCAGATCGACGAATACAATGCCCCCGATCTGACGCTGCAGCTCGAAGATTACCGTGCTGGCGGGATGGATGCGCCCATCGCCATCGAGATGGGGCAGGAGGCGCTGGAGACGAGCTTCCAGTTGATCAGCTATGATGCGGATGTGCTGGCGCTCTGGGGTGTGGCCGAGGGCGCGAGCGTGCCGCTTACGGTGCGCGGCGCGCTCGAAAGCTTCGACGGCACGGTGAAGCCGGTGCTGCACCAGATGCGGGGGCGGATCACCAGCATGCAGCGCGGCGCATGGACCCCCGGCTCCAAGCCCGCGCTAACCGTCACCCTGCGCCTGACCTATTACAAAGAAACCCATAACGGCAGCGTGCTTCATGAGATCGACGTGGAGAACATGGTGCGCATCGTCAACGGCACCGACCGGCTCGCCGCGCAGCGCGAAGCGCTGGGGCTGTAAGGAGACATGGACATGACCAAGACCATCGAACTGGAGCGCGGCGTCGAGATCGCCGGCGCCCGCGTCATGACGCTGACCATGCGCGAGCCGACGGTAGATGATCAGATCATTGCCGGTGAAACCAAAGGGGGCAGCGCCCTGCAGGAGGTGACGCTCTTGGCGAACCTCTGCGAGGTTGCGCCTGCCGATATCCGGCGTCTGGCAATGCGGGATTACGTAAAGCTGCAGAAAGCCTACGCGGCTTTTCTCTGATCGCTCCTGACGAGATCCGCGCCGGCGTTCTGGTGCTGGCGCGGTTCACCGGCTGGGGCTGGGGCGAGATAGCAGCAATGCCCACCAGCCGGTTCTTGTGGTGGTTGCAGGGGATGCCAAAGCGCGATGTCTAGAAATCAGCGTCTCGACGCGACGATCACCGTTGGCAGCGTCCTGCAAGCCTCCGTGAAGCGCAACTTCAGCGTCATCCAAGGCGGGCTCGATGCTGTGGGCTCGGAGTTGCGCGAAGTGACGAAGCGGCAGCGCGAGATGTCGAAGCAGAGTGCTTCGCTGCGCAAGGCCGGGCAGAATGTCGAGCACCTCGACCACGAATATGCCCAGCTGGGTCGGACGCTGGACGAGCTGCGCCGCAAGCAGCAACGCTTCGAGCGGGCGCAGCGGGCGGCCAATCAGGTCGGGCGTAGCTTCAACCGGGCGGCCTCGGATATCGGACGCGTTGCCCGCGGGGCCGCAATCGGCGTCACCGCGCTGGGCGGCGCGCTCTACAAGCCGGTGATGATCGCGGCAGAGTTCGAGCAGAACATGGATCGGGTCGGCGCGGTTGCGCGCGCCACCGAGGCTGAGCTGGCAGCGATGACAGCCACGGCGCGCGAGCTCGGAGCCTCGACCAGCTGGTCGGCCAGCGACGCGGCGGACGGCATGCAATATCTCGCGATGGCAGGCTTTGACGTGAATGAGATCATCGCCGCGATGCCGGGGATGCTTGATCTGGCGACGGCCGGGGCGATCGAACTCGGTGACGCGGCTGATATCGCCTCGAACGTGCTGACCGGCTTCGGGCTGAACGCCGGGGACATGGTCCGGATCGGCGACACGATGGCCAACACCTTCACCACCTCCAACACCACACTCGAAAGCCTCGGGCATACGATGAAGTATGTCGCGCCCGTCGCAAACTCACTTGGCGTGAGCATTGATGAAGTCGCGGCGATGGCGGGCAAGCTCGGGGATGCTGGTATCCAGGGCGAGATGGCGGGCACGGCGCTGCGCGCGATTATGGTGCGGTTGTCTGCGCCCACCAGCAAAGCCTCCGATGCGCTGGATCAGCTTGGTGTAAAAACCAAGGACGCGGCCGGCAACATGCGGCCAGTCTTTGATATTATGACGGACATCCAGAAATCGATGGAAGGGATGGGCACGGCCGATCGGGGTGAGATCGGTTCCGTGATCTTTGGGGTGGAAGCGCTGAGCGCAGCGACTGTTCTGCTGGGCGAAGCCAGCAGCGGCTCTCTGGCGGACTATGTCGAGCGGCTGGGCAAAGCAGGCACGGTCAGCGAGGTGGCGCGCCGACAGAACGACAACTTCATGGGCGCGCTGCGCCGCCTCCGCAGCGTGTTGGAGGAAGTGGCCATCACGGTGGGCGATCAGCTGTTGCCGGTGCTGTCGACGACCTTCGACGATCTCGGCTCCTACCTGACCGAGAACCGCGACAAGATCGAAGACTTCGCGACCAGTCTCGCCGATGGGCTGCGTGGCGCGATCCCGATCCTAAAGGACATTGGCAGCGGACTTGGAACTGTCGCGGTGAAGGTGGGCGACATCACCGCGCAGGTGGCGGATATGGTCGGCGGCTGGGAGAATTTCGGCATCCTGATCGGCGGAGCGCTTCTTACCAAGGTCATGATCTCCGTGGGTCGGATGATCGGCTCGGTGGGGCGTTTTGGGTTCGCGGTCGCAGGGTTGGTGGGTAAGATCGGCGGTATCGGCACGGCCATGAGTGGCGCAGCGACCAAGACCGAACTGGCCGCCACCCGCATGAACACCGCCATGAGCCGGATCAAGTTCGGCGCGGCCCTGGCTGCGATGCAGACCGCACTGGCGATCAACAACATGCCCGAAGATCCGGAGGAGCGTGAAGCCTGGCAGAAGAAAAATGCCGAGGGCATGGAGAGCCGGCTGCGCAATACGCCCATCGTCGGCGGCGCAATGCGAACCTATGAGGGCGTGCGCGACTGGTATCATGACGATACGGGCGACACACCGCCGCTGGCGTTCCCCTCCAACCATCCGATGGCGCAGAAGCGCGCGGTGGGCGGCGCATTCGCTCCCGGGCCGTTGTTGGTGGGCGAGCGCGGGCCGGAACGCATGTGGGCCGATCGCGCGGGTTATGTCGAGAACAATCGCTCGCTGGAGCGCGCGGCCCGGTTGGCCGCTCGAGCACGGGCAGGCTTGAGCGAGAGCCTGAGCGGCGGGTTGCGCAGTGGCGGTGCCACAACGATCAACGTCACCATAAATGCGCTGGGCACGTCCGCCCGTGAGGTCATCCAGGAGATCGAGCGCATCCAGCGCCGCGCCGCCAGCGGCGCGCTCTTCGACGGTCCGACCACATGGGGGCAGTATGGCTGAGGCGATGTTGCAGCTTGGGGCCTATCAGTTCGCGGTCAGCGCCGCGGCCTATCAGGATCTGACCCGCCGCGCCGAATATCGGTGGGCGGCGCAGGAACGGGTCGGGGCGACTGACGCGCTGCAGTTCACAGGCTTCGGCGCCGAAAGCATAGAGCTGCGCGGGGTGATTTACCCCTTCTACAAAGGCGGGCTGGAGCAGCTGGACCGGTTGCGCGCGCAGTCAGCACTTGGGGTGCCACTGCCGTTGATCTCGGGACAAGGCCGGGTGCTAGGCCTCTGGGTGGTGCTGGAGGTGATCGAGGGGCAGAAGGTTTTCGCCCCCGGCGGGGTGCCGCGCCGCCAGGACTTCGAGATGCGCCTGCGCCGCTATGATGGAGGCTTGCGTGCTCTTCTACCGTTCTAAGAATGGCGACACCGTCGATCGTATCGTCTGGGCGCATTACGGCCGCCAACCGGCCGCGCTGATCGACGCGGTGCTGAAGGCCAATCCGGGGCTGGCCGGGCAGGGGGCGCTTCTACCGGCTGGCCTGCGCATCGCACTGCCGGAGTTCGCCGAGGATCCCGACACTGCGAGCGTTCGCCTGTGGGATTGATGGACTGGAAGCCAGCCTTTGCCATCCGCGTCGATGGGCAGGACATCACCGCACCGATTACCGCGCGGCTGGTCTCGCTCAGCCTGTCGGATGAGGCTGGCGTCACCTCCGACAGTGTCGAGATTACGCTCGCCGACCATCTTGGGCTGGCGCGGCTCGCGGTGCCGCGCACCGGTGCGGTGCTGAGTGTGGCGCTGGGATACGGCTTCGGGCTGAAGAATATGGGGCTCTACACCGTCGAGGAGGTCGAGATGGAGGGTCCGCCCAATCAGATGCGGATCCGCGGCGCCGCGCTGATCACCGGCGGGGTCACCTCGCTGACCGCGCAGCGCTCGCGCAGCTGGCCTGAGGGCACGACCATCGCCGATCTGGTGGCCACTATCGCCGGGGAGCATGGCCTAGATCCGGCGGTGTCTGACAGCCTCGCGCGTGTCGCGCTGCCGCATCTCGACCAGATCGACGAAAGCGACATCAACCTGCTGACCCGGGTCGCACATGACCATGACGCCATCGCCAAGCCCGGCGGCGGCAAGCTGGTCTTTGCCCTGCGCGGTGAAAGTTTGACCGTCTCGGGCCAGCCGATGCCGGTAGTGGCTCTCACCCCGGCGCAGGTCAGCAGCTGGCGGGTGCAGATCAAGACCCGGGCCACGGCGGGCACGGTCGTTGCTGTGTGGCGTGATCAGCAGGCCGCCGAGGATGTCGAGGAGACCGCAGGCGAGGGCGACCCCCTGCGCCGCCTGCGCGAGCGCTTCACCAGCGCTGAGGCCGCGCGCGCCGCTGCCCGCGCCGAATGGACCCGCGCTAGCCGTGCTGGCACCCAGCTTTCGCTATCGCTGCCGGGCAACCCCGATCTGGTCGCCGAAGGCCGCGTGCAGCTCACAGGCTTCCGACCCGGGGTGGATGGCAACTGGCTAGTAACCGGCGTCGAACATCAGCTCGACAGCGGCGGCTATCGCTGCCGGCTGCGCGGGGAAGTAGGGGAGGATTGAACTCGCGCGGATAGATCGGGTCAGCGATTGAATGGAGAAAGGCGCAGGTGGATCGAATCTCGTGGTCCACTTTCTCTGTAACCCACTGAAAACTATAAACGCGACCGGCGGTCGCGTGGGTCACTTATTGCTTGATTTTAAACGATATTTTGGCGGTATGGTAGGCCCGGCAGGACTTGAACCCGCAACCAAAGCGTTATGAGCGCTCTGCTCTAACCAATTGAGCTACAGGCCCGCCTGCGCGTTCGCTTAGGGCATCGGGCGGAGCGGCGTCAAGGGGCGGGGCGAGGTTGATGCGGGGCGTCGGGGCGGGCAGGGTTTGCGCGGCTTTGTCATGCGGATCGGCGGGGCATGCACGGAGCAGGTTCCCTTTGGGCGCGCGATGGCTTAGAGCATCGCGCAAATCGGAACACCACATTGGATCACCGGGGATGACTGCATGACCGAGGGCAAGAACGGGCTCACCTACAGCCAGTCGGGCGTCGATATCGACGCGGGCAACGCGCTGGTGGAGGCGATCAAGCCGGCCGCGAAGGCCACGCAACGCGCGGGCGTGATGGCGGGGCTGGGCGGCTTCGGCGGTCTGTTCGATCTGAAGGCCGCGGGCTACAGCGATCCGGTTCTGGTGGCCGCGACCGACGGCGTCGGCACCAAGCTGCGCATTGCGATCGACACGGGCGAAACCGGCGGGGTCGGCATCGACCTTGTTGCGATGTGCGTCAACGATCTGGTCTGTCAGGGCGCGGAGCCGCTGTTCTTCCTCGACTATTTCGCGACCGGCAAGCTCGATGTCCCGGCGGCGGCCAAGATCATCGACGGCATCGCGGAGGGCTGCAAACGCTCCGGCGCGGCTCTGATCGGGGGCGAGACGGCGGAAATGCCGGGCATGTATGACGGCAAGGATTTCGACCTTGCAGGCTTTGCCGTGGGCGCGATGGAGCGGGGGCAGGCGCTGCCTGCGGGCGTCGCGAAGGGCGATGTGCTGCTGGGATTGGCCTCAAACGGCGTGCATTCCAATGGCTATTCGCTGGTGCGCAAGGTCGTCTCGGTTCTGGGGCTGGGCTGGCAGGGTCGGGCGCCGTTCGGCTCCGGCACGCTGGGCGAGGAATTGCTGAAACCCACGCGCATCTATGTCAAACCCGCACTGGCCGCGATCCGCGCAGGCGGGGTGCATGGGCTGGCCCATATCACCGGCGGCGGGCTGACCGAAAACCTGCCCCGCGTTCTGCCCGAAGGTCTGGGCTGCCATGTCGATCTGGATGCGTGGTCGCTGCCGCCCGTGTTCCGCTGGCTGGCTGAGAGCGGCGGGCTGAAGGAAAGCGAATTGCTGAAAACCTTCAACGCCGGGATCGGCATGGTGCTGGTCGTAGCACCCGATGCCGCCGACAGCCTGACATCGCTTTTGAAGGCCGGTGGCGAGACGGTGCATCGCATCGGCACGGTGACCGAGGGCGAGGGCGTCAGCTACTCGGGTGCTCTGCTCTGATGGAGATGGCCGTGGGCAAGAAGCGCGTCGCGATCATGATCTCGGGCGGCGGCTCCAATATGCTGGCGCTGCTTGAGGACATGGCGCGGCCCGATCACCCCGCCGCGCCCTGTCTGGTGCTGTCCAACGATCCCGGTGCCGCCGGGATCGCGCGTGCGTCGGCGCGCGGCGTGGCAACGGATGCGGTCAGCCACAAGCCGTTCGGCAAGGACCGCGCGGCGTTTGAGGCTGAATTGACCGCGCGGCTGGAAGCGGCCAACCCCGATATCATCTGCCTTGCCGGGTTCATGCGGGTGCTGACCGAAGGCTTCGTGACCCGCTGGCAGGGGCGGATGCTGAACATCCATCCTTCGCTTCTGCCCAAGTATCGCGGTTTGCACACCCATGCCCGCGCGCTGGAGGCCGGCGAGGCAGAGCATGGCTGCTCCGTGCACGAGGTCACGCCGGAGCTTGATGACGGGCCGATCCTGGGCCAGGCGCGGGTGCCGGTGCGTGCAGGCGATACTGCGGAAGCGCTGGCCGCACGGGTGTTGGGGCAGGAACATCGGCTTTACCCGGCTGTGCTGCGGCGTTTCGCGGCGGGCGACCGGCGTCCGGTCTGGCTGGACTTCGACGGGCGGCACGAGGCCCCCGAGCGCGGCGCTGCGGGGGGACCGGGGGCGGTGAGTTGAGCCGGGGCTGCAACACCCTCGACTTAATTGCATATTCCCTTTGCACCGACCGACGGTTGCAGGAACAGTGACGGCCATGATTGACGATATTTGCTTCTCCGGCCGTGTGTGGGCCGCTCTGACCTCGCACCGGAACCCGCTATGAGAACACTGACCAAGACCGAAGACCTCGCCGAGTTTTGCCGGGAGGCCGCGCGCCACGACTATGTGACGCTGGACACCGAGTTCCTGCGCGAGCGGACGTATTATTCCAAACTGTGTCTGGTGCAGATGGCCATCGCGGGGGATGGCGAGGCAGTGCTGGTCGATCCGCTGGCCGAGGGGCTGGACCTTGCGCCGCTCTATGATTTGTTCCGCGACACGTCGGTGGTAAAGGTGTTCCACGCCGCGCGGCAGGATCTGGAGATCTTCTTTGTCGAGGCGGGCGTATTCCCCGAGCCGCTTTTCGATACGCAGGTCGCTGCGATGGTCTGCGGTTTTGGCGAACAGGTGGGCTACGAGACGCTTGTCAAACGCATCGCGAAAGGCACCGTCGACAAAAGCTCCCGCTTTACCGATTGGTCCCGGCGGCCGTTGTCGGATGCGCAGAAAACCTATGCGCTGGCCGATGTGACCCATTTGCGCGTGATCTACGAATTCCTGCGTGACGAGTTGGAAAAATCCGGCCGGGACCGCTGGCTGCGCGAAGAGCTGGGGGTTCTGACCGATCCCGAAACCTACACCGTGCGTCCGCATGAAGCATGGCAGCGGGTCAAGACGCGCACCAATTCCGGCCGGTTCATGGCAGTGGTGCAGGCGCTGGCCGAGTTCCGCGAATCCTACGCGCAAGAACGCAACATCCCGCGCAACCGCGTCTACAAGGACGATGCCCTGCTGGAAATGGCGTCAACCAAGCCCCGCAATGCCGCCGACCTGAACCGCTCGCGCCTGCTGCTGCGCGAGGCGCGCAAGGGGCCGATTGCCGACGGTATTCTGGAGGCCGTGACCCGTGGGCTGGAGGCCGACCCCGCCACCTTCCCCGAGGTGGATCGCCGCCGCGAGAAGCTACAGGTCAATCCGGCATTGGCCGATCTGCTGCGGGTGCTGCTGAAGGCAAAGTCCGAGGCATCCGGCGTGGCGCAGAAACTGATCGCCACCGCGTCTGATCTGGACATGATCGCCGCGGGCGAACGGGACGTTGCGGCCCTGCGTGGATGGCGGGCAGAGGTGTTCGGCGACGATGCGCTGCGGCTCTGCGCGGGTAAGATCGCTCTGGCCGCGCATAAAGCCGAAGTGCGCCTGATCGAGCTGTAATTCAAGATTTCAGTTGGCTGACCACAAATGCGCCTGCGGAGAACGCGGGCGCATTTTTTGTGGGCTGGCCAACAGCATGTCAGTGAAGCGTGCCACGCAGGGGGCCCGGTGCCGACCTGCGAGATGAAATTATCCCCCAGGCCGACGGTCCGGTCACCCGGAGCGCCCGTGCAGACCCGAATCCGAGGTCCATCCGAGCATGTTCCTTGGCTAATCGCCACCACTCACGGAACGCTGAGATTGTGCCATTCAACTCCTGGTAAGGAAAGTCCGGAATTCCGTACTTCCCTAGGAATTTCTGGGGGATGCACCTGCGACTTCGGGTTGTTTGTTACGCAATTTGCGTGATCTCAGGGCAAGTTGGGGATCAGGGTTGCCGCACACCACGCGGGGCGCCATTAACCAGATACATCTGGTTTTGAACCGACGCTTTCAGCACCGCTTGGGCCGTCGTCTCGACATTCAGGGTTTCGCGGGCAAGGCGCAGATGTTTCTCCACCGTCGCAGGCTGTAAGCCCATGATCTGTGCGATGTCCTGAATGGTCTTTCCGTCGCCGGTCCATTCCAGCACCTCGCGCTGCCGGTCTGTCAGGCTGTTACGGGCATAGGGCATATGGATCAGCTTCAAATGCAGCACATTGTTCATCGCCGCGATCCGCCCACCGTGATGCTGCCAGACCTCGTCTATGTCGGTTTGGGACAGGCCGCGCGCGGCGGTCAGCGCGATAGCGCCTTTTGCCCGGCGCGATTGTTCGGGAAAGCTGATGGAATAGCCCGCTGTGACGCCGTGGCGCAGGTTAAATTCATAAACCCGTCGTTCCGCCGCGGTCATCATGCCGCCTTGGGATTGTTCTTGCAGCCAGCGCCATGAACAGGCGCCATCGTTTTCCAGCGCCCAGCGAACCATTGGCGCATGGTGGTAATGGTTTTGGTCCAGAAAGGTCTGGATATATTCGGGCGCGTGATTGGTGAGGATCAGCATATCCGCCGGATTGCCAAGCGATGTCGGCGTGCGGTAGCGGGTAAAGCCATACAGCAGGCGGTCAAAGCCGTAGCTTGCCATCTGGTCGCAATGAAACTGCCATACCTCATCGACCGTCCTGCATTGGGTCAGTCGCTCGATATATTCTTCTAGTCCCATGACACTCGTCACTTTCACCTCTTGCAGATTGATAATCCGCAGAATGGGATCGTGTCGAGAAACTCTATGCAAAAGAGCAAATAGGAATCATTTAGGGTAGTTTCCCGGAAATCGGAAACAATCACAGGATGCAAATACTCGCAGCGCTCCAACATCGTGCTATCTTAGTGTCAGCAGGATGTAGACAAGCATACAGGCGTACCGATTTTCACGCATCTACCAATCATCCGGTAGAATCAGTGCCTTGTGGGGTCCCTCGGAGTCCGTTGCCCCGGTCAGGCGGAGCGAAGCCCGGTTTCGACCAACAGTCCCCGCCGCTTGGCCTCGTAATAGTAGCCTTTCGCATACCACATCACCGCGCGATCCGGATTTCCGTCCGACACCATCCATGCGCCTTTGAGGTATTTCACCGCGTAGCGCAAATTCGTATCGGCATCGAGCAGGCCTTCGGCTGGGCCGCGATAACCCATCGTGCGGGCCGTTTGCGGGAGGATCTGCATAAGCCCGTAATAGGGACCATTGCGAGCGCCGGGCTGGTGGCGGCTTTCCCGGATCACAACGCGGTGGATCAGGCTTACCGGCACATCGTAGAGCCGCGCGTATTTATTGATGAGCAGCCGAAGTTCCGGCGTTTCATTGGCGTGCAACGGGGTGGCGAATGCCACCTTCCGGCTTACCTCGGCGCTGCCGCCGGGGCCTGCCGCGCCACAGGCGGATAGCAAGGGCAGGGCGGCAAGGCCGAACAGGGCGGTGCGGCGGGAAAGTCGGGTCATGGGGCGCGCTCACGGCTGTGTCATCCGGCGCGATCTAACCGCGATTGGAAGGGTCGGCCAAGCGTGTTGAGACAGGGGTGGCGGCGGTCCGCCTATTGCGGTGCCGGGGCTGCGATGCGCAGCGCTTCGCGTCCGCTCAATCCTCGGATCGGCGCAGCCGCGCGGCCCGGCCACCGCGACGGCGCGGGGCCACCTGATCCTTGCGCGCTGGCAGGTCGGCCATCACGGCGCGGCGTTCGTCAGCGGACATCAGGCTCCAGCCGCCGATCTCATTGATCGAACGCAGACAGCCAAGGCAAAGCCTGCTTTTTGGATCGATCACGCAGACCTTGATGCACGGACTTTCGATCTCGTCGCGTTTCCAGACCTCGTCACTCATGCGGAGGCCCTCAGATGTCGCAGCCGGTCCAGCGCCCCTTGCAGGATATATCCAGCGGCGACCTGATCGATGACTTCGGCGCGCTTGCGGCGGGAGGCATCCGCCTCCAGCAACGCACGTTCCGCCGCCACGGTGGACAGCCGTTCATCCCAGAACGCAATCGGCAGGTCGATCAGCGTCGCCAGATTGCGGGCAAAGGCGCGGGTCGATTGGCAGCGCGGCCCTTCCGACCCGTCCATATTGCGCGGCAGGCCAAGGATGATCCCCGCGAGTTCCCGCGTCTGCGCGATTTCAACCAAGCGCGCCGCGTCGAGCGTGAACTTCTTGCGCCGGATCACTTCGGTCGGGGTCGCGGCTGACAGCAGCCGGTCCGAAATGGCGACGCCGATGGTTTTGGTGCCCAGATCCAGCCCGGCAATCGCGCGACCGGGAGCAAGCGCGGCGGCGAAATCGGCGATATCGTCATGAATAGGCATCAGTTCGCGCCTCCGGCAGCGGCGGCGTCATCCAGCAGCGCCTGCGCATCGGCATCGCCAACAAAGACCTCGCGCGCTTCGGTGCGGATCGCGCTGGCCCGCTCCGTTTGGCCCAGCACGCCAAGCGCGCGGATCAGACGGGCCCAATCCTCGACCGGGCCGCCCTCATCCGCCAGCCGCGCGGCAAGCCCTTCGACCATGCCTTCGATCATCGCGTTGCGGTCGCCTTCGTCCAGTTCCGCGGCGGCGGCAACGTCTTCGGCGGTGGGGCCAGGTTGTGCCACCCCGCCGGGGATGCGTTCCGGGATGGCGGGCATCTCAAAGGTCTCGCCCGCGCGGATCGCGACCGTTTCGATCTGCGACAGGATCGGATCGATCCACGGCGCATCGCGCGGACCTTCGCGCAGCAGCGGCAGCCAGAACCGATAGGCCAGATCCGGACGCCCCGTCTGCGCATGCAACAGCCCGGCATAGTAACGCGCCGGGCCGTTCTGCCGGTCGCGTTGCAGCGCGGCGCTCAGCGCTTCTTCGGCTTCGGGGGAGACATAGCCCCCCGCGGCACTGACCTGCAGATCGGCAAGTTCGGCGTAATCCTCCGCGCTGCTTGTGTCGCCCATAAGCGCGATCACGCGGGCCTGCGCGGGCCAAGCGGCGCGATACCGTCCCAGTGCGGCCTCGTTACGGGCCAGCAGGCGATAGCCTTCCAGATCGTCGGGGCGGGTTTCCAGCGCGGCGCGCAGCTTGCCCATCAGATCGGTGAATTCAGGTGCGGCGGTGCGGGGCAATTCCGGCCCGAGCGAGGCTTCGGCCTCGGCCTGATCGGGGCGGGTTTCACGCGCCTCGCGCGCAGCGTCGAGCCGGGCGGCCAGCGGCAGATCCCCGTAGCCCGGCGCCCCGATCCGGGCGTAAAGCGCAAGCGAGCCGACACAGACCAACACCAGCGCGAGCGCCATCATCACGAGCGTGGCCCCACGCGGCGCGCGGCGGGGGGCGGTCGCGTCCTCATCGTCGTTGCGATCCGCGTCGAGCAAGCGGCGCGAGACTTCGGTGCGCAGGCGCTCGGCCTCATCCGCGCTTAGAACGCCGCGCTCCAGATCGCGCTCCACGCCCGCCAGCTGATCGCGATACAGCGCCAGTTCGGGACGCGGGGCGGGCGTGTCTACAGTCGCAGCGTCGTCCGACATCGTTCCTGTCGCGCCGCGCCCACGCCACATCGCGACAGCCAGCGGCACGGCAACCAGCAACGACAGGGCAAGAGCGATGAACCAAAACAGCATGACGGACCTCGAACAGGGTTGGCGGCAAATGCGGACGGAGCAGGGAATACGGTGTTTCGGCCCGCGAAGGTAGCCCCTGCGACCATCCCCCACGGGGGCGTGAACAGCGCGCATCCCCGGCGGATGGGGCAGGGGTGTTGCGCGGGCGCAACGTCGCAGCGGGCGCGTGAGGCTTATCGGGCGGCTATGTCATAAAACATCCGTCCGCGTGGAACTATGCTTAAACTTCGGGCGTTCTCCGGCCAATACGACATCAATCGGAGCGCCTGACATGGCTGAGTATAACAGCACCACCAACACCACCAATACCACCCCGCCCGAGCGCCGCAGCGGCACCGGCATCGCGTTCATCGTCGGCGCGCTGGTCGTGGCCGTTCTGGTTCTGGCATGGTTTTTCTTTGCTGGCGCCGACCCCGACACCAGCGCCACCACTGGCGGCGGTGACATCGACGTTTCTGTCGAGGCACCTGACACCGGTGCGTCCGAGGCTGTCGAAGGCGCTGCCGAAAGCGTTGGCGAAGCCGCCGAGAACGTGGAAGGCGCTGCGGAAGAGGCTGCGAACTAATCCCGGCCTGACTGTAGTAGCGACAATTCAGGAGCGTCCCCGCCGGGGCGCTCCTTTTTCGTTTTGGGCGGGCCTGCCTTTGACAGGGTGAAACTGCGCGACTTTCGTCGGGGGGGGGCGGCGCGAGGGCTTTTGCCTGCTGCGCGAAGCGGTCATGCTGCGCCACAACGCGCCCTCTTTGCGACGGGTCCGAACCGAACAGGCAGACACATGGCAGAGCATTTCGACGACATTCCCGCAATTGCGCTTGGCTGGCACCGCGACGGCACCGGGGCGGCGCTGGCCACTGTGGTTCAGACATGGGGATCGGCCCCGCGCGGTGTCGGCAGTCAGTTGGCGATTTCGGGACAGGGCGATATCGCGGGCTCCGTCTCGGGCGGCTGTGTCGAGGGCGCGGTGGTGGTCGAGGCGCTCGACGCGCTGGAAGACGGCGCACCGCGCCTGTTGGAATACGGTGTCAGCGATGATGACGCTTTCGCCGTCGGGCTGGCCTGTGGCGGCACGATCCGCATCCTTGTCGAGCCTGTGGGTGCGGCGCTGCCGGAAGCTCTGTTGTCTGATCTGGTCGCCGCACGGCAGGCCCGCCGCGCCGTGGCCTATGTCGTGGACACCGAAACCTGGACGCGGCGGCTGGTCGGGCCCGACGATAGCATAGCGCAGGCCCGGTTTCGCAGCGACCAAAGCGGGTTCGAGAGGGCGGAGTTCGTCGCCATTCACAACCCGCCTTTGCGGATGATCGTCGTCGGCGCGGTGCATATCGCCCAACCCTTGGTGGCGATGGCGCGGCTTGCGGGGTTCGACCCGATGCTCATCGACCCGCGCGAGACATTCGGCGCGCAGGCCCGGTTTCCGGGTGAGGTAATTTCCCATGACTGGCCGGATGAGGCGATGGCGGCGCAGGGCATTGATGCGCGCACGGCCATTGTCACCCTGACCCATGACCCCAAGATCGACGATCCGGCGATCATCACCGCGCTGCGATCTGATGCGTTTTATCTGGGATCGCTCGGCTCCACCCGCACCCATGCCAAACGGGTCGAACGGCTGACCCAGCAGGGGTTCTCGGAGGCTGAAATCGCCCGCATCCATGCGCCGGTCGGGCTCGATATCGGGGGGCGCAGCCCGGCGGAGATCGCCGTGTCCATCATGGCGGAGATCGTCCGGGTTCTGCGGAAGGGCGCCTAAGATGCGGTTCGGTCCGGTCCCGGTCGGGGAGGCCGCCGGTGCGATCCTTGCTCATTCCATGCGGATCGGCGCGCGACGGCTCAAAAAGGGCGTGGTGTTGAACGCCGACGATATCGTCGCGCTGCAGGCGGCGGGCGAAGCGCGGATCACGGTGGCGCGGCTGGAACCCGGTGATATCGCCGAGGACGCCGCCGCCGCCGAACTTGCCCATGCCTTGGTCCCTGATCCCAAGGCCGCCGGGTTGCAGGTGGGCCGCGCGTTTACCGGGCGCGTGAACCTGCATGCCACCCGGCCCGGTATCCTGCATGTCGATGCGTCGGCGGTGCATGCGCTTAACCGGGTCGATCCGGCGATCACGCTGGCCACGCTGGCGCCGTTGACACGGGTCAGCGCGCGGCTTCTGGCGGGCACGGTCAAGATCATCGCCTATGCCGTGCCGGGGACCGCGCTGGAGACCGCCTGCGCGGCGGTGGCGGGCCGCGATGCCCTGCGGGTTCTACCCGTCATCCGTCGCCGCGCCGGGCTGATACTGACCGAAGTGCCGGGGCAGAAGCCGTCGCTATCGGTCAAGGGCCGCGCGGCGGTCGAGACACGTTTGCAGGCGCTGGGAATGGAACTGGCCGAGTGCCGCGCCGTCGCGCACGATACCGACGCGATCGCGGCGGCCTTGCCCGCAGTCGCGGGCGATATGGTGCTGATCCTTACCGGGTCCGCCACATCCGATCTGCGCGACACCGCGCCGGAGGCCGTGCGCGCCGCAGGCGGGCAGGTCGCGCGGTTCGGGATGCCCGTGGATCCCGGCAATCTGCTGTTCACCGCGCATCTCGGCGAGCGGCCTGTGATCGGCCTGCCCGGCTGTGCCCGCTCGCCCGCGCTCAATGGCGCGGATTGGGTTTTGGAGCGGATCGCCTGCGGTCTGGAGGTGGGCGACGACGACATTGCCATGCTGGGAGTGGGCGGGCTGCTGAAAGAGATCCCTATCCGTCCGCAGCCCCGCGAAGGTTAGGCCCGTCAGGCGGCGCGCCGCGCGTCAGCAACGCCGCCTTTCGACTTCTAGCTTTTCGCGGTGCGGCGGCGCGCCGGGGCGGGGCGGACCTTCTTCTCGACCTCGGACATGATGATCTCGGCCACGTTCTTGCGGGAGCTTTTCTCGATGCCTTCGAGGCCGGGGGAACTGTTGACCTCCAGCACCTTCGGGCCGTCACTGGCGCGCAGCAAATCGACACCGGCCATATTCAGGCGGAATGCCTTGGCGGCCCGGATCGCGGTTTCACGCTCGTCCTTGGTGATGCGCACGGTTTCGGCGGTGCCGCCCTGATGCAGGTTGGAGCGGAAGTCCCCGGGTGCGGCGGTGCGGCGCATAGCAGCCACCACCTTGGACCCCACGACAAAGCAGCGAATGTCTTCGCCTGCCGCTTCCTTGACGAAATCCTGCACGAGGAAGTTCGCGCGCAGGCCGCGGAACGCGGAAATCACCGACTCCGCCGCCTTCTTGGTCTCGGCAAGGACCACGCCTTTGCCTTGGGTCGATTCCAGCAATTTGACGATCAGCGGTGCGGTGCCGACCAGTCCGATCAGGTTGCCGGTATCCTTGGGCGAGTTGGCGAAGGCCGTCGTGGGCATGCCGATGCGATGCCGCGCGAGGATCTGATGCGCATGCAGCTTGTCGCGGCTGGCGGTGATGCCTTCGGAGCCGTTGACGCAATAGGTGCCGATGGTTTCGAACTGCCGGATGACCGCCGTGCCGTAGGGCGTGATCGAGGCGCCGATGCGCGGGATCACGGCGTCATAGCGGGGCAGGCGGCGGCCGTCGTAATGCACTTCAGGGGCCAGCGCATTCAGCGCCATGTAGCATCGTGTGGTGTCGATCACTTCGACAACATGGCCGCGCTTCTCACCTTCGGAAACCAGTCGCGTGGTGGAATAGTTGTTGGGCTCGCGCGACAGCACGGCGATGCGTAGCGCGCGCTGCGGCTGGGCTTCGCGCACACGGGCGGAATGATAGACCTGATAGTCCAGTTCCGGCTGGCAGAAGCTTTCCGATGGCGCGACGACGATATCCTCGGGCAGAGCCTGCCGCCCCAGCAGCATGCGATAGGCCATCGTATACCGGTCGGTCAGCGTGATCTCGATCGGCCAGCTGCGCCCCCCCACGGAAATGGTGGTCCCGATAACGTAGCGCAGTTCCGTCTCACCGTTGGAGGAGGTGACCTCCCTCCGGTCGATGATTTCGGCGGAGCAGGGGATGACCGGCTCATCGCGGCCCGGCACCGGATGCACGGCAAACCGCACGCGGGGTTTATGCTTGGGGCCGAACGGCTCGATGTCGAAGGCATGCAGCGCGGAGGTGCGCGCGCCGGTATCGACCTTAGCCTTCAGCGCGGGCAGGCCCAGATCGCTGAGGCTGACCCATTCTTCCCAGCCAAGGCGGAACGGTTGGTCACTCATGGTCTAGGGTCCTTTCATCGGGCGCGCGGGAGGGCGCGGCATGGGGGTCGCGGGGAAGGAGGATAGCAGCGGTCGGGTCAGCGGTCATTACAGCGGGCGAGGCGTGGCTCGGGTCACGGGGCCGGGCAGGGCGCAAAGCCGCCCCGCGGCGCGCCTCGCTGTGACAGCCTTGCCGCGCCATCGCAACCGTTTCATGTCGGCAGGCCCGGCGGACGTGGCGCCGCTGCGACGACGGACAGACGACCGGATCGGACACGGCGCGCTCATGACGGCCCATCGTCAAGCGGCGGATGATCGGGGAAGGCCGGGCGCGCCTGCGTGCCGATTTCATGGGCATGGGCCAACAGCCGCTCGCGGTAGACACATTCGAAATCCCACCCGGTGGAGGGATTGAGGCTTGGCAATTCGAACCGCACCACGGTGCCGAAGGCGTCCTGCGACACGACACGCACAGCCGCGGACTCCTTTGGGCCGATATGCTCGTCGTCATCCTCCTGCACCGTGGAAATGAAGAAATTGCGCATGGCCGACACATCGGCCTCGTGATGAAGCACAAGGTCGATGACGCGGATCATGTCCCGTTCTTCGATCGACCAGTTTTGAAACGGCTCGGAGACGAAATCCGACACCGGCACCACCAGCCTGTTGCCGGTCCAGATGCGCAACTGCACAAAGGTGAAGTGAATGTATTCGACGGTCACGAACTCGCCGCGAAAGATCAACTGATCGCCGATCCGGGCGGAGCGGTTCATCGCGATTTGCAGCGAGGCCATGATATTGCCCAGCACCTGCCGCGCGGCAAAGCCCAGAACCAGCGTCAGCGCCCCGGCGGAGGCCAGCAGAGACAGGCCCAGCGTGCGGAACAGATTGGCCTGTGCCAGCACCAGACCGGTGGCGAGCAGCACCGCCACCACAAGAAATATCCGCCGCACCGCTGTAACCGTGGTGGCCATGTTGCGGGTCGCGGCATTGGCGGGGTCGGACAGCGCCTCGGGGCCGGAGGGCACCAGCCGGTCAAGGATGCGGTCCAGCACGGACACCACGAACATCACCAGCGCCACGGCATAGCCGATGAAAATGCCGGGCTCCAGCAGCGCATCGATCGATCCCGACACCACCAGCACATTGCGTGTGCCAAAGCCCACGATGGTCACGCCCACCACCAGCGATGCGGGCCAGCATAGCGCGTTCAGCGCCAGCCTCCGCCAGCGCTTGCGGGCGACCCGTGCGCGCCAGCGGACCAGATCATGGGTCCATTTCGAGGCCAGAAATCCGACCACCAACAGGATCGGCAGAAACACGACCTCCCAGACATGCAGCCCCCAGAAGGCTTCGGTCAGCAGCGGGTCGGGGAGCCAGCGTTCGAACCGGGTAGGGCCATACATGTCATACAGAAGGCCGACATTCTGAACCGTCTGCTGAGAAAACAGCCAGACGGGATCCGCGCCCTCCGCCTTTAGCCGGTTCAGCCGCAGCGGCGCGTCGATGCCGTTCATGTCGAGCAGATCGAGCAACACCGACCGGCGGGCCATCCCGGCCACGGCAGAGTTGGTCGAGGCCATCTCGTCCATGCCATCGGGCCGGTCGATCAGGTCGTTCCACGGGATGACGACCTTCCGGTCGAGCACGGTATATAGCTGCTGGGCGATCTCTGGCCCGCGTGCGGCTTGATCTTCCTCCGCCAGTCCCGACAGATCGAGCATCTGCGCCGCCACGTCCCATTCGCCGCGCCGCCCGTGGTGCTGAAACGCCTCCATCGACGAGCGGGGCGTGGCCCGGTCGAGCCAAGGCGACGGCGCGGGGAGACCGGCGTTGAGTGACGGCACTTCGAAAAAAGCCTCCTGCGCGGAGGCCGGGGACAATGCAGTGGCAAGAATGAAGAGAAGCGCGGTCAGAAGCGCACGCGCCGCCCCGAAAGCCGCCCGCGCGCGCAGCATTAGCGCCGCAGGTGCGGCAGGTCGGGAGGAGGAACGGCGCGACATGTCACGCATCAAACCCCCGCAGCCGCCGGGTGGTTCCGATGCTTTCGCGGCAAAGGGGCGGCACGGGCCGCGATCCGAGCGGCATCGCCCGCACAGGAACCATTGCGCGCAGCATGTCTGCTGCGCTATCTGCCCGCCCCATGAGCCAGAAATTTTCATATGCGGTGCACGCCACCGACGGCAGCGCCCGGTTGGGCACGATCTCCACTCCACGCGGCGATATCCGCACCCCGGCCTTCATGCCCGTTGGCACGGCGGCGACCGTCAAGGCGATGCGCCCCGAAAGCGTGCGGGAAACCGGCGCGGACATCCTGCTGGGCAATACCTACCATTTGATGCTGCGCCCGACGGCAGAGCGGATCGACAGGCTTGGCGGGCTGCATCGTTTCATGAACTGGGATCGTCCGATCCTGACCGACTCGGGCGGGTTTCAGGTGATGAGCCTCGCGGACCTGCGCAAGCTGACCGAAGAGGGCGTGACCTTCCGCAGCCATGTCGACGGGTCGCGTCACCACCTGACGCCCGAACGGTCAATGGAAATTCAGAAGCTGCTCGGCTCCGATATCGTGATGTGCTTCGACGAATGTCCTGCGCTGCCCGCCGATGAGATGCGCGTGGCCGAAAGCATGCGCCTGTCGATGCGGTGGGCGCAGCGCTCCCGCGATGCGTTCGGCGACCGGCCTGGGCACGCGCTTTTCGGCATCCAGCAGGGCGGTGTGACCCAGCATCTGCGTGCCGAAAGCGCGGAGAAGCTGCGCGAGATCGGCTTTGACGGATACGCGGTGGGCGGGCTTGCCGTGGGCGAGGGGCAGGAGGCGATGTTCGGCGTGCTCGACTACGCCTGCGACATGCTGCCCGAGGACCGCCCGCGCTATCTAATGGGCGTGGGCAAGCCCGACGATATCGTCGGCGCGGTCAAGCGCGGCATCGACATGATGGATTGCGTGTTGCCGTCCCGATCAGGCCGGACGGGCCAAGCCTTTACCCGGCGCGGTGTGGTCAACATCAAGAACGCTCGCCATCAGGACGATCCCCGCCCGCTGGACGAAGACTGCACCTGTCCCGCCTGCCGCAGCTATTCGCGGGCCTATCTGCACCATGTTTTCCGCTCGCAGGAAATCATCTCCTCCATGCTGCTGACATGGCACAACCTGCACTACTATCAGGAACTGATGGGGGACATGCGCGCCGCCATCGGCCAAGGGCGCTTTGCCGCGTTCGAGGCTCAGTTCCACGCGGACCGTGCCGACGGCGATATCGAACGGCTTTGACCCGCGCGGGTTGCCCGACCTAGCGGTGGCTCAATTCGGTATCGAGCGCCTCGGCCACGGGGCGCAGATCGACCGCGCGGCCTGTCAGCAGCGTGATCCGGTCCCGGCCAAAGTCGATCCACAGCCGCGCCAGCGCCGGACGATGAGGGCAGGGGCCAATGCCCATGCGGCGGATCTGCGCGGTTTCGATCCGGGCCATGACCGCCCCGATCCGCCCGCGGCGTCCGCCGGGGGTATGATGCACGACAATCTGGCCTGCGGCCCGGTCGAGGCGCAGCGCGCGACGCGGCTCCCCGCCCAGATGGATCAGCCACAACGCCAGCAATGCGGCCCCCAGCGCCAGCGCGCTTGCCTCCATCGCCAGGCCGGGTGACGACAGCCGCAGCGCCAGCGCGCCGGTGGCGACCATGCCCAGAACGCAAGCGCGGCGCAGCACGCGGGGGGCAGGGTCGTGGCGCATCGGCGCGGTGTCGACGATTTCCATCGTCTGGGCCGCGTGCGAGATGCGAAAGCGTGGCAACGCCGTGACCATCGATGCCGCAAGTGACGTAAGCGCCGCCGGCGCGTCTGCGCCGCGCAGGACAGCCCCGCTGGCAGTAGGGCGCTGGGGCGTTTTGCGCGGGACGGTGATGATGGATACAGCTCGGCTCATGGGCCGGGTATCGCCCCGCAATCGGGCGGATTACAGGCGGGGCGGTGACATCTTCGGGCCGGTCTTCGGGCAGCATGTGCCGTGCCCTGTGGCCGAGGGTTGCAATCGCCCCCTGCCCCTGTATAAGGCCGCATCTCCGCAGAGGTATGACCAGCGGCGCCCCTCGTGGACGGGACGCGGAGATATCGAACCCGTTCTTTGAAGCCCGCTTTGACAAAGGAATAGCACATGCCGCTCTACGAGCATGTCTTTATCGCGCGTCAGGATCTGTCCAACTCGCAGGCTGAAAGCCTCGTCGAGCATTTCGGCACCGTCCTGTCCGACAATGGTGGCTCTCTCGTCGACAGTGAATACTGGGGCGTGAAGACCATGGCCTACAAGATCAACAAGAACCGCAAGGGGCATTACGCCTTCCTGCGCACCGACGCCCCGGCGACCGCGGTGCAGGAAATGGAGCGTCTGATGCGCCTGCATGACGACGTCATGCGCGTTCTGACCATCAAGGTCGACGAGCATAAAGAAGGCCCGTCGGTTCAGATGCAGAAACGTGACGAGCGCGAACCTCGCCGTCGCAACTGATCTTGAAAGGACTGTAAACCATGGCCGCAAAACCGTTTTTCCGTCGCCGTAAGGTGTGCCCCTTCTCGGGCGACAACGCACCTGCGATCGACTACAAGGACACGCGTCTCCTGCAGCGCTACATTTCCGAGCGTGGCAAGATCGTGCCCTCCCGCATCACCGCCGTTTCTTCCAAAAAGCAGCGTGAGCTGGCCCGTGCGATCAAGCGCGCCCGCTTCCTCGCCCTGCTGCCCTATGCCGTGAAGTAAGGAGACCGACCAATGGACGTCATCCTGCTCGAACGCGTGGCCAAGCTGGGCCAGATGGGCGAAGTCGTTTCCGTGAAGGAAGGCTACGCCCGGAATTTCCTGCTGCCGCAAGGCAAGGCACTCCGCGCGAACGACAATAACATCGCCCGCTTCGAAGCCGAGAAAGCTCAGCTTGAAGCGCGCAACCTCGAAACCAAGAAAGAGGCCGACAGCCTCGGCGAGAAGCTGGCAGGCCAGCAGTTCGTCGTGATCCGGTCCGCCTCCGACTCGGGCGCGCTTTACGGCTCCGTCACCACCCGTGACGTCGCCGATGCCGCAACCGAGGAAGGCTTCTCGGTGGACCGCAAGCAGATCGTGCTCTACGCGCCGATCAAGGAACTGGGTGTGCACCCGGTTCAGGTCAAGCTGCACCCCGAGGTCGAGGTCGAGATCGAAATCAACGTCGCCCGTTCCGCCGAAGAGGCAGAACTGCAAGCGTCCGGCAAATCGATCCAGGAACTGGCCGCCGAAGAAGAGGCACAGGCCGAGTTCGAGATCTCCGAACTGTTCGACGATATCGGTGCTGCCGGTGCCGACGATTACGGCGACGACGACCAGCCGCGTGAGGCTGCGTCCGAGGACGACGATCAGAACTGATCGCGCTCCCGCGTTGCACGACCTTAAAGCCGCTCCTGAAAAGGGGCGGCTTTTCTTTTAGTCCCGGTGCGTTATAGCGCGAAGATCATGTCGCGGCTGCGGTTGTGGATGCGATCCACGGCGGCCCCGTCCCAATGGAAGTCGTAATGATCGCCCTGCACCGGCACCGGGATCGCATCGGGCCAGAAGATCCCGACACAGACCCCGCCCGGCGCGCGCACGGACCGATAGAGAACCCCGTCAGAGCCCGCGCTGCGCAGCGCCCGGCCCATCTCCTGCGAGGGGCGGTATTCGTCTGGCTGGTGCATCGCCTCGATCCCGGTCAGGTCGTGCAGATCGCGAGACACATGGCCGACCAGCATCCGGAACTGTGCGGTCCAGCCCGGCGGTTGCGCAGTGGCGCGCATGAACCGGGCGTGATGGTGGGCAACCTCTCGCAGCGCGGTTTCGGCGCTGTCCCCGGCGCTGTAGACGCCATAACTGCCATCTGTGAACCGTCCCGGCCTGTCGGGCGAGACATGCACGAAGGGCGCCATCAGCAGGCTCGCGCCCGGTCCGCCGACGCGGCGCGCAGGCGGGATCAGGTCCAGCCGTCCCAGACTGTCACGCAGGCGCGGGTTGGTTTTCGATTCAGCCGAGGCCAGCGCCTCCCAGTCTTCGGGATCGGCGATGTCCTCGAACAGGTCGATGGGCGGGTGTATGGACCGGATGATGCGGTAGCTGCGGGGCCACTCGACGGCGCGCAGGGGCACATCGGCGGCGCGGGGCAGGGCTGCGCTGCTCACCAGCCGCCGCGCTCCGCATCCAGATAGCTGCGCACGCGGGCCAGATGAAACAGGGTGCCGCCGCGCATGACCGCCAGCGCGGACTGGCCCGCAAATGCGGTGTTGGGCTGGCGTATCCAGCCATAGCCCCGCTCGGCCTCGCTGAACATGTAGCGCAGCGCCTTGTGAATCCCCATCAGCAGCGACATGCGCGTGCCAAGGTCGCGGGTAATGCGCCCCACCTCGCCCGCTTTCCAACGGGCCCAAGTGCGGGCCGTCATCCCGCCCAGCAGATCGCGTGCCTCCGCATCCGTCAACTGCCAACGATCAAAGAGGCGCAGGGTCGCGCGGGCCAGCGCTTCGGCTTCCGCATCGGTCAGCAGATCGGCATCGGGTGCGGCAGGCGTGGGGTGGAGTTGCGTAAGCATGGCGGCCTCCTGAAACTGGCGTCATGCTCAATATAGGCGATCTATGCCGTTTGGCAAGTTTCAGGTCGTGATATGCAAAGTGGCGGGCCAATTTAAGGACGCAACCCGAATTCCGCCGTCACCCGCGCTTCGGCGCGCCGCAGCGCCAGTTCCATCCGCGGCGCGTTTTCATCGAACCGGGTGCTGGGCACCGGAACCGAAATTGCATGATAGCTGCCGCTGAGGTCGCGAAAGGCAAAGCCAATGGCCGAGATGCCGGGCGTGTGTTCTTCCCGGTCATAAGCCAACCCGGTGCTGCGGATCTCGTCCAGCCGGTCTTGGATCTGCGCTATATCTTTGCCGGCCTGCTCCTGTAGGATCACCTCCTGCGCTTCGTCGCCGGGCATGATTGCGAGGCATGCCAGTCCGTTTGCGGTTGTTGTGAGGGGGAAGACGTCTCCGACGGAGGAGACGGTTCGGAGGCGGTGGAGGCCTGGGACTTGGTCGAGGAAGATCATGCCGCCGTTGCGCAGGACGGCGAGGTCGGTTGTTTCTCCGGTGTCGCGGGTGACGTCGTTGAGGATGGCGCGGCAGCGTTCGGCGATGTTGAAGTTCGCGGCCTCTGCGAAGGCGCCGAGTTCGGGGCCGAGGCGGATGCCGCCGCCCCTGGGGTCTTGGATGATGAAGCGCTCTGCGGCGAGGGCGCCGGTGATTCTTTGTACCGTGGAGCGGGGCAGGTCGGCGCGGGTTGCGATCTGTCCGAGGCTGAGGCCGCTGCGTTCGTCTTTCAGGACGCGCAGGATCGCGGCGGCGCGGGCGATCACCTGGATGCCGGAGCGTTCCTTTTTATCATCTTTTACAGGCATTTGAGGTGGGTCTCTCCGCGGGGCCGCATGGGGGCCGGTCAGGGGGTCTATGGCATGTATCGCGATGCGATGCAACTCTTGCGCTGGTGGTATGGGGCATTGATCGCGATGTGGGTATGCTGTATCACTATTCGGAACAGAGGGAGGAGCTCTCTGAACATTTTCACAACGCGACACCGGCGTGCTGCCGGTGCACAGGGAAGGTGCATCCGATGGTCGAAATCCGCGGGATCGAGTTTCAATCCAACACCGACAACGACATGGGGCTGGAGTTTTACAACCTGAGCCACCGGTTCGGTTTCCAGAACCCGAACTGGCCGTATTTTCAGGATACCAAGATCGAGCGTATCCATTACATGGCCAAGTCGGGCGTTCTGAGCCAGCGCATCACCACGACGATGCACGCGACCACCCATATCGACGCGCCGGCGCATGTGGTGCAGGGCACGCCCTTCATCGACGAGGTGCCGCTGCCGCATTTCTTTGGCACCGGTCTGGTCGTGTCGATCCCGAAGAAGAAATGGGAGCCGATCACCGGCGAGGATCTGGAGAAGGCCTGCGGCCACGCGATCCGCAAGGGCGACGTGCTGATCATCAACACCGGCTGGCACCATGATTACGAGGACGGCGATTATTTTGCCTATTGCCCGGGTCTGGTGTCTTCGGCTGCCGAATGGATGGTGGAGAAGGGCGTGAAGGTCGTGGGTCACGACACGCAGGCCAACGACCACCCTCTCGCCACCGCGATCGGCCCGCAGCGCAACGGGCCGCTGCTGCCGCATCTGGAGCAGGAATATAAGGAATGGTCCGGCGGCCGCGACTGGAAAGACGATTTCCCCGAATGGGAGCCGGTGCATAACATCCTGTTCAAGAACGGCATTCTGGGCATCGAGAATGTCGGCGGCGATCTCGACGCGGTGACGGGGAAGCGCTGCACCTTCGCGTTCTTCCCGTGGAACTGGGATCGCGGCGACGGCTGCATCATCCGTCTGGTGGCGATGATCGACAAGTCTCAGAACTTCCGCATCGACGACGGCGCGGAGTTCTGAGCGCTCCCTGACTGGCCGCCGGGCAACCGGCGGCCGTTTTTTCCACCTGAACTCAGCCATGGAGGAGAGGCGTGATGCGCAGGGCAAGACAGAGGATCACGACGGCACTGACGACGATTGCTCTGGCGGGGCAGCCTTTGGTGGCCAGCGCCGACAGCGTGATCGCCACCGAGGGGGAGATGGTCGTCACCTTGCTGGGCACCGGCACGCCGGCGCCGCTGCTGGACCGGTTCGGCTATGCCACGCTGGTCTCGGCGGGGGAGCAGGTGCTGTTGTTCGACGTGGGCCGCGGCGCGGTGCAGCGGCTTTGGCAGGTGGGTCTTCTGCCGGGCGAGGTGGATGAGGTGTTTCTCACCCATTACCATTCCGACCATTTGATCAGCCTGCCGGATCTGTGGCTGACCTCCTGGTTGCCGCCTTATGGCGCCAAATCCGATCCGTTGCGGATCACCGGGCCTGCGGGCGTGCGCGCGTTGACCGAGGGTCTGAGCGCGGCCTTTGCCGCCGATATCGCGATCCGCATCGAGGATCAGAACCTGCCGCCTGCCGGGGTCGCCTGGGATGTGACCGAGTTCACCGAGGACGGGGTCGTCTATGACGAGAACGGCATCACGGTGACGGCGTTCACGGTGAACCACGGCGAGAAGATCGAGCCTGCGGTGGGCTACAAGATCACCTATGGCGGCCACACGGTCGTTCTGAGCGGGGACACCAAGAAGGAAGCGGCGGTGATCGAGGCGGCCACCGGCGCCGATCTTCTGGTGCATCAGGTCGCCATGGCCGCGGGGGCCATTGCCGACACGCCGCCGGTCGTTGCGATCATGGGGCATCACACCTCGCCGGTCGAGGCGGGGGAGGTCTTTGCCGCCGCCGCGCCGGGTCTTGCGGTCTATTCCCATATCGTGCGCCTCGGCCCGCCGACGGCGGCTGACATCTCGCTCGAGGCGCTGATCGCGCAGACCCGCGAGAGCTATGACGGCCCGCTCGAGGTGGGGGCGGATCTGATGACCATCACCATCGGGGACGAGATCACCGTCGGCACCGCCGACACCCGCTGATCCAGGCGCCAACAGGGAGGACGTCATGCATTTGAAACGGTTCAAGGAGGCGCAGGCTTACGAGGCGCCGCATCACTTTGGGTGTCACGGGCTTCGGCTTCAGGGGTTCGAGGCGGGCGGCCCGGCCAACCAGTGGGTTGGCTACAGCCAGTTTTTGCCGGGGGGTGGCGCGGGGCCTGACGCGAGGCCGTTCGAGAAGGTCTATGTCGTGCTCGAAGGCGAGATGACGGTGATCGTGGACGGCGAGGAGACGGTTCTGGGGCGGCTCGACAGCTGCACGATCGCGCCGGACGAGGTGCGGCGGATCGAGAACCGCGGTCAGGACACCTGCAAGATGCTGGTCGTCATTCCCTATCCGGCGGAGGTGTAAGCGATGAGCGCGATGACAAACCCCCTTTCGATGTTCGACGTGGCGGGCAAGGTGGCGTTGATCACGGGGGCCTCCGGGGCGTTCGGGATGGTGGCGGCGCGCATCCTGGGCGGTGCGGGCTGCAAGCTGGTGCTGGTGGCGGGCAATGCTGAGGCGCTGGACGAGATCGCCACGGAGTGCCGCACGGGCGGGGCGGAGGTGACGACGATCAATGCGCGCCCCTCCGACGAGGCGACGGTGAACGGTCTGGTGGCGCAGGCGGTGGAGGCCTATGGGCGGCTCGACATTCTTGTGGTTGCGTCTGGCATGAACAAGGTGGCGCTGATCAACGACATGGCGCCCGAGACGTTCGAAAGCGTGATGGATGCGAATGTCACGCAAAGCTGGCTGCTGGCGCGGGCGGCGGCGGCGCAGATGAAGGCGCAAGGGGACGGCGGCAAGATCGTTCTGGTGTCCTCGGCGCGGGGTCTTCTGGGCCATCCTGCGGGCTACACGGCCTATTGCGCGTCGAAGGCCGCGACCGACGGCATCACCCGGGCGCTTGGCTGTGAGCTGGGGCCGACGGGGATCACGGTGAACGCGATTGCGCCGACGGTGTTCCGCTCGCCGCTGACGGCGTGGATGTTCGAGGATACGGAGAAGGCGGCGGAGGTGCGCAAGGGCTTTCTGGCCCGCGTGCCGAAGGGGCGTCTGGGCGAGCCCGAGGATCTGGCCGGGCCGCTGCTGTTTCTCGCCTCGAAGGCGTCGGACTTTTACACCGGGCATATTCTTTATGCCGACGGCGGCTATACGGCGGGCTGAGGCATGGAAAAGAACCTTCAGACCGCCGTCATCGGCGCGGGGCTCATGGGGCACGGGATTGCGCTGACGCTGGCGCGGGCCGGGCAATATGTGGCGATCACGGACCCGCATGCGGAGACGCTCAAATCGGCACCGGCGCGGATCTCCGACAGTTTGCGGCTGCTGGGCGCGGACGCGGCCGAGATCGCCCGGACGCTCAAGAAGATCGAGCTCTTCGACACGGTGGGTCCGGCGGTGCGGGAGGCGGCCTTCGTGTTTGAGGCGGCGCCCGAGAAGCTGCCGCTGAAGCAGGCGATCTTTGCGGAGGTGGAGGCGCATGCGCCGGCGGAGGCGATCCTTGCGTCGAACACGTCCGTCATCCAGATCACCAAGATCATGGAGGGTCTGCGGGGCCGTCACCGGGCGCTTGGCACCCATTGGTGGAACCCGCCGCATATGATCCCGCTGGTGGAGGTCATCAAGACCGAGTGGACCGATGCGGCGGTGGCCGCGCGGATGATGGCGCTGCTGGGGGATGCGGGCAAGACGCCGGTTCTGGTGGAAAAGGACGTGCCGGGTTTTATCGGCAACCGGTTGCAGCACGCGCTGTGGCGGGAGGCGGTGAGCCTTGTGGAGCGGGGCATCTGCGACGCGGAGGCGGTGGACACGGTGGTGAAGTCGTGCTTCGGGCGGCGGCTTGCGGTGCTGGGCCCGCTGGAGAACGCGGATCTGGTGGGGACCGATCTGACGCTCGACATCCATG
Organism: Pacificitalea manganoxidans; assembly: GCF_002504165.1. Classification (GTDB taxonomy): domain Bacteria; phylum Pseudomonadota; class Alphaproteobacteria; order Rhodobacterales; family Rhodobacteraceae; genus Pacificitalea; species Pacificitalea manganoxidans. The sequence continues at coordinate 1,790,812 of NZ_CP021404.1, forward strand.
AAAACGTGCTCTTCGATCTCGAAAGCCGCCAAGGACCGTCGCCCTATCTCGCGCAGCTCGTCGCAGACGGCAAGCTGGGCATGAAAAGCGGCGAAGGGTTCCGCAGCTGGACCGAGGCCGAGGCCGAGGCCACCCGCGCCCGCGTCGCCACGCATCTGCGCAGGCTGGACGGAATTTTAGAAAAATAACAGGCTTATAAGGCTGCCGGGATACACCGGCGAATGGGAGGACGTTCATGACACATATCTTCAAGACACCATCGCGCCGCGGCTTTCTGGCGGGGGGCAGTGCGCTTTTGGCGGCCCCTGCGCTGTTGCGCAGCACCCGCGCCTATGCGGCCAACCCGGTGCTTCGGGTGGGCCATGTCAGCCCGCGCACCGGCCCTTTGGCGGGGTTTGCGGAGGCCGATGACTATGTGCTGCAGGCGGTGGCGGAGGCCTTTGCCGGCGGGATCGAGAACAACGGCAAGACCTGGAGCGTCGAGATCATCTCGAAGGACAGCCAGTCCAACCCGAACCGCGCCGCCGAGGTGGCCGCGGATCTGATCCTGGGCGACGAGGTCGATCTGATCGTGGCGGCCTCGACCCCCGATACGGTGAACCCGGTCTCCGATCAGGCGGAGATCAACGAGGTGCCCTGCATCACCACCGACTGCCCGTGGCAGCCGTATTTCTTTGGCCGCAATGGCGTGCCGGGGCAGGGGTTCGACTATACCTATCACTTCTTCTGGGGTCTGGAGGACGTGATCGCGGCCTTCCTCGATATGTGGGACGCGACCGGGGTGCAGAAGGTCGTGGGCGGCCTGTTCCCCAACGATGCCGATGGCAATGCGTGGGGCGATCCGGAACTGGGCCTGCCCAAGCCGCTGGCGGCGGCGGGCTATGCGCTGACCGATCCGGGCCGGTATCAGCCGCTGACCGATGACTTCTCGACCTATATCGCGGCCTTCAAGGAGGTGGGCGCTGAGATCGTGACGGGCAATATGATCGCGCCGGATTTTGCGACCTTCTGGGCGCAGGCGGCGCAGCAGGGCTTCTCGCCCAAGATCGTGACCATCGGCAAGGCGCTGTTGTTCCCGTCGGTGATCGAGGCTCTGGGCGATCGCGGCGATGGCCTGTCCTCGGAGGTGTGGTGGTCGCCGTCGCATCCGTTCTCGTCGTCGTTGACGGGGGCGAGCGCGCGGGAGCTTGCGGAGGGCTACGCGGCGGCGTCGGGCCGTCCGTGGACCCAGCCCATCGGCTTCAAGCATGCGTTGTTCGAGGTGGTGGCCGATGTGCTGCGCCGGGCGGAGGATCTGGAGGATTACGAGGCCATCGCGGCGGCGGTGGGCGGCACGAAGCTCGACACGATCGTGGGGCCTGTCGACTGGTCCACGGGGCCTGTGCGCAACGTGTCGAAGACGCCGCTGGTGGCGGGGCAGTGGCAGAAGGAAGCCGAGGGCTACGACCTGAAGATCGTGGCCAACAGCGCCGCGCCGCAGATCCCGCTGACCGGCGAGATGAAGCTTCTGGGCTGATCTGGACAGATCTGGGGGCGGCGGCGGCATAGGGGTGCCGCCGCTTCCCGCACCCGGCCGCGTTTGGGCGGCATCCGGGCGCAGCTATGACCCCAGGGGGAGGGCTTGATGACGCAGATCCTGAAACTCGACGGCGTGTCGCGCGCCTTCGGCGCGGTGAAGGTCGCCGACGAACTGAGCTATGGGCTGGCCGAGGGCGAGGCGCTTGGCGTTCTGGGGCCCAATGGCGCGGGCAAGACATCGATGTTCAACCTGATCACCGGCACGTTGCAGCCGGGCTCCGGGCGGATCGAGTTCGCGGGCGAGGACATCACCCGCCACAGCGCCGCGCGCCGGTCGCGGGCGGGGATCGCGCGCAGCTTCCAGGTGCCGCAGCCCTTCACCCATATGACGGTGTTCGAGAACGCGATGGTCGCGGCGACGCAATCGGCGGGGCTGTCGGGGCATGCGGCGGAGCGGTTGTGTCTGGAGGTGCTGGAGCGGACGCATCTGCTGGACAAGGCCAATCTGCCGGCGGGGGGTCTGACGCTTCTCAACCGCAAGCGTCTGGAACTGACGCGGGCGCTTTGCGCCAAGCCCCGTCTGCTGCTGCTCGACGAGATCGCGGGCGGTTTGACGGAGGCGGAATGCCGGTCGCTCATCCAGACCATCAAGGAGATCCATGCCAGCGGCGTGTCGATCATCTGGATCGAGCATGTGGTGCATGCGCTGATGGCGGTGGTGGAGCGTCTGATCGTGATCGACTTCGGGCGCAAGATCGCGGAGGGCGAGCCCAAGGCGATCATGGCGAGCCCCGAGGTGCAGGAGATCTATCTGGGGATCGCGGCCGATGCCTGAGCGGATTTTGACGATTGCCGGGCTCGATGCCTTTTACGGGGATTTCCAGGCGCTTTACGGGGTGGATATGACCGTGGCGCAGGGCGAGGTGCTGGCGATCATCGGTGCCAATGGCGCGGGCAAGACGACGCTTTTGCGCTCGATCTCGGGGCTGATCCGCAACGAGGCGGCGCAGATCCGGTTCCGCGACCGGGCGATCGGGGCGGAGCGCCCCGATATGGTGGCGCGGATGGGTCTGGCGATGGTGCCCGAGGGGCGGCAGCTGTTCCCGTCGCTGTCGGTCGAGGAGAACCTGCTGATCGGGGGCCGGGTCGGGCGGCCGGGACCGTGGAGCCTGCGCCGGGTCTATGAGCTGTTCCCGATCCTCGAAGAGCGGCGGCATCAGGCGTCGACCTCGCTGTCGGGGGGGCAGCAGCAGATGGTGGCGATCGGGCGGGCGCTGATGTCCAATCCCGATCTGATCATGTTCGACGAGATCAGCCTCGGTCTGGCGCCGGTGATCATCCGCGACATCTACGCGGCGCTGGCGGGGATCGTGGGCGGCGGCATGAGCGCGATCATCGTGGAGCAGGACATCACCAAGGCGCTGTCGGTCTCGTCGCGGGTCTATTGCCTGCAGGAGGGCCGGGTGTCTCTGGAGGGACGTTCGGACAGCATCTCGCGCGAGGAGATCACCCGCGCCTACTTCGGAGTGGCATGACGTGGATCTGATGAACGCACTTGTGCAAGGCACGCTGCTGGGGGGGCTTTATGCGCTCTTTGCGGCGGGGTTGTCGCTGATCTTCGGGGTGATGCGGCTGGTCAATATCGCCCATGGCGATCTGATCGTGCTGGCGGCCTATCTGGGTCTGACCACGACCGTGGCGCTTGGCGTGCATCCGCTGCTGGCGCTGATCGTGGTGGTGCCGGCGATGGCGGGGATCGGCTATTGCCTGCAGCGTCTGGTGCTGAACCGGACGCTGGGCGATGACATCCTGCCGCCGCTGCTGGTGACCTTCGGGCTGTCGGTGATCTTGCAGAACGCGCTGCTCGAAGGCTATTCCGCCGATCCGCAGAAACTGGATGCGGGCCCGCTGGAGACCGCGTCGCTGATGCTGGGGCCGCTGTCGCTGGGGGTGCTGCCGGTGCTGACCTTCGTCATCGCGGTGGCGGTGATCGCGGCGCTGCAATGGACCTTCTACCGCACCCCGCTGGGCCGGGTGTTCCGCGCCACGTCCGACAATCAGGACATCGCGCAGCTGATGGGTCTGAACAAGGCGCATGTGTTCGGTCTGGCGATGGCGCTGGCGCTGGCGGTGACCGCCGTGGCCGGGATCTTGCTGGGCATCCGCACCAGCTTTGATCCGGCGGCGGGCGGCGGGCGTCTGATCTTTGGCTTCGAGGCGGTGATCATCGGCGGTCTGGGCAACCTGTGGGGCACGCTGGCGGGGGGCGTCATTCTGGGCGTGGCGCAGGCCATCGGCGCCACCATCAACCCGGGCTGGCAGTTGCTGGCGGGGCATGTGGCCTTTCTTGTCATTCTCGCCGTGCGTCCCAACGGCCTGTTCCCGAGGATCAGCGGATGAGCCAGTCGATCCGGATCAGCCGCGGCTCGCGCGCCGCGCGCATCGCCGCCCTTCTTGCCGCTGTGATCGTGGTTTTGCTCATCGCCGCGCCGTGGTGGGCGGGCCGGGCGGATCTGCGGCTGCTGGGGGAGATCTTTCTCTATCTCGCGCTGGCCTCGCTGTGGAACCTGCTGGCGGGCTATGCCGGGCTCGTCTCGGTGGGCCAGCAGGCCTATGTGGGCTTTGGCGGCTACATGCTGTTTGCGCTGACCATGTTCGCGGGGCTGCCGCCGCTGCTGGCGATCGCGCTGGCGGGGGTTCTGGGGGCGGCGATCTCGGTGCCGGTGGCGGCGCTGATCTTCCGGCTGCGGGGGGCGTATTTTGCCATCGGCACCTGGGTCATGGCCGAGGTGTTCCGGCTGAGCTTTGCGCAGATCTCCGCGCTTGGCGGTGGCTCCGGCACCTCGCTGCCCACCGATATCGTGCGGTCCATGGCCGAGGGGCGTTCGGCGCGCGAGGCGCTGAGCTACTGGCTGGCGCTTGGCGCCGCGCTGGTGGTCGTCAGCGCCGTCTATCTGCTGTTGCGCTCCCGCAAGGGGCTGGCGCTGACCGCGATCCGCGACAATGAACTTGCCTCCGCCTCGCTCGGCATCGACATCTGGCGGACCAAGTTCTTTGTCTATGTCGTGACCTCGGGGCTGACGGCGGTGATCGGGGCGCTGATCTTTCTGCAAAAGCTGCGGATCTCGCCGGATGCGGCCTTCAGCGTGAATGACTGGACCGCCTTCGTGATCTTTATCGTGGTGATCGGCGGCATCGGCACGCTCGAAGGACCGATCATAGGAACGCTGGTGTTCTTTGCCCTGCGCGAGACCCTCGCCGATCTGGGCACCGTCTATCTGATGGTGCTGGGGCTCGTGGCGATCGTGGTGATGCTGAAGGCCCCGCGCGGGATCTGGGGCTTCATCCGGCACCGGTTCGATCTGCAACTCTTTCCGCTGGGCTATCGCGTCGAGCGGGACACCGACACCGACACCTGAAAGGACCCTCTCTCATGGCCCGCCAGAAGACGATCATCACCTGCGCCATCACCGGCGCCATCCACACCCCCACCATGTCCGACGCGCTGCCCTATACCTATGACGACATCGCCAATCAGGCGGTCGCCGCGGCCGAGGCCGGCGCCTCGATCCTGCATCTGCATGCGCGCGACAATGACACGGGCGCGCCCTCGGTCGATCCCAAGGACTTCCAGCCCTTCCTGCCGCGGATCAAGCAGGCCACCGATGCGGTGGTCAATATCTCCACCGGCGGGTCGCTGAGCCTGTCGATCCAGGACCGGATCACGCCGGCCAAGACCTTCTCGCCCGAGATGTGTTCGATGAACATGGGCTCGATGAACTTCTCCTTCCATCCGCTGGCCAAGCGCTACGGCGACGATGACTGGAAGTTCGACTGGGAGAAGGACTATGTCGCGAATTCCGATGGCAACATCTTCCGCAACACGTTCCGCGACATCCGCGAGGCCGCCGAGACACTGGCCCCCCATGACATCAAGTTCGAGCATGAATGCTACGATGTCGGCCATCTCTATAACCTGAAATTCTGCATGGATATCGGGCTCTTCAAGGCGCCGATCTTCATCCAGTTTATCTTTGGCATCCTGGGCGGGATCGGCCCCGAGGTCGACAATCTGGTGTTCATGAAACGCACCGCCGACCGGCTCTTTGGCGACGATTACCGCTGGTCGGTGCTGGGCGCGGGCGGCGCGCAGATGACCCTGGCCACAACCGCCAGCCAGATGGGCGGCCATGTCCGCGTCGGCCTCGAAGACAGCCTCTTCATCAGCCGCGGCAAACTCGCCGACAACAACGCCCACCAAGTCGCCAAGATCCGGCGCATCGTCGAAGACCTCGGCTGCGAGGTCGCAACCCCAGACGAAGCCCGCGATATCCTCGCCCTCAAAGGTGGAGATCGCGTCAATTTTTGATCTGACCCCACCGGGCGGGGCCGGCTGATGCGTGCGCCTCGTCCGCGATAGCAACGTGCGGCGGGCGGCGCGGGTTGCCCGCCGACCCCAAGACCAACAAGACTGCTGGAGGAGGCAGTCGCAACATGGAGGACCCAACATGACCAACAAGGCACTCTTGGCAGCGCTCGCGCTTGCCGTCAGCGCGACCGGCGCGCAGGCGAAAACCCGAATTCTGGTGAACTGCTTCTGGCCGTCGAGCCATTTCGTCTGCGCCGATGTGCTGCCGGCGTGGATCGACGAAATCGAGCGCGTCACCGAAGGACGTGTCACTGGCCTGCTGCCGCCGAAATCCGTCGCGGCCCCGCCCGAACAGCTTGCCGCGGTGGAAAAGGGGATCGCCGATGCGGCGGTTCAGTTCAACGGCCTGATCCAGAACCGTGTCACGGGCCCGGCGGTGGCGATGCTGCCCTTTACCGGATCGAATGACGCGGCAGCGATGAGCCGGGCGCTGTGGGAAACCAACCGCAAGTATTTCCCCGACGAATTCGACACCGTGCACCTGTTGTCGCAATTCGTGATCTCGCCCGGGCAGCTCTACAGCCAGACCGACACCCCGATCAATTCGATCGAGGAACTGGCCTCGCGCAAGATCTGGACCCTCCCCGGACCGCTCACTGCCGTGGTCAAGAAACTGGGCGCGGGGGTTGTCTCCACCCCGGCGGCGGCGTCGAACGAGATCATCTCGCGCGGGGTCGTGGACAGCCATATCGGGCTCGATGCGCAGGCACTTCAGGCCTATCAGGTGATGGCCTACACCAAGACGAACACCCGCTTCCAAGGCGCGATCTACACCTCGTCCTTCTCGGTGTTCATCAATCAAGACAAATGGGCCGAAATCTCCCCCGAGGATCAGGACGCGATCATGAGCGTCAGCGGCGCGGCGCTGGCCGAGAAATTCGGTGCGGGCTGGGACGCGGAAAATGCGGCGGCAGAGGCCGCATATGCCGATGCGGGGCTGACCGTGATCGACGCCGATCCGGACTTTGAAGCGGCGCTGAAGGACGCGTCCAGCTTTCTGACCGAAGCATGGATTGCCTCGGCAGAAGAGGCCGGGATCGACGCACAGGGCGCGCTTGATTTCTACCAGAGCCAACTTACCGCGACGACGAACTGAGACTACGCCCGGAGGGCAGCATCATGGCACGCAAATTACTAACAACAATCACCGGATTACTTGAGATCCTTGCAAGCATTGTGCTCGCGGCCATGATGCTGCTGACCTTTATCGATGTGGTCGGCCGCTACGCTTTGGGCGAGCCGGTCTTTGGCGCGACGGAGATGATCAGCTCCATGCTGGCGCTGCTCATCTTCATCGGGCTGGGTGTCGCGAATGCGCGGGACAAGCACATCGTCGTCGAACTGGTCGACGGTTATGTGCGGGCGCTGAACCCCCGGATCTACGATATCATCGTGCAGGGCTTCTCGATCCTCGCCATGGCGTTGATCGTGTTCGTTCTCTACGAGCAGGCGGTCGAGGCCGCGCATCTCGACGCGCGCACCGTTGTTCTGGAATGGCCGCTGGCATGGATCATGGGCATGGTCACGGCGCTCGGAGCCTTGAGCATCGTCAGCCAGATCCTCGGACTTGTGACCCGCAATCCCGAACCGTCCGCTCATCATCTGGAGGATATGTGATGGCTATAGCCCTAATCGGGTTCGCCGTTCTGCTTGGCCTGTGTTTCCTTGGGTTTCGGGTGGGCTTTGCCACCCTGATCGTGGGGTTCGTCGGCTTTGCCATGCTGCGGGGCTGGGAAGCCTCCTTTGCGATGGTGGGCCAGCAGGTTTTCCACGACAGCATGAATTACAACCTGTCGGTCATTCCGCTGTTCATCCTGATGGGGGTGTTCATCGTGCATGCCCAGATCAGCAAGGATCTGTATGATGCGGCCTATGCGGCGCTTGGCCGGTTCCGCGGCGGGCTCGCGCTGGCGACCGTGCTGGCAGCGGGCGGGTTTTCCGCCGTCTGCGGCTCGACGCTGGCCACCGCGGCCACGATGTCCAAGGTGGCGATGCCGCCGATGCGGAACTACAAATATTCAGACCGGCTGGCGGCGGGGACCATCGCTGCGGGCGGCACGCTGGGGATCATGATCCCGCCGTCCGTGCCACTGGTCATCTACGGCCTGATCGCCGAGCAGGATATCGGCCTGCTGTTCATCGCGGGGATCCTGCCGGGGCTGCTGCTGATTACGCTGTTCATGATCTGCGTGGGCATCGTGGTGCGGCGCGATCCGCTGGCCGCGCCGGATGCCCCGCCGCTGGAACCCGCCCGCAAGAAAGAAGCCATCCGCGGCACATTGCCCGTGCTGATCCTGTTTATCGTCGTGCTGGGCGGTATCTATTCGGGCGCGTTCACCGCCACCGAGGCCTCTGGCATCGGGGCGTTCGGCGCGGCGGTGATCGCGGTCATGCGCGGCAATCTGCGCAGCATCGGCGAATGGCGCACCTGTCTGGCGGACGCCACGGTGACCACCGCGACGATCTTTATCGTGCTGCTGGGGGCGATCGTATTCTCGCAGTTCATCAACCTGTCGGGCATGCCCTATGATCTGCTCGACTTCGTCGACCACCATGAATTGACACCCTTCCAGTTGGTGATCTTCGTCTGCGTGATCGCCATTCTGATGGGCATGGTGTTCGAGGCCATCGGTATCCTTGTCCTGCTCGTTCCGGTTTTCCTGCCGGCGCTGCAACTGAGCGGAATCGACATGATCTGGTTTGGCATCCTTGTCGTGCTGGTGTCCGAGATCGGGCTGATTACGCCGCCCATCGGAATGAACGTGTTTGTGGTCAAATCGGTGCTGCCCGATGTGAAGCTGGGCGCGATCTTCCGAGGGGTGACCCCCTATATCATCGCGTTGGTCACCGGCCTCATTCTGGTGCTGCTGGTGCCACAGATCGCTACTTTCCTACCCGGCCTGATGAGGTAAACACCCGTGACTGCAATCAAGAACATCCTCTTCATCATGGCCGATCAGCTGCGCTGGGATTACCTGAGCTGCTACGGTCACCCGCATCTGCACACGCCGCATATCGACCGGCTGGCGGCGCGGGGGGTGCGGTTCGACCGGGCCTATGTGCAATCGCCGGTCTGTGGGCCGTCGCGGGCATCGTGCTACACCGGACGCACGGTGTTCAGCCACGGCGCCACATGGAACCGGGTGCCGCTGCCCGTGGGGGAACTGACGCTGGGCGATTACCTGCGGCCCCTTGGCGTGCGCACGGCGGTGGTGGGCAAGACCCACATGGTGCCCGACCGCGAAGGCATGACCCGTCTGGGGCTCGACAGCACCTCCGAATTGGGGTTGCGGATCGGGCAGCCGGGGTTTGACCCCTATGAGCGCGACGACGGTCTGCACCCGAACCCGCTGCTGCGCAGAAAGGGGGGGAGCCTCGCCTATAACGATTGGTTGCGCGCGCAGGGCTATGATGGGGAAAACCCGTGGAATGACTATGCCAACGCCGCCGAAGGGCCGGATGGCGAAATTCTGTCAGGCTGGCTGCTGAAGCATTCCAACCTGATGGCGCGGGTCAAGGAGGAGCATTCCGAAACCGCCTATATGACCATGCGGGCGCGGGAGTTCATCGAAGAGAGCGGCGACACGCCGTGGCTCTGCCATCTGAGCTATATCAAGCCGCACTGGCCCTATATCGCGCCCGCCCCCTATCATGACATGTATGGGCCCGAGAGCTTCCTCCCCGTCAAACGCAGCGAGGAGGAGCGGCAGGATACGCACCCGGTGCAGGCGGCGTTCATGAATATGGAAGTGGGTCGCGTTTTCTCTGCGGACGGCACGCGGGAGACGGTTCTGCCAGCCTATATGGGCCTCATCAAGCAGATCGACGACCATCTGGGGCGGCTTTTCGCGTGGCTGGAAGAAACCGGCCGCGACCGCGAGACCATGATCGTGCTGACCTCCGATCACGGCGATTACATGGGCGATCACTGGATGGGCGAAAAGGAACTGTTCCACGAGCAGTCCGTGCGCGTGCCGCTGATCGTGTTCGACCCCCGCCCGGAGGCCGACGCGACCCGGGGCACAGCCTGCGACGCGCTGGTCGAGGCCATCGATCTGGTACCGACGTTTCTGGAAGCGACCGGCGCGCCGCCGGTCGATCATCGGCTCGAAGGTCGCTCGCTCATGCCGCTGCTGCGCGGGGAAGCGCCGCAGGATTGGCGCGACGCGGTGTTCTCCGAGATCGACTATGCCTTCTACGCGGCGCGCGAAACGCTGGGCATCGATGTGAAGGATGCGCGCGGCTACATGATCCGCACCGATCGATGGAAATACGTCTATTTCCGTAAATTCCCGCCGCAGCTTTTCGATCTGCTGAACGATCCCGACGAGTTCACCGATCTGGGCCGTCATCCGGATTACGAGGCGGTGCGCCGAGATATGAGCGACCGGTTGATGGATCGGCTGACGGGCCGCCGCAATCGCGTGACGATGACGGATGAGGAGGTCATCGCCCTGCGCCGGGATGAATCCGATTCAGGCATCATGATCGGCAAATGGGGCTGAGGCCGCGCCACCCGGCAGGAGGCAGCCGCAAGCTGCGCCTGCCGCAAGTGGTGAATTTCGACTGGCTGCACCAGATGACAGGCGCACGTTTGCGCGCCGATATCCTCGCCGGGTTGACCGGCGCGGCGATTGTTCTGCCGCAGGCCGTGGCCTTTGCCGCTATAGCCGGGCTGCCCCCGGAATATGGCTTGTTCACCGCGATGGTGCCGCCGGTGATCGCCGCGCTCTTTGGCTCGTCCCTTGTCATGGTGTCAGGGCCGACGACCGCGATTTCGGCGGTCGTGTTCAGCGCGCTGGTGGGGGAGATGGAGCCCGGCTCGCCCGAATTCGTTTCGGGGGCGATCCTGCTGGCGCTGATGGCCGGGGTGATTCAGCTGTGTCTCGCGCTGGCGCGCGCCGGGCGTCTGGCCGGGTTCGTGTCCCATTCGGTGATGATCGGTTTTACCGGGGCGGCGGCGATCCTGATCGCGGTCAGCCAGCTTGGCCCGGCGTTGGGGCTGGCGAGCACATCGGCCTATGGCATCATTGACCGGCTGATGGCGGTGGGGGCGAACCTTTCCACCACCAACCCGATTGCTGTGCTTTCCGCGGCTGTGACATTGGTGACGGTGGTTCTGTTTCGCCGTTATCTGCCACGCTGGCCCGGCTTTCTGATCGCTATCGTTGCCGGAACGCTGGTGGTGATGCCTTTTGGCGAGGCGGCCGAGGGGATGGCGTTCGTCGGGGCGCTGCCCTCCGCCTATCCCGTGTTCGCGTGGCCTTCCTTGGGGATTGGCAGCTGGACCGAGATGCTGGAAAGCGCCTTTGCCATCGCGCTGATCGGCCTGCTCGAAGCCATCGCGATCGGGCGCAGCATGGCGCATAAGACCCGCACGGACTTCGACGCCAACCGCGAAGTGCTGGGGCAGGGATTGTCGAATGTCACCGGCTCGCTGTTTCAGTGCTACCCCGCGTCGGGCTCTTTCACCCGCTCCGGGGTCAATCTGGAATCGGGTGCCACATCGCCGATGGCGGCGATTTCTGCGGCGCTGTTTCTTGTCGTGATGGTCGCGCTGTTTCGGTCCTATGTCGGGCTCGTCCCGATTGCCGCCATCGCCGGGCTGATCCTTTACGTCGCCTATAAGCTGATCGATCTGGCCGAAATCCGGCATCTGGCCCGGACCAGCCGCACCGAAACCGCCATCGCCGCGCTGACCTTTGCCGTGGGTCTGGCTGCGAACCTTGAATTGGCGATCTATGTCGGTGTGCTGGCGTCGCTCGCCGTGTTTCTCAACCGCAGCGCCAATCCGGTGCTGGCCGTCGGTGCGCCGGATGCGTCGGGCGATCACCGCACCATCCGCAACGCCGAGCTTTTCGATCTGCCGGAATGCCCCGCGACGCTGATCCTGCGCCTTGATGGGCCGCTTTTCTTTGGGTCGGTCGATACGATCAACGCGCGGCTGCGCAGTCTGGCCCGGCAGCGTCCCGAGCAGATCAACCTGATCCTGATCCTGCATGGGGTCGGGGAGGTGGATCTGGCCGGGGTCGAGCTTCTGGAAATCGAGGCGGGACGCCGACGCGCGGCAGGGGGCGATCTGTTCGTCGTCTGCCATTATCCGCCACTGGCCGAACGGCTGCGTCGGCTGGGGCTTGCCGTGATCCTCGGCGAGGATCGGTTATTCCGTAACAAGGGCGCCGCGATTTCAGCCACGGTCGACAACATCGCCCCCGACACCTGCGCCTATTGTGACGCCCGCGTTTTCGCCGAATGCGCCGCCCGGCCCGACCGGCGGATAGGTGGCACAGTCTGACAGATCAGGCCGCCTGCTGCGCGCGGCGTCAGGGCTTTGACAGGGCATGTCGACGGGCTGCGCGGACCGCTGCGGACGCGGCTCTGGCGGCGAGCCAAAGCGCCGCGCCGCTGGCCAAGACCGTGGCGATATCGCTGATGATTGCTTGGGCCGTCCCGATCAGCAGCAGACCGGGGAAATACACGATCAGAAACGGGATCAGGAAAAGGATCCAGCCAAAGCGCAGCGCGGCGAATGCGGTGCGGTAAAAGCCCGCGCCAGTCAACCCGCTGGCCGCGAGAACGGCGAATGCGACGGGCGGCGTTATCATGGATATCACGCTGAAATAAAAGACGAACATATGCGCGGAAAGAACCGGAATGCCAAGTTTGACAAGCCCCGGTGCCAGCATAATCGCCACGACGATATAGACGCCGCTGGTGGCCATCCCAGTGCCGAGGATGATCGCCGCAAGACCCGACAGAAGCAGCGACAGAAACAGGCTCGTCTCGCCCAGCTGGCCGATCTTCATCGATAGCAGCACATCGACCCCGGTGATCGACAGCACCGCCATGATGCAGCCGAGCGCGGATGCGGTGACGACAAGGTTGCCGATCGCGCGTCCGGCGCGGGCGGGCAGGGCGCGGAACTGCTGCAGCGTCTGGGCCACGCCATTGCGCAGCACGCCCGCGACGATCCCCAATCCCATGCCCGACACCCCCGCCAGTGCCACGTTGTCGGAGCGGAGGAGAAGGGTCACGAAGACCCCGATGATGGGCAGCAGATAGAACAGATCCCTGCGGACTAGTTTCGGCGGCGTTTCGATGGCCCCGCCGGGGGTCGCGGCAACGCCCGCAGCCATCCGGTCCGCGCAGAGAAACAGCACCATGACGCTGAGAAGAGCGGGAAGCAGCGCCGCGCCCGCGATGGTTAGATAGGGCAGGCCGGTAAAGTCCGCCATGAGAAAGGCCGCCGCGCCCATGATCGGGGGGATGACCTGCCCAAGCGTCGAGGCGACGGCCTCGACCCCGCCGGCTTGGGCGCCGCTCAGCCCCAGCTTGCGCATGCTCGCGATGGAGAACGTGCCCGATGTCATCACATTGGAGGTGGCGCTGCCGCTTATCGTGCCGAACAAGGCCGAGGAGAGCACCGCGACCTTGATCGCGGCGCCACGGCTGCGGCGGGTGGCGAGTATGGCGATGGTTTCGATGACGCGGGTGGCGCCGATCAGGTTCACGACGACGCCAAAGCCAATATAGACAACGACAACGTCCGAAATGACCCGCAGGGCGTTGCCCAGAAACCCTTCGCCGCCAAAGGTGAGGTAAAGCGCGTAGCGTTCAAGCGAGATCGGCGGCGAGGCCAGCGATCCGCCTGCAAATTGCATGGCATAGCCAAGCACCAGAAACCCACCGACAAGGATGCCGAAATGCGCGCCGCTCGCCGCCCAGCAAGCGGTCAGGGTCAGCCCGGCAAGCGCCAGTGCCAAAGCTATATTGCGCGGGGTGGGGAGGATGAAATGTGCCGTGGCGCTTCCGTAATGGCGCACCATCATGACCCCGACGAAGGCGGTTACAGCCGCCGCAAGCACCAGCGTGACGGTCCAGACGGTGCCGCCTTCGGGGCGCAGCCGGGACAAAAACACATAGACCAAGGCCAGCGTGAGTTCTGTCGTGGCGAATTGCTCCATATTCGCCGAAGAGGACAGCATGCGCCACGGATCGAGATGCCACAGAACCGGCACGAGCAGCAAAAGAACGCCGGTCGCCCCCGCTAGGACGCGACCGGCCTCGCTTAGGCGTGTCACCGTTGCTCAATTCCCTGAGCCTCGAAAAAGGCGATTGCGGCAGGGTGGTAGGGCATCGGCACGTCGGCATACATGTTTTCCGGCAAGAACCAGCTCAGGCTTGCCACCATCTCTTCCATCTGGGCCTTGCCGCCCTGCAACGCCGTTAGAAGTGCGGTCACATCGGCGTCCGGGCGGGCGTCGTTGGTGTAGACGAAGTAATCATATTGCAGGATGGTGGTGACATCGTCGATATCCATCAGGTTCTCGGCGGGCTCCAGTTCATAGAGGCTCGCCACGGGCAGAATTTCTTTCACGTTCGCAAGGGTTTCTGGGCTGTCGTTAAGGTCGATTGCGCGGAGTCCACCGACCTGAACCGACACGTTGGCATCGCGCGGCGAACCCACGACGAAGATATATGCGTCAATGTCCCCGGCGATGAAGGCATCTGCCATCGCGCTGAAGTTCGCGACCGGAACCTGCTCCACATCGTCGTAATCCAACCCGCCCGTTGCCAATAGGGTGGAGATCAGCAATTCCCCAGTAACAGTCGTGCCGAACCCAGCGGGAAGGCGCATGCCTTTCAGGTCAGCGACGGACTGAATGTCAGAGTCGGCGCGCACGCCCACGGTCATCCGCAACGGCAAGAGCCGCGCGACAAGCCGCAGGTTTTTCTGCTGAAAGTTCTCAAAGGTGCCAGCGCCCGACGAGGCCTCCAGAAGTGCATAGGCATTTTCAAGCCCGAGGCCGATTTCGTTGCTGTCGACCATCGGCAAAGCTTGCGACGTCGATTGGAAGGGCAACGGACGGATATCGAGATCAGAGATCTCTGCCGCAACCGTGCTGACGGCCAATCCCAAATTATGGGTGGAGGAGCCCTGCCTTGCAGTTGCAATGCTGATTGGCTCGGCAACCGCAGCGGTGGATGAGGTGAAAACGACCACAGCCGCCAGTATTTTTGTGAGGGACATGCGCTTACCTTGCCTTGCTGTTCACATCCCTGTGACTGTAGGTGACCCCTGGTAAGGTTACAATGATAACGCTCACGGTAGGTAAGGAGTTCGGACGCTTATGATGACCGTCGCCGATATTTTTCTCGCACACGCGTCCCAGCTTGGCGACACATCTGCGCTGGTGGCCGACGGTCGCAGTCTTACCTTCCGCGATATTGGCGATCAGGCGGCGCAAACGGCGCGGGTGCTGCTGGATCTCGGCGTGCGGGCGCATGATCGCGTGGGCATAACCACGCGGCGCGGCGCGGATTGCGTGGTCGAGAGTGTCGCGCTCTGGATGATCGGGGCCACGGTGGTGCCGCTGGATTTCCGGATGCCTGCTGTCGAAATGGCGACGCTTGTGGCGGAGTTCGATCTGACGACCGTGTTGACGGACCGTGGCATGGGGTTGTCGGGGGTGACGGAATGTGTGCGTGATGAGGCATGGCGGGCGAAGATCGCCGCCGCGTCAAACCTGCCGCCCGAGGCACCCGCTGATCCGGGGCTGGCGATCATATCGCTCACCTCGGGTACCACGGGGCGTCCCATTGGGATTGCGCTCAGCCATGTCCAATTCGTCCTGCGCACCAACCAGTATGGCAGGGTGACGGCCGGCACCGGGCAGACCTTTGCCTGTGCCGGGCTCATGTCCTTCTCGGCGGTGCGCAATCATGCCTTTGGTCACCTGCTCGCCGGGAATACGGTGCGGCTGTATCCGCCGCTCATGGACGCCTCTGAATTCATCGAGCGGCTACAGGCGGACCGGGTCACGAATACCTTCTCGGTGCCGACAATGGTGCGCAATATGCTTGCGGTCGCAGCGGGGGCGCGCGCGCCCGTTCTGCCGAACCTGCGCTGCCTTTACGCCGGTGGCGCGGATATGAGCACCGAGGATAAACTTGCCGCGCGTAGGCTACTGACGCCCACCTTTCTGCTTTGTTTCTCAAGCTCGATCACGGGCACATGTTCAATCCTGCAAGGCGATGACCTTCTTGCCCGTCCCGACACGGATGGCCGGATCCTGCGCGGCATCCGGGTCGAGGTGGTGGACGATCAGGACAATACGGTCCCTGAGGGTGAGATCGGCTTGCTGCGGGTGCGTTCGCCCGCGATGGCAAGCGCGCTCATCGGCGGCAAAGGGCGCGCGCAGGGTGACAAGCTTAAGGGCGGATGGGCCTATACCGGCGATCTGGCGGCGGTGTCCGATAACTTCCTGTCGATCCGAGGCCGCTCCGGCGACTTCATCATTCGCGGCGGCGCGAATGTTTATCCAAGCGAGATCGAGCATGCGATCATGACGCTCGACGGGGTGCGGGAATGTGCGGCCATCGGGTTTGCATCCGCACGCGAAGGGCAGGAGATCGCGGCATTCGTGGCGGGGGACGGCCTGACCGAAGACAGGCTCGTGCGGCATTGCCGGGCCACTCTTTCGCCGGATAAGCGGCCTCGGCGCTTTTTGTTCGTGGATGCCTTGCCCCGCAACGCCAATGGCAAAGTCCTGCGCAAGGAGCTTGTCGTGCAATGAGCGTTCGCGATCAGATGCCCCCCGCCACCGCATCGTCAGAAGACGCCGTCCGCGCCGCATTTGCTGACGTGTTCAACGAAGCCGAGGTGGGCTTGGAGGAGGATTTTTTCGATCTGGGCGGGGACTCGCTACTGGCCGAAGAACTCGCCACGCGCCTGTCCACCATCGCCGGTCGGGAAATCAGGATTTCGTCGATTTTTGACTACCCGACCCCCGCCGCGATGGCCGGGTTTATGGGTGCGGGGGTAACGCCGGTGCAGGTCGCGCCCGATGCACGTCCGCCGATTTTCATGGTGCATGGGTCGTCAGGCTACACCATGCCCCGCCCGCCGTTTTTTCAGGGGCTCGCGCCTGACCAGAAGATAGAGCTGTTCCAGCTTCCGGGCTTTAACGGCGACCGGCCCATCCCCGACAATGTTCCCGATATCGCCGCGTCCTATATCGCACAGATCAACCGCGACTGGCCCGCGGGGCGTGTCCATCTGGGCGCGTTTTGCAACGGCGCGGTGATCGCGGTGGAGATGGCGCGGCAAATGGCCAAACAGGGCCGACCCGTCGATCATATGGTCCTGCTCGATCCGGGCATGCCCCGTCTCATCAAGCGGTTCTTCAAGGGGAAGTCTCCGCGCCTGCGGTCCCGCATTCATTACTGGTTCCCGACGGGGCGGTTCACCGGCGGGCGGAGCCTTGAGGATCTGCGCGATCCGAGGTTGCGCCGGTATCGATCCCGTTTGGTGGATCTGGAATATGGGCTACGCAAATTTGCCGCACACTGGTTCAATCACCGCCCCGATGAGTTTCGCCCCGGTCGCAATCCGCGTGCTAAGGCGCGTCTCAACATCGCATGGGGGCATTTCTGGCCCGAACGACTGGAGGGGGAGGTGGATGTGATCTGCTCGGAAGAGCGCAAGCCGATCCACGAAAATGAAAGCAGCTTCTGGCGCAAGATATTGCCGGGCATGCGGATCTGGACGGTTGTCGAGAACCACTCCGATGTGACCGGAGCGGAAAGCCCGATCACGGCGATCCGCATGCAGGAGCTTTTTGATCGCAGCGAAGGGCGCGCGCCGTCTGCCACATCGGCAGAGCCAGCCCCCCGCGCCATCGCCTAGCCGCCGCCCACCTCGGTCTGCTGCGGCCTAACCGCAGGCGTAAAGGGCGGGCGGTGGTGACGCGGTTACGGACGCAGCAGGATTTTGCCCTGACGGCCCGGTGTCAGCGAAGCGTTGACCGCCTCTTGGATCTGATCGAGCGGGTAGATGCCGCCCGCAGGCAGATACAGCGCGCCCTGCACGGCAAGGGTGACCAATTCGGTGATCAGGCGGGTCTTCTCGGCGGCGGGCATGTCCGCGATGATCCGCGATCCCCAGAAGCCGCGCACGGTCAGGTGATTGGTGATCATGGCGCTGGCGCGCAGTTGCAGCGGCTCCCCGGTTGCGGTACCAAAGACGACAAGTTCGCCGTTCAGACCCAGCAGATCGGCAAGGTCAGCCACGATCGGCCCACCTACGGAATCGATGGCGGCGCGGGCTCCGTCCTTGCCCAGCACGGCGCGGGCACGGTCCTGCCAGTCGCTGTTGGCGGTGGAGATCACATGCTCCATCCCCTGCGCTTCCAGTTCTGCCACGGCCTCGTCACGCCGCACGAGGTTCAGGGTGCGGACGCCACGGCTGCGCGCCAAGTCATGGAACAGCCGACCGACGGCGCCATTGGCCGCGGTCTGGATAACCCAATCGCCTTCAGACACATTCAGAAACTCCAGCAGCGACAATGCGCTAAAGGGCATGGCGATCAGTTGCGCGCCAGCTTCGTCCCCGATGGCATCGGGCAGGGGCAGCAGGGTCGCGGCATCGGCGAGGAAGCTTTCCGCCCATGCGCCGCGAACGCCGGCTTGAACGACCCGCGTGCCGACCAGCGCGTCATCGACGCCTTCGCCGACGGCCTCGACCACACCCAGCGCCT
Source organism: Pacificitalea manganoxidans (assembly GCF_002504165.1). Classification (GTDB taxonomy): domain Bacteria; phylum Pseudomonadota; class Alphaproteobacteria; order Rhodobacterales; family Rhodobacteraceae; genus Pacificitalea; species Pacificitalea manganoxidans. Next base: position 1,809,298 of record NZ_CP021404.1, read on the forward strand.
CGCTCCCGCCGATGGCAGGCAGCTCGGGCTTATAGCCGTAATTGCCGCGCACGGTCCACAGATCGTGGTTATGAATCGGCGACAGCATCATGCGGACGCGGACCTGACCTGCGCCGGGCTGAGGCGTGGCGGTGGTTTCGGCGTGCAACATTTGTGCGGGATCGCCGAAGCTGTGATGAATGGCGGCTTTCATGGGAATGTCCTTATGCGGTGGGCAGGCGGCAAAACCGTCTGCGGGTATCTGTGAGGGCCTCGTCCAGCGGAGCGGGATCGCGGGCCAGTTTCGTCAGGATCGCCGCACCAAGCCATTGTGCGTAAAGCTGGCGGGCGGCGGCGGTTGGATCGGGCTGGGGGAGGAGGGAGCCATCAGCGGCGCCGTCCTCCAGCAGCCGCGCCAACCGGGTGCAGAACTGCCCGACACCGTCATCGAGGATGCGGCGCATCCCGTCCGACAGATCAGCGATTTCGGCGGCAAGCTTCACCACAAGGCAGCGTTCCGCCATCGAGCCTGCCGGACCACCCGGGGCGCGTTCGAAAAAGGCCAACATGCGCTCCGCAGCCGGGGCGGGCGTGTCGGCGATACGGTCGAACCCATCCAGGTATTCGGCCACATACTCCGTCAGCATTGCGGCGCCGAACGCCTCCTTCGACGGGAAGTAGTAGTAAAACGAGCCTTTCGGCACCTCTGCCGCGATGAGGATGTCCTTAAGCCCGACCCCGGAAAAACCGCGCGCAAGCACAAGCGCGCGGCCCGACGCAAGGATACGGGCGCGGGTCTGTTCGGCTTTGGTCAGTGTCGGCTGCTCTGTCATGGGAGGGGAGATAGGACGAAATAGACCGGTCGTCTAGTCACAAGAGCGCGAGAATGTCATGCGATGCGATAGCCGCTCGAAGCGACTAAGAACGTTAGAGATTTTGGGAACTGTGGTGCCGGTCGAGGGACTCGAACCCCCGACCCCCTGATTACAAATCAGACGCTCTACCAGCTGAGCTAGACCGGCACGGGGCATCGTTTAGCGCCCCTGCGCGGCGCATGCAACTAGCGATGCGTCCGTGCCAGCAATACGACCGCGGCAAGCCCGACAGCGGACACCATCAGCGCCGCTGGTGCCGCATCGGTCAGGTTTTCCAACGAGGCTTTCTCATAGGTCCGGGTGGCCAGAGTATCGAAGCCAAAGGGCCGCAGGATCAGGGTCGCGGGTAGTTCCTTGACGCAGTCGACAAAGACCAGCAGCAGCGCGGTGCCGACCGAGCCTCGGATCAGGGGCAAGTAGACCGATGACAACACCCCGCGCCGGGTCCGGCCCAGCGAGCGCGCCGCCATTGGCAGCGACGGAGACACCCGGCCCATCGCGCCGTCGGCGGCACTTTGCGCGATGGCGAAGAAGCGCACACCCCACGCATAGACGACCGCAAAAGCCGAGCCGGTGAGGATCAGCCCCGGATCGCTGCCAGTGAGCGCCAGAATGCCGTCTGCGAGCTTATGATCGGCGGCGGCAAGGGGGATCAGGACGCCAACGGCCAGCACGGCACCGGGGGCCGCATAGCCGATCGTCGTCACCGGCAACAGAAGGCGCGGCAATTGTCGTCCCGAGAGGCGCACGCCGTAGACCATGAACAGCCCGGCAGCCACAGTGATGAGCGCGGCGATGCCCCCCGTGAGCACGGTGTTGATGGCGGCACGGATCAGACCGGGATCGGCCCAGCCCTCGGAACTGCTGGCGGCATGGGAGCCGATGACACCGATGGGCAGGACAAAGCCCATGACGAAGGGCACAAGGCACAACCCCGTCGCCAGCCAGCCCCGCGCGCCAAGCAGCGTCTCGGGCGTCACGGGGCGGGTCTGGCGCGCAATCCGGTGGAACCGCAGGCCGCGTCTTCCGGCGCGCTCCAGCAGCGCCAGCATCAGAACCAGCCCCAGAATCACAAGCGCGATCTGCGCCGCGCCACCGGCGTTGAATTGCTCCAGCCACACCGTGAAAATGCCGGTCGTCAGGGTTTGCACCGCGAAATAATTGACGGTGCCGAAATCGTTCACCGTTTCCATCATCGCGACGGCCATGCCTGCGGCCACGGCAGGCCGGGCCAGCGGCAGGCCCACGCGGAAAAACCGCCGCCACGGGCCTGCGCCGAGTGCGCGAGCGACCTCATAGGTGCCGCCCGATTGCTCGCGGAAGGCCGCGCGGGCCAGCAGGTAGACATAAGGGTAAAGCGCCGCCGACAGCACCACGATGGCCGCGCCGAGGGAGCGCACCTCCGGGAAGGCGTAGTCACGCGCCGATTGCCAGCCAAACACCGCCCGAAGCGTCCGCTGCACCGGGCCGGCATATTCCAGAAAATCGACCAGCGCATAGGCGCCGACATAGGCCGGGATCGCCAGCGGCAGAAACAGCGCCCATTGCAGCCAGCGCCGCCCTGGAAAGCGATACATCGTCACCAGCCACGCCGCGCCGGTGCCGACCGCGCCTGCCAGCAGCCCCACCGACAGCATCAGGATCACCGTGGTACGGAAATAGCGCGGCAGGGTGGTGGCCAGCAGATGCGGCCAGATATTTTCGGTCGGAAAGAACCCCATCCAGACGACCGCCAGAATCGGCACGAGAACCAAGGCCGCGATCAGCGCCGCACCCAGCGACCACGGATCAAGGCGGGGCAGGCGCAGGGCAGGCCGCGCGGGCGGCCGGGTGGAGGCGGGGGCAGGGGTCTTCGTCATGCCAGCCGGGTAAGCCAAGTTTCACCGCCTGTCCAGAAATCGCCTTGAGATCGGCGCATTGCTCTGCGCAAGTGGCACCAACATCTGCGATCCACCCAAACGGGGAGGCCCGGACCGGGACTGCACTTACATGGAAATCGTCTATCATCTCGGGGTGCACTGCACCGATGAGGACGCGCTTTTGCGCAGTCTGCGTCGCAACGCCGAGTCGCTGGCCAGCGAGGGTGTCGTCGTGCCCGATCCGGCACGGTTCCGCCCGGTCCTGCGCGAAGCGCTGATCAATCTGCGCGGCAGTCCCGCCTCGGCGGAAATGCAGGCGACGATGCTGGATGCGGTCACCGATGAGGATGGCACCGAGCGAGTGATCTTCTCCAACGAGAATTTCTTTTGCGCACCGGCGCGGGCGATCACCGGCGGGCGGCTTTACCCGATGGCGGGCGCGCGCGCGGGCTGGCTGCGCAACCTCTTTCCTGACGCCGAGATCGAATTCTTCATCTCGTTGCGCAACCCGGCCACCCTGTTGCCCGCGCTGTCCGATCGGGTCCATGACGCCGATTTCAATGCATGGCTGAAGGCCGGGAACTACGACGATCTGCGCTGGTCCGACGTAATCAACGCGCTGCGCGAAGGCGCGCCGAATGCTGCGCTGACGGTCTGGTGCAACGAAGATGCGCCGATGATTTGGCCCGAACTGGTTGACCGGCTGGCACTGGTCGGCGACGGCACATCGCTGAAGGGGCGGTTTGATATCCTGTCGGGGCTGATGAAGCCGGGCGGGGTGGAGCGGCTGGAGTCGTATCTTGCCAGCCATCCGGTGCGCAACGCGGCGCAGCGGACGCGGATCATTTCTGCGTTCCTCGACAAATTCGTGCGCCCCGGCGCGGTCGAGATGGAGATCGATCTGAAAGGCTGGGACGAAAACCTCGTCGCACGGCTGACGGATGACTACGAGCGCGACGTGGATCTGATCCGCAACATGGACGGTGTGACCTTCGTCGCGCCGTAAATACCGTGGGCGCAGGCGTGCCGCCCTTACAGCATCCGTTCCAGAATAATCGTCAGGAAAAGCCCGAGCAGGGCAAAGGCAATCGCATGTCCGGCGGCGTATTGCGCCATGTCCATGCCGCCGCCGCCACGGGTCTTGGCCCGCCATGCGCCCAGAGCCACCCCGAAAAGTGTAGCGATGATTACGATCATGGGGGCCTCTTCGTCTTGATTGCGCTATCGCGCGACCGGACCCTGCTGCGGAGGCTTAGATCAGCGCTCCCGCAACAGACGCGGCGACAGCGCGGCGATTTCGCTTTGCCTTGCCCGCACGACCTGATCGCGGCCGAACCCATAGCGCGCCCATCCCAGACTGTCGAGCCGCACCATGCGGGCCTCGGACGGGCGGCCAAGATCCTCTAGTGCTTCGGATTTCAGCATCAGAAGCGAGGCCAGCAAGGCCGCGTTTTCGGAATCCATCACCACTTGAAGCGAGTCGTTGACAAAGGCCAGCGTGGCCTCCGGCTGACCGTTGGACAGGGCAAAGGCCGCAAGCTGCATGTTAACATGGGCGGCTTGGATGCGGGTGTCGTAGGAATTGCCATAGACCTGCGCCGCACCTAGGAACGCCGCCAGAGCGGCCTCCGGGCTTTCTGACAGCGACAGCCGCCCCAGCGCATAGAGCGAGAAGCCCCGGCGCGTGTCCTGCCAGCCGCGTGCTCCGGCGATCTCCACGGCGCGGCGGGCGGCAGCCCGGCGACTGGCATCGCTGCCTCGGGGGCCAAGCGCGGTTTCAATCGCATCGACCCATGCGCGCGGCGTGTCATCCGGCATTGCGCTGCGCCCGCCGCGCCCCGCCGGATTGATCCGGTCCAGAATGGCGGGCAGACGGGTGGCGACCTCCTGCGGGGTCATGCCCGACCGCAGCGACGGGTCGTAATACGCGCGCAGCATCAACATATCGAAGCCGGTCAGCACGGTGTGGAAGTTGTCGTCGTTAAACACGCTGTCGGGCAGGCGATAGAGGTCATTGAGCGGGCCGAGGGCCTGCGCCAGTTCCTCGTGCAGGCAATCGCGGATCTCCTGCGGGCTGACATCGCCGGGCAGGAAGATCGCGACCTGCTCGCGCTGCCGCAGGGTCGTCCAATCCACCGCACGCGACCGGCGCGCACGTCGGAAATCGGCCCAGCTGCTGACCCGTGGCACGACGAAACACGCCGCCTGCGGGACTGAGCGCTGCAACTCGGCGCGCGAGATCACCTCGATCGTGACATTTGCCTGCTGGTTGGCATCGACCCGCGTGACCGAAATGCCCGCTTCGCGCCTGAGCCGCCCCAGAAGCTGCGACAGATCAGCGTTCAGATTGCCCGCATTGCCCAGCACCCGCACGCTGACTGGCCCTTCGAACCGGGTGAATGTCGGCAGTTCGCGACCGCTTTCCATGCGGAACGACAGCTCCATAAAGTCCGCAGCCAGTGCCGCATTGGACCGGCGGGGCCGGACCGTGGGGTGGGCGCCGAAGGTCTTCATCGGCGGCAGGGCGGCTGCAGGCGCGCTGCGCCGCTCCGGCATCTCGGACACGGGCGCGGCACAGGCCGACAAAAGCGACACCGCCAGAAGGGCCGGCGAGAGGCGAGAGATCAGGCTCATGCGAAGGTCCGCTCGTATTTGACGAAACCCGACAGCCGGCCAATCCGGTCATAGAGCTTGCGTGCGGTGTGATTGTCTTCTTGGGTCAGCCAATAGACGCGCGGCGCGCCGCTGGCGTCCGCTGCGGCATAGACGGCCTCGATCAGCGCGCGACCGGTGCCGGTGCCACGGGCCTGCGGCGCCACGAACAGATCCTGAAGATAGCAGACCGGTTCCTGCCGCCAGAGGTGACGGTGGCACAGGTAATGCGCCAAACCAATGGCGGGCGCATCCGCGCCGTCGCCCCATGTCGCGATAAACCCATGAAAGTCATGCGTATCTGCGGCGATCAACCGGGTGAACGATGCCTCGAACTGCGCCTCCGGCAGGGTCGTTTCGTAGAAATCGAGATAGGCCGCCCAGAGCTGTCGCCACGCCGGCCAATCTTCGGATCGCAAGGGCCGGATGGTGAGCGTGTCTGGCATGTGGCGCGGTCTTTCTTGCGAAAACGTCATCGGTGTAACGCCACGCTAGGCTGAATTTCGCCCGATGTGAACGGGGCGTGTGCAGGGCGGCGAAGTGCTGCCGCATGACCTATGGTCATCGGGTCACGATGTGGTTGCGCGCTTAGCCCTCGGGGGTCAGTCGCCGTGCCAGCGGGGCGACGGTAAGCCCCTGAACCACGATCGAGAACAAAACGATCATATAGGTCACGGTAAGGATCAGCGGCTTCCATTCGCCTTCGGGGAGGGACAGGGCCAGGGCCACCGAAATCCCGCCCTTCAGCCCGCCCCACGTCATCACGCGCACCACACCGGGCGAGAACCCGCGAAACGGGCGCAGCAGCGTCACCGGCACCGCGACGGCGGCAAAGCGCGCGATCAGCGACAGCCCGATCCCCAACACCCCTGCGATCAGGGCATCGATGCCAAAGGCCACGGCGAACACCTCGAACCCGATCATCAGGAACAGCACGGCATTCAGAATTTCGTCGATCAGGGTCCAGAACGCATCGACATAGCGGCGGGTCTGCGCCGACATCGCATCGCGGTGGCCGACATCGCCGATGAGCAACCCCGCGCAGACGGCCATGATCGGCGCGGAGACATGCAGCAAGATCGCCAGCTCATAGCCGCCAAAGGCCAGCGCCAGCGTCAACAGCACCTCCAGCGCGTAATCGTCGATCCGGCGCATCACGCGGAAAGTCACGAACCCCAGAACGAGCCCCAGCGCCGCGCCGCCCGCCGCCTCCTGCACGAACAAGAGCGCCGCATCCGCGACGGCGCTGCCATCCTCCGCTCCGGCGCCGTGGCCACTGCCGCCAAAGGCCAGCCCGGTCAGCACCAGAAACACGACATAGCCCACGCCGTCATTGAACAGGCTTTCGCCGGCGATCTTCGTTTCCAGCGACTTGCGCAGATTGGCCTCCCGCAACACGCCCAGAACCGCGACGGGGTCGGTGGGGGAAATCAGCGCGCCGAATACCAGCGCGATCAAGATCGGCATACCGGTAATCAGCGCAAATCCCACGCCCGCGATCACCGTCGACAGCGCCACACCCAGCGTCGCCATCAGCAGCACGATCAGCCATTCCGATTTGAGATCCGAGATCTTTACATGCAGCGCGCCCGCAAACAGCAACAGGCCCAGCATGCCCTCCAGCAGCGTTTCATCGAAATCGATGCCGGTGACCAAGGCGCGCACCTGATCGGCCATGCCCGCCGCCGGAAACACCGCGTCGAGCACCAGCACACAGAGCGACGCCGCAAAGGCTACGATCAGGATGCCGATTGCAGAGGGCAGCCGCAGAAACAAGTAATTGACGGTTCCGAACACCGCCGCCAGCACGATCAACAGGGAGGCGATCTGCAACAGGGTCATTGGCGGCTCCGGGGTAAGGTCTCCTGCCGATCTAGCACGCGAAGCCGCTCCTGCCCATGTTGACGGGCGATACGGGGGCTATCGGGGGCACGCAGGAGGCTTGCGTGGCCTAGCTCAGATCGCAGAACCGCGCCTTGCTCAGCGCCTCGGCATATTCGGCCGCTGCGGTGCTGTCGACGACCACACCGCCGCCGACCGAAAGCCGCCACGCACCCGGCCCGTCCCCTTGCAGCGTGCGGATCGCGACGTTGAACGACATCTCACCGTCGGGTGCGATCCAGCCGATTGCGCCGCAATAGGCCCCTCGCGGCGCAGGTTCGAGTTCGCGGATGATCTGCATCGCGCGGATCTTGGGGGCCCCGGTGATCGAGCCGCAGGGAAACAACGCGGTAAGGATTTCGCCCAGACCGGTGCCGGGGCGCAGCGCGGCCGTCACGGTGGAGGTCATCTGATGCACGCTAGGATAGGTTTCGACTTCGAACAGATGCGGCACCCGCACCGTGCCGGGCAGCGCGATGCGGCTCAGATCATTGCGCATCAGGTCCACGATCATCAGGTTTTCGGCGAGGTTCTTTTCAGACTGGCGCAACCACGCGATCTGCGCGCGATCCGCCTCCGCCGTGGCGCCGCGCGCGGCGGTGCCTTTCATTGGGCGGGTGGTCAACTGACCCGCCGCATCGCAGGAGAAGAACAACTCAGGCGCGCGGGAAATCAGGATCGGCCCGCCCAAATCGACATAGGCGCCCTGCGCCACCGGCTGACTGTGCCGCAGCGCGCGGTGAAGCTCACGGGGGTTGAGCAGCGTGTCGAGCCTCATAGGGAAGGTGAGGTTAACCTGATAAGTATCTCCCGCACATATATATTCCTGCACCTTGTCAAACGCGGCGCGGTAGCTGTCGAAATCCTGTTCGGGCGTCAGCCGGGTTGCGCCCTGCGCCTGTTGCGGAGCCTCGATCCAGACCGCAGGCGCATCGAACACACCAAATTCCAGCAACGAGCCGGGCGTATCGGGCAGCAAGGCGCGCAGACTTGGGTCGAGCAGATAGCCCAGCTCATAGGCGAACCATCCTGCTAACCAGCGCCCCTCCCGCCGGGCGGCCTCAAGGGCGGCGAAGGCGGCAGGGACACCTGCGGCGGTCTGGGCGCGGATCACGCGGGCCGGGGCGCGAAAGGCCGTGCCCTGCGGCAGACCGCCCGCGCGGCCAACATGGCCCAGCGGCCCGGTGTCAAACAGGATCTCCATCGGCGTGGTCTATGCGTCGCGGCGCGCAGCAGCGCAAGGCCCGCGCGCCGGTCGGTATCGGGGGCGTTCTGCGCAGGCCGCACGCCCCACGGGCACCGGCCCGGCACGATCCCGAGCATTCGCGCCACGGCACCACCGTGGCCGCTGGACAAGGGCGCGGTGTCGGTCCACTTTCCGCGCTCCGACGCCGGGCGGCCCGATCGGCACCCCGGTGCCGGCCTCTCGCCACAGCGCCCGCATTCATTGGCCAAGGAGCCCGCATGCCCGCCGCCGTTTCCCCGCGCAAGATCATCATCGACACCGACCCCGGACAGGACGACGCCGTGGCGATTCTGCTGGCGCTTGCCAGTCCCGAGCTGGAGGTGCTCGCCATCACCGCCGTGGCCGGCAATGTGCCGCTGGACCTGACGACGCTGAACGCGCGTAAGGTCTGCGAATTGGCGGGCCGCGCGGATCTGCCGGTGCATCCGGGATGTGCGGGGCCGTTGGCGCGGCCTTTGGTCACCGCTGAGCATGTGCACGGCAAAACCGGGCTCGACGGTGCCGATCTGCCGGAGCCCGACATGCCATTGCAGGACACCCACGCCGTCGACGCGATCATCGCGCATGTGCGGGCGGAGGCGCCGGGCACGGTCACGCTATGCGCGCTGGGTCCGCTGACCAACATCGCGATGGCGTTGAAAAAGGCACCCGACATCGCGGAGCGTCTCGCTCACATCGTGCTGATGGGCGGCGCGTATTTCGAAGTGGGCAACATCACCCCGGCGGCGGAGTTCAATATTTACGTCGATCCCGAAGCGGCGCAGGTCGTGTTCGGTGCGGGCGTGCCGCTGACGGTGCTGCCGCTTGATGTGACGCATAAAGCGCTGATCACGCCGGACCGGCACCACGCCTTTGCCGCGCTGAACAGTTCGGTGGGGCAGGCGGTGGCCGGATGGCTGGGATTCTACGAGCGGTTCGATCGGGAAAAATACGGCTCAGACGGGGGGCCGCTGCATGATCCCTGCGTGATCGCGTGGCTTCTGGCGCCCGATCTGTTCACCGGGCGTGAGATCAACGTCGAGATCGAGACGAGTTCGGCGCTGACGCGCGGCATGACGGTGGCGGATTGGTGGGGGGTCACGGACCGCACCCCCAATGCCTTGTTCATCGGTGATCTGGACGCGTCCGGGTTTTTCGATCTTCTGACCTCCCGGCTGGAGAGCCTCGTATGAGCGCCGCATCGCTGCACCTCGCCGGACCCGAGGATCTGCCCAAGCTTACCCACCTGTTGGGACAGGCGGAGGCGGAGGCCGGACTGCCAGAACGGACAGATGCCGAGCGCGCGCAATCCTTGACGCCGCTTGTTGCCGGTGGGCCGGAGGGCGCAGCCTATCTGATCGGTCCGCGTCGCGCGCCTGTCGGCTTTCTCGCGCTTGGGTTCGCGTATTCGCTGGCGCGCGGCGGCCTGACGGGCCGGATCGAGGCGCTGTGGATTCGCCCTCCCGTGCGGGGGCGTGGCGTGGGCACAGAGGCGCTCTTAGCGCTTGGTCGGGTGATGACGGCAGGGGGGCTCGACGCATTGCACATCGACGTGCCGGTCAGCCAGAGCCGCATGGCAAAGTTGCTGGCCCGAACCGGGTTTTCGGTGCGTGACGATATTTCCCGGATGACCCGGCGGCTGTGATCCGGGCACCGGGGGCGGCAATGGCGCGGCTTGTAAGCGGGGGGTGCCGCTGCTAGGCCTGCGGCGGCGGCGCGATGCCTGAGCGGAACGCTCGACTATCGCGCCTGTCTGCACCCGTTCCGCGGCGCCAGTCGCCCCAGAGAGTCCGCTGTCGTGTCCGATCCGATCCGTCCCGCCCAACCCACGCCCGAGCCGCCACGGCTTGAGATCCGCAACCTGACGCGCAGTTTTGGTGGGCGCGAGGTGGTGCAGGACGTCTCGCTCAGCGTCGCGCCGGGGCAGGTGACCTGTCTTCTCGGGCCGTCAGGCTGCGGCAAGTCGACGACCTTGCGCATCATCGCAGGCGTGGATCGGCAGGATGGCGGCGCGGTGCTGATGGATGGTCGGGTGCTGTCGGACGCGCGGACCCATGTCCCGCCCGAGCAGCGCAAAATCGGGTTGATGTTCCAAGACTTCGCGTTGTTTCCGCATCTGAGTGTGGCGCGCAACGTGGCCTTTGGGCTGTCCGGTCCCGAAGCCGAGACCCGCGCGCGGGTCGAGACGCTGTTGGAGCAGGTGAACCTTGGCCGCTTCATCGACGCGCATCCGCATGAATTGTCGGGGGGCGAACAACAGCGTGTCGCGCTGGCGCGGGCGCTGGCCCCGCGTCCGAAAATCATGCTGATGGACGAACCTTTCTCCGGCCTCGACAACAGGTTGCGCGATGATATTCGCGATGAAACCCTGCAAATCCTGAAGGCCGAAGGCACAGCCGTCCTGCTGGTCACCCATGAGCCGGACGAGGCGATGCGCATGGCCGATGAAATCGCGCTCATGCGCGGTGGTCGGGTGGTCCAGCGCGGCGCGCCCTACCATATCTACAACAATCCGGTGGATCGCGCGGCTGCGGCATTCTTTAGCGATATCAACGTAGTGTCCGGCACAGTTAATGGGGCGCTTACAATGACGCCTTTTGGCGAATTTCTCGCCCCCGGCATCGCCGACGGCACCGATGTCGAGATCGTCATTCGGCCCCAGCACCTGCGCATTGATTTCGAACGTCGCGATGGGCACGCTCCGACCGAACGCGATGGCCTGCCTGCCCGTGGGGTGGTGGAGCGGTCCCGCTTCATGGGGCGCGAGAGCCTTGTGGAGTTTCGCATGGATCACGACGGCTCGTTGCTGCGCGCGACCGTGCCAGCTGTGTTCCTGCCCAAGCCCGGCACTGCCTTAATGCTGACGCTGCGCCGGGACCGGTGTTTCCTGTTCCCTGCACAGGCCGATACGCAGCGCGATGACGCTGCGGTAGCCGTGCCCACAGGTGAGGCGGCGCGCGCGGCGGAATGACGCTGCTGCGGCGATCACGGGTAATTTCCCGCCCTGAGCCTGCGTTAAGGTCTTTAGTTGCCGTGGCAAAACCCATACATAGCAAGGACCATTCGCACAGCAGCCCGGCTGGTGGGGACCGCCGCGGCTCATAGGGAGACTGAGACATGGGTATTGGACAGATCGGCATTCCGGGCCTGATCCTGATCGCCGTCGTGGTGCTGGTTCTTTTCGGCCGCGGCAAGGTGTCGTCGCTGATGGGCGAAGTCGGCAAGGGCATCACCGCGTTCAAGAAGGGCGTGAGCGAAGGCAGCGCCGAAGACAAAGCCGAAACCGAAGAGCCGCGCGCCGTGAACCCGCCGCCGGCCGCTCCGGTGCACAACCCCGACAAGGAAAAGGTCTGAGCCACGGGCCGCTCCCTTTGGCGCGTGCCATGTTGCGCTGCGCCGCAGGGATCACCCAGAACGCAATGACCTTTCGGGGATTTCACGGGAACGAGCCATGTTCGATCTAGGCTGGAGCGAAATGCTGGTGGTGGGCGTCGTCGCGCTTATCGTCGTGGGGCCCAAGGAACTGCCCGGCATGTTCCGCACCGTTGGCCGCTTTACCGGCAAGGCCAAGGCGATGGCGCGGGAGTTTTCCCGCGCTATGGAAGATGCGGCCAATGAGAGCGGGGTCAAGGATGTGGCCGCCGATCTCAATAAGCTCAACCGCATCTCCTCGCCGCGCAAGATGGGCACCGACGCTTTTAAAAAGGCGACCGCCGATCTCAACCCGTTCAACGAAGACGGCAAAGCCCCAAATCCCGGCGACCTGGACGACGATCCTGCATTCGTCGAAGGGGACGATGCCGAACGCAGTGCCGCGTTGGCCGATCAGCAGGCGGCCAGTGCCGCGCAGATGACCGACGAGCGCGCCGAACAGGCCCGCTTGATTCGCGAGAAATCCGCCGAGAAGGCACAGGCCCGGCTCGATCGCGAAGCGGCCGCCGCGCAGGCGGAGCTTCACGCCCCCGCAACAGAGCGCGCCGACGCGCCTGCGGCCGATCTCGCGCCTGCCCATGACGACGACGGACAAACCCGCACATGACCACCCAATCCGACGACATCGAAGACAGCGCCGCCCCGCTGATCGAGCATCTGGCAGAGCTGCGCACCCGGCTGATCCGCGCCGTAATCGCGTTCTTCATTGCGATGTGTCTGTGTTTTTTCGTGGCCGAGCCGCTGCTCGATATTCTGGTGCAGCCCATCGCCGACGTGTTGCGCGCCCGGGGCGAAGACCCGCGCCTGATCTTTACCGCGCCGCAGGAGAAGTTCTTTGTCCTGATCCGGATCTCGCTGATCGGCGGTCTTGGCCTGTCATTCCCGGTCATCGCGCATCAGCTGTGGCGATTCGTGGCGCCTGGCCTCTACAAATCCGAAAAGAACGCGTTTCTGCCCTTTGTCATCGCCTCGCCGCTGCTGTTTCTGGCGGGCGCCGCCTTTGCGCATCTGGTGGTGACGCCGCTGGCGATGAACTTCTTTATCGGGTTCTCGGACGCGGTTCCGGCGCTAGCCAGCCTGATCGCGGGGGAGGATGTCGCCCCAGTGGTCGATACGCCCGCAAATGACGAATTGCGCACGGTGTTTCTGGGCTCGGTCCGGGAATCGCTCGATCTGTCGCTGAAATTCATCATGGCCTTCGGCATCTGCTTCCAGCTTCCGGTTCTGCTGACGCTGATGGGCAAGGCAGGGCTAGTGTCTGCCGCAGGTCTGAAGAACGTGCGCAAATACGCCATTGTCGGCATCTTGGTGCTGGCTGCGCTGGTGACGCCGCCGGATGTGATCACGCAGGTGATCCTTTTTGTTGTGGTCTACAGCCTCTACGAAGTGTCGATCCTGCTGGTCGCGCGGGTTGAGCGGAAGCGTCTGGCCCGTTTGCGCGCCGAGGGTCTGCTGGACGAGGACGAAGAGCTGTGAGCTTCGACGACCTCGCCAAGCCGCATCTGGCCCGTATCGCCGAAGCATTGGAGCGGATGTCGCCGCCGCCCGCCCCGGCGCCCGATCTGGGTGGGGCAGAGGCATTCGTCTGGCATGTCTCCCCTGATCGGCTGATCCCGGTGGAAAAGGTCAGCCGCGTCGCGCTTGACCTGCTGATCGGCGTGGATCGGTCGCGCGATACGCTGCTGGAGAACACGCTATATTTCGCCCGTGGTTATCCTGCCAACAATGCGCTTCTTTGGGGCTCGCGCGGCATGGGGAAATCCTCGCTGGTCAAGGCGATCCACGCCGAGGTTGTCCGCCAGGGACACCCGCTGAAGATCGTCGAGGTCCAGCGCGAGGATCTGCCCTCTATCGGGCGCCTGCTTACCATCTTGCGGGCCTCGTCCGCGCGGGTGCTGCTGTTTTGCGATGACCTGTCGTTCAGCCATGACGACCAGCATTACAAATCGCTGAAGGCCGTTCTGGATGGCGGGATCGAGGGCCGACCCGAGAACGTGGTGTTCTATGCCACTTCCAATCGGCGCCACCTGATGCCCCGCGACATGATCGAGAACGAACGCTCGACCTCCATCAACCCGTCCGAGGCGGTGGAGGAAAAAGTGTCTCTATCAGATCGGTTCGGCCTCTGGCTGGGCTTCCATCCCTGTTCGCAGGACGACTACCTGGCCATGATCCGGGGCTATTGCGCGGCGCATGGGCTGGAGATCGATGAGGCCGAAATGCGGGCCGAAGCGATCGAATGGCAGGCAACGCGGGGTGCCCGTTCGGGCCGCGTCGCTTGGCAGTATTTCACCGACCTTGCCGGGCGCCGGGGGCTGCCGATCACCGGCTGAGCCTGCGCTTTCGCGTGGGGGGCGGGCCGCTTAATTTCCGCATTGCGACTTCCGCTTCCTGTGCGACGTGGCGGCGGATCGGCGCGTCCGTCCTGCGTCGCGGCACTTTTTCCTAGCCTGATCGGGACAGAGCGGGTAGGGCGCGATCAAACGCCTGCAAACGGAGTCGCGCCATGATCCAGGTTCTTGTCAGCACATGGGCGCTGCTGCTCGGTATTCTTCTGCTGCTCGTCGGCAACGGTGTGCAGGGCACGCTGCTTGGTGTGCGCGGGGGTATCGAAGGGTTTTCGACCCTTGCGATGTCCATCGTCATGTCTGGCTACTTCGTAGGTTTTCTGGGCGGCTCGCGGCTGGCACCGGCTATGATCCGGCGCGTCGGACATATCCGCGTGTTCGCGGCGCTCGGCTCGATGATCTCGGCGATCCTGATCCTGTATCCCGCTTTTGCTCATCCGATCAGCTGGACGCTGGGGCGCATCCTGATCGGGTTCTGTTTCTCGGCGGTCTATGTGACGGCGGAAAGCTGGCTGAACAACTCCGTCGACAATGCCAACCGGGGCAAGGCGCTGTCGCTCTATATGATCACCCAAAGCGCGGGCATCGTCATAGCGCAGGGGTTGCTGGTGCTGGGCGATCCGTCGGGGTTCATCCTGTTCGTGATCCCGTCGGTGCTGGTGTCGATCTCGTTCACGCCGATTTTGCTCAGCGTGGCGCCCACGCCCGCCTTCGCGACCACCAAGCCGATGAGCCTGCGGCAGCTATATTCGATCTCGCCCTTGGGCTGCATTGGGATTTTCCTGCTGGGCGGGATGTATTCGGCGATGTTGGGCATGGCGTCGGTCTTTGGCTCCGCGGCGGGGCTGTCTGTGGCGCAGATCTCCAGCTTCGTTGCGGCGCTCTATCTGGGCGGGCTGTGCTGTCAGTTCCCCATCGGCTGGATGTCTGACCGGCTGGACCGGCGTGGATTGATCCTGTGGATTTCAGTAATCGGCGCGGCGGTTTCCGCGCTTGGCATGATGTTCGGGGCCAGCAGCTATGTCGTGCTGCTGATCGTGGCCTTTGGCGTCGGCGGGATGACCAACCCGCTTTACGCGCTGCTCATCGCCTACACGAACGACTATCTCGACCCCGAGGATATGGCCGCCGCATCAGGCGGGTTGCTGTTTCTGAACGGGCTCGGCGCGATCGCGGGCCCGATCCTGACCGGTTGGATCATGGCGCAGGTCGGACCCTATGGCTTCTTCCTGTTTATCGGGTTGCTGATGGCCGCGCTTGCCCTCTACGCCGCATGGCGGATGACACAGCGTCAGTCGCCCTCCAGCGTCGAAACGGTCAGCTACGCGCCAATCCTGCCCTCGGCCACCCCCGTTGTGGCCGAGCTGGTGCAGGAGGTGTTCATCGAAAATCAGGAGGAGGTCGTGTCCGATGCGCAGGACGCGGCGGAGTTGGAATACGCGGAACGGGAGGCGGCCGGGGGCCGCTGATCTCAGGCCATCGCGCCCCGCGTATCCGAGCAGCAGTTGCGCTTCCCGCATCCGCGTGAAACTCTGATCCGGCAATAACGACCGCCCGGAGCGAACACGATGACGACCCCGCAGGAAGTGCTGGAATTCTGGCTCGACGATACTGGTCCAGAAGGGTGGTATCGGCAGAGCGAGGCGCTCGACACCGAGATACGCCAACGGTTTGAGTCCGCGTGGCAGCAGGCCAGGCAAGGCGGCTTGCGGGAGTGGCGATGCAGCCCGCGTGGGGCGTTGGCCTATATCGTTCTTACCGACCAGTTCCCCCGGAACATGTTTCGCGGCGATGCCCGTGCCTTTGCCACCGACCGGCTGGCCCTGCGCGCGGCTTATAGCGCCATCCATGCCAATCAGGATCTGATGATCGAGGAGCCGGAGCGCCAGTTCTTCTATCTGCCCTATATGCATTCCGAACTGTCGGTGGCGCAGGATCGCGCAGTGCGCCTGTTTATGACCCGGATGCCCGATACCGGCGGCGCCAATCTGCGCCATGCCCGCGCGCATCGCGAGGTGATCCGGAAATTCGGGCGGTTTCCCTACCGCAATTCCGCGCTGAGCCGCACGATGGAGCGGCGCGAGAAACGCTGGCTGGATGAGACAGGCTACGCAGGCGAGTTGAACGCGCTCGACTAGACCGCATGACGCTGGTGCAGGGCAGGGTTGCGCCAGCACGCGGTTTGCGACGGGCCCTAAAATGATTTAATGCTAAACTATCTATTGAACTGGAGGATCAGATGGCCGGCAAGACATACGACATGATCGTCATCGGCTCGGGCCCGGGCGGCTACGTGTCAGCAATCCGCGGCGCGCAGCTGGGCCTGTCGGTGGCGATTGTCGAGCGCGAGAACCTGGGCGGGATTTGCCTGAACTGGGGCTGCATCCCGACCAAGGCGATGCTGCGCAGCTCGGAAGTGTTTCACCTGATGGAACGCGCCAAGGAATTCGGACTTGCCGCCGAGAAGATCAGCTACGATCTCGACGCGGTGGTGAAACGCTCCCGCGGAGTGGCCAAGCAGCTGAATACCGGCGTCGGCCATCTGATGAAGAAGAACAAGATCACGGTCGTCATGGGCGAAGCCACCATCCCCGGCAAGGGGCGCGTATCGGTGAAAACCGACAAAGGCACCGAAGAGCTGAGCGCCAAGAACATCGTCATTGCCACCGGCGCGCGCGCCCGCGAACTGCCCGGGCTGGAGGCTGACGGCAAACGGGTCTGGACCTACCGTCACGCGCTGGTGCCGCCGCATATGCCGAAGAAGTTGCTTGTCATCGGCTCCGGGGCGATCGGCATCGAATTCGCCAGCTTCTACAATACGCTGGGCGCGGACACGACCGTGGTCGAGGTGATGGACCGCATCCTGCCTGTCGAGGACGAAGAAATCGCGAAGATCGCCAAGAAGTCGTTCGACAAGCAGGGCATGAAGATCCGCGAGAAAACCACGGTCACGAAGCTCGACCGCGCCGAGGGCAAGGTCACCGCGCATTTCGAGAAGGCCGGCAAGACCGAAACCGAGGAATTCGACACCGTGATCTGTGCCGTCGGCATCGTCGGCAACACCGAAGGTCTGGGGCTCGAAGCGCTCGGCGTGAAGGTGGAGCGCACCCATGTTACCACCGATCCCTACTGCCGCACCGGCGTCGACGGGGTCTATGCCATCGGTGACATCGCGGGCGCGCCGTGGCTTGCCCATAAGGCCAGCCACGAAGGCGTCATGGTCGCCGAACTGATCGCGGGGGAGGGCCATCCGCACCCGACCGATCCGCAATCGATCCCCGGCTGCACCTACTGCCACCCGCAGATCGCCTCTGTCGGCCTGACCGAGGCCAAGGCCAAGGATGCAGGCTACGAGATCAAGGTCGGTCGCTACCCCTTCATCGCCAACGGCAAAGCCATCGCCCTCGGCGAAACCGAAGGCCTGGTGAAAACCGTATTCGATGCGAAAACCGGCGAGTTGCTAGGCGCACATATGGTCGGCGCCGAAGTGACCGAGATGATCCAAGGCTATGTCGTGGGCCGGAAGCTGGAAACCACCGAAGCCGAACTGCAAGACACCGTCTTCGCTCACCCGACGCTGAGCGAAATGATGCATGAATCGGTTCTGGACGCGTATGGCAAAGCGCTGAATTTCTGAGATCAGCGCAATGGTTTGGGGAAGGGCGGTGCCGGAGGGTGCCGCCTTTTTCTGTTGGGGGGAGGGTTGCGGGTGCGTTGGGGGTGATTGGTGGCGCCATCGACTAATGACCTGCAGTTTGCGGCGGTTCCTTCACCGCAGAGCGGGTTGCAGGCACGGCTCGTTTGTGCCGCGTGTCTGGCTCACGGTGAAGGGACGTCATCGGGCTAGGGAAAAAATTACCTGACGCCGACTTGGCATATTACCAATTTTTGTGCAGCATCAAAAAATACTGTTTGCGGATGTGCGAGAGCCGTTCCCCAAGGTTAAAGGGTGATATTAAGAGGTTTCAGTAAAAATGAACATTGAGATAATTTCTGTCAAAGATCCGATTTGGTCTAAT
The DNA here is from genome assembly GCF_002504165.1 of Pacificitalea manganoxidans. Taxonomy (GTDB): domain Bacteria; phylum Pseudomonadota; class Alphaproteobacteria; order Rhodobacterales; family Rhodobacteraceae; genus Pacificitalea; species Pacificitalea manganoxidans. Next base: position 1,827,568 of record NZ_CP021404.1, read on the forward strand.
GCCGACAATACACAGATAGACTGCAAGATCCGCACCTCAGCATACGCGGATGAACATCTCTTTACTGCGAGTCCGCATGACCCTGAAATACATGGACGAGAGATATTTAATCGGTGTGTAAGCGGAGAGTTCGGTGAAATTCGACCATACACTGCTCCACTTCACGAAGAATGCAATGATGGATCGCCTGTGTTTCCCCGGTGGACGTCAGCTTGGCCAGAGGTTCATGATTTCCTAGTTGAAGCCAACAGTGAGAATGGCCGAGCTTCGCCTAGAGCGATCGGGCTTGTCTGGGGGTCAATGATCGAAACAATGTTGAATAGATTTATTGATCATCAGTTGAGGCTGAAAAATCGTGCCCTTAATAGTCTGCGCTATGGCAACGGAAAAAAATGCGGAGATAACTTTGAAAGCAGGATAAGCGGCGCCGTTTCTGAGGGTATGATAGAGGTGGATATGAGTAATCATCTCCATGCGATAAGGCGCATCCGAAATGCGTGCGCTCATGAATGGCGACTTAATTTTGAGAACCCCAAAGTTAAGGAGCTAGGAAATGACTTCATTACTTTGAGATCTGCGTATGATCCCGAGTTTATGCTAGAAGACTTGGAATCTCTGATGAGAATAGTGTTCAGTCAGGCATGTTGCCGAATTATAATTTGCCTTGCTGAGCGAACAGCCTCAGAAACGGATACTGGGAGTGATTCCTAATTTAGGCGAATCCTAAGGTTCCAAACGTGGGCGGTAGTGAAACTGTGGCGCGCATACGTTCTGTCCCATACTTAACCTGCAGTCTTGGTGCGGTGAGCGTCGGAATTTTCGGCGGTATTATGACGGAATTCGCAATCGTGCGGAAATTCTGATGAAGAGCTTGGCCGACACTAAGCGCTCCCACTCGTCCGATGAAACACCATCCACGCCCGCGGACAAGCGAAGCGCGCGGGCGAGCGCCTGCCCGTGCCGGGGGCTGGCGCTTTGTCATCTCACGCTGACCTCGGATCGGGGAGGGGTTTGGCGACATAAAGCGCACCCGCACAACCGCCACCCCCCGGGCAGGCTTCCGTGCGCAATGGGAGAGGGCAGAGATGTGGTGATGAATTGCGAACTCAGCGCATCCGCCCGCGAACAAGGCCAAAGACCGCGCGGGCGAGCGTCTGCCCGGTTCCGCGGGCTGGCGCTTAGTTATCTCACGCTGACCTCGGAACAATGAGGAATTTGGCACGATAAAGCACACCCGCCCCACCGCCGTTGCGCCATCGCCCGGGCAGGCTGGCGCAGGGTAGCCAATTCCGGCAAGCCGCGCGTCATAACGAAAAACGCCCGGCTTTCACCGGGCGTCTCTCCTACTCTGACATCAGCCTTAGATGTCGCCGCAGAGGCTAACCTCCAGACCCAGTTCCTGCGCCAGCGCCGCGCGGGCCATGACAGCGCGTCGGGCGGCGGCTTGATCCTCGGCATAGGCGACCTGCACATGATTGGCCTTGTGACGACCCATCATCGCGTCGCGATCCACGCCCGACAGCACCGCATGCATGATCGGCCATTCGTAGCTTGTCGCGCGGGAGCGGCGTTCGCTTTCGGCGTCGGGCAGGGCGACGGCTTCGCCGCGGCCGATATCCATCTTCAACCGGCCATCCTCGATATAGACGCGGCTCCAGACGATATCGCCGGGGCGCGCATAGCCTTTAAGCGAGCCGCCGCCTGCGGGGAAGAACATCGCAGGCTGGCGCAGGCTTTCCGATCCGGCCCAGCCGCCGGGGTGATGGGCGGGCGGGGCCGCGCCGGAAATCTCGAACACCCAGACAAAGCCATCGACCGTGCCGCTTTCGTCCGCATCGCCCCAGCGCAGATCATGCAGCGTGGTCTCCACCGGCTGCCCCAGCGCGCCATGCACCCGGTTAATCATCAGCGCGTCGAGCCCGGCGCATTCGTCCACTTCGTTGAAATGCACAATCGGCTGGCCTTCGGCAATGACCGTGCCATCGGCGCGGGTCACCGGCGGGCGTTCGGAATTGTTCAGCATCCCCTCCACCAGATCGGAGGCGGGCCAGAGATCCTTCAGCCCCTGCTGATACTGAATGCCGATCGCCGCGCAGCCGAACTCATCCGCCATTCGCACGGCGGCGACATACATCCGGCACTGGTCGATCACCTGTCCTTCGGTCAGTTCCGTCGCCGGGTTGACCCCGAAATGGAAGGTCATGCCCCGCGCGCACATCCAGTCATAGGCGGCACGGCCTTCTTCCAGCGGCACTTGGGTCGCGGCGTGGTAGAGCGCGGATTGCGACAGGCGTTCCTTGAAGATACCCAGCGGCATCAGCATTTCGTCGGGGATGATGGCATTATACATGCCCATGCAGCCCTCGTCGAAAATGCCCATGATCAGCTTGTCGCGCTTCCATTCGGTCGCGATATCGCGGGCCAGTGCGCGGTCCTCGGCGCTGACATGACAGATGTCGAACGGACGGACATGGTCGGGGCTATGCGTGACCCGGCCGGTTTCCAGCCACTGGGCCAGCCCGTCGCGGAAAAACGCGTCGTCGAAATCGCGGCTCCACAGCGTGGAATAGGTGATCCCTGCCTTGGTGAGCGATCCGTTGAGGTTCAGCATCCCCACCAGACCGGGAAACTCGCCTTCCCAGTTCGCAACGGTCAGGATCGGCCCGCGATGGGTGGTCAGGCCGGGCAGGACGTGGTGCGAATACTGCCACACGGCCTCGGCCACGATGAGCGGCATATCGGGGTCGATGCCTGCGAACACGTCCATCCCCTCACGCTGGGACGAGATGAAGCCGTGGCCTTCGGGCTTCACGGGATGGGCGCGCCACAATTCGTGGCCCTGCGCGGCAAGCACGTCGGTCAGCTTGTCTTCCATGGCTTTCTGCGCTGGCCAGCAGGTGGTGTTGGCGCTTTCACGCAGGTCGCCGCTGACGACGAGGGCGATACGGGTCATCGCGAAGTCTCCTTGGTATCGGTCTTGGCTGTGTCGGTCATGATCGCGGCATAGGCGGCATGGTCATCCTGCATGCGTCGGAACACGCGGTATTTTCGGCCGTGCCAGTCGGCGAGCGCGGTGCGCGGCTCGATCCGGTCGCACGCGGGAGCAAGCGCGGCCATCGCGGCGGCGGCGTCGGGCTGATCCCCGGCGGCGACCGCGCCTAGCATGGCCACGCCCAGCAGAACCGGCTCATCCACCTGCGGCACCACCACGGCACAGCCGGTCGCATCGGCGACTTCGCGCAGGAACAGACGGTTGCGCGCCAATCCGCCAGAAGGCACGATTTCGCGGATAACGACACCAGTGTCGCGCATTGCTTCCAGAATGTGGCGGGTGCCATAGGCGAGGGCCTGCAACGTGGCCAGATAATCCAGCGCCAGATCTTCGACCCCGGTATCCAGCGTGATGCCATCGATCCCGGCATGGCGCCACGGTTCTGCCAAGGGCGAGCGGTTGCCGTGGATGTCGGGCTGGACATGGCGCGCGGCGGTCAGAGTCGCGGTTTCCCCGTCGCTGCGGGCGGCCATGTCACCTAGCAGTCTGTCCAGCAAGGCAAAGCGCGAGATGCCCTCGGCCTCCGCTTGCGTGGTGAGGGCCGGCGTCGCGCCGTGGCGGGCCAGCATCGCGTCGATCAGCGCCCCGGCGGCGGATTGTCCGCCCTCGTTACACCACGTGCCGGGCGTCACCGCGCCGAAATAGGGACCCCAGACACCGGGGACAAAGGCAGGCTCGTCAGTCAGCGCGATATGGCAGGTGGACGTGCCCGCGATCACGGCAAGCCGCCCCGCCGCGCCCGCGCCGCCCGATCCCAAAGTGCCAAGCGCCCCTGCATGTGCGTCGATGAGCGAGGCCGCGACCGGCGTGCCTTCCGGCAGGCCCAGTTCGGCGGCGACCTCGGCGGTCAGCCCGCCCGCACGCGCGCCGGGGGTGAGGAATTCGGTGCCGATCCGCGCATGCCCCGCGCCGGTCAGATCATCGAGCCCGATGGCGCGCAGAAAATCGTCGTCCCAGCCTTCGCCCTGATCCCCCAGATGCGCCATATAGGTCCACTTGCACACGGTCGAGCACAGCGAACGCGCCTGCGCCCCCGTGGCCCGATGCACCAGCCAGTCGGGCAGATCCCAAAAGGCTTCGGCGGCCTGCCATGCCTGCGGCAGTTCGCGCTTCAGCCAGCGTAGTTTCGGCATCTGCATTTCGGGGCTGATGGTGCCTCCGACATGTTTCAGCGGTGCGCCGCCGATGGCGTTGATCTCTGCCGCGTCGCCCATCGCCCGGTGATCCATCCAGACGATCACGTCTTGGTCCGCCGCGCCGTCCGCATCAATGCTGACCGGGGCGCCATCGGCGCCGCTCACCACCATCGAACAGGTCGCGTCGAAGCCGATGCCACGCACAGTTGCCGCGTCGATACCGGAGGCCGTGAGCGCGTCGCGGATCGACTGCGCCACCGCCGCCCAGATATTGGCCGAGCTTTGTTGCACCCGGCCCGCCGCTGGGCGCCAGCTTTCGATTGCGTGCTGCGCGGTGCCCAGCAGCGCGCCGCGCGCGTCAAAGACGCCCGCCCGTGCGGAGCCGGTGCCAACGTCGATCCCGATATAATGGGTCATGCCATCTCCCTGTTCGTCATGTCTTTTGCGGCCCTGCACGGGCCGCGCTGGTGCCACGCGGGGCGGTCGGGTCGGGTCAGACCCGGACCACCCGCCGCTTGGCGCTTTCCACATGGGCCTCAAGCGCCGCGACGGAGGCGGCCTTGTCCCGGATTGCCAGCGCCTCGATCAGCGCCAGATGTTCATCCATGACCGACACCACCAGTTCCGGCAGCATCCGCGTGTCTTCGGTGCGGATCAGCCGGATCTTGATCGAATTGACCCGGTAGATGTCGGTGATGAGCGCATTGCCGAGGGACGCGACCATTTCGTCGTGCAGATCCCAATCCAGCTGCTGCGCCTTTTGGTTCAACTCCGGCGTCACGTCGCGCTCGGCCAGCGCACGCACGCGCAGATGCGCCTCGCGCAATGCCTCGATCCGCTCCGCCGGGGCGGTCTGCGCGAAATGCGCCACCGCTTCCCGCTCCACCAGCAGCCGCAGCTGAAACGCGTTGCGGATCAGGTCCATATCCACATGCGCAATCTGCAACCCGCGATGCGGCACCGTCCGGATCAGCCCGTCAGATTCCAGCCGGGGGATCATCTCGCGGACGGCGCCCAGCGGATATCCGGTCAATTCCACCAATTCGCGCTGCGACACGAACTGCCCGGGCGCAAGATCCCGGTCCAGCAGGTGTTGGGTAAAGCTTTCATACGCACGTTCACGCAGCGACATGGGTGGTCCTCCCCGGAGTTGCGGCACGGGCCCGGCGCGCGTCTGCACCGGGCCCGCAGGACGGCTCAGCCAAGCATGGCCCGGCAGCGCTGTGCAAGCTGATCGGTCGCCTCGGTCGCGGCAGGCTCCAGCGGCAACCGCGTGCGGCTCCAGCCATGATCGCCGCGCACCCGGCCCACCAGAGCCTTGACCATAGGCGTCACCGGATGGGTGATCACGTCTTCGACCAGCGCATCCAGATCGGCATCGGGTTCGGCGCGATGCACCAGCCCGGCCATACGTTCGGGGAACAGGTTTGCCATGCCGCTGATCGAGCCAGCCCCGCCCAGCGGCGCGGCCCGCGCCAGCAGACGCTCGTCCCCGATCATGATCGCCAGATCATCCCACGGCAGCAATTGCACGGTGTTGTCCCAATCGCCGGCGCTGTCTTTGACACCATAGATCTCGGTCGGGAAGGCGTCCTTCAACCGGCGGATCAGCGCGGGCGACAGCGGGATCATCGTGACCTGCGGGATGTGATAGAGGATGATCTCGGGCGAGTGGCTGGCGGTCTGCGCGACAAAGCCCGAAATCCACGCAAACAGCGCATCATCGCTCACACCCTTGAAGTAGAAGGGCGGGGTCAGCAGCAGCCGGGTAATGCCCCGCTCGAACGCCTCGCCCGCCTTGGCCACAGCCGATTCCAGATCGGTGGCGCAAATGCAGACGGTGATCCGCGCAGGCGCGATGCCGGTCGCCAGAACCGCCTCGAAAATCGCCGCGCGGTCGGTCGCACCCAGCGATGCCCCTTCGCCGGTCGTGCCGAACAGCGTCACGCCATCGATGCCGCGCGCAATCAGATCAGCGACATGAGCCTGCACGGCGGCGCCATCAACGGAGCCATCGGCAGCAAACGGGGTGACCAGCGCGGCGGAAACGCCAAACAGATGGGCGCGCGGCGCGGAATCGGCGGTGGACATGGAGGCCTCCAGAGGGGTGGGGAAGGATTAAGTATCAACTAACATGTTGGTTGATTGTTGCGCGATGTTCAAGCGGTAGTTTTGTCTGCACTTGGCGCGGGCCGCCGTCTATGTGCCACTGCTAAACACAGCCGGATCCCATAGAAAAAGGCGCGCCAGCTAAGCCAGCGCGCCTATCAATCCAAACAACGGTGATTAAAATCAGCCGTCGAAATCGACCTCTTCGGCCAGCTTCACCGCGTCGCTACGCAGATCAGCAAGATCTTGCAGGTTGGCGTCATCGGGGGTGAAGTCGGTGTATTCCTGCATCACGCCTTCGATCGACACCGCCGGGTTCACCGGGAACTCGTGGTTGATCTCGGCATAGAGCTTCTGGCCTGCCTCGGAGGCGAGGAATTCCATCAGCTGAATTGCGTTTTCCTTGTTCGGCGCGGCTTTCGTCAGGCCCATGCCGGACACGTTCACATGGGTGCCGCCATCTTCGAAGGTCGGGAACAGGATTCGCACCGCGTCGGCCCACTGGCGCTGTTCGTCGTTCTTCAGCATCAGCGCCATGTAGTAGGTGTTGCCCAGCGAGATGTCGCATTCACCTTCCGACACGGCCTTGACCTGCGCGCGATCGTTGCCCTGCGGTTTGCGGGCGAGGTTGGCCTTCAGCCCTTCGAGCCACTCGCGGGTGAATTCTTCGCCATGCTGTTCCATCATCCCGGCGGTCAGGGCGACGTTATAGGCATGCAGGCCCGAGCGGGTGCAAATGCGGCCGCGCCATTTTTCGGAGGCCAGATCCTCGTAGGTGGTCACTTCGTCGTCGCTGACCCGGTCCTTCGAGGCATAGACGATCCGTGCGCGGCTGGTCAGCGCGAACCACTGGTTGTCAGGATCTTGGAATTCGGCGGGAACGGCGGCTTCCAGCGCCTCGCTCTCGACCGCCTGCAGAACGCCCGCATCCTTCAGCGCGGCCAAGCGGGTGATGTCGACGGTCAGGGCCAGATCGGCGGGGGACCGTGCGCCTTCGGCTTTCAGCCGTTCCGCCACGCCTTTTTCAAGGTAGACGATGTTGACCTTGATGCCGGTTTCTTCGGTGAACGCATCGGTCAGCGGCTCGATCAGTTCGGGCTGACGATAGGAATAGACGTTCACTTCCTGAGCAAGGGCGGGAAGGGCGGTGCTGCCAGCAAGAGCGGCAAGGGCAAAGACGCGGGGGCTGAATGTCATGTTTGGTCCTCCGGTTTGAGTTTGCAACGCATAAACAGGGCGGGCCGCCTCGCGTCAACAGGCTTTCTGAGTTTTTCTGTCGGAATTGCGGACGCTGGCATGGATTCGCTGCAGTGGACCGTTTGAGGGCCAGATCATGCAACCTTTGCGTGACTGTCGCGTTACCCCGATATGACGGGGCTGGGCCAATCGGGTGGACCGGCCGGGATGCTTGGGGACTCCATGTTCAATATTACACTGCAAGCTGCTGTTGGCGCATCACTTTATCCGATTGCTCATGTGGGCGTCGGCGCCGTCATGCTGATGGCGCAGGCCGCCTATGCGGACGATTTCAGTTTCGATCCTATGATCGTCGCGCCCTTCGGTGACACCGATGCCTTGCTCGCGGTGACCGGCACCGGCCCCGATACATTGATCGGCGGAGCGCTGCTGATGCAGGCGTCCGCTGAGGCGCCCGAAAGCAGCCGCATCCGCCGCCCTGCGCGCCGTCCCGAACCGGTGGTGATTGACGGCAGCGCCATTCTCGACACCGCGCAGGCGCGCAGCGCTGTCGGAGCCTCCCACCTATCCGTCGAATTTGTGGGGGCGGAAGTGCGCAGCGCCGAGGATGAGTTGCTGGGCTATATCGAGCAGGTCCGTCCCTATGAGAAGGCGCAACTGGCGCTGATCGTCGCCCCGGCAGAAGGTCTGGGCGTTGAGGTCTCAACCTTTACGCTGGCTGTCCCGAACGACGCCTTGACCGGCGGCGTCCTGCACACGGCGATTACGCGGGACACGCTTGTCGAGCGTCTGCAAGAGCTGGCCGACGACTGAGCGCGCCATCAATTTCGCGCCCCCCATCGCAACATCCCCGCTACCGCGTCTTTTCCCCCGCGCAGGATTGCCCTATGAGGGCCGCGACTGCCGCAAGGTGCCTGCCATAGGGGATATGACATGGATGAGCCCGAGATCACCGAAGAGCTGATCGCAGCCCATGGGCTCAAGCCCGACGAATATGCGCGGATCCTCGAGATCATCGGACGGGAGCCGAGCTTTACCGAGCTTGGGATCTTCTCCGCGATGTGGAACGAGCATTGTTCCTACAAATCCTCCAAGAAATGGCTCCGCACCCTGCCGACCGAAGGCCCGCAGGTCGTCTGCGGCCCCGGTGAAAACGCGGGCGTCGTGGATATCGGCGACAATCAGGTCGTCGTGTTCAAGATGGAGAGCCACAACCACCCGTCTTATATCGAACCCTATCAGGGCGCGGCGACCGGTGTCGGGGGTATCCTGCGCGATGTGTTCACGATGGGCGCGCGGCCTATCGCGGCGATGAACGCGCTGTCCTTCGGCGAGAAGGATCACCCCAAGACCCGGCAGCTGGTGCATGGCGTGGTCGAGGGCATCGGCGGCTATGGCAATTGCTTCGGCGTGCCCACCGTCGGCGGCGAAGTGCGCTTCCACCCGGCCTATAACGGCAATTGCCTTGTGAATGCGTTTGCGGCAGGTCTGGCGGATGCGGATGGCATTTTCTACTCCGCCGCGTCTGGTGTGGGCATGCCTGTCGTTTACCTTGGGGCCAAAACGGGCCGCGACGGGGTCGGCGGCGCAACGATGGCTTCGGCGGAGTTCGACGACACGATCGAGGAAAAACGGCCCACCGTGCAGGTTGGCGATCCCTTCACCGAAAAGCGCCTGATGGAAGCGACGCTGGAGCTGATGCAGACCGGCGCCGTCATCTCGATTCAGGATATGGGCGCGGCTGGTCTGACATGCTCCGCTGTCGAGATGGGCGATAAGGGTGGCTTGGGCGTGCGGCTCAACCTTGACGCCGTGCCGGTGCGCGAAACCGGCATGACCGCTTATGAGATGATGCTGTCGGAAAGCCAGGAGCGGATGCTCATGGTTCTGCGCCCCGAAAAGGAGGCCGAGGCCAAGGCGGTATTCGAGAAATGGGATCTCGATTTCGCCATCGTGGGCGAGACCATCGCCGAGGATCGGTTCCTTGTGATGCACCACAACACCGTCATGGCGGATCTGCCTCTGGCGACGCTGGCGGGCTCCGCGCCGGAATATGACCGTCCTTGGGTTGAAACGCCGGCTGCCGCGCCGCTAAGCGATGTGGCTGAGGTCGACGCGATCGAGGCGCTGCGCGCGCTCATCACCTCGCCCAACCACGCGCAAAAGGCGTGGGTCTGGGAACAGTATGACCACATGGTGATGGCGGATACCGTGCGGGCTCCGGGCATGGGGGCTGGCGTGATCCGGGTGCATGGCACCGAGAAGGCGCTCGCGTTCACCTCAGACGTGACGCCCCGCTATGTCCGCGCCAACCCCCAGCAGGGCGGGCGGCAGGCCGTGGCGGAAGCCTATCGCAACCTGTGCGCCGTGGGCGCGCGTCCGCTCGCCACGACCGACAACCTCAATTTCGGCAATCCCGAAAAGCCGGAGATCATGGGCCAGTTCGTTGGCGCGATCAAAGGCATCGGCGAAGCCTGCGCCGCGCTCGATACGCCCATCGTGTCGGGCAACGTATCGCTTTACAACGAAACCGACGGCACGGGTATCCTGCCCACGCCGACGATTGGCGCGGTTGGGTTGCTCGACACGCTTGACGATTTGATTGGTGGCCCGGCGCAGGATGGCGATGTTTTGTTGCTTCTGGGGGCCGAGGGCGCGCATCTGGGACAATCCGCGCTGCTTTATGAGCTGCTGGGGCGTGAGGATGGCGACGCACCGCATGTCGATCTGGAAATCGAGCGTGTCCACGGCGAATTTGTCCGCAACAACGCCCGCGCCATTCGTGCCTGCACCGACCTGTCGGACGGTGGGCTGGCGCTTGCCACGTTCGAAATGGCCGCTGCGGCGGAGTGCGGTGTGACGCTGGATGTGTCCGGCACCGCCGCGCTTTATGGTGAGGATCAGGGACGCTATCTGATCGCAGCCGATCCGACGCAGGCCGAAGCATTGCTATCTGCCGCAGCCGCCAATGATCTGCCCTTGATCCAAGTTGGCCGCTTTGGCGGGGCGACCGTATCCTTGGGCGGGGTCGAGGCACCGCTGGCCGATCTGGTGCGCGACTGGACATCTGCCTTCGCCGGGCATTTTGCCTGAAGCCTGACTGCTGGGCCTACGGATAGGCCCGGCAGTCACGACTTTATCTGACCCGCGCCGCACTTAGCGGCCAAACCGCGCCATGGCCCCGGCTGAGGCGCGGTTTTGCGAATTGTCATTTCACATTCAATTCAACCGGATTTTCGGCAAAATTGCGCCGATCCATCCGATACCGGGAACGTTTCACGCCCCCTCGCGTTTGTAAACTGCCGACGATGAAACTCAACCAGTGAGTGTCTCGCCGCGCAGTCCAATTCAATGTGTCGGGGTGATGGATGCTGTCCAGTGCTGTCTTTTGTCTTGTCTTCATCGCAGCTGCTATCGCACCCGCACCCGTGGCCATCCTGTGTGGCGGAGTGCTGTTTTTGCAGTTGGGCAAGCTGATCGCAGGCTTCGGGATACGTCCTGTCGCCGCTGTGGCATCCGCGACCGAAGCGAGCACGCGCCCGGTTTTTTCGGTGCATGTCGCCACCCATAACGAACCCCCCGACATGGTCATAGATACGCTCAATGCGTTGGCCCGGCAGGATTATCCGCGCGATCTGTTTGAGGTTATCGTGATGGATAACAACACCGGCGATCCTGCGTTGTGGATGCCAGTGCAGGCGGCCTGTGCCAGCTTGGGGCCGCGCTTTCGTTTCCTGCATCAGATGGGCGTCACGGGGGCAAAGGCGGGCGCGTTGAACATCGCGCTGACCGCGGCGCGCGCCGACGCGAGCCATATCGTCACCGTCGATGCGGATTACCGCGTCGTGCCGAGCTTCCTGTCCGAAGCCGCCGAAGCGCTGCGGGAGAGTGGGGCGGATTATGTCCAGTTTCCACAGGCTTACGCCCGATCAGACAGCCGCCCCGCTGGCGTGGATATGGAACTGGAGGACTATTTCCGCACGGATGCTGAGATGGCCGACGGGGCCGAGGCCGTCCTGCTGACCGGCACCCTTTCCGTCATCAGCCGCGCCGCACTGACATCGGTGGGCGGCTGGTCCGGCCAAACGACGACGGAGGACGCGGAACTGGGCGTGCGGCTGTGTGCCGCCGGGTTCCGCGGGCGCTATATCGGCAGCGTCACCGGCAACGGTTATCTGCCCTTTACCCTGCGCGATCTGGATGCCCAACGCTATCGCTGGGCCAGCGGAAACCTGCGGACGCTGTTTCACCATCTGCCGGTGCTGGCGCGTCCCGCAGGACGGCTGAGCCTGCGACAGGTGCGGGCAGTTGTGGCGCAGTTGGGCGCGTGGCTGAACTTCTCGCTCGTTCCCGTCGCGGCACTGTCAGGCGCCCTGATCCTGACCCGAAACCCAGACAGCATGCTGTTGCGGATCGCCGCCCTTTGCGTGCTTCTGAGCCTGACGGAAATCGCGCTTAGGTTGTTGCGGCGCGGTTTGCATGACCGGCGGCCTTTCGGTGTGGTGGTGCAGGCTTTCGCCGCCCGGCTGGCCCTTGCGCCGGTCGCGGCACGGGCAACCGTGGATGCCTGCCTGCCGATGGAATTGCGCTTCACCGTCACCGCCAAGCGCCCTGAAACCGCGATCACCCTGCGGGACGTGCCGCTGGATCGGTTGATCCTGCTGACGCTGGTGATCCTTGCGGCGCCCGCCGCAGCGGCGGCGGAACCGCTGGTTTGGCTGGCATGGGGCGCGATGGCCCTGCCGGTGCCAGCCGCGGTGATGATCCAGAAACAATTGCTGCGATACCGCACCGGGATCGCGACACAGGGAGTGATGGCATGACCACAGACGACACCGCGCCGCGCATCGATATCGTCATTCCGACGTATAATCGGGCCCATCTGATCGACACCGCCGTGCGCGCGGCGCTGGATCAATCGTGGTGGAACCGGGATGTGATGGTGGTCGATGATGCCTCGACCGACGACACCCAGCGCGTGCTGGAGCCTTACTTTGCCCATCCGCGTTTCACCTATGTCCGGTTGCGCCGCAACTTGGGCACGGCAGGGGCCAAGAACGCCGCGCTGCTGCTGACCGACGGCGCGGGCGTGACCTTCCACGATAGCGACGATATTCCGCATCGGGATAAGGTGCTGCGCCAGATGCGGGTGCTGACCCGCCGCGATGTGCAGGCCCATGACAGCCTGAACTGGGCGATGATCGGCAAGGATGCGAACAGCGAGCTTCAGATCGGGGCGGTGCTGACCCACCACGAATTGCTGCTGCCGGATGGGCGCCGCGTGCGGATCGAACGCACGCTGTCGCTGGTCGACGATATGTTCCCGAACCTGCAAATGGGGTCGGAGGTGCCGGGCGACTGGACCCATGTGAATTCGGGCCTGTTCCGGCATGATGTCTTTGCCCGGCTCGGCGGGTTCGCGGACTGCATCGAAGAGGATCGTGAATTTCGCAATCGGTTGATCCTGAACGGCGAGGTCATCTGGGTCATTCCCGATGTTTTGCTGACCAAAGTCGAAACCCCCGATAGCCTGACCCAATCCGCCGTGTCGGATTACGATAGCCCGCAACGCTGCGCCGATCGCGCCCGCGTGTGGGACAAGGTCGCGCAGTGGCGGGCGACGGGGCAGGTGGCCCCGGTGCCTGTGGATTTGCCTCATCTAGAGGTGGAATTCTGCAATGCGCCCGAACGGCTGCGCCCCCGCGACATGCCCATGACCGACGCGACCCGCGCGGCGCGCGATGCGGCTCTGCGCTGCCCAGCACCCAGCCTGCAGGCCGCGCAATGATGCCGTCCGCCTATTCAAAGCCCGTGATCGGCATCGTCGATAGCTGCGCGGGCGTGGCTTACGGACCTGATCACATGCCGGCGCGCGGCATTGGTGGGACGGAGGCGACGGTTCTGCGCATCACCCAGGCGCTCGCGCCGCATTTTCAGTTTCGCCTGTTTCAGAAGGCTTGTCTCGATACCAATGCCGCGCCCGCCCTGAACCCGATGGACGCGGCGATGACCGGTGACAGGGCAGCGCGTCCCGATGCGTTCGTGGTGATTAACTCATGGAAGGTCGCCTGCCTCCTGCGCCGCCATCACCCCGACACGCCGATCAGCCTGTGGCTACATGTACATCCCGGCCGCCACAACCGGCGGATGGGCGTGGCGCTGGCACGGGCGGGGGTGCATGTGATTTGCGTCTCGGACAGCCACGCCCGCGATTTGCGCGGGTTTCTGGACAGGCCCACGCAGCTTCGGATCGGCGCCATTCCCAACCCGGTTGAGGATACGCTGCGCCCGGATGCGACGCCGCGAGATCCCGACCGGCTGCTCTTTGCCAGCGCACCACATAAAGGGCTGGCGCAGGTCTTTGCTCAATTCGCAGCGCTTCGGAAGCATGTGCCGAGCCTGCGCCTCCGCGTGGCCGATCCGGGCTATATGGCGTGGGATACCGGCTCGGTGCCAGCAGGCGTTGAGATGATCGGCAGGCTCGACCGCCCTGAATTGCTAGATGAGATGCGCCGCGCCCTGTGCCTGTTCTATCCGCAGACCCAATTCGCGGAGACCTTTGGCCTTGTGATTGCGGAGGCCAATGCCGTCGGCACGCCGGTGCTGATCCACCGTGGCTTGGGCGCGAATGATGAGGTGGCGTCCGACCCGTCGCAGGTGATCGACGGTCACAGCGGGTACGAAATCGCCGCCCGTATCCAGCACTGGCGTGTGCAACCGCCCGAGGTGACGATGGCGGAGAGGTTCCGCCTGAGCCGCGTCGTCCCGCTCTGGCACGATCATTTGGCCGCGCTGCTGTCGCAGTGCCCTGCCACCCATGCGGAGGCCGCAGAATGAACCATCCTCGCATAGATCAGGCCGCCATGGGTGGCGCTGCCGATCTGGACGCCCTGTGCCGCGCGCTGGCGCGTCATGCCCCACATCAGCACCGCAGCGGCGACGGGATCGACCGCTCCGTCACCCTGCTGCGGCAGGCCGATCTTCTGACCGACAGCGGTGCGGCGGACCCGGCAGCGACCGCGCGGCGGCTTGTCCGCATCGCGGGGGCGAACCTGTCGGTGGCGCGGCTCTACGAAGGTCACATCAACGCGCTGCGGATTGTCGAGATGCATGGCAGCGCGGCGCAAACGGCCCGTGTGGCCGAGATCGTCGCGAAAGGCGCGTTTCTCGGGGTTTGGGGCGCCGACGGCGCGGAGCCTGTGCGCGTTGACGGGCATGCGCTGCGCGGGGCGAAAACCTTTGCCTCCGGGCTGGGCACCGTGACACACGCGATCATCACCGTCGCAGGCGACGACGCACCCCGGATCGGGTTGATCGACGTGCGGGATGCGTCCCGGCACCATCCCGGCGACTGGGCGATGCGCGGGATGCGGGCGACCCGGTCGGGGGGGCATGACTTCGCCGGGATCGAGGTGGACGAGGTCGATTGGATCGGTGCGCCCGGCTGCTATGTGACCGAGCCGGGTTTTGTCTCCGGCGTCTGGCGCATCGCGGCGCTGCAACTTGGCGCGACCTTTGGCCTGCTCGACGCGGCGCGGCGGCATCTCGGCGGGCTGGAGCGGATGGGGGCCGAGGCGCAACTGACCCGTTTGACCCCACCCATGATGCGCGCGCTGGCCGCCGAAACCTTTGTCCGGCGCGCGGCCTGTTTCGGCGAAAGCACAACCAACACCGCCACGCCGGAGCAGGGCGTCGCGCTGTCGGCGGCGGCCCGGCTTTTGACCGAGGAAATTGCCCAGCAGACCATCGCGGCGGTGGAGCAAAGCGTCGGGCTGGTGCATTTTTCGCAAGGGAGCGAAACCGGGCGCATGGCGGAGGATCTTGCCACCTATCTTCGGCAGGCGGCACGCGATGCCCTGCTGCTTCGGGTTGGGCGTCACACGCTCGATACCCCCCGCCCGGTGTGGGAGATGCTGCCATGAGCCTTGCGCCGGTGTGTGAGCTCCCCGACGATACAGCAGGATTTCAATCGATCACCCTGGCGGAGTTGGTCGGCACCGCGCCGGTTCTGATCCTCGCCCCTCACCCTGATGACGAAAGCCTCGGCTGTGGCGGGCTGATCGCCGCTGCGCGGGATCAGGGCATCCCGGTGCATGTGATCTGCATGACCGATGGCGCGGCATCGCATCCTCAATCCCGCAATTGGGGTGACGGGCGGCTTGCCACGCGGCGGGAGGCCGAACTGATCCGGGCGGTTGGCCATCTGGGCTGCGCGGCGGGGGATGTCAGTTTCCTGCGCCACCCCGATGGCTGGCTGGGCGCGCAAGACCGCGATGCCATCGCCAACTGGATCGTAAATCTGTGCGACAGAATGGGTGCCGCGTCGCTATTCGCCAGCGCCGTTATGGACCACCACGCCGATCACAAGGCAACTGCCGCAATCGCCGCCGAGGTCGCGCGGCACCGGCCTGCACTGCGCCACTGGGCTTATCCGGTGTGGTCGCGCTGGGATGACCCGGCCTACGCGCAGAAGACCGGCGGAGTTCCACGCCGCTTTGACACGCAGCTTTGGCAGAACGCCAAGCGCGCCGCCATCGACGCCCATGGCAGCCAGTTGGGCCGCGTTGTCGACGACGATCCCAGCGGGTTCGCGATGAGCCCGGGCTTCACCGAATTCTTCGCCACCGCGCCGGAGGTGTTTTTCGAGGTGTTGCCATGTCCGTAAGCGCCGATCATTTGGCGCAGCTTTACGCCGCCACCGACGATCCGTGGAATTTCCGCAATAGCCCTTATGAGCAGGCAAAGTTCGCCGCGACCCGTGCGGCGCTGGGGCGTGCGCGTTACCGGCACGGGCTGGAGCTTGGCTGTGGCAATGGGGCATTGGCGCGGCATCTGGCGCCGCAGTGCGCGGCCTATACCGGGGTTGATGCCGTGGCGCGGGCGGTCCGGGCCGCGCAACAGGCGGTGCCGGAGGGGCATTTTGTCCAAGGGTGGTTGCCGGACGACCTGCCAGACGGAGCGTTCGATCTAATCGTCCTGTCCGAAATCCTCTACTTCCTTGATCCGCCGGGGTTGACCGGCTTGGGTCAACAAATTTCCACGCGCTGGCCCGACGCGGAAATCCTGTGCGTGACATGGCTGGGCGATACCGGCCACGATCTGCAAGGTCCGACGGCGCTCGCGATCTTTGCCCGCGCGCTGGGGCCCGCGCTGGCGCTGCGCCCGGTCACGCAGGCAGAGGGCTACCGCATCGACAGACATTTGCCGGGGGCCGGGTCATGAGCGCTATCACCACCGCCATCGTGATCCCCGCGCGCAACGAGGCCCGGCGCATCGGTGCCTGCCTCGCCGCCCTGCAGCCGCAGCTGACCCCCGCCTGCCGCGTTGTTCTGGTCGCCAATAATTGCACCGACGCCACCGTTGCACGGGCGCGGGCCGCATTGGCGGAGTCACAGTTGCAGATCATCACGCTGAAATTGGAGCCGGGGCAGGGCGTGGGCACCGCCCGCCGCATTGGCTGTCAGGCCGCGCTGGACGATGCACCGCAATTGGAGCATCTGCTGACCACCGACGCGGATTGCATCGCGGCCCCGGATTGGGTTGCCGCGAACCTGGCGCATCTGGCGCGGTTTGACGCGGTTTGCGGGGCGGTTGAACCGCTTGCAGGTGAAAGCGGCATTTTGCGTGGCATGCCAGCGGAAGAAGGCTGGAACGAGGCGTGCTATCGTGCGCTGGTGCTGGAATTCTACCAGATGATCTACCCGGAGCCGCATAACCCGCTGCCCCATCACGGCGAAGCCCCGGGGGCGAGCCTTGGCCTGCGCCGCGCGGCGTATCAGCAGGTCGGCGGGTTTGCAGACCGGCGCACCGGCGAGGATCGCGATCTGATCCGGCGTATGCGGCAGGCCGGGTTCAGCGTGGCCCATGTCGCCGATGCGCGGGTCGCGGCGTCGTGCCGCCTGACCGGGCGCGCGCGGGGGGGCATGGCGGACGCCCTGCGCGACCGGTTGGCGGGCACCGATTATCTGATTGACGATGCACTGCCGCCCACACGGTGGCTGGCCGATCACGCGGCACGTGGCAGCTTGCCCGTATGGCCGCCGGAGGTTCCCGCCAACCAGCGCCTGCGCCCCTCCGACCTGCCAGAGCAGATCGCAGAGCTGACGCGCTTTCTGCGCATGCGCGCCGGTCGGGGCCGGGAGGCGCCGACGCCAGTGCCGGTCATGGACCAGCCCGCAGTGACGCATATCGGCTGAGGCGGATCAGTCCGCCGCGGCGCACAGATCATGGATGGCGTCGCGCAGGGCGGCATAGCCCGAGCAACGACACAGGTTTCCGGTCAGACGCTTGGTCACCGCCTCCGCATCGCCGCGTTCGGGGTCTTCCAGCGCGGCGACAAGGCTCACGGTCATGCCCGGCGTGCAGTAGCCACATTGCACCGCGCCACGGGTCGCCAGCCGCGCGATAATCGCGTCGGCGCGCGGGCCCAGCCCTTCGGCAGTGGTGATGCGCGCGCCGTCAAGCCGGGCAAGCGGCAGCAGGCAGGCATTCACCGGCACATCCTCCAGCAGCACCATGCACGCCCCGCAGCGGCCCACACCGCAGGACCGCCGCGCGCCGGTCAGACCCTTCTGCGGAAGATGGTCGACCAAGCGGTCAAGCGCCGCGCCGCTAAGCCGGGTTTTGAGCCCGTTGAGGGTCACGGTAATGTTCATGCCAGTCCTTTCAGTTGCTCAAGCACCCATCCCGCCGGGACGGGCAGGCAGGGTGGTGCCGCGCCCAAGGCCTCCTGCACCGCGCACAGGATCGCGGGCGCGGCGGCATTCAGGCCGATTTCCCCCGCGCCGCGCAGCCCGACCGGATCGTCGGGGTCCAGCGTCTCGATCGGCTCGACGCAAATCTCCGGCGCATCCGCGATGGTGGGAATGAAATAGCCGTCGAGATTGGTCGCCGTGAAACGCCCCTCCTGGGTGGGCAGGGTCTCGGTCAGCACAAAACCCAGCGCCTGCACCGCGCCACCTGCCATCTGCCCGTCGAACGCGCTGCGGGACAGCGGCGGGCCACAGGCGGGCACCAGCGTGATCCGGGTCACACGCACTGTGCCGGTCCAGCGATCTATCGCGACCTCGGCCCGCGCGCCGCAGGCGGTAAAGACACTATGGGCCGAAGGATGCCCGTGCGTGGCCTGCAAGCCGGGGATGGTGATGTCCTCCGTGATCCCGGCCAGCGCGGCAAAGCTCAGATCAGGCTGATTGGACCGGGCCGTGGTGCGGTAGATGCCACCAGCGCCGAAGGTCAGATCATCGGCGGCGCAGCCCAGCCGGGACGCGGCCCGCGACAGCACCGCTTGGGTAAAACCGGTCGCGCCCTTGCGGATCAGCCGCTGCGCGATCTGGCTCCCGCGGGAGGCAGAGGTCGCGCCACTGTCGGGGGCCGCCGCGCCATCGGCGTCGGTCTGTCCCAGCGCGACGGCCACGTCGTCAACCTGCACGTCGAACTGCGCGCATAGCATTCTGCGCACCGCAGTGGTCAGCCCTTGCCCCATATCGGTGAGCGACGCCACCAGCGTGATCTGGCCCTGCGCCGACAGCATCAGCCGCCCTGCCGCGCCGTTTGGGCCATCCGCGCCAAAGCCTTCGCCCTTGCGGACCAAGGCGCTGCCGCAGGCGGTCAGGTAGCGCAGCTGAGTGTTTGGGGCGGGCGCGGGCAGCGCCGCCATCCGGTCACCGATCCATGCCAGTTCGGGCTGCGGCACCATGTCTTGATCCAAAGGACCATCCCCGGTCGCGGGGGCAAGGTTGCGGCGGCGGAAGTCCAGCGGATCAATCCTCGCGCGGCGGGCCAACTGATCAATCCCGGCCTCCAGCGCGGTCTGCACCTGCGTCGCGCCAAATCCGCGAAACGCGCCTGACACGCCGTTATTGGTATAGGCCAGCCGCCCTTCCAGCCGCACGGCGGGGAAGGCATAGGCCCCTTGGATCGTCTCCATCGCGGTGTCGAGAACCTCGGGTCCGTGGCTGGCATATGCGCCGGTATCGGCCAGCACTTGCGCATCGAGCGCCAGCAGACGCCCGGCAGCATCGCAGCCCAAGCGCAGATCGATGCGAAACGGATGCCGCTTATACCCGGCGGTGATGCTGTCGGCGCGGCTCATCACCAGCCGCACGGGGCGGGACGCATGCCATGCCAATAGGGCCAGCAGCGGCTGAATATGCAGGTCTTCCTTACCGCCGAACCCGCCGCCGATCGGGCTGCCGGTAACACGCACCTGCGCCGGGGTGAGCCCCAGCAGACGCGCGACGCTGCGGGCGACGTAGAACGGGTCCTGCGACGGGGCGCGGATCACCAGGTCGTCGGCCTCGCGCCATGCGACGCCGCCTTCCAATTCCATTGCCGCGTGCATCTGGCGCGGGGTTTCAAGCTGTAATGTGATCTGATGCGCGGCTGCGGCGAAGGCCTGCGCGATGTCGCCCCGACCAAAGCTGAACCGATGGCAGAGATTGCCCTGTGGATGCACGGGCACGCCTGTCTGAAGCGCGACGGCGGGATCGCTCACGACCTCCAGCGGCGCATAGTGGACCACGATTGCGGCCAAGGCACGCGCGGCGATCTCCGCCGTTTCGGCAGCGAGAATGGCAACCGGCTCGCCATGATAGCGCACGGTGCCTTGGGCCAGCGGCGGCTGATCCTGTAGTCGCAACCCATAGCGAAACTCCGGCGGCACATCGTCGGGCCCCAGCACGACATGCACGCCCGGTATGGCGCGCGCAGCCGTCACATCCACATGCAGGACGCGGGCATGGGCGTGCGGGCTTCGCAGCACCGCGCCGTGCAGCGTGCCCGGCGGCGGCGCGTCGGCCAAGTAGCGGAAATGGCCGCGCGCTTTCGCATCGACGGTCCGGCTGAGCGCGTCCGCTTCGGTCATGGGCGGGGCAAGGTCGCGCGGGCTCATGCGACCCGTGCCCCAAGCTGCCCGGCGCATAGCGCGCGCAGGATGGCCGCGTCTTCGCTGTCCGGCGCGGCGCCAACGCACAGCGCATCCGCCACCGCAGCAATGTCAGACGGGGATGGCGCGCAGGTCACCGTCGCCACCGCCACCGGCAGCCCCTGTAGCCGCGCGGCCAAACGAAGATGCCCATTCCCTTCGCACCCAACCAGCAGAGCCCGCGCGGGGGAAAACGCGGCGCGGAAGCCGACCTTCTCGATGAACCCCGGTGCTGGGCGGATGTCCACGGCAAGGAGCAATGCGTCGGGTGGCAGGGCTTCGCGGGTGACCGGCCCCTGCGCTGTAATGAGGCGAGTTTCAAACGCCGCGCAGAACACCGCCGCATCGCCGGTTCCCCAGCACAGATTGCCGCCCAGCGTCGCCAATCCGCGCACACCAGTTGCCGCGATGGCGTCGATCAGGCCGCGCAGTGCGTCGAACCGGGCGGTCAGCGGATCGCGGCGGACCTGCTCCAGCGGCGCGTTTGCGGCGATCCGCAGCCAGCCGCCGGGCTGTTGCATCACCGCAGGCCCCATGTCGAGCCGGGAGATATCGATCACGGTTGTTTCCGGGCGGGAGCCATGCGGCGCCTCAGGCCAGCCCAGTTGCAGCGCCGTCATCCCGGCGGCGAACTGCGATCCGGCGTGATCCGCGCGCATCTGCACGGCTTCGGCAATGCTCGTCGGGCTCAGCCATTGGGGGGCAGGCCCCGCCGCCGTGGCGGGCGGGGCGCACAACACGTCCGGCTCAGGCATGATCGTCCCAGAACCCGTCTTGCAGCGCGGCGGCTTCCTCGGCCAAAAACGGACCCTTGACCACGACCGGGCGCTGCCCGGTGGCAAAGACATCGCGGCAGGGCAGGTCGAGCGTCGGATTGTCGGGGTGGTTGCCGGTCTCGGTCTTCAGGTCCGCCTCGGTCTGGCCATAGACCACACGCCCGATCCCCGCCCAATAGGCGGCACCCGCGCACATCGCGCAGGGCTCGGCAGAGGTGAACATCGTGCAGCCATTGAGGAATTCGACCGAGTAGCTTTGCGAGGCGCGGGTGGCCAGAACCCGCTCGGCATGGGCGGTCATGTCATGGCCATGCGCGCTGAACGCATTGCCCTGTTCGATCAGGATCGCGCCGTCAGGCCCCACGAGGATCGCGCCAAAGGGATGATCCCCGCCTTCGCGCGATTTCGCGGCGACGGCGATGGCTGCGCGCATGAATTCCGCATCGCGGGTTTCGTCGAACTGCGGGCTGGCAGGCGCGGAGGTGTCGGGGGCCGTCATAATCATTTCCTTTCGGAGTTGGGAAGCGACCACGGCGCGAACCGGGTCTGCACCCAGACCACGCTGCGGAACATCAGCAGGCTCAGGATGACGAGCGCGACGAGCCCGGCAAACGCCTGCGGAATTTTAAAGAAGGAGGTCGACAGACCGATGAAGTAGCCCAGCCCGGATTCGGCAGCGACGAATTCCGCGACAACGGCGCCGATGATCGACAGCGTGACCGAGATTTTTAGCGCCGAGAACAGGTACGGCAGCGCAAAGGGCAGGCGGATCTGCGTTATCTCGCGCGTGCGCCCGGCGCGCAGGGAGCGGGACAACTCGATCAGTTCTTCCGGCGTTGCCATCAGGCCGGTCGTCGTTGACACCACGATAGGAAAGAAGGTGATGAGGAAGGTGATGACCACGCGCGGCAGATCGCCCGCACCCAGCGTCACCACGATGATCGGCGCGACGGCAACCACGGGCGTCGACTGGATCACGATCAGCATCGGGTAAAGCGTGCGTGTCAGGAACCGCGAATTCGCCAACCCGATGGCCAGCGGGATGCCAACGGCGATCGCGACGCCATAGCCGATCAGCGCCACGCGCAAAGTGGCCCAGATATGGTTGACCCAGATCGCAGGCTCCACTGCAATCCCGGCTGTCACGATCACCGAAGGCGCGGGCAGCAGAAAGGACGGCACCGACAA
The DNA here is from genome assembly GCF_002504165.1 of Pacificitalea manganoxidans. GTDB lineage: Bacteria > Pseudomonadota > Alphaproteobacteria > Rhodobacterales > Rhodobacteraceae > Pacificitalea > Pacificitalea manganoxidans. Next base: position 1,849,951 of record NZ_CP021404.1, read on the forward strand.
CAGCCGGGTCGCGGCCTCCCAGATCCCCAGCACGGCGAGAAACGCGAGAACCGGGGTGAAGCGGTCCAGCAGCCGCCACGCCCGCATGGCGGGGGTCGGTGCGGGCGGCGTGATCAGCGCGCGCAGACGGGCCTCGCGCGCGGCGCTGTCGGTCGCGGTGTCGGCGTTGGTGTCAAGCGGTGCAGGCGTCACCGGCGCGGGGGCAGACACCGCGGCCCCATACTGGGCACCGGGCTGGACATTGGGCTGAGCGGCAGAGGTTTCGGGGTCGCGCAGCGGCACCGGCGGTTCGCCAGCGGCGGGCAGGGAGGGGGTTGCGACACTCACGCCGGCTCTCCTTCGGTCTGATTGACGGGATGGGTGAACAGGCGACGGCGGATGCTGTTGGCCATTTCGTTGAACCGGGGATCGGCCATCGTCTCAAGGCTGCGGGGCCGGGCGAACGGCACGACGATCTCGTCGCGCACGGTGCCGGGGCGTTCGCTCAGCACAATGATCCGATCCGACAGCAACAGCGCTTCGGGGATGGAATGGGTGATGAACAGCACGGTTTTCGGACGCTCGCGCCAGATGCGCAGCAGCTCAAGGCTCATCTCATCGCGCGACAGCGCATCGAGGGCGCTGAACGGCTCATCCATCAGCAAAATATCCGGGTCCAGAAGCAGCGCCCGCGCGATGCCAACCCGTTGCTGCATGCCCCCCGACAGCGCATCCACACGCTTGTCCGCGAAATCGCCCAGCCGCACCAGTTCCAGCATGTCCTGCCCGCGGCGGCGGTCCTCCTTGCTGACGCGGCCGCGTTTGTGGCGGATGGGAAAGGTGACATTGTCGATCACCGACAGCCACGGCAGCAGGGTCGGGCGTTGAAACACGATCCCGACATCGTCGCGCGGCTCCCGCACCGGATTGCCGAACACCTCAACCTTGCCCGCGCTTGGCAGCATCAGACCCGCCAGCAGGCGCAGCAGGGTGGACTTACCGCAGCCCGACGGCCCCAGAACCGAAACGAACTCATGCCGTCCGATGGTGAAATCGAGCCCGCTCAACGCATGGGTCGGCGCGCCCGTGGTGGCGGGAAACACCTGTTCGATACTGTTGAACCGAATGGCGGGAGGGGTCTGCATGGGGCCACATCCTTGCTGGTGAAACGGCGACGGCCCGCAAGGCCGCCGCGTGTGCGTGGGTGGGGGCAGACCGCAACCGGCTGCCCCCTCGTGCCATCATTCGACGGTGGCGATCACTCTGGCCGGGTCCAGCGAGGCAGGGTCGAGATCGAGCGACCGGGCCACCCAGTCCCATGTGGTGGCAAGCAGTTCAGGATCGAACGCGCCCATACCGTCGCGCTCGCTGATCTCGTTTTCCATCAAGGGGATAGAGGCCGTCCATTGATCGACGGCGGTGGCCTCATCGACTTCCGGCACCATCTTCTTCAGCGCGGCGGCGGCGCCGGCGGGGTCGGCAATCGCGGCTTCTGTGGCCTTGGTGTAGGCGTCGAGGAAACGTGCCAGCACTTCAGGGCGCTCCGCCAGCATGGTGTCGGAGGCAAAGATCGACAGGCCGTAGCCCTCATAGCCGAAATCCGACCACGGCAGCACCTTCAGCGTCTTGCCGGTTTCGGCCAGCACCGCGTCATAGGCGGGCGCGACAGTGCTCCAGTTGATCGTCGCGTCCATCTGCCCGGTGGCCAGCATCGGGGCCAGCGCGCCGGGATCGACCTTGGTGGCGACGATGGCATCGGGGGCGAGGCCGTTCGCCTCCAGCAGCAGCGGCCAAACGACATTGGAGGAGGAGAAGGTCGCGGTGGCGAGGTTCTTATCCACCAGATCCGCGATGCTTTCGATGCCGGAATCTTCGGTGGTAAAGATCGAGTCGGGCTGGATCGTGTAGACCGACAGAACCGCCTTGACCGGCACATTTTCGGTCGCGACGGCCTGAAGCAGGGCCGCCAGACCGCCAGAGCCGACATCGGCGGTGCCGGTGGCCAGTTTGGTCACCACATCCGAGGAGCCGCGCCCGACGGCGATGGAGACATCCAGACCCGCCTCCTCGAAAATGCCGTTCTCGACACCGTAATATGCGGCTGCCTTATCGCCGGCGGGCAGCCAATCAATCATGAAACTAACGCTGTCCGCCGCTTGGGCCGCAGCGCCCGTCGCAATGAGGCTGGCCGAAACAAGCAAGGTGCCGAGTGTTTTCATCATTCTCTCCGTTGGTGTCATGCCCGATGCGCGCGGCTGTCGGGTCAAGGGGGGAAACAGGGGTGAGGGCGCGGGCAATCCGCGCCGCCGGGCAGGGCTCGCGCCGCATGCGCCGGGCTTCGTCATCGCGGGCGCCGGTCAGAAATGGGATCAGCTGATCGGCCAGAAGTTGCGGCGCGGACAGTTGCGGCACATGGCCGGTCGGCACCGCGGCGACCAATGCGCCGGGCATCAACGCCTGCATCCGGCGCTGCACCGCCAGCGGCAGGGACAGATCCTCGGTCGCCTCGATGTAAAGCCGGGGCAGGGCGCGGATGCGCGTCACCGACGTCAGCCGGATCGCGCGGGCCCCATCCCCCTGCGGTGTCAGTCGGGCGCTGGCCTCCCGCGCAGTCTGCGACGGGCAGTCGTTGAAAAAGATCGCCTGCGCCGCGACGGCGGGCACCTGTGACACGCGCCTGTCCGGCGACCATGTCAGATGCGGGGTGATGCCATGCCCGGTTTCGCACTCCCCGGCAGTCATCGCCTGCACTTCGGCAAAGCTGGTCTGCGCGGGCAGCATCATCCCGGCGACATAGGCCAGACGCGCAACTTTCGTGCAACGCTCGGCCCAGGCGGAGGCGATGAGCCCACCGCCGGAATGGCCGACAACACTGACCCTCTCGAACGGCGCGGCGCAGGCGTCGAGATGGTCCAGACAGGCCTCCAGTGTGACCGTCGCCGGATCATGCCCATCGGCGCCGTTGCCGGGCAGGTCCACCGCGATCACGGTCAGCCCGCGCGCGGTGAGCAACGGCACCAGCCGCTCCCACGCCCACGCCCCTTGCCACGCGCCATGGACCAGCAGGACCGCCTCAGCGGACATAGGTTTTCCGATACATCGATTGCAGGTGATCCTCGACCGTGACCGCCGGGTATTTCGGGGTCTCGCCCGCGCCGAGGCAGGTGGAGATGCAGCGGACCTCATAATCGGGATTGCCGACATAGAAGAATGGGATCGAATACCGTTCCCGCCCCGATGTGTTGATCACTCGATGAAGGGTGGAGCGGTAGCGGTCGTTGGTCCAGCGCGCGATCATGTCACCCAGATTGACGACAAAGGTGCCGGGGATCGGATCGGCATGGATCCATCCGTCCGAGGCCGCGTCAAACACCTGCAACCCGCCGTTATCGTCCTGCATCAGGATCGTCAGGCCGCCGAAATCGGTATGCGCGCCCGCGCCGCGTTCCTCTGGCGCATCGGGGCGTGCGGGCGGGTAATGCAGCAGCCGCAGCGTGGCCAGCGGATCGTGGCAATAGCCGTCAAAGCTGTCGTCGGGCAGGTCGAGCGACAAGGCGATGCCGCGCATCAACGTCTCGCCCAGTCCCGACAGCGCCGCGAAATAGGCGCGCATGGTAGGCTGGAAGCCGGGCAGATCCGCAGGCCAGATATTGGGCCCGCGATTGAACCGCCCCGCCGCGACACGGGGATCGCTTTCGGGCAGTTCGACGCCGATATAGTAACCTTCCTTGCGGTCGGGCATGGCGCCGGGTTCAAGCGTCTGACCGCCCAGCGTCTCATAGCCGCGATTGCAGCGGGAGTTGGACTTATCGAGCGCGTCCTTCTGCGCGTCGGGCAGATCGAACAGCGCGCGAGTTTCAGCGAATGCCGCGTCGAGCAGCCCCTGCGGGATGCCGTGACCCGCGCAGTAAAAGAACCCTTTGTCGAGGCAGGCGGCGCGCAGCGCCTTCCCAACCGCCGCGCGCCGGGCCGGGTCGGAGGAGGCCAGGTCAGCTACGTCGATGACAGGCAGGCTTGCGGTTTCGACGCGGGCGGCGGTGAGCGTTGCAGGGGCCATTGTGATCTCCAATCTTCGTTGGGATCAGGCATAGGCTACGGCGCATTGATCTAAAAAGAACAGAATATCGCTCGGCCCGATGCCGTTTTGGCATCGCTGCCCATTTGTGCAGGAGGCGGGAGGTCTGCTCGCGCTGGGGCGGATCAGGAAAATTCCTGCCCCTGCATCTCGGCGATCAGCACCTGCAAAAACAGATCGATCGCCCCGGGAAGGGAGCGGCCCGCGCGCACATAAATGCCAAGCTCCGACCAGATCGGGCCGCGGTTTGTCTCCAACGGCACATGCACCAGACGTCCGTCCGCAATCGCCGTTTCCAACCCGATCGGCGTTTGAAAGCCAACCATCGGCGGGGTCATCGCCAGTTGCCGCGTCAGATCTATGGAGTCGGTCACGATGGCGGGGTCCACCGTGCGGCCCAGCGCTTGCACCTGCGGTTCCAGCAGGGCCGCGATTGACAGGTCGGACCCGGCCCAGATCAAGGGATATTCGCAGCAGGCCGAAAGACTTACCGACGCTCGCGACGCCAACGGATGCGCGGGGGCCATGATCGCGCCCAGCTTGAACTTTGCCATATGGGACTGCCGCACACGGGGGCTGTGAGGCAGTGAAAATGCGATGCCCACATCGGCGCGCCCATCCTCCAACGCCTCGGGGATGACCCGCGACCCCATCGTGCGCGCGGTCAGGCGGATGCGCGGTGCGATCTGGCTCAGACGGCGCACGACCGCAGGCAGGAGCGAGGCACAAACCCCTTCGACAGCCGCGACCGACACATGCCCGACCCGCGCCCCGCGCAGGGCGGCAATGTCCGACCGCGCGCGTTCCAGATCCTGCATCACCACAATGACATGGCGCGCCAGCATTTCCCCCGCAGTGGTCAGAACCACGCCGCCGGGACGCCGTTCGAACAGCGGCACGCCGATCTCGTCTTCGAGCTTCAGGATCTGCCGGTTCACGGCGGAGGAGGCGACGTTGAGTTGCCGCGCGGCTTCGCGAATCGAGCCCGCGCGGCGCACAGCATCAAAATACAGGATGGCGGGGGCGTGTATCCGCATGGCGTTACCTTTGCTGGCCTTGTCAGCCGGGGTATCGCAAAGACCGGCTGGAGGGAACGGGGCGGCTGAGATTGCGGATTGACTAATCGCTAACGATTCAATAATTCCTGATATATGGATAAAAATAACGCCCTCGACGCCTTCGCGGCGCTTAGCCAACCCACCCGGCTCGATGTGTTTCGCTTGCTGATCAAGGCAGGCGAGCCCGGCATGTCGGCGGGAGAGATCAGCAGCACACTGGACGTGCGGCAGAACACGATGTCGGCAAACCTGTCGATCCTGTCGCGCGCCGGGCTGATCCGCAGCACCCGTGAAGGCCGCAGCATCCGCTATTTCGCCGATATGGACGGCATGCGCGGGCTGCTGGCGTTTTTGATGGAAGACTGCTGCGGCGGCCAGCCGGAGCTGTGCCAACCCGTAATCAACGAACTTGCCTGTTCCTGCTAGGAGGCTGAGATGCCCGAGCCTGTTCACAACGTCCTGTTTCTTTGCACCGGCAATTCCGCCCGGTCGCTGATGGCGGAGGCGATCCTCAATCGCGAAGGGGCGGGACGTTTTCGTGCGTTTTCCGCCGGATCGCAGCCGGGGCCTGCGCCCCATCCCTTTACGCTCGAACTGCTGTCCGGGCTGAACCACGACACCAGCTTTGCCCGCTCGAAAAGCTGGGATGAATTCGCCGGGCCTGACGCCCCGCGCATGGATTTCGTCTTTACCGTTTGTGATCGCGCGGCGGCGGAGCCCTGTCCCTTTTGGCCGGGCCAGCCGATGAGCGCGCATTGGGGCGTGCCGGACCCGGTTCAGGTCGACGGTCCCGAGCCGGTCCGCCGGGTCGCCTTTTCCGAGGCCTACCGCATGCTGCGCAGCCGGATTTCAATCTTTACCAGCCTGCCGATGGCGACGCTGGACCGGGTGTCGCTGCAACAGCGGCTGGACGATATCGGCCGCACCCCTGCCAGAGCCGACTGACCTTCCCCCAACAATACCGGACGATGACATGACTGATATGACTTCCCCCGCGGCGGCGGGGCTGGGCACGTTTGAGCGCTGGCTTTCCGTTTGGGTGGCGCTCGCCATCGGCGCGGGGCTGTTGTTGGGCAATCTGATGCCGGGGCTTTTCGGCTGGCTTGCCGGGCTGGAGGTGGCTTCGGTCAACCTGCCGGTGGCGGTGCTGATCTGGGCCATGGTCTATCCGATGATGGTCGGCGTCGATTTCGGATCGCTGGCACGGGTGGGTGAGAAGCCCAAGGGGCTCATCATCACGCTGGTGGTCAATTGGCTGATCAAGCCGTTCACCATGGCCGCGCTTGGGGTTCTGTTCTTCGAATACGTCTTTGCCGGGCTGATCCCCGCCGATGATGCGCAGGCCTATCTGGCCGGGGTGATCCTGCTGGGGGCTGCGCCCTGCACCGCGATGGTGTTCGTCTGGTCCAACCTGACGCGCGGCGACGCCACCTACACGCTGGTGCAGGTCAGCGTGAACGACGTAATCATGGTCTTTGCCTTTGCGCCTATCGTGGCGTTTCTGCTGGGCGTGACCGACATCGTGGTGCCCTGGGACACGCTGATCCTGTCGATCGGGCTTTACGTCGCGCTGCCTTTGATCGCGGGCTATCTGACACGGGCCAAGCTGGTGCGCGCCGGGGGCGAAGCCGCTGTAGACCAGTTCAAATCCCGTGTGCAGCCGTTCTCGATCCTCGGCCTACTGATCACTGTGGTGCTGCTGTTCGGCTTTCAGGGGGAGGTCATCCTTGACCGGCCCTTGGTCATTGCCCTGATCGCGGTGCCGCTGCTGATCCAGTCCTATGGCATCTTCCTACTGGCCTATGGCGCGGCGCGGGTCTGGGGCATTCCGTTCAATGTGGCCGCGCCCTGCGCGCTGATCGGCACATCGAATTTCTTTGAACTGGCCGTCGCGGTGGCGATCAGCCTGTTCGGCTTGGGCTCCGGCGCGGCGCTGGCCACGGTAGTCGGTGTGCTGGTCGAAGTGCCGGTGATGCTGTCGCTGGTGGCTTTTGCCAACCGCACGCGCCACTGGTTCCCGGCAGCATAGGGGCGCGCCGCGATGAGCACGGTCATTCATCACAACCCGGATTGCGGTACCTCGCGCAATGTTTTGGCGATCTTGCGGGCCGCCGGGACGGAACCGGTAATCGTCGATTACCTCGCCACGGGTTGGACGCGCGGGCAACTGCTGGCGCTGTTTGCAGCGGCCGATCTGACCCCGCGCAGCGCGCTGCGCACAACCCGTTCGCCCGCGGCGGAGCTTGGCCTGCTGGACCCCAAGGTCAGCGATGCCGCGCTGCTGGAGGCGATGCTGGTGCATCCGGTGCTGGTCAATCGGCCCATCGTCTGCACCCCCAAGGGCGTGCGCCTCTGCCGCCCAAGCGAGACGGTCCTCGACCTACTCGATCACCTGCCGCCCGGCCCGTTGGCCAAAGAGGACGGCACCCTGATTATTGACGCCAAAGGACACCGCGTTGCCTGATACCCCGAACCTCGACCCCCGGCATTTTCATCCCACCGATACAGCGAAGTTGCAGCCCGGCGCACCGCTTGAGCATCCGCCGCGGTTCCTGCTGCTCTACGGATCGCTGCGGGAGCGCTCGTTCAGCCGGTTCATGGTGGAGGAGGCGGCACGGGTGCTGTCCGCGCTAGGCGGCGCTCCGCGCATCTTTGACCCTTCGGGACTGCCTCTGCCCGACGATGCCGGTGCCGACGCCGATCATCCCAAGGTCGCGGAACTGCGCGATCTGGTGGCGTGGTGCGACGGCATGGTCTGGTGTTCGCCCGAACGCCATGGCGCGATGACCGGTATCATGAAAACCCAGATCGATTGGATACCGCTTTCGGTCGGCGCGGTGCGTCCGACGCAGGGCAAAACGCTGGCGGTGATGCAGGTCTCTGGCGGCTCGCAAAGTTTCAATACCGTCAACCAATTGCGCATTCTGGGACGGTGGATGCGGCTGCTGACCATCCCGAACCAAGCGTCCACGCCCAAAGCCTTCCAGCAATTCGACGAGGCGGGGCGCATGCGGCCCTCACCCTTCTATGACCGTGTCGTCGATGTGATGGAGGAGTTGATGAAGTTTACCGCGCTGACCGCGCCTATTCGCGATCATCTGGTGGATCGCTACAGCGAACGCCGGGAAAGCGCGGAGGAACTGACCGTGCGGGTGAACCAGACCGCGATTTAAGGGCGAGCAGGAGGACGCGCGCAGCGGGGGCGCGGGCCGCCATTGCCCCTAGCCAAATCGCCCCCGCCTGCGCCAAGGTCACGCGACAGATGCGCCCCCTAGTGCCGCCCACCGGCGCAGGGGGCCGCAGCCCCTCGCAATGAGTGACCCCATGACCAGCCCGTCCGATGCCGCAGCCCATCACACCCGCGTCGATGCCGACGATCTGCGCGGTTTCGCCACCCGCTGCTACGCGGCTCTTGGTCTGCCGGAGGCGTCCGCCCGCTGCGTTGCCGATACATTGGTGCAGGCCGATCTGTGGGGGCATGCCTCCCACGGGGTGATGCGGTTGTTTTGGTATGCAAAGCGGCTGCAATCGGGTGCCATGCGCGCCGGTGCTTTGCCCGAGGTGGCCGATGCCCCCGGCGCGCTCAGCATGATCGACGGGCGCGATGGTGTGGGGCAGGTGGTGGCACAAGCCGCGATGGATCAGGCGATCCGCGCGGCCCGTGCCCATGGCATCGGCGCGGTCGCCGTGCGCAACTCCGGTCATTTCGGCACCGCGATGTATTTCACCCGCATGGCCGCGGAGGCAGGCTGCATCGGGTTCATTTCCACCAATGCGAGCCCCGCGATGGCACCGTGGGGCGGACGCGAGAAGCGCATTGGCAATAACCCTGCCTCATGGGCCGCACCCGCCGGACGCCATGCGCCGATGATGGTGGATATGGCGCATACGGCAGTGGCCCGCGGCAAGCTCTATGTGGCCAAGGCGGAGGGGCGAGACATCCCCGAAGGCTGGGCTATCGATGGTTCGGGTCAGGTCACCACCGATCCCGCCGCCGGGATTGCCGGAACGATCCTGCCGATGGCGGGGCATAAGGGCTACGCGCTGACTTTCGCGATGGAGGTTCTGTCGGGCCTGCTGTCCGGCAGTGCATTCGCCCCGGATGTGGTGGGGCCCTACATGGCCGACGGGCGCAGTGGCGCAGGGCATTTCGTCATGGCGGTCGACATTGCCGCCTGCCGACCGCTGCCTGCGTTCGAGGCGGATATGGAGCAGCTCATCGCTTCGATGAAATCCGCCCCCCGCGCGCCCGGCGTCGCGGAGATCTTCTACCCCGGCGAACTCGAAGCGCGCCATGCCAGTGCGGCACGCGCCAACGGCATCGATCTGCCGCAGGATGTGATCCGCGATCTGCGCGATGGGGCCGCCGCGCTTAGCGTCTCCGCGCCGTTCTGAGGCAAGATCGCGCACGGCGGTGTGCTGATGCTGATCGGCGCTGGTCTGGGTACGGCCACCATCCGCGCCGATGGCGCAGGCTCTGGTCTGTCGCGCCGATCCAAGGCATCAGGGGCCCCACCAACCCACGCGCGGCGCGCATCCACCCAGACCCGAGGTCACAGCATGTCCATTCTTCTGATCCACACCGGCGGCACGATTGGCATGGCGGCAAGCGCGCAAGGCTTTGCGCCGCGTGCAGGCATCGTCGAGGACGCGGTGGCCGCGTTGGTCGCACAGGGGCAGGTGGCGGGCCCGGTCGAAATCCTGCGCCTCGATCCGCTGATCGATTCCGCGCAGGCGACCCCGCGTGACTGGCACCGGGTCGCGCAGACGATCCACCGGGCAATGGCCGAGCACGACGGGTTTGTCGTGACCCATGGCACCGACACGCTGGCCTATAGCGCCGCCGCGCTGTGCCTTGCGCTGCCGGGGCTGCAAAAACCGGTGATCGTGACGGGATCGATGCTGCCGCTGACGGTGCCGGAGAACGACGGACACGACAACCTTATCGCCGCGCTCGCCGTGGCGCGGACAGCGGCGCCGGGGGTCTGGGTCCAGTTCGGCGGGCGGCTGTTGCATGGGGCGCGGGTGCGTAAATCCCATTCGCAGGCCTTTGACGCGTTCGACGCCGCGGCAAGCGATGTCGCCCCGCGGATCCCGGCCGACAAGCCTGCATTGACCCCGGTCACCGCGCATGAGGTCGGCATCCTGTCCGTCGCGCCCGGCGGCTCCGCCAAACTGTTCGCGCAGGCGGCGGATAGCTGCGACGGGCTGGTGCTGCGCTGCTTCGGCTCTGGCACCGCGCCTGACACGCCGGAACTGCGCGCCGCCTTGCAGGCCGCCTTCGACCGTCAGGTGCCCGTGCTGGCGGTCAGCCAGTGTCCCGAAGGCGGGATGCGGCTGGGCACCTACGCGGCGGGGCAGGGGCTACGGCAGACTGGGGTGATCGACGGGCGCGACATGACGGTGGAAATGGCCTTCGCCAAGATGCAATTCGCGCTGAGCCTTGCACCGGATTTCGAAACCCGTCGCCAATATCTGAGCCACAGCCAATGCGGAGAAATGCAGCTCTGACCTGAGCCGCAGGCCCGTCGCATCAGGCTGCGCCATTCCCATCAGGTGCCGCCTGCGCTACCACAGGCGCGCAACCGGGGGGCAGAGGTAGCGCGCGCGTGTCGAGAGATCTTTCAGAAAACCTGCGGCTTTTGTGCAGCTACCACACCTCGATCGCGGAGGTGTGCCGCCAACTGGGGGCGAACCGGTCCCAGTTCAATCGCTACCTCAACGGGCAGACCTTGCCGTCGCTGCGGGTGATGCGGAAAATCTGCGATTTCTTCGGGGTGGAGGAGGCCGAGCTTCTGATGCCGCACGCGCAGTTCCGGGAACTGATCCGCCTGAAGCCGCCGTCCGGGCCCACGGATATCGAGCGCAATCAGTTGCGACGCATCAGCGAAGATGTGCTTGCGGCGTCGCTGCCGAAACTCGACGCATATGCGGGCTATTATTTCACTTACTACAATTCCATGTCCCATCCGGGCCGTGTGTTGAAGGGCCTGACTAAGATCTATCCCACCGCCCACAGCATGAACCTCAAAACCTTGGAGGTCATCGGGCGCCGGGGCAGGGGCGGGTTCACCTGCAAATATCAGGGCAGCTGTTTCATGCTGGGGGATCGGCTTTTCATCACCGCAATGGAGATGCTGACCCGCAACGAGGTCATCCAGATCATCCTCTATCCCAGCTACACCCATCGCATCCGGCACCTGAGCGGCATCATGTCAGGCGTTTCCGCGCATGCCACGCGGGCGCCAGCGGCGACGCAGATCGCGATGGAATTTCTGGGGCCTCGGATCGACCGGCGCGGGGCGCTGGAGTATTGCGGACTTTTCGCACCGGATGACCCGCAGGTGCCGCCGAATATGCGCGCGATGATCTCCGGGCAGAGCGATCCGACCAGCCACCTGTTGATGGCCGCGCCGGGCTGAGGTGGCGTCATCTGCTGGGCGAAGTGGCCAGAACCGACTTCTCCACCAGCGCGCGCGCCAGCAGGCGTGTCACATCAACCAGATCCTTGCCGCCTGCGGCGCAGGGGATCAGCGGCAGTTCGGTGCAGGCCAGCAGCACGGTGTCGCTTTCCAGTGTGCCAACCAGGTCATGAAACCTTGCCACCACATCCGGATCGGAGCCGCCGAGACGCTTCACGTCATAGATGATGCGATGCAACAGCGCGGCGTCTTTTGGCAACTCGACCGTGACCCTGTCAGACAGGCGGCGATAGGCTGACCAGCGATCCATCTTCGTCACCGGCGCCGCCCCCAGAAGCGCGACAGACGTCACGCCGCGCGCGTCCAGATAGGCCTCCACAACATCGCCGACGGAAACCAGCTCCGCCAAGCGGGGCTTCGCTCTGATCTGATCCTCGTAATAGTTTAAGGTGTTGCAGGCGATAGCAACGAAGTCCGATGCGCCCGAGAGCTCATCAAAACAGCGTTCCAGTTCCGGCCAGACCGCCACGTCATTGGCCTCAAGCTCCATCGACAGGCCCAGCACCGGCGATGACACGACCCGCACCTGCGGCCCGTCGAGATCGCCCAGATACCTTGCGCCCAGCAGCGCCTTGGTCTCCTCGATCACCTTTTGCCACAGATCAACGCCCGCCTCCGGCCCCGACCCGCCAATAAGCCCAATGCGCCGCCGCGCGCTTCGCGGAAGAATGGTGTCGGTGGTCATAAATGGATCTCCATCTCTCGGCATGCCGCAATCAGCACGCCCCGCACCGACCCTAACGTATCGCGCCAAGAAACACCGCTCCGCCCCCGCGCATCATCCCGACGCTACCAGCACCGGCAACAGCACCACTTGGCGTCAGGTGGGGACGGCGATGGGGGCTCTCCGCATTCAGTAGCAGATCTTGGTCAGGCTAAGAGCTTTGTGACCACGGTAACCTGATCGCCGCTTAGCACTTGAGGCGCAGGAGCGAGAGCTAAAGTCGTGTGACGGGCTTTTCATCGAACAGGTGTAATCGAGGAAGACCCGCTCACGAAGATCATCGAGACAGCCCCCGCCCCCCGGGCGGACCGCGACGAAATTTCCCCTGATGACCCGTTGGCTCTTCGCCTGATGGGAAAGGCTGTGGGTGACAATTTCCGATGGATTCCGCTGTCGGGAAACTGAACGCTACCGTCACAAAGATCCTGTCCAAGTATGCACATGCGTATCACCGGTCCCAGAAGGACTTCGAGCGCCTGTTTCCTGAGAGCAAGATATTCGGAGCGCTCCGGACCAATGAAAATGATCTGGAAGGCCAGCATTCGTCCCATCCTCGAAAGCGCCAAGGAGCGTGCGGGGCAGGTCAAGCGCATCGAGGAGGCCTACGAGTCAGGTAAAGCCCCCATAGCTCTGTTGGCCGCTGCAGGTGGAGGTACGGTCTTCGATTTCTGGGATTTCCTGCGGCGCCACGGCAGAATCAAAATCAAGATGGCCCTTGGTAATGCTGTAGAACGGGAGGCGGCAGCGCAATCGGTTATGGCTGCGCCTGGAGTGATCGTCGATCCAATCACCCTATACGGCGCCCAGACCCTCGGCTTCGCCGATACCCTCCTTCAGGCCTACCCGGACATGCATATCACCCAGAGCAGCATCGATCTGCTGCACGAAGCCTATCAGGACAGGGTGGATGCCATCGGGGGAGAAGGACGCCGAGGTAGCTGTGTCGCGGAAGAGCACGGGGCGCGTATCATCGAGATGTCCCGAGAGATGTCCGACCTTCTCATATCGAACCTCGAACGGACCCTCGACCTGGCACGAGGCCTGAAAATCGCCATGCCGAAAGAGGGCACCGCCCTTCATCCGGATTTCGAAGCGGTTTTCGAGGATGTGGGCCCGTGCTTCGTAGATACGCTGGTAGTCGCCAAGGAGAGAGGGTGGACCTTGATTGCGGATGACGCCGCCCTCCGGTTGTTTGCGAGCCTGGATGGTATTTCATCGGCTTTGGAGCCAGGTCGCGCTGCAGATCGCGCGTAATGCGGGCACGGTTTCTCAGGAAGTGTATTCTGATGCTCTCGGAGCAATGCTGGAGGGAAACTACCGATACGTCAGCGTCTACCGAGACACGACGCAGTTCGAATGGGGACGTAAGGATACTTCGCCATGGCTAAACCAATTTCTCGATCATATCGCCCTGCCGACGAACGATCCCTGGAGTATTGCTCAACTGATCGGGTGCAGTCTCCTGGATCTCTGGGACGGTAAAGGCGAAGGTGCCCTTTGTGCCGCCTATGCCGCCTTCATGCTTGAAGCTCTCTCAGAGAGGTTGGGCGAAGATGGGGCGCTCAAGATGCTGGATTAAGCGGTAGCCGCGGCAGTCTCGAGAGCGCAGAGAAACGCCCGCTTGACCAAACTCTCCCCAGTCCTGTCGAGCACTACCAGCCTCACTTCCCCGGGTTTTCTGGCCTTGGAGATTAATCACGACCATAAAGCAGCCGTCCTGAACGCAATAGGTAACTGCGTGAAGTCAGCACAGAAACTATCCAAGCTGCATTAAATTGATCTCAAGGTTCATGGCGGCGACTGACGTTATTGCTTTCGTTGCCGCGGGGCGACACGAGGGTCTGCTTTCTCTAGCCGCATTGCGGAAACTGGGGGACCGGTAGGGGTGACCTGCCCCCCGCGAAATCCCTCACCTTAATGTAGAGTCTGCGCCAACTCTGAAGGAGCAGACACATGAGAAAGAGCCGTTTCACCGGTTAAGGGGACCGTGGCCCCAGTGGGGCCGCGTAAGCCCCGTACCAGATCATCGGGATGATCAAGGAACAGGAAGCAGGGATGCCGACAGCGGAGGTATGCCGCAGGCACGGGCTGAGCACAGCGACGTTCTACAAGCTCAAGTCCAAATATGGGGGAATGGAAGTGTCCGAGGCGGCAAGGCTGAAGGCCCTCGAAGACGAGAATGCCAAACTCAAACGCCTGTTGGCCGACACCATGCTCGACAACGTTGTCCTGAAAGACCTGCTGGGAAAGAACTGACGACATTGATCAAGCGGCGAGATGCGGCGCTCCGGGTGATGCGGGATCATGACATCTCGCAGCGCAGAGCCTGCAAGCTGGTTGGTGTCGATCCAAAGACAGTCCGGCGTGAACGCCCGCCGGACTGTGCCGAGATCCGCAAGGAGATGCAGGAGATCGCCGCCAAAAGGCGCAGGTTCGGCTACCGCCGGATCGGCGTGCTGCTGGAGCGCAAGGGCATGACCATGAACCACAAGAAGCTTTACCGGATCTACCGGGAAGAGGGTTTGTCCGTGAAGCGACGGCGAGGCCGGAAACGGGCGCGTGGCACCAGAGTGCCGATGCCAGTTGCGGCGTATCCTAATGCTCGTTGGTCGCTGGACTTCGTATCCGACAGCTTCGGCGCCTCGCGGAAGTTCCGGATCCTGGCGGTGATAGATGACTGCACTCGGGAATGCCTGTGTCTTGTCGCTGACACCAGCCTGTCCGGCGCAAGGGTCGCCCGGGAACTCAGTGCCCTGATCCGGCTTTACGGCAAGCCCGGCTGCATTGTCAGTGACAATGGGACGGAGTTCACCAGTCGGGCCATCCTGAAATGGGCCGACGAGACCACCGTGCCGTGGCACTACATCGATCCGGGCAAACCGCAGCAGCATGCCTTCATCGAGAGCTTCAACGGCAGCCTCAGGGACGAGCTGCTGAACGAGGAGATATTCGACAGCCTGAATGATGCGCGGCGCAAGCTGGCCCTGTGGCGCTACGACTATAACACGGTCAGGCCACACTCATCCTTGGGCAACCAGACGCCACAGCAAGCGCGCCGCGCACTTGCGCAATTTGAGGGCTCCGCGCCCGGCGCGCTTGCGCCAGGCGGGGAACCAGAATACCCAAATCCAACCTGCAGACTCTCATTATGAACGAGGGACCAACAGGGGGCAGGTCACAGCACATGCCTTATTTGCGACAGGAATGCGTCAGAAGTCCGCGAAAGAGGCGCCTCCTTGAATGTCAGTACATTGAGTGGAAACGTAAAATCGCTATCCAATAACGCTACTCGCGTGCCCACGGGCACCCCACCGAAGATCGTGAATTGATCCAGAAGGATGAGTCCGATCCTTTCTTGCACAAATGCGCAAGCCGTATTCATCAGACGGCAGCGAGCCTGTTAATCTGGGGTCAAACCGCGGTCCGTGAACATGCCGTCGATCATCCGCTGTTGGATGGCATAAGTTCCGTAACCAATCATTGGATGTCTGGCGACCTGCTCCAACGTGATGCGCTCTTCGCCAGCAAGAGGGTGATCCTGAGCCATCAGGCAAACCAAGGGTGAGCTACTCCCCATAGCTTGGACAGGATCTGGAGAAAAATAAGCTACTCGTTGCACCTGCTGATCGGGTTGGTTGATATCATTTCTCTGCCAGTAGACCAGCGCCGGAGGTTGGCCGCCCAGGGCTGAATGCGGGCGCTGGTGGTTGTAGAAGGTCATCCGTTTCCGGATGGCCGCCTTTGTCTCCGAACCGGTCTCCCAGGCATGCAGGTAGACGCACTCGTATTTAAGAGTGCGCCACAGCCTCTCGATGAAGATGTTGTCGAGGAACCGGCCCTTCCCATCCATCGATATGCGCACGCTGGACCCGCGGAGCCGATCCGTCCAGGCAAAGGACGTGAACTGGGATCCCTGATCTGTATTCATTATCTCTGGCGGGCCGAACTTGTGGATGGCCTCGTTCAGCGCCTCGACACAGAAGTCGGCCTCCAGCGTGTTTGAGATCCGCCAGGACGGAACCTTGCGGGTATGCCAGACCATGATCGCCACGAGGTAGAGGAACCCGCGCCGCATGGGCAGGTAGGTGATATCCAAGCACCAGACCTGGTTCGAACGTTCCACCGGCAGCCCTCTCAGCAGGTAGGGATAGGTCTTGTGCCCCTTCACCGGCCTGCTCGTGTTGGGCTTCTGGTAAATCGGCAGCAACCCCATCAGGCGCATCAGCCGCCGGATGCGCTTCTCGTTCACCAGATGTCCGTCGTTACGCAGATGCCAGGTCATTTGCCGGACGCCAAAGAACGGGGTCTCCAGGAACTGCTCGTCGATCTGCCGCATCAGGCCGAGGTTCTGCTCAAACTCGCCCTTGGAGGTGTAGTAGAAAGACGAGCGTGCGATCGACAGCAGTTTGCACTGCTGGCCGATCGACAGGTCCGGGTGGTCAGGCTCGATCATGTCGCGCCTCACGTCCCGCCCCAGGGCTTCAGCTTTCGTTCCAAAAAAGAGTTGGCCACCCCCAGCTCCCCGTTCTTGGCATGGAGCTCCTCCACCTGCTCCTCGTTGATCTCCGGCTTCCTGCGGCTCCCGCGCTCGAACACGCCGGACGCGCCTTCGAGCAGGGCTCGCTTCCATTGATGGATCATCGTCGGATGCATCCCAAGCCGGCTTGCCAGCTCGGCGGCCGTCTCCTCGCCTTTTTGGGCTTCCAGCGCAACCTTCGCCTTGAACTCAGGCGCGTGCTGCTTGCGTTTCGACATCTCTGATTTCCTTCTCATCGAAGATCAGCAGACTGCAAATCGTAGCTTATGTCAGTGTCCGAATTTCGAGGGGGGGGGTAGCTCACTCCGAAGCACGCTGCGAGAACCGTACCGGCGTCATCGCTGGCTTGAATTGCGGTCCAAACCTTCGGCGTCGCCGTGGCCTGCTTATGAAGATGGCTCAACATGGTCGCACGCCGTCCCGTTTGGCGGGAAAATAGTCCTCCGGACTGTATTCTAGTCCACCGCACTCCCTCAGGACCGATCTTTTCATGAAAGGGGCCGATCGCCGAGGCCTTGTGTGATCATCCGGGATCGAACGATTAGGCGTGCTTCCGATGCCAAGTTGCTTAACTCTACCTTGTAGGTTGCCCCTTCGTGGCTCGCGGGAGCCTCGTCTTATTTGTAGTTGCGGGATTCCCTCCGTGCCAGTGCTCGGGACTTCTGAACAAAACGACTTTCCGTCGATAGCGCGAGGTGGATCGTTGTTGAGACGGATGCCCCTTCATGTTCAATATCGAGAACGGTGGCGACTCGGTGGCGATTTCAAGCGAAACAAAAGAAGCCCCTATGGGGGGCTTTCTTGTAACCCTCTAAGTTAACTTGGGGAATTTGGCTCCGGCGGTAGGCGAGGTGTGGTCAAATCAAACTTGATCGGACTGGCCTCAAATGCCTTAATATCAATGCTTTGCGCAAGATGCGCCCCGATCCGATTGCCCGGCGTGTGTGCCGGGGGTGGGGGATTTGTGTACTCACACCTAGTTGCTAGGGACCGGATAGGCAATAGCCGCTGTTCCGAGATGAGAACCCTTGCTAAAGTTAGAAAAGCATTGGGAGAATGAATTTGTATTGGTGGAAATCTGTCGAAACGGCTTTGGGAAACTTGGGGGGCGTAGCAACTCTGAAAGACCTTTATGTTGAGGTCCGCTCGGTTCGCCTTTCGAGCGGAGATACGATGCCCGGTTCAATTGAAGCAGTCGTGCGTAAGGAGCTAGAATACAACTCCTCTGACTCGAGTAATTGGCGCGGGGATCGGAATTTATTCTTTAGTGTCCATGGTGTCGGCAAGGGCGTATGGGGGCTGCGAAGCCAGCTGGAACCTGAGCCGAGCGCTTCGGATTTAGCTCCGCCAGAACCAGAAGAGGACGGAGCTTCCGAAGCGCCAATCTCTGAGGTGACGGTAAATCGCATTATTCGGGATACAGAAATGGCGAGGAAGATAAAGGCCTTGCATCACAGCGAATGTCAGATTTGCGGATTGACTATTCACTTAACGGATGGACGCCCATACGCTGAGGCTCATCACGTCATACCATTGGGTAGGCCTCACAAAGGGCCTGACATACCGTCAAACATAATCGTGGTTTGTCCTAATCATCACGCCATGTTGGATCTAGGGTGCATCCCGCTGAATCCTTCAGAGCTACGGGAAGTTCCCGGTCATAAAATTTCGACCACTAGTATAAATTACCACAACGATCAGATTGTGCCGCGGATGGGATAGTCAGGTATCTGATGCATAAATAATAAAAAAATCAGAGGCCTCGAACTCAACAGTTGATGCTCTGCAAGGCCCCCCCGGTGGGGGCGGCGCTTTGTGTCTGGGCTGGGGCCTTTGGTCTCCCGGCGATCAGGCCACCCCTCAGGCCGTCGCAAAGCGGCCTTCCGAAATTCTCCGCGCGATCACCTCAAGCGCGCCTCACTGTCTTACAGGGCAAGCTCTAGCGAGACGTCTCAGGTTGCCCCGTAATGTGTCCCAAAAGAATTCCCTTGAATATTTGGGACAGATCGCCTTATCACATCTAAGATATTGTGAGACACATGCGGGAGGCATGAGACATGCTAGTTGGATATGCGCGGACCTCGACGCTGGACCAGAAGGCGGGTCTTGAGGGGCAGGAGCAGGAGTTGAGGGCGGCAGGGTGTGACCGGCTGTTCATTGAGCAGGTTTCGTCGGTGGATATGGTGGCTCGTGAGAGGCTCGCTGAGGCCCTGTCCTTTGTCCGGGAAGATGACACCCTAGTGGTGACGAAGTTGGACCGTCTGGCCCGCTCCGTGGCCCACCTGCTGGAAATCCTCGACACCCTGACCGACCGGGGCGCGGCGCTCCGTATCCTCAACATGGGGATCGACACCAGCACCCCGACGGGGAAGCTCATGCTGACGGTGCTGGGCGGTGTCGCTGAGTTTGAGCGCGAGATCATGCTTGAGCGGCAGCGCGAAGGGATCGCCAAGGCCAAGGCGGCGGGAAAGTACAAGGGCCGGAAGGCGACCGCTAGAGCCAAGGCAGAGGAGGTCTTGAAGTTGCACCGTGAGGGCGTGGGCGGGACCGAGATCGCCAAGCGGCTGGAGATCGGAAGAGCTAGCGTCTACCGGATTCTAAACAGCGAAACCGCAGAGAAGGCGTGAGGATGGCGAGGTAATCGTGGTGAGGATCAGTTGGAACACACCTAATCATGGCCGTTGCGGCAGCGATTTTTGACGTCTGGCGACATCTACCGGACTGCCGTACTGCCTTCATCTTCCTCGACTATCACTCAAGTTGAGGTGAACTTCGAGGCAACCGCTCAGATTGAAGGAAACCTCTGCAGCTGGTTCATTGCCCTTGCCTTACTCGATCTGTCTATTCGAATGCTCCCTATTTAGATTTTTACTTATTATTTCAGGTTCTTATAGCGTTCATGTTAGATGGCATAGCGAGCCGGTGTCAATACGAACACTACCGAGTATGCTCACCTAAGGCCCGCTCTTCAGCCATCATCTCGGCTCCCATAACAACTGCCTCGCTACCCACTTTGGATGAGGGGTTGGTCTCGGGAAGCCGCTGAGCCAATCTGAGGTGGCCGTGTGCGCCTCTGTAACGCTGTCCGCGAACGGAGAGGCCTATAAGATGGCCGATGTGCAGCCGGTAGGTATTGGCGAGGCTGCGGAGCGGGTGCACGCGCGAGCCGGTCTGCCGGAAGCTCCGTAGCGGTTCACCGTATGAGCAAGCACCGATGGGCGGGCTGGTGATTATTGCACTCCATTGGATGAAGCCAAGCCCTCTCCGGTGATACATGGTTGTACTGTTGATGGATGCGCTAGGTCGTGAGGTAGCTGATCAAGCGATGATGACCCGGTGCCACCGCCACCCCGCCATCCCCGTCACATATTCCCTATATCGGCTTCTGAGGGCTGCTGTTGATCCACCTATGCCAACAACCCTGAAAGGAGCACCTATGACGGTCTGAGCTACAGCCTGTTCGAGGTGCAGCCTATCGTCAGCCAGCATAACCAGACCGCCGACCGGCAATGCCCTTAATGCCCTTGATCGCTCGGTCCACTGCAGCAACCGATTATGACCTCAGTGAAGTGGTCTTGTGTCCGGAGGGGCGCGTGCTGTGGTGGAACACATGGGAAGCCCAGCAGCGCCAGAAAGCGCACTTGGTCGGCCCCAATACATCAGAACAAACAGACCTTGATGAACATGCCATGGACCGGCAGTGGCCGGATGACATGCGGTAGGGGCCATACTCGGCTCCGCAGAAGGCCCGTAAGACGCCTCTGAGACTCCCTAGTAAATTTGCCTCCCGGTGCCCTTCGCGGCGCTGGAAGAGCCTGTTCCTGCCGTTTTGGTAACGCCCCTGACTGCGCCGTGCTCGGTCGCTTCGTCCTCTCTCCCCACGCGGAGAGCGGGGGTCAGGTAGCTCCTCCTGAGCTGCAGAGAACAAGGCTCCCCCCCCCCCATTCCTCGACAACGAAAGGACCGTCAATGAAACATAATAAAAGCTTCCTACCCACTATCAACGAGCTGTTCAGCTTCCTTCCGCTCAATTTGAGCGAATGTACACGCCTGGCGGCGGCAGACGAGCGTGCTACTGCCCATCTGCATCCCAAACGCGCAGCGCACCTGAAACAACGCCGCAAGGCACGGTGGCCCACCCCCTATGTCGATGAAGACGGCGTGAGTTGCTATCTTGTACCGCTCAACGCTCGCCATGACTGCCACGCCTTGGTCGAGTTAGAAGACTACTGGTCGGTTCGAGACAGCGGCGCGGACGGTCTCTGGTGCGCGAACCATGCAAACGGGTTTTCCTATGTTCAAACCGAAGCACCGCTACGCTCTGGTAAATCGGGCCGCAAAATCTATCTGGCCCGGCTTATCCTCGGCCTCTCCGTCGGAAAAAAGGTTAGCTACGCGAACGGTGACGGTCTTGACCTGCGTCGCAAAAACCTCGTTGCGGTCGGCGGAAACGGTCGCCGGAGTGCTGCCAGCATTGTTCGTAGGAGCATCGAGGAACGGGAACGGGCGGCCACGCTAGGCTGGTGGGCTTGGCAGGACTGTCTGGCACCAGGCTAGGCCGGGAGAGGGGCGAGCTATAGCATATTGTCTTGCATCGCCGCCGATGCGGAGAACGTCCGAAGCGGACCTGCTCGCATGTTTTCCATCATCAGCCAGTGTGGAGCCGTAGCCCGACAGCGCGCAATTCTCAATAAGTATAAGGCCCCTGACAGGCCACTAGCAATGGACGAGCTTAGGAAGTTCTTCGACCCAAGTAGCGCCCGAATCGCCGCAACGCACTCCTTGTTGGCCCTGCCATCCTAGGGTCCGCGATAAAAGGTCTCGGCACCGCCACCGGCTAGGAATGGCAAGACACCTGGAAAGCCGACGAACAAGGCAATGCCTATGTGATCCCCTCAATCCGAGCTGTCGCTGTTCTTGCGTGGTTTTTCAACGTTCATTCTTTGCTCCCCCTCACCGCCGATGATTTAGCTCTAGGGCCTTCTTCATGGCCCTTGTGGCGGCTTTCAACCTCGCCACGTTGCCCCCATACACGCGGTCCCCCACGTCCTCTTGAGCGTGGCCTAAGATAAGGTCTTGATCCTGTTTCGAGACTTCCGCTTCCCGCAGCCAATCCTTCATATTGTGCCGCAGCGAGTGAAGGCTATGCCGGGGGTCCGGGGTGATCGCTCGCAGGTGCTTCATGAGCGCCGCAGAGACCGCCTCTGAGCTACGTGCACGGGCGTAGCGAGGGAACAGCATATCGGCTCCGTCAGCGGCCTCTAGGGCCTCCTGAGCGGCTGTCAGCGCGCCCCCCACAAGAGGCACTTGGCGGATAGACGACTGAGTTTTCACGCGCCGTTTCTCATGCCAGACAATCTTGATGTGGGGCAGGTCGCCTTTGGTGTCCACGTCCTCGACGCGCAGCCCGACGATTTCGGACAGGCGGCACCCGGTCCCCGCCAGCAACCGCCAAATCAGCGCGAGATCGCTCCGGGCGCTGCCGGTGATCCGCTTGTGCGCAGCTTTCAGGATCACTGGGGATAGAGGCAATCGCTTTTCGCCATCGCCGGAGCTACCGACAACCTTCCTCTGTGGGATTGGGAGCTTGTTGAACGGGCTATTGAAGGTCGCGGCAATATCCATCTCGGTCGCTGCGAAGTTGATGACTGCCCGCAGCAGGTTCAGATATTTCTGGACTGACTCCGGGCTGATCCGCTGCCCGTCAGACTTCACCTGATCCAGCATGTGATCGCGCACCGAACGGGCTTCTTCGCGGGTCAGCTCTGTCAGTACCGGGTCACGGCCCAGAGCCTCCTGTGTGAGCGCCACAGACCGCTTCACCTGTCCCTCTGCGCGGCTATAGCTGTCTGACGGCTGCGTGCCTCGCTTCTCTGCGAGATAGAGCTTCATGGCGTCTTCTAGGGTCGGGTCCGGTCGCTTGGTCGCCTCTGCACCGTTCCGCAGAATGTTAATCGTCAGGCGGTCCACCTCGGTCACGTTGAGGGGATCAAGGGTTTCGTCATCAAGGTTATAAGGGGCAGACAGGGCCTCAATGAAGGCCTCCCGCTTTTCAGCGGTTTCTTGGTCTGAAGCGCCGATTGCGTCTTTTGCAAGAATGGCGGCACGGGCGCGGGCTAGAGCGAAGGCTTGGCGCTGGGTCAGTGCACCGCGGTCGGCAGCGGCCTCGTGCCCAGCCTGACGCTTGGCCTTCTCGATGGCCTGTTCTACTTCCGAGTGGAACTGAGGGTAGACCTTCAAAGCGTCACGCTCGGTGTCCCCAAGGACGCGCTTAAATTCTCAAAAATCGAAGTGCTGAGAGACTTCTTTGGGAACTCTCCGTCGGTACTGCCAGCGGCCTGATTTGGTCTTTGCTACGTGCTTCAAAACTAGCCCCATGTGTGCTCCGTGTGTACCCAGATGTGTACCGGGAGGAGCGCCATGTCGCTTAGTTTATTGATATATCGCCATTTTCAAGAAGAAACTGGCTCCGGCGGTAGGGGCCCCTCCGCGCAGCCAAGTCCCTTTGATTCCAAAGGAATTTCCGATGCGACCGTGCACCGGCTTCGGGCGGACTCCAAGATGTGCCCGGAGTCGTGGCGTACTTCGGGCACCAGATCAAGCACCATCAGCAGCCTCGCGCGACAAGCCGTGGTCCGGACGGCGGAGGTCGCCTTGCGGAAGGATGCCGAGTTGGTCGAAGCTGCATGCAGGCACCGGGTCCCAGACCAGCATTTCGAGCAGCGACGCGGGGGAAACTTGCCGTTGCGATGCAACCCTTTGGGCCGCGGTTTGGCGTCTGAGCGGGTCCTTTCAGGCCTGTCCGGAGGGCGACTAAAACGGCAACCCGATCAGGAGCCGGACCAGGGAAAGTGCACCGAACGGCGATACGGCTTCATCGAATAGAGTGTCCGTGACGGCGCTCTCCAAGGCGGCGTTCTCGATCCCGGCATCGATGACGAGTTCGGAGCCCATCTGGGCGGCAACCTCGGAGGTTACTGCGAAGGCGATCTCCGGATCCTCCTCCATCGCACCGGTCACGTAGCTGACGGAATCCGTGGCCTTCAGCTGTATCTCCGTCGTGCCATCGAGACCCCCGAACAACATGACATCCGTGCCGGGGTGGTTGGTGGTTTCGAAAAGGCTCGCGGCGATCCCGCTCGTTTCGAGGGCGTCCACGTATTGCTGCTCGAACAGAATTCCCTTGATATGGTTCGAATGTCCCAGGATGTCTGTTGTCTCGATGGCGTCGAAATAGGCTGTGATTTCGTCCCCGGATGCGAATTCGAGTTCCGCGTAGCCACGCCGGACGGCATCGAACACATCATCACGAACAATTTCCATTACTTACCGCCGAACTTCTTCAGAACGTCTTTGGTAGGGGTCGCCATCCCATACGTGGGAGCCGCGACGTCGTATGGAGTATGGCCCTTTGCGTTTTTGCGATTGGGGTCTGCGCCATGCTCGAGCAGCAGTTTGACCGTTTCCACATGCCGCTCTTGGCTGGCGAGCATCAATGCCGTGTGCGATGCGTCTCCCAGCTGATCTATCGATGCACCCGCCTCGAGCAGGATCTTGCACAGGTCCGACCGACCACACAATGCAGCGACATGAAGTGCGGCCCACTTCGGTCCTTTGACATTCACGGAAGCGCCGCGTTCGACAAGCTGGACGGCCGCAGCGTATTGCGCATTCACGATCGCGCTCACCAAGGCCGGATTGCCCTTGGTGTCGCGGATGTTCACGTCCGCGCCAGCGCTCAGGATCAGATCGAGCATGGCGAGGTCGCCACGCGCGATGGCCAAAATGAGGAGCGGTTCCCCATCGCCCGTCCCGATATTCACACTGACGCCATCCGAAATCAGGGACTTCACGACTTCGGTGGAGCCGTGTTCATAGGCTGACAACAGGGCGGCCTCGCGGTATTTTTCACCGAATTTCGCGCCATTCGCAGTCAGAAGTTGCACGATTTTGACATGGTTCTTGAAGAACGCTCCGGTAATCGCGTTCCAGCCGTCATTGCTGCAAACGTGAATATCGGCGCCCTTGTCGATCAGGAACTCGACGACGTTTTCGCGCCCTTTGATTGCTGCCCAGATGAGTGGCGTCCAGCCATTCTGATCCCGAATGGAAATCTCGGCGCCATTGCTCAACATGTGCTCGGCCAAGTCGGAATACTCATTTTCCAACGCCAGGACGATCGGGCTTTTTCTTTTTCCCGCGGCCGCGTTCGGATCGGCACCTGCATCGAGAAGGCGCGCAGCGATGTCGGTGTAGCCGAGTTCTATCGAGACCCTCAGTGGTAGGCCGTCCATGGCGTCCGGATCAAAATCCGGATGGTCGGATACCTGCAATGCGCGCTTCTTGAGGCCTTTCTGCAAGGCTTCAACGAAATCAGCCGCGGAGTCCTCACTTCGGGTCGGGCCTGCATGACTGTCCAATGGCATATTTCCTTTTTCTTGCGAGTCGTTGCGTCAACGGAGATGGCGTTGCAACGCCACCGGCAAGGCCTGCTTCGTCTGCCCCGAGATCCTGAAGGTCGCCTCTGCGAACACATGAGCACCAGCTTCCGAGAGGGGGCCCGAGCGGCTGGCGTGCCAGGAGTTCGAGATCGTCGCGATGCAGGTGCGCCTCGGACGCGCGCTGCGCCGATCAGGCATCCACGGTCTTCTTCGGCGTCGTCCCGGCGCACATGCACCCGTCGCTGGATAGCAATCTCCAGTAATGGTTCGCGTCCAAATAGACGCTCACATTCGGAAATGTGCAAGGGATATGGATGCCCTGCATTTGGAAATTCAGCGTTGTGGTCTTGAGGGTCACGGAGTGCGAAGTGAGTGAAAATGCTTCTTGCGTCTTCTCGGCACCGAAGACAGGATCGGGCGCAGCGGCAGGAAGATAAGAATGACTGTTATTCACGAGTTGGCTGACCTTCGCAGCATTGTGCCAGATGGTCGACCTCTACATGCATACCGTCTTGATGAAGAACACTACTCTCATCTTGAAAAGACCCTTGAACGGCATCTGAAGCTTGGCCGTTTCAAAACTGCGGCTGCACCTTTTGTTCTTTGGGCGGCGGAAAGATATCGGAAAGAGTATGACGGCGGCGGACTGTCGTGGGAATTCCTGACGGAGCCCCTGGGCATTGCCCTCGCCCAGCAGCAGCTGCGTGAAATCACGGGCGTGGGCATGGCTCGCATGGGGCGCTCCGTTCGCCGGCTGGACAGCGGCGTGCAATATCTCCGCGCTATCGCAGCGGAAGGCGGGATCCCGGTCAGGCTTCTGAGCGACCAGCGGGGCGGCTATCGCGCCGCGCTGGTCGGGTTGGTGGCCGATCTTTCCCGCATCGGACTGGGTTGCCCGCGGGATGTTGCACTGGGGTTCGCGGCCCGGCGGACGCGCCGCCTTCCCGTCGGCTACCGGACGGGCGAATATCACGCGCTCTTCGTGGATTTCGCGTTCGAGGTTCTCGAGTTGAGGGAGCTCGCGCCCGAAGGCATGTCGGCGCAGGAAGTCGAGCCGTTTCTTGACCGGGTCAAGCCGGGCTGGAGGGACGCCCTTTCGTTGCGGCTCGATGGTGAGGCCGCACGAAGTCTGTTATCGGACGCAGTTCTCGTCTCCGCTCGTCATGGATTGGTGACAGACCCGATGACCCGGGTGCTGCGACGCTGTGAAGACGGTGACTGGTCAGCATGGATCGAAGTCGAGGAGGCTGCAGAAATTGCGCCGCAACTGGTTCAGGGCGTCGAACCGGATCGACGACGGCTGCGTCTGGCACCGGTCGGCGCGCTTGCATCAGCCGTGCCGGACCTGCTCTTCTCTCTGGATCGTGAGGCGCCCGACAGGCCCTGGGACAGCCGCCGGATCAGTGGGCGCCGAACGGCGCGATTTCATTTCCCGCTGAATACTGGTGCCGAACTGATGGCGATGGCCGATGGAGCCTTCCTCGGCCGGGTGAGGCTCGCCGGTGGCGAGGCGATCGAGATCGATGCCGGGCCGACGTTCTGGCGGCTGGCGGAAATGGGTCAAGCCAGGGCCGAGGCGTTGGCTTATGCTGGAAACGCAGCCCTCCGGACGCACGACCCGCACGTCTGGATGCTGGCCGAAGCAGGCAAGGTTCTCCACTGCACTGACTCTCTTGTTGCCGAACCTGACGGTTCGGTGCCTGGCGGGACGATCTGGCGACTGTCCGGAAGCGGGCGTGTCCTTGTCGCCGGCGGCAATGCCCGGATCGAAACAGGCGCTGATGAAGATTCCCGCGAAGAGATCCACGCAAGTGGCCCGTTGGAGTATCGCTTGCTCGATGCGCGCGGCACGCCGGTGCATCGCGGAGTGCCGGCGATCCTTCACCGGCATCCTGGACGCGGCTTCCGGCAATTGCTCGGAGCGGACCTGCGCCATCAGTTGGCGGGCAGCGTAAAATGGAATCCTGGATCGCCACCGGATACGACGATGGGCCGCGTTTCCTTTGCCGTCCGCGAGGGTGCCGGGGTTGGTGCCCGGGTCATAGTGAACCTGGTCCCTCCAAAGTTCTCGGCGCGAGAGGTGACGTATGGGGACGATCCACGCAGGCGGATCCGTTTTGACGGCGTTCCGCCAGGATGGTTGTTGAGGGTAGCATCCGGAAAACCGCAGCAACCCGACGCCGATGGCGTTGTCGAGGTGCAACTTGACGCTCCTACGGGGAGCCAGGCGCGATTACCACTGACATTGGCCGGTCCCAATGGGGCACCGCCCATGTCTTGGGTCCTGAATCTGCCGCGCCCTCGAGGCGAGTTCCAGACAGTCGCGGGTGAGACACTGGCGTCAAACCAAGACATCTCGATGCAGACTCTGAAGGACTGGCGGATCGTCCCGGCGGAAAATAGGCGGACAGAGTTGCGGATCCGTCTACACAGTCCCTCGGCTGGAGGTGCGCCGATCGTCGGTAGACGGGTAACGGTCGAGCAGCCACTTTCGGCTTTTCGGTCGCTCTTGGAAGAGATGCTCGTGACAGGCGGAGCCGATGCCGAGCTCCGGCTGAGGGTAATCACGGGCGCAGACCAATCGCCGCGACTTACAGTGCGTCACGCACTGGGGGAAACGCAGCT
Source organism: Pacificitalea manganoxidans (assembly GCF_002504165.1). GTDB lineage: Bacteria > Pseudomonadota > Alphaproteobacteria > Rhodobacterales > Rhodobacteraceae > Pacificitalea > Pacificitalea manganoxidans. The sequence continues at coordinate 1,877,872 of NZ_CP021404.1, forward strand.
TTTGGGCGAGGACGTGTTGGTGCTCAATGACCAGACGCCGGTGCTCGAACCCGCTCTCGCCATCACCGCCGTAGATCTGAACGACCCGGAGCGCGTAGTGGAGACCGGAGCCCGGGGGCTTTCGCACCTGGGAAGCGGGCGCTGGTTCCTGTTGCCGCGTAAAGGCGGCGTGCCAATGCGTCCCCCACGCCCCTACGTTCGTCCCGAGCCTGCCGGGGCTACGGGACAGGATGCGCCAAGACGGGCTGACCGTATTGCGCACTACGCCCGCCGCTTTTCAGAAACCAACATCGAAAATGACCTCGCTCGCCTGGCTGTCCTGTCCGAGATGCTTCTTGCAAACGGCGTTTCGCCATCTGCGCTGGACGAGGTGCACGCACTGGCAAGAGTGCCCTCGGCTGCCGTACGACTGCTGTTTCGCGTGGCGCCGTCCGACCTCGAGGACGCCCTGTCTCTGGACTTGCACGGCGGCCCAGGATGGTCTTTCGTCGGCCCTGTGGATTGGGCGAAAGGCTTCGCGGACGAGGCGGCGGCTGTGCACGCGACTTTATCAACGCTGCCTGCTCTTGCCGATAGGGCAGACGAGCATGCCCGCGACGCTGTGACCGCGCGTGCGGCGGACATCCTGCGCTTGCGTCCGGCACTGGAGGGACATGTCGCCCTCGCGCTTCAGCAATTGGATCCGATGGCAATCGCCGCCCTGGCACAGCGCCTTGGTGGCCTGTCACGTGGGCTACAGAATCCTGAGGGCACGCTGCTGGAAACCGCGCGAGCCATCATTAGCCGCCAAGCCGAGAATTCGCATTCATTGCACACCTTGGCTGCGCGAAGACGACCCGCCGGCTTCGATGTCTTCCACCCCGACTTGAGAGGCCTGATTGAGGCTCCTCTCGTCGTGGCCGAGATTGCCTTCGGCCTGCGGCCGCCGCCGACCTCCAAGGAACGTGTCGAGCTGCTGCTTGCTGTGCAGGAAGACCAGGCCGCCTACGAGACCGCGCAACCAGCAGCAATCGCTTGGCTGGCGCAACAGAAATCCTGAGAGGGCGAACCATGAAAGACCAGAGCGCATTGCCGAGTTCTGGATACGACGCGATTCTGGCGCGCGTGAACGACCGCGCCGCTGACGCTGTCATCGGTAAGGGACGCGTGCAGTCGCGCAGCTTGCGCGCCAATTTGTCTGCACGGTTGCATGGGCAGGCCGGCGGGCCCGACGCTTTCGTGGCTGACCCGGTCTTCGAGGCGGCGCGCGTTTGGGAACGGGCGGACATATGCCTCGACGACTTGGCCGGAGGGATGCTCGACGAAGATCTCGTCGCGGCATTGGACCGCGGGACCCTGCTGGACGGCACACCGAATGACCGACGCTGGCCACGGCGCGGCGACGATGTCGCGCCATACCTGCACCAGCTGCGCGCATGGGAAGCGGCCGAGGCTGGGCGCAGTTTCATGGTCACCAGCGGGACCGGGTCAGGCAAGACCGAGTGCTTCATGATCCCGATGCTGAACGACCTTCTCCGCAGCCACAAGCCCGGCGACACGGGCGTACGGGGCATCGTGCTCTATCCGCTGAACGCTCTGATCGACAGTCAAAAAGAGCGCCTGGGTGCATGGATGGACCCGCTGGCGAACCGTTTGTCATATGCGCTCTACAATCGCCACATGCCCGATACTGTGCCGGGACCGAAGAGACGCGGCGCTCAGGTGATGGAACGTCGGGCGATGCGCCAGACGCCCCCCTCGCTCATGGTAACCAACGTCACCATGCTGGAATACATGCTGATGCGCGCGCAGGATCGGCCGATCCTCGAGAAATCGCAGGGCACGCTGCGGTGGATCGTGCTGGACGAGGCGCACAGCTACGTCGGCGCACAGGCGGCTGAGATGGCTCTTCTGCTGCGCCGCGTGCGCGATGCATTCGGGGTGGCTCCAGAAGATGTCCGCCTTGCCGCGACGTCCGCGACGATCGGCGAGGGCGACGAGAACCGTGAGACCTTGCGACGGTTCCTGGCCGACCTGGCGGGCCTAAACCCCACTCAGGTCGAGGTGATAGAAGGGCAGGAACGAGCGCCTCGTCTACCGCCAGAAGGCCCGGACGAAACGCTGGAGCCGGATGAGATGCCGTCTGCGCACGATGCGCTGTGGCGCAAGCTGGCTCCGAACCCTCGCCTGCGTGAGGTGCGCACCGCGATGCGGGATCGCGGTATCGGCCTTCGTGCGGCGGCAGCGTTGATGGGGCGCGAAGGCGATACGGAAGGCGCGCTGCGCCTTCTTGAAGCGGCGGCGCAGGCAATTGATCCGGACACAGGCGTCGCGCTTGCCCCATGGCGGCTGCATGTGTTCCATCGGGCGCAAGGCGGGCTCTGGACCTGTGTCGACCCCGAGTGTTGCAAGCGCGACGAGGCCCTGCTGCAGGAGGACGGAGACTGGCCCTTCGGCCGCATCCACTTCGCCGAAAGGGACAGGTGCGACTGCGGAGCACCGGTGTTTGAGATTGCAGCTTGCGATGAATGCGGGACCCCATGGCTGCGCGCAGAGGTCGCCAATGAAGGCCCCCATCGTGTATTGCGCCCAGCTCGCGGGACGGGGATCGATGACGACTACATCCTGGATGTGGAACCCGAAGACGATAGCGGCGAACCTGCCGCACCGCTCTTGTCCGAAAGCGTGATCGTAGGACCGGGACGAGGGACCGGCGAGGAATTCCTTCGGGTGTCCGACGCGCACCTGTTCGAGATTTCAAAAGAAGGGGATCGGGTTCTGGCGCTGACCATCCTCACGGAACAGGACCGCGGTTGTTGTGAGCGCGCCGGGCACAAGGGCGTTACCGTGCGTCCGCAACGTTTTGGTGCGCCCTTCCTCATGGGCAACGCGATGCCGCTGCTCATCGAGGCTGCCAAGTCCAGTAGCCATGACCATCCGGTACCATTCGGAGGGCGGCGCCTACTATCCTTCACCGACTCGCGTCAGGGCACCGCGCGTTTCTCTGCGAAGCTCCAGCAGGATGCTGAGCGCACGCTGACGCGCGCCATCATGTACCACTCTGTCCAGAACCGGGAGGGGGATCCGGAAAAAGCCGCCGCATTGCGCAAGGAGATTTCGGACCTCGAGCAGGTGGTTGCCACCATGCCGAGCCTGGCCGGGACGCTCGAGGAAAAGCGAGGCGCACTGGATGAGGCGGAGGGCGCGCCGAAGCCTGTGCCATGGTCTGACATGGTGCTGCGCATCGCGCAGAACGAAGAGTTCCGCAATTTCGCGCGCCCCGTCTGGCGGGATCGACCTTCGAAGAACGACGACGCGTTGGCCACGCATCCCACGGCCCTGGCGGAGCTCTTCCTCTACCGGGAAATGTTCCGCCGTCCGCGGCTGCAGAACAACGCTGAGACGATGGGACTCGCCCGGCTCCTAATCCCGGAGCTTGTCGCACAGGCGCGCTTGTCCATTCCCGCACCCCTGCGCGAAGCTTCGCATGATGAAACAGTCTGGGCTGATCTGTTGCATGCGGCCGTTGACCTCGTCTTCAGAACCAACCTTGCTATCCGTCTGCCCGAAGAGCCGGCGGACGTTCGGCACTGGATTTCACCGAGAAGTGTTGTGGCTGCGGTCGTGGAACCTGGTCTCTCCAAAGACGACGTTCCCGGAGTTGAGAACCCTCGCTTCTTTCCGACGGCGCATTCCGATCGCTCGAACCTTGTCCGACTGATTTACCGCCTGATGGACGGCAGCGTGGACAGCGCCACGGACGTGGAAAGGGCCGCGACCACCCTCACCGCTATCTGGGACCGACTGCGCAAGTCGGGCGCTATCGTGCAGGTCGCGCCCAGCGCCTGGCGTCTCGACTTCAAGAAAGCCGCTATCGCACCGGTCGACACGGCATTCGAGTGCCCGGTTACCCGCCGTCTTCTGCCTTTCGCGCCGGGCTCCGTGTCGCTGAACGCCGTGACCGCAACCGGGATCACTCGTGCTATCACCATGCCGACCTTGCCCGAGGCGGCCCCCATGGGCACGTCGGTTGCACAGCGATCCGAGCTGCGTGCCTGGCTTGAGCACGATCCGGACATCGCCTCCCTGCGCCTCGATGGGCACTGGACGAACCTGCACGACCGGACTGTCGAGTTCACCCCATTCCTCCGCGCGCAGGAACATTCCGCGCAGATCGATCGCCCCAGTCTGCAGACCTACGAGAAGGCATTCAGAGAGAGCAGAATCAACGTTCTGAACTGCTCGACAACGATGGAGATGGGCGTCGACATCCCTGACGTTGGTCTGGTGGTAAACACCAACGTCCCGCCTTCTCCTGCCAACTACCGGCAGCGTATCGGTCGTGCCGGTCGACGGGGTGAGCCATGGGCCATGGCGTTCACTTTCTGCAAGGACTTGCCGCTCGACAATATGATCTTCCGCGAGCCGGAGAAATTGCTCGGCGCGCAGGTAGCGGCGCCGCAGGTCCGGCTCGACTCCGCGATCCTTGTGCAGCGCCATGTGAATGCGGCGCTGTTAGGGCTCTTCCTGCGCGAGGGTGGCGGGATGAGCATTCGGACCAACATGGCGTCGTTCATGGGCGCGACGGAGGCGATGGGTGCGCCCTTCCTGCCCGACAGTGTCGCCGATGATTTCCTTGCTGCACTCAAGGGCGATTGGGGAACTCAGGACTGTGTCTCCCAGGCGCTGGACAGGCTGGTCAGGGGGACCTGTCTTGCAGGCCACACTGGGCTGGTGTCGCGCGCCGAGGGCGATTTTGGCGCCATGCGAAATCGCTGGCGCGACGAATACGAGCAACTCGTCGAGGCGCAGTCGGCCTATGCTGATACTGACCCAGCGCATTGGCTCTACCGCAAGCGCGCGAAGCGCATGCGGGAGGAGTTCATGATGACCGAACTCGCCCGACGCGGCTTCACGCCGTCCTATGGCTTCCCGGTTGATGTGGTTTCCTTTGACTATGCCGGGAAAGGGGGGGGCGAGCCCGGGCCCTCGCGCCCGCTGGACATGGCAATCCGGGAGTATTCGCCGGGATGTGAAGTGGTGATTGACGGGCTGGTGCATCGGTCCGATGGCGTGCTGCCGACCTGGGGCAACCGTAACGATCCTGGCTCGGTCGAGGATCTCAGGACACTGTTCACCTGCCGGTCGTGTAATCTGTTCGGCACCACGCGGCACGAGGCAGCCGACTGCCCGCGGTGCGGTAAACCACTCGACCGAACAGAGCTTTTGCGCCCTGCGGGCTTCCTCGGGACCCGCCGTCCACACAGCGCCTATGAGCAACTGGCCTATGTGCCGCCCGATCCGCCCCGTGTCTCGGCCGAACCGGAGAACTGGGTGTCGCTTCCCGATCCCGAGGTCGGTCGCCATCGCACCGCGCGCGAAGGGCGGGTTCTGGTTACCGCTTCGGGCGATCACGGTGACGGCTACGCGGTCTGCATTGCCTGCGGTCGCGCAGAGGCAGAGATCGGAGAACACGACTCGCCGCTGCCCGCCGGGATGGTCCGACACCGGCCCCTTCAAAAGCTGCGCGACAACCCACGCCACGACGGTCTTTGCCCGGCGAACGACGACGCCTCCCGCAAGATCCGGCGGCATGTGAAACTTGGAACCGAGATGGTGACCGACGTATTCGAGCTTCAGCTCGATGCGCTGCCAAGCACCGAAACGGGCAAAGGTCAGGCCGCAGCCATCGGCGCCGCGCTGCGGGAGGCGCTCGGCGCACGGCTCGGCGTGGATGCCGAAACCATGGGACTCGCCGTCGCGCCCAGCCTGCGGCCTGACGAGGCCCGGCGGACCGCAATATTTCTTTATGACAAGGCGTCGGGAGGATCTGGATTTGCCTCCGCTGCGGATCGTGACTTGACAAGCCTCCTACGCGAAGTCGCGTCGCGCCTTCGCTGCCCGGCCAACTGCGACACGGGATGCCCGGAATGCGTGTTGCGGCGCGATCTGCAATTCGGCACGGCAATGGATCCACCCGGCGCGCTGGAGTTGCTGGAGAAGGAAATCTTGCCGCACCTTGATCTTCCGGAGGCATTGCAGCTTTTCGGCCCATCAACGCAGGCAGTCACGCGCCCGCTTGCCGATTGGATTGGTCGGCAATTGGCACACAGCGCTATTGAGCGCCTGGCGCTCTTCCTGACCGACCCGCCTTCCGGCTGGGACGTGGCCGAATGGCCCGGAACGCGCATTGCTGAAGATGCCGGCCGTACCGGTGTCCCGGTCACAATCGTGATGCGGTCGTCTGACGTCCACCGCCTGGAGATGTCGCAGAAGCTGGATCTGGTTCGTCTCGTCACCCGTGCACGCGCAAGCTTGCACCTGGCAGACGATCTGCCCGCGGCAGGCGATGCGCCCATCCTCGCTGAGACCCGCCTCGATGGGCAGGAGATTGCCATTGCTGCACCAGATCAGGATGCCGGCCATGTGAACCGTCGCTGGGGGGACGTCTCACGGACGCTGGCTGTGCGTGGCCCTCGTGTGCCGTTGGCGGTCAGCGCGGCGCTCTCGTTGGACAAGGTCACGGCCTATGGCGAGGGCAACTCCGCCCAAAAGGACGTAACCACCGAACTGGATGGTCCGGTCGGGCAGTTCGGCCAGCGGCTCTGGGGCATCGCGAAGGGACTGCGCCCTCAGGTTTTCACCGGCTCGGCGCGTCTCGTGCAGGTTACTTACAATGATCGATACTTGCGCAGTCCGCTCACTGCGCGCCTCCTCTTCGAGGCATGGCGCACGCTTCCCTTGAAGAACGCGGATACGCGGCTGGAGATCGTGACAGAGGCGCTTGGGTCGCCCGAACGACCAGGGTTCCTACTCTGGCACAATTGGGAAACGGATATGCTCCGTCGGGAGGTCCTGTCGGCGCTCCTTCCTGGCGCTTGGGTATTACTCGGAACAAAATCCGATTGCGCCCATGCGCGTTTCTTCCGTTTCAACTTCGAAGACGGATCGGAGACCTCCCTGTTTCTGGACCAAGGGTTCGGAGCCTGGCGTGAAGCCACGCGCCGGACTTCACGGTTCGCTCATGATCTCACCCCCGATGCGCAGGCCCGCGCGCTTCGGGACTTGCGGTTCGACGTGGCTTTGCAGGACGGCGGACGTTTCCCTTCCCCCGTCTGGCTACGCTGGTAGTGTGTGATTCAGTATAGGAGTCTTTGGATGTCGCAGAGCTTTTTCGACGCCCCAATTTTGAATTCGCCCTACCGTGTTCCGGAGCGGAATTGGGAATTGGACAAGGATGGTCGTCCGACTGACCGCATAATCGAGCGGCGAAGAAAGTCAGATCTGATTTCGGCGATGCCGGGAGCGAAGGCGAAGGTCGGTAAACAGGCGAGCCTGACGTTCGATGACCTGTCGACGGAGGACGTGGATTACAACCCGACACCCTACATCAACGAATTGAGGGATGCAGTCGACACATGGCGCAACCTGCCTAACCCGGCGCAATGGCGCGTTTCTCCCGTCACCCAGAGGCTCTTGCAGCATTGGCGGGCGATTCAGGCAGATGAGACTGTACCGATCCGGCCCTTTTTCTGTCAGCTTGAAGCAGTAGAGGTCGCGATCTGGCTATCCGAGGTGGCCCCGAAGGACGGCAAGCGCGGTAAGCGCTTCCTCGAATGGCTGAAAGCGTCGAATGCGGCGGCCAATCCGGACCTGTTCCGTATCGCGCTCAAACTCGCAACCGGGGCAGGCAAAACCACCGTCATGGCCATGCTGATGGCTTGGCAGGTTCTCAATGCCGCGCGCTCGCCGTCATCCAAGAGCTTCGGGAAGGGCTTCCTGATTGTCGCGCCGGGCATAACGATCCGTGATCGCCTGCGCGTTCTCAAGCCTTCGGAGCCGGATAATTACTATGGCCGGCTAAATCTTGTTCCGTCCGATCTGATGACGGACATGCAGACCGCCAAGATCGTCATCACCAATTATCATGCGTTCAAGCTCCGGGAGAAGGTTATCCTGGCCAAGGGAACACGGGCGGCGCTGTCCGGCCATGGAGACGGTCCGCAGACGCTCGAAACCGAAGGTCAGATGCTCGCGCGCGTGATGCCCGAACTCATGTCCTCTGGCCCGATCACGGTGATCAATGATGAGGCGCATCACTGCTATCGAGAACGACCTGACGCCGAACAGGAGAAGTTGACCGGCGATGCGAAGAAAGAGGCGGAAGAGAACAGCGATGCCGCAAGGCTCTGGATATCCGGCCTCGAGGCGGCCAGGCGCCATCTGGGTATACGGACTGTCTATGATCTGTCCGCGACACCCTTTTTTCTGTCCGGTTCCGGTTGGGTGGAGGGCACGCTCTTTCCCTGGGTGGCCAGCGACTTCTCTCTCATGGATGCCATCGAATGCGGGATCGTGAAGCTGCCTCGTGTCCCCGTCGCCGACAACGTCGCAGGCCAGCCAGAACCGCTCTATCGCAACCTCTGGAGGGCCATCGGGAAAAAGATGCCGAAGAAGGCGCGCGGCGAAAAGAAGCCTGACCCTCTGAAGCTACCTCTGGAATTACAAACGGCCATCGACGCGCTATACGGCCACTACGAGAAGACCTACCGAGAATGGGAAAAAGCGGAGGTCGGTATTCCTCCGGTTTTCATCGTGGTCTGCAACAACACCACAAATTCAGAACTCGTCCGTGACTACATTGCAGGGTTCGAACGTGAGGACGAGAACGGTGTAATCGACACCGTTCAGGGTCGCTGTTCGCTCTTTCGTAACTACGCCGACGGCGGCGAGCGCCTCGACCGGCCGCGCACGATCCTGATCGATAGCTCCGCCATCGAATCCGGCGGCGAGGTCGACAAGGGCTTCCGTGAGGCCCATGCCGCCGAAATTGAAGCCTTTCGCCGCGAAAAGGCCGCGCGCGGCGAAGGCACGGACCAGATCGACGAGTCCGAAATCCTGCGCGAGGTGATGAACACAGTCGGCAAGAAAGGGAAGCTCGGCGAACAAGTGCGCTGCGTTGTGTCCGTCTCCATGTTGACCGAAGGCTGGGACGCCAACAACGTCACCCACATTCTGGGCCTGCGAGCTTTCGGCACGCGGCTTATCTGCGAACAGGTCGTCGGTCGCGCCCTGCGCCGCCTATCCTACGATGTGAACGAAGAGGGGCTCTTCACCACCGAATACGCCGACATCATGGGCATCGATGGGCTCAACTTTTCTGACGGCCCCCGCGTCGCGCCACCCACACCGCCGCGCGAGGTCGTGCAGGTCCGTGCCGTCTCGCCCGAGCGCGACCACCTCGAGATCGTATACCCACGGGTCGAGGGCTACCGGACGGACCTGCCCAACGACACGCTCGCCGTCGATTTCTCCAAGGTCGAACCTTACGAACTGACCCCGGCCAAGGCCGGAGCGACTGAGGTCACCATGCAGGGCATCGTCGGGGAACCAGCACACATCACGCTCGCCCATCTCGGCCAGATGCGCCCGTCCGAGATCGCGACCAAGATCGCCTCGCACTTGGTCATGCACAAGCTCCGAGACGCGGGCGAAACGCCGAAGACCCACCTCTTTCCGCGCGCCAAGCGCATCGTGCGCCAGTGGCTGGACAGTGACCGCCTGATCCTCTCCGGCGGCACACAGAAAGCGCAGCTGACCTACAAGCAGATCGCCGACGAGGTCTGCGATACGATCCTTCACGCCCTCACGGTCGGTCGCGAGGGCGATGCCGTCATTCGAGCCGTTCTGGAGCCCTACAGCCCCATCGGGTCAACCATGGACGTGTCCTTCAACACCTCCAAGGCCACGCGCTTCTGGCCACGTCCTGACCGGTCGCACATCAACTGGATTGTCACCGACAGCGACTGGGAGGCGAAGCTCGCAAAGGTCATCGAGGACCACCCGATGACCCGGGCCTACGCCAAGAACCACAACCTCGGCTTCGAAATTCCCTACCTCGTGGAGGGCGAGCCCAAACACTACCGCCCCGATTTCCTGGTCGCGCTGGACACACCCGAACCCACCACGCTGATCATCGAGGCCAAGGGCTTCCGCGATGCCAAGGACCGGCTGAAGGCCGAGGCCACGCGACACCAGTGGGTGCCCGGCGTCAACGCGCTCGGCCGCTACGGCCGCTGGGGCTATGCCGAGCTCCTCAATCCCTACCGCTATGCCGAGGATCTTGACCGGCTGATCGGACAGACCGTCGGAGAGCCTGCATGACGGATATCCAGTTCGGCCGCCTCGAAGACCTTCCCCTGCGCGAGGCCTGGAAGCATGAAGCTCTCCAGTTCACCCCGTGGCTGGCCGAGAACATCGAACACCTGTCGGAGGCTATCGGTGTCCAACTCGAGCTGACCGGCACCGAGGTTGCGGTCGAAACATTCTCGGCCGACATCCTGGCGCGCGACGAGGAAGACAACGTTGTCCTGATCGAGAACCAGCTTGAGACCACTGACCACACCCACCTCGGCCAGATCATGACTTACCTCGCGGGGCTCGAGGCGCAGACCGTTATCTGGATCGCGCCGGCATTCCGCGAACCGCACCTGTCCGCCATCCGATGGCTCAACGAGCACACCGCGGACGGATTTTCCTTCTTCGCCGTCAAAGCGCGTGTCGTCCGGATCGGCAACAGCCCTCTGGCTCCCGTCTTCGAGGTTGTCGAGAAACCCAATGACTGGGAGCGCAGTCTCACGCGCAGGGCGCGCCAGTCCAGCGCCCCGTCCGAGGTCGGTGAGAAGCGGCGCGCTTTCTGGCAGGCCTACCTCGACCGCGTGCCCGGAGCGGCCGAATGGGGGCTGCGCCCGCTGCGCCTCTCCTCGGCCTGGGTGCCCATCGAGGGGCTGGGCGAAGAAGCCTACCTGTCCCTTTGGGTGGGCAGCGAAGACTGCGGCGCGTTCATGCGCGGCGCCCGTGGGTCGGACGGGCAGAGTCTGATCGACAAGCTCCACCCGGATGCCGACAGGCTGGCCGCCACGCTCGGCGCCACCTTCGAAGGATCGAACGGCCACTTCCTGTGGAAACGCGCCGGGATGAGCTACAGCGATCCCGCACGCTGGCCGGACCTGATCGACTGGATGGAGCACACCCGGAAATCATACGAACAAGCGATCGGCGAGATCGTGACGAGGCGAGCAGAATGACCGACAAGAAAACCCAGATCGACCCCATCACCCACGACGACCAGCGCGTGAACATCCCCACGCCGGAACTCGCGCCCATGATGGACCCGGACGATGCCCGGCCCATCAAGGTCGCATACGAACAGCGCAACCCGGATCTCGACCCGCAGCTGATCTGGCGCGGCAAGGACATCGACCAGACCGAGATCACCGTCGACGCGCCGCCGATCTACCTGCAGGAACAGGTCCACCCCAAGGCGATCATCGAGGATCTGAGGGCAGGAGGGCAGCGCAACGGGCAGGGCGGCGGCGCGGACCTCTTCGACCATTTCGGCATCACCGACGACGACCGTGAGGCGGAGATCGAGTTCTACCGCCACCAGAAGAAATGGTCGAACCGGATGATCCTGGGCGACGGGCTGCAGGTCATGGCGAGCCTGGCCGAGCGCGAGGGGCTGAAGGGGCAGGTGCAGGCGATCTATATCGACCCGCCCTATGGCATCAAGTTCAACTCCAACTTCCAGTGGTCCACCGCCTCGCGCAGCGTTGAGGACGGCAAGTTGGAGCACCTGACCCGCGAGCCCGAGCAGGTGAAGGCCTTTCGCGATACCTGGCGCGACGGCATCCATTCCTACCTGCAATACCTGCGCGACCGGTTGGTTGTGGCGCGCGAATTGCTGACCGAGAGCGGATCCTGCTTCGTCCAGATCGGAGACGAGAACGTCCATCGGGTGCGGGCGCTGATGGATGAGGTGTTTGGAGAAGACAACTTTGTTTCTTTGATCACCGTCACAAAGACTGGAGGGCAAACCTCACGATATCTTGCCGGGGTCGCTGACTACGTGGTCTGGTTTGCAAAGAATGCCGACAACGCGAAATTCCGCAGGCCGCTCCAAGTTAAGGAGTTCGGTGGAGACGGCGCGGCCAAGTATCGTCTGATCGAGTTTCCTGATGGACACCGTCTCCATGTCTCCCAAGTCCCTGATTTCGATCCCGGATCGCAAGAGTTTCGGGTATTCAGGAAAGACACAATTACCAGTCCCAAGCCGCCGGGCAACTACCCTGTTCGAATGGGAGGCATCCGTTTTAATCCTGGAAGCAACTTCTGGAAAACCAGTGAGACAGGGATGGAACGCCTCTTGAAGGCCCGGAGGTTAGAGCAAGAGGGGAAGCGTGTTGCATACGTTCGATACCTTAACGACTATGGCGCATTTGAACGCGGGAACGTTTGGAATGATCTTGGAGGCATCCAGAGTCGAAGCGACCCAAAAATCTACGTGGTTCAAAGCAGTAGTTCGCTAATTCAACGCTGCCTCCTCATGACCACCGACCCCGGTGACCTCGTGCTCGATCCCACCTGCGGCTCCGGCACCACAGCCTATGTGGCCGAGCAATGGGGGCGGCGCTGGATCACCATCGACACCTCCCGCGTGGCCCTCGCGCTCGCCCGCGCGCGGATCATGGGCGCGAAATACCCCTGGTATCTGCTCAAGGATTCCGATGCAGGCCAGAAGAAGGAGGCCGAGGTCACCCGCTCCGCCCCCTCGACCGCCGACACCTACAACGATATCCGCCACGGCTTCGTCTACCAGCGCGTGCCGCACATCACGCTGAAGAGCATCGCCAACAACACCGAGATCGACACGATCTGGGAGGCGATGCAGCCCGCCGTCGAGGAGGCCCGCGCCGCGCTCAACGCTGCCCTCCATGGCCACCCCACACCCTTCGAGGTCGAAACCGGCGGCCGCAAGGGCAAGAAGATCGACTTCACCGCCTCGGGGGAGGTTGAGTTGCCCAGCGGAGAGATGGCCCCGACGAACGGCTTCATGGAATGGGAGATCCCGCGTGAGGCGCCGGACGGTTGGCCCGACGCGGCCAAGACGGCGCTGCAAGACTTCTGGAAGGCGCGCATCGCCCGCCAGAAGGAGATTGACGCCAGCATCGCCGCCAAGGCCGATCACGAATACCTCTACGACAAGCCCTACGAGGACAAGAAGCGCGTCCGCGTCGCGGGGCCCTTCACCGTCGAGTCGCTCTCGCCGCACCGCACCCAGGCGGTCAACGAACAGGGCGAGCTGATCGACGAAGCCGACGCCGCCAGCGGCAAGCGCAGGGCAGGGGAGCAGGAGGCAGAGAACTACCGCACCGCGATCCTCGAAAACCTGTCCAAGGCCGGCGTCCAGCAGGCCGGACGCGAGGATCGCATCGATTTCACCTCGCTCTCCGCCTGGCCCGGGGAATGGCTCGCCGCCGAGGGCCGCTACATGGAGGGCGAGACCGAGCGTCGCGCCGGCATCCTCATCGGCCCCGAATACGGCACCCTCCAGCGCGCCGACCTCGTGGCCGCCGCGCGCGAGGCGGCGGATGCCGGGTTCGACCTGGTGATCGCCTGCGCCTTCAACTTCGACGCGCACACGGCCGAGTTCCACAAGCTGGGGCGCATCACCGTCCTACAGGCCCGGATGAACGCCGACCTGCACATGGCGGGAGACCTGAAGGCGGGCGGCGGCAACCTCTTCGTGGTCTTCGGCGAGCCGGACATCGAGATCGTCGAAGAGGGCGACAAGCTGCGCGTGCGTCTCCTGGGCGTCGACATCTTCCGCCCCGCCACGGGCGAGGTGTCGTCCTCGGACCCTGACGAAATCGCCTGTTGGTTCATCGACACGGATTACGACGAGCAGAGCTTCTTCGTTCGCCACGCGTATTTCCCGGGGGCAGAGATCCCTTACAAGCAGCTCAAGACGACGCTGAAGGCGGAGATCGACGAGGAGGCCTGGCAGAGCCTGAAACGGACGGAGTCCCGGGCGTTCGCACGGCCGAAATCTGGGCGGATCGCGGTGAAGGTGATCAACCACCTCGGGGACGAAGTGATGAAGGTGATCGGGGTATGATCAAGAACTACGGGCTATTCTGGAGAAGAGACAGTGTCCACTGGAATTATGGTGGAGGCCGGGCAGACGAACCGGGCCATCTGAAAGGTGTTCGGAATGTTGAGCGCCAAGCATTGGTTGTCGATTTCAGAGAGCAGGCCGGGATCTACTGCCTATACGACGATAACTTCAGATTACTATACGTGGGGCAGGCGGGATTCGGAAACGCGACGCTATTTGGCAGATTAAAGATTCATACTCAGAAAAATTTGGCCGAGCGTTGGACCAAATTCTCCTGGTTTGGCCTTAAAGGTTATGAGGCCACTGAGAGTTCCGTTTCTCACCTGAGGAATGCGAAATTCAAAAAAATGGAAATATCTGAGGTCCTGAACAGCCTTGAGGGGATCCTTATCGTGGGTGCTGAACCTCCGCTCAATCGGCAAGGACCAAAATTCGGTACTGCTGAAAAGTTCTCGCAGTATTTCGACGGCGACAACGTTTATCCGCCTATCACTGAAATGGTTCAGGAAATCTATGACCATACAGTTCCGGACGAGGAAGAATGACCTTCCGTATCGCCGACACCTTCTCCGACGCGCTCACGAAGCTCTCAGGCCAGGAACAGAAGGCCGCGAAGACCGCGGCCTTCGACGCGCAGATGAACCCCGACAACCCGGGCCTCCAGATGCACCGCGTCGACCGGGCCAAGGACCCGCATTTCTGGACCGCGCGGGTGAATCGCGATGTTCGACTCGTCCTGCACAAGAAGGACGGCGCCACGCTACTTGCGTGGGTCGGCCACCATGATGACGCCTACCGCTGGGCCGAGCGGCGCCGGATCGACGTGCATCCGAAAACGGGTGCGGCGCAGATCGTCGAGATCCGAGAGACGGTCGAAGACGTGATCATCCAACGCTACGTCGAGGAAGCGGTCAAGAAACCTCGTCTCTTCGCCGACGAGGACGATGACACGCTGCTGTCTTGGGGCGTGCCCCAGGATTGGCTGGAAACGGTGCGCGATGCCACCGAGGATACGGTGCTGGACATCGCGGGCCACCTTCCCGCAGAGGCCGGCGAGGCGCTATTGCAGGCAGCCACGGGCGAGCGTCCAGCGCCCGCACCGCACGCCGAGGATCCCTACGAACATCCTGATGCCGCGCGGCGTTTTCGCCTCACGACCACTGAGGCCGATCTGGCCGCCGCGCTCGAGGCGCCTTGGGAGCGATGGGCTGTCTGGCTGCACCCGGCCCAGAAGGAATTCGTGGACCGGGACTTCAATGGCCCGGCCCGGGTGATCGGCTCGGCCGGGACCGGCAAGACGGTCGTTGCCTTGCACAGGGCGGCCCGGCTGGCCCGCGAAGATGCTGCGGCACACATCTTGCTCACTACCTTCAATCGGCGGCTGGCCGATGGCCTTTCGGCGAAACTGCCCATGCTTCTGCCGGATACGGCAGTTAGAGGCCGTGTAACGACCCGCGCGTTGGGGGAACTGGCACACAATCTTTATGTCGAAGCCTTCGGCCCGGTCGAGGAGGCAACATCCGATGATGTCGCCAAGGCCTTGGCTGACGCCGCCGCGGCGGCAGATGTGAGCGTGGACCCTGGATTCTTGCAGGACGAATGGCGTCTCGTTGTCGACGCCTGGGCGGTGGTCGACCGCGATGCATACCGAGATCTGCCGCGCCTCGGCCGGCTCACGCGCATGGCGGCCTCACGCCGGGATGCGCTGTGGGACGTCTTCTCCGATGCGCGCGCCGCGCTTGAGGGCCAGGGCAAGCGAACCCACGCCCAGATGCTTCACGCTCTCGCGGGGCAGTATCGTGGAGGTGCGCCGCGGCCGTTTACCCATGCGGTCGTGGACGAGGCACAAGACATTTCTGTGCCGGAACTGCATTTTCTGGCTGCCATTGCCGGAGAGCGGCCGAACGGCCTGTTCTTCGCCGGCGACATCGGCCAGCGAATCTTTCGTGCGCCATTCCCCTGGAAGGCTGCCGGGGTAGATGTGCGGGGACGATCGCGCAGCCTGAAGGTCAACTATCGAACATCGCAACAGATCCGTAGCCAGTCCGACCGGCTGCTGCCCCTCAGCTTGACTGAGGCAGACGGCAACGAGGATCGGCGCACTGGCGTCGTGTCGCTATTCGATGGCCCGACACCGGAAATCGCCGAATTCCCGGATGTTGATGCAGAGATCAAGGCTCTCGCCGGCTGGCTCGCCGGCTTGGCTGAGGAGGATTTCACAGAGCGGGAGGTTGCGCTCTTGGTTCGAAGCGAGGACGAGCTTCCCCGTGCGAAGGCCGCCCGGGACACCTTCCGATCGCTGACTGGCGGCGATGAACGACCGGAAATTCGCGTTATGCACGATGCGAAGGGGGCCGAGTATCGCGCCGTCGCAGTCATGGCATGCGACGAAGATGTGATCCCCAAGGAAGATCGCCTTCTCGAAGCGCGAGATGAGGCGATGATCGAGGAAATCATGGCGACGGAACGCCATCTTCTTTATGTCGCCACCACCCGGGCGAGGGAGCGTTTGTGGGTTTCCGGTGCAGGCCGCGTCTCCGAATTCCTCGAGGACCTCCTCTGATTGCCGTTGACCGGTCTGGCGGATGGGTTTTCTGACGGGCCGGTCTGCTTGCATTGCCCGTAATGTCCACAGCAGCAGAATGGGCTTCGCCTACCCCTTTTCGGGCAGAGGAGTGGCATGCTGAGTAAGCGTATCCTTCAAAACGCGAACATTTCCTCCCTGAAGTCCTGACGTTTTTCGAGCTCTGTAACTCGTGTCAATAGGACCGAATTCCGCTCTTCCGTCTCATGGAGTTGGTCTTGCATGGCTCGCGCCGCTTCTTCGAGCGCGGCAACCTCTTCCGCCTGTTGATCGAGCTTCATCAGCAGGTCACGAATTTGCGCACGCTGGTTCGCCAGGTCCATGTCCTTCTGCGTGACCTTCTGTTCGTTGACACGACGGAGTTCATCATGTTCGCGGCCCAGGTGCAGCAGGATCGCGGCCTCCACAGCTTGGCAGATTTCTCGGACTGCATTTCGACTCGTTTCAGGCAAGGCCGCGATCAGACGCGCGGATTGCTGATGTTCCCGTTCATTGAGAAGCCGCTGAACCTCCTTTTCGAGACTCTGGGCGTTGATCCCGGGCGGCACGTCGAGGTGGACGCACATCGCTTTCTTCACGGTCTCGCCGGTCGGGGTGTCGCCGTTTCTCTCGACGATATTGATACCCTCGAGCACCTGCGCCTCGGTGTATTTCGGGGGGCGGCCAGTCTTCTTCTCAGTCATAGTTATTCCTCGTTGGGTTTCGCAAAGTCTTTGCGAAACCGGGTTTGTCAAAGGTGCCGCTTCGCGCTGAGGAGTATGTTGGATCGTTCGGCACCGCGAAAAAGAAAAACTGGGGCGGATTTCAGGTGCCGCAGGATGCTTGCATGTCCGGCCATAGCCGCTGTGCCTGTTTCAACGCGTCTTCGGGCGACGATAGCACGATTGCCGGAATGGAATGGCCGCCGCCGGGCTTACGGAGCGCAAGCAGAGTCAGCGGCCAGCCATTCCGTTTAGAAACGCGTCCGCAGAGCGCGACGAGGTGATCGGTTGGCCTGCCGCGTCGGAAACGCTTCGCTACCTCGTCTGTTTTGAAATCGCGCGGAAGGTCAGCGGCCAGTCCGCCAGCCGACAGACGCGTGCCGCAAACAGGCCGCCGACGTAACGCCCTCAGGGCCGCTTCCATCCGGATGAAGCCTGCCGGATCAGGCTCGTGTTCGAGTCCGCGGGCGAGTTGATTGAACGCGACAAGCCGGGTGACCGGAAAGCCTGGCAGAGGCAGGCTGCTCAGAATCACGACCCGTTTGCTCCGCACCGGGGCAACGAGGCGCAGCCTGGCGATCGCCTGGAGCGTCCCGCACTCGCGTGTCTGCGCGATGACGGCGTGGACTCGGGGATCGGGGTGCGTGTGGCATTTTGCCGGAGGATCTGAGCCCGCGCGAGCGACGACAAGGCCATCAAGTTCATCGTCGAGAACGAGGGGTTTGCCGACAGCGGCGCGCTTTTCACCACCAGCACCCACAGGCCGTTTCTCCTGGTTCGGGCACGGGCTCGCCTTGCCCTGCCGGACCTCGACCAGGCAGAGTTCGACCGGCTCTGGCACGACGCGACGCCGGATGGTCGCAAGTCGCTACGGAAGTTTGCGCAGCGCATTGTCGAGCTGCGACGCGGACACAATCGCTGGCCGGAGCTTGCGGGCCTGCTGCCACGCCAGGATTTCGTCGTGCCGGCCGCCTCCGACCGGGCGCGCCGCATTCCCTGGGAGTCGCTGCCCGCCGATTTCCGTGCAGATGCGGAGGAGGTGTTCCGCCAGACCCTGCGCCAGCCAGCCGACATGAAAGAATGGGCCAAGGAGCAGATGCGACTTGGCCGGTCGGCCATCGAGATCGATGCGGAGATTGCCGCGCGCGTCGGTGACAAGAAGAAAAAGCTGCCCAAGAACATTGAGACCGCGCTGGCTGGCTACCGGCAGGCCACGACATGGCTCCTGCGCGAGAGCCATGCGCCGGAGACCGGGTTCGCGGGCCTCGGGACGTTGCGCGACGCGTTCACCACCGACGCGCTGGAAGCGGCCTGCGCCGCGCAGATTGCGCGGAGCGCGGCGTCTCCTACGCTGAAGGATGCGGACGAAAGCTCGACGCTGTGGTCTCGGTTCACGAACCTAACGACGATCGCGCGGCACGGTCTGCGCGATCCCGAGATCCTCGCGCGGATCCGCCTCGTGCGGCTGTTCCATGCGGA
Source organism: Pacificitalea manganoxidans (assembly GCF_002504165.1). Lineage (GTDB taxonomy): Bacteria > Pseudomonadota > Alphaproteobacteria > Rhodobacterales > Rhodobacteraceae > Pacificitalea > Pacificitalea manganoxidans. The sequence continues at coordinate 1,896,572 of NZ_CP021404.1, forward strand.
CTACGTGTTGTCGCCGATCGAAATGACCGCAGACGCGGAGGCGATCTGCAACCGTCTGCGAAAGTCCCCGCATCTCGCAGCGGCCTTCGTGAACGCCCCCGCCCGGCTCGGCGACATCTCGACCGAGGAACTCGCGGCGGCATCGACCGACTTCGAAAAGGATCGTGCGCTCCGACTCTCCGCCTGTGCCGCTGCCTACGCGATCCAGGTCAGCCGGGCGCTGCGGCCGGCCAACCTGTTCATGACCCGTCGCCGGGCGACGCCGGGCTGCCCGCGCAATCTGACATGGATTGCGGACCGGGAGCATGCTGAGATCCGATTTTCCGGAGGCGAGGTCAAGAACGGGGAAACTCTGGTCGTCAACCTGCTCGGAGACGACGCCAAGGTGCTCTGGCAGTGGGACAAAGTCGACCGACCCAAGCTGATGAAGCTGCGCGACCTCGGCGACTCGCCCTATCTGTTTCCGGGCACAGCCGCACCCCGTTTGCGGAAATCAGCGCTGAACCTCCCCAGTGGCTGCATGTCCGTCGCATCGATCCTGGAGCTGTGGGATCTCGGCGACCGCCAGCTCGGGCTGGGACTGACGCCGCATCAGTGCCGGCACGCGCTTGCGACACTGTTCCTGGCCGTGAACCCCGGCGCATTCGCAACCGTGGCGTCCGTTCTCGCGAACACGGAACAGGTCGCGAAACGGCACTACGGAAAGGACAGCGGTGAAGCGGCGGCCGTGGCCGTGCGCGCAGCACTGCTTGAGCGGCACCCGGCCATTTTTGCGCGCATGCAACGGAGGACATGAAATGAAAACCAGGCTCGACGCGACACTGAAAGATGTACCGGCCGCGATCCGCCGCGCCATGCTCGAGGACGCGCCGCAACTCGAGCCGGGTGCGGCGCAGGTGATGGGTCGTTTCTGGTCGGCGGTCCGGGCAGGCAAGGGCAGTCTCGCCATGCCGCCCGCGGAGGCTTACCGGGACGCGGCCGCTTCGGAGTCGACATTTCGATGTCTGCTGCGCGCGCTCGCGCGATACGCGCCGCATGTGTCGACTGCCTTGGCCAAGGTCGTCAGCTACGAATGGTATGCCCGGCGACAGAACCCGGCCGCGAAGGTCGCGCCGACCGTTGAGACGACCATCGGCGCGGCCTGGCCCGAGACGTGGCGGCGGATGAAGCCGGACCTCGACGACGCTCGAATAAAGACCAGCACCAGGCAGCGCTACATCGCCAGCATCGAGCGATGCGCCACGATCGTCGCGGAAGGTCTCGCGTCCGAGGCGCATGGCTTCGTCGCTGCGCGCGAACTGTCTGAAGCGTTTGTGTTTCACCCCGACCCGGAACGGCGCGTGAAGCCGGTCACGGCCGCGAACTACCTCGAGGGCCTGATTGCCATGCGGGTCATCTCGCGCGACCTCCGGGACCAGGCCGAACTGGCGGAGAAGAACAAGTATGAACGGCTGTCGCGACTCATGGAACGCGGAGGCTATGCTCATGTCGCCGACAGGATCCGCGAACTCAGGGAACGCGCGCATGACCTGCCGGCACATAGCGCAGCGCGACGCCGCTGCATGCAGCAGGCGGTCGTCTGCGCGGTCATCATGAACAAGCCGCCGCGCAAGGGCGATCTCGTATCCTGGCGCTTCGGTCATCAGATCGTCCGTGAGATCGACGGAACTTGGCGCGCCGAGTGGGCGCAGGAGAAGACCCGGGCCGAGGCGGAAACGGGGGCGATCTGGCCCGAGATCTGCGAAATCCTCGACGAGTGGATCCTCGACGGGCGGCCCGATCGCCTCATCCATATCCGCTACCAGGAGCTTGTCGGCAGCAACTGGTTATCGCTCGATCACAGCCAGCCCTACCGGAATCTGCCGACCGAACTTACAAAGGCTGCGATTGGTGTCCCCTCACACGAGCTGAGGACCCTTGCCGCGGACTACATGCGTCGTCACGACCCGGCACGTGCCGCCGATGTCATTGCGACCCATCTGGGGCATGGCACGCGAAAAGCCGGCAAGGCTTATCGGGCCGAGTGCGAAGGGGCGGCGGGGGAGGCGATCTGGCAAAGGGTGCGAAAGACCATTGCGGCGCAGTCGGAAAAATCAACCGGCCATCACAAGGCTCGGAACCGCGCGCCGCATCTGTAGCCTCGCCATGGTGTCTGCCTGACAGCAAGCGCGGAAGAATTTGGAAGAGCGGATCGTCCCCGATGGATCGCGGCCATCCGGGTGAGGCCGCGATCGACGAGGCCGAGCTGATCGGCATGAAAGCTGCAGCACGAGACGCGATACGAATGGTCTCGGATGGCAGTCCCGCAGGATCCGCGAGTGACAATACGCAGCAAGATATTCGTGCACGAGCCTTCGGTCTGCGCGCCCCTCTGCCTGAGGGCGCGCCGCCTGCGCCTCGCGCGCCAATACAGAAGGAACGGGTTCGATACTACTGTCACTCTCCTGGCTGCTACCGAAGAGAGTCGAGCCCCGCATCCCGCCCCGAAGAAAGGAGAAATCAGGGCGCTTGAAGCGGACACGGACTGTCCGCGACAGAAGGACCTGACCAATGCCCAACATCACCCCCTCACGGTCTGCAGGTACAATCGCGATCCGGACAATACGGAGGTTTGTCGTCGACCACCTCGAAGACCTCTCGGAGGCATCACTGCTGCTCGGCGGGCCGGCGGCGCAGCGCCGATTTCTGCGCTTAGTCTCGCGGCTTCGACAGGCGTCCCACCTCGGGCCCCACCTGCGGCGCGAGATCCGCTGGTTTCATGGATTGCTGACCCTCGAGCTGGTCGGCGATCCGGATGCGACCGATCCTGGCCACTTCTGCGACATCCATCCCGATGATCTCGTGGTCACCGGAATTTGCCGCCTTGCGGACGCAATGACCGAGGTTCTGTGTGCTCTGCCGGACGCGTCGGCGCCTGCGGACACGCCGGCGGCCGCGAGGCCAGCTCGCGACGCGGCCTGATCTCTCCCGCCGGCCCTCTGGGCCGGCTCTTGAAGGCGCCGTGTGGTGCGGCGCCAGCGAATGATTTCTGGAGAGACTGGATGAACGACATACAACTCTATGTGATGCCAATCGAAGAGCTTGGCCGCGCGGACAATCGTGGCCTGCAGGGCTCTTGCCGAGGACCTGCCCGTGAACCTACTGTCCGCAGATGCACATCAGCATCGTCATATCCGCGGCCTGCTGAACGACATCTCTGGCGATGATCCAGCTGGTCCGCGTGCGCTGCAGTCCGTCGATCTGCTCGCGGGCATTCTCTGGGCAGAACACGAGACGGAGACGCTCGGCTACGAGGACGTGTTCGAGGGGGAGAATGACCCCGAATACGGAGCCGCTGGTGCGGTCTACAGGCACCGGGTTCTCTCGGAGCGCGGGGAAGCGATCGAGGCTTGGTCCAACAAGCTTCGTTATCTCGCGCGCATGATGCGGATCCTCGACGCGCGCCTCTGTGGCGAGCGGATGGTCAATCGTAGGTTCGCGGGCTGATGCATAACGGTGACAGCACGACAGCGCGTCTCCGCGTTCCTATCGCCTCGGCGTTCGGCGCGAGCTCCCATGGTGAGTAGGAATGAACCGTTCACCGGGGACCGCCGCAGGATTGCCGACGACTTGGGCATGGTCTGGGCTTGGTGCGAACATATTCATCCCGATCTAAGGCCATTCACCCTCGTCGCAGGTGTTTTCGATCTCCAGGATGGTCGTTTCGGCGTCGAGCCCGGTATCGAGGAAACTGAGTGGTATTTCGAGTGCGGTGTCGTTCGGGTGGCGGCGCTCGAAGCGCTCGGCACGCTCGGCTATCTCGAAGCGCCGGCAAGATGGTATGCCCGATATCCAACCGCCTTCATTTTCGCGCGGCGGCTTTCCGCACATGAGACCCTGCGCGCGTTTGCCCGTTTTCAGAGCAGGGGGCTCGTCGCGCAAAGGAGTTGCCGAAGACGAGAATGATGCGGAATCATGCAGAAGGCCCGGGGCATGTACCCGGGCCTCCTCCTGCCTATGGTTCAGCGGTTCGGGCCGACGATGTCCGGAAGGCCCGCGCCAGCCTTGGATAGCGCCTGCTGGACGGTCTGAAGCAGGCTGTCGTTGAGAAATTTGCTCCACGTATCTCGAGACACCTGACCCATAACGTTTCTGACCACGGGATCCGGGCATTCCTGTTCGAGCAGTGTATGATGCAAGGCTCTCCGGAAATCGTGAGCGTGAAGGGCCGAAGCATCGATCCCGTGCGTCTCGCAGTAGCGAATGAAATCCTTCCGGAACCGCGTGCTGCCCGACCCGGGCCGACCTTCCGCAAGTTGCGGGAACAGCAGTGTCTCCTTCTGGTCGCGCCGCAGCTCGAACAGATCGACGAGGCCAAGATCCTGCAGCCTCCGAGTGACAGGGATCTCCCGGCGGGCCGCTGGTGTCTTCCCGTAACGATCAATGCAGATGACCGGCATACCGTCACGATATTGCAGATCCCGGATCGTGAGGTGGACGGCTTCGTCGAGCCGCAGGCCCCCGAGGCGCATCAAGAGTGGGATCCAGAACAGCGGGTCCCCGACATTCCTCATGTCTCCCTTGAACATCGGCGAAGACAGGTAGCACTCGACTGCTTCAGACCAGTCACGGGTCTCGGATAGGCGCTCCTGCTGCCGCAGACGGGCCTCCTCAGCCGTCGACCAGGAGCAGACATCGAACGGGTTCGCCTCTGCGAGCTCGAGCTCGGCAAGGAAATCGCCAACCTGGCGTGCGGCCCGCCCGATCTTCAGGAATGTCGTGACGCCGATGCGCTGAGAAACAGTCGCTTCTTCTCTGATTTTGCCTTCATTTTTGTCGCCGGCAAAACGGCGTTTCCCGTGGCCTTTCGGCAGGTTTCGGATTTTTTCCAGCGCAAGGAGAACATCTTCCCGCTCGATGTCGTAAAAGAACGGACTCCCAAGGGCCCGCGTCCAGACACGCTTTGCGCTCTGGGTATTCGCACCGCTGATCCGGCGCCAGTGTTCACCACGAGCGGCATCGAGCCGTCGGATACCGAGACGATAGCCCACCGACCGCGCCTCTATATAGAGGTCGAAGGCCGTCTCGAGGCAAATCTGCAGTTCGCCTGCAAGCATCGCCTTCGATTGTTCAGTAAGATCGGCCGCTTCGAGAAGGTGCCTGGTGGCCCATCGATTGGCCGTTTCCGGGCCGAACGTTGCTTCAAATTCGGTTGCGAGGATATCGCGCATTTCCTGTAGCTCCGTGAGTGTTGGAATGCCGCCCCTATGCCCCGGATCTCTCGGAAAATTTTGACCTAAGTAAAAATTTCAAAAATGAGTTTCAGCGACCTGTCACGAACTCGTGAGTTTGCCCCTCCAGAATGAACCGGGAGAGACCGTGCCCTCAGGCCGGCCGACGCCGAAACCCGACGACATTGCCGTGATTGTCCTTTGTCTCAGTAGGCACGGGCTTAGGAGCTGCGGCCTTGGGCTCGGCGAATGGGCTCTTGATCCTCGAGATATCCAGCTTGATACGGCTGATGACCTCGTGGAGCGTCTTTACCCAGATCTCGCGCGAGTAGGAGCCGTCACCCTCGTCAACAGGCTTCTCGTGCCCCATGAGGCGCCGGCGCACCATGTCGGGGCAGAGCAGGTTGCCGAGGTCGTTGTGGAATGTCGTGCGGAACGCATGGAAGTCGAGCCCGGGCCAGTAGCAGTCGTTCGCCTTGCGGTAATAGCCGAAGGTCTTGCTGAAGAGTTCGGAGAAAGTGTCCTTGGTTTGGCCTCGGTTGAGGTTCGGGAACAGGCGCGATTGGTTCTGCCGGCGCCGCATCTCGACGAAGCGGAGAAGACCCAGCTCGACGAGCTTCGGGTGCACGGCGATGCGACGCTCCCCGGCGGAGGACTTCACGTGGTTGCCGGTCACGTTGCGCACCGTGAAATACGCGATGCCGTTCTCCGAGCCGAAATCCTCCGGCCCGAGTTGCAGGATTTCCTCCGCGCGACAGCCGGCAAGGCGGGCGATGAGGGGTGCCCAGAACAATGGATAGTCCTCCTCCGCGCACTGCCCCTGGTAGACCGGAGACGCGAAGAGATTCTGGATCTTGTCGTCCCAGAGCATGCGGGAGCGGTCTTCCTCGTTCGCCTTCATGTCCTTCTCCTCGTCGTTGGTCCAGGAACAGATCTCGAATGGATTCTCCTCGATGAGCTTCATGGCCTTCAGCATCTTGCCGACCCGGTTCGCCATACGGCCATGACGGAGGAAGGTGGCGACACGAAGCCTGGGGATCTTCGCATCGAGTTCCGCGCGTTCGAGTTCGGCCGGCGTCACCTTGCCTATTGCGGCCAGAACTTCCTTCGTTGCGATCGCCGTGGCCAGTTCCTGCTCGTCGGCACGCTCGACGAGATCGCGGAAACCCTTCAAACTGAGAAGGTTCTTCTTCTTGCCGTGGTATTTGGGGATCCGGCGAATGACATTCAGGACACCGTCGACTTCTGTCCAGTCGATCTGTTTGAACGGTTGGTTGCCCAGGACATCGACCCAGATGTCGCGTCCCTTCCTGGCGTTTCCACCGGACGTCCGTTTCCAGTTCTTGCCTTTATCCGGAAAGCGCTTTTGGCAGGTCCCGAAGAGGTCTCCATATCCGAGCTCCTTGAGTTCGAAATAGAGATCGAAGGCCTCGCGGAGCTCAATATTGGGACCTTTCGCCAGGGCGGCGCGCGCCTCGTCCGAGAGGAGCGATTGATCGATCAGGATCTGGGGCTCCTCCCGTGGCATCGCGGAGCGCATCGGCGTCGTCTCCTGCGCCTTGGCGGGGGGAACGGGTGCGCGTTCCTGGGGAGAGGGCGCATGGGAGGTATTCTTCTCGACAATGGGTGCTGCGGTTTCGGGCTCGACGCCGGGCGTCTCGACCTGGTTCTGAGCCGGAGAGGCCACCAGTGGCTCGGCAGGGGCGGTGGCCGACGGGATGGTTGACACCGGCACCGAAACCGCACCAGGCGCAGCTGCTGCCGGCATCGTCAGGGCGGGCGCGTGCGATTGTGCGACAACCTGGGGCAGGACAGCGCCCGGGGCGGCCGAGCGGCTCGCTATCACCGACCGGAAGATCGGCGTCACCTCCTCGTAGGTCCCGACCTCGCGCTTCTCCCGTTCGCGGGACACGTCGAGCATGACCCGCAGAGCCTCGAAGGCGAGGGCACGCCAGTTCGAGCTGGTCTCGTCGAGGGTCACGCCGAGGCGCCGCGCCATCTCGCGCAGGGGATCCGTGACCGGCGTCCGGTCACCGAGCGCCAGGGCCCGGCGCAACATGTCCTGGGTCGCGCGCTCGGTCTGCGCCGCAAAGTTCGCCGCCGTCTCGGAACGCGGTTCGGCCGACGCCCGCAGGGCCTCGTGGGCGGCGATCTGGCAGCGCGCCAATTCGGTCAGCAATGTCACGTGCTCGGGGCTCAGATGATCCACCGGTCTCTCCGTCGTCAGCGCGACGGCCAGGTCCGTGAGTGCCGTGAGGGCGCGGACGCGGCATGTCGCTTCGGAGAGGACTTCGGTCCGAAGGCTGAGACAGATGGCCGAACTTTGACCAGGGTTCGATATCTCGACCCAGGCCTTCGGCAGACGGCGCCGGAAGAAGTAGCCCGAGGGGCGTTTTTCGAGGTGGGGGGTGTGTGCGACTCCGGCCATGGCAGGTGCTCCGAAAACGGTTCCAGGGCATCCGGGAGTCGGGATCCGTGCACCGGTTCGGGCACGCGTTTGTGCACCAATTTGTGCACGTGCACGCGTGGCTCCGACTCCGGTCGGGGCCCAACAAATGAAATCAACCACTTAGGGGATCTTGGCTCCGGCGGTAGGGACCGAACCTACGACCAATTGATTAACAGTTCTAATTCGGCATGCTAATGTAGGTTGATTAAGCGAATATAGGAGCTTTGGGCGAGGCCTTGCGCCGCTCAGTTTCGTTTCCACCACCTAAACTGGTTCCTTGAACCTACGAACAAATGATAGAAGCACGCGCTGCCGGCAGGCAGCCCGTGCTTCAAAAAACTGACTACTTGTCCTTCAAAAAATCGACCGACTCGGCCTCACGCCGTAGGTGCTGCGGTGCGAACCGAGCGTAGATCCTTTCAGTAACGGAGACCGATGAGTGCCCCAGATACTGCGAGACCCGCGCCATGTCGCAGCCGCTCGCGACCATATGCACGGCGGCTGTGTGCCGCAGAACATGGGGGTGGGTATCGTCGAGTTTTGCTCGCTCCGCCGCTTGGCGAAAGGACTTATATATATTCTTCACTGGCCCTCCTTTGTATTCCACAATCCAGTCGGTGTCACATTGACTTCTCCAATCCAGCAGGAGGTTGTAGATTCTGTCATTTAGCGGGACGAATGCCCGCTGCTTGGAGTGAGGGTTCTCGGATGTCCGGAGGTTCAATGTTCTCTGGTCAAAATCCACATGATCCCAACGTGCTTCCGATATCGCAGTAACGCGTCCCGCTGTGGATAGCATCATCACGACTGCGACGTGTAGATGTGGTGTTTGCTCGCATGCGTTTAGCAAGCGATGAATTTCCGATCGATCCAGCCAGCGGTCACGAGGCTTGGAACGGGGAGGCTTTTTCAGCTTTACCGGCTTATTGATAAGGTTCTTGCCGTATGCATGGTTTAGAACAACCTGTATTAGATTGATCTCCCCATGAAGAGTGTCCGGCGCCGGCGGCCTCCCGTTTTTCTCGATAAATTTTTGCGGCGATCCTCCAGATAATCCGAAACGACATCGTCGTCAATTTGGAGAGGGTGATATTGCTTCAGTGCTGGACCGACAGTTTTCCAGACGCTATCGAGTTCGCTCCCGGTTCGTCGATCGCCCAGATAACGGCGGTAACGTTTCCAAATGTCCTCGAATGTCAGCTTGTTGCCCTTCAGCGCAAGCTGGGACTCATAGACCCTCCTACCTTCGGCCCATGCTTCGGCTTTATTCGAAGCGTTTAAGCGGAATCGACGGCGGGATTTTTCAACGCCTGGCTCTTCATACCAGTATACCACATACCGCCCTTTTAGTTTTCCAATATTTATCGGAGACATTTTTCGATCTCCATGATCGAGCTGAGCGGGATCCGGATCAAGATTTGGCCCGACGCGCTTTGCTGGCAATTTTCCCTGCGCAACGAGGTTGCGAACGGTGTTCGCGGAGCACTTCCAGCGGATGGCCAATTGCGTTGGGCTGAGGGGTCTTTCCATATTGCGATCCATCATTCGTTGCCCTCCGCTTTCTCTACTGCGGCATAGGGAATGCGCATCAAGCGCCCCACGCGGAATGCCGGCAGCTCGCCGTCTGAAATAAGTTTACGGACCATGGTCGCGCTGCAGCCCCAGCGGCGGGCGACGTCGTCGGGTGTCAATATTCTTGCTTCCATTTACTTCCTCGACGTATTACGTTCAGAGCTTAGCCCCGGTGCGACCTGAGTGATCGCGACAAGATTTTCGCGGGCCGAATGGGTTGGTTCGGCGCCGAAAAGCGAAAATTACATTGGCCAGATTTCGGAATCCGAAGGCCAGAATCGCACATTTTGTGCTAAGCCGCTGAAATATACGGAAACTTTGTAGCTTCTGGCCCTATGTTGGGCCTGCGCTGGGGGCTGCCACATGGTGTAGGCGGGGGACATCCGCTCATCCCCGGGTCAGGACCCCCGGAGACCGGCGCTCATGTGAATATTGCCGAAGCAGTGATGTTCCAGGTTCAGCGCGCTCTGGTCCGCGTCTATCACAACCTCGGTCGACAGCACCTCCAGCGATACCTCGATGAGATCGTTTGGCGTTGGAACCATCGCGACCCCTTCCGGGAAGTGGTCAAGCAATGGACCTCGAGAGCTGGTGTAGAGCGCGAGAAATCCACGACGATCTGAAAGCCGATCCCGGTGGTCGATCAGATGCGCGTTTTGCTTCAGGGGGCTGTCGGAAAGCAGCTGCGGCGCTCGAAGGAATACGGGCTATGCTAGCCTTGATGCCAGCCCTATGCACTTGTGGCACAGATAAGCGTCGCGGAGACTCGAAGCGCAATGTCGGCTTCGAGCCCAAACTGACCACTTCGGTCGCAGAAGGCTTTGCAGTTGCCGCATAGTCACGCCTGTCGCGAACGGCCCACAGCCGACCTCGGTGCTCCGCGCGGCGAACGGCAGCTTCGAGCCCATTTCGGCACTTTGCTAAGTTCGCGCATATAGCACAGGGCACCATGAAGCGAACGGCACAAACCGGACCTTTGAACTTAGCGCAGTGAACAGTAGGTTGGAGCCCATACTGGCCACCCTCGATACAATAAATTTTACTTCCTGCTTATTCATTTAAGATAGCTGCGATCCTGTCGAGTAAGTCCAAAGCAATCGGATTTTCCTCGCTTGATTTCCCGATTGAATCCCTTCTGCCGACCGAGTTTCCCAAGCCGTGACTTGGCAGGACGTGGACACATCCCTTTAAGACCGCCTTCAGAAACTCCTTCCCCTTAATGGCGCCGATCGAAAACCCTCCTATCTCTCCCCATCGAGCTATTGGGTTTCTCCCAGCAACATTCGGCAATTGCGCAACCGCAGCCGAGTATGCGGCCGAGAATTCAGACATCACATCATTCTCGTCAAATTTCGAGAAGGCCCAATCAAGGATCTCCTGAGCAATTTCAGGCGCAACGTCTAAGGTCCGAGCGATGTGAGGGACTTCCAAGAACTGACTCTCAATGTCAGAACCGGATGGCACCCAATACGGAATACTGCATGTATCATAGTTCTTTTTGGCGGCCCATGCGATCACATCTTCATCACTCATGAAGTCACGATCACGATGAACGAGGACCTTCACTCCCATCTTTTTGGCGATAGATCTCGCTTTACTCCCATCAGGCAAAGAATCTTTCCCAAAAGTAGGCCAAATTAGGCATCTACTTTGAAGGTTCGGCCGCGCACTCAATATGCTTTCAAAATATTTAAGGTTGCCGTCTTCGGTGAAGATTATAATTTCCTTATCGAGGGCACTCCACCCCATCTTTTCCTTGACCAAATCGCCATGACCCTTGACTGCGCCATCAGCAATCCAGTTGATCTTAGCATTGTCAGGCAATGCCCGAACAAGGGCTGGCGCGTGTGTCGAAACAATAATCTGCGTGTCAGGGAAATGCGCTGTAGCTTTGCTTAGTGCACGAATTAGCGCCTGCTGCCGAGTGGGGTGCAAGTGTGCATCGGGTTCATCAACCAGCATAAGCTTTGGCTTAAAATACAACAAATACGCGAATATTTGAACTACTTGCAGAAAGCCAGTGCCTGCCATCTCTATGGCTTTCCAAGCCACTTGATCGCTCTGTCCGACAACCTTCATGTCTGGCGTCATGAAACGGACATCAATATTTTTGTCTCGAAGCCGATCGAATTTTACCCAGAATCGCACACCCGGAAGAACTATTCCAACCCAAGTCGAAAGCTCAATCAGCTCTATATACTCCGATCCAGTGCCGTCCTTCGACCCGCTGATTTGCAGAAGAACTTGTCGAAGCGCGGAGCCGCCCTCGCCAGATGATGCCTTCCTATGCATGACCGGAATAGCAAGAATTGTTTCTTCTTCCGCCAGTCCTGCCAGCCCGGGTATAAAGGCCGTCGAGGGCTTTTCGTCGTGCGTGAGTGCCTCCTTCAAAGGTCCATGGATAGATACCTTAACTCCTGCATCGTTGCGCGCAGCGCCAATCTGTATTTCCGTTGTCTTGTAGTCGTCATCGACGAGCCTCACTGTCGACTTTCTGCCATTAGACGTATTTTGCAGCTTCAACTTATGACCGAGGTCAAGAAACTCCTTGCTCGGGACGTAGTCCATCTGGTCCAGCGTAACTTTTCCTGAGGCATCTGCGAGCGTGGCGCACCTGATCGACCAGTGCAGCGCTTTGAATATCGAAGACTTTCCTGATCCATTCTCCCCCACCAGAACTGTAAGGTTCGAAAGCGGAACCTCTATCTCATTGTCGATTTTGAGAAAATTCCCAATCTTTACTGACTTGATGAACTTCGCCATTATTGATATTTTCTCATCTTTTGCGTCGATTTTGATCCACGGAAGAAACTGGCATAGGCCCGACGTGTAGAACTGGTGCCACCATGTCGGGCGACAGCGTGGAAAGCAAGATTTGCACAGGGAGTCGGGAGAATTTACATCATCGGTCCGTAAATTCGGGGATCGCGCTGACAGGTCGATGCGATCACTCAAACAGGATATGCGCGAACCTCGCCTTCAGTGCAACGCTTCATCATGCCCAACGGCTTGCAAGTCTGTTTCGAACCTCTGTGACGCATTAGAGCGTCAACCTTTCTTAGCCCAGTTCCTTCGCATAGAAACGCTGGCGCTATGCACAACGGACGTCCGCTTCCCGTCCTTCCAGCGGAAGGTCTTCGCAAATGCGGCGGCAATCATGCAGATGCAGCGAAGGTCCGCAGAGCGGACCTCCACGGTAATCCGCTTCCGAAGCGATAACCGCCTTCAATGGCGGCGTTTCGATATACCAAGCTCTCGAACCGCATCGAGCAACCCATAGACAATGAACGGGTTCGGGCAGCGGGCCTCGGGATGGGAGAAGTCGATGACCGTCGCATCTTCCCCAGCCCTACAATAGCGCACGCCGCGTGTCGTGCGTTGCCACTGCGCTGGCGGTTCATCCAGCAACGCCGAGACCGCCCAGCCGGCCGTGCCGCAGCAGATCACCAGATCCGGCCTGTAGATGGAGAACTGGCGGCGTAGCAAGCTGCCCCTAAGCGACGCGGCATCGGCGATTTCCGCGGCGACCGAGGTGTGGCCTCCCGGCTCCTTCTTCAGGTTGATCGCGGCAATCGAGGCCAGAAGGTCACGGCGATCGTCGGTCGAGACGGGTTCGAGCTCGTCCCATGTCAGGTCTCGAGGCATGGCGCGGATGCCTCTGACCCAGCGGCTCACGTTGTTCCAAGTCTGGCTCCGTCCTCCGTCGCGGATGAACTTTCGCAGGTCCCAGCCGCCGCCTCCAGGGTCGTTGACCTCCTTCAGCACGAGCAGAATCCGGATATCGCTTTGCGCGTAAAGATCGGCATTCGCAGCGCCGTCGGTCACCATCTTGGGGCTGAGGGTCCGCCATTCCTCGAACAGCGCCTCCTCGGCGGCACGAATGCCCTCGCCGTTCCCGGTGGTGGGTGTCAGGTTGTTCATGGCATACCCCTGCTCATTTCCATCTAACTATTATGGCGCGAAAGGAATAAAATTCCCACACCTTCAGCGGGAGCCAATGTCAGCTTCCCGCCCTTTATTTGAGGGCGTCTTGCAGGTGCAGTGTCACTCGATCGCCTTAGCGAGCGGCAGGAAGGTCCGCACAGCAGACCTTGGCCCCGACTGCGGCGACCGTCAGCTCCCCGCGCACATTCGAAAGGCCCTCGCGGGCGCTGCAGAAATCATGCAGGTGCGGCGAGCAGCAGAAAGGTCCGCACGGCCGACTTTTAGGACAAAAGGGTTGGGTGCTGATGCCGTTGCTTTCTTTGGTGGATAAGCGGGAAGTGATACTTCGTGCCCGCCCCGATGAAATCAGGGCGGGCCATGTTACTTCCTATGATCTGAGATCGGCGAGGACTTCTTCTGTTCGGATGAGGTTCCTGACCTCACTCATGCGCGTGGCCAGACTATGAAGGCGTGTCCGCAGAGCCAGGAGAGCAAAACCGCTTTCCGTGAGAACTTCCTCTTCGTGGCCCCCAGAGGTGTCGTATTCATCGTGGACGAAGTAGGTCGTAGTCGAGTTCGCAATGCTTCCCTCGAGACCCTTCGCCATGTCACGAACTGCGGCGATGTCGCACGTTACGATGAGAAGGACGCTTTCTATCCTCGATTTTAGGTCGAGAGCTTGCCGGGTGTGCTCCGGACACAGGGCTCCGCAATCCTCAGCCTCATCGAACGCGAGTATGACTTCGTCCCCGGTTTCTAACGTGCGGTAAATAGCCGAGTGAAGGTGGTCTGCAGGTCGGATCAGCTCATCCATCTTTCGCCTCCCCGCGTCGCCCGGTGCCCGAGTTCCGGATAGAAAACTCGGTAGCGTTGATGGCCTCTTGGAGTTCGTCCGCCAGCAGGCAGATGTCTTCGACATACGGGGCAGCGGGATCCAGGCGGGCGAAGTAAGCTGCTTCCGGTCGCTGCGCGTCATGAACGTGATGAAGGGTAAGTAACTCGTGCAACGCTTGGAAATCGCTGCTGCGCACGCAACCGATTGAGGCACCGTATTGGAGCCGCTCGATCGTTGCCTGAACTCGCCTGAACCAGGGAAGACCGCCGAGGAGCAAAGCCGCGTTCTGCAGCGCTTTGGAATGCCTTGCGACGAAATGATGGAGGGCCGTAGAGCCCATGGGAATATCGAACATGATGTTCTCCCGTTAAATGCCCTCAGCTGGATGCCTCAGGTGACAAGTTGATGAGCAGCCGTGGTGCCGTAAGCTCTTGCCTTCGTTCAAAGGATTCGGTTTGTTCTTTCGGCGCTCTCACCCGGAGAAGCGCCGAAAGGATGAACCGAATTTCCGGAAGATCATTCGAAAGTTAAAAGTTTTCTCGCGTTGGCGATGACCTTCTGAATAACGGAGCAGTAATGCGCAAGCCGCTTGATGAACGAGGCAATGAACTCGACTCGAACTTCTCTATTAAAGTTCGCCCGGACGCATTTGATGTCTTCATGGAGTCACAAGGGGGTTCTACAGGTGGCCAGCCGCCGCGTAATACCGACTACGCGAAGGCGCTTGCACAACACCTCGCCCGATTGGCCGAGCACAATTTAACTCTGCTCGAGGTCCAGGTTGCCAGCGCCCCCGCGGAGAAGATGCCGGAGGAGGATCGCATAATCGAGCCAAGCGGGTATAGGTTTCCGCTTGCATTGTCGGGGGTGCATGATTTCAACGATCTCAGATTGGCACTTGGTCGTGAGGTGGCGGCTTTCAATAATATGAGAGGGCCGGGGGGAAACCCAACCAAGCGCATATGTCTGCGGGTGCAGTGGCCCGGGGCCAGCTCAACGTCAGAGAAAGAACTAACGAACATACTTGTGGGCCAGCCCCCTGTGGAGGCTCCCACGGCCGATCCCAACGAACTTCAGAAACGTATTGACCGAGCTCTGGCGCGGCGTAGGTCAAGCTCGTCAGGAAGAAATGCTCCCCCAGCAGGGCAGGTAAACGTGCCGAAGGTCCCTGGCACACCGAGATTTATCCGTGACCCAGAAGTCATTGCTTGGGCTCTGGAGGAGGCCGATGGCAGATGCGCACTGTGTCGCAACCCGGCACCATTCAAGCGAGCGGATGGAGAGCCCTTTCTGGAGGTGCACCATGTTCGGCCGCTTGGAGGGTGGGCCTGATACAACAGACAATGTGGCCGCCTGCTGCCCCAATTGCCATAGACAGCTGCATCATGATCCCGCCCGAAACAGTCTCCGTAACCGTCTGCTGGCGACGGTAAAGCATCTAAAGGACCATCCGCCGCGTCCATGTTAATGCAGCGATCCATAAAATCGAGTGTCGTTCGCTCAGCTGGCGTCGGCCCTCAAACTTGCAGGTCGTAATACAATGACAAGCCACCAACACTTTCCGAAGGAGTTCCGCCGCGCGGTGGTGGAGCGTGTAAACCGGTCAAATGGCTACGGCTGGTGCGCATACGAAGATATCGAGGATTTCTTCTCCGAAATCGTGGATCTTGAGAACCTGCCATCAGCTGATGGCCGATATGAGAATGCCGCTGTAGATTTGCATGCCCACACTGTGTGGAATGAAGACTATGAATTCGAAAGCTTACTACGAGATGCGAGATTTGACCCGCTGCTGATGACGGACCCGCAGTTCAAGAAGTTCGTGGAAACAGGTTTGCGGAATGACTTCCAGAGAAGGCTGTTGCCGCCAAATGAGGCGGGCAGGCTGCATGATTCATCTTTCGAAGGCGATGAAGGCAGGCCAATTGCCGATTTGATCCGCCCCATGTTTCAATCAATAGGTTTCGACATCGTTCATCGAACTGAATTCGGCGTGGGCGTCGGGTATCAGGTGGTGTCCGCCAAGGTCAATGCCAGCAATCAGGGCCGTGCGCATAGTGCAAATCCCGCTCCGCTACAATACAAGGGGCTTCAGTTCAGGTCGAAATGCGAGATAGATTTCTTTAAGGATATATACTCAGCAGGTTTCTTGGTGGCCCCGCTGCCCGTGTTTGTTCATAAGCCCACGAGGCGACGTGTTGAACCCGATTTCGTCATCGTGAAGTTCGGAATATGGGCAATTATCGAACTGGACGGCAAGGCTTGGCACAATGAGTCTCCAGCCGACGCATCGCGACGCCTTGAGCCCTTTACTGACGAGAATGTTCGAATTATTCGTTTTACCGACGGTGAGCTTGCGAGCTCCGAGGGGCGCGGAAGGGCAGTGTCAGAGATTCTCAGGAAATTTGAGAACTGGCGAATGTCTCGTTAATACATAGATCGTCATGATATGGTGTCCCAGAAATTGGTAAAGGCTGGAAGTGATAATATATATCGACGAGTCGGGTAATTTTGCGCCCACCTCAGGGGCATCAAGCGTCTCGCTGGTGGCGGCATTGGTATTTTCGGGAAGTGGCTTCGGCTGGTTTTCGCGGGAATACGCTAAACTGCGGCGCCGCCTGCCCAAAAACAATGGTGAAGTAAAGGGGAGGCTGCTGAATGAATCTCAATCGCGCCGCGTAGTGGATCTTCTGCGCCGTTCGGGGGCTTTGCTCGAAGTTGTTGCTACCGACGCTGCCTATAATTCACCTCAGGAAGTGGAGCGCCATCGTTCTTTGCAAGCTTCAGCGATGACCGCTCACTTGACGCCTTCGCACCAGCCGTCGCTTGTATCAGAAGTTTGGAGCATGCGGCAGGAACTCGAAGGAATGTCTCCGCAGTTGTATGTTCAGTCGGTCTCCATGACTGAACTTATTTATAATGTGCTCTATCATGCGGACATTTTCTATGCATTCCGTGAGCCATCAGAGCTGGGTCGGTATTCGTGGATTATCGATGCGAAAGGAAGGGACGGAACTACCGATTGGGAGCACTGGTGGTCCCGCATGGTCCGCCCCATGCTTCAATCAAAATCCTTACGTCAACCGTTTCCCAGGGTGGAAGAGGGTGACTATTCTTACCAAGTCCACATGAGGATGGGTCTTCCTGAGCATCTTCGGCCATTTTCGAACGGTAATGATAATTGCTTCGATCTTAGGCCGATCTTGGAGGATGTAGATTTTTCTTCGGAAACTCAAGCCGGACTCGAGGCGGTCGATATTTTGGCGAACGCCGTTCGACGGTCGTTATCCGGAAACTATCAGAGGTATGGATGGATCGAAATTCCGCGCCTCATGATCCACCGGAATGATCACTATATTAGGCTATTTACCGTTGCCGGTGCTAATGTCGATATTGAATTGCCTGAGTATGCTGATGTGCTAAATGACTTCCGAGCCGGCGGGCGGAGCCTGTTTCCTTCATGACGGTGGAGGAATGGTGACCAGAAATTTCTGTGTTGCGTATGCACAGATATGCGTTGCACAGGACTAACGAGCCCGCTCTGTCCAAGAAGCGATCGGTTCACTCGGTGTTCGGTTGGCAACTGAGACTGAGTATTGAGTGTGATCGGTAGGGAGGAGCAGCGCGCAGTGCGTGCCTGCTTCGCAGCCCGAATCTTTGATCGGAATTTGAAGTAGTAGGGGCGACCTACCACTCGGTCCAGAATCGCAAGACAGGCTCACCGAAGTTGAAGCTGTGTCCAACCGCTGCTGTCGACAGGGGCTCTCCGATGTGAGAAAAGTGCTGACTACAGCCTTGCAAGAACCCCGTTGGCCCACATCGGACCCGTCAGCGGTTCACGCGACTTTCGCGCAAATGATATCTGTAGCTTGAACCCCAGGTGGGGTTGGCTCCGGCGGTAGGGATCGAACCTACGACCAATTGATTAACAGTCAACTGCTCTACCGCTGAGCTACGCCGGAACACGGGGGCGTATTACAAAGCCACGGCGGGGGTGTCCAGAGGAAAATTCGGGCGACCTTGCGGAAGCTGTCAGATCAGCTCGAACTGCGCGTGCGGCGACAGGATCGACTGGCTTTGGGCTAGGTTTCGTTCCGTCAGATCAATGAGATGAGCAAGCACGTTGCGGGTTGCGGCGGGGATCAGGGCGGGCGGGGTATCGGTGTAGATCGCTTGCGCCAGCTCGGCGGCGGTGGCGGGGCCTTGGGCGAGCTGGGTGCGGATCTGGGCGTCGCGCTGGTCCCGATGGGCGAGCAGGGCATCTATACGGGCCTGTGGCGCCTCGATCGGGGCGCCGTGACCGGGCAGCAGCTGCGTTGCATTCAGCGCGCGCAGCCGGGCACAACTGTCGCGAAATCTGGTCAGATCGCCATCGGGGGGAGAGATCAGTGTCGAGGCCCAGCCCATCACGATATCGCCGCAAAACACCCATGTGCCGCTATGCAGGCTCAGGTGGTCCGCGGTGTGGCCGGGGGTGTGCAGGGCGGTAACGGACCAATCGCCCAGTGCCAGCACCTCGCCATCGCGCAGCAAGTGATCGGGGGCAAAAGCGTCGTCGTGGCCCTCACCGCCGCCGATATCCCCCAGCGCCGCGAGCGCGGCCATGATCGGGCGTCTTGTGACCTCCGCCGGTGCGAAGGCGAAAGTCGGGGCACCGGTCCGGGCTACCAGACGGGGGGCCAACGCGGTGTGATCCAGATGCCGATGCGTGACGATGATCGCGGCAATATGTTCGCCGGGCTCCAGCGCGGTCAGCAGCGCCGTCAGATGCTGCGGGTCGTCCGGGCCTGGATCGATCAAAGCCACCGCGCCGGTGCCAAGGAGATAGCTGTTGGTGCCGCTATGGGTCATCGGCGACACATTCGGTGCCCGCACCCGCCTGAGGTCCGGCGCGATCCGGCGCAGGGGCAGGGCCTCGGCACCGCTATCGGGATCGCGTGTTTGCACCTTTCGGTTCCTCCGCTTCGCGTCTAGCGTTCTGACATGGATTTCAGCTGGTTGAAACGCTCAATGCCGCGGGGGCTTTATGGCCGCGTCGCCCTTATCCTGCTGCTACCGGTCGTGGTGTTGCAGCTGGTGATCTCTGTCGTGTTCCTGCAGCGCCATTTCGAGGGCGTCACCCGGCAGATGACGAACTCGACGGTGCTGGACCTGAGCTACCTGTTGGCCGAGATGCGCGCCGCCCCCGATGCGACGGCGGCGCTGGCCGGGACGGAGGCGCTGCGTCAGGCGCTCAATCTGGATCTGCGTCTGCCCGCGGAGCCGGAGCTGGGCGACCGGCGGATGTTTTACGATATCTCCGGGCGCACTGTGATCGCCATCCTGCATGACCGGCTGGAAGGGGTGGAGGGGATCGATCTTGCGGCCTCGACCCGCGTCGTCCGGGTGCAGGTGGCCACGCCGCACGGGTTGGCGGAAATCCGGTTCGACAGGCGGCGGGTGTCGGCCTCGAACCCGCATCAGTTGCTGGTGCTGATGGTGGTGACGGCGGCGCTGATGACCTTTGTGGCGTATCTCTATCTGCGCAATCAATTGCGGCCGATCACCCGGCTGGCACAGGCGGCGCAGGATTTCGGTAAGGGCAGGGTGGTGCCATACAAGCCCTCCGGTGCGACCGAGGTGCGGGCCGCTGGCAGCGCCTTTCTCGATATGCGCAACCGGATCGAGCGTCAGACCCAGCAGCGCACGATGATGCTGTCCGGCGTCAGTCATGACCTCCGCACGCCGCTCACCCGGATGAAACTGACCCTGTCGCTGATGGAGGATGACGCGCCCGAACGGGACGAAATGGCCCGCGATGTGGACGAAATGCAGCGCTTGCTGGATGCGTTTCTGGACTACGCCCGGGACGGGGCGCTGGATGACGTGGCGCCATGCGATCCGGTCGCAATGGCGCAAGATGTCGTGGATGGCGCGCAGCGCGGAGGCGGCGCGGTGACGCTGCTGGCCCCCGCCTGTGACGACCCTGCCTTGCTCGATCAGCCGGTGCTGTTGCGGCGGCTGGCGGTGGAGCGGGCGCTGGGGAACCTTGTGGGCAACGCCATGCGCTATGCCCAGCGGGCGGAGGTGTCGGTCACGCTCTCGGAACGGATGGTGCGGTTCACGGTCGAAGATGACGGCCCCGGCATTCCCGAGGCGGAGCGGGATGAGGCGATGCGCCCGTTTTCCCGGCTCGATCAGGCGCGTAACCAGAACCGGGGCGCGGGCGTCGGGCTGGGGCTGGCGATCGCGCTGGATGTGGCACGCACCCATGGCGGTAGCCTGCGCCTGTCGGAAAGCGAAACGCTAGGTGGCCTGCGCGCCGATCTGGTGCTTCCGCAGTAACGGGGGATGCGCGCGCCGGTTTACAGCTGCCGCAGTGCGTCCAAATGGGCGGCGATGCCGATCAGCGCGGCGTAGTCATCCTCGACCGCGTCGATGCGGAAGTTCTTCATGAACCCGGCAAACCGGCCCTTGTCCAAAAACGCATCGGCAAAGCCCAGCTCCACCAGCAGTGGCGCGAAATGGCGTGCCACGCCGCCCACCAGACAGATGCCGCCAAAGGGCAGATGCATCAGCGCCAGATCGCCGGTCACCGCGCCGAGGATGCGGGCAAAAACCTCGCCCGCGGCGCGCGCGCGGGCATCTTCGCCAGACTGGATGCCCGCCATGACCTGCGCGGGGCTCAGGCTGCGCGGCTCGCCCGCGTCACGGCTGAGCCATGCGTCAATCGCGGCAAGGCCACGACCCGAAAGAACATCCTCGACCGCAGGAAACCCGTGCACTTCCTCGACAAAGCGCGCCAGCGCAAGGTCGGCCTCGCTGCGCACCGGCAGGCTGACATGGCCCGCCTCGGACGGGGGCACATAGCGGCCGGTTTCGGTGTTATAGACCGGAGAGGCATTGAACCCGGTGCCGACATTGACCACCAGCTGCGCCGCATGCGGGCCGCCATCAGGCCCCGACAGCAACGGACGCAGCGCGCCGGTATGCAGATGACCCAAAGAATGACCTTGGGCCTGCATGTCATTGAGAAGAGTGACAGTTTCGGCCTGAGTGGTCACGCGGATCACATCGCGGTCCAGCTTCCAGTCAAGGTTGGTCATCGCCGCCTTGCCATCGCGCACCGGACCGGCCACCGCGACTCCCGCGGCGATGCAGTCATGGCGCCCCTCATCGGCAAAGAAGGCCTCCAGCACCTCGCCAAAGCTGCCGTGATCGGCGTTGCGATAGCGCCGGATCGTGCTTTCGACCAGCTTCGGCCCCTCGGCCAGCGCAATCCGCGTGTTGGTGCCGCCGATATCGGCAATCAGAGAGAAGCGGTTGGCGGGGCTGGACAGGATCGGCATCGGAAGGCTCCGTAGGCTGTTGGCGCGGTGGGGCGGGCCGGGATCGGGCTAGTGGCTCAGCGCATCGCGCAATGCGTGATAGGACGCCTTCGGGGTGCGCTTCAAGTCGTCATGATTGACATGGACCAGTCCGAAGCGCGGTCCATAGCCCAGCGCCCATTCGTAATTGTCCAGAAGCGACCAGATGAAATAGCCGCGCAGATCGACGCCATCGCGCAGGGCGCGCCGGGCCTGCGCCAGATGCGTGCGCAGATAGTCCATGCGCTCGGTATCGGGGCGGGTCAGCGTATCGTCATGGGCCATCCCGTTCTCAGTGACATAGATCGGCACGCCCGGCGCATAGTCGCGCGCGATCATCATCAGGAAATGATGCAGCCCCTCGGGGTGAATCTCCCAGCCGAGCGAGGTGGTCGGCAATGTCGGCTCGGCCTCGGCCATATTGGGCCAGGGGCCCGGCGCGTGCCGGATGCGTTTGCGCGTGTAATAATTGAGCCCGATCCAGTCGAGCGGCGCGGCGATGGTGGCCATGTCCTCTTCCCAGTCCTCGGGCATATGCGGGGCGAACCCGTCAAGGATGGTGCCGGGATAGCGGCCATGACAGGCGGCCTGCAGGAAGAAACGGTTGTAATGCTCGTCATAGCGCGCGGCGGCAGCGCGGTCGGCGGGGCTGCTGGGATCGGCGGGCTCGGCCGCTTCGCAATTGAACACCCCGCCCAGATTGCCGATGCCCATCTGACGCAGGGCGCGGATCGCCAGCCCATGTGCCAGCATGACATGGTGACACGCGCGCGCGGTGGCACGGATGTCGCGCAGGCCGGGCGCATGGATGCCGTGAAAATGGCTCAGCCATGTGACGCACCACGGCTCGTTAATCGGTGCGACGGACCAAAGCCTGTCGCCGATCCGGTCCGCGACGATGCCTGCGTAATCGGCAAAGCGCAGCGCGGTATCGCGATTGCGCCAACCGCCACGATCCGCCAGCGCGGACGGCAATTCCCAATGGTACAGCGTCGCCGCGGGCTTCAGCCCGCGTTCCAATAGCCCGTCGACAAGCCGGTCATAGAAATCGAGACCCTCGCGATTGACCATGCCGCGCCCGTCCGGCAGCACCCGCGCCCACGACACCGAAAACCGGTAGGCGTCAAGCCCGGCCCCCGCGACCAGATCCAGATCTTCGTCCATGCGGTTAAGGTGATCGATTGCCCGCGCCCCGGTCTGTGCCCCCACCACATTGCCGGGCGTTTCCGCGAAATCGTCCCAATGGGTGCGTCCTGCTCCGCCCTGCGCGTGGCCCTCGATCTGATACGCGGAGGTGGCCGCCCCAAAAACGAAATCAGCGGGGAAATCCTTGCGGTCGAAGAGCATCGCGTTTCGCTCCGTGCCTGTCTGTCGTGGTTGAGTTAGCGCAAACGGTAAGCCCTTGCGCGGCAAGGGTCAAAGGCTGGTTTGCCAGCTTCCCATACGGCATCCGGCGCGTCGTGTGAACAGCCTGCGGGCACAACATGCCGCGTTCATAATCATTTGGAATGGCGCGATATCTTTCAGCGCGAGAACGCGCCGTCGCCGTTGACATGCACCATTGTGCGCCTACGCTATCCCCGAACCCAGAGCGTGCGGCGGGAGGCGGCGCGCGGGTCCGATGACACGCGCCCCGGTTGCGGGCTGCGCCTGAAGGGGAGGTAATCACAGATGACTTTCGCGACGAGACGACTTCGTGAGCCACGCAAAATTCATGCCCGCAGCGCACTTCGGCTTGGCGTTGCCGGTCTGGCGCTTGGTGCGGCAGGGATGGCGCAGGCGCAGGATCTGCCGTTTGCGGTGGGCGAGGGCGATTTCAGCTGGGACAGCTATGAGACCTTTGCCGAGGCGCATGACCTGACCGGGCAGACCATCACCGTGTTCGGCCCGTGGCTGGGAGGGGAGAAAGACAATTTCGACCGCACGCTGATGTATTTCGAGCAGGCCACCGGCGCGGATGTGCAATATTCCGGCTCCGACAGTTTCGAGCAGCAGATCCTCATCGATGCCGAGGCTGGCTCCGCCCCGAACCTCGCCGTGTTTCCGCAACCGGGACTTGCCGCCGATATGGCGAGCCGGGGCTATCTGACGCCGCTCACGCAGGAGGATGCCGACTGGGTGCGCGACAATTACGCCGCCGGTCAATCATGGGTCGATCTGGGCACCTATGCCGATGCCGACGGCACCGATCAGTTCTACGGCATCTTCTATCGCGCCGATCTGAAATCGTTGGTCTGGTATAGCCCTGAGAATTTCGAGGATGCGGGCTACGAAGTGCCCGAAACGATGGAGGATCTGAAAGCGCTGACGGAACAGATCGCCGCCGATGGCGAAACGCCGTGGTGCATCGGGCTGGGGTCAGGCGCCGCGACGGGCTGGCCCGCGACCGACTGGGTCGAGGACATGATGCTGCGGACCCAGTCGCCCGAGGATTACGACGCATGGGTCGCCAATGAGATGCCGTTCGACGATCCCAAGGTCATCGGCGCGATCGAAGAATTCGGCTGGTTTGCCCGCAACGACGATTTCGTCAATGGCGGCGCCGGGGCCGTGGCCTCGACTGACTTCCGCGACAGCCCCGCCGGACTGTTCGAGTTCCCGCCGCAATGCTACATGCACCGGCAGGCAAGTTTCGTGCCCGCCTTCTTCCCCGAAGGCACCGTGGTGGGCGAAGATATCGATTTCTTCTACCTCCCCGCCTATGAGGCGCAGGATCTGGGCAAGCCTGTTCTGGGCGCGGGCACGGTCGTCGGCATGACCAACGAAAGCGACGGCGCGCGGGTGTTCCTGGATTGGCTGAAAACGCCCATCGCGCACGAGCTTTGGATGGCACAGGGCGCATTCCTGACGGCCCATAGCGGCGTGAATACCGACACCTATATCAACGACACGTCGCGTCGGATGGGTGACATCATGCTGAACGCTGATACGTTCCGCTTCGATGCATCGGATCTGATGCCGGGGGCCATCGGTGCGGGCGCGTTCTGGACGGGCATGGTCGATTACGCCGGCGGCGCGGATGCCAAGGAGGTCGCGAGCCAGATCCAAAGCACGTGGGACTCGCTGAAGTAAATCGCACCGCACTGGTCGGCCCGTCCGGCCAGTGCGCGCACAGCCCTGTGCATTCCGCGCCATCTAAACAGGGAATTCCGCCTCATGGATCAACTCGTCGCCGCTACCTTCACGATGGTTGCTGGCGTCTTCGGCTGCGTGGCGTATTTCTACCTCTCCAACCTGATCCTCGACACCGCATTGCCACCGCGCGGGCCGCGCGCGGGGCGCAACATCAACCGGGCCAATGCGATCCGCCCGTGGCTGTTTCTGTTTCCCGCGATCTTTGTGCTGGGCGTCTACCTCGTCTACCCGGTGTTCAATTCGATCTGGCTGTCGCTTCATGACAAGACCGGCAATCGCTGGGTCGGGGCGGACAACTACCTGTGGATGCTGAACGACAGCGAATTTCGCGAAAGCTTCGTCAACAACATCCTGTGGCTGATCGTCGTGCCTGCGGCCTCGACATTCTTTGGCCTGATCGCGGCGGCGCTGACAGATCGCATCCGGTGGGGCAATATCGCCAAGTCATTGATCTTCATGCCGATGGCGATCAGCTTCGTCGGGGCCTCGGTGATCTGGAAATTCGTCTACGACTATCGCGGCGCCGATCAGGAGCAGATCGGCCTGCTCAACGCCGTGGTCGTGGCTTTGGGCGGCGCGCCGGAGGCATGGATCACCACGCCGTTCTGGAACAACCTGTTCCTGATGGTGATCCTGATCTGGATTCAGACAGGATTTGCGATGGTGATCCTCTCCGCGGCCCTGCGCGGCATCCCCGAAGAAACCATCGAAGCCGCGATCCTTGACGGTGCCTCGCCGCTGCAAATCTTTACCAAGATCAAAGTGCCGCAGATCTGGGGCACGATTGCCGTAGTCTGGACGACGATCACCATTCTGGTGCTGAAGGTGTTCGACATCGTGCTGGCCATGACCAACGGGCAATGGGGCAGTCAGGTTCTGGCCAACCTGATGTTCGACTGGATGTTCCGGGGCGCGGATTACGGGCGCGCCTCGACCGTGGCGCTGGTCATTATGGTCATGGTGATCCCGATCATGGTCTGGAACATCCGCAACGCCCGCAAGGAACTGGGATGAGGAACGCGCGCTGATGGATTCGATCGCCGGAACCAAATCCTCGCTGACATGGGTGGTCAACATCACCGTCGTGCTGCTGGTAGTGTTGTGGACGCTGCCCACGGCGGGGTTGCTGATCTCGTCCTTCCGCGACCGCGATCAGATCACCGCGTCGGGATGGTGGACCGCGCTGTCGGCCTCGGAACAGAATATCGGCTTCCGCGCTGCCAGCCCCGAGGAGGCGCGCCCCGAAGGCGATCTGTGGGTGATCACTGGCAACGCGTTCGGCACCGAGGAGGGCACGCTGTCGCGGTTCGGCACGTCCTCCCGCGCGCCGGCGGCCTACGAGGCGGGGACCACGGTGGAGGATGACGGCGCCCGCATCACCGTCGAGACCGACGGAAGCTACCGCATCGAATATGCCACCCAGCCCGAAGGCCGCCGGGGCATGCGGATCTTTGGCACGGCGGTGGAGCCTCCGGCCTTCACTCTGGCCAATTACGAGCGGGTGCTGTTTTCCGAAGGCATCGGTCAGAGCTTCATCAACACCATGACCGTGACGCTGCCCGCGACGGTGATCCCCATCGTGATCGCGGCCTTCGCGGCCTATGCGCTGGCATGGATGCAGTTTCCCGGTCGCGCGTTGCTGATCGCCGTGGTGGTCGGGCTGTTGGTCGTGCCGCTGCAAATGTCGCTGATCCCGCTTTTGAAGCTGCATAATGCGGTCGGCATTGGCAAAAGCTACCTTGGCATCTGGCTGGCGCACACGGCCTTTGGGATGCCGCTGGCGATCTATCTGCTGCGCAACTATATCGCCGGGCTTCCGCGCGAAATCATCGAAAGCGCCCGCGTCGATGGGGCCACGGATTTTCAGATCTTCGTCAGGATCATCTTGCCGCTTAGTTTTCCGGCACTCGCCAGTTTCGCAATCTTCCAATTCCTCTGGACATGGAACGACTTGCTTGTCGCGACCGTTTTTTTGGGTAACACCGAACAGCAGTTGGTGATGACCGGCCGTCTGCGGGAGCTTCTGGGTTCGCGTGGCGGCGATTGGGAAATCCTCGCCGCTTCGGCCTTCGTGTCCATCGCGGTGCCGCTGGTGGTGTTCTTTGCAATGCAGAAATACCTGGTCCGGGGCCTCCTCGCGGGCTCGGTCAAAGGTGGATAAAACTTCATGACAGCACAGGCACTGGAAAAAACGGGGGCCACCCCGCATCCCGAGACCGACCGCGACTGGTGGCGCGGCGCAGTGATCTATCAGATCTATCCGCGCTCGTTTCAGGACAGCAATGGCGACGGGGTGGGCGATCTGCTCGGCATCGTCGAACGGCTGCCCTACATCGCCTCGCTCGGGGTGGACGCGGTGTGGATTTCACCGTTCTTCACTTCCCCCATGAAGGATTTCGGCTACGACGTCAGCGATTACTGCGATGTCGATCCGATGTTCGGCGGGCTGTCGGACTTCGACGCGGTGATCGAGACCGCGCATCTTTACGGCATGAAGGTGCTGATCGATCTGGTGCTGTCGCACAGTTCCGATCAACACCCGTGGTTCCAGCAAAGCCAATCGAGCCGCGATAATGACAAGGCCAATTGGTATGTCTGGGCCGATCCGCGCCCCGATGGCACCCCGCCCAACAATTGGCTGTCGATCTTTGGCGGGCCAGCATGGCAGTGGCATCCGGGGCGGGAGCAGTATTTCCTGCACAACTTCCTCACCTCGCAGCCCGATCTGAACTTCCACGAGCCGCAGGTGCAGGACGCGCTGCTGGGCGTGGCGCAGTTCTGGCTGGATCGGGGTGTTGATGGGTTCCGGCTCGACACCATCAACTTCTACGTCCACGACAAGGAGTTGCGCGACAACCCGCCTCTGGCCAAGGCCGAGCGAAACGACTCCATCGCGCCATCGGTGAACCCCTATAACCACCAGCGCCACCTATACTCCAAGAACCAGCCCGAAAATCTGGAGTTTCTGGCCAAGTTCCGGACGCTGATGGACCGCTATAACGCCGCCGCCGTGGGCGAGGTGGGCGATGCGCAGCGCGGGCTTGAGATCCTTGGCGAATATACCGCCGGGGATAAGGGTGTGCAGATGTGCTACGCCTTCGAGTTTCTGGCCAAGGACATCCCCACCGCCGCGCGCATGGCGGAGGTGTTTCATCACTTCAAGGAGGTCGCAGGTGACGGCTGGGCCTGCTGGGCATTCTCCAATCACGACGTGGTGCGTCACGCGACCCGCTGGCATCTGAGCCCATCCGCGATGCGCGCCTACACGACGCTGATCATGTGTTTGCAGGGCTCCGTCTGCCTGTATCAGGGCGAGGAACTGGGCCTGCCGGAGGCCGATGTGGCCTTTGACGATCTGCAAGACCCCTACGGCATCGAATTCTGGCCCGAATTCAAGGGCCGCGACGGTTGCCGCACGCCGATGGTCTGGAATGAGGAGCTGCTGCATGGCGGGTTCAGCTCCGCGCGCCCGTGGCTGCCGGTCAGTTCCGAACATCTGCACCTGTCCGTGAACACGCAGGAACATTCGCCTGACGGGCTGCTGCACCACTACCGCAAGGCTATCGCGTTCCGCCATGCCCATGCGGTGCTGGATAAGGGCGACATGACCGGCATCACCGCCGAGGGCGATGTGCTGAGCTTCTACCGCATCAGCGAGGACGAAGAACTATTCTGCGCCTTCAACCTGTCGGATACGCCGTCCGCGATGACGGTGCCCGAGGGCGATTGGCATCATATCGGGACCGAGATTAACAGCGCCGGTCCCGGCTATGGCAACGGGCTGACGCTGGGCCCGTGGCAGCCCTGCTTGCTGCGGCGCAAGACCTGACGACCGACAGTGTCGGAACCGGCGGCGGGGGGCGCATGTCCGTCCCCCGCCGCGGCAGAAGGGAGGGGAGGACATGGCCGATCTGAAACTGACCGATGTCGCCAAGGCTTATGGTAAGGTCGAGGTGCTGTCGCACATCAATCTCGACATTCGCGCTGGCGAACTGGTGGTGTTTGTCGGGCCGTCGGGCTGCGGCAAGTCCACGCTGCTGCGGATGATCGCGGGGCTGGAGCGGATCTCCGGCGGCACGCTCGAAATCGATGGGCAGGTGGTCAACGATGTGCCCCCCGCACAGCGGGGCATCGCGATGGTGTTCCAGTCCTACGCGCTTTATCCCCACATGACCGTGCGCGACAACATGGCCTTCGCGCTGAAAATTGCGGGCAAAAGCCGTGCCGAAATCACCGAAGCGGTCGATAATGCCGCGCGCATCCTGCAACTGACCCCCTATCTCGACCGGCTGCCCAAAGCCCTATCGGGCGGCCAGCGTCAGCGCGTGGCCATTGGCCGGGCCATCGTCCGCGATCCGAAGGTTTACCTGTTCGATGAACCGCTTTCGAACCTCGACGCCGCGCTGCGCGTCGCCACCCGGATCGAGATTGCCCAGTTGAAGGAGGCGATGCCCGACAGCACCATGATCTACGTCACCCACGATCAGGTCGAAGCGATGACGCTGGCCTCGCGCATCGTGGTTCTGGCGGGGGGCGGCATTTCGCAGGTCGGCACGCCGCTTGATCTGTATGAGCGGCCCGAGAACGAATTTGTCGCGCAGTTCATCGGCTCGCCCGCCATGAATCTGCTGCCGGGCGAGATCATCGCAACCGGCCCGCAAACCACCGTGCGTCTGGCCGGCGGGGGGGAGGCCGTCGCAGCAATTCAAACCAGTGACAGCGATCTGGGCCGCGCCGTGAACCTCGGCGTCCGGCCCGAAGACCTGACGCCCGCGGACGAAGGTTGGCTCTACCAAGGCGAGGTGGCGATCACCGAGGCCTTGGGCGAAGTGACGCTGCTCTATTTCCAGCCCGAAGACCCGGCGGCCAAGATCGGCGTTATTGCCAAGCTGCCCGGCATCCACCCCGATCTGAAGCACCGCACCGTCGGGCTGCGCGCGGCGCCGGAGAAGATCCACCTTTTCGCCAATGGCCGGTCGTTGCTCTATCGATGACCGGCAGGGCATGCCTCCGGCGGGGATATTTATCCCATGTTGAAACCACCGGGCGCGTGCAAGGGCAGGGCGGGGAGCAGCTTAGGTGAGCCGACTTGCCCGGTTCATCGCAGCCAGCGGCATGACCAACCTCGCCGATGGCGTCGCCGTCGTTGCCTGGGCGTGGCTCGCGTCCTTGCTCACCCGTGATCCGGTGTTGATCGCCGTGGTGCCAGTGGCGCTGCGTCTGCCTTGGGCGGTGTTTGCCCTTCATGCCGGGCTGGTGGCCGACCGCATGGACCGGCGGCGGCTGATCCTGCGGATGGATCTGCTGCGCGCGCTGGTTTTCGCCGGTGTCGCGGCTGCATTGTGGCTGGCGCTGCCGCTTGCGCCGGTGCCCGCGCGCGGCGTGGCGATGCCGGGGCTATTCGCCGTGATCTGCGCGGCGGCGCTTTGTGTCGGGATCGCGGAGGTCTATCGCGACAATGCCGCGCAGACCGTGCTGCCTGCGCTGGTGCCCCATGCGCGGCTGGAGCGCGCCAATGGCAGGCTCTGGAGCGTCGAGATCATCGGCAATGCGCTGTTGGGGCCTGCCCTTGGCGCGGCACTGATCGCGGTGGCGCCGCCCATGCCATTTGCTGCCAATGCGGTGGCCTTTGGCGCGGCGATCCTGCTGGTGCGCGGCATTCAGGGGCAGTTCGGCACGCCCCCCGCCACGCCCGGCCCGTGGCGGGCGGAGCTTGGCGCGGGGATCGCGTTTTTGCGCAGTCAGCCGGTGTTGCGCCTGCTGGCGCTGATCACCGGGATCTGGAACCTGTTCGAGCAGATGATCCTGATCGCGCTGGTTCTTTATACGCAGGAGGTTCTGGACGCGGGCGCGCGCAGCTACGGTCTGATCCTTGCCAGCGGGGCAATTGGCGGGTTGTTGGGCGGGCTCTGCGCCGAACGTGTCGTGCAGTCATTGGGCCCCGGGCGGGTGCTGCGGCTGGCGCTGACCTGCTGTGCGCTGGCCTTCGCCGCGCTGCCGCTCACCGGCACTGTAGTGGGGGCTGCGCTGGCCTTTGCCGCGTTTCATTTCTTTGGACTGCTGTGGAACACCGTGTCGGTGTCCTATCGGCAGCGCACGATCCCCGACGCGCTGAGGGGGCGGGTCAACAGCCTCTATCGCCTGCTGGCCTGGGGCATGATGCCGCTGGGGTTGCTGGCCTCCGGGCTTTCGGTCCGGCTGGCCGGGCTGATCACCACCCGCGAGGTGGCGCTTGGCGTGCCGTTTGTCCTTGCGGCATTGGGGGCGGGGCTGCTGACGGCGCTGAGCTGGCGGGCGCTGGGACGGGGCTTTGCCCGGCCCACACGCTAGCGCTCGGGCCCGATTGCGCCGCACCGGGTCTTTCCCCTGCCCGATATCCGTGCAATAGGGACGCGCCAAACGACACCTCCCGAGGAGATACTCATGGAGATTCGCGAGGCTCTCACCTTCGACGACGTGCTGCTGGTTCCGCAGGCCAGTTCCGTGCTGCCTTCCACCGCGAACGTGACCACCCATGTCACGCGCTCGATCTCCATGAACATCCCGTTGCTTAGCTCGGCCATGGACACCGTGACCGAGGATCGCATGGCGATCAGCATGGCGCAGGCGGGCGGCATTGGCGTGATCCACCGCAACCTGACGATCGAGGAGCAGGCCACGCAGGTCCGCCGGGTCAAACGGTTTGAAAGCGGTGTCGTCTACAACCCGATCACCCTGACCCCCGATCAGACGCTGGCCGATGCCAAGGCGCTGCAGGACCGCTACAACGTCACCGGGTTTCCGGTCGTGGACGAAGGCGGGCGCGTCGTGGGTATCGTCACCAATCGCGACATGCGTTTTGCCTCCGATGACCGCACCCCGGTCAAGGTGATGATGACCTCTGACAATCTTGCCGTGCTGGTCGAGCCGGTGGAATTGGACGAGGCCAAAAGCCTGATGAAGGCGCGCCGCATCGAGAAGCTTTTGGTCACCGATGGCACCGGTAAGCTCACCGGGCTGCTGACGCTGAAAGATACCGAAAAAGCCGTGCTGAACCCCAATGCCTGCAAGGATGATCTGGGCCGGCTTCGGGTTGCCGCTGCTTCCACTGTGGGCGATGCCGGGTTCGAGCGCTCCGCCGCGCTGGTCGATGCAGGCGTCGATATCGTGGTGATCGACACCGCGCATGGCCATTCCTCCGGCGTCGCCGATGCGGTCGCGCGCGCCAAGGCGCTGTCGAACCATGTGCAGGTCATTGCCGGCAATGTCGCGACAGGCGAGGCCACGCGCGCGCTGATCGATGCGGGCGCGGATGCGATCAAGGTCGGCATTGGCCCCGGCTCCATCTGCACCACGCGGATGGTTGCGGGTGTCGGTGTGCCGCAGCTGACCGCGATCATGGATTGCGCCAAGGCCGCAGGCGATACCCCGGTGATCGCCGATGGCGGCATCAAGTTCTCCGGCGATTTCGCCAAGGCCATCGCCGCGGGCGCGTCCTGCGCCATGGTCGGCTCGATGATCGCGGGCACGGATGAAAGCCCGGGCGAGGTGATCCTGTATCAGGGCCGGTCGTTCAAGGCCTATCGCGGTATGGGGTCTCTCGGCGCGATGGCGCGCGGTTCGGCGGATCGTTACTTCCAGAAGGACGCGGCCTCCGACAAACTCGTGCCCGAAGGCATCGAGGGGCAGGTGCCCTATAAAGGGTCCGCTGGCGCCGTGGTGCACCAACTGGTCGGCGGCCTGCGTGCCGCGATGGGCTATACCGGCTGCGCCACGGTCGAAGAGATGCGCCGCAATTGCCAGTTCGTGAAAATCACCGGCGCCGGGCTGAAGGAAAGCCATGTGCACGACGTGACCATCACCCGCGAAAGCCCGAACTATCGGCTGGGCTGAGCGGTCATGACCCCCGCCGCGCGCGTCTCCGCCGCCATCGCCCTGCTGGATGATATCCTGCAGGGCGCGCCCGCCGAAAAGGCGCTGACCGTTTGGGCGCGTAACAACCGCTATGCGGGGTCGGGGGATCGTGCCGCGATCCGCGATCAGGTTTATTCCGCGCTGCGGCGCCTGCGTTCCGCCGCGTGGGCCGGTGGCGCGGGGGACGCTCCGACCGGGCGCGCGCTGATGCTGGGCCTGCTGCGGCAGGAGGGCGAGGATGTCGACGCGATCTTTACCGACGCGCGGTTCGCACCGGTGCCTTTGAACGACGCCGAGCGGCAGATGCCGGGCACCGCGCCCGAGCCGGTCGCGCTTGATTGTCCCGAGTGGCTCGAAGCCGATCTGCGCGCCAGCCTCGGCGAGGATTTCGTGCCTGTCATGACAACCCTGCGCGATCGGGCCCCGATCACCCTGCGCGTCAATCTGCGGAAATCCGATCCCGCCCATGCCGCCGCCCTGCTGGCCGAGGAGGGCATCGCCACCACGCCCAATCCTCGGGCCGAAACCGCATTGAGCGTGACCGACGGTGCGCGCCGCGTGGCCAATAGCGCGGTCTACCGCGATGGCCTCGTCGAATTGCAGGATGCGGGGTCGCAGGCGCTGGCGCAGGCCGTGCCGGTGGCGGACGACGCGCGCGTGCTGGATTACTGCGCCGGTGGTGGGGGAAAGACACTGGCCCTTGCCGCTCGTGTCTCCGCCCAGTTCATCGCCCATGATGCAATCCCCGCCCGCCTGCGCGACCTGCCGGACCGGGCCCGCCGTGCCGGGGTAGAGGTGCGCGTGAGCGACGCCCCGGCCCAGGCGGGTTTCGACGTTGTCGTGGCCGACGTGCCCTGTTCGGGCAGCGGCGCGTGGCGGCGGCAGCCACAGGCGAAATGGGATCTAACGCCCGATCGGCTGGCGGAACTGACCGCGCTGCAATCCGAAATACTGGACGATGCCGCGCGCTGCACCGCGCCGGGGGGCGTGCTGGCCTATATGACCTGCGCGCTGCTCGATGCCGAGAATGCCGCGCAGATCCGCGCCTTTGCGACCCGCCATCCGAATTGGACGGTGACGGAAACCCGGACCAGCCGTCCCGATGCCGATGGCGACGGGTTTTTCCTTGCCTTGCTACGGGCCCCCGCACAGACTGCTTGACAACTTCCGGTTGTTATTCACCCATCTGCCGTAAAAAGTTAACCTGCGGTTAACCTATTTCATGCGAGGCAGAAGGGGATTGGTCCTGTCGAGGAGGGAACAGGTGTCGCATCAGGCCCTGTCACCGCATCCCATGTTGCGCAGCGCGGTCCTTGTTTCAAGGCGGGCTTGGGTGCTGCTGCTTCCCGGTGTGGCGGTGCTTGCGCTGTCGACCGTGGTGCATCTACCTGCCTTGCGGCTTATGCTGCTGGTCGCGGGGCTGACGCTGCTCGCGCTGACCGGATTGATTGCCATCGCGTGGGCGCTGGACCGGCGCAGCCGACAACGGCACTGCGCGGCACTCGCCCGGCTCATCAAGGACGATCCAGAGTCGGTGCTGGTCAGCGATCCCGATGGGGCGGTGCTGGCCATGAACCCGGCTGCCCGCGATCTGTTCGCCCTGCCCGAGACCGCGCCCGCGCCGCCTGCGCTTCTCGATATGCTCGACACCCGCTGCGCCGCCGCCGGTCCAACGCTGACGCGACTGCTGTCGCAGGTGGAGGCACGCGGCACGGCGCAGGCCGATCTGGACAGTGCCACCGGCACGCTTTCCGTCTCCGTGCATCGTGTGGAGGGAACAGGCTATCACTGGCGCATCACCCGCGCGGCGCAGGCCGGATCGGGCGTGGAGGGGCAGGGGCCATCCCGCAGCCTGCCCATGCTGACCGTTTCGGCCAAAGGCGACATCATTGCGCTGAATGGCCCGGCGCGTCGGCTCATCGGCACGCCACCCGCGCGGCTTGATGCGCTTCTCGATACCGTCACCACCGGGGACGCCGACCCGATCATCGCCACCGCGACCGGCCCGCGTCCGGTCCGGCTTTGGGATGTGGCCGCGCCCGATGGCACCCGCGAAATCTATCTGCTGCCCGCTGATGCCCGCGCCGACCGCACGCCGGATGACGCTGACGCGGCCCCCACCCAACCGGCCGAGGATGCGCTGGAATCCCTGCCCGTCGCCGTGCTGCGCACCGATGGGCGCGGTGTGGTTCTGACAGTCAATCGGTTGGCCCGCCATCTGCTGGGCGCGCGCGGGGTTGCGGGCACGCCGCTTGTGTCATTGGTCGAGGGGCTGGGCCGCCCCGTGGGTGACTGGATCGACGACGCGCTGACCGGGCGCGGCAGCGGTCATCCGGAGGTTTTGCGCAGCACCGAGCCGGAGCGCGACCTGTATTTGCAGGTCACTCTCAGCCGTGTCACCCACCCCTCCGGTGCGGTCGGTCTGATCGTGGTGCTGGCCGACGCGACAGAGCTCAAGACACTCGAAGCGCAGTTTGTCCAAAGCCAGAAAATGCAGGCCATCGGACAGCTTGCCGGGGGCGTCGCACATGATTTCAACAACTTGCTCACCGCGATTTCCGGCCATTGCGATCTGCTGCTGCTGCGCCACGATCAGGGCGATCCCGATTTCGCGGATCTAAGCCAGATCGCCCAGAACGCCAATCGCGCCGCCAGTCTGGTGGGGCAGCTTCTGGCGTTTTCGCGCAAGCAAAACCTGCGGATGGAAATCCTCGACCTGCGCGACAGCCTGTCGGAATTGGCGCATTTGCTCAACCGGCTGGTGGGTGAACGGGTCCGTTTGCGGGTGGCGCATGATCCCGCGCTGCTGACGGTGCGCGCCGATAAACGGCAGATGGAACAGGTGGTGATGAACCTTGTCGTCAACGCCCGCGACGCCATGCCGGAGGGCGGCGAAATCCGGATCGAGACGCGGATGCGCGATCTCGACACCGCCTATAGCCGCGACCGTGTCAGCGTGCCGCCGGGGAGCTATGTCTCGTTGACCGTCGCCGATGACGGCACCGGCATCGCGCCTGACAAACTGCCCAAGATTTTCGAGCCGTTCTTCACCACCAAACGCCCGGGCGAGGGCACGGGGCTGGGCCTGTCCACCGTGTATGGCATCGTCAAACAGACCGGCGGCTATATTTTCGTTGACAGCACACCGGGCACGGGCACGACATTTTCGATCCTGCTGCCGGTGGATACCCGGCTGGCTCCGCAGGAACAGCCGCTGCTGCCCAGCCCGCGGCGCGAACGCCTGTCCAGCCCCGGCGGCGTCGTGCTGCTGGTCGAGGATGAGGCCCCGGTGCGGGCCTTTGCGTCTCGCGCGCTGCGGATGAATGGCTACACGGTGCTTGAGGCCGACAGCGCCGAACGCGCGCTGGACATGCTGGAGGCCGAGGATCTGCGCGTCGATGTCTTTGTCACCGATGTGGTGATGCCCGGGCTCGACGGGCCAAGCTGGGTGCGCCGCGCGCGCGAACAGCGCCCCGATGTGAAGGTGATTTTCGTGTCGGGCTATGCCGAAGGCGTGTTGGAGGGCTTGCAGGATCAGATCGAAAATTCGGTCTTCCTGCCCAAGCCGTTCTCGCTCAGCGAATTGACCGAAACCGTGCACCGGCAACTGGCGAAATAGGCCCTGCGCCTATCCCAGCGCGCGACGGGCCCGCAATGCCGCGCCGATGGTGCCATCGTCGAGGTAATCGAGTTCCCCCCCGATCGGCACCCCCTGCGCAAGGGACGTCACCGCGACGCCCCGATCCTCCATCGCGTCGGCCAGATAATGCGCCGTGGTCTGTCCGTCGACGGTCGCGTTGAGCGCCAAAATGACCTCGGTGATCTGCTCCGCGCCAAGCCGGTCCAGCAGACGCGGGATGCGCAACTCATCGGGTCCGATCGCATCCAGCGCCGATAGCGTCCCGCCCAGCACATGATACCGGCCCTTGAACGCGCGGGTGCGCT
Source organism: Pacificitalea manganoxidans (assembly GCF_002504165.1). Lineage (GTDB taxonomy): Bacteria > Pseudomonadota > Alphaproteobacteria > Rhodobacterales > Rhodobacteraceae > Pacificitalea > Pacificitalea manganoxidans. Next base: position 1,932,881 of record NZ_CP021404.1, read on the forward strand.
CCATCGCCCATAGATCGGCCACATCCTCCACCACGCACAGCTCCCCGGTCGCGCGTTTCTCCGAGGCACAGATGCTGCAGATCTCGCTGGTGCCGACATTGCCGCAATTGATGCATTCGCGGGCGGTGTCCGCCACCTCCTGCATGGCCTCGGCCAAGGGGGCCAGCAATTGACCACGCTTCTTGACCAGATGCAGCACCGCGCGGCGGGCGGACCGGGGGCCAAGACCGGGCAGCCGGGCCATCAGCCCAATCAGCTTGTCGATGGATTCAGGGGTGTCGCTCACGCGCGGGCTCCTTCCTGTCGGGGCAGTCCCGACGCGACCAAACCAGATAGCGCTTGGGATGAAAACGTCACAACCCCCGTCAGCATGGTCACGGCCATCGGGGTCATGGCGCAAACTTCCGCGCGTAGCCTTCGTCATCCGCCGAGCCGCCGGTCAAAGTCACCGCGCCGAGGCGTCCGATCTCATCGCTGCTTTTCGCCGCCGCGCCATTGCCGCCCAGCAGGACCGAGATCCCCGGCGCCACGCGCCCGATGATCGGCAGGCCGCTGGCCGTATCGCTGATGATGCAGGCGCCATGGCTGATCGCCGCGATCTCCATATCCGGCAAGAGGCCCCGCAGGATGTCGATCTGCTGCGCGGCAACCTCCGCCGCGCCGCCGCCGCGAAACCAGTCATTTGCCGCCTCAGCACCGTGCAGCAGCCGGTCCACCGGGTCGCCGCCGATCTTGATGCGCAGCGAACCGTCAGGATAGCGCGCGGGCGGCACCACATAGACGTAGAACCCGGGCGGATCGGGTCGCCAGATCAGCGCGGGCAGGGCGCGCAATCGCTGGGCGGTCGCCTCCGACACATGCGCCATCGCGATGGTGCGGGCATAGACGGTCAGAGGGGGCGCGACGTCCAGCAGCCCGTCAAGCGCGGCATAGCCCCCGGTCGCCAGCAAAACCTGCCGCGCAACCACGCCATCACCGCCCTCGAGCGTCAGGTGGATATGCCCGTCGCGCTGCGCGATCCCCCGCACGGCGGATGGGATATGGCCGACACCGGCGCGCGTGGCCGCCGTGATCTGCGCCCGGACCAAGGCGCGCGGATCGATGAACCCGGCATCGCCCGCCTCGACCACCGCCGCCGTGCCAGCGGGGAAGCTGTAGCCCATCTGCATCAGATCCCCGCCGCGCAACTCCCGGCACGCGATGCCGCTGGCATGTGCCGTGGTGGCGGTGCGCGTAATGAAGCCGTCGCTGCGGTCCGGACCGGCAGCATCGCGCCGACGGGATGGTGAAACGCCACGCCGCCTGCCGCAGCAATGTCGCCATAGCGCGCCATGGATCGCTGCGCGAGCCGCGCCCAGTCTGGATCTGGGTCGATGCCACGGGTGATGCGCCCGGCGTCATAATGGCTGGCGAAGGGGCCGGTGTGATGCGCGGGGATCGCAGGCTCCGCCGGGCCGATCAGCAGATTACGCGCGCCGGGCGCCATCATCGCCAGATGCCGGGCAGCGGCGGCCCCCATCATGCCCGCGCCGATGATGACGTGATCGTAGGTCCGGCTCATAGCCGCACCCCGGTGCCCTGCAGCACCCCGTGTTCCAAGGCGTAGCGGGTCAGCCCGGCGGTGGAACTGATGCCCAGCTTGGCCTTGATATTCTTGCGGTGGGTTTCGACCGTGCGCACCGAGATATCCAGCACCTCCGCCACCTCGCGATTGGATTTGCCCAGAGCCAGTTGCAGCAGGATCGTCTGTTCGCGGTTGGTCAGCGGCACGCGCCCGTCGGCGGTCTGCGGGGTGATCGCGGCACGGGTGCCGGTGCACAGGTAGCGATCCCCGGCCATGACGCGGTCGATGGCGGTCTTGATCTCTTCGGTCGGGACGTCCTTGAGCAGATAGCCGCGCGCGCCGTGGCTGAGCGCGGTCGAGATATATTCCGGCGTGTCATGCATCGACAGGATCAAAATTCGCGTGTCGCAACAGGTTTCAAGGATCATCTCCGTCGCTGAAAGCCCGTTCACCCCCGGCATGTTCAGATCCATCAGGATCACATCGGGGCGCAGCTCCGCCACCCGGTCGATTGCCTCCTGCCCCGAAGACAGCGTGCCCACGACCGTGATGTCATCATAGCTTTCCAATATGGCCTCGATACCCTCGGCGACCATCGGATGGTCATCGACGATCATGACCCGGACGGGCGCGGCGGGCTGGGGCGGCGGGGCGGTCATGGGCGGGGTCCTTCGGCGGGGGGGATGGGCGATGCGGTGTCGGATGTGCCCGGCGCACGGGATCGGCGGCGGCCATTATCGGTATCCGGCGCCAACAGGCGGGTCAGCGGCACGGTCGCTTCGATCAGCGTGCCCTCGGCGCTGCTGGTGACGGTCAACCGCCCGTCGAGCCGCTCAAGCCGTTCATGCATGTTGCGCAGCCCAAGGCCACGGCTGCCCGCGCCGCGCCCGCCGCTGGCCTCCATGCCTTTGCCGTTGTCGCTGATCCGCATGGTCGCGCCCTTCTTGTGGCCAAAGACCGACAGCTTCACCACCGTCGCCTCGGCGTGACGCTCGATATTGGTGAGCGCTTCCTGTGCGATACGGTAGAACGCGGTCTTGGCCTCGGGTGCAAGCCGGTTGGAGAAAACGACCGTTTCAAACTCGGTGTGAATGCCGGTGCGCTGCTCGAACTCCTCGGTCAGCGCCTGAAGCGCGGGACCGATACCCAGATCGTCCAGCACCGAGGGGCGCAAATCGCGGCTGATCCGGCGCACTTCGGTGATCGCGGCGGACAGGTTCGCAACCCCGCGATCAAGGTTGTCCGCGGCGCGCGCGTCGCCCGAGGCCAGCCGCCTGCGCGCCAATTCCAGCGCGTAGCGCACACCCACCAACATCTGTGAAATCGAATCGTGCAGTTCCCGCGCGACGCGGCCGCGCTCCTCCTCCTGCGTGTCGAAAATGCGCAGCGTCAGTGCTTTTAGCTTCCGATCCGCGCGCCGGCGATCCCGCATCACGATGACGACGCCGACAAGGAACACCGCCCAAAGCGCGCCGATGGTGATGGCGGCGATCCAGCCAAAGGTCGCGCGAATGCGCTGCTCGGTCTCCGCCCGCGCGGCGGAGACGGCCTCCAGCACATCGTCGATGAAAATGCCGGTGCCGACCGCCCATTGCCAATCCTGCAGACCGATGACGTAGGACACCATGCGCTCCGTCTCGCCGGTGCTGGGCTTGGTCCACAGATAGCTGTGATAGCCGCCGCCTGCGCGGGCAAGGTCGATCAATTCGTCCACCACCGGCGTTTCTTCGATGTCGCGCAGACCGGCCCAGTTACGGTTGATGAGCCGGGTTTCGCGCGGCGCGACAAGGTTGGTGCCGGTGTAGTCGTAGACAAAGATGAACCCGTCACTGCCGTAGACCATCGCGGCGAGCGTCTGTTTGACCCGCTCTTGGGCCGCGCGATCATCGGGGAGGGCGGGATTGTAATCCCGCGCAATCGCGGTGCGGGCCAGCGCGAGGTAATTTTTCAGCTCGCGCTTCTTGGCCTCGATAAGCTGGGTTTCAAGCTCCGCGATCTCCCGCTCCGACAGGCGGCGCGCTTCTACCGCGACCAGAACGGACAGCCCCGCGACGGTCACGATCAGCGGCACGGTCGCGGTCAGCAGCAGCGCCCGGGCCGAGCCGGGGCGGCGCAGGCTGGACAGCGCCTGCATGATCTGACGAAACGGGATAAGGGACATGCGCGCGGCTGCAAGATAAGGGTAAGGTTACGCCGCTGCGGGCGCGTGCCGCAACTATGCCCGCGCCGGTCCGGTGGGGCAAGCGGCGCGGCGGGGCCGTAGCGCCCAAATCCTCCGCATATTTACAGAAATTCAGCGGCTTACGCTGGGGGGCTCATCCCTTGACCTCGGTCCTGGTGAAGTCGCGGGGCAGGTGTTTGGTGGCGCTGAACCAGTCCGACGCGCGGGTGCGGGCCTGATGCGCCTCAAATGCGGCGGCATCGCGGAAAAGCTCCGTCACCTCGTAGATCTGCGGGGCGTCAGGGCGCGGGGCAACGTGGAATGACAGGCATCCCGGCTCGGCGCGGGTCAGGCGCAGATGGTCGGGCAGATGTGCCTCGACCAGCGCGATATCTTCGGGCGTCAGACAGGTGAGCGTGCCAGTGAGCCGCATCATGCCGCGGCCTCCGTATGCAGGCTGCGGCCCAGCAGGGCCTCCGCCGCGCGCTTCATCGTTTGGTATTCATCCCAGTAGCGGGCGCGCAAACGTCGCTGCAACGGCTGATGCACCAGATGCCAGCGCCACGGGGCCGAAGCCGCCTGCCACGGCTTTTCAAACCCGGTAAAATGAATGATTGCAGGATCTTCTCGACTGACCTTAAACCTATCGCGCAGCTCGGCGGGCACATAGGATTTGCCCGTTTTCGGATCCCCCCAGCCGCTGTTCCATTCCGGTGGCAGGATCAGCCGGTCGTCGCGGAACACCATGTTCAGCCAATCCTGATCGCGGGAGGTATAGCGCGCCGTGGCCTCGATATCGCGCATCGGTTCGGCCAGCCCACGGGCGCGGATGCGGTCAAGGTCGAGCAGCATCACCCCGGAATTGAAGTAGCCATGCATGTCGATCCCGTCGAGCTTCCGCCCGCGGGCCAGCGTTTTGTCGGCGGCTTTGCGGGCACTGGCGGCGCGGCTTGTGCGGGCCTTGGCCAGCATGACTTGCACACCGGGCGCAAGGCAGGCCCCGATGGCCCGGCCCTGTAGATCCGTTTGCCACAGCGCGTTCAGATCGCGCCGGGCGATCACATCCCCGTCGAGATAAATCACCCGGCCCCGGTGAATTTCCGGCAACAACAGGCGCGACCGCGCGGCCAAGGGCAGCCGCCCGCGTTTGAGATGCCGGAAAGGCGCAAGGTCGACCGGCTCCAGCCGTAGATCCGCCTGCGGGAATGCCGCGCCATAGATCTCCAGATCCCGCGCCATCGTGCCGGGGTCTTCGGTCGGATGCAGTGTCACGCGGATCGGGCCGGGGGTCCGTCGCAGCACGGACAACAACGACACCAGCGTGCAGGGCGCAAATGCGGTGTCGAAGAAATAGGTGACATGGGGCGGGGTGCCGGGGGCAGGGCGATCGGCCCCGGCATCGGGGGCGGGGCCGGCCTGATCGTGATCCGCGCGCGTGTCACCTGTCATGTCATCTGCCTTTCGTCGGGGCGTGATGCGTCAGAACCAGCGCAGCATCCCCACGATGCCCGCAAAGGCATAGAAAAACTGCAACACAAGGATGCCCTTATGCCCGCCCAGCCACGCCCAGAGCCCAATCGATACCGATGAGATCAGCAGCAGCGTGAAGCCTGCGAATTCGGATCCGGTGTTCGACGCGACCAGCAGCGAATAGAAAATCGCCGTGCCGACGCCGAACCATTCCAGAAGGCGCGAACTGCGGCGGCGCGCCATCGTCTTCATTCCCATTCGATCGTTCCCGGAGGTTTCGAGGTGATGTCATAGGTGACGCGGTTGATCCCCTTGACCTCGTTGATGATCCGCGTGGCGGTTTCACCGAGGAAGTCGTGGCTGAAGGGGAAGTAATCGGCGGTCATGCCGTCCACGCTGGTGACCGCGCGCAGCGCACAGGCGAAGTCATAGGTGCGGCCATCGCCCATCACGCCCACGGTGCGCACCGGCAGGATCGCGACAAAGGCCTGCCAGATCTCATCGTATAGGCCATGCTTGCGGATCTGGTCGATGTAAACGGCATCGGCCTTGCGCAGGATTTCCAGCTTCTCGCGGGTGATTTCGCCGGGACAGCGAATGGCAAGGCCGGGTCCGGGGAAGGGATGGCGCCCGATAAAGCTGTCGGGCAGGCCCAGCTCGCGCCCCAGTTCGCGGACCTCGTCCTTGAACAGTTCGCGCAGCGGCTCGACCAGCTGCATGTTCATCCGTTCGGGCAGGCCGCCGACATTGTGGTGGCTTTTGATCGTGACCGACGGCCCGCCGGAAAAGCTTACGCTTTCGATCACATCGGGGTAAAGTGTGCCTTGGGCGAGGAAATCCGCACCGCCAATTTCCTTGGCGTGCTTCTCGAACACCTCGATGAACAGACCGCCGATGATCTTGCGCTTGGTTTCCGGGTCGGAGACGCCGTCAAGCTTGCCGAGGAACAGTTCGGATTCGTCGGCATGGATCAGCGGCAGGTTATAATGCTCCCGGAACATGCCGACGACTTCTTCGGCCTCGTTCAGGCGCATCAGACCGTGATCGACGAAAACGCAGGTCAGCTGTTCGCCGATGGCCTCGTGGATCAGGATCGCCGCGACGGAGCTGTCGACGCCACCGGAGAGCGCGCAGATCACCTTGCCGTCGCCCACCTGTTCGCGGATCTTGCGGATGGCCTCGTCCTTATAGGCCTCCATCGTCCAGTCGCCCTTGAACCCGGCGAGCTTCACGAAGTTTTCGTACAGCGTGCGGCCATTGGGCGTGTGGTGCACTTCGGGGTGGAACTGCACGGCAAAGAAATTGCGCTCCAGATCCGCGGTGATCGCGAAGGGCGCATTGGGCGAGGTGCCATAGACCTGAAATCCGGGCGCGATGGCGCTGACATGATCGCCGTGGCTCATCCAGACCTGCTCGCGCGTGTCGAGGAACCAGCCGTTCAGCACGTCGATCCGGTCGTCCGACGGGGTGACGTAGGCACGTCCGAATTCGGCCGTGCCGTGGCCCCGCTCGACGGTGCCGCCCAACATGTGCATCATGACCTGCTGGCCATAGCAGATGCCAAGGATCGGCACCCCGAGATCAAAGACCGAGGCCGGGGGCCGGGGGCTTGCCTCGTCCAGCACGGAGGCCGGACCGCCCGAGAAGATCACCGCCTTCGGCGCGAAATCGCGCAAGAAGTCGTCGGTGACGTTCTGGAACGGGTGAATTTCACAATAGACATCGAGTTCCCGCAGACGACGCGCAATGAGCTGCGTCACCTGAGAGCCGAAATCGATGATGAGCAGGCGGTCGTGTTGCGCGGGAATATCCATGCGCGTCTGATATTGCGGGTCGCGCCGCTGCGCAAGACGCGGGAAAGCGCTCTGCGCGAAATCCGGTCGGAACGTGTGCGGGACGCATACGTTGTGGGCAGGACGGGGCCGGAAGGCCCCGACACTACCAAAGGAGTTCCCGCATGAAACGTTTCGAAGGCAAGGTCGTGATCGTCACTGGCGCGTCCTCCGGCATCGGTGCCGCCACCGCGCGCCGCTTTGGGGCCGAAGGCGCCAAGGTCGTGCTGGTCGCCCGCTCGAAGGACGATCTGCACGCCGTCGCCGCCGATATTCCACGCAGCATGTGCATCGCCGCCGATGTCAGCAAACCCACGGACGTGCGCCGCATCGTAGCGGATGCGACCGGCGAACACGGGGCGATCGACGTGCTGATCAACAACGCTGGCACCGCCGTCATGGGCACGCTGGAGGAGGTGGATCACGACGGCTGGAACAAGGTGATCGATACCGATCTGACCGGCGTCTATCAATTGACCAAGGCGGCGTGGCCCGCGCTGAAACAATCGCGTGGCAATGTAGTGATGACTTCATCGGTTTCCGGACTGGGCGGCGATTGGGGCATGTTCGCCTATAACGCGGCCAAGGGCGGGGTGACGAACATGACCCGCGCGCTCGCGCTCGACGCCCGCAACAGTGGCGTGCGGGTCAACGCGGTGAACCCGTCACTGACCAAGACCGAACTGACCCAAGGGATGCTCGACAACGACGACCTGATCGCCAAATTCGAAGAGCGCATCCCGCTTGGTCGCCCGGCGGAGCCCGAAGACATCGCGGATGTCATCGCGTTCCTTGCCTCGGACGACGCGCGGTTCGTCAACGGGGTGAACCTGCCGGTGGATGGCGGGCTATCGGCCTCGAACGGGCAGCCGCCGCAGGTCTGAGCGCGGCGCGCGTCATCTCGGGCCGAATTCATGCTTCACAGGTGCCGCCCGCTTGGTCATGCTGAACGGACAACCAGCGGCGGAGGCCCGAGATGAGCGACAGCGCAGATCCCTCTGGTGGACGGGCGCGCCGTAGCCGTGGCGGCGGCGGCGCGGCCCGCCGGGCCGAACGGATGGCTCCGAAGCTGCGACCCGCACCGCCGATCCATCGGGAGATCCCCGATCTGGACCTGCTGCCTGCGGCTACGCTGGATCTGATCGAGGCCAACGCCGAAACCGTGCTGGAGGAGATCGGCGTCAGATTCACGGACAATCCGCAGGCGCTCGCCCGCTGGGCCGATGCGGGCGCGCGGATTGACGGGGATCGGGTGCGGCTGCCTCCTGGACTTGCCCGCAATCTGTGCGCCACGGCGCCTGCGCGCTTTACCCAGCAGGCCCGCAACCCGGCGCGCAGCGTTGAGATCGGCGGGCGCGATCTGGTGCTGGCGCCGGTATATGGCCCGCCCTTCGTGCGTGATCTGGACGGTGTGCGCCGCTACGCCACGCTGCAAGATTTCCGTGATTTCGTGAAGCTCGCCTATATGTCGCCCAATCTGCACCATTCAGGCGGCACCCTGTGCGAGCCGACGGATGTGCCGGTGAACAAACGCCATCTGGACATGTTGCTGGCCCATATGACGCTGTCGGACAAACCATTCATGGGCTCCGTCACCGATCCGGCGCGGGCGCGCGACAGCGTGGCAATGGCGGAGATCCTGTTTGGCGGATTGGCGGGGCGGACGGTGATGACCTCGCTCATCAACATCAACTCGCCGCTTAGTTTCGACGCGACGATGATGGGGGCGCTGGAGATCTACGCGGGGGCGAATCAGGCAACGATCATATCGCCGTTCATCGTGGGCGGAGCGATGGCCCCGGTCAGCGTCGTCGGCACGCTGACACAGGTGTTGGCCGAATGCATGGCGGGGATCGCCTATGCGCAATTGATCCGCCCCGGCGCGCCGGTGATCTTTGGCACATTCGTCACCTCGATCGATATGAACAGCGGTGCGCCGACCTTTGGCACGCCCGAAGCCGCCCAGGTCACCTATGGCGCGGGGCAACTGGCGCGGCGGCTCGGCGTGCCGTATCGCTCTGCCGGGGCGTTTTGCGGGGCTAAACTGCCGGATGCGCAGGCCGGCTATGAAAGCGCAAATTCCCTCAATGCCGGATTGCTGGCCGGGGTGAACTTCATGCTCCATGCCGCAGGCTGGCTGGAGGGCGGTTTGGTCGCGAGTTTCGAGAAATTCGTCATGGATGACGACCAGTTAGGCATTTTGCACCGCATGGCGCGGGCGCTGCCGGTGGACGAGGGCGGGCAAGCGCTCGACGCGATGCGGGAGGTGGGACCGGGCGGGCATTACCTTGGCTGTGCGCATACGCAGGCGCATTACCGCGATGCGTTCTGGCGCTCCGACGTGCTGGATTACAAACCCTACGAGACATGGGAGGAGGAGGGCGCGCGGGATACGGCCGATCTGGCGCGCGCCCGCGTGCGCAAGCTTCTGTCCGACTACGTCGCCCCACCGCTGGACCCGGCGATCCTGACGGCTCTTGAGGCCTTCGTGGCGGAGCGGAAAGCGGCGGAACAGGACGCGTTCAGCTAAGGCGATCCGGCGCGCGCGCTGCCAATCGTTAACCGCTGGTTGAGTGCAATCAGGCTCCGCATCTACGCCATGCACAGGTTTTCCTCAGATTTATCCACACCCCTCGGTGGACAACCGCAACAGCCGGGATTCGGCCAGAATGGCGATCAGAATCTCGACATGACGGGCATAGGAATAGGCACCATGACGGGCCTGACGGGCGGCTTCGATCTCTGACTCGAGCAGGATCAGGGCGCTCAGGGCGCGGGCATGTCCGGGCGCATCTGATACTTTCAGGATGCGTCGCAAGCACTTGTTTCTGTTGTATTCATCGACGCCGAGGCGCGCCGCGCGGACCAGCAGGCGAGGACGAAAGAGAGAATGTAGGACGGTCGGTTCACAAGACATCTGGCAGCCTTTCGTTGCGATCAGACAGCCCTGCCACAGCTTTGCGGGGTGTTGCGTGCATGCAGGTTTGAGCGCGCGCCGTGATGACGTTTGTTTTCATATTAACAACAATGATGACCTCCCATCGCGACTTTATCTATTTGGTAACCAATGCTACCCAAGGTTGATGGCCCTTTCTCAAGTCCGGCACCGCCCGCGCTGTCGTTCCTGCGAAAGATCCGCATTGGTGCAGGTGTCAGGGGGTGACAATGAGCCAGAATGTCGAATTGCCCGGCTGGATCCCGGACAGTGCTTGGCACTATGTGCGCCATACCGAGTCAGGTTTGCCGATCCGCGCCGTCGCGCGGGATACTGGCTGTCATGCCTCGACCATCCTGCGTCAGATCAGGCGGTATGAGCAGCGTCGCGATGACCCGTTGGTCGATGAGGCCCTTGCCCGTTTGGGGCAGGTGTCAGGTCGACCGGATGTGTGTTCCAGCGATAAGGAGCCCGGCCCCATGACCGCGCAGTTCACCCCGTCTTCTCTGTTATGCGACGATGCCACCGTGATGCGCGAGGCGCGTCGTATCCTGCGACGATTGTTGGAAAGCGGCGCGTTCCTTGCGGTCGCGCAGGATATGGAAAAAGCCGCCGTGATGCGGGCGTTGGAGGATGGACGCACGATGCGCACCGCGGTCGTGACGCGGCAGGTGGCGCAGGCTTTCGCGCTGAAGGAATGGATCGTGTGCAGCAAACCGGGCCGGGTCGCGAGCTACCGGATTACCCCGGCGGGGCGCGCGGCGCTCAAACGGCTGTTGGCGCAGGACGGGCGCGGCGCGGCTGGCGCGGACGCGGATGGGTTTGCCGAGGCGCAGGCGCCGTTCGCCGCGCAGCACCGGGACATGACGCACCGTGACATGCCCGATCCGGACGGCGGCGCGCAGCGCAAGCGTGTGCGCTACAACATGGCCGAAAGCCCGGTTGTGGCGCTGGCGCGGCGGCGCGACAAACAGGGCCGTCCGTTCCTGAGCCCCGAGCAGGTCAGCGCCGCCGAACGGCTGCGCGAGGATTTCGAACTGGCGCAGATGGGGCCACGCGTGACGCAGAACTGGGATCGGTTCCTGACGGCGGGCAGCCGCGGTGGCTTTAGCGGGGACACGGGCGGGCAGGGCAGCCAAGCGGCCCGAAGCCGGGTGGCACGGGCCTTGGCCGATCTGGGGCCGGGCCTGGGCGACGTGGCGCTGCGCTGCTGCTGTTTTCTGGATGGGCTGGAAGTGGCGGAACAGCGCATGGGCTGGTCGGCGCGGTCAGGCAAAATCGTGCTGCGCATCGCGCTCGACCGGCTTGCCCGCCATTACCAAGACACCTATGGCCCCGGCGCAGGCATGATCGGCTAGCCTCAGCTGCCCATATTCAGCGGAAAGGTGATCCGGGTCACAAGCCCCGGATCGCCGTCGAGCATCTCCGCCGAGCCGCCGATTTGTGAGGCGGACGCGTCGATAATCCGCAATCCCAGCGAATTATGCCCGTTGCTGTCAGGCTTCAGCCCCGCGCCATTGTCCGAACACACAAGCCGCGCGGTGCCGTCGTCGTCCAATTCTGTAATGACCCGGATTTCTCCGGGCTCGCCATTCGGGAAGGCGTGCTTGAAGGAATTGGTCGCGAATTCGTTGACGATCACCGCCAAGGCGGAGGCCTGCCGCGATGTGACCTTCATCGGCTCGGGTTCGATATGCAGCCGAATGTTGGGCGGGCGCGCCCCGTCGATCAACTGGCCGACATTGTTCAGATAGGTGCGCAGGTTAATGCGTCCGCCAGCCCCGGTGCGATACATTTCCTCATGCAGGGCCGCAACGGTCCCGATACGGCGTTCGACCACGGCGAGCAGGGCTTTGGCCTCCTCCCCCTTGGCGGCGCGGGCCTGTAGGCGGGTGAGGGCGGCGACGGTCTGCAACGAGTTCTTTACCCGGTGATCGACCTCTTGGCGCAGGGTTTCGGCCTCGATCACGCCGCGCCGCAGCTCCAGCATGCGCGTGACCTGTCTGGCCAAGGCACGCAAGGCTTTGCGCTGCGTGTCGGTGAGCTTGCGCGGGGTGTAATCCAACACGCAAAACGACCCAAGCGGCAGGCCGTCATCGCCCCGCATCACCGCGCCGGCATAGAACCGGAATTGCGGCCCTGCGCAGACCAGCGGATTATCAATGGTGCGCGGATCGGTGGCGGTATCTTCGATCTCAAGAAAATCGTCTTCTAGGATCGTATGGGCGCAGATCGACTGATCGAGCGTCGTTTCCCGCAGGCCAAGTCCGGTTTCGGCCTTGAACCATTGCCGATCGGCATCGACGAAGCTGACCAAAGCCACGGGTGTTTCGCAGATCGCCGCCGCCAGCGTCACCAGCTCGTCGAATTCCTCCTCGCGGTCGGTATCGAGCACCTGCAACTCGCTGAGCGACGCGAGCCGTTGGGTTTGCTGGGGATGGGGAGGGGCAAGCATGTCTGCGGTGGGTCGTTTCTGTCTAGGGATTTAGGCCCGGTAGAGATAGAGGGGATACCTCTCTGACGCAATTCACAATTTTCTACTTGGGCGGGCAGGGCCTGCGCGGCGGGACCGTGTCTGCCGCGCTGCAGGGGTGTCTGCAGGCGCACCACGCTAGGCGCGGGATGCGGCAGGGCGTAAGTCGCTAATATCCTAAGAAAAAGGGGCGTCCGGATAACCGGGCGCCCCGAGGATGTGTGTGGCGGAGGGGACCACGAACGGGCCCCCTGCACCGATCAGTCGTTGCTGTCGACCGGCGTGTCGTCGCTCACCGGGATGGCGTTGACGTCGGTATCACCGGCCTCATCAGCGGCGCGCACGCCTGCTGCGTAATCGGGGTGCACCTTCTCCAGCACGGCCAGCCAACGCTCTTTCACCGGCTGCGAACAGGGGCCGAAGGCTGCGGCCATGTTCTTATGCAGACGATCCCGCTGCGCAGCGTCGAGCACTTCGGTGTAGAGCTTGCGCGGCTGCACGTAATCGGCGTCCGTTTCGACCTGCTCATACCGATCCATGTCGCCGGAGATCTTCAGCGGCGGTTCCTTTACGGACGGATCGGCCACGGGCCCGCCATACTGGTTGGGCTCGTAATAGGCGTCCGGGTTGCCGAAATCATTAGTGAAGAACCGCATCGAGCCGTCCTTGTGGTAATGATTCAGCTTCGCGGCCTTGGGCGCGTTGGCGGGCAGGGCTTCGTAATGGGTGCCCAGCCGGTAGCGATGCGCGTCGGCATAGGAGAACACCCGCGCCTGCAGCATCTTATCGGGGCTGAAGCCGATACCCGGGATCTTGTTCGACGGCGAGAACGCTGCGTTTTCAACCATCTGGAAGTAGTTCTCGGGGTTCTTGTTGAACTCCAGCATACCGACGGGGATCAGCGGGAACTGATCATGCGGCCAGACTTTGGTCAGGTCGAACGGGTTGAAATCGACATCGTTGGCCTGCTCTTCGGGCATGACCTGAATGTTCAGTTCCCATTTCGGGAATTGGCCTTCGTCGATCGCGTTGTAGAGATCTTCCTGATAGCTTTCGCGGGTCGAGCCGATGAGCTTTTCCGCTTCGCCGTTGGAGTAGTTCTTGATCTCCTGCTGGCAGCGGAAGTGGAACTTCACCCAGTGACGCCCGCCTTGCGCATTCCACATGGAATAGGTGTGCGAGCCGTAGCCGTGCATGTGCATCGGGTTCACCGGGATGCCGCGATCGGACATCAGGATCGTGACCTGATGCACGGATTCAGGCTGCGCGGCCCAGAAATCGAACATCGCTTCGGGGGAGCGGAGGTTGGTCTTGGGGTGACGCTTCTGGGTGCGGATGAAGTCGGGGAACTTGAACGCATCGCGGACAAAGAAGATGGGCGTGTTGTTGCCCACGACGTCCCAGTTGCCTTCTTCGGTATAGAACTTGATCGAGAAGCCGCGCACGTCGCGCTCGGCATCCGCAGCGCCCAGTTCGCCCGCCACGGTGGACCAGCGCGAAAGGATGTCACAGGTGTTGCCGACCTGAGAGAAGATCTTGGCACAGGTGTATTTGGTGATGTCGTGGGTCACGGTGAACGTGCCCTCGGCGCCCCAGCCCTTGGCGTGAACGACACGCTCGGGGATGCGCTCACGGTTCTGGTGGGCCAGCTTTTCGACCAGCTGGTAATCTTCCAGCATCACCGGGCCGCGCGGACCTGCGGTGGCCGACGTGTTGTTGGACGGAACCGGCGCGCCAGCCGATGTTGTGAGGCGATCTTTCGTCATGGGTATCTCCCTCGAGTGCGATTGAGGGTGACTATGGCGGAACTCTGTAATAATTAAAAATCGGAAATACTTCGAAACTGCATAAGGTTTTGCTGATGAGCCTGACATTGCGCCAGTTGCGTTATTTCGAGGCGCTCGCACGCGAGGGCAGCTTTGGCCGGGCCGCCGCGGCGGTGAACATTTCGCAGCCCGCCCTGTCGATGCAGATCCGCGAATTGGAGGACCGTCTGGGCGCGCCCCTGATCGAACGTCTGCCGCGCGAGGTGCGTCTGACCCGGATCGGGCGCGAGGTGCTGCGCCGCGCCAGCCATGTGCTGGCCGAGATGGCGGAACTGGAGGCCGTGCCCCGCCGCGCGCGCGGCCTGATGGGGGAGTTGAAGCTGGGCGTGATCCCCACGGTTGCCCCCTACCTGTTGCCTGTGGCGCTGACCCGGCTGAGGGCGCGCGATCTGACGCTGGAAATCCGGGTGCGCGAGGCTCAGACCGCGCAGTTGCTGGCGGGGCTGGAGGCCGGGGCGCTTGACGCCGCCGTTCTGGCGCTACCCGTGGATACCGGCGCACTGGAGGCGATCCCGCTTTGTGAGGACCGGTTCGTTCTGGCCGGGTCTGCGGCGCGGCTGGAGCGGTTGGGACCGGCGGCGGAGGATCTGCGCCCGACCGAACTGGGTGCCGATCAACTGTTGCTGCTGGACGAGGGGCATTGTCTTGCCGATCAGGCCATCGCTGCCTGTTCTCTGGACCCGACCCGGCGGCGCGTCGACCTTGGCGCCTCGTCGCTGGCGACTCTGTGCGGGCTGGTGGCCGAAGGGTTCGGGCTGACGCTGTTGCCGGAAATCGCCGTGCGGTCCGAATTGGCGGGCGCGCCCGCGCTGCGCCTGCGCCGGTTCAGCGCGCCTGAACCACGGCGCACGCTGGCGCTGCTGCGCCGTGCCACGGGCGGCATGCAGGAAGACTGGTTTGCGGAACTGGGCGCGGTGCTGCAAGCGTCGTTAGGCGATCTGCTCGACCAAGCGCACCGCATCGCGCCAGTGGCGGAGTAGCGGCTGCGGCAGGGGCGGCGGGGGCTTGAGCTGACAACGGACTGTGGCGCAGACGAAACACAGCAACTGATCTAGCAAACCTGACTTGCTCTGAGGCCACGGCGTGCCTAAGTCGCAATCAGCATGACGCGAATGGCCTCATGCGATGGAGATTTTATGCAAGAGCCCCGGGCCAACGCCCGCTCCTGACCTTTCCAAGCCGGTAGGCTTCAGGAGCAGCTGAAACATCAAGGACACTCACGCGCATCGCTGAGTGAGCCTGTTTCTGTGCTCTCATGAAATCGAGACAATCCATTGAATATATCACGGCACGAACAGCGTGTTCTGCACGAACTCGCCCTTGGCGGGGCTATCCACTATGACCGGTGCGACAAGGGCAAGATCCGCGAAGTCACCTGTGTGACACGCGAGGGGCACGTCCTGACGGACTGCACGCTCGACCTGTTCCAGCGGCTGAAACGACGCCGCTTCATCCGCTCGCAAAACGGACGCCCTTACCGCGTGACGCGGCTGGGGATCACGTCAGTGCGCGCGCAACTCAACCAACGTTAAAAGGACCACAGCCAATGAACACTCCACTTGCGATCCGCCCCTACCGCCACGGAGACATCGAAGCGGTGATCGACGTTTGGCTGCGCGCGAATGCGCTGGCCCATCCGTTCCTGTCCAAAGACTTCGTCGCCGAGGTGCATCAGGCGATGCGAAACGTCTATCTGCCCAACGCCGAAACCTACGTTCTGGAGAGCGACGGGAACGTCGCGGGCTTCATCGCACTTATCGGCAATGAAATCGGCGGATTATTCCTCGATCCGGCGTTGCACGGGCAGGGCCATGGCCGCGCATTGGTGGACCACGCGGTCTCACTCAAAGGCCCGCTGTCCGTGGAGGTCTTCCGCGACAACGAAATCGGTCGGCCCTTCTATGAACGGTATGGGTTCGTGTTCGTCGCAGACGAACTTCACGCGCCGTCCGGTCATGTGAGCCGCAAAATGGCTATGCCGGGCGCGTAACCTCGCCAACATGCTGCCCGTCCCCGTCGCCGCCCCTGTGCGCGGAGACGGGCAAACCACCCTTCGTCATGTGATCGCAGGCGGACCAGTCGGTGCCGATCATCGGGTGTGACATGAAAAAAGCGGGCCCGTAGGCCCGCTTTTCCGCATAGATCCAAGATTGCCTTGGGCTTAAAGCAGCGCTTCGGCGGCTTCGGCCACTTTGGCGGCGGTGATGCCGAAATGCTCGTAGAGAACCTCCGCCGGAGCAGACGCGCCGAAGCTGTCCATGCCGACAAAGGCCGCTTTCTGCTCGCGCCCGCGCTCACCCAGCAGGAACGCATCCCACGGCTGACGCACGGCGGCCTCGACCGCGACGCGAACCGGACCGGCGGGGAGGACGCGGCGGCGATAGGCTTCGTCCTGCTGGCGGAACAGTTCCATGCAGGGCACGGACACGACACGGGTGCCGATGCCTTTTTCCTGCAACGCGGCGCGTGCGGCCATCGCAATTTCCACCTCGGAGCCCGAGGCCATCAGGATCACCTGACGCTTGCCCTCGGCCTCGGCCAGAACATAGGCCCCCTGCGCGGTGAGGTTCTTGGTCTTGAACTCGGTGCGCACGGTGGGGAGGTTCTGACGGCTCAGCGCCAGCACGGAGGGCCGGTCCTTGGCGGTCAGCGCGATTTCCCAGGCTTCGGCGGTTTCCGTCACATCGGCGGGGCGGAACACCAGCGTGTTCGGCGTGGCGCGCAGCATGGCCAGATGCTCGACCGGCTGGTGGGTCGGGCCGTCTTCGCCCAGACCGATGCTGTCATGGGTCATGACATAGCCCACGCCCACACCCATCAGCGCCGACAGACGCATCGCCGGGCGCGCGTAATCGGTAAAGCACATGAACGTGCCGCCATAGGGATAGGTGCCCCCATGCAGGGCAATGCCGTTCATCGCAGCGGCCATGCCGTGTTCGCGGATGCCGTAATGGATGTAACGGCCTTTACGATCCTCGGGGGAGAACACGCCCATATCGGCGGTCTTGGTGTTGTTCGAGCCGGTCAGGTCGGCAGAGCCGCCGATGGTCTCGGTCATCACCGGGTTGACCACCTCAAGCACCATTTCCGAGGCTTTGCGCGTCGCGACCTTGGGCTGGGTTTCGGCAACCTGCTTTTTCAGCGCCCGGATGGTGGCGGCAAGTTTCTTCGGCGGCTCACCGGCGATGATGCGGGCCAGTTCGGCCTGCTTGCGCTCGGACAGGTCGGCCACGCGGGCCTCCCATGCTTCGCGGTCGGCGGCGCCGCGGGTTCCGATGGCTTCCCACTGCTGCTTGATCTCGGCGGGGATCTCGAACGGGCCGTTGACCCAGCGATAGGCCGCCTTGGTGTCGGTAATCAGCTGCGCATCGGTCAGCGCGCCATGGCCCTTGGACGTGTCCTGCGCCGAAGATCCCAGCGCGATATGCGTCTTGCAGGCGATCATCGAGGGGCGCTTGCTGGCCTTGGCGCGGGTCAGCGCGGCGTCGATCGCCTCCGGATCGTGGCCGTCGATCTCGATCACTTCCCAACCCGATGCCTTGAAGCGCAACTTCTGCTCGGTGCTGTCGGAAATCTCGACCTTGCCATCGATAGTGATGCCATTGTCATCCCACAGCACGATCAGGCGGCCCAGCTTCATGTGGCCCGCCATCGCGATGGCCTCTTGGCTGACGCCTTCCATCAGGCAGCCGTCCCCGGCGATGACATAGGTGTGGTGATCCACGACCTTGCGGCCCCAGCGCGCGCGCAGGGATTCCTCGGCGATGGCAAAGCCGACGGAGGTGGCGATGCCCTGACCCAGCGGGCCGGTCGTGACCTCGATCCCCTTGGCGTGGCCGTATTCGGGGTGGCCTGCGGTGATCGCGCCCAGCTGGCGGAAGTTTTTCACCTGCTCCAGCGTCATGTCTTCGTAGCCGGTGAGGTGCAGGAGCGCATAAAGCAGCATGGAGCCGTGGCCCGCCGACAGGATGAAGCGGTCGCGGTCGAACCAGTCGGGCGACTTGGCATCGAATTTCAGGTGCTTTTCGAACAGCACCGTGGCGACATCGGCCATGCCCATCGGCATGCCGGAATGGCCGGAATTGGCCGCGGCCACGGCATCGAGGGTCAGCGTGCGGATCGCGGCCGCCCGCGACCAGTGATCGGCGTGAATGTCGTTATAGGCGACGATGTCTTTCACGGGGAGCGTCCTTCCTGCGGGTAATCGAGTTGAGGCGTGATAGCAGCGGCACCGCGAAGTTCAAGCCGTAGCCCGCGTGCAAACCGGCCTGACGGCGGAAAACCGTGGCGCACCCGTGACGCCCGGCAAAGGGGGGCGCATTCCCCGACCCCATTGGCTACACTCGACAAGATCGGCGTGCTGTCCGATTCGGCCTTGCGGTTGCGGCCCGGGTTGGGAAAAGACGGGCGGCAGAGACACCCGGACCAATCCGGGGGAGAGAGCAGGAAAGGCTTCGATGACGGAATTTTCCGATTTCGAAAATCGCATCACCGCGGCGATGGACCGGATCACCCAAGCGGTTGCCGGGTTCAGCGTGGAAACCGGCCCTTCGGAGGAACAGCAGGAGATGCTGCGCGCCGCCGAGGAGGAGATCCACACGCTGCGGCAGGCGCTGGAAACCGAACACACCGCCAACGCGCAACTGCGCGAGCGGATCGCCGCGCTAAAGGCGCTGAAGGACAAGCAGCACGCCCGCATCGCGCAGCTGGAGGCCGAGGAAAACCGCCTGCGCGCGACGCAGGCCGCCGACCGGGCCGAACTGGATGAGCTGATCGCCGCTCTGGGCCCCCTGATTGAGGAGCAGTCGCATGCCTGACGTGGATATTCACATCGGCGGTCGCACGTTTCAGGTGGCCTGTCAGGAGGGCGAGGAAAGCTATCTGCATTCCGCCGCCGGGATGCTCGACCGTGAAGCCGCCGTTCTGGTGGATCAGATCGGTCGCATTCCCGAAGCGCGGATGCTGCTGATGGCCGGGCTGATGCTGGCCGATCGCACCGCCGCCTCGGAAGACAAGGTGACCGAGCTGGAAGCGGCGCTGGCCAATCGCGATGCCCGCATCGCGGAACTGGAAAACCGCCCCGCGCCGGAGCCCGAACAGATCGAAGTGCCCGTGATCCCGCCCGAGGTCACCCAAACCTTCGCCGACCTCGCCGCCCGCGCCGAAACGCTGGCAGATCTGGCCGAGGAAAAGGCGCAGGGCTGAGGGCGCGGCGGGGATGGTCACGTCGTTGGCCGTGTCGTTCCGCTGATTAAGATACATAGCTATGACGTTACACCCCCCGCAACGGTGATCCCATTGCGGGGGATTGATTTTGACGAACAGCGTTAGAAGCGGATTGCCATACTATATTTTCGCCCCATACGATTGAGACCGGATGACTTCTACTAAAGAGGTAAGCTTTGCCTCGTCCCGGTCAGAGGTCACTTCGCGGAGGTATTAATGAGTTCTATCAGATATTGGGCATCGCGGATGTCAGGAAAATACTCCGACCTGATGTGGTCGGAATTGGGCAGTGGGCGTCTCCGACAGGGTTGGGGGTCAAGAGCGGACCAAGACCTTGCGATCATTCGCAGCAAAGGCAGGTCCGAAATGAACCCAAGCCAGAAGGATGCCAACCGTCACCATCGCATGGCTGGCGCACCGGGCGGTTGGCAAGCGGGAGACATAATCCTTGTGCCGAACATTCCCCGGCGGCGCATGTTTTCTCTAGCACGGGTCACGGGGCCGTATCGCTACGAACCGATGACATTGCCTGACGGGTCTCAGGATTTCGGACATATTCGAGAGGTTGAGTTGCTTACCCAGAACGGTGTCGCGAATACCAGTCACTATGTGGGTAGCGGACTTCGCCATACACTGACCACACGCAGCCGCACATGGGAAATACGCAAGCGCGATGAGGATTTCGCTTTTCTTCTCGATCATCTGGACGAAGCCGACCTGATCGAGGAAAGCCGTGCCACTGACCGATTTCAGCGTGTCATCGACCAAGCTGAAGAAAAGGTCATTTCCGCATTCACCGATGTTTTTCGAGACGAACTATTTCGAAACCTCGGGAAGGCAGAATGGGAGCCGGTAATTGCCAGAGCGTTGCAATCCAATTTTCCAAATGCCCAAGTCAAAAAGACTGGTGGGCCAAGCGAGCGGGACGCGGATATCGAGATCCTCTTTGATAACCCTATCGGCGGTGCGAACTGGATAATTGTCGTACAAGTCAAAGATTGGTCACAAAAGGCAGGTGCATCACCTGTCAAACAATTGCGCGACGCGATCGAAACGCGAACAGTGCGCACTGACGATGGGTTGCTTGCGACACAGGTCATCGGCGCGGTGCTCGCGTTGACCGAAGCCGAGCCCTCGGATGAACTGGTCGATGCAATGGACGCATTGGAACGGGAGACAGATGTGCCCACCCAGATACTTTACGGCGAGGAGTTTCAAAAACTCATCTTGGAAGGCTTGCTTCGGGTCAGTCGCTGAACGCGGTTACCACCGTGCCGTCACATGACAGCCGTGACGACCGATGCCGGACCGTCGATCAACCCGCGAAAAACCGGCTCAGCCCACCTCAGCGGCTGATCGTCACCTGATTTTCGACGCCCTGCACCACGATGCGGCGGATGCCGGCGAGGTCTTGGTTCGACAGGAAGGTGGCGGCGCTCACTTCGCGCGAGGGCTGGGAGCCGACGCGGGTGGTGGTGATCGGCGGCCAGGCGCGGAATTCCAGCACGAGGGTATCGGCGGGCATGTCGGCGGTGCGGGGTAGGGGCAGCAGGTCGGTTTCCCACCAGCCTTGGCTGGTCGGGGTGCCGAGCGCGGTGATGATCGCGCCATCGGGCATACGGTCTGCGCTCAACCCGGTGACGGCCTGCACCTTGGGCCGGCCATCGACGGGGGTCAGCGACACCGGGGTCAGCCCTTCGGTGGCGGTGGATTCCGGACCGCCGAACCAGTTGAACGGGTTCAGGCGGCTTTCGCGCACGGTGGCGCATCCGCTCAGCAGCATCGCGGCGGTGAGACCCGCCAGCATCGTCTTGGTCATGTCCCGTCCCTCGTCTTTGATCCCCGGAATAGCCCAGTGCGGGGGCGTTGAAAACCCTTCGCGGGCTGGACCTTCGCGGGCGTGGCGCTTAGGTCTCGCAGGCAGAGTATCGTCAGCGGCAACAGGGGGTCCGACATGGCCAGCGCAGCGTTCGAAGAGATTGTCGAAACCTTCGAGTTTCTGGACGACTGGGAGGACCGCTATCGCCATGTGATCGAGATGGGTCGCGATTTTCCGCCGCTCGACGACGCCCTGAAAGTGCCCGCGACCAAGGTCGATGGCTGCGCCAGTCAGGTCTGGATCCATCCGCGCATTGAGGGCGAAGGCGCCGAGGCGGTGTTTGATTTCGCCGGAGAAAGCGATGCGATGATCGTGCGTGGCCTGATCGCGATCCTACATGCGCTCTATGCCGGGGAACGGGTCGGGCAGGTGCTGGAGATCGACGCGCTGGCGCAATTGCGGCGGCTGGGGTTGGAAGATCACCTGTCGGCGCAGCGGTCCAACGGCGTGCGCGCCATGATTGCCCGCATCCGCGAGGTCAGCGCCGCGCAACTTGCCTGACGGCGTGGCTCAAACCCCCGCAAGCGCTGTCGCCAGATCCCCGTAGCCGGTCGCGCGCCGCTCATAGGCCAGCCCCAGCCGCCGGGCGCAGTCCTGCGCGTGGCGGTCCAGTGCCGGGTCGTCCGTCTGCGCCAGATAGACCAGCGTGCGGTAATGGCCGAAATACATGTCCCGCAGCTGCGGATGACGGTCGAGGCCCAGCGGCTCCCACACGAACGCATCGAACTGCCGGGCAAGGAAATCCGTCAGGTAGAACGCGTCGATTTCGTCCCGCGCGGCAAAGCGGTCGAGCCCGTCGAAAAAGGCGTAGCAATGCGGCCCGGCGATCATCTCCACCCCCATCTCGGCGCAGGCGGTCTGGAGCGTGCCGCCAGTGCCGCAATCGGCATAGGCCACGAAGATCCGCTCATAATGGGCGCGGTGGCGGGTGACGGCGTCGCGCACGGCAGGCGTGATGCGGTCGGGGTGGTTATGCAGGATCGCGGGCAGGCAGGTCAGCGCCAGGTGATCCCAGCCATTGGCGCGCTTCAGCGCAAGGATTTCATGGGCCAGCGCCCCGCAGGCAATCACCAGAACGCGCGCCCGGTCCGCTGCCGGATCAGACGCCATGCCATGCCGAGTCAGATGCGCGTCGTCGGGTGCGGCATCGGCAAGAGCATCGGGCGCAGCTTCCGGGGCACTGTCGCGCAGGCCGCTGGGGCCGGAGCCGGGATCAGGGCCGAGGTCCGCCATTGCTCAGCGGCCACGCCGCCACGCCAACCGCAGCACCAAGGCCAGCCCCAGCGCGCCGCCCATCAGGGCAGGCAGGGCCGACGGGCCCAGTTGCGATACGGCCAGCAGCGTCAGACCGGCGGCGGTGATCACCAGTCCCAGCAGCAGAAGAAACGGAATGAGGGGTGCGTGTTCCATATCACCAATGTGGGCAGATGCGCGCGGCGATCAAGGCATCACAGGCACCTGTCGCCGGAACCGGCCGGCTTTCGCCCGAGCAATGGTGTCGGAGCGGGCCGCTACCCGCCGACGCCGTTTGCCCGGATTGCTGTATTGGGGTGCAGGTGGCAGTGCGGGACCACCGAGGGATGGGGGCCGGGCAGCGCGCCTGCGCCACCGGCCCCGGCATGAGGGCCTAAGGGTCAGGCGCGGGCCTGATTGTGCTTCCGCGCGATGAACTCCTTCGCCGTTTCCACGGCCACGGCGGCATCGCGGCAATAGGCGTCGGCCCCGATCGCGCGGCCAAATTCCTCGTTCAGCGGCGCGCCGCCGACCAGCACGATGTAATCGTCGCGGATGCCTTGCTCCTTCATCGTGTCGATCACGACCTTCATATAGGGCATGGTCGTGGTCAGCAGGGCGGACATGCCGACGATATCGGCATCCTCTGCCCGCGCGGTGTCGAGGTAATTCTCCACCGGGTTGTTGATGCCCAGATCGACAATATCGAAGCCTGCGCCCTCCATCATCATGGCGACGAGGTTCTTGCCAATGTCGTGGATGTCGCCCTTGACGGTGCCGATCACCATCTTGCCCATCTTCGGCGCGCCGGTTTCGGCCAGAAGCGGCTTGAGGATGTTCATGCCTTCCTTCATCGCGCCTGCGGCCAGCAGCACTTCGGGCACGAACAGGATGCCATCGCGGAAATCGTTGCCGACGATGGTCATGCCCGCGACGAGCGCTTCGGTCAGGATGCGATAGGGCTCCCAGCCGCGCTCCAGCAGGATGTTCACCGCTTCCGCGATCTCGTCCTTCATGCCGTCGTAGAGGTCGTCCATCATCTGCGGGACAAGTTCATCATCGGGCAGTTCGGACAGGATCAGATCGTCTTCTTCGTCGGACATTTGGGCGTCTCCGTTGATCGGGCCGGGCGGCGGGCTGGGCCTGCGCCGCGGCGGGAATGGTGGGGTTTTCTCACGCGATGGCAAGCGGGGCTTGCAGCGTGTTCTCATTTCGTTCTAATTTGACGGACCGCCGCATCGGGCGGTGGGCGGAGCGGCGCGGCGGGCGCGCCACCCGCATTCGACGCCAAGCGCGGAGGGCTGTCGCATGGATCAGCGCGAGATCGACAAGGACCGCCGCCGCGGACGCGCGGCCACCAGCAACGACGTCGGCCGGTTCGAGCCGCAGACCCGCGTCGCGATCCATGACGGCTGGGACCGGGACGAAGACCTGCCGCCCCTGCGCACCGAAGTTGCCGTAGAGCGCCCGCGCCGGGTGATCACGCGCAACACCTCGCCCGATGTGGGGTTCGACCGGTCGGTCAATCCCTATCGCGGCTGCGAACATGGCTGCATCTATTGCTTTGCCCGTCCGACCCATGCCTTTCTGGGCCTGTCGCCGGGGCTGGATTTCGAAACCCGGCTGATCGCCCGTCCCGCCGCGCCGGAGCAACTGGCACGGGAACTGTCGGCGAAGCGCTATCAGGTCGCGCCGCTGGCCTTTGGCACCAATACCGATCCCTATCAGCCGATCGAGGGGGAGCGCGCCATCATGCGCGGCTGTCTGGAGGTTCTGGCCGAGTTTCGCCATCCGGTCACCATCGTGACCAAGGGCACGCTGATCGAGCGCGACATCGACATTCTGCGCGACCTGGCCGCCGACAATCTGGTGCGGGTGGGCATTTCCGTGACCACGCTCGACCCGGCGCTGTCGCGCGCAATGGAGCCGCGCGTGCCCGCGCCCGCCCGCCGCCTGCGCAGCATCGAACGGCTGAGCGCTGCGGGAATTCCGGTGCGTGTCATGGCCTCGCCCATGATCCCGGCGCTGACCGATCACGAGCTGGAGCCGATTTTGGAGGCCGCGCGGGATGCGGGCGCGCAGGCGGCGTCCTACATCGTGCTGCGGCTCCCACGGGAGGTCAGCGGGCTGTTTCAGGACTGGCTGGCCGACGCGCGCCCCGACCGCGCGGCGCGGGTGATGGCCCGCGTCCGCGAGATGCATGGCGGGCGCGATTACGACCCGGACTGGGGCAAACGGATGCGCGGCGAAGGGCCGTTCGCCAAGCTGCTGGCGGCGCGGTTCGATTTGGCGGTGAAGCGTCTGGGTCTGGCGACCGCGCTGCCGCCGCTCGATTGCGCTAAATTCCGGGTGCCGCCGCGCCAAGGCGACCAGCTGAGCCTGTTCTGAGCCACGCGCGCGCGCGTGCGCCACGCCCCGATACAGGGCGCGACGCAGGGTGTGACACTGGGCCCGTGGCCCGGCGTGAGGAGAAAACGCGCGCGGCGACATCACTGTGACCCGGTGCCGGATCAGCCGCGACGACGGCGACGGCGGGCCGGAGCTTCGCCCCCGGCGCCGGGCTCGGTGCCGTCGCTGGGCGAGGAGAATCCGCCAAGCCGGTCGGCGATATGTTCCAGCGTCGGACGCGCGCCGGGGGTATGCGCCTCCAGCGCGGCACGCATGGCCGACAGATGTTCGGGCGTCGTGCCGCAGCAGCCGCCGATGATCCGCGCACCGCTGTCCCGCGCCATGCAGGCATATTCCGCCATCAGTTCCGGCGTGCCGTTATAATGGATGTGGCCGTCGACATATTTCGGGATGCCCGCGTTGCCCTTGGCCACCACCGGCAGATCCGGTGCCTGCGCGGAGAAGCCCAGCACGGTGCGCAGCAGGTCGGACGCGCCGACGCCGCAATTGGCGCCGAAGGCCACCGGCTTATGATCGAGCTTATCGACCATCGCCACCATATCCGAGGAGGTCAGCCCCATCATCGTGCGCCCGGCAGTGTCGAAGCTCATCGTCCCGGCCCAAGGCATGCCTGCCAGTTTCGCGGCTTCGGCGGCGGCAGCGTATTCCTCGGGCGCGCTGATCGTTTCGACCCAAAGCACGTCTGCGCCGCCTTCTTTCAGACCTTCGGCCTGTTCGTGGAACATCTCGACAGCGCTGGCATGGGTGAGCGGACCCATCGGGGCCATGATCTCGCCCGTCGGACCCATCGAGCCCGCGACGATGACGGTGCGGTCCTGCTTATCCGCGATCTCGCGCCCGATAGCGGCGCCAAGGCGGTTCAACTCGCGAACGCGGTCCTGCGCATCGTGCAGCTTCAGCCGTGCGGCGGTGCCACCGAAGGTGTTGGTCAGGAAGATGTCAGAACCTGCGTCGATCGCGCCTTTGTAAAGCGCGGTGATGCGGTCGGGGTGATCGACGTTCCACAATTCGGGCGCGTCGCCCGATTGCAGACCCATATTGAACAGGGTGGTCCCGGTGGCCCCGTCGGTCAGCAGCCAGTCGCGGGTTTCGAGCAGGCGGGTCAGGGCATCGGTCATGGGGCGCCTTTCTGGTCGGTCACGGTCGGCCGGTTCAGCGGCGCGCCGGCCGACGGACACGAG
The DNA here is from genome assembly GCF_002504165.1 of Pacificitalea manganoxidans. Lineage (GTDB taxonomy): Bacteria > Pseudomonadota > Alphaproteobacteria > Rhodobacterales > Rhodobacteraceae > Pacificitalea > Pacificitalea manganoxidans. Next base: position 1,959,070 of record NZ_CP021404.1, read on the forward strand.
AACTCCCGCGTGCCGCGCACGGGGGAGGGTTGCAAAATGATCCCGCCCCTCTGCCACGGACGCTCGCCCGAGGCAAATTCATATTGGTCATAACGATCATGAGCCGGAGCGCGGCAAGCTGTCCTGCCGCGCTCCGATTTACCTCGCGGTGATGCGGGCTCAGTTCTCTTCGAGAAGCTGTGCCTTGGCGCGGGCCATCAACTCGACCATCTTGCTGCGCAGGGTGGTTTCGTCGGTTTTGTCACCCAGATCGGCCTTGACCTTGCGGTAGACATCTTCGTCGCCGGCTTCTTCGAAATCGGCGCGGATCACGTCGCGGGCATAGGCGGTGGCGTCATCGCCGCTTTTGCCCAGCAGATCGGCGGCCCACAGACCCAGCAGCTTGTTGCGGCGGGCCTCGGCCTTGAACTGCATCTCGGCGTCATGGGCGAACTTGTTCTCGAACGCCTTCTCGCGGTCGTCGAATGTGGACATGGCGGAAACTCCTCAGTGTTTGGCCCATCTTTACGGGAGCGCGGCGCCATTGCCTAGAGCCTGCGGTCAGCTGAGCGGAGCGCCATCGTTTCGCGCCTCGAACAGCGCCGCCAGTCGGGCAGCGGCAGCGATGCGTTGCTCCGCCGGGCGGTCGCCATGACGGATAAGCTCGGCCGCGCGGGTCAGGGCGCCGTCGATGTCGCCGGAATTCAACTGCCCGGTCAGTTGATCGAGCCACGGCACCTGTTCTTCCTCCGGCAGACCGGCCTCGACCGCCGCGACAAGGATTGCGGTCACTTCATCCTCCCAGCTTTCAGAAGAGGCGGGCAGAGCCGGATCGGCAGCGGGGGTTTGGGGCGCATCCAACGGCGTGACGGCAAAGGTCGACGTATCATCAGGGACGGGTGCGACGGCAGGCGCAGGGTCCGAAGGGCGGCGCAGAGGCCCTTGCCCCGCGCGGGCCAGCACCGCGTCCAGCGGCAGACCGCCCGGCATATCCGCCAAAACCAGCATGTCACGGCGCAGCGCGACATCGTAGAACATGTCCTCCGGTGCCAGCCCCATCGCCGTCAGGATCGAGGCAAGTCGCCCGGCATTCATCAAGGTCATCGGCGCGGCGCCGGGGGGCGGCAGGCTTTCGGCCTCGAACGGGTGCGGCATGCCGGTGTCGTGGCCTTGCCACGGGGCCTCGACGCTGACGCCTTCGGGGCTGCGGGCGCGCACGTCGCGGGTGGCCCGGCCCCCTGTCAGCACACGAAAGCGGAAATCCGCGCCCGGATGGGTTTGTCCGCTATAGCGAAAGCAGAACAGCTCCGCCGGGCCAAGCGCGGCGCTCAGCTTTGCCCATGCATCATGGGGGTCACCGGGGGGCAGCCGCCGCTCGATCAACGTATATGCGCCGGGGCCAAGCGGGCCGGACAGACGGACCGGTCCCAGCCCGTGCGCGCCCTCTGCGGGCGGAACCAGCGACAGGCGGGCCATCGGGCCATCGGGGATCATCTCATCGGGATGAACGGCGAGCGTCTCTTGCACGGGGTCCGGCACAGGCGCGCGCGCCCCGCGCAGCCGCGTCCAAAGCCGGGACAGCCCGCCAGGCGCCGCATCGGACCCCGACGCGTCCGCCACAGGGGCAAGGCTCGCCGCGAATGCCTGCGCGACCTGCCGCGCGGGGGCGGGTGTCAGCGCGAAATCAAGCAGAGCAAAGCTGTCTCCGTCGGCCTCATCAGGCCCGTCGTGATGCGGATCGTCCATATCAACCATGCCATGCCCCTCCTGCATCGAGCACCATCTGGTGCAGCGCGACATCCTCCTCCAGCGCCTCTGCCAGCCGGGTTTCGACCCCAGCTGGCAGATCCAGCGGACGCGGGGGGGAAACATTGCGCGCGGGCAGGGCGATCTCCTGCCCTAGTTGGGTTTCGAGGAAGCTGATCGCCTGATCGAAGCGCTCATAGGCAAAAAGATGATCGACGCCGATCGGCTGGCCGCCCGCGCGCAGGAATTTCGACTGTCGCCCCACCCGCGCCGGGGCGGGCTGATCCTCGGACAGATAGGCGGTCACGAAATCGGCAAAGCTCATGCCCTTTGTGCTGTTGGCTTTCCCGTCGAGCGCCGGGCGCGCGCGGTAGCGATACCAGCTGCCCAGCCAGTCGCGGGGTTCGCGGATCAGCGCCATTGTCTGCAATGGCGGGCGCCCGTCATCGGCGAAGAGCGGCGCGATTTTCTGTTGAAAGCCGCGCACGCGCAGGTGTTTGAGCCCTGGCGGATGGCGGATCACCATATCCGCCCGGGGGCCGAGCGCGGATTCGAGCGCCTGCGTCCCGGTCTTTGGCACCGCCAGCACCGCCAGCCGCGCCTGCCAGAAGATCATCATGCCTGCCTGCCTCTCTGCCGGTCGGAGCGCGACCTTGCCTGCCTTGCAGCGGCGAAGCGGCACCCCCGGTCTTCCGTATACCGAATATTAACCGTGCCGGGACAATGCTCAACAGCGCGCGCGCTTGGGGCGCATCTCGGCCAGCGGCGGTCTGTGCAGACGGGTTCGGGGCGCTTTGCGGGATCTGTGCATTAATCTACTTGATTTGTTCTCACTTTGTCCTCATATGCTGTGAACAAGAGGCGAACAAAAGCAGTCATTGTCGCGACAAGCGGCGTGTGAAATAAGGATGCGGAAATGGCAACGGCGAACCTTCTGGATATGGTAGACAAGCGTAGTTCCGACAAACAGAAAGCCCTCGACAGCGCGCTGTCCCAGATCGAACGTCAGTTCGGCAAGGGCTCGATCATGAAGCTCGGGGCGAACAACCCCGTCTCCGAGATCGCATCCACATCGACCGGCTCGCTCGGGCTCGATATCGCGCTCGGTATCGGCGGGCTGCCCAAGGGCCGGATCATCGAGATCTATGGCCCCGAAAGCTCCGGTAAGACGACGCTGACGCTGCATTGCGTGGCCGAAGAGCAGAAAAAAGGCGGCGTTTGCGCGTTTGTCGACGCCGAACATGCGCTCGACCCGCAATATGCCAAGAAGCTGGGCGTCGATCTGGACGAACTGCTGATTTCGCAGCCCGACACGGGCGAGCAGGCGCTGGAGATCACCGATACGCTGGTGCGGTCGGGCGCGGTCAGCCTTGTCGTCGTCGATTCGGTCGCGGCCCTGACGCCGAAATCCGAACTTGAAGGCGAGATGGGCGACAGCTCCGTCGGCGTGCATGCGCGCCTGATGAGCCAAGCCATGCGCAAGCTCACCGGCTCCATCAGCCGTTCCAACTGCATGGTCATCTTCATCAACCAGATCCGGATGAAGATCGGCGTCATGTTCGGCAGCCCGGAGACGACGACCGGCGGCAACGCCTTGAAATTCTACTCCTCCGTCCGGCTCGACATCCGCCGCATCGGCGCGATCAAGGACCGTGACGAAGTGGTCGGCAACGCCACCCGCGTGAAGGTCGTCAAGAATAAGGTCGCTCCGCCGTTCAAACAGGTCGAATTCGACATCATGTATGGCGAAGGGATTTCCAAGACCGGCGAACTGCTGGATCTGGGGGTGAAGGCCGGTGTGGTCGACAAATCCGGGGCGTGGTTCTCCTATGGTGATGAGAGGATCGGGCAGGGGCGTGAGAACGCCAAGACCTTCCTCAAGGAAAACAAAGCGATGGCGACGGAGATCGAAGACAAAATCCGCGCCGCGCATGGGCTAGAATTCGACGGCAGCGCAGATGATGCGCTGACCGAGGACTAGCGCCCGGTCGCGCGGAGCGGCCCGAACCCTGACCGCCGCAGCGTGTCAGACTGTGTATCGCATCAGACCGCATATAGAGTATGGAAAGCGGGCCTTCGGGCCTGCTTTTTCATGTCTGCGGGCTGGCAGATGGCCCGTCCCGATCCCAATTGCGAAACTGTTTGAGACAGATCGACACCGTGCCATCCGGCAAAGGGGCAGGGCGGCAGTCCGGGCACCGGGCCGGGGATGGTGGACAGCCCTTGCCCGCGCGGCTACACCTGCGCAGCAAAGCCGCGACAAAAGAGCAAGACATGACCAGCGTCAAAGATATCCGCAGCACTTTTCTAAACTATTATCAGGGGCAGGGGCATCGGATCGTCGACAGCTCCCCGCTGGTGCCGCGCAACGATCCGACGCTGATGTTTGCCAATAGCGGCATGGTTCAGTTCAAGAACCTGTTCACCGGCGTCGAGCATCGCGACTACACCCGCGCCACCACCGCGCAGAAATGCGTCCGCGCCGGCGGCAAGCACAACGATCTGGACAATGTGGGCTATACCGCGCGGCATCACACGTTCTTTGAGATGATGGGCAACTTTTCCTTTGGGGATTACTTCAAGGAACAGGCGATCCCCTATGCGTGGGAGTTGATCACCAAGGAGCTCGACATCCCCAAAGAGAAGCTGCTGGTCACGGTCTACCACACCGATGACGAGGCCGCTGATCTGTGGAAGAAGGTCGCGGGGCTGAGCGACGACCGCATCATCCGCATCGCCACCGACGACAATTTTTGGATGATGGGGCCGACCGGGCCCTGTGGTCCGTGCTCCGAAATCTTCTACGACCACGGCGATCACATCTGGGGTGGGCCTCCGGGCAGCCCCGAAGAGGACGGCGACCGGTTTGTCGAGATCTGGAACCTCGTCTTCATGCAATACGAGCAGTTCGAGGATGGCACCCGGCGCGAGCTGGCGGCGCAGTCCATCGACACCGGTATGGGGATCGAGCGGGTCGCCGCGCTGTTGCAGGGCACCAACGACAACTACGCTACGGATCTGATGCGCGCATTGATCGAGGCATCGGCGCATCTGACCAGCGTCGATCCGGATGCGGAGGGCAAATCCGTCCATCACCGGGTGATCGCGGATCACCTGCGTTCGACCTCGTTCCTCATCGCCGACGGGGTGATGCCGTCGAACGAAGGGCGCGGTTATGTGCTGCGCCGGATCATGCGGCGCGCCATGCGTCATGCCCATCAGCTGGGTGCGCAGGATCCGCTGATGTATCGGCTGGTGCCGGAACTGGTGCGCCAGATGGGCGCTGCTTATCCGGAACTGGGGCGCGCACAGCCCCTGATCGAGGAAACGCTGAAGCTGGAGGAAACCCGCTTCCGCCAGACGCTCGACCGCGGTCTGAAGCTGCTTGACGATGAGCTGTCAGCGCTGCCAGAGGGTGCAGACCTGCCCGGTGCCTCCGCATTCAAACTTTACGACACCTATGGCTTCCCGCTCGACCTGACGCAGGATGCGCTGCGCGAAAAAGGCCGGGCTGTCGATACCGAAGGCTTCGACACCGCGATGGCCGAGCAGAAGGCCAAAGCCCGCGCGGCGTGGTCCGGCACCGGCGAGACGACCGATGCCGCGATCTGGTTCGATCTGGCAGAAACCCACGGCGCGACCGAATTTCTGGGCTACGATACCGAGCAGGCCGAAGGTCAGATCCTTGCCATCGTGCGCGAGGGTGCGGCGCAGCCCGTGGCCAAAGCTGGCGACAGCGTGCAGATCGTGGTCAATCAGACCCCGTTTTATGCAGAATCAGGCGGTCAGGTCGGGGATACCGGCACCCTGCGCACCGAGACGGGCCGCGCGACCATCATCGACACCCGTAAGACCGCTGGCCTGTTCATCCATTTCGCCGAAGTGACCGAGGGCGAGATCGCGGTGAATTCGGGCGCGGAACTGGTCGTCGACAACAGCCGCCGGGGCATGATCCGCGCCAACCATTCGGCCACGCACCTGCTGCACGAAGCACTGCGCCGCGCGCTTGGCGATCATGTCGCGCAGCGCGGCTCGTTGAACGCGCCTGACCGGCTGCGCTTCGACTTTAGCCATGCCAAGGCGCTGAGCGCCGATGAGATCGCCGCGATCGAGGCGGAAGTGAACCAGTTCATTCGGCAGAACACGCCGGTCGACACCCGGATCATGACGCCCGATGACGCGCGCGGTTTGGGCGCGCAGGCCCTGTTCGGCGAGAAATACGGCGATGAAGTGCGTGTCGTCTCGATGGGCCGGGCCGATAGCGGCAAGGGCGCAGCGGGCGACACCTATTCGATCGAATTGTGCGGCGGCACGCATGTCCGCAACACCGGCGACATCGGCGCGTTTGTCCTGACCTCCGAGACCGCGTCCTCGGCCGGGGTGCGGCGGATCGAGGCCCTGACGGGGGATGCGGCGCTGCGTGAATTGCGCAACCGTGACCACGCGCTGAGCGAGATCGAAGGCCTGTTGAAAGTGGCGCAGAACGGCGCCCCGGAGCGGGTGCGCGCGCTGCTAGACGAACGCAAGGCGCTGCTGGCCGAGGTTGCGACGCTGCGCCGCGAGCTGGCCATGGGCGGCGGTGCAGGGCAGGGCGGTTCGGTCGAGGCTGAGACCGTCAATGGCGTGGCCTTCCTCGCGCAGGTCGTCAGCGGTGTGTCGGGCAAGGATCTGCCTGCGCTTATCGACGCCCATAAAGACAAAATTGGCTCCGGCGCGGTGTTGCTGGTGGCCGATACCGGCGGCAAGGCCGCGGTCGCCGCAGGCGTCACCAGCGATCTGACCGGGCGGGTTTCCGCGGTCGATCTGGTTCGCGCGGCTGTGGCGGAACTGGGCGGCAAAGGCGGCGGTGGCCGTCCCGACATGGCGCAGGGTGGCGGCGCGGATGCGTCCAAGGCCGATGCCGCGCTGGCTGCCGCACGTCGTGTCGTTGAAGGAGCCAACTGATGAGCGCACTCTGGATCGCCAATGTTCATGTGACGGATGACGAGGCCTATGGCCGCTACGCGAAATTGGCCGGGCCTGCGATTGACGCCCATGGCGGCGTGTTTCTGGCCCGTGGCGGACGTCATGTGCAACTGGAAGGTCGCGACCGTCCGCGCAATGTGGTCGCCCGGTTCCCCTCCGTCGAGGCGGCGGAGGCCTGCTACAACTCGCCCGAATACCAAGAGGCGCTGAGCCATGCGCGCGATGCCTCGGAGCGGGATCTGGTCATCGTCGAGGAACTCTGAGCCGCCGGTCTCGTCGCAAAATCGTTGCATGGCCGTTATATGACCGCCGGACCGGCCCAAAGGCCGGACCTGCGGCGACCGGATCGGAGACCATGACGACGCGCGACCACCAGATCCTGAATGCGCTGCCATACCCGCTGGTCCTGCTGGGTGGGGATCAGCGTATCGTGGCGATGAACCCGCCTGCGGTAGAACGGCTGGGGGCCGGGCTGATCGGGCGCAGCTATGTATCGCTGCGGCAACCAGCGTTGCTCGATTGTATCGAACAGGTGTTCCGGACCGGGCAGGCGGGCCGCACCCGCTATCCGGGCACCGGGCTTGATCGCGATCGCACATGGTCGGTTCTGGCCGCGCCGCTGCCCGAAGGCATTCTGGTGAGTTTCGAGGATGTGTCCGAACTGGAACAGGCCGGACAGGCACGGCGGGATTTCGTCGCAAATGTCAGCCATGAGCTAAAAACACCGCTGACCGCGATGCTGGGTTTCATCGAAACGCTGCGCGGCGCCGCGCGCGACGATGCCACAGCGCGGGAGCGGTTTCTGGGCATCATGCAGCGGGAAGCGGAGCGGATGAACCGCCTCGTCAATGATCTGCTGAGCCTGAGCCGGGTGGAAAGCGACGAACGTATGCGTCCCACCGCCGAGATCCGACTGGGGGATCTGGTGCAGTCGGTGATCGCCAGCCTGCGCCCGGTGGCCGAGCCGCTGGGCGTGACCATCGACATCGATTGCAGCGTGGACAGCCAGACGATTGTGCGCGGGGATGCGGATCAGTTGACGCAGGTGTTTTTCAACCTAATCGACAACGCGGTGAAATACGGGCGCGATGGCAAGCGCGTGCAGGTGCATATGGAACGGGTCAGCCGGGACAGTTCGCTGCGCGGCCCGGCATATCACGTCACGGTGCAGGATTTCGGGCCCGGTTTTGATCCGATCCACATTCCACGGTTGACCGAGCGCTTTTACCGGGTCGACAGCCATCGCTCGCGTGAAATGGGCGGCACCGGGCTTGGGCTCGCCATCGTCAAACACATCGTCAATCGCCATCGCGGACGCTTCCGCATCGAAAGCACACCGGGCAACGGCGCGTGTTTTACCGTTTCATTACCAGCTGTAGCTTAGCATATTAATTGTTTTCAGTGGGTTATGCTTAGCTCCTCCGGTGTCAGGGGAACCAACCGGATGGGCTATAGTAACTAACTGATAATCTGTATTATGTAATAGTAATAGATGCGCACGCTAGGGATCGTCGGAGTATTTGCGACTTCGGCTCTCACAGGTCATGGTCGGTCAAACACTGGACCGGCCTGAGGATCACGATGTTTCTGCTATTCTTCCAAACGCTGCGCAGCACTGGCATCCCGGTCTCTCTGCGCGAATATCTTGCGTTTCTAGAGGCGCTGCACCGTGAGGTCGTGATCTACGATGTCGAGGAATTCTACCTGCTGGCCCGCACCACGATGGTAAAGGATGAACGCCATCTGGATCGGTTCGACCGCGCCTTTGCCAGCGCCTTCTCCGGGCTTGACCAGATCGACAGCGCCGCTGTGATCGAGGCCGTGGACATCCCCGCGGACTGGCTGGAGAAACTGGCTGAGCGTCACCTGACCCCCGAGGAACGTGCCGAAATCGAAGCGCTTGGCGGGTTCGACGCCTTGATGGACACGCTCAAGCAGCGGCTTGCGGAACAGGATGCGCGCCACCAAGGCGGCAACAAATGGATCGGCACCGCTGGCACCTCGCCCTTTGGCGCCTATGGCTACAACCCCGAAGGTGTGCGCATCGGTCAGGACCGCTCCCGCCATCAACGTGCGGCCAAGGTTTGGGACAAACGGCAATTCCGTGATCTCGATGACAGTGTGGAACTGGGCACCCGCAACATCAAGGTGGCGTTGAAGCGCCTGCGGAGATGGGCGCGCGATGGCGCGGCGGAGGAGTTGGACCTGAACGGCACCATCCGCGCCACCGCCGAAAACGGCTGGCTGGATGTGCGCACCCGCCCCGAGCGGCGCAACGCGGTGAAGGTATTGTTACTGCTTGATATTGGCGGCTCTATGGACCCGCATGTGAAGGTGCTGGAGGAGCTTTTCTCGGCGGCGCGCAGTGAATTTCGCCATCTGGAGCACTACTACTTCCACAATTGTCTTTACGAAGGTGTGTGGCGCGACAATGCCCGCCGCTGGGATGCGCAAACGCCGACGGAGACGGTCCTGCGCAGCTATGGTCCCGATTGGCACTGCATCTTCGTGGGCGATGCCGCGATGTCCCCCTATGAGATCGCCATGCCGGGCGGCGCCAACGAACATTGGAACGCCGAGGCAGGCCATGTCTGGCTGGAACGGGCACGCGCGCAATGGCCGTCGCATTTGTGGATCAACCCACTGCCCGAGCCGCATTGGGCCTATACACGGTCGGTCGGCATGATCCGCGAGATTTTCGATGATCGGATGGTGCCGATGACGCTGGACGGCATCGACCGCGGTATGCGGATGTTAAGCCGGTAGAGTGCGGACCAAAGCGTGGTGTCGTGCGCCCTGCCCCATCTTCGCATTACGCCGTCTGCGCGCGTCGCGGATCGCTGAGTTGCCCGCCGCCGATCGCCGCGCGCACGCCTGTCGTGGCCGGGAAGCTTGTCGGCAGACCCCGCGCCACCCGCACGGCGAGAAACGCAAATGCCTGTGCCTCCAGCATGTCGCCGTCCAATCCGGCATCCTCCACCGGGGCCACCGGGCAATCGCACATGGCGGCGATCATCTGCATCATCACCGGGTTCCGGCGCCCGCCGCCGGTGACAAGGATGCGCTCCGGCGGGGTCGGGATATGTTCGGCCCCACGTGCCACAGCGGCAGCGGCCACGGCGGTCAACGTGGCGCAGGCATCGGCATCGGACAGATCGGCGACCTGCCCCTGCAAATCGGCAAAGGCGTCGCGGTCCAGTGATTTGGGCGGCATGCGCGTGAACCAGCGATGCCCGGCAAAGCGCTGCAAGACCGGCTCATTCACCGTCCCCTGCCCGGCCAGCGCACCGTCGGCGTCGTAGCCCAGGCCGCAGCGCGCCTGCATCAGATCGTTGATCGGCGCATTGGCAGGTCCGGTGTCAAAGGCCAGCAGCGCACCGGGATCTTCGGGGCGGTCATGGCGCGGGTCGATCCATGTCAGGTTGCCGACACCGCCCAGATTGAGAAAGGCCACCGGCGCGCGCACACCGATCCATTTGGCCAGCGCGAAATGATATGCGGGTGCAAGCGGCGCGCCTTCGCCGCCCATACGCACGTCGTTGGAGCGGAAATCCCAGACAACCGGCACTCCCAGCGCCTCGGCCAGAAGCCGCCCGCACCCAGCCTGATGGGTGCCCTGCCCGCGCGGATCATGGGCCAGCGTCTGTCCATGAAACCCGACCAGATCGGCGGTGGCGAACCCGGCGAGAACCTCCGCATGGACCATTTCCACCACCTCGGCCGCCGCTTCGGTTTCGGGGGTGCCGGGCCAATGGCCCAACCCGGCCCGAAGCACCGCGCGCTCGGCCTCGGTATAGGCGCGATACGCGGTTTCGCCGAACTCCATGATCCGGTGTCCGTCGGTCAGCAGCATGGCCGCATCGACCCCGTCGAGCGACGTTCCCGACATCGCACCTGCTGCCCGCAATGGACCTCGCTTCAACATGGGCTTTTCCTTCGCCAACCGCGCCGGTATGAGGGGCGCAACACCCGAAAGAATGGACCGAATGGACATGACCTACCACCCGAAATCGGACTTCCTGACGGTCATCATGGAGCGGGGCTTCCTCGCCGATTGCACCGACTTGCAGGGGCTGGATGATGCGCTGATCGCCGGGGTCGTCCCGGCCTATATCGGCTATGACGCCACTGCGGCCTCCTTGCATGTGGGTCATCTGCTCAACATCATGCTGCTGCGCTGGTTTCAGAAAACCGGCGGCAAGCCGATCACCCTGATGGGCGGCGGCACGACCAAGGTTGGCGATCCGTCGTTCCGCTCCGATGAGCGGCCCTTGCTGGGGCCTGAGCAGATCGACGCGAATATCGCCGGGATGCAGCGGGTTTTCTCGCAATATCTGAGCTATGACGAGGGCGAGACCGGCGCGGTCATGCTCAACAATGCCGAATGGCTCGACGGGCTAAACTATCTCGACTTTCTGCGCGATATCGGGCGGCATTTCTCGGTCAACCGAATGCTCAGCTTCGAAAGCGTGAAAAGCCGGCTGGATCGGGAACAGTCGCTGTCGTTCCTCGAATTCAACTACATGATTTTGCAGGCATATGACTTCCTTGAGCTTAACCGCCGCCATGGCTGTCTGTTGCAGATGGGCGGTTCGGATCAGTGGGGCAATATCGTCAACGGGATCGACCTGACGCGCCGGGTTCTCGACCATGAAATTTACGGGCTGACGACGCCGCTCCTGACCACCTCGGACGGGCGCAAGATGGGCAAAAGCCAGGGCGGCGCCGTATGGCTAAGCTCGGACATGCTGAGCCCCTATGAATTCTGGCAATTCTGGCGCAACACGACCGATGCCGATGTGGGCCGGTTCCTGAAGCTTTACACCGAGCTGCCCGTCGAGGAATGCGACCGGATGGGTGCGCTCGAAGGGGCGGAGATCAACGAGGCAAAGATCATTCTGGCGGGCGAAGTCACCGCTTTGCTGCATGGGCGCGAGGCGGCGGATGCCGCCGAAGAAACCGCGCGCCGGGTCTTTGAGGAAGGCGGCACCGGGGAGGATCTGCCAACCCTGACCGTCACCGCCGACGAGGCCCGCGAGGGTCTGTCCGTCGTGCAACTGATCGTGCGCGCGGGTCTGGCGAAATCCGGCAAGGAAGCAAAGCGGCTCATCGCGGATAACGGCGCGCGGATGAATGACGCGCCGCTGACCGATGCCGGTCTGATGATCGACACAGACGCGCTGGCCGAGCCGGTGAAGCTGTCGGCGGGCAAGAAGCGCCATGCGCTGGTGGTGTTGGCGGAGTGAGAGGGTTCGAGTGATGTGGACCGGGCCAGTCCCTTCGTCTCACGACCGCTGAACTGACGCGCAACCGCCCGCGAACAAGCCCGAAGGGCGCGCGGGCGAGCGCCTGCCCGTCCCGCGGGCTGGCGCTTGGCCACCTCACGCATCGCTCGGAGCGGAGCTGTACGTGGCCGGTATAAAGCGCGCAACCCTGCCGCTGCAGCGCCATCCCCCGGGCAGGCTCACGTCATGCACCAATCCCAGCAACAAAGCAGGGCGTCACCGCCCTGCCCAACGCTTACAGATAATCGGACCGCTGCAATCCGTATTTCGCCATTTTCTCGTTCAGCGTCCGGCGCGGTAGGCATAGTTCGTCCATAACATTGACGATGGAGCCGCGATGACGCCGCATGGTGTTGTCGATAAGCATGCGCTCGAACGCTTCGACATATTCCTTCAGCGGCTTGCCTTCGGTCGTCATCACCGGCTCGGCCTCTTCGTTTTCGGCCATGAGCAGCGATGCGATCGTGCCGGAGCCACGCCGATTTTGCAGCACTGCGCGTTCCGCCACATTGATAAGCTGACGGACATTGCCGGGCCACGGCGCCTGCAACAGCTGCGCGGCTTCCTGCGCCGAAACTTCGGGCGCGTCGCAGCCGTATTCCTCGGAAAACTGATCCGACAGGCGGGTGAAGAGGGTCAGGATATCCTCGCCCCGCTGGCGCAACGGCGGCAGGGTGATCCGCATCGCGGCCAGCCGATAGAACAGATCCGGACGCAGCACGTCTTCCAGCGTTTTGCCCTGCTCCTGCAAATTGCAAATCGCGACGATGCGGGTCTCGGCCGGGGTGCCCTGATCGTTGATGAAGGTCAGAAGCCGCGCCTGCAAAGCCGGGCTCAGCGCCTCGACATCCTCTAGGCAAAGCGACCCGCCGCGCGCCAATTCCACCAGCGGCAACTGGCCGTTATCCGGATCGCCGTCGAACAGTTTCCGCGCGAGGTCTTCCTCCGCGTGGGCACCGCAGGCCACGATGACGAACTCCTTCGACCCGCGCGAGCCCACGGCATGAAGCGCATGCGCCGCAAGCGTTTTGCCCGTGCCGGTTTCGCCGTCGATCAGGACGTGACCATCCGCCTGCCCCAGATCAAGGATATCTTCGCGCAGCCGCTCCATCACCGGCGACGAGCCGATCAGTTTTTTCATGATGCCGGAGCCGTCCGACAATTCCCGCCGCAGCGCGCGCGCATCCAGCGCCAGCCGCCGACGCTGTGTCGCGCGTTTGGCCAATGCGGTCATGCGATCGGGGTTGAACGGTTTTTCCAAGAAATCGAACGCGCCGACCTGCATCGCCTCGACGGCCATCGGCACATCGCCGTGGCCGGTGATCATGATGACGGGCAGCGAACTGTCCTGTGACATCAACTTTTTCAGAAAGGCCATGCCATCCATGCCGGGCATACGAATATCCGAGACGACGACGCCGGGATAATCCGCGCCGATGCCTTTCAGCGCGTCCTCCGCGCAGGAATAGGTTTCGGTATCGAACCCCGACAGCGCCAGCCACTGGCTGATCGATTGGCGCATGTCCTGTTCGTCGTCGATGATCGCGACCTTCATCGCTTGAGCCATGAGCTTCCGCTCCTCCTCATGTCGTTCCGCCGTTCCCGGCGTGTTATGCCGGGACCAAATGCGCGCGGCGTCCCGCCGAAGGCAAGACAACGCGGACCGGACCAAGCGGCATCAGCGGGTTTTGGCCAGAGTGTTCCCCGCGACACCGCGCCGCGCAAGCCTCAATCCCGTGATGCATCCCCTGTTCCGGCAGGTTTGGTTGCATGTGTATCTAGGGTTTATACGCGCGATTTCCTGCATCCGGCGGAGGAAAAACATCCATCACCGCAGCAAAACCCGCGATTGTCATGGCGCCGTGATCGACCAGATCATTCTGCGGCGGCCAGATCCTGATCTGCATCGGGCAGGATCGGCAACTGGATCTCGAACACCGCGCCGCCGCCCTGCGCATTGCGGGCTGTCATTCGGCCCCCGAAATCGTGGATGATCCCGGACGAAATCGCGAGCCCAAGCCCGACCCCGTCGCCGGGTTGTTTGGTGGTGTAGAACGGCTCGAACAGCGCATCGAGATCGCGAATGCCGTGGCCGTTGTCACGCACCTGCAACAGCGCGGTGTCCCCGGCTGACAGCAGCACTTCGACCTGCGGATCGGCCACGCCCTTGGTCGCGTCCAGCGCGTTGCGGAATAAATTGATGAGCACCTGTTCCAGCCGCAGGCGATCCGCCCGGATCATCACCGGACCGCCGGGCATGGTGCGCGAAATCGCGACCTGCCGGTGTTTCAGCTGCGGCTCCATCATCGCCAGCGCGGACGACACGCAGGCGCGCACATCAATCGGCTCGAAGGCCTCGCCGCCCTTGCGGGCGTAGCTTTTAAGCTGCCGGGTGATCGCGCCCATCCGCTCGATCAGATCGTCGATCCGCTGGAAGGAGGACAGCGCCTCCTCGCCGCGTTTGCGTTGCAACAGCAGCCGCGCCCCGGCGAGATAGGTTTTCATCGCGGCGAGCGGCTGGTTCAACTCGTGACTGACGGCGGCGGACATTTCCCCCAGCGCGGCGAGTTTGGAGCTTTGCGCCAGTGTCTGTTCGGCAAATTCGAGGTTGCGCTCGGCCTTTTCCCGCTCCGCGATTTCCTGCTGGAGACGGATGTTAAGCTGCCGCAACTCGGTGGATTCCCGTTCCAACTCCTGCGACCGGGCCTGCGCGCGGCGGCCCAGAAGAAAAAAGATCGCTGTAAGAAGCAGCGCGAAGCCCATGATTTCCAACGCCAAAACGCCATTCACGCGCTCGCGCACGGATTGGTAGGCGGTAAAGGAAGTGATACGCCAGCCCCGGAACGGGATGCGGCTGTCGGTGCGCAGAACGGCCTCGCCCATGACATAGGCATCCGGTGGCACGAAGGACCATTCCGATGTGGCATTCAGCGCCCGCTCGATGGCGGAGGGGGGCGATTGCGCGGCCAGGGCCTCCTCCACCGTGCGGCCACGCCAGCGCGGCTCAGTCGCAAGGATGATGCGGCCCGTGCTGTCGGTGACCAGAACGGCATCGGAAATGCCCGCCCAGCTTTGCTCGAACTTGCGCAGATCGACGGTGACGAGGATCACGCCGATACGCTCGCCCTCGCTTTGGACCCGGCGCGAATAGATGAATTGCAGCGCACCGTTATCGCCTTCATGGACGGAAAATACGGTGTCCTTGGCGCGGATCGCATCGACGAAATAGTTGCTTTGCCGGTGGGTGGAGCCCAGCAGGTTGCGGTCGGTCGCCGCCACCGTGCGCCCGTCTCCGTCAAGCAGCATCAAGGACGCCGCGCCGATTTCTTCGCGAAACGAGATCAGGCGCTGGGAGCTTTGGGAATAATCAGCGGAGTTGAGCGCGCCGATCAGGGTTTTGTCCTGCGCCAGCAGCAGCGGCACCACCGAATTCCGCTGCAATTCGGAAATGACGTTACCGGTATAAAGCGCGAGCCGCAGTTCGGACCGGGTGCGAGTGGTGTTGGTGAACCGTTCCGTCAGCGCGATGTTCGAGACATAGATCACCGCGATGGCCAGCACGATCCCCGCAATCACAGCAAGCCGCGCGCCGAGCGTCAGCCGCACGGATGACAGGTCGGAGCCTGCGAACGGGTCTTTGCTGGGCGGTGTCCTTGCCATGCCGCGATCCTATCGCGCCTGCGGGCCGAGGCATAGGGCGCGCGACGTGGCGCGCGCGCCTTGCCGGATCAGGCCGCGACGAACGCCCCGGCGAGGCTGGCAAACAGCGCCGCGCCATCGGTGCCGCCATGGGCCGGGTCCACGGCGCGTTCGGGATGCGGCATCATGCCCAGAACCCGGCGATTGGCGCTGAGAATGCCGGCAATGTCCCCTTTGGACCCGTTAGGGTTGGCGTCGTAGCGGAACGCGACCAGATCCTGATCGACAAGCCCGGCCAGCGTTTCGTCATCTGCCGTGTAATTGCCGTCGTGATGCGCGATCGGGATCACGGCTTTCTGACCTTTGGCGTAGGCGGCGGTAAAGGCGCTGTCGGTCGTGGCGACGGTCAGGGTCTGCGGCTTGCACAGGAATTTCAGCTGCGCGTTGCGCATCAGCGCGCCGGGCAGCAGGCCGGTTTCGGTCAGCACCTGAAAGCCATTGCACACGCCCAGAACGTAGCCGCCGCGTTCGGCATGGGCCACAACGGCACGGCAGATCGGGGAATTTGCGGCAATCGCCCCGCAGCGGAGATAATCGCCAAACGAAAACCCGCCCGGCACGCCGATCACGTCCATGCCCTGCGGCAGGTCGGTGTCCTTATGCCAGACCCGCGTAACGTCGAATCCCGCGCGCTCGAACGCCACCGCAAGGTCGCGGTCGCAGTTGGAGCCGGGGAAGGTGATGACGGCGGCCTTCATGGCGTCTCTCCTGTCAGGGGCTGCGGGTCTGTCGCGTGGGGCTGCGCCCAATGGCACATGCAAAGCGGCGCGTCAGCCGGGCAGGCCCGCCGCGCCGCTCCGGACGATCAGAGCATTTCGATCCGGTAGCTTTCGATCACGGTATTCGCGAGGAGCTTCTCGCACATCTGCTCGACCTGAGCCTCGGCGGTCGCGGCGTCGGATTCGGCCAGATCGAGTTCGATCACCTTCCCCTGCCGGACACCTTCGACCCCGTCGAAGCCGAGCGCGCCAAGCGCCGATTTCACGGCCTCCCCCTGAGGGTCGAGCACACCGGGCTTGAGCATCACATGGACCTTGGCCTTCATTTGCGGCGTCCTTTCGCGGGTCGTTCGGATCAGTTGATGAGGGTCGGCTTGGTGACCGACCCGTTGTTTTTCGGCAGCACGCCCAGACGGCGCGCGACCTCGGTATAGGCATCGGCAAGGTTGCCCAGATCGCGGCGGAACACGTCCTTGTCGAGCTTCTGGCCCGTGGCCACATCCCACAGGCGGCAGCTGTCGGGGCTAATTTCGTCGGCGATGATCAGGCGCATGAAATCGCCTTCCCAGACGCGGCCGATCTCGATCTTGAAATCCACCAGCTTGATGCCGACGCCATACATGACGCCTGAGAGGTAGTCGTTTACCCGCAGCGCCAGTGCCACGATGTCATCCATGTCCTGCTGGCTCGCCCAGCCGAACGCGATGATGTATTCTTCGGGCACCAGCGGATCGCCGAGCGCGTCGTCCTTATAGGAGAACTCGACGATCGGACGCGGCAGCGGCGTGCCTTCTTCCATGCCCAGACGCTTGGCCATCGACCCGGCGGCGAAGTTGCGCACGATCACTTCCAGCGGCACGATCTCGACCGAGCGGATCAGCTGCTCGCGCATGTTGATGCGCTTGATGAAATGCGTGGGAATGCCGACCGCATTTAGCCCGCTCATGAAGAACTCGGACAGGCGGTTGTTGAGCACGCCCTTGCCTTCGATGGTCGCCTTCTTTTCGGCGTTGAAAGCGGTGGCGTCGTCCTTGAAATACTGCACGAGCGTGCCCGGTTCGGGACCTTCATACAGGATCTTCGCCTTGCCTTCGTAAATCTTCTTGCGCCGTGCCATGGGACCTCGTCATGTGCTGGCGCGGGACGGCTGCCCCGGCCTTTTGCTGCCCTATAAGGCAAGCCCCCCTGCCCCGCAAGCGCGCCGCGGTCGCGGGGTGCGTAGGTGTTTTCAGGCGGTGATCGGGCCGCAGCGCTCGACACACGCCCGCAAACCCGGATTTCGTTACGCCCAATCGCGCCATTTTGAAACAATCACAAAGCTATCGCGCCCCCGGCGACATAAAGTTCCGGTTTTTGCGGTTGACGCCTCTCTTTCGGGTGCCTAGGTTCGCCCACACGATGACGGAAAGGGCCGGGTATGACTCGCATTCTCGTACTTGTAGGGATCAGGCGCATGGGCCGCTGAGCGGCGACCATAACGGTTTCCCATGCGCCCCCGCCGAGAACGGGGGCTTTTTTGTATTCAGGGCTCGGGCACGGAGACTGTTCCACCGCAACGGGGAACGCCGCGCACGGGACCACGGCCAGGCAGGCCGGCCTTATAACTGGAGAGTGACATGGAACGTCAGATGACCGGTGCGAAGATGGTGGTGCAAGCCCTGAAGGATCAGGGTGTCGAGGTGGTATTCGGCTATCCCGGCGGCGCTGTGCTACCGATCTATGACGAACTGTTTCAGCAAAACGACATTCGCCACATCCTTGTGCGGCATGAACAGGGCGCGGCCCACGCGGCCGAAGGCTATGCCCGCTCCACCGGCAAGCCGGGCGTGGCGCTTGTGACCTCCGGCCCCGGCGCGACCAATGCGGTGACCGGCATCACCGATGCGCTGATGGATTCGATCCCCATCGTCGTGCTGTCCGGGCAGGTTCCGACCTTTGCCATCGGCTCCGACGCGTTTCAGGAGGCCGATACCGTCGGTATCACCCGCCCCTGCACCAAGCATAACTGGCTGGTGAAAGATACCGACGATCTGGCCAACACGATCCACAAGGCGTTCCACGTCGCCACTTCGGGCCGTCCGGGTCCGGTGCTGATCGACATCCCCAAGGACGTGCAATTCGCCTCCGGCACCTATGTCGCCCCGCGCGAGGCCGTGCTGGGCCACTACAATCCCCCGGTGAAGGGCGATCTGGACCAGATCACCGCATTGGTGGAGGCGCTGGAAACCGCTGAACGCCCGATCTTTTACACCGGCGGCGGCGTCATCAATTCCGGCGACAAGGCCACGCAATTGCTGCGCGAATTCGCCGATGCGACCGGCTTCCCGGTGACCTCCACGCTGATGGGGCTTGGCGCCTATCCGGCCTCGGGCAAGGGCTGGCTTGGCATGCTGGGGATGCATGGCCTTTACGAGGCAAACCTCGCCATGCATGGCTGCGATCTGATGATCAATGTCGGGGCGCGTTTCGATGACCGGATCACCGGGCGCATCGCCGATTTCAGCCCCAACAGCCGCAAGGCGCATATCGATATCGACCCGTCCTCGATCAACAAGGTGATCCGCGTCGATTTCCCCATCGTGGGCGATGTGGCCCATGTGCTAGAAGACGCGCTGCGCATCTGGAAAAGCCGGGGCCGCAAGGTGAACCGCGAGGCAATCGCCAAATGGTGGGCGCAGATCGAGGAATGGAAGGCGCAGAATTGCCTTGCCTATCAGCCCTCGGAGAAGGTCATCAAACCGCAATACGCGCTTGAGCGGCTGGAAGCGCTGACCAAAGGCCATGATCGCTACATCACCACCGAGGTGGGCCAGCATCAGATGTGGGCCGCGCAGTATCTGGGGTTCGAGGCCCCGAACCGTTGGATGACCTCCGGCGGGCTGGGCACGATGGGCTACGGCGTTCCGGCCTCGGTCGGCGTGCAGGTGGCCCATCCCGATGCGCTGGTCATCAATGTCGCGGGCGAAGCCTCGTGGATGATGAACATGCAGGAAATGGGCACCGCCGTGCAGTTCCGGTTGCCGGTCAAGCAATTCATCCTCAACAACGAGCGTCTGGGCATGGTCCGGCAATGGCAGGAGCTGTTGCATGGCGAGCGTTATTCGCACAGCTGGTCCGAAGCGCTGCCCGATTTCGTCAAGCTGGCCGAAGCGTTCGGCGCCAAGGGGATCATCTGCAAAGACCCCGCCGATCTGGACGATGCGATCATGGAGATGATCAATTACGACGGGCCGGTGATCTTTGACTGTCTGGTCGAGAAGCACGAAAACTGCTTCCCCATGATCCCATCGGGCGAGCCGCATAACAAGATGCTGCTGGGCCAGGATTCGACCAAGGACGCGATCAAAGCGGGTGGCGCGGTGCTGGTCTGATCCAGACCCGCGACTTAAGCTGGGGGGCTTCAGCCCCCCAGACCCCCTGAGGATATTTTTACCATATTGAAAGAGGCGCAGTTTCATGGCCGCACTCAACATCTCCAAGGGCTCGTCCCGCCATTCCGCCTATGATCTTCGCGACCCGAACTCCGAAGTGATCGAAGCGCATACGCTGGCCGTGGTCGTCGATAACGAAGCCGGTGTGCTGGCACGGGTGATCGGGCTGTTTTCCGGGCGGGGCTACAACATCGAAAGCCTGACGGTGGCCGAGACCGACCACCACGGGCACCTGAGCCGCATCACCATCGTGACCCGCGGCACCCCCGCGATCATCGAACAAATCAAGGCGCAGCTGGGCCGTCTGGTGCCGGTTCACGAGGTTCATGATCTGACGGTCGAGGGGCCGTCGGTAGAACGCGAGCTGGCACTGCTGAAGGTTCAGGGCACAGATGAAAAACGTGTCGAAGCGCTGCGGCTGGCGGATATTTTCCGCGCCAACGCGGTGGACAGCACGCTGGAAAGTTTTGTCTTTGAGTTGACCGGCACGCCGGAGAAGATCGACGCCTTTGCCGATCTGATGCGCCCGCTGGGTCTGGTCGAGATTGCCCGCACCGGGGTCGCGGCGCTGGCGCGCGGAAACTGAAGGTCGCGTCGTAACATCCTGACCCGCCCTGTGTTTTCTAATGGGCGGGTCAATCTGCGGGGCAGTAGCTGCTGATCATGCGGTAGGATTTGCGCGGACCGCTGACCTGCCATTCGGCCTGCCAGTTTGGCCAGGTCTCGAACGAATAGCTGACGCGGTAGTCATCCGGATCGCACCAATGGGTCGCCCGCGCGGTGTCTGCGGTCACGGCGAATTCGTGAAACGGTCGACCGTCCTCGAACAACACTGCGATCCGCTGATCTATGGCACGCCACAGGTAGCTGCGGCTGGCCTGCATCGGCGCTGCCCCCGGCAGGGACAGCAGCCCAGTTTCGTCATAGCGCAGCCCGCCGCCATCCGGGGTCAGGCGCGCCGTGCCCTCGAACCGGCCGGTGGTGCCTGCGCGGGCATCCTCGATCCGGCGGCTCAGGGTCCATTGCCCGGCAAAGCGCCGCAATACGTCCTCAACCTCAGCCATCCTGTCCCGTGCCTTGCCGCCTGTGCCTACGCAGTCTATGAGAACGGCGCCCGAACCCCAACCGCAAAGGCCGCGCATGATCCCCCGTTATTCCCGCCCCGACATGGTCGCCATCTGGTCGCCCGAAGCCAAATTCCGCATCTGGTACGAGATCGAGGCCCATGCCTGCGATGCGCAGGCCGAGCTGGGCGTGATCCCGAAGGCCAATGCCGAGGCCGTGTGGAAAGCCAAGGATGCCGAGTTCGACGTGGCCCGCATCGACGAGATCGAGGCCGTGACCAAGCATGACGTCATCGCCTTCCTGACCCATCTGGCGGAGCATATCGGCTCCGACGACGCGCGGTTCGTGCATCAGGGGATGACGTCGTCCGACGTGCTCGATACCACGCTGAATGTGCAGCTGGTCCGCGCGGCTGACATCCTGCTGGCCGGGATGGACCGGGTGCTGGAGGCGCTGAAGACCCGCGCGCATGAGCATAAAGACACCGTGCGCATCGGGCGCAGCCACGGCATCCATGCCGAGCCGACCACGATGGGGCTGACCTTTGCCCGGTTCTACGCTGAAATGGCCCGTGGGCGGGCGCGTCTGGTCAATGCCCGCGAGGAGATCGCCACCGGCGCGATTTCCGGGGCGGTCGGCACCTTTGCCAATATCGACCCCTTCGTCGAGGAACATGTCTGCAAGCAGCTGGGCCTGAAGCCGGAGCCGATCTCGACCCAGGTTATCCCGCGCGACCGCCATGCCATGTTCTTTGCCACGCTGGGCGTCATCGCCTCGTCCATCGAGAACATTGCGACCGAAGTGCGCCACATGCAGCGGACCGAGGTTCTGGAAGCGGAAGAGTTCTTCTCCAAGGGGCAGAAGGGTTCGTCAGCGATGCCGCATAAGCGCAATCCGGTCCTGACCGAAAACCTGACCGGCCTTGCCCGTCTGGTGCGCATGTCGGTGATCCCGGCGCTGGAGAATGTGACGCTTTGGCATGAGCGCGACATTTCCCACAGCTCTGTCGAGCGGGCGATTGGCCCCGACACCACCATCACGCTCGACTTCGCGCTGCACCGTCTGGCCGGTGTCGTCGAGAAGCTGGTGATCTACCCCGACAACATGCTCGCCAACATGAACAAGTTCCGCGGTCTGGTTATGTCGCAGCGGGTTCTTCTGGCGCTGACGCAGGCCGGTGTCAGCCGCGAGGACAGCTACCGCCTTGTGCAGCGCAACGCGATGAAGGTCTGGGAGAAAGGTGCCGATTTCAAAACCGAGCTTCTGGCCGATCCCGAAGTGACCGCGGCCCTGAGCCCGGCAGAGATCGAAGAGAAGTTCGACCTTGGCTACCACACCAAGCATGTCGACACGATCTTCAAGCGGGTGTTTGGCGACAGCTGATCCCGCGGGCCTCGGCTGCATTGAAAAAGGCGCGTCCCGCGGGGCGCGCCTTTCTTGTTTGTGCGGTATGGGACCGCGCGCCGTTACCAGCAGCTGACCAGCACCGTCATATCAGCGGCATGGCGCGACAGGGCGGTCGGGGTCAACGTAGCGCCGCCCTCGGCCATGCTGGCGCTGACGCCTGCTTCGGCCAGCAGCGCGGACATGGCATCCGGGCGAGCGGCGAACATGACGTTTTCGGGCAGTTGGCGGTCACTGTCAGCGCGGGCCAGCAGCACACCTGTCACTGCGCCTTCGCTGTCGAACACCGGACCACCCGCATCGCCGGGCAACGTTTCGATCTGCAGCCGCGCGCGGCCTTCGTCGCCATCGAGACCACGCGTCGCGGCCAAGGTGCCGTAGGTCATTACCGGCAGGTCCAGCACGTCCTCGTAGGAGAACCCCGATACGGCAAGTTCCGATTGCAGACGCGGCGTGGCCGTGGCGAAGCGGGCATAGCTGACCGGGCTCATCCGCTGCGACGGCTTCAACACCGCCAGACCCAGCGCATCGTCGCGAGCGACGATCTGTGCATCGTAATCCCCGGCGATGGTCAGACGTTCGCAGCTGTCAAGCAGCTCCGTCACCGTCAGCACCGCGCCGGAGCGGTCCAGATAAACCCCGCTGCGCGACATGGTTGGACGGCGGATTTGCAAGCCCGCCAGCAGATCGATGCGTTCTTCGGGCTCGTCACCGGCGACATCGGCCAACGCGCCGGACCCGGTCGAGCGGAAGCTTTGCTGCATGGTTTCGATCACGCGCTGCATGACCCGGCGGTCTTCGGGCTTCCACACGACGGTGAAGCCTTTGATGCTGCCGCCTTCGGTCCGCGCCCAGGTGTAGCTTTCCAGATCGTCGCCCTGCCCGGTCAGCGTGAAGCTGTCGCCACTGCGGGAGCGCTCCCCCTCGGGCGGGACGATTTCCAGCGTCTGCATCACGTTATACAGCCCGGCCAGCGCGCTGCGCCCGCCGCTTTGGCTGATGAGGATCACGCGAATGCCGCTGTCATCGCGGCTGTCGTAATGTACGAAGGGCGGGGTCACATCGGCAAAGGCCACCTTGTCTGTGGGCATGATCATTTCGATCTGCGCGGCCTCGTCCATCACCGAGGCAAGGCCCAGATCGGCAAACACAGCGCGGTAGTTTTCCAGAAGTTCCTGCCGCTGGGCCGTGGTCAGAACGCCGGTGGGGGTATAGCCCATTGCGGCCTGATAGGCCCCCATCGCATTGCGCGTCCCCGCGCCAAAGGCCCCGTCGATGGCAGAGGCATAGAAGCCTTCCCATTGCAGCGCTTCTTGCAGAGCCATGCGATCCTGCCGGGTGAGATCCCGCTCCGCAGCGCGGGCCTGTTGCGGGGTTTCTTCGATAACCTCGGGAATGGGCGCGGCCTGCTCCGGCGTTGCGGGCGCATCCGCATCCGGCGTGGCCTCATCCAGCGATTGCACGCTGACGGGGGGCGCCGGGCGCGCGCCCAACCCCTGTGCGCCGGCGGGCCAGAACGGCTCCCGGTAAAGGCTGCCATCGGAGACATAGCTGTCCGACGGGATCAGTAGACCCGCGCGCAGATTGCGCAGCTCAGCCGCGGCACCGGCGGCATTGTAGGGGCCGAGCGCGAGCGCATACCAGCCCGACGCCATGCGAAATCCGTTCACATTGGGGAAGGCCCCCGCATAGGCCCGCGCGCGCTGCTCGGCCTCGGCCAAGGTGGGGTGTGCTTCGATCTGAAGCCACACGGCCTCCTGTGCGCGGGCCATGTGCCCCGTCACAGCAGGCAGCAGCAGACTGAGGGCGATCAGTAACACGCGCAGGGCGGCAGGCAGGCGGGTGGCGAATGTCGGCGCGGTCATCTGTCGGACGGTCCTCGAACACAGGGTAAATTCTCGGACCGATGTGACCCGATACGCGCCCGGCTTACACCTGCGCCCCGCATTTTTTGCCACAGCTGTGGCGATCATGCCCTCACGCTTGCGTGAAAGCGCACGCGGCGCGGCCGTTCGACGCCGTTGACCACCCCTGCCCGCTTGCCTATTGGTGCGCCAGATGCACGCGAAGCGCACCGCGCGCAGCAGACGGAGACCCGCATGCCCCAGACTTCCAAGCCCGACACGCCCAAAAGCTTTCAGGAGATCATCCTGCGGCTGCAATCCTATTGGGCCGCGCAGGGCTGCGCCGTGTTGCAGCCCTATGATATGGAGGTCGGCGCCGGCACCTTCCATCCCGCGACCACCCTGCGCGCGCTGGGGTCTACCCCGTGGGCTGCCGCCTATGTGCAGCCGTCGCGCCGCCCCACCGATGGCCGCTATGGCGAAAATCCGAACCGCTTGCAGCATTACTACCAGTATCAGGTTCTGATCAAACCCAGCCCGCCGCAATTGCAGGATCTCTATCTCGGCTCGCTCGCCGCAATCGGGATCGACATGGACCTGCATGACATCCGCTTTGTCGAGGATGATTGGGAGAGCCCGACGCTCGGCGCGTGGGGGCTGGGCTGGGAGGTCTGGTGCGACGGGATGGAAGTCAGCCAGTTCACCTATTTCCAGCAGGTCGGTGGCCATGACTGCGCCCCGGTTTCGGGCGAACTGACCTATGGGTTGGAGCGGCTGGCGATGTATGTTCTGGGCGTCGATCACGTCATGGACATGCCCTATAACGACCCCGCAGCGCCGATTGCGCTCAGCTATGGCGACGTGTTCCGCCAGACCGAAGCCGAATACAGCCGCTGGAATTTTGACGTGGCCGACACGCAGGTTCTGCTGCGGCATTTCGAGGATGCCGAGGCCGAATGCGCTCGCATTCTGGCCGAGCCGTTCGATGATCCGAAAACCGGGCGCCGTATCGTCATGGCGCATCCCGCCTACGATCAGTGCATCAAGGCCAGCCATCTGTTCAATTTGCTCGATGCGCGCGGCGTGATTTCCGTTACCGAACGTCAGGCCTATATCGGGCGCGTGCGCACGCTGGCCAAGGCATGTGCGGACGCATTCGTGCAGACCGAAGCGGGCGGCTGGCAGCCGGAAACCGCAGCATGAGCGGCACGCTCGGCGGGCGCGTCGCGGCGGGCGGCATTGTCGCCGCTGCGCTGGCGGCGGGCGCGGCGCTGTATTATTTTCAGGTCTATTACTATTACGAGGACGTCCCGGCGGATGCCGTGTCCGTCGCCCTGACACCGCAGACCGGCGGCGCGCCTGTCGAAATTCCGACCGGTGAGGTCAGCGCCATCGATGCGGACAGCTCGCCGCTGCGCTATCGGGCGTGCTTCACGACCAATGCGCCGCTCAAACAACTGCGCGAAAGCTATACCGCCTATGACGGCGCCACGCCGCTGGTGTCTCCGGGCTGGTTCGATTGCTATGACGCCGATGCCATCGCCACCGCGCTCGACGAGGGCCGCGCGGAAGCGTTTCTGGGCGAGGCCGACATTCGCTACGGCATCGACATGGTTGTCGTCGTCGCGGAGGACGGGCACGGCTGGGCGTGGCATCAGATCAACCGCTGTGGCGAGGTCGTGTTTGACGGCAAGCCCGCCCCCGAAGGCTGCGCCCCCCCGCCCGAAGGCATCGCGCGCCAGTGATCCGCAGCAGCGGCTGGGCGCAGAACGCGCCAGTTATCTCTTGATTTACGGTTAACGCAGGGTCACCCTTCCGCGATCTGCGATGGGGATGCTGCCAATGACCCAACCACCCACGCTCCGAGCGCCGCCGCGCTCGGCGCTGAAACTCGTGCCGATCACCCGGCTGGCCCAAGGCGGGCGCTGGCGGACCGAGGCGATGCGATCCTATCGTGCGCCGCTCCTGCTGTGGTTCACTCGAGGCCAAGGCCGGATCACCGTCGCCGGAACGACGCGCGGCTATGGGGCGCATAACGCGATCTACATCCCCGCGGGCCTGATGCATGGGTTCGAGATCTCCTCGCAGGTGTTTGGGACCGCTGTATTTTTCGATGACACCACCGCCACGTCCCTGCCTGACGAGCCGTTGCATCTGCGCATTCGTCACGCCCCGGCCCAGGCCGAGGTGACTGGCCTTATCGACGCGCTGCAGCGGGAACTGGACCACGACCGCCCCGCGCGGGATGCGGCACTGCACCATCAGGCGGGGCTGCTTTCGGTGTGGCTTTTGCGGCAGACACAATGGGCGGCGGAGGATAACCCGCCCCCGCCCGACACGCGGTCGCGCGCAGCGCAGCGGTTGGTCAAGCGCTACACCGCGCTTGTTGAAGGGCAGCTATATACCGGACAATCGGTCGGAGATTACGCTGAATTGCTGGGGGTAACGGCGACGCATCTCAGCCGCTGCTGCAACGTGACCTGCAATCGCTCGGCTTCGGATTTGCTGCAGGACCGGCTGACCTACGAGGCGCGGCGGCTGTTGCTTGAAACCCGATTGCCCGTTCGGCAGGTGGCCGAGGTTCTGGGGTTTCGGTCCGCGGCCTATTTCACCCGCGCGTTTCAGCGCCGCACTGGTCAAACCCCGACGCTGTTTCGCAGCAGCAGGTGCGACCGACCCCTTGTCTAACCCCAAACGCAAAACGCCCGGCACGAAGCCGGGCGTTTGCATAAGTGCAGTCCGCAAAATCAGCGGCCGAGCGACCACCAGCCGCGGCGCTTCGGCTTCTTGTCCTCATCCGTATCGTCACCCGCCTCGGCCATTTCATAGGCTTTTTCGGTCGGTGCGGCTTCGGCCTGTTCGGCAGGGCTTTCCAGCTCCACCTGCGCAATTTCCGGTGCGACCGTTTCCGGGTCGATCCGATCCGTCGCGATCACTTCGGTCGGCTGCACCGGTGCAGGTTCGGCGACAGGCTCAGGCGCGACGAACGCGGTCTCAGGCTGCGTTTCGATCTGCTCCGCATCCGGCGTGGCCGCTGCGGGAACCGGGCTGACATCGTTCAGCACCGCTTCTTCGGCGATCACCTCCTGCGAGGTCGCGACGACGGTGTCGGTAGCTGCCTCCTCGGTCCGGGGTTCGGTGTCATTGCCCGCTTCGCTCACCTTCTTGCGCGACCGGGACGACCGGCTGCGGGTGGTGCGCTTGCGCTTGGGCTTGTCTTCCGCATCCCCTTCGGGCGCGGCAGCGGTCACCACGGCAGAGGCATCGCCCGCGGCCACATCCTCGGCGATGGACGCACCGGCGGTGCCGTCTTCGTCGCCTTCGGTGGGTTTCGGCGCGGCTGCCTCAGCCCCGTTGCCGGACGTCTCGTCCGAACGGGCATCCGAATTGCCGTTGTCTTCGCCATTGCCGTTACCGCCCCGACGCCGCCGCCGACGACGACGTTTTTTCTTGGGCTGCGGCTCGTCGCTCGCTTCCGGCGCTTCGCGCGTTTCGGTCGCGTCGTCCTCGCGGGTGTCCTCTTCGGGCTCCTGAACCTCGTCCTCTTCCTCGAAATCGGGCATATCGGACGTGTCGATGGAAATCACGGGCGCGGTCACTTCGGGGACATTGCGGGTCGCCGTCTTGAACTTCTCGACCGTGTAGTCGGGGCTGATCAGATGCGGATCTGCCTCGATCCGGATCGCCATGCCATAGCGCACTTCGATCTGGGCCACATGTTCGCGCTTCTGGTTCATCAGGAAGTTGCAAATGCCGACGGGCGCCTTGATCAGCACCTCGCGGGTGCGGCCACGGGTGCCCTCTTCCTCGATCTGACGCAGAATGTTGAGCCCGAGGCTGTCGTCGGAGCGGAGCAGCCCGGTGCCGTGGCAGGACGGGCACGGCTGCGTCGTCGCTTCCAGCATGCCGGGACGCAGACGCTGACGGCTCATTTCCATCAGGCCAAAGCCGGAAATCCGGCCCACCTGAATGCGGGCGCGATCGGTTTTCAGCTTGTCCTTGAAGCGCTTCTCGACGGCGGCGTTGTTCTTGCGCTCTTCCATGTCGATGAAGTCGATGACGATCAGACCGGCCAAGTCGCGCAGGCGCAACTGGCGTGCGACCTCCTCGGCCGCCTCCAGATTGGTCTTGGTCGCCGTATCCTCGATCGAGCCCTCTTTCGTGGCCCGGCCGGAGTTGACGTCAATCGCCACCAGCGCTTCGGTCACGCCGATCACGATATAGCCGCCGGATTTCAGCTGCACGGTCGGGTTGAACATGGAGCTGAGGTAGCTTTCGACCTGATAGCGGGCGAAAAGCGGCATCTGTTCGGCGTAGTGCTTCACGTTCTTGGAGTGGGACGGCATGATCATTTTCATGAAGTCCTTGGCGACACGGTAGCCTGCTTCGCCCTCGACCAGCACTTCGTCGATCTCACGGTTGTAAAGATCGCGGATCGACCGCTTGATCAGGTTGCCTTCCTCGTAGATCGGCGCGGGCGCGACCGATTTCAGGGTCAGCTCGCGGATCTGTTCCCACATCCGCTTAAGGTATTCGTAATCGCGCTTGATCTCGGTCTTGGTCCGTTTCGCACCAGCGGTGCGCACGATCAGACCCGCGCCCTTCGGCACGTCGATCTCGGAGGCGATTTCCTTGAGCTTCTTGCGGTCGGCGGCGTTCGTGATCTTGCGGCTGATGCCGCCGCCACGGGCGGTGTTGGGCATCAGAACGCAGTAGCGGCCCGCAAGGCTGAGATAGGTGGTCAGCGCCGCGCCTTTGTTGCCGCGCTCTTCCTTGACGACCTGCACCAGCAGGATCTGACGGACCTTGACGACTTCCTGGATCTTGTAGCGGCGCGGACGGGGTTTGCGCGGCTGGCGGATCTCTTCGGTGACGTCCTCATCGGCGACGGATTCGATATCGCTGTCACGCGCGGTGGCGTCCTGCGCGTCGTCCTCGTCATCGCCATGATCGTCGCTGTCGCGAACGTCGGGCGCGCGGGTATCGGCCTCGGGCGTCTGCTCCTGCGCGGCGGCGTCTACCGCATCGACAGCGCCATCTGCATCGGCATCGCCGTCCAGATCGACGACATCCATGCCAGAGATGCCTTCGGAGCCCGTCTCGCGGGTTTCCACGGCATCCTTATCGGCGCTTTTCTGAGCGCGCGAACGCGACCGGCGACGGGGTTTCTTCTCCTCGTCCTCTTCCAGCGATTTGGCGTAGGCGGCCTCTTCGGCCAGCAGCGCTTCGCGATCCGCGACGGGAATCTGGTAATAATCGGGGTGGATTTCCGAAAAGGCGAGGAAGCCGTGGCGATTGCCGCCGTAATCCACGAATGCCGCCTGCAGCGACGGCTCGACGCGCGTTACCTTGGCGAGATAGATATTGCCGGCAAGCTGCCGTTTGTTGACGGTTTCAAAATCGAATTCCTCGACCTTGTTTCCGTCCACCACCACAACGCGGGTTTCTTCCGCGTGGGTGGCATCGATAAGCATTTTCTTGGCCATTGGGTCTTTCTGCACCGCGGATCGGCCCGCGAACCGGAGGAAACCCCCGGCGGCGCGAGATGATGATGCGGTGTTTCGGTTGGGGCGGGAACGGGGGGCAACAGGGCAACGGCAGGTGCGAAACACCCGGCTTTCCTCTGCTCATATCCTCCAGCGCGTTCCATCGCGGTTTGTCTCCGATACGGGTCATCCCTGCTGTGCAGGCTGCCGCATCCGTTTTTGCTGCCCGTTCCCCTGTCAGCAGATGGCTGCAACGGACGGGCGGATTGGCCCCTCGGGGCCGGCACCTCTGTCCGCGCGGGCCGGGGTTTCGGCCTCTCGCCCACGGGCGGACAGTGAATCTTCAGCGGTCCGGGCGAAACGCGCCCACGGGGACCGTAACTGTGACCATACTGGCAAGCATGGCACAATGACAATGGAGAAAAGGTGAAGCGCGCTCCGCGCCAGCACCCGGAGGGGGCGGGGCGCCTACGAAAAACGCGCCCCGACAAAGGGCGCGTTTGATCTCGGCGGACATGGCGGACAGGTCAGGCTTCAGCCATGCGCAGGACGGGATGTGCCGCCTAGAGCCGCCCGTAAGCCGCGCGCTGGCGGGCCGTCCATTCGACATCGAGTGACCAGCCGTCTTCGTCCTGACGCTCTTCGGTCACGACCTGCTGGTCGAACAGCCACGCCCGGCGGCGGCCCTCGTCAAAGCCCACGCGCAGGGTTTCCGCCCCGCGCACGCCATCGAGCGCCTCGGTCACGACATGCACCAGATCGCTGACCCCGTGGCCCGAAAGAGCCGAGATCGCCATCACGTCATCGCTGCGCGCGGCAATGGTCTCCGTCGCCTCGCGCGCCGCGTCGTCCATGCGGTCCAGCTTGTTCCAGACCTCGATCAGCGGGGTTTCCTCGGACACGCCGAGGGTGTTCATGATCGCGACCACATCCTGCTTCTGCGCTTCGGTCTCCCCGTGGGAAATGTCGCGCACATGCAAGATCAGATCGGCCTCCAGCACCTCCTCCAGCGTGGCGCGGAACGCCGCCACCAGCTGTGTCGGAAGATCGGAGATGAAGCCCACCGTGTCCGACAGGATAATCTTTTGCCCGGTTTCCAGCGTGACCCCGCGCATGGTGGGGTCCAGCGTGGCAAATAGCATATCCTTTGCCAGCACATCCGCCCCGGTCAGGCGATTGAACAGCGTCGATTTACCGGCGTTGGTATAGCCCACCAGCGCCACGACGGGGAACGGCACCTTTGCGCGGGATGCGCGGTGCAGGGCACGGGTGCGGGTGACCTTTTCCAGCTGACGCCGGATGCGGGTGATCGCCTCGTCGATCGCGCGGCGGTCGGCCTCGATCTGGGTTTCCCCCGGACCGCCGACAAATCCCAGCCCGCCGCGCTGCCGCTCAAGGTGGGTCCACGCGCGCACCAGCCGCGTCCGCTGATAGCTCAGCGCCGCCAATTCGACCTGCAACACACCCTCGCGGGTTCGGGCACGGTCGGCAAAGATCTCAAGGATCAGGCCGGTCCGGTCAAGGATCTTGACCTTCCATTCCTTTTCCAGATTGCGCTGCTGCACCGGGCTGACCGGCCCGTCGATGAGGACCAGCTCCACATCGGCGGCCTTGATGCGCAGCCGAAGCTCTTCCATCTTGCCGGTGCCGAACAAGTGCCCCGGATGAACCGTGCGCAAAGGCACGACCTCCGCGCCCTCGACGCTCAACCCCGGCAGGGCAGCGGCCAGCGATACAGCTTCTTCGAGCGCCGGCCCCGAGGGACGACGGTCGCGATTGTTCATGATCTCAGGATGCAACACGAACGCACGGGTATCTTCCCCGTCCGGTCCGCCTGCTCCCTCATCGGTGCTCATAGAGAGTGTCAGGGAATGCCTCAGTCCTCGCCGTCGTGCAGATTGATCGGCTGCGACGGCATTATGGTCGAAATCGCGTGTTTGTAGACCAGCTGCGACTGGCCGTCACGACGCAAAAGCACGCAGAAATTGTCAAACCAAGTGATGACGCCCTGCAGCTTCACCCCGTTGATCAGAAAAATTGTCACCGGAACCTTCGTCTTCCGGACATGGTTCAGGAATGCGTCCTGAAGGTTCTGTTTGTCGGCCATGTTTTCTTGCCTATATTGTCCCGTCTTTTCCGTCCTTTGGCCGCCGATGGGAATGGCGGGCGGACATGCGTCGCAATACTATGGATTGCATGATGCGGAGATTCCAGCCCCTCCGAAGCGGATTGTCGCGCAATTTCGCAAAACGCGGCCCCGCGGGCTCAGTTCCGCCAGAATTCCGGGTTCAGAAGCGCGATGATGGCCAGCGTCTCCAACCGGCCCAGCACCATGGCCACGCTCAGGATCGCGCGGCCATAGCCCGACAGGTCCGCATAATCGAGCGGCGCCTCGCCCACCACCTGCGCCAAGGGGCCGGTCGTGGACAATGCGGCGACGGTCATCACCATCGATTGCTCGAATGTCATGCCCGATAGGGCCAGCAGGTTCGACACCGCGAAAATCGACAGCGCGAACAACATGAAGAAAATCCACGCCACCTGCGCGCCCTGCCGCCGGATGCGCCGCTCCATCGCGCCGGAGCCGCCGACGGAGTTCGGATGGACCAATTTGTCGAGTTCGCGCAGCCCGTGTTTGTAAAGCGCATAGACCCGCAGCAGCTTGACCCCGCCCGCCGTGGTGGCAACGCCGCCGCCGACCAGCGCCAGCCCCAGCAGCACCAGACCCGGCGCCTGCAGGCCCGACCACGCCCGCGCGACTTCCCATTCCGAGGAGGCAAAGCCCGTGGTGGTCAGGAACGACCAGACCGTAAAAATCGCACCCCACAGCGCCCGGATCGCCGACAGCACGTCGGCCTCTTCGTCCACCTCGTAGGCGCCGACCCAATGCCGCAGAAACAGGATCGCGGGCACGACCGCCAGACAGGCCAGCCCCATCCGCATCTGCGGATCGCGTCGCAGCCGCCGCCAGCGGTCGCGATGAAATTCCACCGCAAAGGTCTGCCGGGAGATCGCAAAGACAAAGAACACGACCATCAGCATCTCGCCGCGCAGCCCCGCGCCGGAGCCGTCCGGGCCGCCGATGGGACTGATGCCGCTGGTCGACATCACCGCCATCGCATGGGTGAAGGCGATGAACGGATCGTCGCCAAGGATCGTCAGCCCGATCCACAGCACCCCGGTCAGCCCGGTATAGATCGGCAGCAATCGCGCGCCGTAGCGGGCCAGCCGTTCGCGCGGATCGCCGACGAAGCGGGAGCTTTGGTCAAACCGCACCCCCTGCCCCACGCCGCCGCCCGACAGCACCTCGAACCCGCCAAGGTTCATCGGCGCAAGGATCGCGATCGCCGTCACCCACAGAAAATAGCCGCCCATCCACGCCACCAGTCCGCGCCACAGATGCAGGGTGGAGGGCAGCCGGTCCGGCTCGAACAGCGTCGCGCCCGTGGTGGTGATCGAACTCACCATTTCAAACCACGCGTCGTTGAATGGAACGGTGTCCAGCGCCTCGTAAAACGGCACCGCCAGCAGCAGCGGCAGCACCGAAAACGTCGCCAGAAGCGCGATCAGGTGCGACCGGGCCAGACTGCGCGGCGTGTGGCTGATCGTGGCGATGGACAGCAGCACGAACAGGATCGTGGTCAGCATCCCCGAATAGGTAAAAGCCCGCGCCGACAGCCAGTCGCGCACCGC
This sequence comes from Pacificitalea manganoxidans, assembly GCF_002504165.1. Lineage (GTDB taxonomy): Bacteria > Pseudomonadota > Alphaproteobacteria > Rhodobacterales > Rhodobacteraceae > Pacificitalea > Pacificitalea manganoxidans. Next base: position 1,992,386 of record NZ_CP021404.1, read on the forward strand.
CACCGCGTGGAACACCGGCACGAACATCATCACGCCTGCGATCCCGATCAGGATGACGATCAACGGCAGGTCGAGCAGGCGGCGGATCATGGCGGGCTCAGAAGAAATCGATGGAGACCTGCAACAGGCGCTCCACTTCGGGCACGTCGTCGGCCATGGCAAAGATCACGATGACATCGCCCTCGGTGATCCGGGTGCTGCCCACCGGCTTGATCACCTTGGTGCCGCTACGCACCGCGCCGACCAACACGCCTTCGGGGAAATCGATGTCGCGGATCATCCGCCCGGCAATGGGCGAGGTCGACAGCACCTGTGCCTCGATCACCTCGGCCTCCGCATCCCCGATCGAATAGACGCCGCGCACCCGGCCATGCCGGATATGACGCAGGATCGAACTGACGGTGGTGGCGCGGGGGTTGATATAGGCGTCGATGTCGAGCGGCGACATCAACGGCGTCAGAGTTGGATCGTTGACAAGGCAGATGGTCATCGGGTTGCCGGCGGTCTTGGCCCGCACGGCGGCAAGCAGATTGACCTTATCGTCATCGGTCACGCATAGAACGGCATCGGCGCGGTCGGCATTGGCCTCGGTCAGCAGGTTCATGTCGAGCCCGTCGCCATGCAGCACGATGGTCCGTTCCAACGCGTCGGCGGCACGCTCGGCCACCGCGCGGTTCCGCTCGATCACCTTGGCGCGGACCCGATGGGCGCGGGTTTCCAGCGCGCGCGCCACAGCCAGCCCGACATTGCCGCCGCCGATAATGACGATGCGCTCCTGCTTGCGGCTCTGCTTGCCAAAGATCTCAAGCGCCCGGCTCACATCCGCCACATGGGAGCAGAAATAGATCTGATCCCCGGCGAAAAGCTGATCGCCCGCGTCGGGCGCAAAAAGTGTCCCGTTGCGCCGCACCCCGACGACGATACAGCGCAGGGTCGAAAACAGGTCGGTCAATTGCCGCAGCGGCGTGTTCAGCACCGGGCAATCGGCGTCCAGCGCGATGCCCAGAAGCTGCGCCTGACCGTCGAGAAAGCTTTCGGTGTCAAACGCGGCGGGCGCGGCAAGCCGTTGCAGCGCGGCCTCGGCCACCTCCCGCTCCGGGCTGATGACCACGTCGATGGGCATGTGATCGCGGCGGTAAAGATCGGAATAAATCGCATCGAGGTAGGATTGCGACCGCAGCCGCGCGACCTTGCGCGGGACGGCGAAGACCGAATGCGCCACCTGACAGGTCACCATGTTGACCTCGTCCGAATGGGTGGCGGCGATGATCATGTCGGCGTCACGCGCACCGGCGCTGTCCAGCACATCGGGATAGGAGGCATGCCCGGCGATGCCCTGCACGTCGAGCGTATCGGTGGCGCGCCGGATCAGTTCGGGGTTGTTGTCGACGACTGTGACGTCGTTGCGCTCCCCGGACAGGTGCCGCGCGATCTGCCAGCCGACCTGACCGGCGCCGCAGATGATGATTTTCATGGGGCGCCCCCGGGGCTGTTGGCGATTGCGACAGGGATGGCAGAACCCTGCAGGAGCGTCAACGGCCCGCCGCCACTCGGCCTTCTCCCCAAATCACCGCTCGTTCACGGCCAATCTGACCGCCCGCCGTGCCCGGACAAGCCAGCGACAAGCGGCATCCTCTGGCCCGCAGAGGCCCAGCTGTCACAGTCAGCCCTTGGCCTACGCCGCTTGGCCCTCCCCCCATATCACCCTCCGTTCACGGCCCGTATTCCCGCGCGCCGTGCAGGGAAAGGCCTGCGACCAGCAGCATCCTCCGGCCCGCAGAAGCTTAGCTATCACCATCACCCCAAGGCGCGCTGCCGCCGCTTTCGCCGGATGGGTCAGATCATCGCGGCAGCCTCGATCCGGGCGTCGACCAGCCTGCGGACCTGAGCCACGACGCGGTCGACCTCGCCACCCCCGCGATCGCTGACCCGGGCGAGAGACTGCGCCGCGCGCGCCAGATCCGCATCCTCCGCGCTAAAGGCCAGACTGCCGAGAAACTGCGCAAGGTAGTGCAACGGCGTGTCGGGCGGCTCCCCATGATCGGAGGTCAGATGCCTGCGGCGCAGCTCCTCCGCAACGTGGGCGAAATCGTCGCGCAGCGCGATGCGGTCAGGGCAGACCTCCTCCATCGGGATCGCGCGCAGCCCGCCGGTGGGCAGACAGTTTTCGCGTTCCTCCGGTGGCATCGCGGCAATGACCTGCTGCTGAAAGGCGGCGAGATTGGCGAAGGGTTTGAGCAGAAACCCATCCGCGCCTGCGGCCCGCGCGCCCTGCTCCGCCTCGATCCGCCCGGAGGTCGCTAGGATCACCGGCACCCGTGGCACCGACTGGGCCAGTTCCGCGATCAGATCGGCCCCGTCCCCGTCCGGCAGGCCGATATCGATGATGACGACGGTCGGGCGGTAAACCTGCAAATGACGCCGGGCGGATTGCAGGCAATCGGCGCGACGGATGCGCGCGCCCGATCTCAGCGTCAGCAGCCGCACGGCTTCGCAGGCGAAGCGGCTGTCTTCGACCACCAGCACGGTCATGCCGAGCAAGGGCCGCCCTGGCATGGGTTTACGCTGTGCCATCATATCGGTCAGATTGTCCGCCATGCGAATGCTCCTGTCAGTGGTGAAGGCCGCCCCGGTATCGAAGCTGCGGACAGTAGAGCGCCTGATCTGCTAATTTTAAGTAAACCGACCGCAATTCCCTGCGCCGGGCCTCTCGCGCCCGCTCAGCGTGGCCCCCCGCGTCCTTTCGGACCATTGCGGCGCGCGGGCGATGCCGCTAGCGAGGAGCGAAATCGCCTGTCGAGGAGTGTTCCCATGATTGGACGTCTGAACCATGTCGCCATCGCGGTGCCGGATCTTGATGCCGCTGCCGCGCAATACCGCGATACGCTGGGTGCGCAGGTGGGCGCGCCGCAGGATGAGCCGGACCACGGCGTCACCGTGATCTTTATCGAATTGCCCAACACCAAGATCGAATTGCTGCATCCGCTGGGGGAAAACTCCCCCATTACCGGGTTTTTGGAAAAAAACCCCGCAGGCGGCATCCATCATATCTGCTACGAGGTCGATGACATCCTTGCCGCGCGCGACCGTCTTGTGACCGCAGGCGCGCGGGTGCTGGGCGATGGCACGCCCAAGATCGGTGCCCATGGCAAGCCGGTGCTGTTCCTGCACCCCAAGGATTTCAACGGCACGCTGGTCGAACTGGAGCAGGTGTAATGGGTATTACGTCCGCGCTGGTCCTGCTGGCGATCACATGGTTCATGGTGTTGCTGATTATCCTACCGCTGCGCAACACGTCGCAGGGGGAGGCCGGACGCATCGTGCCGGGCACCCATGCCTCCGCGCCCGATGATTTCCGCGCCGGTCGCAAGGCGTGGATCACAACACTGATCGCCGTGCCGATCTGGCTCGTGCTGGTCGCCGTGATCCTGTCCGGCTGGATCACGCTGGACGATATCGACATTTTTGATCGTTACGCGCCGGACCGCTACGACCACAGCGACCGCTGAGCAAACGGGCGTGGGGTCAGCCCCCGCTCCGCTCCAGCCGGTGGAACATGTGGGTGAAGGTCGCCGCGCCGAGGATCGGCACGAACAGGTTCACCAGCGGGATCGACAGCGGCGCCGCCATCAAGAACCCGGCGATCCAGATCCGCGCGCGATGCCGTTTGCGCGCGGCCAGCGCCCCGGCCCGTCCCAGACGGCGCATCGCGACCATCTGGAAATATTCCCGGCCCAGCAGATACCCGTTCACCGCCCAGAACAGGAGCGGGCCGAACGGGCCGACGATGAAATAAAGCCCCAGCGCCACGATATTGACGGCGATCATCAGCCCCAGAAACCCGGCGCTGTCAGCGAGCATATCGCGCCATGATATCCGCGGAACCGGCGGCAAATGCGGATAATGGCGAGCTTCGACCGCTTCGGCCACGTCATCGAGAAAGAACCCGGTGAAGGCCGAGGCCACTGGCACCATCAAAAACACGCTCAGCGCCAGCACCAGCAAAACAGATGCCGCGGACGCCACCGAGTCGAGCCATGTGATCTGCACCCCGATAAACGGCAGCGTCACGGTTTCCGGGATGAACAGGTTGGCCCCGGCGGCGAACAGCACGCAGACCGCCACCAGCAGGCCCACGGTCAGGGCAAGCCCCAACAGCAGCACCCGCAGGAAGCGACGGTCAAACAGCTGGCTGACCGCCTTGGCGAAATCATTCAGGATCACGCGTCGATCCATGTGGTGATGGCCGAGATATCCGGGCGCGGGCGTTCCGGCGGAGCGGAGTTTTCAGTGCCGACATGAATGATTCCGGCGACGATCTCGCCTTCTTTCAGGCCATAGGCCGCCTCGGCAAAGGGGCGGTCATGCGCGACCCAGCCGGTCAGCCAGTTCGCGCCCCAACCCGACGCAAGCGCGGCGTTCAGCAGGCCAAGGCAGACCGCGCCCGAGGACAGGATTTGTTCGATCCACGGCACTTTCGGATGCTCCACCGGCGCCGCGATGACGACGATGGCCAGCGGCGATTGCGCGAATTGGCCGACGCCCTTGTCGATCTGCACAGCCTCCAGCCCCGCCTCGGCACCACGGGTCGCGGCAAGCTCGGCCAGACGATCCAGCGCGGGACGCTCCAGCACGACAAAGCGCCACGGTTCCAGCTTACCATGATCGGGGCAGCGGGCGGCGGCGGCGAGGATCGGCCCCAGTTCGGCCCGATCGGGCGCCGGACCGGACAGCGTCTTGGCCGGGCGGGACCGGCGGTTGAGCAGGAATTCAAGCGCGGAAGGATTGGGATCGGGCATCTGAACCTCGGGTTGTTGCCCGCTCAGATCTGGGGGATTTGGCGGCGGGGTGCAAGGCCATGCCCCGCACTCCGCCCCGGTCTGCTCAGCCGTCCGATGCCGAATCGCCTGCGTCCGCGTCCGCGTCGCTCTCCGGCGCCGCATTCAGGATCGCGGAGACGGGCGCCAGCGCCACGTCCTCGGCGCGGGCCCCATCGGACCAGCCCATCAGGGCCGTCAGCGTATCGGGATAGGTGCGCCCGATCATAATCACCGAGCCGGTCTTAATCGCCTCGAACGCGGCGCGGTCCATATAGCGCTCGATCAGCGGGGCATCCTCGCGCGCATCATCAAGCGCGCGAAAGATCAGCGCGGCGGGCACGTTCTGCGCCTCCGCCTCGCGCAGGGCGCCGTTCAGGCCGCGATCCCACAGCACCATCCCCTGCCCGTCCCGTCCCGCGATCAACGCGGCATCCTGCGCGGCGATGCGGCTGGTGCCAAACCCTCCGGCATCCGGTTCGAGCAGCGCCACGACGCCTTCGACCCCCGCCAGACGATCCCCCAGCGCGCCCGCGACATCGCGACCCAGCAACAGCACCTCATGGCCCTGCGCGCGGTAGGCCGCCACCCGCAGCGCCAGATCGTCCCGCGCGGGATCGACCGCGACGCTGACGGTGAAGGGCAGATTGGCCAGACCCTCCGGCCCCATTCCGCCGGGCACATCGATCAGCACGACCGACAGCAACGGCAATTGTAACGGATTGGAAAACGGCATCGCATAGCGGATCAGCGCGGGCAGCGTGTCAGAACTCAGGCTCGACATCGACGCGGCTTCGGTCTCATCAGCGGGAAGATCCGTCGGCAGCGCGTCGGCGGCGGCGGCCTCCTGCGAGGCGGGCTCCGCGCCGATGGTCGGCAGACGCCCGGTGATGACGCCTGCGACCGGCGCGCTTTCGTCCTCACGCAGCAACTGGTCCGTGACGATGCGCGGGCGATCAGCGTCGCTGGTCGCGGGATCGAGTTGATCGCCGGAGATGCCGGGCACGGTTTCGGGCGACACCTCGAACAGCCGCGTCGGCGCAGCCGGCGCCACCGGCGCGCCGGTCAGCGGATCCAGTTGCGGGGTGCGCGCGCTTGGGTCTGTGTCGCCGGGCTGTATCGCGACCGGGTCCAGCGTGCCGGGCGCGGGCCCTGCATCGGCCTGCGTGCCCGCGACGGGAAACGCCTGTATTGGTTGGATCGGCCCCAGCGGCGCGCCCTGCACCATGTCAGCGGTGCGACTGTCGAGAATGCCGCTTTCGCTGGCACTGGGCACGGGCTGCATCGGGGCGGCGGCGCCGACCATGCGCGCGTTGACGGATGCGCTGACCTGCGGCGCGGCGCTGTCCGTGGCGACCTGCGGTGCCGCATCGCGGCCACCCACCGGCGCAGTGGTCACAGCGCTGTTGGCGGTGGCGGGTGTTTCGGCAGGGGGCAGCGGCGCGGCGGGATCGGTGTCCGGCACCATCCCATCGCGGGTGATTTCGACCGGACCCGTGCCCAGCGGCGCGGGATCGGCCTGCATCGCGGCCTGCGGCGCGTCGACGCCCTCGGTTTCGTCGGCGGGCTGTTCCAGCCCGCGTCCCGGAGCGGTCAGCATCTGCGGCGACACCGGCGGCGCGGTGTCGGGCTGCGGCGTGGCCGTGGGCGCAGCGGAGCGCGGCAATCCCGCAGGGCTGCCCGCCGCGCTTGCGGGCGCGCCGTCGATCCCCGGCAAGGCGGGCGTCACATCAGGGCGCGCGCGGGCGAATTCCGAACCGGCGGGCAAATCGATCCCCGGCGCGACCTGCGGATCGACGCGGGTTTTCTGACGCTCGATACCTTCAGGCGCGCGGGGGGTAACCTCCCCCGCCGGGGCCTCCAGCCCGATGCGGGGCTCGGATGCGCCGTTACCGGCGGCGGATGGCACAGAAGTGCCGTCATCCACCGCGCTGGACTGATCGCGCGGATCGGGTTGCGCGGGCGTGGGAACGGGGTCCGCACCGGCTTCGGGCAGGGGCGCGATGACGCCATCACCCTCAGCGGCGGGGGAGCCTGCGTCAGGCAGATCGCCCACCTCCGCCCCGCGCGGCGCGGGGCGCAGCGCGCCATCCTCGACCACCACCGGCAAAGGCGACAGCAGCGATACGTTGATCAACACCACGATGCTGACCAAACCGCCCCAGATCACCCCGATCAGAATACCGCGCCCCATATGGACCCCCTGCTCTGTCCGTGCCGCCCGTCTGCCGGGCGCGCGACGGACGCCTGCGCATTACCTCGTGGCATCCGGTCTTCGCCGGGTTCGACCCTATGGTGGCCTTGACCCCGGCGGACGCCTCGGAGCATGTATAGCCCGACCCGTGCGCGGGTTCACCTGAAAACCTCCCACGAGGCCCGACATGCTTCTGCTCATCGACAACTACGACAGCTTTACCTACAACCTCGTCCATTACCTGGGCGAGCTTGGCGCCGAGGTGAAGGTCTGGCGTAACGACGCGCTCGACGTGCAGCAGGCCATGGGCCTGAACGCGGCAGGTGTATTGCTGTCGCCCGGCCCCTGCACCCCGGCCGAGGCCGGAATTTGCCTGCCGCTGATCGATGCCGCTGCCGAAACCGGTCTGCCGCTGATGGGCGTGTGTCTGGGCCATCAGGCCATCGGCGCGGCCTTCGGCGGCAAAGTCGTGCGGTGCCATGAAATCGTGCATGGCAAACTGGGCACGGTCCATCATGACGGGCGCGGGCTGTTTGCGGGCATCGACGGTCCGTTTCAGGCCACACGCTATCATTCGCTGATCGTCGAACGTGAAAGCCTGCCCGATTGTCTGGAAATCACCGCATGGCTGGAGGATGGCACCATCATGGGGCTGCGTCACCGTGACCTGCCCATCGAAGGTGTGCAATTCCATCCCGAAAGCATCCGCTCCGAACATGGGCATACGATGCTGCGCAACTTTCTTCAGATGATGAAGGTGCCGGCATGAGCAGCACGAGCGATACGCTAAAGCCGCTGATCGGCATCGCCGCCGGGCGCAGCCTGAGCCGGGACGAAGCCGAAACCGCGTTCGAAGCGCTGTTCCGGGGCGAAGCCAGCGCCGCGCAGATCGGCGGGTTTCTCATGGCGCTCAGGACGCGCGGCGAGACGGTGGACGAAATCGCCGCCGCCGCCGCCGTCATGCGCGCCCATTGCAAACCGGTCCGTGCCCCGAAAGGCGCGATCGACATCGTTGGCACCGGCGGTGACGGCAAGGGCACGTTGAATATCTCGACCGCGACGGCCTTTGTCGTCGCGGGAACGGGCGTGCCTGTGGCCAAGCATGGCAACCGCAATCTGAGCTCCAAATCCGGCGCAGCGGATGCGCTGGGGGCGCTTGGCATTGATGTGATGGTCGGGCCTGAGATGGTGGAACGGGCGCTGGCCGAGATCGGCATCGGCTTCATGATGGCACCAATGCACCACCCGGCGATGGCCCATGTCGGCCCCGCGCGCACCGAGCTTGGCACGCGCACGATCTTTAACATCCTTGGACCGCTGACCAATCCCGCAGGCGTCACGCGCCAATTGACCGGGGCGTTTTCGCGCGACCTGATCCGCCCTATGGCCGAAACCCTGCGTGACCTCGGCTCCGAGGCCGCGTGGCTGGTGCATGGCGGCGACGGCACCGATGAATTGTCTATCGCGGGCGTCTCCTATGTGGCGGAACTGCGCGACGGCACGGTGACCGAGCGCGAACTGCACCCGGACGAGGCGGGACTGCCCGTTCACCCGTTCGAGGATCTGCTGGGCGGTGCGCCTGAAGATAACGGACGCGCCTTTGCCGCGCTGCTCGATGGCACACACAGCGCCTATCGCGATGCGGTTCTGCTGAATGCCGCCGCGGCGCTGGTGCTGACCGAACGGGTCACCAGCCTGCCTGACGGCGTCGCGATGGCAGCCGAAAGCATCGACAGCGGCGCGGCACGGGCCAAGGTCGACGGGCTCGCGCGGCTATGCGCCTCGCAACCCGCATGAGCCCGACCGCGACCCAGACCCCCATGTTGGACCAATCGCGACTGGGCGATTGGGCGCGTTTGCCGTTCTTTGCCAATGACTTGCCCGCCGTTGAGCACGCTTTGGCACAGGACGGGCGCGCGATCCTGCCCGCGCCGGACCGGATTTTCGCGGCGCTGGAACTGACCCAGCCGGAGCAGACCCGTGTCGTGATTTTGGGACAAGACCCCTACCCGACCCCCGGCCATGCCCATGGGCTTGCGTTTTCGGCGGAGCCTGATGTGACCCCATTGCCGCGCAGCTTATCCAACATCTACAAAGAGATGCATGCCGATCTGGGCGCGGCGCCCGCCACGGCCGATCTGCGGTTCTGGGCCGCGCAGGGGGTGCTGCTGCTCAACACCGCACTGACCGTGCCCGAGGGCGAGGCGGGCGGTCACGCCAAACTTGGCTGGCTCACGCTGGTGGCACAGGTTCTGGAACGGCTTGATCCCCGCCCGCGGGCATTTCTGCTTTGGGGGCGCCACGCGCAGCAAGTCGCTGGCCGCATTCTGAAAAACCCCGATCACCTGCGGTTGGAAACGGCGCATCCGTCGCCGCTCTCCGCCGCGCGTGGCTTCTTCGGCTCGCGTCCGTTCAGCCGCGTCAACACATGGCTCACCGCACAAGGCGGCAGCCCCATCAACTGGACCCGACCGGAGGGACCATGACCCCGACCATTCTCGACAAGATCAAGACCTACAAACTGGAAGAGATCGCCGCCGCCAAGGAGGCCGTGCCGCCCGCGGAAATCGCCGCGCGCGCCGCTGACGCGCCCCCCGTGCGCCCGTTTGCGCAGGCGTTGCTGGATGCCTCCCGCCAAGGCTACGGTCTGATCGCAGAAATCAAGAAAGCGAGCCCCTCCAAGGGCTTGATCCGCGAAGATTTCAATCCGCCGGAGCTTGCCCGCGCCTATGAGGCTGGCGGCGCCTCCTGCCTGTCTGTGCTCACCGATACACCGTCGTTTCAAGGCGCGCCTGAATTCCTGACCGCCGCCCGCGAGGCCGTGTCCCTGCCGGTGCTGCGCAAGGATTTCATGTATGATCCTTATCAGGTCACCGAGGCCCGCGCGTGGGGCGCCGATTGCATCCTGATCATCCTCGCATCCGTCGATGACAGTCAGGCCGCCGAGCTGGAAGCCGCCGCGCGTGAGCACGGCATGGATGCGCTGATCGAGGTGCACAACGCCGAGGAGCTGGAGCGCGCTAGTCTCCTGACCTCCCCCATGATCGGGATAAATAATCGCGATCTCAATACCTTCGTGACGTCGCTTGATGTGACAAAGGATCTGGCGCGGCGCGCCCCGGCGGACCGCATCCTGATCTCGGAAAGCGGCCTGAACGGTGCCGAGGATCTGGCCGAGATCGCGCGCTATGGTGCGCGCAGCTTCCTCATTGGGGAAAGCCTCATGCGCCACGACGATGTCGAACAGGCGACGCGCACGCTGCTGGCCAACCCGCTCACCTCCGGGGGCGTGTGACATGGCGCTCACCCATTTCGACGCCGAGGGGCACGCGCATATGGTCGATGTCGGCGACAAGCCGGTTACCGACCGCATCGCCACCGCGCGCGGCTGGGTGAAAATGTCGCCGCAAACCCTTGATCTGATCGTCAAAGGGACGGCGAAGAAAGGCGATGTGCTGGGCGTTGCGCGGCTCGCCGGGATCATGGGGGCGAAACGCACCGCCGATCTGATCCCGCTATGTCACCCGCTGCCGATCACCAAGGTTTCGCTCGATCTGGTGCCAGATGACAGCCTGCCGGGCGTGCGGCTGGAGGCGACGGTCAAGACCTCTGGCCAGACCGGGGTCGAGATGGAAGCGCTGACCGCCGTGACCACCGCCGCGCTGACCGTCTATGACATGCTGAAGGCCGCGGACCGGGCGATGGAACTGGGCGGCATCCATGTTGCGCTGAAAGACGGCGGAAAATCGGGGCGTTACGAGGCACAGCAATGATCACCGTCGCCGAAGCGCGCGCCCGTATCCTTGCGCTTCTGACGCCGCTTCCTGCCGAACCGGTCGCGCTCCGCGATGCTGCGGGTCGCGTGCTGGCCGAGGATATCGTGGCCCGCCGCGACCAGCCGCCTTTTGCGGCCTCGGCAATGGATGGCTACGCGGTGTCGGACGCGGATGCGCGCCCCGGCGACCAGTTTGATGTCATCGGCGAAGCCGCTGCTGGCGCTGGATTTTCCGGCTCTGTCACACTGGGTGAAGCTGTGCGGATCTTTACCGGCGCCCCCGTGCCCGCAGGCGCACATCGCGTTGTCATGCAGGAAGATGTGACGCGCGACGGCAATCGCATCACCCTGACCGATGCGCTGGATGCCGGTATGAACATCCGCCCCGCTGGCGGCGATTTCAAACGCGGGGATCGCATCACCGCGCCGCTGCGGCTGGGGCCTGCGCAGCTTGCCCTCGCTGCGGCGATGAACACACCCGTCGTGCAGGTCGCCCGCCGCCCTGTTGTGGCCATCATGGCCACGGGCGACGAATTGGTCATGCCGGGCGAGACTCCCGGCCCCGATCAGATCATCGCGTCCAACAGCTTTGCCCTGCGCGCGATGTGCGAGGCCGAAGGCGCAGAGGTGCGGCTGCTGCCCATTGCCCGCGACACCCGCGAAAGCCTTGAAACCGCGTTTGATCTTGCCCGTGGCGCCGATCTGCTGCTGACCAGCGGCGGTGCCTCCGTCGGTGCGCATGACCTTGTTGGGCCGGTGGCCGAAGCGCTGGGGATGGAGCGTGCGTTCTATAAGGTGCTGATGCGACCGGGTAAGCCGCTGATGGCCGGAAAACTGGGTGACATGGTTGTGGTCGGACTGCCCGGAAACCCTGTTGCATCAATCGTTTGCGCTCAGATCTTTATCCTTCCTGCCTTGCGGGCCATGCAAGGCCTCAGCGGCGATGCCCCGCCCGAAGACACCGCGCCGCTTGCCGCGCCGGTCGGCCCGAATGGCCCGCGTGAGCATTATATGCGCGCACGGCTTGGCCCCGAGGGCGTGGAGATTTTCGACCGGCAGGATAGCTCACTGCTCTCCGTTCTGGGGGCCGCGAATGTGCTGGTTCGCCGCGATCCCCATGACCCGGCCCGCGCCGCAGGTGAGACAGTGCGCATCCTCCACATTTAGGCGTCGCGAAATTTTCTGTTCGTTTACCACCTGTTGACACAAATGGGGAACACTGGCAGAACATAAGCGAACAGCCCGCCGGGCCTGAAAGGATGCCAGACCGATGCTCACCAAAAAGCAGCTTGATCTGCTCCAATTCATTCATGGACGTCTTCAGCGGGACGGTGTGCCGCCCTCGTTCGATGAAATGAAGGATGCGCTCGACCTGCGTTCGAAATCCGGCATTCATCGCCTGATTACCGCGCTGGAAGAACGCGGATTTATCAGACGCCTTGCTCATAAGGCCCGCGCAATCGAAATCGTGCGCCTGCCCGATGCGATTAGTGGCGGCGCACCCCAGTCAGCGGCCCAGACGCGCGGAAACACCCCGTCGCAGGAGTCTGCCGCCGCCAATGACAACATAGTGCACGCGATGGAGCTTCCGGTCATGGGTCGGATCGCGGCAGGTGTCCCGATCGAGGCGATTTCCCATGTCTCCCACAGCATGGCCGTGCCGGGCAGCATGTTAGGGGCCGGGCATCACTATGCGCTTGAGGTCAAAGGCGATTCGATGATCGAGGCCGGGATCAATGACGGTGATGTCGTCGTGATCCGCGAAACCGGCGCGGCGGATAACGGCGATATTGTCGTGGCACTTGTCGATGGGCAGGAAGCGACGCTGAAACGCTATCGGCGTAAGGGCAGCGCCATCCATCTGGAAGCCGCCAACCCCGCCTACCCGACCCGCACGTTGCGTGAGGATCAGGTGAAGGTTCAGGGCCGTCTTGTCGGGCTAATCCGCAACTACTGAAATCGGCAGCGCGCGGTGATGCGGTAAGAAAATGGGCTATCATCGCCTGCGCGGTGATAGCCCGTGATCCGCGCTTAGATTTCGACGACGACCCGGCCGCGCACCTTGCCTTCGAGGATGTCGGCCCCCAGACGTGGCAGGTCTTCGAGGCTGGCGGGCACCACCATCGCGGTCAGCTTCTCCATCGGGAGAACATCCGCGATGCGGGCCCATGCGGCGACACGGGCGTCATGGGGCTGCAAGACGCTGTCGATTCCCAGCAGGTTCACCGCGCGCAGCAGAAACGGAATGACCTTGGCGGGCAGATCAGCCCCGCCGGCCAGCCCCACCGCCGCGACCGAACTGCCGTATTTCATCTGCCCCAGTACGCGAGCCAGCATCGCGCCGCCGACGGCATCGACACAACCCGCCCATTCCTCGCTCTCCAGAGGTTTGCGTGTGGTTTCGGCCAGATCGGCGCGCGCCACGATCCGCGCGGCACCCAAGTCACGCAGGTAATCCGCCTGATCCGGACGGCCTGTAACGGCGGCCACCTCATAGCCCAGAGCCGCCAAAATCGTGGTCGCGACCGATCCAACGCCTCCGGCAGCGCCGGTGACCAGAACCGGCCCGTGATCCGGGGTCAGGCCGTGAGCCTCCAGCGCGTTGACGGCAAGCATCGCGGTCAGTCCGGCGGTGCCAACGGCCATCGCGTCGCGGGTGCTTAGCCCATCGGGCAACGGCACGAGCCAGTCAGCCTTGACCCGCGCTTTTTCGGCATAGCCGCCCCAATGGGCCTCGCCAACGCGCCAACCTGTCAGCACAACCTTGTCACCGGGGCTGTAGCGCGGATCGTCCGAGCGTTCGACCGTCCCGGCAAAATCGATGCCGGGCACATGCGGATAGTGCCGGACCAGCCCGCCACCGGGGCCAAGGCACAGGCCGTCTTTGTAGTTCAGCGTTGAATATTCGACCGCAACGGTCACGCCGCCTTCTGCCACTTCGGGCAGGTCGCCCTCATCGATATCCTTGACCGCGGCATGGGTGGCCCCGTCGGCGTCTTTCTCCACGATGACTGCGCGCATGATCTGACCTTTCGCGTTGCTGCGGGCACCAAGCCCGTTCTCCGGGGCCAGCTAGCCCTGCGTCCCGCCCCGGTCAAATCCGGCTGCATGCGCAGGGGTGAGCCCGCTCCTCCCAGACGCGACTGTTCCGCGACGGCGGCGGCGACGCAACCCGTCTATTTGCGCCGCATCGTGATGGGCTCATGCCTGTTTGAGAGACTTGAAAACCCCCGCATTCCCACCTAGATAGCGTGGTGTCGGAGCAATCCGACTATGGCGATAAACGCGCCCGTAATAAGCGGCTCGGACCCGGGGGCGGTACCCGGCGGCTCCACCAACTTCCCTCATTGGCTGGGAACAAGGGGCCGAAATAGGATCGACGGACGTCTAAAGGGGTTAGCTTTCGCTCGGTGAGGTACCACCGTTATCGGTCCAAGCATGATAGTTGCCAATGACAACCGTGCTCCGGTCGCCGTTGCTGCGTAAGCAGTAACCAGACCGAAACTTAAGCCCTGGCCTCTAGCAAGGTCAGGCGGGGTTCGCAGGCACCTGGCAACAGAAGCCTGCACTTATTCCCCCCGCCGAACGCTTGGATCCTGAGCCTTTCACCGGGCGCGATGTGCTGTCAGAGAAACATCTTCGGGCCGCGACGGCTCAGCCGTTTCGCGTTGGAGCTGGTGCGCTTTTTCAGCGGGATCATAGCCGCCGTCATCACCTGATCGGGACGTTCGCCCCGCATCATGGCGGTCGAGGCGGCGATGGCCGAGGCCGCGAATGCGGGCGGTTTTTCCGACATCATCCGCGAATTTTCCTTGGCATCCACGGACCAAAGCCCGGCAAGCCCCATCAGGCGGTAGGCCATGACGGTCTGCGCCTCGGCGGCGAGCAGCATCGCGCTCATCCCGGCCTGCCATGTATTCAGCGTCACGCTGTAAGGAGAGATCATCGCGGAAGGCCCGATATGCGGGGCGAACGCGCCCCGGACACATGACGCGACCGAGGCAGACGGATGATGCGCGCGGCACCGGGGAATAGCAGGCGGAATAGACCGTAGACAGGTTGCATGACACTCATCCTTTTAGCGAGAACGGGTCTGCCTTGTGCATGCTGCACCGCAGAACCAGCCATGTGGAGATAACCCCCTGCTGATCCTTCCGGTTCCAGCAAGCCCGCAGAAAAGCGCCGCGGCGCCTTAAAGCGGCGTCTTGGGGAGCGGCGACGGGGACGGTGCCATGCCCGCGTCGGATGCCTGCTCTGTCGTCTTGGATTTGGGTGCCGGTTTTGCCGCTGCGGTCGATTTACGCGCCGGGGCCTGCCGCGATGATGGTTTCGCCTTGCGCGGCGCGGCGGGCTGTTTCGCTGCCGGTTTCTCAGTCGCTTTGGCGGCTGGCTTGGCCGACGCTTTCGCTGCAGGGCGCGAGGCCGTTTTCGCGGCAGGTTCGGCCGCGGCCTTGGCAGTGGATTTCGGCGCGGCCTGAGCCTTCGCAGCGGGTTTCGGCGCGGTGTCAGATTTCGCGGCGGGCTTTGGTGCGGCAGCGGGTTCCGGCGCTACCGGAGCTGCGGACTTGTTCGAGGGCTTGGGGCGCGGCGCGGCGCTGCTGGAGCCGAACGCGGTGCTGCGGCTGACCTTCTGCGCGCTGCGGGTCGCCTCGCGGGCATAGGCCTTGCTCTGCGGGGCGCCGGGCGCTTTCGTCTGCGCGCCACCGGCGGACGGACCGGCCGCTTGCGGGACATCGGGGACCAGACCCGAGGTCGCACGGGCCACCGCCTCCACTGCCATGCGCGCGGGCGTCACCGCGTGACGTGCCACCGGGAAGGGCCGTGTCATGCCCTCCACGGTATCGAGCGTCATGCGCACCATCGATAGCTGCATCTGCGCTGCGCGCGACCACATGGTCACACCGGTGCGCCAGTATTTAAACGGGGTCAGGGGAAGCATCGCGGATCTCCTTTCAGGGATCGGGGCGGCAAGGGTCGCCAGAAAGGGCGACGTCACGGGTGCCGGTCAGGGCGCCAACGTCGCCGGGCAGTCAGGGTTCCACCTTGTGCCCCGCCTGCGCGCCCTGCCCGCGCCCTTGCGCACGCCCCGTAACACACACTCAGTCGAGCGCGCCCATCACCTGCTGGTTAAAGCCTGTGACGATGCGCGCGCCGCTATAGGGCACAAGCGCCACTTCGCGGCTTTGCCCCGGTTCGAACCGCACCGCGGTGCCTGCGGCAATGTCGAGCCTCATGCCCCGCGCAGCGCTTCGGTCAAAGTCCAGCGCGGTGTTGGTTTCGGCAAAATGGTAATGGCTGCCCACCTGCACCGGACGATCGCCGGTATTGGCAACCATCAGCGTGATCGCCTCGCGGTCTTCGTTCAGGGTGATGTCGCCGGGCTGGGTGATGATTTCACCGGGGATCATGACGCGCTCCTCTCAACGGATGGGGTGGTGAACGGTGACCAGCTTCGTCCCGTCGGGAAACGTCGCCTCGACCTGCACTTCGTGGATCATCTCAGGGATGCCATCCATGCATTGCGCCGCCGTGACGACGCCCGCGCCAGCCTGCATCAAGTCCGAGACGGAGCGCCCGTCCCGCGCACCTTCGACCACATAATCGGTGATCAGGGCGATGGCTTCGGGGTGATTGAGCTTCACGCCCCGCTCCAGCCGATTGCGCGCCACCATGGCGGCAAGGCTGACCAGCAGCTTGTCCTTCTCACGGGGGGTCAGGTTCATGGTCTCTCCTTCAGGTCGTCAAATCTGCCAGACGCGGGGCAAGGCTGCGCCGCCGCGCAATGTGGTGAGCAGCGCCGCAAGCGCCCGGCGCAGCGGCCAGCCGTCAGCGGCGGCAACGCGCGCGGTCAACCGGCCATCCCATGCCGAAACCCCGGCGCGCAGCCGATCATTCAGATGGGGCGCAAGCGCGGCACGGGCGGGGTCCAGAGCATCCTCAACCCCCGGCCCGGCAAATATCACGGTGCTCCATGCCACTGCCCCTGCCAGCCCGGCGGGCCTGCGGGCGCTGCGCAGGCTGCTATCGTCGAGCCGCACCGGATCGATCACAAGCGGTCGGCCCTCGCAGTAGATTTCGCGGCGGTCGAACAGGCGCAGCCGTTCCAGCCGCTCCCCCATCGCAGCCCGGCCCAACACCAGCGTTTCGCAGGTCAGGATGGTCGCGTCAGCGCCCAGATCGATGCGGGTGCGCCGGTCCAGTGCCGATCCTTCGAACAGGATCGTTTCCTGCGGCAGCCAATCGAGCCGCGCGCCCGGAGCCACTGTCAGCGACAGGTTTACGCAGGCAGGCTCGGCATGGGCGAGGCTTTCATAGGCCCGTTCGGCGGTCTGGGTCGTCGCGGTCGCCCGTGCGCGGGGCCCGAGGTCCACGGACAGCTCTAACCTGTCACCCCCGGTCAGCCCCCCTGCGGTATTGAGCAAAACGACTTCGGGCTCTGGCGCGTGGATGCGCGGCAGGAATGCTTTCGCACAGCCTGATTGATGCAGATCCGCCAGCCGTGTCCGCCCGCCCGGACCCGCGATCAATCCGACATGGGCGCGGCCACGGCTGCGCTGCATGGCGGCGGCGGTGTGGGCGATGCCGGTCGCGTCCGCGGCCTGTCGGGTCTGGTCGAGCATCCTGCCTCCGTCGTGGTCGCGGAGAGCCTAGGCGGCGGTCGCGACAGGCGCAACGCGACAGGCCCGCGCCAGACGCCGCAACCTGCCCCCATCCCGGCGGGTGCTGAATTTTTGGGCAGGCCACCCGCGGCGATTGCGGCACCGAAGCCCGGCGCGGTCCGTGTCGCTGCTGTTTGGACTGGCATTGCCGACGATCCGGCGCTAATCCGGCGCCATGACCCAGAGCCTGACGATCCGCCGCCCCGATGACTGGCACCTGCATCTGCGCGATGGCGCAATGCTTGAAGGTGTGCTGCCCGAAACCACCCGCCATTTCGGTCGGGCTATCATCATGCCGAACCTCGTGCCCCCTGTGGTGCGTGGCGATGATGCCCGCGCGTATCGCGACCGTATCCTGCGCGCGCTGCCCGAAGGCGCGACGTTCGAGCCGTTGATGACGCTCTACCTGACCGAAGAGACAGACCCCGACGACGTTGCCGCCGCCCATGCCAGCGGCCTTGTCCACGCGGTGAAGCTGTATCCTGCCGGGGCCACGACCAATTCCGCCTCCGGCGTGCGCGATTTCGACCGGGTCGCCCCGGTGCTGGAAAAAATGGCCGAGATCGGTCTGCCGCTCTGCGTGCATGGCGAAGTGACCGACGGCAAGATCGACATTTTTGACCGCGAGGCGGTGTTCATCGACCGTATCCTCGACCCGCTGCGCCGGCGCACCCCCGGCCTGCGCGTGGTGATGGAACATATCACCACCGCCAATGCCTGCGCCTATCTGGCTGAAAGCGACGGGGATCTGGGGGCGACGGTGACGACGCATCACCTGATGATCAACCGCAACCATATCCTCGCGGGCGGGATCAAGCCGCATTATTACTGCCTGCCGGTGGCCAAGCGCGAAGTGCATCGCGAGGCGCTTGTGGAGCTTGTGACCTCGGGCAATCCGCATGCTTTCCTCGGCACTGACAGCGCACCGCATGCCCGCGATGCCAAGGAAAACGCCTGCGGCTGCGCCGGCATCTTCACCGCGCCCGTGACACTGTCCTGTCTGGCCGAAGTGTTCGATCAGGCGGGCAAGCTGGACATGCTGGAGGATTTCGCCGCCGTGAACGGCGCGGCGTTCTACGGCAAACCGCAGGCCGACACGCAGGTCACGCTGGTCAAGGGCGACCCGATCGAGATCCCTGAATGGGTGGAGACCGGCGCAGGCCCCGTGCGGGTGTTTGACCCCGGCATGCCGCTGCATTGGCGCGTGGCTGAATAAGCCGGAGCGCCCCCGACGCCGCGCCCCTGACCGGCGCGGCGTTGCGCGTATTTTGGGGCAGATCGACGCCGCCCCCCGTTTGAGACGACCGCCCCCCGGAGACCCGTTGCCATGATCCCCACCACCTTCCCTGACCGCACCGAGATCGCACGCCTTGCCGCCCGCATGCTGCTGGAAACCCGCGCCGTGCATTTTAACGCGGCCACGCCCTATATTCTGGCCTCCGGCCTGCCGAGCCCTGTCTATATCGACTGTCGGCGGCTGATCTCCTTTCCGCGGGTGCGGGCGACGCTGATGGATTTCCTGACCGTGACGGTCATGCGCGACGCCGGGTTTGAGGCATTCGACAATATCGCGGGCGGTGAAACCGCGGGCATTCCCTTTGCCGCACTGGTGGCGGAGCGGATGGGCCTGCCCATGACCTATGTCCGAAAGAAGCCCAAAGGCTACGGCAAAGGCGCGCGCATCGAAGGGCAGATGAACGAGGGCCAGCGCGTGCTGCTGGTGGAGGATCTGACCACCGATGGCGGCTCGAAGCTGTCCTTCGTCGATGCGATCCGCGAAACCGGCGCAACCTGCGCCGACACGGCTGTGATTTTCTACTACGGGATTTTCCCCGAAACCGAACAGACGCTCGGCGATCACGGCGTGGCGCTGCACTATCTGACGACATGGCACGATGTGCTGGCCGAGGCCCGGCGGCAGGCGAGTTTCGACGCTGACACACTGGCCGAGGTGGAGGCCTTTCTCGCCGATCCGCGCGGTTGGCAGGCCGCGCACGCGCCGAACTGATCCGCGATTCGGCGCACACGCCCCTTGACGCGGCGTCCGAGGACGCTGCGTCTTTCCCCTTGTGCGGCAATCGGCGCGACCAGACGCGCAACATGGTTAAAACCCGTGCTCGTGTCAGCGCGCCGGCGTGCATTCGCCCCCGTCCTGCTACCGGATCTTGACCCGCAGCCGCGTTGCGCCGCATGATCTTGAGGGCGGGCGATATTCGCAGCAATCGTGAAATATTCCCTTTGCGCCCTGCCGCATCGAGCGGGTATCGCTGGCGCACCCTACCGGCCACGCCGCAGTCAGCCATCTGCGGGGCCCGGCATTCAAAGCACAGCGCCCGGATCAACGCGGGCCTTCGGCAGACCAGAGCAGACGGGACCAGACCCAATGACCGAGATCGCCACTCTTCGCAGCGACGCCACCCTGCCCGCCACATCCGACAGCGCCCCCGGCGCCGTGCCCGCCCCTGCCGAGCCTTCGGCCCTGCCTCACAATATCGAGGCGGAACAGCAGCTGCTGGGCGCGATCCTGACCAATAACGACATCTTTGACCGGGTCGCCTCGGTCGTGGGGCCGCAGCATTTCTACGATCCGGTGCATGCCCGCATCTTCGAGGTCGCCTCCGCCCGGATCGCCAAGAACCTGCAGGCGACGCCGGTGACGCTGAAATCCTTCCTCGAGGATGACGAGGGGCTGAAGGAACTGGGCGGTCCGGCCTATCTGGCCCGTCTGGCCGGGGCCGCCATCGCCAGCTTTGCCGCGCGCGACTATGCGCAAATCATCTATGACCTCGCCATCCGACGGGAACTGATGGCGCTGGGGCGGGATATCTCGTCCAAAGCCGCCAATGTCGATGTAGCTTCCGAGCCCAAGGAACAGATCGTCGAGGCCGAACAGCGGCTCTACGCCTTGGGCGAAGAGGGCAAATCCGAAAGCGGGTTCCAAAGTTTCCTGCGGGCCGTGACCGACGCCGTGAACGTGGCCAACGCCGCCTATCAGCGCGACGGCGGTCTGGCGGGGGTGTCCACGGGCCTGATCGATCTGGATAAAAAGCTGGGCGGGCTGCATAAATCCGACCTTCTGATCCTTGCCGGGCGCCCGTCGATGGGCAAAACCTCGCTGGCCACCAACATCGCGTTCAACATCGCCAAGGCCTATCGCCGCGGGCTACTGCCGGATGGCAGCGAGGGCGCGGTGGAGGGCGGCGTGGTCGGGTTCTACAGCCTTGAGATGAGCGCCGAACAGCTTGCCGCGCGGATCCTGTCCGAAGCCGCCGAGGTGCCATCCGAACAGATCCGCCGCGGTGACATGACCGAGGCGGAGTTCCGCCGTTTCGTCGAAGCCGCCAAATCGCTCGAAAGCTGCCCGCTTTATATCGACGACACGCCCGCTTTGCCGATCAGCCAGTTGGCGGCGCGGGCGCGTCGGTTGAAGCGGACCCACGGGCTCGATGTGTTGATGGTCGACTACCT
Organism: Pacificitalea manganoxidans; assembly: GCF_002504165.1. Taxonomy (GTDB): domain Bacteria; phylum Pseudomonadota; class Alphaproteobacteria; order Rhodobacterales; family Rhodobacteraceae; genus Pacificitalea; species Pacificitalea manganoxidans. The sequence continues at coordinate 2,013,299 of NZ_CP021404.1, forward strand.
GCAGCTGGTGCGCGCGGCGACGGCCAAGGACAGCCGCGTCAACGAGGTCTCGGAAATCACTCAGGGGCTCAAGGCCATCGCTAAAGAGCTTAACATCCCCGTCATCGCCCTGTCGCAGCTGTCGCGTCAGGTGGAAAACCGCGAAGACAAGCGTCCGCAGCTGTCGGACCTGCGCGAATCCGGCTCGATCGAGCAGGATGCGGATGTGGTGATGTTCGTGTTCCGCGAGGAATACTACAAAGAGCGCGAGAAGCCGGGCGATCACGATCTGGAAGCGATGGCGCGCTGGCAGGAGGACATGGAACGCCTGCATGGCCGCGCCGAGGTGGTGATCGGCAAGCAGCGTCACGGCCCTATCGGCAGCGTCGATCTGAGCTTCGAAGGTCGCTTCACCCGCTTCGGCAATCTGGTGAAACCGTGGCAGGACGGACAGGGCGAGCAGTTCTGAGGCTGGGGAGCGCGGGGTAAGCGCAACGTGAGCCTGGCCGGGGGGTGGCGCTGCTGCGGGTGAGCGGGTGCGCTTTATCTCCGACAAACCCCTCCCTGATCTGAGATCAGCGTGAGGTGAGATAGCGCGAGCCCGCTGAGCCGGGCAGGCGCTCGCCCGCGCGCTTTGCTTGTTCGCGGGCGGTGGCGCTAAGACCTAAGAAATCAATCCGTCGTCACGTCAAGCGCGACGCAAGCCTGCCCGGAGGATGGCGCTGCAACGGTTGAACGGCGCACTTTATGCCAGCCACATCCCTCACCAATCCGAGGTTGGCGGGAGGTGGCAAAGCGCCAGCCCGCAGGGACGGGCAGGCGCTCGCTCTCGCGCCCTGCGGGCTTGTTCGAGAGCGGTTGCGCTGAGTTCCTAGGGCTACGGACTTTCTCCCGCGGCCCTGCCCCCTCACGCCTTTCCGAGCTTCTTCAGCAGGGCCGTACGCACGGCGGCGGGAACAAAGCCGCTGACATCGCCGTCGAGCCGCGCGATTTCCTTCACGAGTTTTGACGCGATTGCCTGATGCTGGGCTTCGGCCATCAGAAACACCGTCTCGATAGAACTGTCGAGCCGCCGGTTCATCCCGACCATCTGGTATTCATATTCGAAATCCGCGACCGCGCGCAGGCCCCGGATGATGACGCTGGCGCCGACATCGCGCGCGCAATCGATCAGCAGGTTTTCGAACGGATGCACGATGATCTCGGCGCCGGTGCGCTGAGCGAGTTCGACGCATTCGGCCTCGACCATCTGCACCCGCTCCTCCAGCGTGAAGAGAGGGCCCTTGTCCCGGTTGATCGCCACGCCGATCACCAGCCGGTCGACCAGCCGCGCGGCGCGCGAAATAATATCGCGATGGCCCAGAGTGATCGGGTCGAATGTCCCCGGATAAAGCCCGATGCGCATAGCGGCTGCCCCTTTGCAATTTATGCGAAAAAATCACGCGCGGCGGGTGGTGGCAAGGGATGGCGAACAGCCGGCTGCCCGGCGCGGGCTTTAACTGACGTCGCACCTGCCGGGTTCCCACAGCGCGGCGGGTGCGCTATCAGATCTGTCCAAGCGGAGGCGCCGATGTCCGAGACTATTCAGCAACGCTGTGCAGCCAAGGGGCTGCGCATGACCGGCCAGCGCAAGGTCATCGCCGAGGTGCTGGAAGGCTCCGACGACCACCCCGATGCCGAAGAGCTTTACGCCCGAGCCAGTGCCCGCGATCCGCGCATCTCGCTTGCGACCGTTTACCGCACGGTAAAGCTGTTTCAGGAACGCGGCATTCTGGACCGGCTGGAATTCGGCGACGGGCGCGCCCGCTGGGAAGACGCGCGCCGCGACCATCATGACCACCTCATCGACGAAACCACCGGACAGGTGATCGAATTCGTGGATGAGGAAATCGAGGCCCTTCAGGAAAAGATCGCGCGCAAGCTGGGCTACCGGCTGACCGGCCACCGGATGGAGCTGTTCGGGGTGCCGCTAAAGAAGCTCTGACCCGTTTCCTGCGCGCGGCGGCACGTTTGGCGGTTTTCCCGCCGCGTCACCCCTGCTAATCCTCGCACCCAGAACCGGGAGCCTAAACGAGGACGCCACCCATGAGCACCATCATCGACATCCACGCCCGCGAAATCCTTGACAGCCGGGGCAATCCGACGGTCGAAGTGGACGTGACCCTGGAGGACGGCACCATGGGCCGCGCCGCCGTGCCCTCTGGCGCCTCGACCGGCGCGCATGAGGCGGTGGAGCGCCGCGATGGCGACAAATCCCGCTACAAGGGCAAGGGCGTGCTGGAAGCCGTCGCAGCCGTGAACGGTGAAATCGCCGAGGCGCTCGTCGGCTTTGACGCGACCGAGCAGGTCGCTATCGACGGCACCATGATCGAGCTTGACGGCACCGACAACAAGGCCCGGCTGGGCGCCAACGCGATCCTCGGGGTGAGCCTCGCCACCGCAAAGGCCGCCGCCGATTTCACCGGCCAGCCGCTGTTTCGGTATGTGGGCGGCACCTCCGCCCGGCTGCTGCCCGTGCCGATGATGAACATCATCAATGGCGGCGAACATGCCGACAACCCGATCGACATTCAGGAATTCATGATCATGCCGGTTTCCGCCACCTCGATCGGGGAAGCGGTGCGCATGGGCTCGGAAGTGTTCCACACACTGAAGGCTGAACTGTCCGCTGCGGGCCATAACACCGGCATCGGTGACGAAGGCGGCTTTGCCCCCGGTCTGAGCTCCACCCGCGAGGCGCTCGATTTCATCCTGAAATCCATCGAGAAGGCGGGCTACAAGCCGGGCGAGGATATCTATCTGGCGCTCGATTGTGCCTCGACCGAATATTACCGGGATGGCAAATACGAGATGAAGGGCGAAGGCGCGTCGCTCAGCTCTGACGAAAACGTGGCCTATCTGCAGGCGCTGTGTGGCGATTACCCGATCATCTCCATCGAAGACGGCATGTCCGAGGATGACTGGGACGGCTGGAAGGCGTTGACCGAGGCGCTTGGCGACCGGGTGCAGCTGGTGGGCGACGACCTGTTCGTCACCAATCCCGCCCGTCTGGCCGATGGCATCGCGCGCGGCTGCGGCAACTCCATGCTGGTAAAGGTGAACCAGATCGGGTCGCTGACCGAGACGCTGAAGGCCGTCGACATGGCCCATCGCGCGCGGTTCACCAACGTCATGTCGCACCGCTCGGGCGAGACCGAGGACGCGACCATCGCCGACCTCGCCGTCGCCACCAATTGCGGACAGATCAAGACCGGCTCGCTCAGCCGCTCGGACCGGCTGGCGAAATACAACCAGCTGATCCGGATCGAGGAAATGCTGGGCGAAAGCGCCGAATATGCCGGGCGCTCCATCCTGAAGCGCTGATCTAACGAAAAGGGGCGTGCCAGTGGTGCGCCCCTTTTGCGTTGCGCTTCCGTCTTCTGCCGCATTCCCTCACAGGACCGCATATGGCCAACAGCACTCGCACCTTCGCCGTCATCGGGCTTGGCAATTTCGGCGGCACCGTCGCCAAGGAACTGGTCCGCTTCGGCAATTACGTGATCGGCATCGACCGCGACGAACGCATCGTGTCGGATTTCGCCGAAGTGCTGAGCCATGCGGTGATCGTCGACAGCCGCGATGACGCGGCCCTGCGCGAGGCGGGCGTGGGCGATTGCGATGTCGGGCTGATCGCGATGGGCGAGGATCTAGAATCGAGCGTTCTGTCGGCGATGAACCTCAAACTCATCGGTGTCGGACAGGTCTGGGCCAAGGCGGTGAGCCGCACCCATCACCGCATCCTGTCGCGGCTGGGCGTGGACCGGGTGATCCACCCCGAAGAGGATATGGGCCGCCACATCGCACAGATGCTGCACACCCCGTTCGTGCGCGACTACGTCAGTCTCGGCAACAGTTTCCATGTGGTGAACTTTGCCCTGCCGGAGCGGCTGGAAGGCACGACGCTGGCGGATCTGAAGCTTGCCCGCCGGGATCTGCGCTGCGTCGGGGTGATGCGCGGCACCGAATGGCTGGGCGACGGGCTGAGCTGCGCGCAGCAACTAAAGCCCGACGACCGCATCCTGCTGCTGGGCCGCCGCGCCGACCTGCGCGATTTCACCTCTGCCATCTGATGCCTCGCATCGGCCGAATTCGACGCGCGCCGCAACTGGACCGACGCAGCCCGCCGGGGCCGCTGCGCCTGATCGGTCGCCGCATCAGCCACCTGCCCCCGCCTTCGGTTCTGGCGCTGCTTTACCTGACGCTGGTGCTGATCGGGGCCGCGCTGCTGAAATTGCCAATGGCCCATCGCGCCCCGCTGAACTGGGCCGATGCGATTTTCACATCGACCTCCGCCGTCACGGTGACCGGGCTTGCGGTTGTCGATACTGGCGGCACCTTCACGCCCTTCGGGATCAGTGTGATCGCGGTGCTGATCCAATTGGGCGGGCTGGGCCTGATGAGCTTTGCGGTGCTGCTGTTGTCCGCGCTCGGCGTGCCGATCGGGATGCCGCACCGCATTATCCTGCGCGAGGACCTGAACCAGACGTCGTTCGCCAATCTGATGGCATTGGTGCGGCTGATCGTCGTGATTTCAATATTGGCCGAGGCGCTGGGTGCACTGCTTCTGGCATTCGTCTTTGTGCCCGAGGCAGGGCTGTGGCCGGGGCTGGGACAGGCGGTGTTCCATTCGATTTCCGCCTTCAACAATGCGGGATTTGCGCTCTGGCCCGATAGCCTGACCCGCTATGTCGGCGATCCGCTGGTCAATCTGGTGGTGCCGGGGCTGTTCATCATTGGCGGGTTGGGCTTCATCGTGATTGCCGATCTGTGGGAAAAGCGCGGCTGGCGGAAGCTGACCCTGCACAGCAAGCTGATGCTGGTCGGCACCGCCATCCTGATCGTCATGGGCACCGTGATTTTCGCAGGGCTGGAATGGCGCAATCCCGGCACGCTTGGCCCGCTCGACTGGGATGCAAAGCTCTGGGCAAGTTGGTTTCAGGCCGTGTCTCCCCGCACCGCTGGCTTCAACACCGTCGATCTGGCGCAGGCCCATGACAGCACCGCCCTGATGGTCATGTCGATGATGCTGATCGGGGGTGGGTCGACCTCCACCGCAGGCGGGATCAAGGTGACGACGGTCGCGGTGCTGCTGCTGGCCACGGTCGCGTTTTTCCGCCGGACCAAGGATTTGCAGGCCTATAATCGGTCGCTCGGCCCGAAAGAAGTGCTGAAGGTGCTGGCACTGACGACCGTAAGCCTGCTAGTGGTGATGACGGCGATCTTCGCCATAGCGATCAGCCATGACGGCGACTTTCTGGACCTCGCTTTTGAGGTCACTTCGGCCTTTGGGACCACGGGGTTGAGCCGGGGCAGCACGGCGGAGTTGGACGGTGTGGGACGGATCGTTATCATGACGCTGATGTTTCTGGGCCGGGTCGGTCCGCTGACGTTGGGCTTCTTCCTCGCAACCCGCAGCCAGCCCCGCGTTCGATACCCGGAAGGCCAAGTTTATCTGGGCTAGCGCCCCAAAAGCAAAAGAGCGGACCCAAAGGCCCGCTCTCCTACATTAAATACTAGGCTGGGATCAGTCCCAGAAACCTTCGTCGACATCTTCCATCGATTCCAGTTCGTCTTCGGTGTGGTTGGTCACCAGCGCGAATTCGACGTCATCGACGGGCACGAGGCGCACGTTCTCGACGGGAATGATGACATGCTTGTCACCGATATCGAGGAAGCCACCAACTTCGGCCACGACGCCAACCATCTGGCCGGAGCGGTCGAGCACGATGTCTTCGATCTCGCCCACCTGCTCCCATTCGGCATCAACCTCGGAATAGGACATGTCGGCCCAGTCGGCATCATCCACGTCGACCGCGTAAACCGGACCGTCGGTGATGTCGCGGGTGCGGATCAGCTGTGCGCGATCCCATTCGCCGCTGGTGGCAGCGGCATTTGCAGTGGCGTCGGTTTCGGCATTCTCGTCAATGGTGCCCACGGTCGCGTCGGTCTGCGCCTCGGTTTCCATCGTCGTTTCGGCATTTACGGGCTCATGCTGTTCGGCCATCGCGGCGGTCGCGGTGAGGCCAAGGGCAACTGCGCTGGTCAGGGTGGCAAAGCGTTTCATCATCGTGTCCTTTCAAACTTCTTGCTGGTGGGACAACGGGCCGCCGCAGCTGACGTTCCAAGGTTTTCGATTTAAAAATATACGCTTCTGCCGGGAACCTGACGTCGCGGAGCCAACATGGCGCCGCGGGTAACGGGACCGCAGAGAGCCGCGCCCCCGCACGTTTGTTCCACGCCCCCCACGGAACCGGTGCACAGGCCCGCAGGTTGGTCTGCGCCGGGTGCCTATCCTTCCCGGCCCAACCCCCGGAGACCCGATGCCCCATCCCGACCCTCAGCCGCTGTCATGTGATGTCGCCATTATCGGGGCGGGCACCGCCGGCATGGCCGCCCTGCGCAAGCTCAAAGATACGGGTCTGAGCCTGCGCATCATCGATCCCGAATTTCGTGGCACCACATGCGCGACGACCGGCTGCATGCCGTCTAAGCTGCTGATCGCGGCGGCGGAGGCCGCCCATGCCGTCCGTCATGCGGCTGTTTTTGGTGTGCATGCCGCGCCGCGGATCGATGGTGTCGCGGTGATGAAGCGGGTTCGGGACATGCGCGACCGCTTCGCCTCGGGCACGCAGGAGACGCTGCTGGACCTGTCCGAAAGGTTGCGCCTGAAAAGCCGCGCGCGCTTCACCGGCCCCACGCAGCTAGAGCTAGATGACGGGCGGCGGCTGGAGGCCGAGCGTATCATCATTGCCACCGGCTCCGACCCGATGCTGCCCGACGCTTATAAGCCTCTGGCCGATCTATGTCTGACAAATGAAACCGTGTTTGACCTGCCGGATCTGCCGACCCGGCTTGCCGTGATCGGGGCCGGGCCGATTGGGGTGGAATTGGCGCAGGCCTTTGCCCGGCTGGGGGTGGAGGTGGCGTTGTTTGACAGCGGCAGCACTGTCGCCGGGCTCACGGACCCGGCGGTCTCCACCGCGCTTGCCGATGCATTGCGCGATGAGTTCGCCCTGCATCTCGACACCACGCCCACGCCGCGCCGGGTGGGCGACCAGATCGAACTCACCTGGGGCAAATCAGAGCGCGCGCAATTTGACCGGGTTCTGGTCGCGACCGGGCGTCCGCCAAACCTGACAGCCCTCAATCTGGAAGCTGCGGGACTGGCGCTCGATGACCACGGCACGCCCCTTTTCGATCCGCGGACGATGCAATGCGGGGATGCGCCGATCTTTATGGCGGGCGATGCCAATGCAGCGCGCCCCCTGCTGCATGAGGCCGGATCGGAGGGTGCCATTGCGGGGGCCAATGCAGCAAGCTGGCCCGATCTGGCGCAAGCCGCCCGGATGGTGCCAATGGCCATCACCTTCACCCGCCCCAGCGCGGCGACGGTGGGCGAGGTCATTCCCCCGGGCCGGGCCGATACGGTCACCGGCAGCGCCGATTACAGCGATCAGGGTCGCGCCAAGACCGAGGCCCGTGCGGCCGGGCTTGTGCGCCTCTATGCAGATCGGCAGGACGGGCGTATTCGCGGCGCGTCGCTTGCCGCGCCCGAAGGCGAGCATCTGGCACATCTGCTGGCATGGGCGATCTCAGAAGGCATGACCGCAAGCCGGATGCTCGATCTGCCGTTCTACCACCCCACGGTGGAAGAAGGCCTGAAATCAGCGCTGCGCGAGATCTGCCAAGCGACGTCCAGCCCCATCACATGGTCACGGGACGACGGAGCGCCTGCGGGCGAATGACGCCAACCGCCTAGAGCCGCGGCACCCGTCCACCTCGCGGATCGGCGCTCATCCAGTCCGGCAGGCCGATCCAACGCTCCACCGCGAACAGCGCCAAGCAGATCGCGATCACGGCCACGACCAGCACAACCCGGCTCATCGATGGCGGGTTTTGAAGCCAACGGCGCGCGCGCATCAACCAGATCATTGCACTTCTCCAACGGCCAATCCAATTGCCACGGGGGCGTGGCCCCACCCTGCGCCCTGACGGGCCAAATGAAAAGCGGCGGCAGAATCTGCCGCCGCCCTCCAACATCGTGTCAATTTCTTAGGAAATTTCGCCCGCGCGACCGGCGCGCGTGACCCGCGCCCACCAATCCAGTTCGGACAGCATCTGATCGGAGGCCGGTTTGATGACGGCTTCAATCTCAGACATCGGACCGTTTTTGCCCATCGGATGCACCTCGATGAAAGCGCCGGCGCCGATATGGACCGCATTGCGCAGCGGCACCATCTGAAGCTCTACCGCGATGGTGCGCAGGTGCTCGATTGCCCGCGCGGCGCCGACACCGCCATAGCCGATGGCTGCAGCGGGCTTGCGCACCCATTGCGGATAAGCCTGATCGAGAGCGTTTTTCAGCGCGCCCGTGATCGAATGGTTATATTCGGCCACGACAAAGATGTAGCCGTCGAATTCGTCGATCTTCGCCTGCCATTTCTGCGCAGCGGGATCCTCGGACGGGACGTATAGGGCGGAGCCGACCTCATCGAAGAACGGCAGGTCGAAATCGGCCAGATCGACGATTTCGGCGTCAAAGCCGCCATGCGCTTCGACCTGCTCCAGCATCCACTGGGCGGGCTTGTCGGCGAACCGCGCTTTGCGGGTCGAGCCGATGACGATGGCGATTTTAGGATTGGACATGTAAGGTCTCCAACATTCCGGTAGTTTCAGATCCATACCGACGACGTCGGGATGCAATACAGATGGTGGAGGATCTTGCAAAATGAAAGCCTCAGCCCCGCACAAGGACTTGCGCGGTTCCGCACAGTCCCCCGCGCCGCAGCCCGACAAACCCGGCGAAGGCCACACTGCCGCCCTGCCCCACACGCCGTCCAACTGCCGCGATATTTCGGCGATGCTGGCGCGGATTGGCGACAAATGGTCGATTCAGGTGATCTCCCGTCTGGGCGCCGGACCGATGCGGTTTTCAGCGCTGAAGCGTGAGGTCGGCACGATTAGCCAGAAAATGCTGACCCAGACGCTGCGCCATCTGGAACGCGATGGCTTTGTCACCCGGACAGTCACGCCGGACCGGCCACCGCGCGTCGATTACGCGCTCACGCCGCTTGGCCGCGATCTGCTCTGCCCGGTCGAGGCGCTGGCGCAATGGACGCTGGCCAATCGCCACCGGATCGAGACAGCCCGAGCCGCCTTTGATGCGGCCACGACCGAGCCATGAGCGCCCCGCGCCCCATTTCCATCCGCGCCGAACCGTCCTAGGTTCCTGCCTGACGGCAGTATCGCCCCCCGCAGCTCGAACCCCGAAGGCCCCATGCCCCAGAACGACAATCCCGCCGATCCGTTCAAGAAAGCGCTCGCCGAGGCGACCAAGACCATGGCCGACGACCCCGAACTGGGCGTGACCTATTCCGTCGACCCGCCGGGCATGGCCAAGGATTCGATGCGCCTGCCGCAAGTGACCCGCCGCATGACGCGTGACGAGGTTCTGCTGGCCCGTGGCACCGCCGATGCGTTTGCCATGCGGCGTCGCTATCATGACGAGGCCGTGGCCGCGCGCTACACTCCGCCGGGGCAGATGGCGCGAGATCTCTACGAAGCGATGGAAACCGCGCGATGCGAGGCGATGGGCGCGCGCCACATGCCCGGCAGCGCAGGCAATATCGACGCCAAGATCAATCACGAGGCCGAGCGCAAGGGCTACGGTCAGATCACCAAGGCCACCGAGGCCCCGCTTTCGGTTGCCGCAGGCTACATGATCCGGCAATTGGCCACCGGGCGCGACCTGCCGCCCGGCGCGCAGAATGTGCTGGACCTCTGGCGCGACCACCTCGAAGGCTCCGCCGCCGATACGCTCACCGGATTGCAGGAGGCGCTTGGCGATCAGCGCAGCTTTGCCCGGCTGGCGCGGCAGGTCATCAACGATCTGGGCTATGGCGATCAGTTGGGCGACGACCCCGATATGGAGCCGGACGAAGATGCCTCGGAGCAGGCCGAAGAGGTCGAGAACGAGGATAAGCAAGGCGACGGCACCGAAGAGCAAGACAGCGAAGACGATGTCGATGCCGCGCCCGAACAGGATCAAGAGAGCACCGACGACCAGTCCGAGGCGCAGGTCTCGATGGATGACATGGCCGATGCCGAACTGGGCGAAGAGGTGGAGATGCCCGAGGGCGAGGCCCCGCTGGAGCCGCCGCAGCCCCAATCCGTCAGCGACGCGGACCCGAATTATAAGGTGTATCTATCCGAATTTGACGAGGAAATCGCCGCTCAGGATCTGGCCGACCCGGCCGAGTTGGAGCGCCTGCGCGCCTATCTCGACCAGCAGCTTGAACCGTTGAAAGGCGCGGTGTCGCGTTTGGCCAATAAGCTGCAGCGCCGCCTGCAGGCCCAGCAGAACCGCAGTTGGGAGTTCGATCTGGAGGAAGGCATTCTGGATGCCGGGCGACTGGCGCGCGTTGTGGCCAACCCGACCACGCCGCTCAGCTTCAAGGTCGAGAAGGACACCGAATTCCGCGACACCGTGGTGACGCTGCTTTTGGACAATTCCGGCTCGATGCGCGGGCGCCCGATCTCGATCGCCGCGATCTGTGCCGATGTGCTGGCGCGGACGCTGGAGCGGTGCAACGTCAAGGTCGAGATCCTCGGCTTTACCACCCGCGCGTGGAAGGGCGGGCAAAGCCGCGAGAAATGGCTGGCCGAGGGCCGCCCGCAGCAGCCCGGTCGCCTCAACGACCTGCGCCACATCATCTACAAATCCGCCGACGCGCCGTGGCGTCGGGTGCGGCCCAATCTGGGGCTGATGATGAAGGAAGGTCTGCTGAAGGAAAACATCGACGGCGAAGCGCTGGAATGGGCGCATCGCCGTATGCTGGGCCGGTCCGAGGCGCGCAAGATCCTCATGGTGATTTCGGATGGCGCGCCGGTCGATGACTCCAGCCTGTCGGTCAACCCCGCGAATTTCTTGGAAAAACACCTGCGCGACGTGATCGCCATGATCGAACGTCGGCGCGCGGTTGAGTTGCTCGCCATCGGGATCGGCCATGACGTGACCCGGTATTACGACCGCGCCGTGACGATCACGGATGTGGAGCAATTGGCAGGCGCGATGACCGAACAATTGGCCGCCCTGTTCGACAGCGATCCCCGCGCACGGGCGCGCATTCGCGGCATGGCCGGCATGCGCCGCGCCTCCTGACCCACCGATCTGCTGCCCGCTGCCGCGAAGGACGCGTCATGTTTCAAAGCTTCGACAGCCCAACCCGTCCCGCTGACGGCCCGCCCCGCCTTGCCGCCCTGCGCGCGGCGCTGGCGCAGGCCGGGCTGGACGGCTTTCTCGTGCCCCGCGCCGATGCGCATCAGGGCGAGTATGTCGCCCCGCGGGACGAGCGGCTGGCATGGTTGACCGGGTTCACCGGCTCTGCTGGCTTCTGCGCGGTGCTGCCCCATATCGCGGGGGTTTTTATTGACGGGCGTTACCGGGTGGCGGTGAAGGATCAGGTGGATCTGGACGCCTTTACCCCCGTGCCATGGCCGGAGACGAGCTTGGCCGATTGGCTGCGCGCGGAACTGCCCTCGGGCGGCACTGTCGGGTTCGATCCGTGGCTGCACGCGATCGAACAGATCGACACGCTGACAAACGCGCTGGAGGGCAGCGGCATCACCCTCTCTGCCGTGGCCAATCCGGTTGATGCGATCTGGCCCGATCAGCCTGCGCCCCCTGCGGGTGCCGTGCGTCTGCATCCCGAAGAGTTGGCAGGCGAAAGCGCGCGCAGCAAGATCGACCGCCTTGCGGCCCGTCTGCGGGACGGGGGCCACGATCACGCCGTCATCACCCTGCCCGACAGCATCGCGTGGCTGTTCAACATCCGGGGCAGCGACATTGCCCGCAATCCGGTGCCACATGGGTTTGCTATTCTGCATGCAGATGGCACGGCGGCCCTGTTCATGGACCCGGCCAAGTTGGACGCAAGCGTCCGTGCCGCCCTGCACCCGCTAGCAGATCTGCACGATCCAGCCGCGTTCGAGCCCGCGCTCACCGCGCTGACGGGCCCTGTTTTGCTGGATCGCGGGACAGCGCCGGTGCGTGTCCGCGATCTGCTGACCGCCGCGCAGGTCGTGCCCGGCCAAGATCCCTGCATCCTGCCGAAAGCGCGCAAAAACCCCGCCGAGATCGCCGGGATGGAAGCGGCGCATTTGCGCGACGCCCGCGCGATGATCCGGTTTCTCGCATGGCTCGACGCCGCCGTGCCGCAGGGCACGCTGACTGAGATCGGCGCGGTTCAGGCTTTGGAGGCATTCCGCGCCGAAGATCCGACCCTGCGCGAGATCAGTTTCGACACGATCTGTGGCGCGGGTCCGCATGGGGCCATCGTCCATTACCGCGTGACCCATGACACCGACCGCGCCATCACGCCCGGCGATCTGCTGCTGATCGACAGCGGCGGGCAATATGCCGACGGCACCACCGACATCACCCGCACCGTCGCCACCGGCCCGGTTACGGTGGATCAACGCGCCTGTTTCACCAGTGTCCTGCGCGGCATGATCGACATGTCGCGGCTGCGGTTTCCCAAGGGGCTCGCGGGGCAGCATCTCGATGCCGTGGCGCGCGCGCCGCTTTGGGCCGCCGGGCTGGATTACGACCACGGCACCGGGCATGGCGTCGGGGCCTATCTTTCGGTGCATGAGGGGCCCCAACGACTTAGCCGGACCTCGGATGTGGCGCTGGAGCCGGGCATGATCCTGTCCAATGAGCCGGGCTACTACCGCGAGGGCGCATGGGGCATCCGGAGCGAAAACCTCATCCATGTCGCCGAGGCGCCGCCCCTTGCAGGCGGAGATGCCGCGCGGCGGATGCTCGAATTCCGCACCCTCACTTGGGTGCCCATTGACCGCCGCCTGATCGATGCGGAGGCCTTGGGCGCGGACGCGCGCGCGTGGCTTGATGCCTATCACGCCGACATTCGCACGCGCCTTGCCAGCACTTTGGACGAGGACGTGCAGGCGTGGCTCATCGCCGCGACAGAGCCCCTCTGAACCCGGGCGCAGAGCCCGGATTCCACGCCTGTTGGCGCAGGTAATCCCCCTTGGCATAGCGCGCTATACCTTTGCGCCGCAAGCTGCACTTTCGCTCATCAGCGTAAGCATTGTGTTAAACCCTGAGATGTAAAGCATAGGGCATATACCGGAGCATCCCGGTTATAACCCTTGTTTCGTGTGGTGTTCCGCTATGGCCTCAGGCTGTTCGGCGACCGTTGCGCGATCTGTCAGGAGACCCGCAATGCCGCGCCGCCAGACCATCCAGACCCTTACGCACCGTGCGCTGCGTCCCGTGCTTGGCCTGCTATTCTGGGTCATGTTCGCCGTCGGCGTTTTGGCGCATGGGGCGTGGCTGGGCGGCGGGGGGATTTCGCTGACCGATGCCTCGCGCCAGCAAATTCAGGACAACATCGCCGCAGGTCTGCCGCCGCTGTCGGTGGGCGATACCGTCTCGGTCATCGCCGACTTCCCGGTCATCGCCAGTGGCACGGTAGATGGACCCGGCGGCTATGCGACACTGTATGTCCCCACCGGGACGGAGGTCGTCAGCACCTATATCACCGATGCGTCCGGCACCCCCGTCCCCGCGCGCCCGGCCCGCGCCTCGACCGGCAGCGGTATTTCCAAAGGATGGGGGCCGAAGGGGCAGCAGGTCTTTGATATCTCTGCCAATGGCTGGGTGCCGTCCGACACGACGCAATGCGAGGCCGCTGGCTATTCCATCGCCAATTGCAACGCAGGGCTCGCCTATATCTATGGCGATACGGGGATTTTCTACTCGACCCGCTCCGACACCGCGCTTTATGCCGATGGCTCGCCCATCGCGACGCTGGAAAACGGCTATTTCGTCAATCCGACCAATGGCACGCCTTGGGGCTCTGTCGGCGGCTCCGGCACCGCCCGCGTGCATAACAAATGGGATGCGGTGCAGGTCAACGCGTTCGGCTCTGGCGGCACGATTGACCCCAACGGCTTTAGCGTGAGCGAGGAAACATCGCTGACAGGCGGGCGTGGCGCGACCCCATTCCGCGCAGGCAGCCCCGTGGCCGGGCCGGAGTCCGGCTCCGACTGGGACCGCTACGGCACCACCGGCCCGTGGAACCGCATCAGCTACGATGGCTCCTGCCGGGCCGACGATCCGCTGCTCGCCGGGCCCGATGGGCCTGCGACAGGCGCGGGTTCCGTCTTCCCCGAGGCGCTCGATCCCGGTGTGAACACTGTCGAGGTCTGCACCGAGACGACCGAGGGCTTCACCCTCAACGACAGCACCGCCATCGCCCTGCCCAGCGACACCAATGCCGTGCGCTATGCTTTCGGCGGTATCGCGGAGGGTGAAACCTTCTATGCGGTGATGGAGGTGCGGATCACCGATCTTTCGCAACTGGGGTATTTCAACGCCGAGGGCCATGGCGGCGATTCCGCCGAGGGCGCCGCCGCAGGCAATGACAACCCGTGGCGTTACTGGGTTGCGGGCACGTCCTCGATCTCGCCCGCCGGGCCCGACGATCTCCATATCGACATCGCGATCAGCGCGGTAAATGGCGCGCCTTATGGCGGCGGCGATATTCCTCAGGGCGCGACGGTGACCTACCGTGTCAGCTATGTGAACACCTCGCTCAGCGGGATGACCACGGTCGCCACCAATGTCACCCTGCCGACGCAGGTGTCCGGCACCGGGAATTTCCGGGTGGTGAGCGGCGCGGATATCCGCCCGGCCACCGATCCGGTTTCTGGCACATTCGCGCTGCAATCACTGCCGACGCTGAACGGGCTTGGCAGCGGGTCAATTGAATTCGACGCCTATGTGACGGCGACCACCGGCGGCACGCTCACCGCCAGCGCCAGCAACAGCAGCGATCAGGGCGGCGCCGACACTGACAGCGTCACCACCAATGTCTCGGGCACGCCGGTCGCCACGATGCCGGTCTGTGATGGCAGCCGCTTCAACGCCGTGGACTGGGACACCGACGCGCCGACGCTGTTCGGCGTGGTCAACAGTTTTAGCCGCTATGGCATCTCCACCGATATTCTGGCGACGGATAACAGCGTCCCGCTGCGCCCCGCGCAAATCGGCACAACCGGCGCGATTTATGCGTCGACCTATGGCGGCACGCCGGTGTTCACCCAGCAATACGCCACGCTTGATATCACCTTCGACACGACGATCAGCGCGGTGCAATTTTATATCACCAGCCTCGATCTGGACGAGTCCGTCACGGTGTATGGGGAAAATGCCGGTCTGCGCGTGCAGCCTTCGGTCGCGGATGGTCCGCTATCTGCTGCAATGCTGCGCAACGCCAATGCCGATGGCTCCGTGCTTGCCGAACGCGACACGACATTTTCCAATACGACATTGGCGGAAAACTCCGCCGTTCTGGTCGGGTTTGGCAGCCCCGTGGACCGGATCGTGATCCAGCACACAACCCGCCAGTTTAACAACGCCAATTTCGCAGGCTCTCTGCAACTGACTGATATCCAAGGCTGCGCGGACTTTACCGATGCGCCCCAGATCTACGGGGACGCGCTCCATGCCCGCAATCCCAACGGCACGCTGCAATTGGGCCCCGTCGTGAGCGGCGATGCCGGCCCCGGAAATTCCGGCGATGCAAGCTCGGATGACGATGACGGCATCGAAATCCCGCCGCTCGTGCAGGGCTTCTTGGCGACGTTGGAGGCGACGGTTACCGGGAGTGACGGGCAGCTTTCCGGCTGGATCGATTTCAATGGCAATAACGTGTTCGAGCCCGCCACCGCCGAGGCGATTGCGCTGGATCTGCGTGATGACGGGCTCGGCGCGGACGAGGTTGCCGGTGACGGGCTGATCCAGTTTGAGGTTACGGTGCCCGGAGATGCTGTGCTGGATCAGACATTTGCCCGCTTCCGCTGGTCGACAACCCCCACGATCGGCATCGCAACCCCGGCGCCTGATGGCGAGGTCGAGGATTACCCCATCAACATCGCCGCCGCGCCTTTGGTCGATCGCGGCGATGCACCTGCAAGCTACGGTGACCCGCTGCATATCATCGCCGACGTCGCGGTGGCGGGCACCTATCTAGGCGCGATCCCTCCCGATCCCGAAGCAGCGCCCCAAACCAGCCTTGACGCCAGTGGCGACGATCTGGACGGCAATGACGACGAAGACGGGGTGACCATGCCGCAGCTATACGCGGGCGGAACGGCGGAAATCACGGTCGTGGTGAACGAGGTCTCCGACGCCGCCGCCTCTGTCACCGGGGCCATCGCCTACCTGCAGGCATGGATCGATTTTGACGGCAACGGCAGCTTTGATGCGGGCGAGCAGATTGCAAGCAACCTGCAGGATGGCAGCGCGGGCGATAAGGACGGCACCCTCAACGGCGTCATTAAATTCGACGTTGCGGTGCCAAGCGCAGCCACGCTTTCCCCAACCTTTGCCCGTTTCAGGTGGTCCACCACCGAAGGCGTTGTGCCGGTAGCGGTCGATGGCGAGGTCGAAGATTACCTGACCACCATTTCCAATGACGATCCGCCCGTGACCTGTGACAACGGCCTATACCAAATCGCCGACGACAATTCTCAGCTTAAGCGTATGCGGTTCAGCGATGGCGGCGGTATCTACGCGCTGACCTTCGATTCGCTCGGCACCGCGCCCCGGCGGGTGGAGGCCGGATGGGGCTACAACGCGCTCGACGGCTATATATACGGCGTGCGTGAGGGCAAATCCGAGCTATGGCGCGTCGATGGGGGCGGTAACTTCGTCGAACTGCCCAATTTCCCGGGCAGCGCGGGCAATGGGGGCTTTGCGGGCGATATTCTGGCGAATGGCACGATGATCTATCAGGTCGACAACACCACCTGGCAACTGCTCGACCTGACCGACCCCATCAACCCCGTCGATCTGGGCGAACTGACGCTCAGCCAGCAATTGCCTATCGAGGATTTTGCAGCCCATCCGCTCGATGGTTTCATCTATGGGATCAATCCCGACACCGGACGCGCGTTCCGCGTGTCCACCAATGGCGGCGTCGCGGGACCGGTCGCGGTGATTGAATTCGGCGATCCGATCCATCTGGGCACCTTTGCCGCCGTGTTTTTTGACGAGGACGGCCGGTTTTATGCCTATGACAACGACGCGCGGGAGCTGTTCTTGATCAACACCACCACCGGCGCGCGTCAATTGCTCGCCCGTGCGGCGGGGACCGAAGGCGGATTTAACGATGGCGCATCCTGCCGCGGCCCGGCACCGGTGGCCTTGTCAGGCTTCGGCGGGAACATTTTCTTTGACCTCGATGCCTCGGATATCAAGGACGGAGCAGAGACGAACCTCGGCGGCGGCATCCGTGTCGACCTTTATTCCGACAATGGAACCCCCAACAATCCCGATGACGATGGCAGTGTCATTGCCTCGGTCGATACGGCCCCGGATGGCACATATCGCTTCGACGGTCTGCCCTCGGGCGTGACCTACCGGGTGGAGGTCGACGTGACCGACCCCGATCTGCCCGCGGGCGCGCAAATCGGCACGTCGAACCCGCTGGTGGGCGTGACCACCGACAGCGCCACGGTGGTGATTGACCGGGATTTCGGCTTTGATCCGCAAAACAGCGATCTGTCGATCACGAAACGCGCCTTCCGGGCGGGCACCGCGACCGAGATTACGACCGCCGCAGCAGGTGATCTGATCGACTGGGTGGTCGAGATCAACAATGCGGGCCCCGGCTCCCCCTCCGGTGTGCGGGTCATCGAACGCATCCCCGACGGATTTGACTACATCAGCGATACCGCACCAGCGACGGGCGATTTTTATGACCCTGACAGCGGCCTGTGGTTCGTCGATGAGATCCTTTCGGGGGCGACTGAAACCATCACGATCCGGGTGCGCATGCGCGACAGCGGGAACTTCACCAATGTGGCCGAGGTCACGGAAAGCTCCCTGCCCGACCTTGACAGCGATCCGTCCGCTGGCCCGCTGGTCGACGATTACGGAGACGGCGTGGCCGATGATGACGAGGCAAGCGTCACGCTGACCTTGGAAACCGGCACTCGCGTGTTGTCGGGTCAGGTCATCCACGACAACGGCGCAGGCGGCGGCACGGCCCATGATGGCAGCGCGACGGGTGCCGAAGCCGGAAGCGACGCCGCGCAGATCGAACTTCGCGACGATGTCGGCACCCTGATCGCACGGCCACCGCTCGACCCCGATGGACGCTGGAGCTACGCCCTCGACGCCGCATATTCGGGCGAGGTGACGGTCGCACTGCTTGCCGCGGACGGTTGGCGCGCCATTTCCGAAAGCCCCGGCGCCGCCCCGGCTGTCGTCAATGCCGATCCCCATGACGGCAGCTACAGCTTTACCCCGGCACCGGGCACCGATCACACGGGGCTGGATATGGGGATCATTGCCCGGCCCACCCTATCTGAGGATCGCGGCACCAATATGGGGCCCGGTCAGGTCGTGCTGCTGCCGCATCTCTACCGCGCCAGCAGCAGCGGCAGCGTGACGTTTACCATCACGGATGTGACGGAGCCGTCCCCCGGCGCGTTTTCGATCGCGATCTTCCACGACACCGATTGCGACACCGTGCCGGACGCCCCGCTCAACGATCCGGTCACGGTGACCGAGGGTGAGGAAATCTGCGCAATATCAAGGGTTTCGTCTGGTGGGGGCGTGCCGCAGAACAGCGCGCTGAGCTACCAGCTTGTGGCAACGACCGCGTTTTCCGGCACCACCGTGACGGATGAGCTGTCGAACCGAGACCGGATCATCATCGGGGATCGCGGCGGCCAGTTGGTCATGCTGAAAACCGTCCGCAATGAGACGCGCAACACCGCCGAAGGGCAGTCCAACAGCGCGGCACCGGGGGATGTGCTGGCCTATCGCATCACGCTCATCAATCCCAGCCGGGCGAATGCGACCGATATCGTCATCTATGACCGGACCCCGCCCTATACCGAATTGGCGGAGCCAATCGCGACGCCGGTCATCGTCTCGCCCGCGCTTAGCTGTAGCCTCGCCACGCCCACGATCAATTCCGCAGGCTATGCCGGTCCGCTGCAATGGGATTGCACAGGGTTCCACGCGCCGGGCGATGAGGGCAGTGTGATTTTCAAGGTGCAGGTCGCGCCGTAGCCCATGGGCTGCGGCACCTGAACCTCCGCAGGGCCGACATGTATCGCGACGCCATAACGAAAAAGGCCGCTCCAATGAGCGGCCTTTCCGTAACGAATGTTCTCGCGACTTAACGCTTGGAGAACTGGAAGCTCCGGCGAGCCTTGCGGCGGCCGAACTTCTTACGTTCCACCACGCGGCTGTCGCGGGTCAGGAAGCCGGCGGCCTTCAGCGCGCCGCGCAGGCTGGGATCGTAAAGCTGCAGCGCTTTGGACACGCCATGCTTCACAGCACCGGCCTGACCGGACAGACCGCCGCCTTTGACGGTCGCGGTCACGTCGAATTCACCTTCGACACCGGCGACGGTGAAGGGCTGACGCAGGATCATCTGCAGCACGGGACGCGCGAAATAGGCGTTCAGTTCCTTGCCGTTGACGGTGACCTTGCCGGAGCCCGGCTTGATCCAGACACGGGCAACCGCGTCTTTCCGTTTGCCGGTGGCGTAGGACCGGCCGAGCGAGTCGCGAACGGGTTCGCGCGGCTCGCCGGCGTCGAGAACGGCAGCATCGGTGCCGGTCACGGCGGTGTTCAGCTCGTCGAGCGATTTGATTTCTTCGGCCATGCTCACGCGCTCCGGGTGTTTTTGGCGTTCAGGGATTTGACGTCCAGAACTTCGGGGCTCTGGGCCTCATGCGGATGCTCGGTGCCGGCGTAGATCCGCAGGTTGGTCATCAGCTGACGGCTCAGACGGTTGCCGGGCAGCATGCGCTGAACGGCTTTCTCGACCACGCGCTCGGGATGCGCGCCTTCGAGGATCTGCTGTGCCGTGCGGGATTTGATCCCACCGGGGTGGCCGGTGTGGCGGTAGTAGACCTTGTCGGTCCGCTTCTTACCGGTCAGCTGGATCTTGTCCGCATTGATGACGATCACGTTGTCGCCCATATCCATGTGCGGGGTGAACGTCGCCTTGTGCTTGCCGCGCAGGCGCATGGCGATGATCGAGGCGAGACGGCCCAGAACGACACCTTCGGCGTCGATCAGGATCCACTTCTTCTCGATATCCGCCGGGGTCGCGGTGAAGGTTTTCATGAGTGAAGCCCCTTGAGGTCAGTCGGTGGATTCCCCGGCCAGCCGGGGAGGAATTCGGATTGCGGTGTTCTAACGATGACAGCGACGCAGTCAAGCGCCACTTGGCGTGATTTTAGCAGTAAAATCAATGGTGTAAAAATAAGGTAACTGGTTACCCCACTTTTCGGCTCAGATATCGACCCCCATTGGCCGCCGGGCCAGCAGATCAGCCATCTGTTCCAGCGCCGCTTGGAATCGCGCCGGTCCGTTCATGCTGTTAAGCGCCAGCCGCACCGCGTGGGGCGCGGCCCCGTCCGGCAGGGCGAATTCGTCGGCGGGCTTGATGCGGATCAGCCGCGCGGCGCAGGCCGAAGCAAAGGTCGAGCCGCGCCACCCCGTCGGCAGGGGCAGCCAGATGAACGGCGCGTCTTCGTGCCATGCGACTTCCCATTGGCCCAGCACATTCAAGGCTTTGCGCACCTGCGCGCGGTTGATGCGCAGCACCTTGTTTCGCACGTCTGCCGCCGCGCCGGATCGCAGCAGGTCGCCCGCCACATCCACGATCGGCTGCGCCAAGCCGTAAAAGCTGGACTGCGCCACCTGCCGCGCCTGCTCCGACATGCCGACGGGGCACACGGTGTAGCCAAAGCGCAGTGACGACGAAAATGATTTCGACAGCGACGACACATACCAGCCCCGCTCCGGGCACAGATCGCGATAGGTCGGCGCCCGCGAGGTGCCGATGCGGTGGCAATCATCCTCGATCACTTGCAACTGCCATGTGCGCGCGATCCGCGCCAACTCGGCCTTGCGCTCCGGCGGGGTGTGGATCGTCGTCGGGCTGTGCAACTCGGCGGAGGTGAGCAGCACCTGCGCCCCGTGGCGCCGCGCGGCCTCTTCCAGCCGGTCAGGTCGCAGGCCGTGGGCGTCCATCTCCACTCCCACCAACTCCGCCCGCAGCAGCCGGGCCGCATGGCGCACACCGGGATAGGTCAGTTCTTCGGTCAGGATTACGGGCCGAGGGCCGTTCAGCACGGTTTGCAACGCCATGATGATACTGTTCTGCGCGCCAAGGCCGAGAACAATATCATCCGCGCCAATCGGGGCCTCCAGCGCATCGCCGACCCATTGGGCAACAGCGGCGCGGGTCGCGGCGTCGGTGTCGCTGGTGGGGTAGTCGATATACCCCGCGCCAGCCCCCGCCAGCCGCCCCAGCGCCTCGGCGATCAGCGCGCCCTGCCCCACATCGGCCACCCGGCATCCGCGAAAATCGACATCATCGGGAACGGGCGCGTTGATCAACGGCTCGTCCGGCAGCACCCGGCGGGGCTGCGCCCGGCCCGCGACAAAGGTGCCGCGGCCAACGCCCGCCTCCAAAATGCCCGCGTCGATCAGCCCGCGATAGGCGCGCGCGACGGTGCCCGGCGTCACGCCCAGCTGCCATGCCATGTCCCGCACCGCAGGCAGACGTGCGCCGGATTGTAACGATCCGTCGTGCACTTTCGCCCGGATCGCTTCGCCGAGTTGCTGATATTTAGGCCCTTCGCCAGAAAGAGCATCACCAGACCAAATTGTATCCATCACAATCTTTCAATGGACCTTGCGTCAAAACCGCGTGTATCAATTCATTGTAGCAGTGAGGCTACATTGTATCAACACAATTCAAGGAATAAGATCATGATCTCCCCCTCGCTTCGTCCTGACGCTCTCGGTGTTTCGGCCCGGCTCGCCCAGCGATCCGCTCTGCCGCTGACCGCGGCCGTGCTGGTGAAGGTTGCGGAGACCATGACCCTGTGGTCCGAGCGACGCCGCACCCGCAAAACGCTCGCCGGACTGCCAAAGCACCTGCTGGACGATATCGGGATGAGCGGCGACGCGGCTTATACGGAGGCCCGCCGCCCGTTCTGGCGCAGCTAGTTCCCCCGCGCCGGGACGCTTGAGGCCGGGTCCATCGGGTCCGGCCTCCTTTTCGCATCACGCATCGTGATGCCACCGACAACAATCATTCGTTTCCGAAATGACATGCCCTGCCCCATATCGGAGGCAGACATCATTTTGCGTCAGAGGCCTTTGTCATGACCACAGTTACCACCAATTCCCCGCTTCACCCGACGCACAATGCCGAGCCGATTGATCCGGCCAAGGTGATCGGCGCGCTTATCTTCGCGCTCATGCTGGCCGTGTCGGCGCTTGCCGGTGGAGCCTCCACGCCGCAACCAGACGCGCCGCAAGCCGAGGTCTGGCGCGGCAATGCCGCCAGTCTGCCGGGCGACCGCTGATTACCGCTCCGGCGGGATGGCGTAGGTCATGCTGGCGCGGGCGACGGGCGCATCGCTCCCTTCGGAGCGGATAAGCGCGTCCCCCACCGCCAGCAGCCGCCCCAGTTTCAGCAGCCGCGTCTCGGCCAGCAGATCGACACCGGCGGCGGGTTTGCGCATAAAATCCATCGCGCAACTTGTCGTCACGCTCAGCGCGCGCGGCCCGATGCGCGACAGGATCGCCAGATAGATCGCCACATCCGCCAGCGCAAACATGGAGGGCCCGGAAACGGTGCCGCCCGGGCGCAGGTGGCGCGCCTTGACCCGCAACCGCAGGATAAGCCCGTCGGCGGTGATCTGCTCGACCTCGAAATCCTCGCGCACCTGTGCGAAGTCCGTGTCGAGAAACTGGCCCAGCGCGCTCGCATCCATCGCTATAGCATCCATCCGGCAACGCCCCCCTTCGTGCGGCTGATTGTGGGCATCCTTGCCGCAGGGGCGGCAACAGGCAAGAGCACGGGTCGGGCGGCGGCGCGGAAACGTCGCGGCAAACCCCCGGTGCGAAACGTGATTTGGCCTGCGCGCCCGCGCGGGCTATCCTGCGGCACAATCCCGTCCGTCGAAAAACCGAGTTGAGCCGACCGCCCCTATCGCGTACCGATCCCGCGCCGCACGGGGGTGCGGCCAGAAAACGGAGAGCAGCGCCATGAAGGACATGGATGAGAACATCGCGGGCCTCATGGCCGAGATCGGCGCCGCCGCGCGCATGGCCGCGTCCGAGCTGGCTTTTGCCTCCTCGCAGGCCAAAACCGATGCGCTGGAACATGCCGCGCAGGTGATCTGGGACCGGCGCGACGCGCTGCTGACCGCGAATGAGGCGGATCTGGACTTCGGCGCAGCGAAAGGCCTGTCTTCGGCGATGATGGACCGGCTCCGCCTGACCGAGGACCGGATCGAGGCGATGTGCGACAGCATCCGCGCCGTCGCCCGGCAAAGCGACCCCATCGGCGAAACGATCGAGGAATGGGATCGCCCCACCGGCCTTCATATCCGCAAGGTGCGCACACCGCTGGGCGTCATCGGCGTGATCTATGAAAGCCGCCCCAACGTGACCGCCGATGCCGGGGCGCTCGCGCTCAAATCCGGCAATGCGGTGATCCTGCGCGGCGGCTCGGAAAGCTTCCACAGCGCGCGGGTGATCCACGAAGGCTTGCTGGACGGGTTGCGCCATGCCGGTCTGCCGGAGGCCGCCATTCAGATCGTGCCGACCCGCGCGCGCGAAGCCGTATCGGTCATGCTGGCCATGACCGATACGATCGACGTCATCGTGCCGCGCGGCGGCAAGGGGCTCGTCGGACTGGTGCAGCGCGAAGCCCGCGTGCCGGTCTTTGCCCATCTCGAAGGCATCTGCCACATCTATATCGACAAGAACGCCGATCCCGTTAAGGCCCGCGCCGTCGTGATCAACGCGAAAACCCGCCGCACCGGGATTTGCGGCGCCGCCGAATGCCTGCTGATCCACCGCGATCTGGCGCAGGGTCTGGGGCAGCAAATCCTCACCGATCTGATGGTCGAGGGTGTCGAGGTGCGCGCGGGTGACGGGCTTGCCGGCTCGGTCGAGGCGACGGAGGCCGATTGGGGCACCGAATATCTCGATAAGGTCATCGCGGCGAAGCTGGTCGATGATGTGGACGATGCGATCGCTCATATCCGCCGCTATGGCTCTGGCCATACCGAAGCGGTGCTGACCGAGGATGACGCCGTGGCCGACCGGTTCTTTACCCGTCTCGACAGCGCGATCCTGATGCGCAACGCCTCCACCCAATTTGCCGATGGCGGCGAATTCGGCATGGGCGCGGAGATCGG
This sequence comes from Pacificitalea manganoxidans, assembly GCF_002504165.1. Taxonomy (GTDB): domain Bacteria; phylum Pseudomonadota; class Alphaproteobacteria; order Rhodobacterales; family Rhodobacteraceae; genus Pacificitalea; species Pacificitalea manganoxidans. The sequence continues at coordinate 2,037,602 of NZ_CP021404.1, forward strand.
GATCGCCACGGGCAAGATGCACGCCCGCGGCCCCGTCGGCGCGCGGGAATTGACCAGTTTCAAATATCTGGTGACCGGCGACGGCACCGTCCGCCGCTGACCCTGCCGGACCGCCCGTCAGAAATGTCGGGCGGTTCGCGCATATTCTGAGAGCGGGCGTAGGGGCGGCCTGCGGGGCAATCGGCTGTCGTGACAGGCGCAGGGGAGGTCGCGCGTGTCCTCCTCGATCCATGCCGAACCAGCGCGCCGGGTCGGAGCGCACATGCGTGACACGCATTTCGTGCCCTGCTCCTTGGTCCGGACAGAATTTGCGGGGCGTGCCCCTGTGGCTCTACCTGAGCCCGTTTGCCGGCAACGGTAAACCTTCCCTTCAGCGACCCCTCATTCGAACGCACGGCTTTCGCCGAACGACGCGCGCTGCGCTTGGCGCTCTACACCTTCAAACATAAAGCTCACGGCTCACGGCTTACGGCTTACGGCTTACGGCTTACGGCTTACGGCTTACGGCTTACGGCTTACGGCTTACGGCTTACGGCTTACGGCTTACGGCTTACGGCTTACGGCTTACGGCTTACGGCTTACGGCTTACGGCTTACGGCTTACGGCTTACGGCTTACGGCTCAGAGTTGCGCGTCGCGTTAGATGAGGAAAGCGCATTCACGCTGACCTCATGGGTTCTGGCATACGGGCAAACAAACTCGCCTCCCGCGCCGCGCGCGGTCCGATGGATGGCATATGCGCCGTGTCAGAACGTCAGTGTCATGCCCTCCGTGTCTTTGGTCGCGTGAAGGTCGAGGCCGAGGTCGCGCATCCGGTCGCGGGCCAGCGCGAAATGCACGTCGCCCGCGCGCAGGTCCATCGTCGCCGGGGCGCCATCTGGGGCGAGCATCCGCCACAGGGCGCTGTCAATGCGCAGAACCGGACCCTCTGCGCGCAGCAGCCATCCCGCGTCTCCGGCGGCGCGGATTGTGATCTGACCGCCCCGCGCCAGCGCGCTTTCAAGGCAGAGCACCAGCAGGAACGCGATCTGCACGGTTGCGCGGGGGCGATCCTCCTCCACCTGCCAATCGACGCGCACGCGCCCGCCTGCATAAAGGTCTGCCAGAATACCGCGAAGTTCGGACCGGCCTAGCCGCTGTTCGTGGCCCGCGAGCCCGAACGCTACACGGAAAAACCGGATACGCGCATTCGCCTGCACCACCGAGTCGCTGATAAGTTCCAATTCCGCCGAGCCACCGGGCATCGTGCGCCCGCCCGCCATGGCAAGCAGTTCAAGCCCGTTGCCGATGGCGCCGACCGGGCTGATCAGATCGTGACAAATGCGCGACCCGACAAGCTGGGCGAGCGCACCCGGCGATAACGGCGCCTGCCCCATCCGGTCCCCGCCGGGCGCGGGCGGCACGGCGTCCGACAGGCTGCGATGCGGTGCAACTGTGTCCTCCACGGTCATAACTGTCCCTCCTTGCTGTTATGGGCCTGCTCTGCCTGCAGGCCGCATGTGGCGGCCTTCCCCAAGGCCGCAATCCGTCGACGCATCTAGTGTGCCATCCCGCGCCGCAGCCCTGCCCGGCCACGGTCGGTTGCGAGCGTCTGGCGCACGCGCTACGTCTATCCGCGCACCCAAGGAGCCGCGCCATGTCCGATCTCAACGCTATTCTGACGCCCGGCATGCTGGTGCGTCACCCCGCGCAGCCCGATTGGGGGCTGGGACAGGTCCAGTCGAATATCGGCGGGCGGATCACGGTGAACTTCGAAAATGCCGGCAAGGTCGTGATCGCCGGCGCCAAGGTGGAGTTGCAGCCGGTGTTCGAATGAGGCCGCAACGCGAATATTCTGAAATTTGCACCTAAACGTAAAAACAACCTTAACGGCGCGGCGATTTCGGTCAAGCATCGTCCCCTCGCGGCCTGCGCCCCCTTCCCGCGCGGGGGCTGCTGCGCTACTCTGACCCGAACCCGGACGCCCCACCGGCCGATCCGGGAAGCCGAGAGCAGATTGCCGTGACATTTCTTGCCCCTATCCCGCCCCGCAGCCGCGTTGCGCCCGGTCCCGTCGGTTCTGCGCTGCTGTTGACCCTGTGGCTGGCGGGATGCGTGGCAAGCCCGCCCGAAGTGACCCGCGTGGCGGAGCCTGATACCATTTTGACCCATGAAAACGGCCCGCCCGGCGCGCGCGAAGGCAGTTGCTGGGGGCGGGACCGCACCCCGGCTGTGATCGAGACGGTGACCGAACAGATCGTTGTCGCCCCAGGTGTCACGGGGCCTGACGGGCAGGTGCAGCAGCAACCGGTCTATCAGACCGAGACCCGCCAACGCATTGTCGAGGAGCGGCGCGAGATCTGGTTCGAGACACCTTGTGTGGCTGCGCTGACGCCGGAATTCGTGTCCTCCTTGCAGCGGGCGCTTTCCGCGCGCCGGGCTTATGCGGGACCCATTAACGGCGTGTTGGATCAGCCGACCCGCGCCGCCATTCGGGCCTATCAGCGCCCACTGGGGCTCAATAGCGGGGTGCTGGCGCTTAGCACCGCGCGTGAGCTGGGCCTTGCGGCGCATGAATTCTCTGAGGGGCGCGGTTAGCGCGTCGTCGTTCGGACGAATTTCGCCCTCCGGCACCGGTTCCCGCAGCTCACGGCACCTTGACCTGACCCCGGCTTGCGCCAGTATCACCCATGACGAAACGGTCATTGATCGGACCGGGACAGGACATGCGCGCCATGCGGCGGGCCTAATCCTCTGAATCCCATCGGATTTCGCGGAACCGGAGAAAGTTCCCAACCGTTCCCTCGATACACGGTAATTTCATACGGAAGGCAGAGCACATGGCGACCACGTCCCCACACGGCTCCGAACCGCCTCGCAAGGGGCTTTCTTACTGGTGGTCGATCCTGTTGGGGATCGTCTTTGCGGCTTTGGGCCTCGTGCTTGCGGCGGGGGGCGTCTGGCTCGTCGCATTGGGCGGGTCGTGGTATTACGTCTGCGCCGGCGCGGGGCTGCTGATTTCCGGCATACTGCTCTTTGGCGTCAATATCGGCGGCTTCTGGGTGTATCTGCTCACGTGGATTGGCACGCTGATCTGGGCGTTTTGGGAGGTGGGCGCCGATCTTTGGCCGCTGGTGCCGCGTGTCGTCGCACCCACCGTTCTGTTGATCGCGCTGATCTTTGCCCTGCCCGCGCTGCGCCGTCGCCGTCAGGCCGGTGTGCTCGCCGGGTTTGCCGCCGTGATGGCTGCCGCATTTGTGCTGACCCCCGCACCGCGCGCCATGGCGCAGGTCGCGACCATCGCGGAGGAGCCGCAGGACACCGCGCAGGAGCCGACCGCCCCGGACGCAGCCCCTGCTGAAGCAGCACCCGAGACCCCGGCTGCGGACACCCCTGCCGCCAACACGGCGACGCCGGAGACGGACACAGAGGCCAACGCAGAGACCACCGAAACCTCCGAACCCGCTGCCGATACCGAGGCACCGGACACCGCGTCTGACGCGGCGACCGAAACGCCCCCGGTTTCGCTGGAGGAGCGTCAGACCGCACGCCCGCAAGCCAGCCGGGAAGCCCAGCGTCCGCTTGAATCCGGGCCGGACTGGCCTGCCTATGGGGCGACCGAATCCGCCACCCGGTATTCCCCACTCAGCCAGATCACCGCAGAAAACGTGGGCGAACTGGAGGAGGCATGGCGCATCAACACCGGCGACATGCCCGCAGGCGACACCGAGGGGAAATATTCCCCCGAAAACACCCCGATTAAGGTCGGCAACAGCTTGTTTATGTGCACCGCGATGAACATCATGCTGTCGCTCGATCCTGCGACCGGGCGCGAGAAATGGCGCTATGATCCGCAGGTGTCGCCGGATGCGATCCCCTATGGCGCGACCTGTCGCGGCGTGACCTATTACGCCGATCCGAACGCCGAGCCCGACGCCCTATGCGCCGCGCGGGTGGTTCAGGGCACGCTCGATGCCCGGCTCATCGCCGTCGATGCCGAAACCGGGCAGCTATGCCCCGAATTCGGGCAAGAAGGTATGGTCGATCTGAACGAAGGGATCGGCGAAACCGTCCCCGGTTGGTATGCCATCTCGTCGCCGCCGGTTCTGGTGCGCGGCGTGCTAGTGACTGGCGCGCAGGTCAAGGACGGTCAGGCCGAAAACGCGCCCTCGGGCGTCGTGCGCGGCTATGATGCCGTTACCGGCGAACTGGTCTGGGCGTGGGATATGGGTGCGCCCGATCGCACCGGAGCCCCCGCCGAGGGCGAGGTCTACACCCGCGGCACGCCCAACATGTGGACCATCGCCGCAACCGACGAAGAGCTCGGCTTTGTCTACCTGCCTATGGGCAACAGTTCCGTCGATTACTACGGCGGCAATCGCGAGGAGTTCGAGAATGAATACTCGACCTCCCTCGTCGCCATCGACGCTACCACCGGTGAGGTCGCATGGCATTTCCAGACCGTGCATTACGATGTCTGGGACTATGACCTTGGCTCGCAGCCCACATTGATCGACATGCCCGATGGCACCCGTGCCGTTATCCTGCCGTCCAAGCAGGGGCAGATCTATGTGCTGAACGCCGAAACCGGTGAAAGCCTGTTCCCGGTCGAGGAACGCGAGGTGCCGACCACCGGCGGTGTCGAAGACGGGAACTATTCCCCGACGCAGCCCTATTCCGGCTATGCCTCTCTGGCCAAGCCGCGGCTGGAGGAAAAGGACATGTGGGGCATGAGCCCCATCGACCAGCTGTGGTGCCGCATCCAGTTCCGCCGGGCCAACTACAAGGGCGAATACACGCCGCCCTCCGCGGACCGTCCGTGGATCCAGTATCCTGGCTATAACGGCGGCTCGGACTGGGGTTCGATCGCGGTCGATCCCGAGCGGGGCATCCTCATCGCGAACTACAACGATATGCCCAACTTCAACCAGTTGATCCCGCGCGATAAGGCCGACGAAATGGGTCTGCGCCCGATCAACGAGGGCGGCAACCCGCCCGCCGCCGAAGGCGCCGGTGATCCGCAGGCAGGCTCGCCCTACGCGATCAATGTCAACGCTGGTTGGCGGCTGGGCTTCACCGGGATGCTCTGCAAGGAGCCGCCCTATGGCTGGATCCGGGGTATCGACCTCGCCACCGGCGAAACGCTCTGGGATCATCCCTTGGGCAGCGCGGTGAATAACGGCCCGTTCGGCATCCCCTCGATGCTGCCGATGACCATTGGCACGCCCAACAATGGCGGGCCGATCATCACCGCCGGTGGCGTGGCGTTCGTGGCCGCAACCACCGACAACCGCTTCCGCGCCTTTGACGTGGAGACGGGCGAGGAGCTGTGGCAGACCGAATTGCCCGGTGGCGGGCAGACCACGCCCATCACCTACGAGGCCGATGGACGGCAGTTCGTCGTCATCGCCCCCGGCGGCCATCACTTCATGGAAACGCCGGTGTCCGACGCGGTGATCGCCTACGCGCTGCCTCAGCAATAAGGCCCATCTCGGCCCCCCACGGGGTAACAGCCTTTAGCCCTCGCGCCCTCCGGCGCGGGGGCTTTTTCATGGCCCGCTACACCGCATCGCGCACGCCCGCCGCGGCACATCGTGCAATCACGTCTGTCAGGGCTTTAGTCTGCCCGCGCGCCCGTCTAGACCATGCGCGACGCGATAACCAAAGCAGCCCAATGATTGAAATTCCCTTGGCCCTGATCGGGCTTGCCGCCTTCATGGTTGGCCTGTCGAAAGGCGGGCTGGTCTCGATTTCCTCCCTCGCCGTGCCTGTGCTGGCCATCTGGATGGATCCGATCACCGCTGCCGCATTGTTGCTGCCGATCTATCTGATCTCGGACGCGGTGGGGGTGTGGCTCTATCGACGCGACTATTCCGCATGGAACCTAAAGCTGCTGATCCCTGCCGGGCTGGCCGGTGTCGTGATCGGCACGTTGCTGGAGCCCTTGGTGCCCAGTTCGGCCTTTACCATCGCGGTGGGTCTGATCGGGCTCGCCTACTGCCTGCGCGCGTGGTTCATCACCGGGCGCGATGGCCCCGCGCGGCCCGCAGATGTGCCGCGCGGCATTTTCTGGGGCATCATGACCGGGATCGCCAGCTTCATCTCCCATTCGGGCGGGCCGCCGTGGCAGACCTATGTCCTGCCGCAGAAACTGCCGAAACTGGTCTTTGCCGGCACCACCACCATCGCGTTTGCGGCGATCAATCTGGCCAAGGTGCCCGCCTATCTCAGCCTCGGGGCCCTGTCGCACGTGGATTGGCAACTGACCGGGCTGTTGGCGGTGGCGGGCATCCTCGGCACCATCTGCGGACGCTGGGCCGCGCGCGCGGTCAGCGACCGGCATTACCTGAACCTGATCCAAGGCCTGCTGTTCGTGCTTTCGCTGCGGCTGATTTGGCAAGGTGGGCGCGACCTGATCGCCTTGATCGGGGCCTGAGCGCCCACCGGGCCGCCGCTACGCGCGCGCCGCCATGCTGCGCGAAAGCCACAGCGCCAGCGCAATGGACAGCACCATCATGGCAACCACGCACCATGACGCGATCCACCAGCCCGGCCAGCGTGACAGAACCAGCCCGGCCACGATCGGCCCGCTGACCTGTCCCAGCCCGGCGCCCTGATAGAACAGACCGGACAGAAGCGGCGCATCCGCCGGGCGCTGCGCAAGTAACGGGATCGAGCCCCAGATCGCCGCGGGGGGGACCCCCGCCCCCAGTCCAAACCCAATAACCCCGGTCATGCGCACCCAACCCGGCGCGCCGTCCGCCGTAATCAAAAGCGCCGCCACGGCAATCACCGCCACCGCCGCGCCGGTCATCAGCGGCATGCTCCAGCCCCGGTCGATCATCCGCCCGGTCGCCACGTTCATCGGCAGCATGCACAGCATCGCCACCATCACCGCCAGCCCCGCGCGCGACGGGCTGAGCCCCATGTCATCCACCAATATCGTCGGCAGGAAGCTCATGAGGATCATGTTTCCGGCGGAAAAACTGACAAACACCGCCGCCACCAGAAGCTCGGTCCGGCGCAGGACGTCCCGCGCGGAAATGGCCTGCGGCGCATCCGCCGGGGGCACTGCCACAGCCCGCGTGCCGCCGCGCCACAGCGCGACCCACGCCACGCCGGGCGCCACGGCACACAGAACAAAGAACCAGCGCCATCCCAGCGGATCGAGGCTCAGCGCCGCCAGCGCCATCGCCAGGGCCACGCCAGCAGGCAACCACATCGCCCAAATGCCCATCACGGCTGACGACTTTCCCGTGCCCGCCGCACCGCGTATGAGCGCTGGCAATGCCGTGGTGCACAGTGCGAAGCCTATCGCCTCGATCAGGCGTGTCCCGATCAGCCAGACCGCGCCATTCGCAAGCGCCCCGCCCAATCCCGCCACCACGATCAGCGCCAGCCCCGTCAACGCCGCGCGTCGCGGCCCGACCCGGCGGCTCGCCATGCCAAAGCCGAACCCCGCCAGCGCCGCGACGACACTGATCAAGGACACATAGGCCGCCAGAACCGACACCGCGCTGCCGAATTCCGCGCGGATCAGGGGCAGCGCGGCGGAGCCTTTGCCGATCTGAAGCGCTGCGGTCATACCGCAACAGGTCGCCAGCCAGATCATGCGCCAGTCGGTCGCAACCCGGTCCGGCAGGGAAAGTGCGCCCCCGTCCCGCGCCGACCTCAGCGCGGTCACCGGTCGGCCATCACGGTCTGTTCCTGATGCCCCAGCCCGTCGATTTCCAGCCGCATCACGTCGCCGTCCTGCAACCAGACCTGCGGCGACATCCCCATCCCCACACCGGGCGGCGTGCCTGTGGTTACAATATCTCCGGGCTCCAACGTCATGAATTGGCTCAGATAATGCACCAGATGAGCAATGCCGAAAATGAGCGTGGCTGAGGATCCATCCTGCCGCCGCACCCCGTTCACATCCAGACGCATGCCCAGATTGTGAGGATCGGCGATCTCGTCCGCTGTGACCAGCCACGGCCCGATCGGCGCGAATGTGTCGTGGCTTTTGCCCTTGGTCCACTGCCCCTGCCGCTCCGCCTGCCAGCAGCGTTCGGAGACGTCGTTGACGATGGTGTAGCCAGCCACATGCGACAGCGCGTCGGCCTCGCTCACCCGCCGGGCACGGGTGCCGATGACAAAGCCAAGCTCGACCTCCCAATCCAGTTTTTCGGCGTGGTCTGGCCGCAGGACCGGATCATAAGGCCCTGAAATCGCGGAGGTCGCCTTGAGAAACGTGATCGGCTCGGACGGGATCGCCATGCCGGTTTCAGCGGCATGGTCGGAATAGTTAAGGCCAATCCCGATGAGCTTCCCCACCCGCCCGACGCAGGCCCCGATACGCGGCGTGCCCGTCACGGCAGGCAGGCTGGCCGGATCGAGGGCCCGCAGCCGTGCAAGGCTATCGGCCCCGAGCATTGCGCCATCGATGTCGTCGACCTCCCCCGACAGGTCACGCAGAGTGCCATCCGCGTCGAGCAGACCCGGCTTTTCCGCCCCGCGTTCACCGTATCGCAACAGTTTCATCCGTATCCTCCCGATAGATTAGCTGCTCATGTCATAGACCTTGCGTAACCAAACAGGAAGGGGGTTCCGTATGGGCATATACCCTAGGCGGTCACAATATTAATCATGTTATAGCAGTGCGTTGTGTGAAGAAGTTGAACTAGATAACCTAGTAAACCGTCCTCTCTAGAGCGGACATGACCGCCTGCACCGTGGCTGTCGGGTCCGAGGAAACTTCTACCGTGCAGCCGCGCTCATCCGGCGCGAGAGGCTCCAGCGTGGCGTATTGGCTATCGAGCAGCGACACGGGCATAAAGTGGCCCTGCCGCCCCTCGATCCGCGCCGCGATGACGTCCCGCGTCTCTGTCAGATGGACGAAGGTCACGGGCCGGGGGGCGCTTTCCCCCTTTCCGCGCAAGCGGTCGCGATAGGCCCGCCGCAGCGCCGAACACGCGACAACCAAAGGTGCCTCCGCGCGGGACATTTCCTCGCGAATACGGTCCAGCCACGGCGCCCGATCCGCATCGGTCAAGGGCGTGCCTGCCGCCATTTTGCGTCGGTTCGCATCAGGGTGCAGAGCATCGCCCTCGACAAAGCGACGATTGAGCCGCGCGGCCAGCGCCTCCCCGACCGTCGATTTCCCGCAGCCGGAAACCCCCATCACGATGATATCGCCGCACCGGTCGGGCCATGGATCTTTTTGCATATGCACCTCTCGAAGCCTGCTCAGCGAAACCAAATCTTCATCTCTTTGGTGTTTTCTGAACCCGTTGAACGAGGATGTCACCCACAACACCGGCAATCCACGCCGGACTGACCCACCGCCATGCGTTCTTGGGCTGGACTCGTGAGCCGAGAATACACGGCCTATCCGCACTGATTGCGGAACGCGCTTGAGCCAGAGCGGGCGCGCTCTTCGTCAGGGCTAATTGCTGCGTGCTTGGGGCGTAACGCCGCCGTCACCGGAGCGCGGCGGCGATGGCCTAAGTCCTGTCGGAGTGCGGACCACGCAGCGGACGCTGCGCGCACCGTGCCACCTAAACCAGCCCGGCGCAGGGTGAAAAGCCGCGCAAACGTGGCGGGCATAACCTAAATCCCACGCCGCTCCGCCTCCATTGGCAGCGCCCAAGGACGGTTCTCGGCAGTCCCGCAAGGGCGCGATACGGAGATACGGCGATACGGGCGGATCACCGGCGGTAGGTCAATCGCCCGATGCGTCTAAAGCGCTCCCGAATTAAAACCGTCAAGCCACCCGTCAGACCAACAACGACAAACAGCACTGACCCCTGCCACAGCCACAGCCACAGCCACAGCCACAGCCACAGCCACAGTCGCACCCACACGACGACCGCAACAAACACAATCTTGCGCACGGGTTGGTCCCTGCGGGCGCAAGCAAAAGCCCCGGCCGATGGGCCGGGGCTTTCAAACTGTGTCACCTCACCGGATCGCGCCGGTGACGCCCCGATCAGGACTTGGCGAGGTCGCGGAGCACATAGTGCAGCACACCGCCATTCTCGACATATTCCTTCTCGACCGCCGTATCGATACGGCAGCGCAGGGTCACGTCCTTGGTCGTGCCGTCGGCATAGGTGATCTGAGCGGTCACTTCCTGCAGCGGGGTGACATCGGCCAGACCCTTGATCGACACGCTTTCCTCACCGGTGATGCCCAGCGACGAGCGGGTGTCGCCGCCGGTGAACTCGAACGGAAGAACGCCCATGCCGATCAGGTTGGAGCGGTGGATCCGCTCGAAGCTCTCGGCGATCACGGCCTTCACACCCAAAAGCGCGGTGCCTTTGGCGGCCCAGTCACGCGAGGAGCCCGCGCCATACTGTTCGCCGCCAAAGATGACCAGCGGCGTGCCCTGATCCATGAACGCCATCGCGGCATCGTAGATCGAGGTCTGTTCGCCATCCGGGCCTTTGGTGTAGCCGCCCTCGACGCCGTCGAGCATCTCGTTGCGGATACGGATGTTGGCGAAGGTGCCGCGCATCATCACTTCGTGGTTGCCCCGGCGCGAGCCGTAGGAGTTGAACTCCCGCTGCGGCACCTGACGGTCGAGCAGGTATTTCCCGGCCGGCGTGGTGTCCTTGAACGAGCCCGCGGGCGAGATGTGGTCCGTGGTGATCATGTCACCCAGCACCGCCAGCACGCGCGCCCCGTCGATATCGGCAATGGCGCCGGGATCTTTGGGCATGTTCTTGAAGTAGGGCGGGTTCTGAACGTAGGTCGAGGAGGCCGGCCAGTCGTAGGTTTCCTTGTCGGTGGTCTCCACCGACTGCCACTTCTCGTCGCCCTTGAACACGTCGGCATATTTGGACTGGAACGCCTCGCGGGTCACGGTCTTCTCGACCAGATCGGAGATTTCCTTGGCCGACGGCCAGATGTCTTTCAGGTAGACATCGTTGCCGTTCTTGTCTTTGCCCAGCGACGCGGTGGTAATGTCCACATTCATGTCGCCGATCAGCGAATAGGCGACGACCAGCGGCGGCGACGCCAGATAGTTCGCGCGCACATCGGGGCTGATCCGGCCTTCGAAGTTACGGTTGCCCGACAGGACCGACACACCGATCAGATCGTTGTCGTTGATGCACTTGCTGATCGTGGGCTCCAGCGGGCCGGAGTTGCCGATACAGGTGGTGCAGCCATAGCCAACAAGGTTGAACCCGATCGCGTCGAGATCATCCTGCAGATCGGCGGCTTCCAGATACTCGGACACGACCTGAGAGCCGGGCGCGAGCGAGGTTTTCACCCAAGGTTTGCGGGTCAGGCCAAGTTCGCGCGCCTTGCGGGCGACCAGACCGGCCCCGATCATCACATAAGGGTTCGAGGTGTTGGTGCAGGAGGTGATCGAGGCGATCACGATCGAGCCGTCATGCAGCTGATAGTGACCGTCATCGGTCTGCACGAAACCGCGCTTGTGATAGCCTTCGTCGCCGGGGATATCGGTCGGCTCGGGCTGGCCGCCCTCACCTTCCCAACGGCCTTCGGCACGGTTGCTGGCGTCATTGGCGCTGCGCTGACCTTCGACATATTTGCCGAACTCGGTCGCCGCCACGTCCAGCGCGATATAGTCCTGCGGACGCTTCGGGCCGGAGATCGCGGGAACGATCGTGCCCATGTCGAGCGACAGGGTGTCGGTGTAGACGGGCGCATAGGACGCGTCGCGCCAGAAGCCGTTGGCCTTCGCATAGGCTTCGACCAGAGCGATGCGGTCTTTGTCGCGGCCGGTGTTTTCCAGATAGCGCAGGGTTTCCTGATCGATCGGGAAGAAGCCACAGGTGGCGCCGTATTCAGGGGCCATGTTGGCGATGGTCGCCCGGTCGGCCAGCGGCAGGTTGTCGAGACCGTCGCCGTAGAATTCGACGAATTTGCTCACCACGCCTTTGGCGCGCAGCATTTCGACGACCTTCAGAACCAGATCGGTGCCGGTCGTGCCTTCGACCATGCGGCCGGTCAACTCGAAACCGATGACCTCGGGAATCAGCATGGAAATCGGCTGACCCAGCATCGCGGCTTCGGCCTCGATACCGCCCACGCCCCAGCCCAGAACGGCAGCGCCGTTGACCATGGTGGTGTGGCTGTCGGTGCCGACGAGCGTGTCGGGATAGGCAACCTCATCGCCGTTCTGATCCGTGTCGGACCAAACCGTCTGGCTGAGATATTCCAGGTTCACCTGGTGGCAGATGCCGGTGCCCGGCGGAACCACACGGAAGTTGTTGAACGCTTTCTGACCCCATTTCAGGAAGGTGTAGCGCTCAAGGTTCCGTTCGTATTCGCGGTCGACGTTCATCTGGAACGCGCGCGGGTTGCCGAACTCGTCGATCATGACCGAATGGTCGATGACCAGATCGACGGGGTTCAGCGGGTTGATCTTCTGTGCGTCGCCGCCCAGAGCGGTGATGCCGTCGCGCATGGCTGCAAGGTCGACAACGGCGGGAACGCCGGTGAAGTCCTGCATCAGAACGCGGGCCGGACGGTAGGCGATCTCGCGGGGGTTCTTGCCCCCCTTCTGCGCCCATTCGGCAAAGGCCTTGATATCCTCGACCGAGACGGTCTTGTCATCCTCAAAGCGAAGCATGTTCTCCAGCACCACCTTCAACGCGGCGGGCAGTTTGGAGAAATCGCCCAGACCGGCCTCTTCGGCGGCGGGGATGGAATAGTAGGCGAAGGACTTTCCGTTGACCTCTAGGGTCTTTCGGGTCTTGGCGGTATCGTGACCGACAACGATGGGCATGCGATGGCTCCCTTCCAGCATCAGGGGTAAGGCTGGGCTCGATGTGCCTGACGCGACTGATCGGATCAAGGGGGAATCGAGCCTGTGGCGCAAAATGTATACCGTTGCACACCGAATGACGAGGGTGGCAGAAGGGTTTTGCGACAGACTCTCGCAATTCCTTGATTGGTGCTCGATGTTCGGGCGCACTAGAACCGAAGCCACGATAGAGACAATGAACGGATCACCATGCGACGGATAATGCTTGCCGCGCTCTGCTGCCTTGGCGCGGGGATTGGAAGCTCCGGCCTGGCGCTTGCGCAGGCGGGAGGCCAGGCCCCGGAGCGGCCTGTCATCGCCGGTGCCATCGGTTCAGCCAGCGCGGCGCAGGGCAGTTCGCTCGACAGGATCGCGGGACGTCTGTCGGATCTGTGGCGCGACGGGGTGCATTCGGCGGAGGCGCTTGCGGGCGTTCCCTTGCTGGCCTCGCCCCCTCCGATGGCCCCGCCGCTGGCGTCCTCCGTTACCGTAAGGCGCGCCGCCGCGCCCTTTGGCGGCAGTTTCGTGCAGGGCCCAGCCCAGCCGGTGCAGACCCACCCCGCGCAGATGCTGCCCGCTCAGGCCGACCGCGCGACCGGGTCCGAAGCCCCTGCCCCCGCCAGCACCGAAAATCCCGTCGTGGTCGAGCTTTACACCTCGCAAGGCTGTTCCTCCTGCCCGCCTGCCGACGAATTGCTGTCCCGGCTTGCGGCCAAGGACGGGGTGATCGCCTTGGCGCTGCATGTGGATTACTGGGATTACATCGGCTGGGCCGATAAATTCGCCCGTCCAGCGCATACCAAACGCCAGAAAGCCTACGCGCATGCCAATGGCTCCCGCACGATTTACACGCCGCAGATGGTCATCAACGGCACCGAACAGGTCGTCGGTGCCCGCCCGATGGAAGTCGTCGATCTGCTGGAGCATCACGCAGCACAAGCCAATTCCGTGCGTCTTCAGGCCCGCCGCGTTGGCGACATGATCGAACTGAAGGCCCCGTCCCCCTCGCCTGCCTTGGGCGAACTAGTCGTGCAACTGGTCCGCTACCTGCCCAGTGCGACCGTGACCATCAAGAAGGGCGAGAACGCCGGTAAGACGCTGGACTACGCCAACATCGTCACCAGTTGGGATGTGGTCGGCAAATGGGACGGACAATCGGTGCTGGACGTGTCGCTGCCCGCGCCCGGATCGGACCCCGCCGTGGTGATCGTTCAGCGTCCCGGCCCCGGTCCCATCGTCGGCGCGGCACGGGTGCCCTGACCCTCTGCGCGCGCCCTGAAACCTAATTTTCTCATTTAATTTCAGGCCGCTACGGGATGCCTTTAACCTGACGCATGGCGTCTACCCCCTGCACCCTCTGTCCTGATCGGGCTTGACCTCCGCCCGTCGATCGCCCAGATGCGCGGGCAACCTCGACGTGGAACACCAAACTAAACGGAGGGCACATGGCCGATCGCCGCGGGCTCCTGATCATCCTGTCCTCGCCTTCCGGTGCCGGCAAATCGACGCTGGCGCGACGGTTGATGGAGTGGGACCCAGGCCTGCGTTTCTCGGTCTCCGCCACCACCCGAAACCCCCGCCCCGGCGAAGTCGATGGCCGCGAATACTATTTCCGCAGTCACGCGCAGTTCGAGGAATTGGTCGAATCCGGCGATATGCTGGAACATGCCAAAGTCTTTGACCATTACTACGGCTCCCCCCGCGAACCGGTCGAGGCGGCCATCAGTGCCGGTCAGGACGTGCTGTTCGACATCGACTGGCAGGGCGGTCAGCAGATCCGCACCTCGGTTCTGGGCAAACACACGCTGTCGATCTTTATCCTGCCGCCGTCGATCCCGGAATTGGAGCGCCGCCTGCGCGCCCGCGCCCAAGACCCCGAGGACGTGATCGAAAACCGGATGAAGAAAAGCCGTGACGAAATCAGCCATTGGCCCGAGTATGACTACGTTTTGGTCAATGACGATCTGGACGCGACCGAGGACCGGCTGAAAACCATCGTCAGCGCCGAACGGTTGCGCATTTCGCAGCAGCCCGATCTGGCTGCCGTGGTGCGCCGTTTGAATGGTGAATTCGAGGAACGTCACGCATGATCTACGCGCTAGACGGGCAACGCCCGCAGATCGACCCCGATAGTTGGATTGCGCCGGACGCCAATCTGATCGGTCGGGTGGACATCCGCGCAGGCGGATCTGTCTGGTTCGGCGCGACCCTGCGCGGCGATAACGAGGCGATCATCCTCGGCGAAGGGTCCAACATTCAGGAAAATTGCGTGTTGCATACCGATATCGGCTATCCGCTGGAGATTGGCGCGAATTGCACGATCGGGCATAAGGCGATGCTGCATGGCTGCATCATCGGCGAGCAAACGCTGATCGGGATGGGGGCCACCGTGCTGAACGGCGCGCGTATCGGGCGCAATTGCCTGATCGGCGCAGGCGCGCTGATCCCCGAAGGGCGCGAGATCCCCGACGGGTCTCTTGTCATGGGCATGCCGGGTAAGGTCGTGCGCCAATTGGATGACGCGGCCATTGCCAAACTCCGCGCATCGGCGGAGCATTATCAAACCCGCATGCGCCGCTTCCGCGAAGGCCTCCGCCCCGTTTAAGCGCACATGGCGGCACGGGTATACTCCCCAGCCGTTAGCGATGCGCGTTGCAAGACGCGGCCACCGCGCGCAAGCGGAGCTCACGCCACCCGGCGCGGCCCCGCCTGTGCGGTCACCTCACAAAGCGGTCCAGCCGCCATCCACCGAAATCGTCGTGCCGGTGATCTGATCGGCAGCCGGGGAGCACAGGAACACCGCCGTGCCGCCCAGTTGCTCGACCGTCGTGAATTGCTTTGATGGTTGCCGTTCGAGGATGATCTTCTCGATCACTTCCTCTTCGGTCATGTCGTATTTCTTCATCGTGTCGGGGATCTGCTTATCGACCAGCGGCGTGTGCACGTAGCCAGGGCAGATCGCGTTGGCGGTGATCGGCTCTTTCGCGGTCTCCAGCGCCACGACCTTGGTCATGCCGACGACACCGTGTTTTGCCGACACATAGGCGGATTTATAGGGTGATGCGGTCAGACCGTGCGCGGAGGCGATATTGATGACGCGGCCCCACCCGGCCTTGCGCATCAGCGGCAGCGCGGCGGCAGTCGTGTGGAAGGCCGAGCTGAGCATGATGGCGATGATGGCGTCCCACTTTTCTGTCGGGAATTCATCGATGGGCGCGACATGCTGGATGCCCGCATTGTTGATGAGAATATCGCAAGCGCCTGCTTTCTCGATCAGCGCGCGACATTCGGCGCCCTTTGACATGTCCGCCTGTATGTAGCGCACGTTCGCGCCGGTTTCGCGCGACAGTTCGCGGGCCAGATCGTGGTCCTCGTCCCGGTCGGTAAAGCTGTTGATCACCACGTCAGCCCCGGCGCGGGCCAGTTCGCGCGCCACGCCCAAACCGATGCCGCTGTTCGATCCGGTGATGATCGCGGTCTTGGAGGTCAAAGTCATCAGGTCTGCTCCTGTTTCCATTGCTGCTCATGATATATGCCGCAACTGCGAAAAGGAGAGGGAAAATGCCGCAAGCACCCCCCTGCGCGCCGGAAATGTCGCAGGCGCCCCATCGCGGACCGGCGACCACCATGCGCGGAACCCCGCCCATCGCCTGTGCCCCGTGCCCGCAATGCTTGGTGAACCGGGACCGGCAGGCTATTGGCAGAGCACGCCGATTCTCTTGCCCCTACGCCACGCGATCCCGCCCGCAGATCCTGCTGCCCGGCCTTGATCCCGATTGCGTGACCTGCCCAAAAAAAACGCCCGCACAAGGCGGGCGCTAAGTTATTGAGGCAGGTTTCATACAGGCAAGAAACCTATCGAGCAGTGCCCTCGTTATACGCAATCCGCCGCTGGTTTCAAAGCTAAAAGTTTGAAACTCCTTGAATCCGTCACTACGGTCGAGGCCAGACAAACAAGGGCAGGCAGGGATTATAACGCAGATGAGCCTCGATTTTTTCAAATGCCGCCGTGGTTGGCTGACGGGCGCGGCGACCGGGCTGGCGCTGAGCCTTGGCGGGGGATTCGCGTGGGCCGAGCCGCAGCATGGCATCGCCATGTATGGCGCGCCGGCCCTGCCCGCGGATTTCGACCACCTGCCTTATGTGAACCCGGATGCGCCCAAGGGCGGCACCTTCACCTTTGGCGAGATCGGCAGCTATGACAGCCTCAATCCGTTCATCCTGAAGGGCAGCGCGCCCTATGGCTGGCGGATGTATGGGTTCGAAAGCCTAATGGGCCGCAGCTGGGACGAGCCATTTACGCTCTACGGTCTGCTGGCCGAAACGGTCGACACCGCCGAAGATCGCTCATGGGTCGAATTCACCCTGCGCCCCGAGGCCCGGTTTTCCGATGGCAGCCCGGTCACCGTCGAGGATGTGATCTGGTCGTTCGAGACGCTCGGCACGCTGGGCCATCCCCGCTATCACGGCGGCTGGGCGGCGATTGAAACGGCGGAGCAGACGGGCGAGCGCACGGTGCGTTTTACCCTGTCGGAGCCCAACAACGAGATGCCGCTGATCCTCGGCCTGCGTCCGATTCTGAAGAAGGCAACCTATGCCGACCGCGCGTTCGACGCCTCCGGTCTGGTCGCGCCGGTGGGCTCCGGCCCCTATGTGATCGGCGATTACGAGCCCGGCCGCTATATGGAATTGGTGAAAGACCCCGATTGGTGGGGCGTCGATCTGCCCTTCAATCGCGGGCAGCATAATTTCAAGACGCTGCGCTACGAATGGTTCGGCGATGGCGATGTCGCGTTCGAGGCGTTCCGCGCGGGCGAGTTGTCCACCAACCGCGAGACGAACAAGGCCAAGCTCGCCAGCAGCTATGACTTCCCGGCGATGCGGTCGGGCGATGTGGTGGTCTCCGAAATTCCGCATGAGCGGCCCTCGGGGATTGCGGGCTTTGTCATGAACACCCGCCGCGCGCCCTTTGACGACTGGCGCGTGCGGCAGGCGATGATCGAGGCTTACAACTTCGAATACATCTCCCGCATCCTCAACAATTCCAGCGATCCGCGCATCACCTCCTATTATTCCAATTCGGTTCTGGCGATGGGCGATGGCCCCGCCGAGGGCCGGGTGGCGGACTACCTTTCGGCCTATGCGGATGACTTGCCCCCCGGCGCGATGGAAGGCTACGCCCTGCCCGTCTCGGACGGGTCCGAGGCCAACCGCCGTGGCACCCGCGCCGCCATGCGCAGCCTGCAGGATGCGGGCTGGACCGTGGAAAACGGCGTCATGACCTCGCCCGAGGGGGAGCCGCTGCGCTTTGAAATCCTGCTTAGTTCGGGCGCGACACAGATCGGCAATATCGCCGATATCTACGCCTCTGCCCTGCGCCGCATCGGCGCACAGGTCACGGTCACCAGCGCCGACAGCGCGCAATATACTGAACGCACGAATGCCTTCGATTTTGACATGGCGTGGTATGTGCGCTCGCTGTCCCTGAGCCCCGGCAACGAACAATATCTTTACTGGGGGGCCGAGGCCGCCGCGCAGGATGGCAGCCGCAACTGGATGGGTGTCGCCTCTCCGGCGGTGGATGGCCTGATCGGCGACATGTTGCAGGCCGATACGCAGGAAGATTTTCGCGCCGCCACCCGCGCGCTCGACCGAGTGCTGACAGCAGGGCGCTACGTCGTGCCGAACTGGTTCACGGAAGACTCCGTGCTGGTGCATCGCAAGGAACTGAAATACCCCGACACCATCCCGATGTATGGCGACTGGATCGGCTTCCAGCCGGACATCTGGTGGTGGAGCGAAGACTGAAGCGAGGAACGGACATGAAACGGATGCTGCTGTTGATCGGGGTCGCCCTGACCCTGACGGGATGCGCCACGGTCGAAGGTATCGGCATGGACATCTCCTCCGGCGCGCGCGCGGTCGAATCCGCGATCTGACGCCCCCGGAGCGATGGCATCGGCGCCTGCCCGGCCCGCAGATTCTGCAGGCGCCGGGTGGGCTGCGCGACGTGACATGAGCCCGCCGTGATGCGGGGCCTGCGCAGTGCCGTTGCGGCATGGCGTTTGGGCTGTCGCAGGGCCACGCGCGGCACATTCTCATCCGCGACACATACGATAGGCAGCATCAGCGCGGCCTGCGCGCAGCCAGAACACGCGTTCCGGCGCGTGGCTTTGCTGCGACCGGTCCTAAAGCGCACCGTTCACCCAGCTCTGCCCCGTTCCCTTCCTCCGACGCGTTTGCTATGGCTTGCCCATGATAAAGCTCGACATCTTCTCCGACCCCATCTGCCCTTGGTGCTATATCGGCTGGACCGCGCTGGCCCGCGCCATTGCCGAGGCGCCGGACAATCCCTTTGTCGTCGAATGGCACCCGTTTCAGCTCAATCCCACCATGCCGCGCGAGGGCATGGACCGGACCGAATATCTGGAGCACAAATTCGGTGGCCGTGAGGGCGCGGTGACCGCCTATGCCCCCATCGTCGAACGTGCCGAGGCCGAGAAGCTCGACATGAACCTCGGCGGCATTGCCCGCACGCCCAACACGCTCGATGCGCATCGGCTGATCCACTGGGCCGGGCTGGAGAACCGCCAGACCCAAGTCGTCGACGCGCTTTTCGCCGCCTATTTCACCGAAAACCGCGATATCGGCGATCCCGATACGCTGGCAGACGTGGCTGACGGGGCCGGGCTGGATGCGGCAATGGTGCGGCGGCTGTTGCAAGGCGATCAGGATGTCGAAGACATCCGCGCCCGCGACGCCCATGGGCGCGAACGCGGCTTGACCGGCGTGCCGACCTTTATCATCGCCAACACCCATGTCGTGCCGGGCGCGCAGCCGACCGACCTGTGGCTGAAGCTGATCGCCGAGATCAACGAACAGATCGCCTGACGGGCGCTGCTCCGGGTCGCCGCGCGCTGCAGTTTGCGGCAGCGCGCGGTTGCGATCTGTTCGTAAACGCACAATGCTATCTGCATTTCGCGGCAGGCTCTGGTCCCTGCCGTCATGGGAGGGTATCGGGTCGGGCAAAGGATATTGCCCATGCCCAGACGTCTCCCCGAAAAAGAATTCATCGCTCTCATGGCGATGCTCTTTGCTACCGTTGCCTTCTCGATCGACGCGATGCTGCCCGCGCTGCCCGTCATCGGCGCGGAGTTCAGCCCCGACGACCTCAACCGGGTGCAGTTCGTCATCACCATCTTCATGCTGGGCATGGGGCTCGGCACCTTCGTCACCGGACCGTTGGCGGATGCCTTCGGGCGGCGCCGGATCATCCTCTCCGGGCTTGTGATCTACGCGGCGGGCACGATCCTTGCCGCCACGGCAGTCTCTCTGGAAATGGTGCTGCTGGGCAGGTTCCTGCAGGGGCTTGGCGCCTCTGGCCCCCGCGTGGCCGGGCTTGCGATGGTGCGCGATCTCTATTCAGGCCGTCAGATGGCGCGGATCGTGTCCTTCGTCATGATGGTCTTTACGCTGCTGCCCGCCGCCGCGCCGTCGATTGGTGCAGGCATCATTGCCGTCGCGGGATGGCATGGCATCTTTGGCGCGTTTCTCGTCTTTGCGCTGTTTAATGCGGCGTGGCTCGGCTTCCGGCAGGAAGAAACCCTGCGCCCGGAGAATCGCCGCCCCCTGAGCCTGAGCCAGATCTGGGAAGCGATCCGCGAGATGGCCGCCAACCGCACCGTCGTCGTCGCCATCGCCGCGCAGGTTCTGGCGCTGTCGATGCTGATGATGACGCTCACCTCGGTGCAGCAGATTTTCGAGCAGTATTTCGGGCGCGGCGACACGTTCCCGCTGTGGTTCGGCGCCGTGGCGCTTTGTGCTGGCATGTCGTCGTTTTTCAACGCCCGTGTTGTGATGCGGGTCGGGATGCGCGTCATGATCCGGGGCATCTTGCTGGTGCAGACGGTGTTTTCCGCAGCGGTGCTGCTGGTCTTCGTGACCGGCTTTCTGCCGCCGGTGGCGGAGTTCGGCCTGTTTCTGGTCTGGCTGGTTTCGGTCGTCATGGTGATGGCGCTAGGCATGGGCAATCTCAATGCCGTCGCGATGGAGCCCGTGGGCCGCATCGCCGGCGTCGCCGCCTCGGTCATCAGCGCGATTGCCACGGTGGGCGGCGTCCTCATCGCGATCCCGGTGGGCCAGATGTTTGACGGCACCCCGGTCCCGCTTGCTACCGGCATCTTCTTGGCCGCTGCCGGGGCTTATGTGCTGGTCCGAACCCAACTGACCGGCGCCGACCCTGATTGAGGCACGCAGCAGCCTGTTCGGGCGAGCGCTGAACGGCGCTCGCTCAAAGATTTAGGTTCCGAATCTCAGGCGCAACGCGAGCCTGCCCGTGGGTTGGCGCACCAACGCCTGAACGGCGCGCTTTATCCCGGCCAAACCCCTCCCCGCTCAGAGGTCAGCATGAGGTGGCCAAGCGCCAGCCCACGGGACGGGCAGGCGCTCGCTCTCGCGCCCTGCGGGCTTGTCCGAGAGCGGATGTGCTCAAAGATTGAGGTTCCGAATTCCAAGCGCAACGCGAGCCTGCGCGGGGGATGGCGCACCGACGCCTGAACGGCGCGCTTTATACCCGCCAAACCCCTCCCCAATCAGAGGTCAGCATGAGGTGGCCAAGCGCCAGCCCGCCGAGACGGGCAGGCGCTCGCCCGCGCGCTTCGCTTGTTCGCGGGCGGCGGCGCTGAGTTCCAAGGATGCGACAGGCCGACCCGGCCCCCGCACCAACCCTAAACCCCTACCCGCGCACCTTCTCCGCCAGATCCCGGGCAATCGCAAAAGCGCCTTGGATCTTGTCGCGGGTTTTCTGCCAATCCCGGCGCACGACGATCTTGTTGTCGCGGATCTTGGCCAGACCGTCCTGCGCCTGCACGAATTCCACCAGCCCGGCGGGGTTGGCGAATTTGTCGTTGTGGAACTGGATCGTCGCGCCCTTGGGCCCACCATCCAGTTTGGCAATGCCCGCGCGTTTGCACATGGCCTTGATCCGGACGATCAGCAGCAGCGTGTTGACCTCCTTCGGGAGCGGGCCGAACCGGTCGATCAGTTCCGCGGCGAAACCTTCGAGTTCCACCTTCGTGGTCAGCCCGGACAGGCGGCGATAGAGCCCCAGACGCACGTCCAGATCGGGCACATAATCCTCCGGGATCAGCACCGGCACACCTAGGTTGATCTGCGGCGCCCATTGGCCGTCATCATCGGTAAGCCCCTCCATCTGACCGGACCGGATGCGGGAAATCGCCTCCTCCAGCATGGATTGGTAAAGCTCATACCCGACCTCGCGCACATGGCCGGATTGTTCCTCGCCCACCAGATTGCCCGCGCCGCGAATGTCGAGATCCTGACTGGCCAGCGTGAACCCGGCGCCGAGGCTGTCAAGCGTGCCCAGAACGCGCAGACGTTTCTCGGCGGCGGGCGTCAGCGGTGTGCGTGGTTTCGTCGTCATATAGGCATAGGCGCGGGTCTTGGACCGGCCCACCCGGCCCCGGATTTGATAGAGCTGCGCCAGACCGAACATATCCGCGCGATGCACGATCATCGTGTTGGCGGTCGGAATATCCAGCCCCGATTCCACGATCGTCGTCGCCAGCAGCACGTCATATTTGCCGTCGTAGAAGGCGTTCATCCGGTCGTCGAGCTCGGTCGCCGCCATCTGCCCGGTCGCGGTGACGAAGCTCACCTCCGGCACCTGTTCGCGCAGGAACTCCTCGATCTCCGGCAGATCGGAGATCCGCGGGACGACATAGAAGCTCTGCCCGCCGCGATAATGCTCGCGCAGCAGCGCCTCGCGCACTGTCACCGCATCGAACTCGCTGACATAGGTGCGGATCGCCAGCCGGTCGACGGGCGGGGTGCCGATGATCGACAGATCGCGCACACCGGTCAGTGACAGTTGCAGCGTGCGCGGGATCGGCGTCGCGGTCAGGGTCAGCACATGGATATCGGTGCGCATCTCCTTCAGGCGTTCCTTATGGGACACGCCGAAATGCTGCTCCTCGTCGATGATGAGCAGACCGAGATCCTGAAACTTCACCGATTTCGCCAAAAGCGCATGGGTGCCGATGACGATATCGACGGTGCCGTCGGTCAGCCCCTTGCGGGTCTCGGACGCCTGCTTGGCCGGGACAAAGCGCGACAGTTGCCGCACATTCACCGGAAAGCCGCGGAACCGCTCGGCGAAGCTGTTGAAATGCTGCCGCGCCAGCAGGGTCGTCGGCGCGATCACCGCCACCTGCCGTCCCGACATCGCCGCAAGGAAGGCCGCGCGCATCGCAACCTCGGTCTTGCCAAAGCCGACATCGCCGCAGATCAGCCGGTCCATCGGCGTGCCGCTTTCCATATCGGCCACCGTGTCGGCAATCGCTGCCAACTGATCGTCGGTTTCCTGATAGGGGAAGCGGGCCGAAAACTGTTCCCACAGATCGCCGGGCGGGTCCATCACCGGCGCCTTGCGCAGAGCCCGTTCCGCCGCGATGCGGATCAGCCGGTCGGCGACCTCGCGGATACGCGCCTTCATCCGGGCCTTTTTGGCCTGCCACGCGCCGCCGCCGAGCTTATCCAGCAGGCCTTCCTCATGGCCGAAGCGGCTGAGCAATTCGATATTCTCGACCGGCAGATACAGCCGCGCGCCTTCTGCATATTCCAGATGGATGCATTCATGCGGCGCGCCCATCGCGGCGATGGTCTCCAGCCCCATGTAACGCCCCACGCCGTGATCCACATGCACCACCAGATCACCGGGGGTCAGGCTTTGCGCTTCGGTCAGGAAATTCTCGGCGCGGCGTTTCTTTTTGGGGGCGCGGATCAGCCGGTCGCCCAGAACGTCCTGCTCGGAAATCACCGTCAGCCCGTCGCCGGTAAACCCGTGCTCCAGCGCCCAGACCGTCAGGAATACCCCGCCGTTGCCCTCCGGCACATCGCGGAAATCGCCAATCTCCGTGGTGCCGCCCAGATCCTCATCCTCCAGCAGCCCGCGCAGACGCTCCCGCGCGCCGTCGGAATAGGATGCGACAATCACCTGACTGTCGCGCTGGCTGCGTCGGATGTGATCGGCCAGCGCGCCGAACAGGCTGACCTTCTCCTGCTGCCGCTCGGGGGAGAAGTTCCGCCCGATCCGCCCGCCCGCATCAATGACACCGGGCCCGCTGCCATGCGGCAGGGCCGACAGCGACAGCACCCGGTGATCGGCCACCGCCGCATCCCACGCGCCCTCGTTCAGATACAGCAATTCCGGCGGCGCGGGTTTATAGACGCTGCTCATGCGGGATTTCGTCTTCAGCGCCTCGCGCCGGTTGTCATATTGGTCCGCGATGCCCTCCCACCGGGCGATGCGGGCAGGCTTGGTCTGATCGTCCAGCACCACCACCGCGTCGGGCAGATAGTCGAAAAGCGTCTCCAGCCGGGCATGGAAAAACGGCAGCCAATGCTCGATCCCGGCATGTTTGCGCCCCGCAGACACGGCCTCATAGAGCGGATCGTCGGTGCCCGCCGCGCCGAACTCGATCCGGTAGTTTTGCCGGAACCGGGTGATTGCCGCGTCGTCCAGAATGACCTCCGACACCGGCGCCAGTTCCACGATGTCGAGCTTCTCGGTCGTGCGCTGCGTCGCGGGATCAAAACGGCGCGCCCCGTCGAGCGTATCGCCGAACAGATCCAGCCGAACGGGGCCGGGATGGCCCGGCGGGAAAATGTCGATGATGCCGCCGCGCACCGCGTAATCGCCGGGCTCCAGCACGGTCGGCGCTTGGGTAAAGCCCATGCGCACAAGGAAAGTGCGCAGCGCCTCTTCGTCCACCCGGCGCCCCACCTGTGCGGTAAACGCCGCCTCGCGCAGCACCTCGCGCGCGGGCACCCGCTGCGTCGCTGCGTTCAGCGTGGTCAGCAGGATGAACCGCCCCGGCATCCCGTGGGTCAACGCGGCCAGCGTCGCCATCCGCCGGGCCGAGATATCGGGATTGGGCGACACCCGGTCATAGGGCAGGCAGTCCCAGCCGGGGAAATCGAGCACCACGGCATTCGGCACAAAGAATTCCAGCGCCGCGCGCATCGCCGCCAGCCGCTTGTCATCCCGCGCGACATGCACGACCGCGCCTGCGCCACGCTCCAGTTCGCGGGCGATGATCCGGGCGTCATGGCCTTCGGGGGCGCCGCCGACGGTGACGTGAGTTCTGGGCGGGGCGCTATGCGGGCGGGATGTGGTCATGGGAGTGCTGAGGTATCGGCGCCGGCGGTGGTGTCAAGCCCTGCCCGTCCCGCGCCGCCCTGCCGCCGCTTGGCGAACGCGGGGAATTCAGCGTGGGATGCGCGGCGCACAGCCGCCCATCGCCCACACAATCCCCAGCGCGTTCCTCTGGGCCACCGGCTCAGATTGCGCCAAAGTTCATGTTCTGCAACATGCCCCAAAACGCGGTGATGAAGATCGACACCATCCCGATCAGCTGCACGATCAACCGGTGCCGCCGCAGCCGCTGATACAGGTCCGCGCCATCGGTGCGCAGGATCGCCCGCGCGGTGCGCACCGACAGCCCCCCTACCATCGCCATCGGCACCACGATCAGGGCCAGCGCCTGCGCGAATTCGATCGCATACCAAAAGCCAAGGATCAGCAGCGAGGTCAGCACGAAATGGAAGATCGCGAAAATCCATAGCCCCGCCGTGTCCTGAATATACAAAAGCCGCGTGACATTGACCCGCACGATATCGTTGAGATCCTGCTCCGCCTGACCGCCATCACGCTGCGCGCGCGTCACCATGTCATAGGGCACGCCCAGCACCCGGTGCGAGGCCTGCGACCACACCACCGCCAGCCCGATCCAGTACCACAGGTTGGAAAACGATCTCAGGTCGATCAGTTCGAGAACGCGGCTGTACCAGTCGAGCATGTGGACCCTTGAAGCAGATTCGCATCAAGGTAATGGCGCGGCGGAGGATATGAAATGAGCCCCGGCGCCGCTGCGTGCAGGTGTGGCGCAACTGCCGCGACGCGGTGCCGCTGCGCCGGGCGGTTCTGCCGCGTCCTGCCGGGTTGAGATCGGCTGCGGTTGGGTGCATGTCTGGGCCATGTTTCTGGTATGCGCCGCCCGGCCCCGCCGGACGCCCCCACCAAGGAGAGCGCCGATGCGCCCGATCACCGCCCCCTTCCCCGCCGCGCGCCTGCGCCGCACCCGCACCACCGCCGCGATCCGGGCGCTGTCGCGGGAGAATGCGTTGACGGTGGACGACCTGATCTGGCCGCTATTCGTGCGCGACGGCAAAGGCGTGCTGGAGGATGTGACCTCCATGCCCGGTGTGCAGCGCCGCTCTGTCGACATGATCGTCGAAGCCGCGTCGGAGGCCGCGCAGCTGGGCATCCCTGCCGTCTGTCTCTTTCCCTATACCGATCCCGCGCTGAAAACCGAACTATGCGAGGAAGCTTGGAACCCCGACAACCTTGCCAATCGGGCCATCCGCGCGATCAAGGCCGAGGTGCCGGGACTGGCGGTCATGACCGACATCGCGCTCGACCCCTATAACGCCAACGGCCATGACGGCATTGTCCGTGACGGCGTCATCGTGAATGACGAAACCGTCGAAGCGCTGGTCAAGATGGCGCTGGCACAGGCGCAGGCGGGGGCCGACATCCTCGGGCCCTCGGATATGATGGACGGGCGCATCGGGGCCATGCGCACCGCGCTCGAGGCCGCAGGCCACCGCGATGTGGCGATCCTGAGCTATTCAGCGAAATACGCCTCTGGCTTCTACGGGCCGTTCCGCGATGCGGTCGGGGCGTCCGGCGCGCTCAAGGGCGACAAGAAGACCTATCAGATGGACCCGGCCAACAGCGACGAGGCCCTGCGCCTCATCGCCCGCGACCTGAGCGAAGGCGCGGATATGGTCATGGTCAAGCCGGGCCTGCCCTATCTCGACATCATCCACCGGGCCAAACAGACCTTTGGCGCGCCGACCTTCGCCTATCAGGTGTCGGGCGAATACGCGATGATCGAGGCCGCCGCGCAAAACGGCTGGATCGATGGCGAAGCGGTGATGGCCGAAAGCCTGATGGCCTTCAAACGCGCGGGCTGCGACGGGGTTCTGACCTATTTCGCCCCCCGCATTGCGCGCCGGTTGAAGGCCGGCTGAGCCCGGCTGATCGCGGGCGTAAACCCGCGCCCTGCCCACCATTTGTGCGCCCCGCGTGCCCCCCGCCTGCCGCCTGTTTCGGCGGGGATCTGCTGCGTGGCGGGGTTTGTGCCATTTAGGCCACAAGCATTGGTGACACACCGGCTTTCACGCCCTATAGATGGGGCGACCGGCCGGGACAGGGCGGCGAATGATTTTCAAGCGCGAAATTGCGGGGCAGTGCAATGAGCATGCAGACATCCTTTCTCAACAGACGACGCCTGATCGCAGGCATGGCTGCCGGGGGCGCGACGCTCCTTGCGGGCTGTGGCAATGGCGTGGGCAATCCCAACGCCACCACGATCGACCAGCGCGTTGATGCGACACAGAATTTCCTCTTCAACCGCTACCCCGGCACGCGCGACCTTGCGGCCAAGGCGGCGGGCATCCTCTTCATGCCGCTCATCACCAAGGCCGGGATCGGCATCGGCGGCAGCTACGGGCGCGGCGCGCTGCGCATCAATGGCGCGACGGTCGATTACTATTCGGCTACGCAGGCCACCATCGGGTTGCAGATCGGCGCCCAGCAATATGGCCACGCGCTGTTCTTCATGACGCAAGAAGCACTGCGCCAGTTCCGCACCTCCGCTGGCTGGTCCGTGGGGGCAGATGCCGAATATGCGCTCAACGATCAGGGCGGCAACCTGTCGGCCGAAACGCTGACCGCCCTCGACCCCGTCATCGCACTGGTCTTCGGCCAGTCCGGCCTGATCGTCGGCGCGACGCTCGAAGGCACGAAATACCAGCGCATCCTGCCCTAAGGCCGGGCGCACCGTGAGCCTGCCCGGGGGATGGCGCTGCGACGATTGAGCGGCGTGTTTTATCTCAGCCACATCCCTCCCCGCTCCGAGGTCAGCGCGAGGATGACAAAGCGCCAGCCCGTGGGGACGGGCAGGCGCTCGCCCGCGCGGCCTGCGACCTTGTTCGCGGGCGAGTGCGCCCTGTTCGTCAGGTCGCGAGACGCCGACCCACGCGCCACAGGCCACGCCGCCCCCACGTCACCCGAGCGGCCCCTTTTCCAGCCGCGCCTGCGCCCCCATCTTCCCCTTGACCGCCAGCACCCGACCCCGCGCGCGGGCCCTTCGCGTGACCCGCCAATGCCGCGCGCCCCTTGCAGCCCCTCTGGGCCGCATCTAAGACTCGTCACGACCGGGGGCGCATTGGCGTTGGCCCCTGAGGACCGCGCCCACCCGGCGCCCGGAATTTTGAGGCAGAGACCAGATGACAGATCCCATCGAAACCTACATGAACCTCGTCCCCATGGTGGTCGAACAGACCAGCCGCGGCGAACGGGCCTACGACATCTTCTCGCGCCTGCTCAAGGAACGGATCATTTTCGTCAACGGCCCCGTGCATGACGGCATGAGCCAGCTGGTTGTGGCGCAGCTTCTGCACCTCGAGGCCGAAAACCCGTCCAAAGAAATCTCGATGTATATCAACAGCCCCGGCGGCGTCGTGACCTCTGGCCTGTCGATCTATGACACGATGCAGTACATCAAGCCGAAGGTCTCGACCCTCGTGATCGGTCAGGCCGCGTCGATGGGGTCGCTCCTGCTGACGGCGGGCGAGAAAGGCATGCGTTACTCGCTGCCCAACAGCCGCATCATGGTGCACCAGCCCTCCGGCGGCTATCAGGGTCAGGCGACGGACATCATGATCCACGCCCAAGAAACCCAGAAGCTGAAAGACCGCCTGAACCAGATCTACGTCAAGCATACCGGCCAGAGCCTCAAGAAGGTCGAAGCCGCGCTGGAGCGGGACAATTTCATGTCCCCCGAAGAAGCCCGCGACTGGGGCCTTATCGACGAGATCGTCGAAAGCCGCGCCAAGATCGAAGGCGACAAGTGATCCAGCGCCCTGCCCCGGCCATGAATGCCGGGACAGGGCCGCACCTGCCCCCACGGGGCCTTGGGGATTTTCGGATTGTGCCTCCGGGGGGGCTGTCCTAGACTCAGGGCAACAGGGCAGAACACAACAGGGCAGCGGTGCTGCCGAACCGGGCGCGGATGAACCGCGAACCCCCTACAGCATGGGCCGGATGCGGCCCGCAGAGGATGACGATGGCAACGACTTCCGGTGGCGACAGCAAGAACACGCTTTACTGCTCCTTCTGCGGCAAGAGCCAGCACGAGGTGCGCAAGCTCATCGCCGGCCCGACGGTGTTCATCTGCGACGAATGCGTCGAGTTGTGCATGGACATCATCCGCGAGGAAACCAAAAGCTCCGGCCTCAAATCGACCGACGGCGTTCCCACGCCGAAGGAGATTTGCGAGGTGCTCGACGATTACGTCATCGGTCAGGGCCATGCGAAGCGGGTGCTCTCCGTCGCGGTGCATAACCATTACAAACGCCTCAACCATGCCGGTAAATCCGACATCGAACTGGCGAAATCGAACATTCTGCTGATCGGCCCCACCGGCTGCGGTAAAACGCTTCTGGCGCAGACGCTGGCGCGCATCATCGATGTGCCCTTCACCATGGCCGACGCGACGACGCTGACAGAGGCCGGCTATGTCGGCGAGGATGTCGAAAATATTATCCTGAAGCTCCTGCAAGCGTCGGAATATAACGTCGAGCGGGCGCAGCGCGGCATCGTCTATATCGACGAGGTCGACAAGATCACGCGCAAATCCGACAACCCGTCGATCACCCGCGACGTGTCCGGCGAAGGCGTGCAACAGGCCCTGCTGAAGATCATGGAAGGCACCGTGGCCTCCGTGCCGCCGCAGGGCGGGCGCAAACATCCGCAGCAGGAATTCCTGCAGGTGGACACGACCAACATCCTGTTTATCTGCGGCGGCGCCTTTGCCGGTCTGGAAAAGATCATCGCCCAGCGGGGCAAAGGCTCGGCCATCGGCTTTGGCGCCGATGTGAAAGACGCCGAAAGCCGTGGCATTGGCGAGGTGTTCACCCAGCTGGAGCCCGAGGATCTGCTGAAATTCGGCCTGATCCCGGAATTCGTTGGCCGCCTGCCCGTTCTGGCGACGCTGCAGGATCTCGACGAAGACGCGCTGGTCACCATTCTGACCCAGCCCAAGAACGCGCTGGTGAAACAGTATCAGCGCCTGTTCGAGCTTGAAGACGTGCAGCTGACCTTCACCGACGACGCGCTCCGCGCTCTGGCCCACCGCGCGATCGAGCGGAAGACCGGTGCCCGTGGCCTGCGCTCCATCATGGAGGATATCCTGCTCGACACCATGTTCGACCTGCCGGGTCTGGATCATGTCGAAGAAGTGGTCGTGAACGAGGAGGCCGTGACCTCCGAAGCCGCGCCGCTGCTGATCTACGCCGACCACAAAAAGGAAGGCGCCAGCGCTGGCTGAGCCGCATCAGACCGTCCGAGTTAGAAAGCCCCGCCGCGCGATCCGCCGGCGGGGTTTTTGATGGGCCCCTGCGGTCCGCAAAACCCGCGGATTATGCGGAGGATGTCTAGGGCACAAACCGACCCGCCACCGCATCATTGGCAAGCGCAACCGATATAAATACCTAACGTTTACATAGGTTAACGAGACATCCTTAATCTAAAACCCTAACTCACAGCATCCCTTCACCCTTCCGCGCAGGGCTTTCGCCTTGCCCTCGCCGCGCGCCGCACCATAGTGCGCTCGATCCGTCCCTCTACACTGCAAGGAGCGCCCCATGCGCCATATTCCCCTCGGCTCCTCCCAGATCACCGTTTCCGAATTCTGTCTGGGCTCCATGACCTGGGCCAGCCAGAACTCCGAGGCGGAGGCCCACGCGCAGATCGATTGCGCGCTCGATCACGGTATCAACTTCATCGACACCGCCGAGATGTATCCCTCCCCGCCCAAGAAAGAGACCGCCGGCAACACCGAAATCATGATCGGCAACTGGCTTGAGAAAACCGGCCGCCGCTCTGACATCGTGCTGGCGTCGAAAATCGTCGGTCCGAATGGCGGCATGGTGCGCGACGGCGCCGGTATCAGCGCCGAGACGCTGGATCTGGCCCTCGATGCCTCGCTGGAGCGGTTGAAGACCGATTATCTCGATCTCTACCAGCTGCATTGGCCCAATCGCGGCTCCTACCATTTCCGCCAGAACTGGTCCTATGACCCGTCCTCGCAGAACCGCGCGGAAACCGAAGCGCATATGGTCGAGGTGCTGGGCAAGCTCAAGGACCTGCGCGACGCAGGCAAGATCCGCGCCGTTGGCCTGTCCAACGAAACCGCATGGGGCACCGCCCAATGGCTACGCCTTGCCCGCGATATGGGCGCGCCGGAAATGCTCACTATCCAGAACGAATATTCGCTGCTCTGCCGGTTCTATGATCTCGATCTGGCCGAACTAGCGGTGAACGAAGGCGTGACGCTTCTCGCCTACACGCCCTTGGCCGGTGGGATGCTGTCGGGCAAATACGACGGCGGTCGCGCCACCCCCGAAGGCAGCCGCCGCGCCATCAACGAAACCATCGGCGGGCGCGTCACTGATCGGGTCTGGCCCGCCATCGACGCCTATCTGGACATCGCCCGCCGCCATGATCTCGACCCTTCGGAAATGGCCTTTGCGTGGACCCGCACCCGGCCCTTCCCAACGATCCCGATTTTTGGCTCCACCACCGTGGCCCATGTCGAAACCGCCGCGCGCGCGGCGGATCTGAAACTGTCGGATGAGGTGCTGGCGGAAATCGAAGCCGCCCATCGCGCCCATCCTATGCCGTTCTAAGATCCATGATGCGCCTGTCCCGGCCCCGCTCAGCCCCTGACACCCTGCGCGCGGAGGCGCCCGACGGGCGTTTTGGGCGCGGGCGCGCGATAGGCGCGCAGCCGGGCGGGCGCATCGCCAAAACAACCAGCGCCGGGATCGCGGCGCTGGTGCTGGCCTTCGGGCTTGCCGCTTGCGACAGCCTGCGCGGCGACGCGCCCCCGCCGCCTGCGGAGGACACCACCGCCGCCGCGCCCGAACCCAGCCCCGCCCCTGATGCCACGCCTGCGCCCGATGCGGACGCAGCACCCGAACCCGCCCCTTTGTCAGATCTGACGCCGCTGAGCGGCGAGGTGATCGCCCCCGCCGCCGTGCGCAGCACACGGCCCCCGGTGCCCGCCGCATTGACCGGCCCGCAGGCGTCCTGCCTTGGCGATGGCGGCATGTTCCAGCGCAGCGGCAACGGCACCTATCGCTGCATCCGCCCAACCCCGGATGCAGGCAAATCCTGTTCGGTTTCGACGGACTGCACGGATGTCTGTCTGGCGCGCTCGCGCAGCTGCACCCCCTTCGCGCCGGTGCCCGGCTGCGTCGAAGTGCTTGGTAAACTTGGCGAAAGGTCCACCCTGTGCCGCAATTGACCGCTCTGCGTCCACTCAACGCCCTTGCGCTTATGGCGCTGGCTGCCTGTGGGGCGCCGCCACCGCCGCAATCCGGGTTTCGGGCGGTCGACGCGCCGATTTCCTCCATCGCGGGGTTCTCGCGCAGCCAGTTGGTCGGGGATTGGGTGGAGGTCGCGCGCTACGGCAGCGGGCCGTGCACACTGTGCCGCATCAGCTTCGCCGCCGACGGCGCCCGCGCCACCCGTGCCGACGGCATTGCCGGGCCGGTGGCCGCGCTGGGGCCGGGGCGGATTTCTCTGCCGGGGATAGATGCGCCGGTCTGGGTGCTGTGGATCGACGGCGACGCGCGCACGCTGGTTCTGGGCACGCCGTCGGGCGCGTTCGGCACCGTGCTCAATCGCGCCGGGGCCGCGCTGCCCCCGGATCGGCTGACCGCCGCGCGGGAGATTTTCGATTTCGCGGGCTACGATCCGCAGGCCCTGCGCCTGTTGCCCTAGGCGCAGACCTCAGGACGGGTCACATGCCATCGCGCGGGCAAAATCGGCGCCGTCGCGATGCGGACCGATCAGGCGGCTGGTGATCGTGTCGCCGTCAAACCGGCTGGCTATGATCCCGGTCCAGTCCGCATTGGCCGTGATGATCTCTGCCACGCCCGCACAGTCACGGATGCCGCCCGCGATGTCGGTTTCACCGATGCGGTGATTGGTCAGCCCTCCGGCCCGCGCTACTTGGCGCAGTGCGCCGTCGCTGTAGCGCCAGATCACCAATTCCTTTGCCAGATGCGGACGATCAACCAACGCGATGTCCACCGCGCCGTCGCCATCCAGATCCGCCGCGCCCGCAATCGCCAGCCAGCGGAATGCCTGCCCGATATGCGGCGTCGCGGTCAGGCGCCCGTCAGCCCCCCACACCGCCAGCCGCGCGCCCCGGCGCAGATGGCTTTCGGCGACGATGACCTCGGGATGGCCGTCGCCGTCCAGATCGGCCAGACGCGGCGCGGTATCCTCGAATACGAGCGTTTCAGGCAGACGGAACAGGCGCGGCCCGGCGGTGGTTTCCAGCCGCAGCGCGCCCCATTCCTCGTCATCGCCCAGCACCCCGTGGGGATAGCGGGCGGTCGGCTCCACATAGCGGGCGGAGAGGATGCGCGGGGCAGCATCCGTGTCCGAGCCCTGCGCCTGCGCGCCCGGTCCCGTCACGGTCAACGTCAACGTCACGGTCAACGCGGCAGTCAGCGCCAGAAACGCCCCTGCCCGCCGCCCCGCCGCGCGGCTCAAGCCTGCTTTTCCGGCATCTGCACGATCAACCCGTCCAGCGCATCGGACACTTTCAGCTGACAGGTCAGGCGCGACTGGCCCGGCTTCGGATCATGGGCGAAAAACAGCATGTCCTCTTCCATGCTGTCGGCCTCGGGCAGCTTTTCGGCCCAGTCGGGATGGACATAGACATGGCAGGTGGAACAGGCGCAGGCGCCGCCGCAATCGGCCTCGATGCCCGGAATGCCGTTGTCGCGCGCACCCTCCATGACGGTCAGCCCGTTGGCCACCTCCACCACATGTTCGGTGCCGTTATGTTCGATATAGGTGATCTTCGCCATGATCTGCCTTCCGCCTGTCTGTGGGTCGCGCCCGGTTTTCTGGGTCGCGCCTGTCTGTGGGTCCGCATCCTGTTACGTCATAGCGTCAAGGAACGGAAGAGCGCCCCGTGCGGCGGCACGCCCCATCGACAGAACTTGTGCAAATGCGCGCCGTTGCGTAGAAGGCGGGCCAGACCGGCATGCCGCGTCCGCGCCCCGCGGGCGCCCGCGCCGCCGGAGCCGTGGCCGGAGATCGACCCCATGACCTTGTCTCATGACCTGTGCCCCATGACTTGCCGCCCATGACATTGAGCCGTCCCACAGGGCCCGCCGACCCGCGCGACCCCGGCCTGTCCGCGCCCAGTTCCGCCCCGGCGTTTCAGCTGCGGCTGGCGCGCGACGCGCAGGATCTGAAAGCCGCGCAGCGCCTCCGCTACGAGGTGTTCGTCGCCGAGTTGGGCGGCGATGGCCCGATGGTCGATCACGACGCGCGGCTGGAAACCGACCGGTTCGATCCGTTCTACGACCATCTGCTGCTGATCGACCCCGCCCGCGATCCCGACACGCTGTCGCATGTGGTGGGCGTCTACCGGCTGCTGCGCGGTGACCGGGCCGAGGCCGTGGGCCAATTCTATTCCGACGACGAATATGATCTGAGCCTGCTGCGCGCGGGCGGACGGCCCCTGCTGGAACTGGGGCGCTCCTGCCTGCACCCGGCCTATCGCGGCGGCTCGGCCATGTATCACCTGTGGAACGGGCTTGCCGAATATGTCGCCGATCATGGCATCGAAATCCTGTTCGGCACCGCGTCCTTTCACGGCACCGATATCGCGGCGCTGGCCCAGCCGCTCAGCCACCTGCACCACGCCCACCTCGCCCCGCCTGATATGCGGGTGCGCCCACATCCGCATGTGTTTCAGCGCATGGATCTGCTGCCGCCCGACCAGATCGATCGCAAGGCCGCGATGCTGGCCACGCCCGCGCTGATCAAGGGGTATCTGCGCATGGGCGGCTATGTCGGCGACGGGGCCTTTGTCGACCACGCGTTCAACACCACCGATGTCTGTCTGGTCATGGACACCACTCGTATGAACAACCGCCAGCGCGATCTCTACACCCGCGAGCGCAGCCGCGCGGGACGGGGCTAACCGATGGCCGCCGCTTGGCAATCGCAGGATGCGCCTGTGCGCACGGACCCGATCGGCCCGCTGGGATGGGCGCTGGTGGTGCTGCGCGGGGCGATCCTCGGTGTCGTGACCTTCGGGTGTCTGGGCCTGCTGCTGCTGGTCCGGCTGGTGGAGCGCCCCCTGTGCGGCGTGAACCGCCCCGTGACCCCCCACATCACGCAGTTCGTCTGCCGCGCGGCGTTCCGCATCCTTGGCATCCGTCACAGCGTGCGCGGCACCCCCATGCGCGAAGGCGGCGCGGTCGTCGCCAATCACGCAAGCTGGCTCGATATTTTCGCACTCAACGCGCCCCAGCGGATCTATTTCGTGTCCAAGGATGAGGTTCGCGACTGGCCCGGCATCGGCTGGCTTGCCCGCGCCACCGGCACCGTCTTTATCGCCCGCAAATCGCGCGAGGCCGGGGTGCAGGCCCGCTTATTCGAAACCCGCATGGCCGCAGGTCACCGGCTGCTGTTCTTCCCCGAAGGCACCAGCACGGATGGCCGCCGCGTCCTGCCGTTCAAGACCAGCCTGTTTCAGGCCTTCATGACCGAGCCTCTGCGCGCCGAACTGCACGTCCAGCCCGTCACCGTGATCTACCACGCCCCCGAAGGCGCCGATCCCCGTTTCTACGGCTGGTGGGGCGACATGGATTTCGGCAGCCACCTGCTCAAGGTGCTGGCCCGCCCGCGTCAGGGCGCCGTCGAAATCGTCTTCCACCCCCCTGTGGAAGCGCGCGATTTCAACGACCGCAAAGCCCTGGCCCGCCATTGCGAAACCCGCGTCCGGGGGGCGTTCCCGGTCTAGGCGCTGAGCGCAGGAGGCGCGCCGCTATCGGGCCCGGACCCGTCGCGAGCCCCCTGCGCCAACAGGGTTTGCAGGTCGGGCACTTCGATCCGCTTTTTCCATGTCAGCTTGTGCAGCGGCACCCCGGTCAGATCGGGCCGGGCTGGCTCGTCACCCTCCGCCCGCGCCACCAGATAGCGCTGTGCGCGATGCAGCGGCACGGCGCCAATACGCGGCATGTGCTGCAACAACCGCCGGAAACTTGCGGAAAACATCAGGTATTCAAAGACATAGTGATAGGCGAAATAGGGCGGCTTGCGGATGTCGGCCAGAACATGCGCGCGATAGCCCGCCTCCAGCCGGCGCAGCGCCTCATGGCCCGGAAGCGACGCCAGAAACCATGTGGAGATGATCCGATCCGGGTGCGGATTGGAAAACACGAACAGCCCCGCTGGCATCATCAACGGCAACCAGTCATTGAGGGGTCGCGCGCAGAACGTCGTGGCATCCGCCCAGACCCCGCCCCGCGCCAAAAGCAGCCGCATCCGCAGCAGGTTCGATCGCCGCCGGATCAACATACCCGCCGGCAGATCGCTCATATCGACCAGCGCCTCGGCGCTGTCGCCATCCAAAACCACAATCTCCCAACCGGGGTTCTGCGACCGCCACGACGCGATGCATTCGCGCACCAGATCGGGGGCAGCCGCTTCGCCTTGTTGCCAATACATCCAAACACGACGCGGCAGGCGGGAAAAGCACTCGTCAGATGGCATGTCCCGGCGCAGGAGGCGGCGTAGGCCGCGCTCTCTGCGCCGGACAAACCAATTCATGAACACATGTTATCTCGTAAATTTCTTATACTTCACACGGGTTGGCTCGACCGCATCAGGGCCGAGACGGCGGATCTTGTCTTCCTCATAGGCCTCAAAATTGCCTTCGAACCATTCCACATGCGCCTCGCCTTCGAAAGCGAGAATATGCGTGCACAGCCGGTCGAGGAAGAAACGGTCGTGGCTGATAATGACGGCGCAGCCCGCGAAATCCTCCAGCGCGTCTTCCAGCGCGCGCAGGGTTTCGACGTCCAGATCGTTGGTCGGCTCATCGAGCAGCAGCACATTGCCGCCGGATTTCAGCAGCTTGGCCATATGCACGCGGTTGCGTTCACCGCCAGACAGCAGGCCCACCTTTTTCTGCTGGTCGCCACCCTTAAAGTTGAACGCCCCGCAATAGGCACGGCTGTTCATCTGCGCGTCGCCCAATTCGATGATCTCGGCCCCGCCGGAGATTTCCTCCCACACGGTCTTGTCGCCGCCAAGCGCATCGCGGGACTGATCGACATAGGACAGATCCACGGTGTCGCCGTAGGTGACAGACCCGGAATCGGGCTGTTCCTGCCCGGTCAGCATCCGGAACAGCGTGGATTTACCCGCGCCATTCGGGCCGATCACGCCCACCACGCCGCCCGGCGGCAGCGAGAAGCTCAGATCCTCGATCAGCAGCCGGTCGCCATAGGCTTTGCGCAGGTTCTCGACCTCGATCACCTTATTGCCCAGACGCGGACCGTTGGGGATGATAATCTGCGCCTTGCCGACGCGCTCGCGCTCGGACTGGCCCGCCAGTTCTTCATAGGCGTTGATCCGGGCTTTCTGCTTGGCCTGACGGGCTTTCGCACCGGCGCGGATCCATTCCAGTTCGCGGTCGAGGATCTTCTGCCGGGATTTGTCTTCCTTGGCCTCGCGCGCCAGACGCTCGGCTTTCTGCTCCAGCCACGCGGTGTAATTGCCCTCGTAGGGAATGCCCCGGCCCCGGTCGAGTTCGAGGATCCAGCCGGTGATGCTGTCGAGGAAGTAACGGTCGTGGGTGACGATCAGGATCGTGCCCTTGTATTCGATCAGGTGCTTTTGCAGCCATGCGATCGTTTCGGCGTCCAGATGGTTGGTCGGCTCGTCGAGCAGCAGCATGTCCGGCGCTTCGAGCAGCAGCTTGCACAGGGCCACGCGGCGGCGTTCGCCGCCCGACAGGTTCTCCGGCATCGCCTCATCGGGCGGGCAGCGCAGAGCCTCCATCGCCACGTCGATCTGGCTGTCCAGATCCCACAGGTTCTGGCTGTCGATCTGGTCTTGCAGCTGGGCCATCTCCTCGGCGGTCTCGTCCGAGTAGTTCATCGCCAGTTCGTTATAGCGCTCCAGCAGATCCTGCTTGGCCTTCACGCCCAGCATGACGTTTTCGCGGACGGTCTTGTCCTCGTCCAGCTTCGGCTCCTGCGGCAGGTAACCTACGCGCGCGCCCTCGGCGGCCCATGCCTCGCCGGTGAAATCCTTGTCCATCCCGGCCATGATCTTCATCAGCGTGGATTTACCCGCGCCGTTGACGCCGACGACGCCGATCTTCACGCCAGGCAGGAAGCTCAGCCGGATGTTCTCAAAGCATTTCTTGCCGCCCGGATAGGTCTTGGAGACGCCATCCATGTGATACACATACTGGTAGGCCGCCATGCGCTGTCCTTTCGGTGTTCTGGACCCGCCTTGCGGGTGTTGTCTGAATTTCGCCTCCATCTATGGGAGCCGGGGCCAAAGGGCAATCGCTCACCCGCGCCGACACGGGGCCCCGATCCGATTTTCGCCGCGTGCAGCGCCCTATCCAGCCCCGCCCTGCCCGTCTGCGGTGCCCTGCAACGACGGACCTGTCCCCAGACCTCGGCGCGGCGCCGCCGAGGCCGGTAAAATTTGACTGTATACCATGGCACACATTGACGGATGCAGCGGCGTTGTTTAAGCGGAACGGGATTGCCCACTCGCGGTCGGGGCACGCGGGAACAGACCCGTCAGCCCGGCCCGCCCGACTTCGGAGATGACGGAACTCATGGCAGACACTCAGACCCCCGATATCATTTATACCATCGTGGACGAAGCCCCGGAACTGGCCAGCCATTCGCTGCTGCCGATGATCCGCAGCTTCGCCGCTGCCGCCGGCATCGATGTGGAAACCCGCAACATCTCCGTCGCCGGGCGGATCCTTGCGGCCTTCCCCGACTACCTCAATGACGATCAGCGCGTCTCCGACGATCTGGCCGAACTGGGCGAGTTGGTGAAGACCCCCGACGCCAACGTCATCAAGCTGCCCAACATCTCGGCCTCCGTGCCGCAGCTGGTCGCCGCGCTGCGCGAACTGCAATCGCAGGGCTACAACCTCCCCGACTACCCCGAGGAGCCGACCACCGACGAAGAGCGTGACGTCCGCGCCCGCTATGACGCGATCAAGGGCTCCGCGGTGAACCCGGTCCTACGCGAAGGCAACTCCGACCGCCGCGCGGCAAAGGCCGTGAAATCCTACGCCATGCAGCACCCCCACTCGATGGGCAAATGGTCGTCGGACAGCCGCACCCATGTCGCGACGATGGGCGCGCGCGATTTCCGCTCCAACGAGAAATCCACCACCATCACCGCCGCGCAGGCCGGTGGCGCCCGCATCACCTTTACCTCCGCAGGCGGCGCCGAAACCGTGCTGAAGGATGGCCTGTCCTATGACGAAGGCACCGTCGTCGACGCGACCTTCCTGTCCGCCTCCGCCCTGCGCGCCTTCATCAAGGAGCAGATCGCCGCAACCGAGCCGGGCGTGCTGTTCTCCGTCCACCTGAAGGCCACCATGATGAAGGTCTCCGACCCGATCATCTTTGGTCATTTCGTGGCGGTCTACCTCGAAGACTTCCTTGCCAAGCACGGCCAGACCGTCAGCGATCTGGGCTGGTCGCCCAATTCGGGCCTCGGCGATCTGGAAGCACGCATCGCCGGCAAGACCGAGCTTGAAGCCGATCTGAAAGCCGCGCTGGAAGCACGCCCGCCGCTTTACATGGTGAATTCCGATCGCGGCATCAGCAACCTGCACGTCCCCTCGGACGTCATCATCGACGCCTCCATGCCCGCGATCATCCGCGCCGGTGGCATTGGCTGGGGTCCGGACGGCAACGCCGCCGAAACCAAATGCTGCATCCCTGATAGCAGCTATGCCGCCGTCTATGACGAGACGATCGACTATTTCAAGGAAACCGGCGCGCTCGACCCCACCTCCTGCGGTGCCGTGTCGAATGTCGGCCTGATGGCGCAGAAAGCCGAAGAATACGGCTCCCACCCCACCACCTTCGAAATGTCGGAAGCAGGCACCGTGCGCATCGTGCTCGCCAATGGCGACGTGCTGCATGAACACGCCGTCGAAGCAGGCGACATCTGGCGCTCCGCCACCGCCAAAAAGGCCCCGATCGAAGACTGGATCAAGCTTGGCATCGCCCGTACGAAAGCAACCGGCGCCGCGGCATTCTGGCTCGACGCTTCCCGCGCCCATGACGCCGAACTCATCAAGGTGGTGAAACCCGCACTTGAGAAAGCCGGCATCGATATCCCGATCATGGCCCCGCGCGAAGCCACCCGCTTCACGCTGGAAACCATGCGCAAGGGCGACGATTGCGTCACCATCACCGGCAACGTGCTGCGCGACTACCTGACCGACCTGTTCCCGATCCTTGAACTGGGCACCTCGGCCAAGATGCTGTCGATCGTGAAGCTGATGAACGGCGGCGGCCTGTTCGAAACCGGCGCTGGCGGCTCCGCGCCCAAGCACGTTCAGCAGCTGGTCGAGGAAAACCACCTGCGTTGGGACAGCCTCGGCGAATTCTGCGCTCTGGGCGAAAGCCTGAAGTTCCTCGCCGAAGCGCGCGGC
Organism: Pacificitalea manganoxidans; assembly: GCF_002504165.1. GTDB lineage: Bacteria > Pseudomonadota > Alphaproteobacteria > Rhodobacterales > Rhodobacteraceae > Pacificitalea > Pacificitalea manganoxidans. The sequence goes on from NZ_CP021404.1 coordinate 2,078,023, forward strand.
AAACAGCAGGCGCAGGTTCTGGGCGAAGCGGTCGAGGCCGCGACCCAGCAGGTGCTCGACAATGACCGCTCGCCCGAGCGTAAGGTCGGCGCGAACGACAACCGCAGCTCGCATTACTGGTTCACCCGCTACTGGGCCGAAGCCTTGGCCGCACAGCAGGACGATGCCGACCTCGCCGCCCATTTCGCCCCCATCGCGCAGGCGCTGGCCGAAAAGGAAGCGACGATCCTCGCCGAGCTTCAGGACGGCGAAGGCAAGCCCGTCGATCTGGGCGGCTACTACCACCCGGGAGAGGACAAGACCTCCGCGGTCATGCGCCCCTCCGCCACGCTCAACGCGATCCTCGGCTGATCGCAGCGGGGCCCCGCGCCCCATCTCATGATCCCGAAGGGGAGCGCCCGTGCGCTCCCCTTTTTCATGCCTGCCCCTCCGGCTGAGGCAGGGCGCTACGCGAAACACACCGCCGACGCCCATCGCGCGCGCTGCCCCACTGGACATGCCCGGCCCGCATGTCACATTCCCTGCCATGACCGATTTCGTGCCGCCGCATATCCCGCCGCAGATGCGGCCTCTCGGGCTTCTGGGCTCGCTGCGCGCCATGCGCAGCAACGTGCTCACCATCATTCCCGGCATCGCCTATACCCAGCCCATCGTCACCGGCACCACCGGGCCGGGGCGCTGGCACATGGTGCAAAGCCCCGAAGCGATGAAGCGCGTGTTCCTCGACAACCACGCCAATTACCCCAAATCCGAAGCCATGCTGCGGATGCTGCGCCCGGCTGTCGGCGCCAGCCTCTTTACCGCCGAGGGCGCGCAGTGGCGCTGGCAGCGCCGCGCCATCGCCCCGGTCTTTACCGCCCGCAACGTCACCGCGCTGGCTCCGATGATGACCGGCACCGCGGAACGGGCCAGCACCCGGCTTGCCGCCGGATCTGGCCCCGTGGGCATCGTCGGGCAGATGCTGTCGGCCACGTTCGATGTGATCTGCGAAGTGGCCCTATCCGGGCGCGACCACTTTGACGCCGACCTCTATGCCGAAGCGATCACACGGTATTTCCTGACCATCGGACGCGTGTCCTTGCTGGATTTTCTGGAAGCGCCCGCATGGTTGCCCCGTCCCGGCGAATTCACCGGGCGTCAATCCGTGCGCACGATGCACCGCATGGTTGCGCAGGCGATCGAGGCCCGCCGCGCCCGCCCCGCGCAGCCCGATGCCGCGCCCGATGATCTGCTGGACTACATGCTGCGCGCCGAAGACCCCGAAACCGGCCGCCGCATGACCGCGCAGGATCTGCTGCACAACATGCAGTTCTTTATCGTCGCCGGGCATGAGACGACGGCGCTGGCGCTGTCTTGGGCGCTGCTGATGCTGGCACATTCTCCGGACATCCAGCAGGCCGCCCATGCCGAGGCCCGCGCTGTGCTGGGCGCCCGCGCCGCCACCGCCGCCGATCTTTCCGCCCTGCCACTGACGGAGGCGATCTTGGACGAAACCATGCGCCTTTATCCGCCCGTGGGCTTTCTCGCGCGCAATGTGTTGAGGCCCGACATGCTCCACGAGCGCGAAATCCGCCCCGGCGATGCGCTGTTTCTCAATATCTGGTCGCTGCACCGGCACCGGGATCTGTGGCCCGCGCCCGATGCCTTCGACCCCGGTCATTTCAGCGCCGAGGCCCGCGCCAACCGCGACCGCTATGCGCATCTGCCCTTTGGGGCCGGGCCGCGCGTCTGCGTGGGCGCGAATTTCGCGATGATGCAGGCGCAGATCATCCTCGCCACGCTGCTGGCGCGGTTCCGTTTCCATCCCGCAGGCGCCCTGCCGGTGCCGGTCATGCATATGACCATCCGCCCCGATCCTGACATCACCCTGCGGGTCGAACCGATTCCCGACACCCCGGAAAAATGACAGTCGGCGGTGAAAAATATCCGGCACCTGCGCCGACGATGCGCCCAGTGCGCGGCGCCTCTAAACCATACGTATTCAATGACTTATGCCACGTCCCCCGCAAATTCCTGCCATCCCTAGCGCAACTGACCTAACGGCAGCAGACCCCATTTCATAAATCTGTTACAAAACTTTTACATACACGACACCGACTCCCAATAGGTCACCCGCAGAGGCCAGCGAGGCCCGTCAAACACACCAGTCAGGAGTTGACATGACCATGATGAAACTCACCGCATCCGCTCTGGCGCTCACCGCCGTATCCGCGACCGGCGCGCTTGCGCAGAGCCGCGATCAGGTGCAGATCGCCGGGTCGTCCACCGTGCTTCCCTACGCCTCCATCGTGGCCGAAGCCTTTGGCGAGAACTTCGACTTCCCGACCCCGGTCGTGGAATCGGGCGGCTCCTCCGCCGGTCTGAAGCGCTTCTGCGAAGGCGTCGGCGAAAACACCATCGACATCGCCAACGCCTCCCGCGCGATCCGCGAGAAAGAAGTGCAGGCCTGTGCCGACGCTGGCGTCACCGACATCATCGAAGTGCGCATCGGCTATGACGGCATCGTCTTTGCCTCCGACGTCGACGGCAACGAATTCGCCTTCACTCCCGAAGACTGGTTCAAGGCGCTGGCCGCCGAGGTCGTCGTTGACGGCGAAGTCGTCGCCAACCCCTACACCATGTGGAACGAAGTGAACCCCGATCTGCCCGAGCAGGAAATTCAGGCCTTCGTTCCGGGCACCAAGCACGGCACCCGCGAAGTGTTCGAAGAAAAGGTCATCATCGCTGGCTGCGAGGCCACCGGCGCGATGGAAACCTTTGCCGAAGTGAAGGGTGACGAAGACGCCGCCGAAGCCGCCTGCATGGCGCTGCGCACCGATGGCCGCTCGGTCGACATCGATGGCGACTACACCGAAACGCTCGCCCGCATCGATGCCAACCCCAACGGCATCGGCGTGTTCGGCCTGTCCTTCTACGAAAACAACACCGACAGCCTGCAGGTCGCGACCATGTCCGGCGTCGAGCCGTCGACCGAAACCATCGCCTCCGGCGAATACCCGGTCAGCCGCCCGCTCTACTTCTACATCAAGCAGGCCCACATCGGCGTGGTTCCCGGCGTCAAGGAATTCGCTGAATTCTTCGTCTCCGACGAAATCGCAGGCCCCGATGGCCCGCTGGCCGAATACGGCCTCGTCTCCGACCCGGAACTGGCTGCCACCCAGCAGCTGGTCGCCGACGAAGAGACCATGGGCTCCGCCATGTGATCTGACGGGTTGCACGCGAGCGGCGCTTGTCGCCGCGTCGACCCACCCCATCGCCGGGCTCCCCATCGGGGCCCGGCGTCCTCATTCAGGAAAGACCCTTCATGCCGCCGCTCTGGACCCTGCTGATCGTTTTGGGCATCGCCACCGCGGGCTACGTTATGGGGCGCCGCCGTGCGCTTGCCAGCGTGGACCATGACGGTCGCCGCCTGCATTCCCTGCCCTCCTATTACGGCTCCAACGTCGCGCTGTGGGGGTTGGTGCCCGCGCTGCTGTTGCTGGCGCTGTGGCTGGTGGCGCAGCCGCTGCTCATCCAGATGAGCATCTCCTCTATCGTGCCCGCCGAGGCCTATGCCGGGCGTGGCGCGCTGTCGCTGATCATGTCGGACGTGAACCGCATCGCCGAGGGGCTGCAAATCGCCGCCGCACGTGGTGTCCCGGTGGACACGCTTTCCGCCGCCGATCTGGGCCCGGCCATGCGCGACGCCGGTGTTGCCGTTTCGGGCGAGATCGAGCCCTACATGGCCGAAGCCGCGCGCCGCGCGGTGTCGCTGTCCGCCGTGGGTGGCTGGGCGATGACCGCCGTGGTGCTGCTGCTGGCGCTTGGCGGGGCCGCGCTGGCGTGGCGCCGCACCGATGGCGATTTCCGCGCCCGCAACGCGGTCGAGCGGCTGGTGCTGGGTCTGCTCATCGCCGCCGCCTGCATCGCCATTCTCACCACGCTGGGGATCGTGCTGTCGCTGATCTTCAACACGCTGGAATTCTTCAAGCTCTACCCCGCCTCTGACTTCTTTTTTGGCACCACATGGTCGCCCTCGTTCGGCGGCGGCTCGCAACTGGGCATCCTGCCGCTGTTCTGGGGCACGTTCTATATCTCGATCATCGCGCTGATCGTCGCGGTGCCGATCGGGCTTTTCGCCGCTGTCTACCTGTCGGAATATGCCTCCGGCCCCGTGCGCGCTGTGGCCAAGCCGCTGCTGGAGGTGCTGGCCGGTATCCCCACCATCGTCTACGGCCTCTTCGCGCTGCTGACGGTCGGGCCGCTGCTGGTGTCGCTCTTTGGACAGAACGGCGCGTTGGGCGTGGGCTGGATGCAGGGCGGCACCGCCGTCATGACCGCCGGTCTGGTGATGGGCGTGATGCTGATCCCCTTCGTGTCGTCGCTGTCCGATGACATCATCAACGCGGTGCCGCAGGCGATGCGCGACGGCTCGCTGGGCCTTGGCGCCACCCGGTCCGAGACGATCCGTCAGGTCGTCCTCCCCGCGGCGCTGCCGGGCATCGTCGGTGCCATTCTTCTGGCCGCCTCCCGCGCCATCGGCGAGACGATGATCGTCGTGCTCGGCGCCGGGGCTGCCGCGCGGCTGTCGATGAACCCGTTCGACGCCATGACCACCGTCACCGCCAAGATCGTCAGCCAGTTGACCGGCGACGCGGATTTCGCCTCCCCCGAGGCGCTGGTGGCCTTTGCGCTGGGGATGACGCTGTTTGTCATCACCCTCGCCCTCAACATCTTTGCGCTGTGGATCGTGCGGCGCTACCGGGAGCAATACGAATGAGCGACGCGTCCTTCTCCGGCGTCACCCCGTCCGACGGCACCCCGCGCAAGGGCTCCTTGCTGCAGGCCGATGCACGGACGCGCAAACGCAACGCCGCCGAGACCCGGTTCAAGGCTTATGGCATCGGCGCCATCGCAATCGGGCTCTTCGCGCTTGTGTGGCTGCTCAGCGCCATCATCAGCAATGGCCTGCCCGCCTTTACCCAGACCAAGATGGTCCTGCCGATCGAACTGCCCGAGGCAAAGCTCGACAAATCCGGCACCCGCGATCTGGAGGTGATGAGCAAGGTGTCGACCTTTGGCTACAAGCCACTGATCGAAGACGCGCTCATGGCCGAAGTGCAGCGCCGCGGCATCGCCACCGAATTCGACGATGCGGGCGATCTGGCCGATGGCATCGTGTCGTCCTCCGCCGCCGCCATCGTGCGGGACCGGGTGCTGGCCAATCCCGAAATCGTCGGCACGACGCAGGAGTTCGAGATCCTGACCTCTTCGCGCATCGACGGCTATTTCAAGGGCCGCGTCACCCGCGACAGCATCGCGCGCGACAAGAACATCGACGCCGCGCATCTGGACGTGGCCGACGCGCTGCAGGACGCAGGCGTGATGCGCGCAGGCTTCAACTGGGATTTCATCACCGGTGCCGACGCCTCCGAAAGCCGCCCCGAACAGGCGGGTATCGGGATCGCCATCCTCGGCTCGTTCTTCATGATGCTGGTGGTGTTGATCCTGTCGCTGCCCATCGGCGTCGCGTCGTCGATCTATCTTGAGGAATTCGCGCCGAAGAACCGCTTCACCGACCTGATCGAAGTGAATATCTCCAACCTCGCCGCGGTGCCGTCCATCGTGTTTGGTATCCTTGGTTTGGCGGTGTTCATCCAGTTCATGCACCTGCCGCAATCCGCGCCGCTGGTGGGCGGGCTGGTGCTGACGCTGATGACGCTGCCGACGATCATTATTTCCACCCGCGCGGCGCTAAAGGCCGTGCCGCCCTCGATCCGCGATGCCGCGCTGGGGGTTGGCGCGTCCAAGATGCAGTCGGTGTTCCACCACGTCCTGCCGCTGGCCATGCCCGGCATTCTGACCGGCACCATTCTGGGGCTGGCGCAGGCGCTGGGGGAAACCGCGCCGCTCTTGCTGATCGGCATGGTGGGCTACATCGCCACCAACATGCCCGACGGGATTGCCGATGGCTTCCTGTCGCCCAACTCCGCCATGCCTGCCCAGATCTACGAATGGGCCAAACGGGCGGACCCTGCCTATTACGAACGTGCCTGGGGCGGGATCATCATCCTGCTTCTCTTCCTGATGGTGATGAACATCATCGCGATCATCCTGCGCCGCCGCTTCGAGCGCCGGTGGTAACACCAGACGGGAGCCAAGAATGAACGATATGAGACATATGGACCGAGCCGTGGACCTTCTGGAAAACAAGATCATCGCCAAGGGCGTGGACGTCTTCTACGGCGAAAACCACGCGATCAAGGATGTCAGCGTCGAGATCCGCGACAAGACCGTCACCGCCTTTATCGGGCCGTCGGGCTGTGGCAAATCCACGTTCCTGCGGTGTCTGAACCGGATGAACGACACCATCGACAATTGCCGCGTCGAAGGCACGATCAAGCTGGATGACGAGGACATCTACGACAAGCGGGTGGACCCGGTGCAGCTGCGCGCCAAGGTGGGCATGGTGTTCCAGAAACCCAATCCCTTCCCGAAATCGATCTACGACAACGTGGCCTATGGCCCCCGCATTCACGGGCTGTCGCGCAACAAGGCCGAACTGGACGAGATCGTCGAGAAAAGCCTGCGCCGCGGCGCGATCTGGGACGAGGTCAAGGACCGTCTGCACGCGCCGGGCACCGGCCTGTCGGGGGGCCAGCAGCAGCGTCTGTGCATCGCCCGCGCCGTGGCGACCGAGCCCGAAGTGCTTTTGATGGATGAGCCCTGCTCCGCGCTCGACCCCATCGCCACCGCGCAGGTCGAGGAACTGATCGACGAATTGCGCGCGCAGTATTCCGTGGTGATCGTCACCCATTCCATGCAGCAGGCCGCCCGCGTCAGCCAGAAGACCGCGTTTTTCCATCTGGGCAATCTGGTGGAATACGGCGAGACCGGCCAGATTTTCACCAACCCCACCGACCCGCGCACCGAAAGCTACATCACCGGCCGGATCGGCTGAGGAGGACATGATGAAAGAGCAACATATCGCCAGCGCGTTCGACCGCGATCTGGAAGGCATCCAAGCGCTCATCATGAAGATGGGCGGGATGGTCGAAACCGCGATTTCCGAGGCCGCGCGGTCGCTTGAGACCCGCGACGAGGAACTGGCCCAGCAGGTCCGCAAGGGTGACCGCGCCATCGACGAGATGGAAGAGCGCGTCAACGAGGAAGCCGCCCGCGTCATCGCCATCCGCTCGCCCATGGGCAGCGATCTGCGCACCGTGCTGACGGTGATGAAGATCTCTGCCAGTCTGGAACGCTGCGGCGACTACGCCAAGAACATGGCGAAGCGGACCTCGGTCCTGTCGCAGATGGAGCCCGTGGGCGGCACCACCAAATCCCTGCGGCGCATGGCGCAGGAGGTCGAGGAACTGCTGAAGATGGCGCTCGACGCCTATCTGCACCGCGACGCCGAACTGGCCGAGAATGTGCGCCAGCGCGATCTGGAAATCGACCAGATGTATTCGGCGCTGTTCCGCGAATTCCTGACCTACATGATGGAAGACCCGCGCCACATCACCGCCTGTATGCATCTGCATTTCATCGCCAAGAACGTGGAGCGCATGGGCGATCACGCGACCTCCATCGCGGAACAGGTGATCTACCTCGTCACCGGCGAAGTGCCCGAGGAGGCGCGCCCCAAGGCTGACGTGACCTCCACCGCCGCGGTGACCGGGATCTGACCATGGCCGCCGCGACACCCACCCCGCGCATCCTGCTGGTCGAGGATGAGCCCGCCCAACGCGAAGTGCTGGCCTATAACCTCGAGGCCGAAGGCTTTGCCGTCACCACCGCCGGCACCGGCGACGAGGCGCTGCTGCTGGTCGAGGAAAGCGCGCCCGACGTGATCGTGCTGGACTGGATGCTGCCCGGCGTTTCCGGCATCGAGATCTGTCGGCGGCTGAAGGCGCGCAGCTCCACCTCCGACACGCCCATCATCATGCTGTCGGCCCGGTCCGAGGAAACCGACCGGGTGCGGGGGCTGGAAACCGGCGCGGATGACTATGTGGTCAAGCCCTACGCGCTGTCGGAATTGATGGCGCGGGTGCGCACGCAGTTGCGCCGCGTCCGGCCTTCTTCCGTCGGCAGCAGGCTGCAATTCGAGGACATCGTGCTGGATGCGGAGACCTATCGCGTCACCCGCGCGGGCGAACCGCTGAAACTTGGCCCCACCGAATTCCGGCTGCTGTCGACATTCATGGAAAAGCCGGGCCGGGTCTGGAGCCGGGAGCAATTGCTGGACCGGGTTTGGGGCCGCGACATCTATGTCGATACCCGCACCGTGGATGTGCATATCGGGCGGCTGCGCAAGGCGCTGGGCACCCATGGCGGTGTCGATCCGGTGCGCACGGTGCGCGGCGCGGGCTACGCGCTGGGCTGACGGCGCGCGCGCGACGGTCCGCGCGGCGCTGTGCCCGGCCCTGCACCGGGCTGGCGCGGCTCTGTGATTGCACAGGCGCGTCCGGGACGTCATGATGGTCCGACCCATCATGACCTGCTTCCGATCCCGAACTGGACCGACCATGACCCTGCCCTTCGACGGCGCGATTTCCCGCTTCTACGAAAGCGAAGCGCCACAGGACGTGCGCGAGGCCATCGCCCGCGCCGATAAGGACGATATCCTCGACCCCGCCTATCCGTATGACACCGAAATGCGCGGCAAGCATTACGACGCCGAGATGGACGCGCTTCAGATCGAGCTGGTCAAGCTGCAGGCATGGGTGCGGGACACCGGCGCACGGGTGGCGGTGGTGTTCGAGGGCCGCGATGCGGCGGGTAAGGGCGGCACCATCAAGCGCATCCGCGAAAACCTGAACCCGCGTCTGGCGCGGGTCGTGGCGCTGCCGAAACCGTCCGAACGCGAGGCGCGCGAATGGTATTTTCAGCGCTATATCAGCCAGTTGCCCGCCGGGGGTGAGATCGTTCTGTTTGACCGAAGCTGGTATAACCGCGCGGTCGTGGAGCATGTGTTCGGCTTTTGCACCCCCGAGGAGCGCGAGAAGTTTTTCCGCCAGTTGCCGAGCTTTGAGCAGATGCTGGCCGATGAGGGCATCCATCTGGTGAAGCTGTGGCTCAATGTCGGGCGGGCCGAGCAGCTGCGCCGGTTTTTGAAGCGCGAAGCCGATCCGCTGAAACAGTGGAAGCTGAGCCGCATCGATGTGGAGGGGCTGAAGCTGTGGGACGCCTATTCCGACGCCATCGCGGAGACATTCGAGCGCAGTCATTTCGACTATGCGCCGTGGACGGTGATCCGGTCTGACGACAAGAAACGCGCCCGTCTGGCCGCGATCCGCACCATCCTGTCGGGGCTGGATTACGCGGGCAAGGACCGCGCCGCCGCCCATGCGCCCGATCCCGACATCGCTGGCGGACCGTCGATCTGGCATGGCTAAACGCGGCTACCATCACGGCAACCTCCGCGCGGCGCTGATCGACGCGGCGCTGGGGCTGATCGAAGAGAAAAGCCCGCAAGGCTTTACCCTGTCGGAAGCCGCGAAAGCCGCGGGCGTCACCCCTGCCGCCGTCTACCGGCATTTTCAGGGGCGCGACGATCTGTTGGCGGAGATTGCCCTGCAAGGCTATGAAATCTTTGCCGATCTGATGGATTACGCCTATGAGACCGGGCAGCCCTCGGACCTTGCCAGTTTCGAGGCGACGGGGCGCGCGTATCTCGCCTTTGCGCGGCGCTATCCGGGGCATTACATGGCGATGTTCGAAAGCGGATTGTCGGTGAACCGGACGCCGGAGCTGGCGCGGGCCTCGGCGCGGGCGCGCGATGTTCTGGAGAAAGCCGCCGCCGGGCTATCGGCGCATATCCCGCCCGAAAAGCGCCCGCCCGCGGCGATGTTTTCCGCGCATATCTGGGCGATGTCGCACGGGGTGGTGGAGCTGTTCGCGCGCGGCGCGCCCGGTGGACAGGCGCCCTTCCCGCCCGAAGATCTGCTGGAAAGCGGAATTGGGATTTACCTGCGCGGGCTGGGCCTGATTCCTCCCGATAGCTGAGGAAACCATGTCAGCCACCCTGCCCCATTGTTTCGCACGCGAAACAATTTAAGGGTTGGTAACGGTTTTATGCGACAAAATCGGCATGAACCTGCTGCCGCTGGGGTCGCGGGACGCTGTGTCAGGACATTCGTCATGAAATTACGCGGTCACGCATCCGTCGTAAGATGCGGGGGCATTTGCACGCCCCCGCCCTAACCGGGATTAGCCGGTCATTTTGGTTTCGCGTTCCCAGAACCGCATGCCGCGGCAGAGTTTGACGAAATCCTTGGCCGATTTGTCGCCCAGCTTCAGCATGCCGTCGTCGATCTTGTCGGCGATGCCGGTGGCCTTGAACAGCGGCATGGCGCCGTCGCTATAGGCGATGAATTTCGCATGGGCGAACGCGTCACTGACGAAGTCCTGTGCGGGTTTGTTCAGCGCGAGCGTCTCGCCCTCCTCCTTGGGCATGACCAGCGCCACGGCATCGAACACCACCGACGGACCGCCGTCGATCTTCTCGTCCGCGGGTTTGGTGCTGCCATCCGACAGGGTCGCGCCAAAGATCTGCGCCGTGACGATCGCCACCATCGCGCCTTCGTCCTTGAACGCCTTTTCAAGCGCGGCAACCTGATCCGCGTCGGCCCCATCGGCGATGAACAGGCCCAGTTTGCGCCCGGCGAAGGTTTTGGGGCCATTTTTAAGGATGCTCAGCGCGTCCGACGGCGGCAGATCGGTGATCGGCGCGCGGGCGGGTGTGGCGGCTTCGGGCATGTCGACGACGCCCAGCCCCTCGGCCACCATCTGCGCCAGATCGTCATGGACGTTCATCAGATGGCTGAGCATCCGCAGGCGGATGTCTTCGCGCTGACATTTCGACAGCTCGAAGGTAAACCCATTGGCGATGTGGCGCTGCTCGGTCTCTGTCTGGCTGATCCAGAACTGCCGCGCCTGACTGTAGTGATCCGCGAAAGTTTCCGAGCGCACGCGCTGTTTCGTGCCCTCCACCGGTTCGGCGTAGCTTTCAAACCCGATTTTCGGGTTTTCGCGGGGGTTCGGCTCCGCATCCCAGCTATTTGGTTCGTAATTCACACGACCGCGGGGATTGTGCATGGCCATATGGCCATCCTGCTGGAAATGATGCATGGGACATTTCGGCGCGTTGATCGGAATATGCGTGAAATTGGGCCCGCCCAGACGCTTGATCTGCGTGTCGAGATAGGAGAAATTTCGCCCCTGCAAAAGCGGGTCATTGGTATGGTCGATACCGCGCACGATGTTTTGCGTGCAGAACGCCACCTGTTCGGTTTCGGCAAAGAAGTTATCGACATTCGCGTCGAGCGTGAGCGTCCCGATCAGGCGCACTGGCACCTGCTCTTCGGGGATCAGTTTCGTCGCGTCGAGGATATCGAATTCGAACGCGTCAGCAAATTCGTCGTCGAACACCTGAATGCCCAGATCCCATTTCGGGAAATCACCAGCATCGATGGCGTCCCACATATCGCGACGATGAAAATCAGGATCGGCCCCATTGATTTTCAAAGCCTCGTTCCAAACGACGGATTGCAACCCCTGACGGGGCTTCCAATGGAATTTGACGTAATGGGATTTGCCTTCGGCATTGACCAGTCGGAACGTGTGGACGCCAAAGCCTTCCATGAACCGGAAAGATCGCGGAATGGCCCGATCAGACATTTGCCACAGCGTCATATGCACCGATTCCGGCGAGAGCGACGCGAAATCCCAGAAATTGTCATGGGCCGACTGCGCCTGCGGGAAACCGCGATCCGGGGCCTCTTTGACCGAATGGATCAGATCCGGGAATTTGATTGCATCCTGAATGAAGAAAACCGGGATGTTATTGCCGACGAGATCCCAATTGCCTTCCTGCGTATAGAATTTCGTCGCGAAACCACGCACATCGCGGGCAAGGTCGAAGGAGCCTTTGTTACCGGCAACGGTCGAAAAGCGGGTAAATGTCGGCGTTTTTTCGCCGACCCGCTGAAAAATGTCGGCGCAGGACAGTTCCGGGATCGCCTCGGTCAGTTCGAAATGGCCATGGACGCCGTAGCCCCGCGCATGAACGACCCGCTCCGGGATGCGCTCATGGTCAAAATGGAAGATTTTCTCGCGCATGATGTGGTCTTCGAGAAGCACCGGCCCGCGCGGCCCGGCCTTCAGCGAATTTTGGTCATCTGCGATGGGCCCACCCTGCGCGGTGGTCATCGTCTTCGTCCGGGCGGTCGTCTGCTGCCGCGGCGCGCCGCCATCGTCGAGTTTGGCATCTTTCATGATAAGGTCCTTCAGGATTTCATCGTAAAGGGAACGAGGAAGACCCCAAGCGCACCACGGTCCTGCCGCTAGCTACGCCAAGGTCTCGCTTCCTTGTGATGAAATGTGTGGACGGTGAGAAAGTTCCGGCGCCCGGAAGGCGCGCGCGGGAGGACAGCGAGGTTGGCTGGATCGGGGAGGCTAAGACATTTCCGCTGATCTCAGAGTGCAGATGGTATAAACGCTAGCCGTGGCACGCGATATAAGGGTGCGTCATTCAGCCATATGCATTTCATTACGACACGAGAAAAAGGAGCCGCGCGTTTTCGTCCGCCATTTCCCCCTCGACACTCAAATAATCTCCGGCAACGCACATAGCGTATTTACCAGCTGCATTTGCTCGATTGTATTGCATTTCGCCTCGCGCAATCGCGGCGCGCCAAAGACAAGGGCCAGAGCCTTGGCACGGGAGACGGCGACGTTGATGCGGTTCAGCGAGAATAGAAATTCCATGCCGCGCGTGGTTTCTTCGGCAGACGACGCTGTCATCGAGACCAGACACACGGGCGCCTCCTGCCCCTGAAACTTATCGACGGTGCCCACGCGGATGCCCGTTGGCAGTGCGTCTTGCAGGGCGTTCACTTGGGCGTTGTAGGGCGCGACGACGATGATGTCGGACTTGCGCATTGGGCGGGTGAAGCCGTCCCGGTCAGTCCATTTGCCGCTCAGGAGGTCGGTGACGGCGTGCTTGATCGCGCCGATTTCTTCCTGCGCGATCTGGGCATTGCCCTCATGGGGGACCGGCACCCAGAATGCTCCGGCTTCGGGGAGCGCCGTGCCGGTGACGCGCTGGCGAGCGGTATCATCGTGGCTCGTCAGCCGCGCTTCATAGACCTGTTCCGAAATAAAATGGCAGACCTTCGGGTGCATGCGCCGGGAGATGGGAAGGAAAATACCCCGGTCGGCTGGAACGGTTGCATGCTCCCCCAGCATCCAGTCCAGACAGGACAGGTTCGCGGGCTCGGGATGCGCGCCCTGAATGACCTGCGGCAACTGACGCGGATCGCCGACCAGCACGATATTGCGCGCGGCGCGGCCCATGGCGACCATATTGGCAAGGCCGACCTGACCGGCTTCGTCCACGAACAGCCAATCGAAGGCCTGCACGTTTTCATCACGCGAGAAGAACCACGCGGTCCCCCCGACAACATCGGCCGTGCTTAGCGCCGGGTCGTCATTCGACAGGGCGCGGGTGATGCCCGTGACCCCCGCGGGATAGCCATCGTCGCCGCTGCTGACTTTATGCGCCAGTTCGGCATTTTCCACGGTGATGTCGGGATCGTCCGCGTCCAGCGCGCGCAAGCAGCCGATCAGAACATTGCGGATCGCCTCGTGGCTGTTCGACGCGACCCCGACGCGGAACCCTTGGCGGACGAGCGACAGGATCGCGCGGGCGCTGACATAGGTCTTGCCGGTGCCGGGTGGTCCCTGAATTGGCAATACGGTGCCATCCATGGCGTTCACGGCGGCGATGGTGCCCGCGACCGGGTCCGCGCCGCCAAGCAGATCGGCGGTTGAACCGGAGCGCAGACGCGGGGCTGCACGCGACAGCAGGTCATCCACCGCCGTGAAGTCGCACGGCCCACATTGATCGGAGATCACATCCGCCACGGCAGCGGCGATGACAGCCGTATTTAGCGGCCAATCCGGGTGCAGCGTCAGTTCATCGGTCAGAAGAGCGGCCTTTGCCGGACCAGCCTTTACGGTGATCTGGCGCGTTTGCCGGTCCATATCCGTGATGGTGAGACTTGCCGGAGGGTGGTCAAAGACCGGGACCGTCACAGACCTGCCGCTGCGCAGTTTGGTCTCCTGTTCCGGATAGGTGTAGCTGCGCGCGAAGGATCGTTTGACAGGCTCCACCGGACCGATGGCGCGCAGCCCGGCCAGCGCATCGAGATCATCGAGCAGGTCTTCTTCGTCCTTCGCGGCGCTGTCGAACACCGCCCATTGCGCGGGCTTGGCCTCGCGTCTGTGAAAGACGCCCAAGTTAAACAGCATCTCCTGCCGCGCGGCGGGCAGGTCGGACGCTGCCAGCCTGTTGCGCAAGGCTTGTGCCTCGGCATCCTCCGTGACTTCTTGTTCGCCCGCATCGGCCGCGACGGTCGGCCATGGGCCATCAGGCCGGATCCCCACCAGCCAATCGCGCAATTCCTCTGTCGAGATGCAATCGACGCGATTATACTCCTCGATCTCGTCCAAGATCTGCTGGTCCTGCGTTTCGCGCCAGCGCTCATAGGCCACGACCGACCCACCTGCTGTTTTGACCTCGCCGTCGCGTTTGCGGTCGTAAAAGGCCTCCATTGATTTGATGGAGTAATTAGGCTCCGATCCGATCAGCCCGCCGCGGACCACGGCGAACAGGTCAACAAAGCGGCGCTCCCGCAGAAGCCGGTCAAGAAACGCCTCTCCGATCCCGTATTTGGTCGTCAGGCGTTTCAGCGCGGTGATCTCATAGGGCGCGTAGTGATAGATGCGCGCGGTGGGGAATTGCGTGAGCCGCGCGCGAAAGAACGCGAACAAATCGGTCAGGGCCTGTGCCTCGGCAGTGTGATCATGCGCCCAGAATGCCTGAAACTGCCCGTCGAACCAGAGCCCGTGCAGATATTCGAGGCCGCCGTCGTAATGAGGGTCGCCTTCGATGTCATAGAACAGATCCCCCTGCTGCGGTTCCGGCAACAGATCGAAGCCCTTGCCCACCTCTGGCGCTCGCAGTTCGAAATCGGGCTCCCCAGTTTTGCGGGCCTGTTGGAGACGGGCCTGAGTGACCAAGCGGGTTTGGGTGTTTTCCGCCATCCCGCGGACCGGCTGATCCAATGTCGAGAGAGCCTCCAACGAGCGAACCCCTGCGGCCTCCAGCTTTTTCACCTGAGCGCGGCTGATATTGGCGACATTGAACAGGCTGTCTTCGGCCTGCCAGACGCTGGTGCAATGATCGGCCCAGCGGCACAGGCCACAATCGGCACAGGGCATCGGGCGGGTCGGCTGCGGATCGGCGACGAAGGCTTCCAACCGCGCCCGCGCCATCCGTGCATAGGCCGCATAATCCGCCAGCCGCAGGGTCGCGCGGGTGCCGTCACCGAGTTCGACATGCGCCCGCGCAGGCGCCACCCCCTGAATTTCCGTCAACAAATCGGAATACAGAACCAACTGAAGCGCATGTTTGGGATCGGCCCGGCGTTTAAGTTTGGTGTCCGCCACCTCGTAGCTGAACGGTCCGAGCGCCGAGGGGGTCTCGACCCGTTCGAGAAAGTCAGACCAACCGCCCCAGTTCCCCGACAGAAACGCGCCTTGAAAGACCACATCCGGGCCTTGGGCAAGTGCCGCGCGCGTGGCGTCGGCGTTCTCATTCAGTGCGCCACGCTCGATTTCCACAATCGTGCGCCCATCGTCTTTGAGCAGCGACAGATGCGCCGCTTCATGCGCGTCGCCCTGCTTTTGCAACAGGGCCGCATCCTCGGTATTTTCCCCCGGTTGCGGCCCCGTTCCGCGCATATGCGCCATATCCAGCGTCGTCGCGTGGGCGCATCCCATGAAGCGCATGAGATCGGTAGCAGATAGCAGAATATGCGCGCCTGATGATTTCACTGAAATACGCCCGATGACTAAGAGAAAAAGAACCGATTAACTGCGGATAATGCGCAAACCCCGGGGTGACACCAATGAGGCCCGTTTGCCTTTGCCGGTCATGCGCAGAGAAAATCCGGACGACACCAGATCCGCCGCCTCATTCAGCGTTTTCACATAGACTGCATTTTCCGCATGATGCTTGGCAGATCCGAATTTGGGATCGCCCAAGCAGTAGCCTTTCGGTCCGAAATCAGGTTCCTCGGCAATACCGTCCCGAGGCTGGGTCCGTTCAATTCGGATTACATGTCCAGTCATTCGCGCGTTCCTCCTGATCGCAGATCTGTTTCGAGAATCGTCTCGACAGGTCACAAGGTCATCAATACCCTGTGAGGGTGTCAATTCGTGGCATGGGGGTCAAATGTCTTTCACGAAAGCGCAGGATTTGATTCGCCTCGCTCAAATGGCCGCATCCCGTCGCAGGGGCGTCAGCCTGGAAGATATATGCGCTGAGTTCGACGTGTCCCATCGCACCGCGCAGCGAATGACCGAAGCGCTGGACGCAGCATTTGCGAACGTCTCGACCACAGATGATGTGGAACGGCGGCGTTTCTGGCGGAT
Organism: Pacificitalea manganoxidans; assembly: GCF_002504165.1. Taxonomy (GTDB): domain Bacteria; phylum Pseudomonadota; class Alphaproteobacteria; order Rhodobacterales; family Rhodobacteraceae; genus Pacificitalea; species Pacificitalea manganoxidans. Next base: position 2,094,502 of record NZ_CP021404.1, read on the forward strand.
CGATGCCCCATTGCCGGAACGGTTGCAGCCCCGACAGGAAACCGCAATCGAGGCGCTCGAAATTGCGGCCCGCGCCGCGCGCGACGAAGGACGGTTGCGCCATTCCCGCGCGTTGGAGGATTTTCGCGATGGACTGCTGGCGCGGCTCCAACCCCGCGATGCCCTGCGGTCAGAGGCCGATGCAGAGGCGGTGCTGGTCGGCTTGGGCCATGTGACGCGCCCCGGACCCACCGTCGCGCGGAAGCCTGCTGTGACAGACGCGGTGATCGAGGCGCTGCGCGGCCCGTTCCGGCTTCGGGTCTGGTATGGCGATCAAGACGCCGCGCCGCGGGTGATTGAGCCACATGGGATGCTGCTGGGGCATCGCAGCTATCTGGTGGCGCGGCAGCCCGCGCGGGGCAATGGCATCCTGAATTTCCGCATGGACCGGATCACCAAGGCCGAGGTTCTGAACGAGAGCTTTCAGCTGACGCCGGAATTTTCACTGGAAAGCTACGCCGCGCAGTCCTTCGGCGTCTACCAAGACCCCGCCCAATACGGCGAAGTGGTGTGGCGTTTCGCCCCCGATGCAGCCACGCGCGCTGCTGAATTTCAGTTTCATCCAACCCAAATTCTAGAACCGCAGGACGATGGCAGCCTCATTGTTCGTTTCAATGCAGCAGGCTGGTTGGAAATGGCATGGCATCTCTATCAATGGGGCGACAAGGTGGAGGTGTTGGCCCCCATGGGGCTTCGCGAAATGGTTGCGGGCTATCAAAGATCCGACTTCGCCGCATTGCCATGAGGCATATTTGACAGGAGTTATAGATGACCAATGGCCTAGACCATGCCACCCTGAAAGAGAAACAACGCGCCATTCGCGCAGGCTTTCCCGAAACCATGGGTTTGCGCGCGCATCGCGCCCTCAGTTGGATCGACCGCGCGGAACAGTGCGGCGAGGATCACGATGGCCGGTTCATATTCCTCTGGATCGCCTTCAACGCCGCCTATGCGGACGAGCGGGAATTTCAGGCGATTGCTCCGGGAGAGCGTGCAGCGTTTGCCGACTATTTCGGGCGATTGATCGAATTTGACAACGAACAGCGTATCTACAAAGCGCTGTGGCAGCAGTTTTCGGGCCCGGTGCGGTTGCTTATGGAAAATCGCTACGTCTTCAATCCGTTCTGGCAATACCACAACGGAATTGACGGGTTCGAAAACTGGGAGGACCGGTTCACGACCTCTGCCCGGTCCTTTGCGGCGGCCTTCCAGTCAGGCGACAGCGCGCGTGTGCTGAGCTTCGTCTTTGATCGGCTATATGTTCTGCGCAATCAGCTCGTGCACGGCGGCGCGACGTGGAACAGCGGCGTGAACCGGGCGCAGGTTCGGGATGGCGCTGAAATACTTGCGTTTCTCATGCCCGTCTTCATCGACATCATGATGGACCACCCCCACGAAAATTGGGGTCGGCCGTTCTATCCCGTCGTTGAATAGGGTGACGTCAGACTGGGATCGCCTATCGCGGTCTATCGGGAAACGGCAAGGACAGGCGTGCCGAAATGCCATCCTTCATTGGCGTTTTAAACGCCGGGCGGTGGCAACATGGGATGTCTGTGAAAGCAAATGGCGGAGAGACAGGGATTCGAACCCTGGAGACGGTCTCCCGCCTACACACTTTCCAGGCGTGCGCCTTCGACCACTCGGCCACCTCTCCGTGGGGGGGCGTTTAGCCGGTATCGTGGGGGGGGTTCAAGGGGAAATCCGGCGGCTTGGTGCGAAAGTTTTGGGTGACCGTGCGGCGTGCGGGGTTTGGGGTGCGGGTGCGGCGCGTGGCGGGGGGGTGCATGCGGGGTTTAGGGCGCGGAGACGGCGCGCGGCGGGGAGCGGCGCGCCAAGGCGGGGCGGGGTCGCGCGGCGGGGGGCGGCGCGCCCTGCCCTCCCTTCAGCCGAGCAGAAGGGTCAGGCGGCGGTTGCTGCGGCCTTTCTTTTCGACCTTGCCCAGTGTGATGCGCCCGATCTCCCCGGTGCGGGCGACATGGGTGCCACCGCAGGGTTGCAGATCGACCTGCGCTGCGCCGTCGCCGATGCGGATCAGGCGAACGCGACCTTGGCCGGTGGGCGGTGCGACGCTCATGGTTTTGACGAGGCCCGGATTGGCGGCGAGGTCGGCATCGGTGATCCAATCCTCGGTGACCGGCAGATCGGCGTCGATGAGCGCCTGCAGGGCCTGCTCCAGTGCGTCCTTATCCTCGGGCGGGTCTGGCATGTCGAAATCCAGTCGTCCCTTCTCGGTGCCGATGGCACCGCCTGAGACGGGCAGCCCCACGACGACCGAAAGCAGGTGCAGCGCGGTATGGACCCGCATGTGGCGGTGGCGGCGGGCCCAGTCGAGATGCTGGGTGAGCGCGGTGCCCACGGGGGGTAGCCGGACCGGCTCGGCGGGGACGAGGACGATGCTGCCCCGTTCCCCCTTTACCGCGGTGGCGATGGCGATCTCACCGCCTGCCCATTCGAGCGTGCCTGCGTCACCGGGCTGCCCGCCGCCGGTGGGGTAGAAGAGGCTAGCATCAAGGACGATGCCGCCTTCGGGCGTGAGGGCGGTGACGATGGCCGGAGCCTCGCGCCGGTAGGGATCGGCGCGGAAGAGCATCTCGGTCGGGGCGGCAGGCGATGGTGTCGGGGTCATGATCCTCTCCTGAGCGGGGCTGCGGGCGGGCGTGGGGGTTCGGGGTCGCGGGCTGGGATGGCGCAGGGGCGTGCTGGTGTGGGGTCCCGTGCGGTGGCGCGGGCGGGGTGCTGTGCCGTCACCCTGCCCGGCCACCCTGCCCCTGCGCGCATCCCGCGTCGGCCCCCGATATCGTGGCGGAGGCGGGACGCGCGCGGGGCGGTTCAGTCATCGCCGCTCATGTCATCGGCGGTAGGGGTCAGCTGCGGCGTGGCGCTGCTGTCGGGTGTGGTGTCCGTCCCCGGCGCGGCGGAGGCAGACCCCGCGCGCAGCGGTCCCCGCCGGTGCAGCGCATTTGCCAGCGCGTCGGGATTGCGCAGCCACAGATCCCGCTGGGCGAAGGGGATTTCGATCCGTTCCTCGGCGAAACGCCGGGCGATTTCATGGTTGATGTCATTCTGCACCACCATGATGAAGGACACATCCCGCAGGATGGCGCGCACCTCGAAATCCAGACTGTCCGCACCGAACCCCATGAAGATCACCTGCGGCGGCGGGGTGAGGATCACCATCGGCTGCGCCTCCGCCACCTCGCGCAATACCCGGTCGACGAGCTTGGTGTCGGTGCCATAGGCCACGCCGACCTTGACGATCAGGCGGCCCGACATGTTGCCCTTGGTCCAGTTGGTGACCTGCCCGGTGATGAGATCGGCATTCGGCACGATCACATCGGTGCGGTCGAAGGTCTCGATCCGGGTGGAGCGCACGGAGATCCGTTTGACGATGCCCATGACGCCGCCAACCTGCACCCAATCGCCTTCGGAGACCGGGCGTTCGACCAGCAAGATGATGCCGGAGACGAAGTTCGACACGATGGTTTGCAGACCAAAACCGATGCCGACCGACAGCGCACCGGCGACAATGGCGAGGGAGCTAAGGTCGATCCCCGCCGTGGTGATGGCAATCACCGCCGCAAGGAAGAACCCAATATAGCCCAGCACCGAAATCAGGGCGTTCTGGCCGCCGATATCGATCCGGGTTTTGGGCAGAACGGTGTTGCGCAAGGTGCCTTGCAGCATCCGGGTGATGACGTAGCCAATCGCGAACACGATGGCGAAGGTCATGAAGTCGCCCGGCGAAATCCGGGTGGTCCCGATCGAGAACCCGGCAAGGAATTGCGACCAGAGTTCGGTAAGGTCCGACACCCGCGCGCCCCAGATCAGCGCCAGAACCGGCAGTGCCAGCACCGCGATGAGCAGGTTGACCAGCACCGGGATCAGGCCTTCGCTGCTGGCGCCTTCCCGCTTGGTCGTGATGTCGTAGACGCGGCTTTGGACCCGTTGCAGCAGGATCAGGGCCGCAAGCAGCGCCAGCGTCAGGACCGGCGAGAAGATCGCGAAATTCGCCGCCGCGCGGTAGCCGATGGCCGCCAGAACCGGCCCCAGCACGCCCAGCAGGATCGTGAGCCGCCCCAGCACCATCACAACCTGGTCGCGCAGCTGGCGGCCTTCGTCGGTGACGGGGGCATTGCGGCTGTGCAGCACCAGAAGGTGCCCCAGACGCATCATGAACAGCCCCGCAATCACAAGGATCGGGAAGTCGAGCACCGCCAGCGCGGCGGTGCTGAGCATATCGGCATCCCCCAGCGCCTGCAGCAGCGTCTCGGCGGCCAGCAGAAGGCCCAGAACGGTGCTGTGCAGCCGTCCTTCGGTGCGCTGTTCTGCCGACAGGGTCAGCGGCGCGGGCATTTCGGGATCGCGTGGGAAGGTCAGCGCCCCCAGCCAGCGCGCCACAAAGAAGGTCAGCCCCATCACGGGGATGATGCGCAGCACCGTTTCCCCGATCGGGCCGGTCATGCCGGTGGACAGAACCGCCAATACCATCAGCACCAGCCCCACCAGCGGCAGCACCAGTTGGCCCAGCGACACCAGCGTGGTCAGAACCACGGCACGGGCGGCGGCGCTGGAGCGGCGCAGCACCCGGTCGGCAATCCGCGCGGACCAGACCCGACCGCGCAGGGCGAGCACCAGACCAATCAGGCCGAGGATCACCACCACAGGGCCGTTGCGGCGCAGCAGTTCGGAGCGGGTTTCCATGGACCAGGCTGCCGCGAATTCGGCGGCGATGCCCCGCAGCAAGGTCTGCGCATCCTCCCACGCGGTGGCGTAATGGGCGGGGTTGAGCGGGGTCGGTCCCAGTTCCGTCAGTTCCGCTGCCTGCCGTTCGCGCACCAGTGCATCAAGCTGCCGGATCAGGCCGGAGGCGCGGGAATAGGCTTCTTCCGCGGTGCGGATCGGCACCTGCAATTCGGCCAGACGTTCCTCCAGCGCGGCACGGCGCGCGGCAATTTCTTCGGGCTCGGATTCGCCTGCTTCGGTATCGGGCGCGGCGCCAAGCGCGGAAATCTGATCGCGCAGGGTCTGGATCTGGGTCGCGTTGATCGACTGACCCTGAAGGAAGCGGGTGCGCCAATTGGCCAGCGTGCCGCGCATGATCTCCAACGCTTCGGTCGAGGCCTGCCCGGTGGCGAGCACCTCCTCCGCGCGGGTGGCGAGCCGTTCCCATTCATCGTAATCGATGGCTTCGGCTTCGGTCTGGGCCCATGCGGCCCCGGCTAGAGGCTGCGCCCCCGAAAGAAGCGCGCCGGGGTTCGGCGTCAGTATCGGCAGCGTCAGCAGCGCGAGACCCAGCAGAAGACGGCAAAGACGGTGCATGGTCACTCCATTACGATCAGGACAAGGGAGAGGCATCGTCCCGGGCGGCAGTCCTGTCGCGGCGCACGGCGCGATTGCTGCGCCGGACCGCCGCGCCCGGTCGGACGGAGACTGTTGCCCCATCCGACCGTCAGGCCACGCCCGCCCGGCCCCTCCCGGTGCAAGGCTCGGTGCTCATGCCACGGTGGCCGCCTGCGTGCCACCGGCGCGCGGGGTTACTCGGCGGCTTCGCGCACATCCGGCAGCGGGCGTTCGCCGCCATCGGTCAGGAAGCGCGGCAGAGGAAGCCCTTTTTCCTTAAGGAAATCGGGGTTGAACAGCTTCGACTGGTAGCGATTGCCGTAATCGCACAGAACGGTCACGATGCGGTGTCCGGGGCCCATCTCGCGCGCCATGCGGATCGCGCCGGCCATGTTGATGCCGGACGACCCCCCAAGGCACAGACCCTCATGTTCCAGCAGATCGAAGATCAGGGGCAGCGCCTCGTCATCGGGGATCTGATAGGCCATGTCGGGGGTGAAGCCTTCGAGATTGGCGGTGATGCGCCCCTGCCCGATGCCTTCGGTGATCGAGCCGCCTTCGGAGCGCAGTTCACCCTCGGTGTAATAATTGTAGAGCGCCGCGCCCATCGGATCGGCGAGCGCGATTTTCACGCCCTTGGGCTGAAGCGCCATGCCGACGCCCGCCAGCGTGCCGCCCGAGCCCACGGCGCAGACGAAGCCATCGACGCGGCCATCGGTCTGCGCCCAGATTTCCGGGCCAGTGCCGTCGATATGGGCCTGACGGTTGGCGGTATTGTCGAACTGGTTGGCCCAGATCGCGCCGTTCGGTTCGGTTTCGGCCAGCGCGGCGGCGAGACGACCGGAATAGCGGACATAGTTGTTGGGATCGCGATAAGGCTTCGCGGGAACCTCGACCAGCTGCGCGCCAGCGAGGCGGATCATGTCCTTCTTTTCCTGACTTTGCGTTTCAGGGATCACGATGACCGTGCGAAAGCCCATCGACGCGCCCATCAGCGCAAGCCCGATGCCGGTATTGCCTGCCGTGCCTTCGACGATGGTGCCGCCGGGGCGCAGATCGCCGCGCGCGATGGCGTCACGGATGATCCAGAGCGCGGCGCGATCCTTTACCGACTGGCCGGGATTGAGAAACTCCGCCTTGCCGAGGATTTCGCAGCCGGTCTCGTCGGATGCACGGTTGAGCCGGATCAGGGGCGTGTTGCCCACGGCATCGGCAAGGTCGATCTTGATCTGTTGCGACATGAAGCGGCCCTCGTCTGCGGTTCTGGTGGTGCAACGCACTGCACCGGTGTCGGGTTCTGACTATCTTTCGCCCGCGCAGAGTCAACTGTAACGCTGCCCGCGGGTCGGATACGCCGGTTCTGTTGGGGCGCGGGTTTTAGCGGACCGGGAGGGTTTCAGCGGGATGCGCAGACCCTAGGCCGCCCAGACAAGGCCCCGGACAGCGTCGGCAGACAGGCCTCTGCCGGGCCATGAAAGACAGGCGGCTGTGGGGACGCCCCCACGCAACGCGCGCTCTGCTCCGGGTATCTTAACGTCGCACGCGCATCTTCTGCGTCGGTTGAGCCGCAGCAGCAGGAGCCGTGCCATGCGCAGTGTCGAACAGATCGCCCGTGAAATCGTCGCCCGCGAGGGGGGCTTCGTCGATGATCCGGACGATCCGGGCGGGGCCACGCAACACGGGGTGACGCTGGGCACGCTGCGGCGGTTGGGGCTGGACCTCGACCGGGACGGGGACATCGACAGCGGCGATGTGCGGCGGGTGACCCCGGCGCGGGCGACGGAGATTTTCGTGGAGCATTACTTTACCCGTCCGCGTCTGCACGCCCTGCCCCCGCCGCTTCAGCCGCCGGTGTTCGACATGTATGTCAACGCGGGCGCACAGGCGGTGCGGTTGGTGCAGCAGCTTTTGGGTGAGATGGGCGAGCCGGTGGCCGTGGACGGGATCATCGGCCCGCAGACCATCGCCGCCGCGAAACGGGCGGCGCAGGCGGCCCCGGACCACATTGCCGATGCCTATGGCGCGGCACGGCGGAATTATTACTACGCGCTGGCGGACCGGCGCCCGGCCTCGCGCAAATACGCGCGGCGGCGTGATGGCGGCAAGGGCGGCTGGATCCGCCGGGCGGAGGAGTTCATGACGCCGCACTTTCACCTGAGCGCCGCCGAGCACCGGGCACGGGTGGCGGCATGGGACTGATCGACGGGATGATGACCCTGCTCTTTGGGTCGGGGCGCAATGTGATCCGCGACACGGCGGAGGTGTTTCGCGAAAACGCCGAGGCGGGGGCCGTCCGTGCCGCCGCGCATCAGGACGCGGCGCTGGCGCAATTCGCCGCCGAATTCGCACAGGCCCGTGTAGGCCGGTTTGACCGGATGATGGACGGGCTGAACCGGTTGCCGCGACCGCTGCTGGCCTTTGGCACGATCGGGTTGATGGCGATGGCGATGGTCGATCCGATCTGGTTCGCCGCGCGGATGCAGGGGATCGCGCTGGTGCCGGAGCCGCTGTGGTGGCTGATGGGTGCGATCGTGAGCTTCTATTTTGGCGCGCGGCATCAGGCGAAATCGCAGGCGTTCCAGTCCTCGATCAGCCAGACGCTGGCGCGGGCGCCTCAGGTGCGCGCCTCGCTCGCGGATTTGCAGGCGCTGGCCGCCATGCCGCCCGATGGGGGCGCATCCCCGCAGATCGCCGCGCGTTATTCCAACCCGGTGCTGGCCGATTGGCAGGCGCGGCGCGATGAGTGACGGGTTCTGGATCGCACTGATGACGGAGCACGGGCCATGGGCGCTGTTGGTGTTCTGGCTGCTGTTTCGCGACCAAAAGAAGGACGAAGGCGCGCGCGCCGCGCTGAACCGCAACACCGAAATCATCGTCGAACTGACCACGCTGATCCGCGAGCGCCTGCCGCAGAAGGGAAGCTGAGATGCGGGACAGAACCGGGCTTTGCCGCTGGGTGGGCAAGCTGATCCTTGGCGCGCGCCTGCGGGCGGCGCTGGAGCGCAACCAAGCCGCCGCCACCGAACTGGACGCGGTCGTGAAGGAGTTGATGCGACGATGAGACAGGCATTGATGATCTATGCCGTCGGGATGGCGGGTTTCCAGATGGCCTATCTGGGGCTGGGATTCGAGCCCGCCCGCAATCTGGGGCTTGGGCTGGTGGTGTTGCTGGCGGTGCTGATTTCGGGGGTGTTCGGCTGGCTGTGGCTGATGCGGACGACGCCGCTAGCGCTTGGGCTGGCGTTCTCATGGGCGGGAGCGGCGTGCCTGCTGGGCTGGTGGTGGCTGCGCGAGGTGCTGGGCACGCCGGGCTGGATGGCGGGCAATGCCGTGGTGTTCGCGTTCCTGACGACCTATCTGACCGGCGCGGTTCTGCATCTGGTGGTCGTGCAGCAATCCTTTGCCCTGCGACGGGTGGCGGCATGGGCGCCGGTGGCGCTGGCGGCTGTGATTTCGCTGATCCTGCTGGCGTGGCAGGGCGGCGTTTGAGGGTATCGGGGGTGATCTATCCGCGCGGGCGCTACGTATGCGGGGCAACTGATCGAAGGAGCGCCGCCCCATGTCCGACACCCCCGCCAAGCCCGTTCTGTTCTGGTTTCGCCGCGATTTGCGACTGGCCGACCATCCGGGGCTGCATGCGGCGCTGGAGCGGGCCCGGGCGAATGGCGGCGCGGTGATCCCGGTTTTCGTCCACGACCGGGAGGCAGGTGGTCTGGGCGCGGCACCGCGCTGGCGGCTGGGCGAAGGGCTGCGGGTGTTCGCGGAGGCCTTGGCGGAGAAAGGCTCGCGCCTGATTTTGCGACAGGGCGAGCCATTGCAGGTGTTGCGCGACCTGATCGACGAGACCGGCGCCGATTGCATCATGTGGCAGCGCGCCTACGCCCCCGACAGCATCGAGCGCGACAGCGACGTGAAGGCCGCGTTGGAGAGCGATGGCATCGAGGTCGAAAGCCACCCCGGCCATCTGCTGTTCGAGCCGTGGACGGTGGAGACCAAGCAGGGCGGCTTTTACAAGGTCTATACACCGATGTGGAACATGGTGAAGGACCGCGATGTGCCGGAGCCGCTGCGCGCGCCAAGTCATCTGCGCGCGCCGGATCGCTGGCCCGATAGCGACGCGCTGGACGATTGGGAGATGGGCGCGGCGATGCGGCAAGGCGCGGCTGTGGTCGCAGCCCATGCCACCGTGGGCGAGGCCGCGGCCCGCGACAAGTTCAAGTGCTTTCTGCGTGACACGATTGCCGATTATGCCAAAGGCCGGGACCGGATGGACGCGCGCGGCACGTCCGAGATGTCCGAGCCGCTGAGCTATGGCGAGATCGGCCCGCGCACCCTGTGGCACGGCGCGAAGGGCGCGGGTCAGGGCAAGGGCGTCGAGATCTATCTAAAGGAATTGGTCTGGCGCGAGTTCGCCTATCACCTGATGTACCATACGCCGCGCCTGCTGAGCGATAACTGGCGCGAAAAATGGGACAGTTTTCCGTGGAAGGAGGACCGCCGCCTGCGCGAGGTGCGCGCATGGGAACAGGCCCGCACCGGCGTCCCGATCGTGGATGCCGCGCTGCGCGAGATGTATGTGACCGGGCGCATGCACAACCGCGCGCGGATGATCGTCGCGTCCTATCTGTGCAAGCATTGCATGGTCCACTGGCGCATCGGGCAGGAATGGTTCGCCGATTGTCTGATCGACTGGGATCCCGCGTCCAACGCGCTGGGCTGGCAATGGACCGCCGGGTCGGGGCCGGATGCCGCGCCCTATTTCCGCGTCTATAATCCCTATACCCAAGCCGAGAAATTCGACCCCGATGGCAGTTATGTGACCGCATGGGTCGCCGAGGGACAGTCCCGCCCCCCCGCAACGGCGCTGGCCTATTTCGACGCGATCCCGCGCGCGTGGGGCCTGTCGCCCGACGATCCCTACCCCGAGCCGGTGGTGAGCCACGAGGAGGGCCGCGCCCGCGCGCTGGAGGCCTATGAGAACCGGGATTTCTGAAACCGCGTTGACGCAAGGTCGCCTTCGCACCGAGTGATCCGAAGCGGCTTGTCACAACGTCATAAAAGCTTAACCTTTTGCTCAAAAGGGAGAGCCATGACGATCAGGACCAGCACCGCGGGGGAGGCCAACCTGCCCCGCTATTTCGCCACCGTGTTCGACCAGGCCCGGAAATCCAATACCGGGCGTCTGGATCTGGAGCTGCCGGACGGGCGGGTCTTTCGCGCCGAGGCCGCGCGGCCCGGTCCCGTCGCCCATGTCACGATCCACAATCCCGACTGCTTCGCCCGGCTGATCCGCGAGGGCGATCTGGGGTTCTGCGAAGCCTATGTCGAAGGGTGGTGGAGCACGCCGGACCTGCAAGCGTTCATGGATTATGTCCATGCCGACAACGACGCGGTGTTCGACGGCTTCCCCGGAATGGGGCTGGTGCGGGCCTATGAGCGGATGCGGTTCTGGCTGAATTCCAACTCGAAGCGTCAGGCGAAAAAGAACATCTCCTACCATTATGATCTGGGCAATGCGTTCTACGGGCTGTGGCTGGATGACACGATGACCTACAGTTCCGCCAAGTTCGACACCGGGCAGGAAAGTCTGGAAGCCGCGCAGCTTCAGAAATACGCCTCGATGGTCGATCAGATGGGCGTGAAACCTGGCGATCATGTGCTGGAAATCGGCTGTGGCTGGGGTGGATTCGCGGAATATGCCGCGCGGGAGCGCGGATTGCGGGTGACCGGCCTGACCATCAGCCGCGAACAGCATGACTATGCCGTGGCACGGATGCGGCGGCTTGGGCTCGAAGACCGGGTGACGATCCGCATGCAGGACTACCGCGACGAGACCGGACGCTATGACGGCATTGCCAGCATCGAGATGTTCGAAGCGGTGGGCGAGAAATACTGGCCGGTCTATTTCGCCAAGTTGCGCGACTGTCTGAACCCCGGCGCACATGCCACGCTTCAGATCATCACGGTGCAGGATCGCCGGTTTGACATCTACCGCAAAGGCGTTGACTTCATTCAGAAATACATCTTTCCCGGCGGCATGCTGCCCAGCCCGAAAGTGCTCCGCGAGGAGGTCGAGAAAGCGGGCCTGCGGGTGCGTGGCTCGATCGAGTTCGGGGAAAGCTATTCCACCACGCTGCGGCGCTGGCACGACACGTTCAACGACCGCTGGGACGAGGTGCGCGCGCTGGGTTTTGACGACCGGTTTCGGCGAATGTGGAACTTCTACCTCACCAGCTGTGCCGCCACATTTATGTCCGGTAACTGTGATGTAACGCAGATCACCGTGACCCGCAGCGCCTGAGGCCGTGACGCCCGCGCCGGGGGGCGCGGGTTTGCGCCACCTTGCAGGACCACGACCATGCCGACCGCTTCCCGTCTTGTTGCCGCGCTGGCCTTTGCCGCGCTGTGCTACCTTGCCTCAGATCTGTTCGTGCGGCTGCTGCCCAACGGGCGCACCGACCTGTCGTTTCTCATAATCAACGCCGGGATCGGGGCGCTGTGCGGCTGGCTGATCATGGGACGCTTGGTCAAGCGCGGCTATGGCAAGGCGCTGGAATCGGGCATTCGCACGGCGGCCACGGCCCTATTCTGGGCGCTGCTTGTCTGGTGCAGCGCGGAGATGATCGGGCATTCGATGGCGATGCGCTATGACGGCCCGACCGAGGCCGTCGCGGCGGTGTTCGGGCTGATGTATGACTACGGGCTGTTGCTGGTGACCGACTGGCAGGTCATGGTGACCCTACTGGTCGGCGGGATGCTGGCCGGGCTTCTTGCCGAATGGGCGTCACACAGGTTCGATTGATCCCTCATGTCATCGTATTTCTTCTACGGCACGCTGCGGCATCTGCCGCTTCTGAACCTTGTTCTGGGCGAAGATCCCACCCGCGACCCCGATGGTCCGCGCGCCGGGTTGGTCCATGCGCGGCTGGCAGGATTTCGGCTGGCATGGGCCAAGGGGCAAAGCTTCCCCGTCGCCGTGGCCGAACCGGACGCGGTGACCGAGGGCGTTTTGGTCAGCGGGCTGACCGCGCCGCAACTGGCCCGGCTGGATTATTTCATGACCGGCTTCGGCTTTGCCCCGCAGCGGGTCGAGGTGGAGACCGACGAAGGCGCGGCGGCGACCCTGACCTATCTGCCCCGCGACGCGCGCTGGCATCCGGGCGCGGCCTATCATCACGACAGCTGGCTCGACCGGCATGCCAAGCTGGAGATCGCCGCCGCTGCGGAAGCGATGCGGCATTACGGGCAGGTCGATGCGGCGCAGATGGCCGGGCGATTCCATGCCATCCGCACCCGCGCGCAGGCCCGGCTGAACGCTCAGGCACAGGCGCCGGTCGCCACCCTGCGCGGGGACGCGCCGGATGTGACGGTGCTGGACGACCGCCTGCCTTACGCCGATTTCTTTGCCGTCGAGGAATACCGCCTGTCGGTGCCGCGCCATGACGGCGGCGGCGAGATCGAGATGGACCGCGCGGTTTTCGTGTCCGGTGACGCGGCCACGGTGCTGCCCTATGATCCGGTGCGCGATTGCGTGCTGCTGGTCGAGCAGTTCCGCGCCGGCCCGTTTGCGCGCGGCGACCGCAACCCGATGGTGCTGGAGCCCGTCGCGGGCCGGGTCGATCCCGGTGAGACGCCCGAGGACTGCGCCCGCCGCGAAGCACTGGAGGAGGCCGGATTGGAGCTGGGCACGCTGCACGAGGTCGCGCGCTACTACCCCTCGCCCGGCGCCAAGAGCGAATACCTGTATAGCTACGTGGCCCTTGCCGACCTGCCGGAAAGCGCGATGGGCGTGCATGGCCTCCTGGGAGAGACGGAGGATATCCGCACCCATGTCATCAGCTTTGCGCGGCTGATGGATTTGATCGGCTCAGGCGAAGCCAACACAGCGCCCCTGCTCATCACCGCCGCCTGGCTCGCCCGCGAAAGGGACCGGTTGCGGGCGGGTTGAGACTTCGCCGCCTGCCGCGCGGCGGGTGGGGTTTGGTGCGGCGGGGTTCGCGGAAGGCTTCGCATATCGGGCGCAACGGGAGCCTGCCCGTGGGGTGGCGCTGAAACGGTTGAGCGGTGCGCTTTATGGTGCGGTGTTCCTCCCCGCCCGGAGGTCAGCGTGAGGTGAAAAAAGCGCCAGCCCGTGGGGGCGGGCAGGCGCTCGCTCTCGCGCCCTTCGGGCTTGTTCGAGAGCGGAGGTGCTCAGCACGACGGTAGCCTGCCCGTGGGGACGGGCAGGCGCTCGCCCGCGCGGCCTTCGGCCTTGTTCGCGGGCGGGGGTGTTGATGTCCGAGGCTGTTTGGCAACGCGTGGGGGCAAATGTGCCCGGCGCGGGTCTGCGAGGGTGGGGTGGCGTGGGCGGCCTGCCCCGGCTCTCCCGTCAGCTTTCCGGCTCGACGTAGACGCCTTGTTCCTTCAAGGCGTCCACGACCTCTTTCGGCATGTAGCTTTCATCATGCTTGGCGAGGATCTCGGTCGCCTCGAACGTGCCGCCGACATAGCTGCCGGTGCCGACCATGCCCTGCCCTTCGCCGAACAGATCCGGCAGAATGCCGCGGAACACCACCGGGACCGAGGCCGCGCCGTCGGTGACGGCGAAGCGTACGCTTTCGCCCGCGCCGCGCTCCAACGAGCCGTCCTCGACCAGCCCGCCGATGCGGAAGGTCTCGTTCGGGCCCGGCGGCGCGTCGACCACTTCCGAGGGCGAGCGGAAGTAATTGATGCCGTCCTTCATCGCGATGCCGATCATGATCGTCGCCACGACCAACGCCACGATGGTCAGGAGGATGATCTGCACGCGGCGCTTCTTTTTGAGACCCTGCATGGCCCGGCTCCTTTGTCGCGGTTACGGGAAGACGGGCGCCAGCATCAAGCCAGCGGTCTCGACCTCACCCAGAGCAAGATTGGCATTCTGCACCGCCTGCCCGGAGCTGCCCTTGGTCAGATTGTCGAGCGCGGCATAGATCGTGGCGCGGCCTTCGGCGCGCTCCGCCACCACGCCCAGATGCACGAAGTTCGAGCCGCGCACATGGCGGGTCGACGGCACCTGCCCCATCGGCAGAACATGCAAAAACGGCTCATCCGCATAGGCCGCGCGCATGGCGTCATGGATCGCCTGCGCATCGCCCGAGACATAGCTGGCCGACAGGATACCACGGTTGGCGGGCATCAGCGTCGGCGTGAACTGCACCGCAACGGGACGCCCGGCGGCAAGGCTGAATTCCTGATCGAACTCCCCCAGATGCCGGTGCGTGCCGCCTGCGGCATAGGGGTGATAGCCCTCGGACAATTCCGCATGGAGCAGGTTTTCCTTCAACGACCGCCCTGCCCCGGACACGGCGCATTTCATATCGATGATGATGTCATCAAGGCCGATCACACCGGCGCGGATCGCAGGCAGCAGCGAATAAAGCCCGGTCGCGGCGTTGCAGCCGGTGCCCGCAATGAGCCGCGCCGATTTCAGCGCGTCGCGGTAGAATTCGGTCAGGCCATAGACGGCTTCGCGCTGCAATTCCGGCGCGGCGTGCGGCTTCCCATACCATTTCTCATAGGCGGCGGCATCGCGCAGCCGGAAATCCGCGGACAGATCGACGATTTTCAGATCGCGGGGCAAGTCGCGAATGACGGCCTGCGAGGTCGCATGCGGCAGCGCGCAGAACACCAGATCAATGGTCGCAAAATCAAGCTCTTCAATCCGGACGAGATCGGGCAGATCGAGATGCGCGAGATGAGGAAACACGTCGCGCATGGCCATCCCGGCCTTGCGATCCGCCGAAAGCGCGGCGATCCGCATCGACGGATGGGTGGCGATGATCCGGACCAGTTCCGCGCCGGTATAGCCGGACGCGCCCAGAATGGCGATATTGTAGGTCATGGTGCTTATGTGTCCCGAGGTTCGTGACAAGATAGGGTGGTTGGGCCCCGTCGCGCAACGCGCAGAAGGTCGCGTTTGCGTCATCGCGGGCGCAGGCGGCACGGCGCGCGCGGCGACGCGGACCCCGCCAAAGGGCCCGCGTCAGCCCGCGTCAGGCGGCGGTAAAGTCGATCCGGCGTCGCAGGAATTGTGTGGCCTTGTCGGACACTTTGCGCGGATCGCCGGTGGTCAGGAAAATACGTTCCTCGCCTGCACCGCGCATCTCAGGGCGCCGGGTCAGATAATCGGCCAGCGACGCGGCAACCAGATCGGGCTGCGAATAGACCGACACATCGGCACCGAGCGCATCGCGGAACACGGCTTCGACCAGCGGATAATGGGTGCAGCCCAGCACGGCGGCTTGCGGCTTGGGCATCTTGCGCTTCAGCGCGTCGACATGGCTGCGCACCAAGGCCTCGGCAAGGATCATATCGCCGTCCTCGATCGCGTCGACAACACCGCCGCAGGCCTGCGCCTCGACATCCACGCCGATGGCGCGGAAGGCCAGTTCACGCTGGAACGCGCGGCTTGCGACCGTGGCGGGGGTGGCGAACAGCGCGACATGTTCCACCGCAACCTCGCGCGGGGGGGAATTGTCGCCCCACTGGCGTTCGGTCAGCGCCTCGATCAGCGGAACGAACACGCCAAGCACGCGCTTGCCTTCGGGGATCCACGATTCCTGCATCCGGCGCAGCGCGGCAGCGGAGGCGGTGTTACACGCAAGGATCACCAGATCGCAGCCCGCATCGAACAGCCGGGCGACCCCGGCGGTCGTCAGGTTATAGATATCGTCGGCGTCGCGGACGCCGTAAGGCGCGTTGAGATTGTCGCCAAGATAGACCAGCGGCAGATCCGGCAAGCGCCGCTCGCAAGCGTCAAGCACCGTCAACCCGCCAAGACCACTATCGAAAATGCCTACCGCCATGCGCTGCCGTCCCGGTTCTAAGCGTGCTGGGGGCCACGCCCCCGTCCTCTGCCGCTATAGTCCCGTGCGCCGCGAAACACCATATCAGATGCGCGGAGCCGACCGCGCCGGGACAGCGGCGAACCAGCCCCCTACCGCGCGGCCAGCGGCCCGTCGGTCACGTCATGGTCGTAAATCCAGGCATAGCGCGCTGCCATCCTGTCGCGCGCCACGCGATCAAGCCCGCGCAGCCCGGCATGGGCAATGCCCCGCACCAAGGGATTGGACAGGTGGTAGTTGCGCGCATTGGCGGTGGCGGCGGCCACGACCCGGCGCACCCGGGGGGCGCGCAGGGATTGGTAAAGCGCCATCGCGCTGGCGGGGGTGTCGACTTCGCTCAAACAGCGGGCAAGCGTCCACGCATCCTCCAACGCGAGGTTCGCGCCCTGCGCCAGAAACGGCAGCGTGGGATGGGCGGCATCCCCCACCAGCACCGCGCCGGGGCATTGCGGCGGACCGAACCAGCGGTCCGCGACCGGCTGGCGATAAAGCCCCCACAGCATGACCTGCTCGACCTCGCGCAGCCAGCCGCGCACCGGATCACCGAACTGACGAAACGCCGCGCGGAAAGTGTCGGGATCGCCCGGCTGGGACCAACTGGCATCTTGTGGGGTGTGGCGTTCTTCTACCCCCACCAGATTGATCTGCCGCCCGCCGCGCAGGGGATAGGCCACCAGATGCCGCCCCGGCCCCATAAAGACCTGCGGCATCGGCGGCGGTGCGCGATCCGGGGTGCAGGGCACCAGCGCGCGCCATGCGACCATACCGGAAAATTCAGGTGTCGCGCTGTCGTTCAGCGCCGCGCGCAGGGGCGAGTTGATGCCATCGGCGCCGATCAACAGCGGCGCGTCGGCGCAGGCGCCCGTCGCGGTGACGAGCCGGGGCACATCGCGATCCAGATCGACCCGCTCGATCCGCTGAAGCAGCCGCAATTCGACCCCCGCCTCCCGCGCGCCTTCGGCCAGCACGGCGATCAGATCGGCGCGATGCAGCAACTGCACGCCGCCGCCGCCGATGGGCAATGTGATCACAGGCGCGCCGAAATGATCGTTAAGCCTGACGGCATCGGCGCGCAGAGCCACCCGCGCCAAGGCCTGCCGCAGACCCAGCGCCTCGATCACTGCCGCGCCATTGGGGGAAATCTGAATGCCCGCGCCCACTTCCGAGATCGCCTCGGCCTGTTCCAGCACCTGCACCCGCGCGCCGCGCATCGCCAAGGCCCGCGCCACCGCCAGCCCCGCGATCCCGGCGCCCAGCACCGTTACCTTCTGTCCGATCAGGCTCATCGGTTCCCCCGCATGGTGCAGCGCCCGTGCACCGGCTGTCCGGGTCCGCGGCTGCTCGCTGCGGTAGCGCAGGACCGCCCCTGCGCGCAACCCGCAAGCGCCGCCGCGCAGGCACGGCATGGATGAAGCAACAGCCCTAACCCCTGCCCCGCGCACAAAAAAAAGCCGAGGGCAGAACCCCCGGCATCTTTCGCAATATCATATGCGCTCACACGAGCTGACCCGCTAAAGGGGCCGAACCCGCCGTGGCGTGGATCAATCGTCGCGGTGGACCTTCTCGCGGCGCTCGTGACGTTCCTGCGCCTCAAGGCTCATGGTGGCGATGGGACGGGCATCCAGCCGCTTGAGCGAGATCGGTTCCCCGGTCACGTCGCAATAGCCGTATTCACCGTCGTCGATGCGGCGCAGGGCGGCGTCGATCTTGGACACCAGTTTGCGCTGCCGGTCGCGTGTGCGCAATTCCAGCGCGCGATCCGTTTCCTCGGACGCGCGGTCGGCGACGTCGGGAATGTTGCGCGTGCCGTCCTGAAGCCCCTCGATCGTGTCACGGCTGTCGGCAAGCAGGTCGTTCTTCCAGGCGATGAGTTTTCGGCGGAAATATTCGAGCTGCCGATCATTCATGAACGGCTCATCCTCGGCGGGACGATAGTCGTCGGGCAGAAATTGTTCCTGTTTCATACCTGCTCCCCTTTTGCAGGCCGGGATCTGTTCGTGGACCTGTTCAGACATCCGGCACCCCTTGGGCCGGTCTTACTCCACGAGACCCGGCTTGTCACTGACAAAAAGCCGGGTCAGTGTCGGGAAAAGCCAAATGTGATCGCATGAACCCACCCCGGCAAGAAACGGATATATCGAATGAAATTCACCGGCACCGAAAGCTATGTCGCGGCACCCGACCTGAGCGTGGCGGTCAATGCGGCGGTAACGCTGGAGCGTCCCCTGCTGGTCAAGGGCGAGCCCGGCACCGGCAAGACGGAACTGGCGCGGCAGGTGGCGCAGGCGCTGGATCTGCCGCTGATCGAATGGCATGTGAAGTCCACGACGCGCGCGCAGCAAGGCCTATATGAATATGACGCCGTGAGCCGCCTGCGCGACAGCCAGCTGGGCGATGAACGGGTGGCGGATGTGAGCAATTACATCCGGCGCGGCAAGCTGTGGGAGGCGTTTGCGGCGCCGTCGCGCTGCGTGTTGCTGATCGACGAGGTCGACAAGGCCGATATCGAGTTTCCCAACGATCTGCTGCAGGAACTCGACCGGATGGAATTCCATGTCTACGAGACCGGCGAAACGGTGCGCGCCCGCCAGCGGCCGGTCGTCATCATCACATCGAACAATGAAAAGGAATTGCCGGATGCGTTTTTGCGCCGGTGCTTTTTCCATTATATCGGATTTCCCGACGAGGACGTTCTGCGCCGTATCGTCGAGGTGCATTTCCCCGGCCTGAAACCGGCGCTTCTGACAGCGGCGCTGACCCGATTCTATGAAATTCGCGAAACGCCGGGGCTGAAGAAGAAGCCGTCGACATCCGAGGTGCTGGACTGGTTGAAGCTGCTCTTGGCGGAGGATCTGAGCGCCGAGGATCTGAAACGCGACGCGGCCAATGCGCTGCCAAAGCTGCACGGCGCGCTGCTGAAGAACGAACAGGATGTGCAACTGTTCGAGCGGCTGGCCTTTCTGGAGCGCGGACGGGCGCGGTGAGGTCTGGAGCGTGCGGCGTGATTAGGGCCCGGTCGCGTCGCAGGCTCCGCCACGCGTCTGGTGATGGCGCAAGGTGAGCCTGCCCGTGGGGTGGCGCTGTGGCGGCTGGGCGGTGTGCTTTATCCGGGCCACACCCCTCCCCGGTCCGAGGTCAGCGGGAGGTGGCAAAGCGCCAGCCCGTGGGGACGGGCAGGCGCTCGCCCGCGCGGTTTCGCCTTGTTCGCGGGCGGTTGCGCTTAGGTCGAAGGTTGCGGGACGTCGAGAGGCTAGGTGCAACGTGAGCCTGCCCGTGGGGTGGCGCTGTGGCGGCTGGGCGGTGCGCTTTATCCCGGCCACACCCCTCCCCGCTCCGAGGTCAGCGTGAGATAACAAAGCGCCAGCCCGTGGGGGCGGGCAGGCGCTCGCCCGCGCGGCTTCGCCTTGTTCGCGGGCGGGGGTGCTTAGGTCGGAGCAGTGCGCCCCATCTACGTTGTGTAGTAAGTGCAACGTGAGCCTGCCCGTGGGGTGGCGCTGTAGCGGCTGGGCGGTGCGCTTTATCCCGGCCATACCCCTCCCCGCTCCGAGGTCAGCGTGAGGTGGTAAAGCGCCAGCCCGTGGGGACGGGCAGGCGCTCACCCGCGCGGCCTTCGGCCTTGTTCGCGGGCGGGGGTGGGAGGTTCGGAGGCTTCGATGGCCCGGCGAGGCAGGTTAACGTGAATGGCGGGCGGCTCTCGCAGCCCGGCACCTTCTTCGCGCGCAGTCGGTCGCGCCGTGCTCCGCCCGCCCGGCTGCCCGCTCAATGCCCCATGATCATGCCTTCGAGCGCGGTTTTCTCCATCGCCAGTTCGGACAGGCGCGCCTTGACCACGTCGCCCAGCGTGATCAGCCCGACCATTTCGCCGTTCTCGACCACCGGCAGGTGGCGGAAGCGGCCTTCGGTCATGCGCTCCAGCACCGAATCCGCGCTTTCGTCACGGGCACAGGTATGGGGATTGCGGGTCATCATCTGATCGACGGTGTCGCTCAGGCAGTCGGGGCCGCGGCGGCCCACTTCGCGGACAATGTCGCGTTCGGACAGGATGCCTTCTGCGTGGCGCCCATCGGCGGAGATGACCACCGTGCCGATCCGCTTCTCGCTGAGGATACGGGCGGCGTCGGCGACGCTGGAGCCGGGCTCCACCGTGATCACGGAATCGATACCTTTGGATTTGAGAATCTGGTGAACGAGCATGCGCGGCCCTCCCGTGCCATTTATATATGTGTCAGGGTCAGCGTGGCGGGGCGGCTGGCCTGCTGTCAAGCGGCACCTTCGAGCCGCTCCAACTCCGCCCGGATCTCGCCCACCATGAGCGCGGCGATCCGCGACATCCGGTGCACCCGGCGATCATCGGCGTGCCGGATGAGCCAGAAACTGCGCGTCAGGGTGCTGTCGCGGGGCAGCACCGGGATCAGTTCCGGCCCGGCAGGCATGGCAAAACCATGCACCATCGCCAGCCCCGCGCCCTGCCGCGCCCAGTTGAATTGCACCGACACGGAATTCGACGCCAGATCAACGCGGGAGACGCCGATTTCTGACAGGTAGTCCAATTCCTTGTCGAAAATCATGTCCGGGATGTAGCCGATGATCCTGTGGTTTTTCACATCGTCAAGCGTGGCCAGCGGCGGCGCGTGGTCGAGATAGACGCGGCTGGCGGCCAGATGCAGGCGGTAATCCGCGATCTTCTGCACCGTGACGCGCCCGGCGGTGGGGGCGGACACACCGATGGCCATGTCGGCCTCGCGCCGGTTCAGGTTGAACACGCGCGGCAGGGCGACGATCTGCAATTCCAGTTCGGGATGAGCGGCACCAATGCGGCTAAGCACCTGTGGCAGCAGGAAGTTGGCGCAGCCATCCGGTGCGCCCACCCGGATCACGCCGGACAGGCGCTCCCCCTGCCCGCGCACCGCATCCTCGGCGGCCAATGCGGCCTGCTCGGCGGCCTGCGCATGAGGTAGCAGACGCTCCCCCGCGCCGCTGAGCGCGTAGCCCTGCGGGGACTTTACGAAAAGCGGCGCGGTGAGCGCCTCCTCCAGCCGGGCGATGCGCCGCCCCACCGTGGCCGGGTCCATGCCCAGCCCCGCCCCCGCCGCCGACAGGCTGCCGCCCCGCGCCACGGACAGGAAAATGCGCAGGTCGTCCCACGATGCCCGCATGTGCGCACCCCCATTTATGCAAAACCACTTTGGATCATTGCCGGTTCTCCCTGCAAAGTTGCAAGGATAATATGGCCGCAACTATGCATCCCCTACGGAGGTCAAGAAAATGGAAGAGCTGTCCCACTGGATCGGCGGTCGTCACGTCAAAGGCACGTCGGGCCGCTTTGCCGATGTGATGAACCCCGCCACCGGCGAGGTGCAGGCCCGTGTGCCGCTGGCCAGCCAATCCGAACTTGACGCTGCCGTGGCCGAAGCCGCCGCCGCGCAGCCTGCTTGGGGGGCCACCAACCCGCAGCGCCGCGCCCGCGTGATGATGAAATTCGTCGAGTTGCTGAACCGCGATATGGACAAGCTGGCCGAGGCCCTGTCGCGCGAACATGGCAAGACCCTGCCCGACGCGAAGGGCGACGTGCAGCGCGGGCTGGAGGTTGTCGAATTCTGCATCGGCGCGCCGCATCTGCTGAAGGGCGAATTCACCGACGCCGCCGGGCCGGGCATCGATATGTATTCCATGCGTCAGCCGGTGGGCGTGGCGGCGGGCATCACGCCGTTCAACTTCCCCGCCATGATCCCGCTGTGGAAAATGGCGCCTGCGCTGGTCTGCGGCAACGCCTTTATCCTGAAACCGTCCGAGCGCGATCCGTCGGTGCCGCTGATGCTGGCGGAGCTGTTGCAGGAGGCCGGTCTGCCCGACGGGCTGCTTCAGGTCGTTAATGGCGACAAGGAAGCGGTGGATGCGATCCTCGACAACGAGACGATCGCGGCGGTGGGCTTTGTCGGCTCCACGCCCATTGCGCAATATATCTACGCGCGCGGCTGTGCGGCGGGCAAGCGGGTGCAATGTTTCGGCGGCGCCAAGAACCACATGATCGTCATGCCCGACGCCGATATGGATCAGGCCGCTGATGCGCTGGTGGGCGCGGGCTATGGCGCGGCGGGTGAACGCTGCATGGCGATTTCGGTCGCGGTGCCGGTGGGCGAGGACACCGCAGACCGCCTGATCGAGAAGCTGGTGCCCCGGATCGAGGCGCTGAAGGTCGGCCCCTACACCGCCGGGACCGATGTGGATTACGGCCCCGTCGTCACGGCGCAGGCGCGCGACAAGATCCTGGGGCTGGTGCAATCGGGCATCGATCAGGGCGCGGAACTGGTCGTCGACGGGCGCAATTTCGCGCTGCAAGGCTATGAGGACGGGTTCTTTGTAGGTCCGCATCTGTTCGACCGCGTGACCCCGGACATGGACATCTACCAGCAGGAGATCTTTGGTCCCGTGCTGTCGACCGTGCGCGCCAAGACCTACGAGGAAGCGCTGGGTTACGCGATGGATCACGAGATGGGCAATGGCACCGCGATCTTTACCCGCGACGGCGACGCGGCGCGCGATTTCGCGGCGCGGGTCAATGTGGGCATGGTGGGCATCAACGTGCCGATCCCGGTGCCGCTGGCCTATCACACGTTCGGCGGGTGGAAGAAATCCTCCTTCGGCGACCTCAACCAGCACGGGCCGGACGCGTTCCGCTTCTACACCCGGACCAAGACCGTGACCTCCCGCTGGCCCTCGGGCATCAAGGAAGGCGGCGAGTTCACGATCCCGACGATGGGGTGATCGGAGGCGCGAGCCCGTTCGGCCCGTTACGCATGAAGCGAGAAGCGCCCTCCCTCGGGTGGGCGCTTCGAGACGCTCGTGGTCGGCGATTTATCTCGTAAGCCCCGGACGAAGGTTGTGCGGCGAATGACGGCACCAAAGCGCCCTCCCTTGCGGGAGGGAGGGCGCGGGCCTGAGGCTAGTCGCCTCCGGCCCAACAAGCTCAGCGGTTCCGTGTAATGCGAGAAGCGCCCTCCCTCGGGTGGGCGCTTCGGGACGCTCGTGGTCGGCGTTTTATCTCGTAAGCCCCGGACGAGGGTTGTGCGGCGAATGACGGCACCAAAGCGCCCTCCCATGCGGGGAGGGAGGGCGCGGGCCTGAGGCTGGTCGCCTCCGGTCCAGAGAGCGAAACCGATTGGATACTTGCCCCCGTGGGTCAGGATACCCGCCAGCCCCCGTCCCCCCCTCAGCTCAACCTTGCGAGCAGTTTGAGGAATGTGCGCCGCTCGCTCGCGCTCAGCGGGTCGAGGGTGCGCGCGGTGACTTCCTTGGCCTGCTCCACCGCCGTGTTGACCAACGTGACGCCTTCGGCGGTGAGGGAAACCAGATGGCGGCGGCGGTCGGTCGGATCGGGATCGGTGCGCAGCAGGCCGCGTCCGATCAGCCGGTCCACGACGCCCTTCGTCGTCGCGCCGTCCATCGCCACCGACCGGCCCAGCAGGTTCTGTGACAGCGGCCCATCCTCTGCCAGCCGATAGAGCACGGAAAACTGGGTCGCGGTCAACCCGCCCGAGACGACCTCGGCGAAAATTGTCGCGTTACGCTGATAGGCTTTGCGCAGCAGAAAGCCCGCTTGGTCGTCGAGCACATACCCATGCTCTGCACTGGTCCGGGCGCGATGTTCGGGATCGTCGCTCACAATTACTCTCCTAGTTCTGTAACCTTGAGCGTTTCCGAAAAAACCGGCGAGTTCAAGAATATACGCCAAAGCTTCTGACGTCGGCAAACATCTGCATCACGGCGCCCCGCGGACAGGCTGCACAGACTATACGGCGAGGTAGGCATCGCGGATTTCGGGGCTGGCTTCGAGCTGGGTGAAACTGCCGTCAAACTTCACCTCGCCGCCTTCGATGATGATGGCACGGTCGGCCACGGCGCGGGCGAAATGGAGGTTTTGTTCAGAAATCATCACCGTCAGCCCCTCGGCCTTCAGCTTCAGGATGGTGGCGGCCATCTGTTCGACGATAACCGGGGCGATGCCTTCGGAGGGCTCATCGAGCAGCAGCAGGTTCGGGTTGCCCATCAGCGTGCGCGCGATGGTCAGCATCTGCTGTTCGCCGCCCGACATGGCCTTCCCCTGATTGCGGCGCCGCTCGGCAAGGTTGGGGAAAATCTCGAACAGTTGCTCCACCGTCCAATGGGGCGCGCCATCGCGCCGGGGCTGGCGGCCCACTTCCAGATTTTCCAGAACCGTCAGCGCGCCGAAGATCCGCCGTTCCTCGGGCACATAGCCGACCCCGGCCTTGGCCGCGCGGAAGGCCGGCATCCCGACCAGATCGCGACCCTGAAACAGCACCCGGCCCGTGCGCGGGCGCACCAGCTGGATGATGGATTTCATCGTCGTGGTCTTGCCCGCACCATTGCGGCCCAGCAGGGCGACGACCTCGCCACGCTCCACCTTCAGGCTCAGATCGCTGAGGATATGGGCCTTACCGTAGAAGCTGTTGATGCGCTCGAGCTCAAGCATGATCGGCCTCCTTGAACAATGTTCCACCGCCCAGATAGACCTCTTGCACCTGTGGATTGGCGCGCACCGCCGCCGCGTCGCCATCGGCGATCAACTGGCCGCGATTCAGCACCATGATGTGATGGGCATGGGCAAACACGACATCCATGTCGTGTTCGGTGAACAGAACGCTGACGCCCTGTTCGCGCACGATATCGGCGGTCAGTTGCATCAGTTCGATCCGGGCGGAGGGCGCCATGCCGGCGGTGGGTTCGTCCATCAAAAGCAGCCGGGGCCGATGGGTCAGCGCGATGGCCAGTTCCAGCCGTTTCAGATCGCCATAGGCGAGGATCGAACAGGGCCGGTCGGCCTGCGCCTCCATCCCCACGGTGGCGAGGAATTCCATCGCCTCGTCGCGGTAGAGCTTCCACGCATAAGGGGCCACCGAAAATATCCGCCGGTGGTGAGAGATCAGCGCCATCTGCACATTCTCGATCACCGACATGGACTGATAGGTGCCGGTTATCTGGAACGTGCGCCCCACCCCCAGACGCCAGATCTGCCGGGGCTTCAGCCCGGTGATCGCGCGCCCGTCGAAGGTCACGGTGCCGCGTGTCGGCTTCAACTGCCCCATCAGCATGTTGAAGCAGGTCGATTTGCCTGCGCCATTCGGGCCGATCAGCGCCTTCAACTCCCCCGGGGCCACGTCAAAGGAGACGTCGTTGACGGCCAGAAAGCCGTCATAGGATTTGGTCAGAGACTCGACCCGCAGGATCGGTTCACGGATAGGGTCCATCTCAGGCCTCCTCGCGCGATTTAATAAGCCCGACCCGCGCCGCGACGCGGCGGGTGGTGCCGACGATGCCTTCGGGGAAGAGGATCACCACGGCGATGATGACGACGCCAAGGATCAGACGCCAGTATTCCAGCCGCGTCAGCCAATCCTCCACCGTGGCGAGGAAGGTCGCGCCAACGACCCCGCCCGCAAGCGTTTTCACCCCGCCAAGGAAGACCACGATCAACGCGTCGAAGCTTTTCTCGATCTCCAGCTCGTTGGGGAAGATCGAGCCCTTGGCAAAGACGAAGAGCCCGCCCGCCAGACCGGCCATCACGCCTGCCAGCGCGAAGGCCATGAACTGCACCTTCTTGACGTCGATGCCCATTGCTTCGGCCTGACGCGGGCTGTCGCGCCCGGCGCGCAGGGCGTAGCCGAACGGCGCGTGGATGACATGCCGCAGCGCGATGATGCCGCCTGCCCCGATGATCAGCGTGAACAGGTAATAGGTCGTGGTTCCCGACAGCCAGTCGGCGGGCCAGATGTTGATCAGCCCGTCATCGCCGCGCGTGACCTGCCGCCACTGAAACGCCAGCGACCAGACCAATTGGCTGAAGGCCAGCGTCAGCATCGCGAAATAGACCCCCGACAGCCGGATGCAGAACCAGCCGATCATCAGCGCCAGCAGCCCGGCGGCGAGCGGCGCAAAGAGGAACGCCAGTTCCATCGGCGTGTCGGTCCAGTAGACCAGCAGCGCCGCCGCATAGGCCCCGCCCCCAAAGAATGCGGCATGGCCGAAACTCACCAGCCCGCCGGTGCCGAGGATGAAATGCAGCGAGGCCGCGAACAGGGCGAATATGATGATGTCGGTCAGCAGGATCAGAACGAAGGGCTCGGCGATGAGTGGCAGCAGCGCCAGCGCCGCCAGCAGCGCCGCGATCACCAGCCGCCCGGTCAGCCCGTAGGGGCGAATGGGTTCTTCGGGGCGGCCAACCTGCCCGTGTTCGCCCGCAACCTCCTCGCGGCCCAGCAGGCCGTAGGGGCGGATGATGAGCACGATCGCCATCACCACGAACATCAGCACCAGCGTCGATTGCGGCAGGTAGGCCACGCCGAACACATTGAGCACAGAGATCAGCACCGCCGCGATGAACGCACCGGGCAACGAGCCCATCCCACCGATCACCACGACGACAAAGACCGAGCCGATGATATTGAAATCCATCAACAAATCAGCGCCGCCCTTGGGCAGCTGGATCGCGCCGCCCAGACCCGCCAGCGCGGAGCCAAGCGCGAAGACCCCAGTGAAGAGCCACGCCTGATTGACGCCGAGCGCGCCGACCATCTCGCGGTCCTGCGTCGCCGCGCGGACCAGAACGCCCAGCCGGGTGCGGGTGATGAGCCACCAAAGCGCCAGCAGGATCACCGGAGTGATGGCAATGAGGACGATATCGTATTTCGGGATCGGCTCGCCAAAGATTCGCCAGACGCCACGCAGGCCAGGCGCGCGGGGACCGAGCTTATCCTCCGCGCCGAAAATCATCAGCGCCAGATCCTGAATGACGAGGATCACGCCGAATGTGGCGACAAGCTGGAACAGCTCCGGCGCCTTGTAGATCGGGCGCAGCACCACGATTTCGACCAGTGCGCCGATCAGCCCGACCGCCAGACCCGACAACAGGATCGCGCCCCAGAAGCCGACATGGCCGGGCAGCACATCCATGAAGGTGATGCCGATATAGGCACCGAGCATGTAGAAAGAGCCATGCGCGAAATTGACGATCCGGGTGACGCCGAAGATCAGCGACAGGCCGGAGGCCACGAGGAACAGCGCAGCCGCATTGGCGAGCCCGGTCAGGAGCTGTGCGAAAAAGAATGCCATCGGGAGGGATCTCGTCTGTCAGGGCGGGCAGGTTCCGCGCCGCGCGATGCATCGGGTCCGGGTGACGCAGGCCTTGGCGCAGCGGGCGCTGCCGGGCCGGGGTCAGGAACGGCGGTCGGATCTCGCGGGCGGGGCATCTTGCGGGCGGGGCATCATGCGTGCCGGGGGCCGGGCCGGAAGGGCGGCGCGTGATGGACGCGCCGCCTGTGATCCGCGCCCCCGGTCCATGCCGGGGCTGGCTTATTCCGCCGGGCGCATGTCCGACACTTCGGCGTCGGTGGGCATGTAGCTGCCGGGCTCCTTATATTCCCAGTCAACCATCACGCCTTTGCCATCGCGCAGGTCGATGGTGCCGACATAGGCCCCCAGCGTCGACTGGTTGTCGATCGCCCGGTAGGAGATGTCGCCCACGGGCGTTCCCGGCACGTCGAGATCCTCGAACGCGGCCAGCAGCGCATCGGTGTCGGTGGACCCGGCGGCATTGATGAGCGCACCCACGGTCTGCGCGGTCATGTAGCCCACCAGCGAGCCCAGCTTGGGGTCTTCGCCCGTGGCGTCCTGATAGGCCGCGACGAATGCGCCGCCATTGTCGTCGCCCAGATCATACCAGGGATAGCCCGTGACATACCAACCGACCGGAGCTTCTTCGCCCAGCGGATCGAGGTATTCCGGCTCGCCGGTCAGCAGGCCATAGACGTCGCGCCCGTCGAACAGACCGCGATCAGTGCCCTGACGGACGAATTTCGCCAAATCGGTGCCGAAGGTGACGTTGAAAATGGCGTCGGGCTTGGCACGCTCGATGGCCTGCACCTCGGCCCCGGCATCGATGTTGAACAGCGCAGGCCACTGTTCGGCGACGAATTCGACCTCGGGCTTCAGCCGCTTGAGGTTTTCCTTGAAGGCCGCGACCGCATCGGTGCCATAGGCATAGTTGGGCGCGATGGTGGCATAGGTGACGGCATCGGTCTTGGCCGCCTCTTCCGCCAGCATCGCCGCCTGCACCCATGTCGAGGTGCGCAGCCGGTAGGTGTAGGGATTGCCCGAGGACCAGATCAGCGTATCGGCCAGCGGCTCGGACGCGAGGTAGAGATAGCCCTTCTCGGCGGCGAAGGAGCTGATGGCGAGCCCGACATTCGACAGGATCGAGCCGGTCAGCATCACCGCGCCTTCGCGGGTCATCAGTTCCTCGGCGATTTTCACCGCTTCGCCCGGATCGCCCTGATCGTCGCGGAAGATGAATTCCAGCGGCCGTCCCATCACGCCGCCCTCGGCGTTGATTTCGTCCACGGCAAGTTCGATCCCTTTACGGTAAGGATCAGCAAAAGCCGCCAGACGTTTGAAATGATTGATTTCCCCGATCTTCACCGGCTCGCCCTCGGCGGCTTGGGCAAACGCTGCGGGGGCCGCAACGGACAGCGCCGCGGCGGCGGCACCGGCGGCAGCCAGTATGCGTAGCTTCTTCATGAGATGTGTCTCCTGTTGGTCTGGTCTTTGCATGCCGGGTTGATCCCGATCGATGTATGGCAGCGGCCCGCTTGAAACGGAAGCGCCGGGTGCACCCTGCGTAAGGTGCGGTCAGTGTCGGCTGGGGCGGCGGATCTCCTTGGTGACTGTGACTGCTGGGAAAGGCAAAGGCGGGACAGGCGCGGCTAGCGCAATCCATCCTCGCCGGTGATCTCATCGTGTCGCAGGCCGCCCACGCGCGCCAAGGGCCGCCCGGTCAGCGACAGCCCCACAGCGACGAGGATTTCGCCCGCGCGCGGGGCGTCGGACATCCGCACCTCCATCCCGTCGAAATGCGACCGCACATAGGCCGCGTCTTTGTGGCCCAAGGGCAGATCGAGCACCTGCCCCGGACCTCCCATCCGCTTGGTCGAGGGGATCAGCGCGCGCCCGCCACCGATCACCGCCCGCAAAGGCGCGCCCATCGACGGGTGCAGCAGCGCGGCGGCATGTTCCCATTCGCCGTCTTCGCCCACCATTGCGGATTTGCCATAGCCCTGCACTGCCTCCGGTGCGCATCCCAGCGCGTCGAGCGCCGCGCGGGCCAGCACCTCCCCCAGCGCCGCGCCGGTGTCGATCAGCGGCGTCAGGTCCGGCTCGAAACGTCCGGCGAACGGGTTGGCGATGACGGCAGCGGCCAGCGCGCGGATGGCGGGCGGGGTGACCGCCTGCCCCATTTCGCGTTCCGTCCGCTCGACCTGCGTGACCAGTTTCCTGATGCCCAGATCGCGCGCCCGTGCGCCCATCTCCGCCGCCGCGCGCATCAGCGCAGCCCGTCCTTGCCCTCGACCTCGGAGGATTTGAGACCGCCGACGCGGGCATGGATGCGCGAGCCGGTCGACATGACCAGCACCAGCAGCAATTCATCGGCCTTCGGACCATCGGGCAGGCCGACCTCCATCGCGTCGAAATGCGACCGCACATAGGACGCGTTGGCATGGGTCAGCGGCACGTCGAGCCGGGTGCCGGGGCCGCCGATCTTCTTGGTCGACGGCACGATGGCGGCAGAGGCGGGCATCAATTCGCGCATCGCATAGCCGCCGGGCACATGCCACAGCGCGCCGTGTTCCAGCTCGCCATTGGTGCCGATGATCGCGCCCTTGCCGTAGCCTTCGATCGCGCCCGCATCGCCGCCGAGCGCGTCGATCAGATCCTTGGCCATCTGGACGCCCAGCGGCTTCAGATCCTCCATGAAGGGGGCGATCTCCGCGTGGTAGCGCCCGGCATAGGGGTTGGCGATCACCGACATCGCGGCGGCGCGGCGCAGCGGCACCTCCGGCGCGGGACCGCCCTCGTGGAAGGTGGTTTCGGTGATGATCGCGGATTTCCGCAGCACGATCTCAGGCAAGGGATAGCTCCTCCTCATGAATGTCGCTCAGCATGCGCCGTTCGCCCGCCAGCGCAAGACAGGCATCGACGATAAGCCCGGCGCCGCGCATGGCGCGCGCCTGCTCCAGCCCGGCAGCCAGCGCGCAGGCGATGTCCTGCGCCGCCAAGGGCCCGACGGCGGTGGTGACGGCTCGCGCGCCCAGATCACTGTCGGGCGACAGCAGATGCGCGGGCACACGGGTGATCGCGGGATGACCGGGCAGATCGACGGCATTGGCGATCAGGGTTGCGGCGGCATCCGCATGGGCCGCGTCCCGTGCCAGCACCGTCACCGCATCGGCGATGCCCAGGGAATGCGACCGCCCCTGCCAGCCGGATGTGGCAACGCCACCGATGCCGCTGCCATGGGCGATGCGCGCCATACCGCCGGCGCGGGGCTGTGCGGGATCTTCGCAAATCGCCACGTCAAAGCCCTGCCCCCGGTCCAGCCATAGCGCGATATCGCCGCCATTGTTCACATGGGCTCGCGTCAGCCCGTGATCGGGGCTGAGCGCGGCGGCCAGCAGGTGATCGGCGACCGCCCCCGCCACGGCGGCCATCGGCGTCACGAACAGGAACCGGGCCGTCGCGCGCACCATCGCCTGCGCAATCGGTCCCATGGGCATTGGGCCTGTGGCCGTCCGCAGGCGCGGCAATTCCTGCGCCAGCGGGGTCAGCACATCGCGAAATGCCGTGGCGACCCGGCGCTGAGCGGCCCGCACCGCCGCCTCCGGCCCATCGGCCACGAAGATCGCGTCAATCGGACCGTGCAGCAGCCGCAAGCGCCGCCCATCGCGGGAGCGCAGCGCGCGCGGCGCCTCCACGAAGGCGGCAGGGCCGTTCATTCGGCGACCTTGGGCGTGCGCGGGGTGCCGCCCTCGACCGGCCAAGGCGCGCGCTGCTGCCGGGCCACCGTGCGACGCCCCGACAGCACATGGTCGGACTGACGCCCCGGCATGCCCTTCAGCGCCTCCGCCAGCGGAACGACATAATCCATATGCCCGCCAAGCGCGGCGTAATCGGCTGCGGACATGGTGAATTCGATGGGCGCGACCAATGCAGGCGTCGGCACATAGCCAAAGGCGTTTTTCGGCATCTGCGTCACATCGGCCATGAAGGTGATGCCACCGCCGGGCCACATCAGCACCGGCGCGCCGCCCACTGTCACGCGGGTCAGGGCCGATTGCACCGACCGGGTCAACCGCACCGGATTTTCGGTCACGCCGGAGCGCAGCGAGCCGCCTGCCCCCGCCATGAACAGCACCGAGGTCAGCGCCGGTTCGCAATTCTCCTCGATCCGCGCAACGGAGGGGCGCAGCCGGTCGGGCATATCCTGCTGCACCGGGATCAGGTCGTCGTTCAGCTCGTAATAGGCGGCGTTCTCGCCCGTGGTCGACACCATCAGCAGCGTCATGCCCGGACGCGCCTGTTTCGGGTTCCAGTCGCCAAGGATGGTCAGCGGATCGGTCAGATCGGTGCCGCCCCAGCCGGTGCCGGGCTCGGCCACCTGAAAATAGCGTCCGGGCGTGGAGCGGCGGCCAAGGATCTTGATGCCGGTCGGCTCCCATCCGATGACCTTGCCCGCCTGATGCTCGGACATGACGCCAGTGATGTGGTCATCGACCACCACCACCTCGTCCACCAGCCCCTGCCACTGCGCGGCGAACATCCCCACGGTGGCGGAGCCGCAACCGACCCGCATGCGTTCTTCGCGCTGGCCGTTGACGATGGGCGCCTGCCCCGCCGCGATGGTCAGATCCGCGCCGCCGTCGATGGTGACGTCGATCGCCGCGCCATTGCACAGCGCCAGCAGCGACGCACAGGTGATGCGGCCTTCTTTCTTCGAGCCGCCGGTGAGGTGATGCACCCCGCCGAGCGACAGCATCTGACTGCCATATTCGGACGTGGTGACATGGCCGATGGGTTCGCCATCCACCCGCACCGGGGCGCATTCGGGGCCCAGATGCCGGTCGGTGTCGATTTTCACCTTGGCGCCGCAATAGCTGAAAATGCCCTCAGTCACGATGGTGACCATATCGGCCCCGCGATATTCCGATGCGACGATGAAGGGCGCGGGCTTATAATCGGGATAGGTCGTGCCAGCCCCGACAGCGGTGACGAAATGTTCCTCTCCGGTGATCAGGTCGCCATCCCATTCGCGGTCCAGAAACGGCACCAGATCCCCCTCGCCGCCCGCGCTTTCGCGATTTTCGATGATGGTGAGCGGGTCGAGCCGCACCAATTGCCCATCCTCGTTGGCATAGCGGTCGCACGCGCCGGAGCGGCCCTCGGCGATGTAGCACATCACCGGGCAGGCATCGCAGCGGATCTTCTCGGCGCGCGCACGGGCGGGCGCGGCGGCGGGCGCGGGCGCGGGCGCGGTGTCTGGCTGCGGCTGGGCGGTCGAAGGCGGGATGGTGTCGGTCACGTCGCATGCTCCGTTGGGTGCGGATGACGGACGGGCGCACGGGATGCGCTGGCTGTCTCCGCCCTTGCGGGTTTGTTTGTATACGAACGCATATGAGTCGGCGTTCTGTCAATCGTTTCGATGATCG
Source organism: Pacificitalea manganoxidans (assembly GCF_002504165.1). Lineage (GTDB taxonomy): Bacteria > Pseudomonadota > Alphaproteobacteria > Rhodobacterales > Rhodobacteraceae > Pacificitalea > Pacificitalea manganoxidans. The sequence goes on from NZ_CP021404.1 coordinate 2,127,299, forward strand.
CCGCAGGTCGCGAGGCGCTGAACGAAAAATACGACCAAATTTTAGGCATCACCGCCCCCGCCCCACGCCCAGCGAGGCGATGCTATCGCCGCCAGCCCGCCGATACTGCCCGCGAAATAGGCAGATCGGCTGACCGTTATCGTATGCATACAAACAAAATGACGTGAAAGCGCCTTTTCCTGCCGCCGCGTCGCAAAGCGCATTGACAGAATTTCAGGCGACTCCCTAGGCTAAGCACAAGACGTATGCACACAAATGAAGTGCGCCAAACAACAAGCGTCGCCCGCCAACAGCTGCTATCCTTCGCGGATGGCCCGCCGACAGGAGGTTCGCCATGACCCTGCATCGCCCGCAGACGCTCGACGCCGCGCTGGAGCTTGCGGCGCGCGGCCTGCCCATATTGGCCGGGGGGACGGATCTCTATCCTGCCCTGCGCGACGGCCCTGCCCCCGATGCCATGCTGGACCTGACCGCCGTGGCCGGGTTGCGCGGCATTGCGCTGGACGCAGGTCACTGGCGGATCGGGGCGGCGACGACATGGACCGACATCATCCGCGCTGGTCTGCCGCCGCAATTCGCCGGGCTGGTGGCCGCCGCGCGGGAAGTAGGCTCGGTGCAGATCCAGAACACCGCGACCGTCGCCGGAAACCTGTGCAATGCCTCCCCCGCCGCCGATGGGGTGCCGCCGCTGCTGACGCTGGATGCGGAAGTGGAATTGGCGGGGCGTGACGGGCTGCGGCGGCTGCCTCTCGCGAGGTTCATCACCGGCGTGCGGCGCACCGCGCGCGATCCCGGCGAAATCGTCACCGCCATCCACATCCCCGACCGTCCCACCGCGCGCGCAGGCTTCGTCAAGCTGGGCGCGCGCAGGTATCTGGTGATCTCCATCGCGATGACCGCCGTGCTGATCGAGACGGAGGGGGAGGTCATCACCCGCGCGGCGGTGGCCGTGGGCGCCTGTTCGCCCGTGGCGCAGCGGCTTGCGACGCTGGAGACGGCGCTGACGGGCGCACGAATGGCCGATATGCCTGAGATCTGCGCCGACACGCCATTGCCGGAACTGACACCCATCGACGACATCCGCGCCAGCGCCGCCTACCGCATCACCGCGCCGCGCACCCTGATCGCGCGCGCGCTGACGCAGGCCCTTTCCACCCCGGACGCGGAGTAGCCCCATGTCGCTCGACCTTGCCCATCCGCAGATCACCCTGACGCTGAACGGCGAAACGCTCGCCCTGCCCGCCCGCGCCACCGACCGGCTGTCGGAGGTGCTGCGCGATCGCGCCGGGGCAAAGGACGTCAAGATCGGTTGCAATGCGGGCGATTGCGGGGCCTGCACCGTGCTGCTGGACGGCGCGCCGGTCTGTGCCTGCATCACCGCCGCCGGGCAAGCCGAAGGCCGCCGGGTCGAGACGCTGAGCGGGCTGGTGGCGCAAGATCCGCTGGCGCAGGGGCTGGCACGGGCGTTCCAAGCACGGCAAGCGGCGCAATGCGGTATCTGCACGCCCGGCATGATGGTATCCGCCGTGGCGCTGCTGCGCCAAGGCCCGCCACAGGGTGAAACGGAGGTCGCCGATGCCTTGGGCGGCGTGCTGTGTCGCTGCACCGGCTATCGCAAGATCATTGACGCGGTTCTGGATGCAGGCGCGGATCTGCCCAACCCCGCCGCGGGCGGTGTTGGCACCGCGATGCCCCGGCTCGATGGCTGGGCTAAGGTCTCGGGCACCGAACGCTTCGCCGATGATGTCGCCCCGTCGGATGCGCTCTATGCCCGCGTGATCCGCTCGCCCCACCACCGCGCGCGGTTCCGCTTCGGCGATCTGGAAGCGTTTCGCGCCGATAACGGGCTGGCGCTGGTGCTGACGGCCGCTGACATTCCCGGCGAAAACAGCTTTGGCGTCATTCCGGGCTTCATCGACCAGCCGGTCATGGCCGAGGGCGAAGCGCGGTTCCGGGGCGAACCGGTCGCCTGCGTCGTGGGCGATCCCGCCGCGCTGGAGGCAATGGCCGACTTCCCCGTGACATGGGAGGAACTGACCCCGGTGCTGGAAAGCGCTCAGGCGCGCGGCGGCGATCTGCTGCATGCAGGCCGGGCCGAGAACATCATGACCCGCGGCTGGGTCAATCGGGGCGATACCGACGCCGCGCTGGCACAGGCCGCGCATGTGGTGGAGGGCAATTTTTCGACCGGTTTCATCGAACATGGCTATATCGAGCCAGAGGCCAGCGTGGCCCGGCGCGTGGGCGACCGGATCGAGGTGCAGTGCTGCACGCAGGCCCCCTTCATGAACCGCGAAGCGCTGGCCCGGATCATGGCCCTGCCCGAAGACGCGGTGCGGATCATCCCCACGGCGGTCGGCGGCGGATTCGGATCGAAGCTTGACCTGACGACCCAGCCTTTTACCGCGCTGGCCGCGTGGCGGTTGGGGGTGCCTGTGCGGCTGGCCCTGACGCGGGTGGAATCGATCAGCTCCTCGACCAAGCGGCATCCTTCGGCGATCCATATGCGCATCGGGGCGGATGCCGAGGGCCGGATTGTCGCCGCCGATTTCAAGGGCGATTTCAACACCGGCGCCTATTCCAGCTGGGGCCCGACTGTGGCGAACCGGGTGCCGATCCATGCCTCCGGCCCCTATCGCACCCCCAATTACCGGGCAGAAAGTTTCGGCCTGCATACCAATTGCGCGCCAGCGGGGGCGTTTCGCGGCTTCGGCGTGCCGCAATCGGCGGTGGCGCAGGAGCAGCTTTATGATGAGATGGCGCTTGCGCTTGGCATCGACCGGCTGCGCTTCCGCCGGATGAACTGCCTGCAAAACGGCGATCCCACCGGAACGGGGCAAGTGTTCGAGCGCGGCATGGGGATCGATGCCTGTTTTGACGCGCTGATCCCAGCATGGGAGCGCGCGCAGGCCGAGGTCGCCGCCTATAACGCGCGCGCAGCGGCAGACGGCCTGCGCATCCGGCGCGGCATCGGCGTGGCGGGCGGCTGGTATGGCTGCGGCAACACCTCGATCTCGAACCCTTCGACCATCCGCGCGGGCGTGACGCCGCAGGGCGAGATCCGGCTGCATCAGGGCGCGGTCGATATCGGACAGGGCGCCAATACCGTTATCACCCAGATCTTCGCCACCGCGCTGGGGGTCAGCCCCGATGCGATCACGATCATCGGCCCCGATACCGATGTGACGCCTGACGCGGGCAAGACCTCGGCCAGCCGCCAGACCTTCATCACCGGCAATGCCGCGCGGCTCTGTGGCGAGGCGCTGCGCGCGCAGATCCTGCGGCTGGGCAATGTTTCTGACGCCGCGATGATCGGCACCGGGCCCGAAGGACTGACACTCAGCGATGGCGGTGAGCCGCGCCGCGTCACCCTGCCCGACCCGGTGGGCGATTACGCGCTGGAAGCGGTGGAAAGCTACGATCCGCCGACCACCCCGCTGGATGACAACGGCCAAGGCGACCCCTATGCGGTGTTCGGCACCACCGCGCAGATGTGCGAATTGGAGGTCGATCTGGATCTCGGCACCGTCAAGCTGCTGAAGATCACCGCCGCCCATGATCTGGGCCGGGCCATCAACCCGCTGCTGGTCGAAGGTCAGGTGGAGGGCGGCGTGGCCCAAGGCATCGGGCTGGCGCTGATGGAGGAATTCCTGCCCGGCCGCACCGAAAACCTGCATGACTACCTGATCCCGACCATCGGCGACGTGCCCCCCATCGAGACGCTGATCATCGAAAGCGGCGACATGCACGGCCCCTATGGCGCCAAGGGTCTGGGCGAGCATTGCCTGATCCCGACCGCGCCCGCTGTGCTTAACGCGATCGCGGATGCGACCGGCATCCGCATCCGCCACCTGCCCGCCACGCCGGACCGCATCCGCGCCGCCATCGCCGAAAGCAACGCATGAATATCGAGACGCAAGTGACTGTAGATAAATCCGAAACCAAGTCCGCTGGCGCTGGCATCGTGGCCGGGGTCGATGTCGGCGGCACCTTTACTGATCTGGTGTTCTATGACGCGCCGAAGGGCGAAGTGCGGCTGGCCAAGGTGCCGACGACGCTCGACAATCAGGCAATTGGCGTGGTGGCGACGCTGGATGCGGCGGATGTCGATATCGCCGCGCTCGACCTGATCGTGCATGGCACCACGACAACGACCAACGCCGTACTGGAACGCACCCTGTGCAAGACCGGGCTGATCACCACCATGGGCTTCCGCGACGTGCTGGAACTGGGCCGCCGCACCCGCCCGCAAGCCTATGGGATGAAGGGTGATTTCAAACCTTTAATCCCCCGCGATCTGCGCCGCGAGGTGCCGCAGCGGATGGATTACACCGGCGCCGTGCTGACCGACCTGGACGAAGACGCTCTGCGCGATGAATTGCGCGCACTGGTGGCGGAGGGTTGCGAAGCATTGGTGATCCATTTCCTCCACGCCTATGCCAACCCGGCGCATGAGTTGCGCGCAGGCGAAATCGCCGCCGAGATCTGGCCCAACGGCAATATCACCATGGGCCACGCGCTGCTGTCGGAAAGCCGCGAGTTCGAGCGCGGGGTGACGGCGGCGGTCAATGCCTCGGTCCAGCCGCTGCTGCGGCGCTATGTCGAGCGGCTGGCCGATACGCTGGCGGCACGCGGCTACCGCCATGACGTGCTGGTGATGAACGGCAATGGCGGCATGGTTTCCGCCCGGATCGTCGCGCGCGAGGCCGCTAAGACGGTGATGAGCGGCCCGGCGTCTGGCGTGATGGCCGCGGCCTATACCGGGCGGCGTGCGGGCATTCCCGATCTGCTGACCTATGACATGGGCGGCACCTCCACCGATGTGGCGATGATCCGCGGCGCGGAGCCTGCGGTGAGCCACGAGATCGAGGTCGAATATGCGATGCCGATCCATGTGCCGATGGTCGATGTGCGCACCGTGGGTGCAGGCGGCGGCTCCATCGCGCGGGTGACGGCGGCGGGGTTGTTGCAGGTCGGTCCTGAAAGCGCAGGCTCCACCCCCGGCCCCATTTGCTACGGGCGCGGCGGCACGGAGCCCACGATCTCAGACGCCAATCTGCTGTTGGGGCGGATGAACCCCGACAAACTCAACGCGCAGTCCTCGCCTGTGTCGCTGGACACGATCCGCGCGGCCTTTGCAGATAAACTGGGCACGCCACTGGGGCTGGACCCGGTGCAGGCAGCGGCGGCGGTGCTGCGGCTGGGCACGGCGCGGATGGCCGATGCGGTGCGCATGGTGTCCATTTCGCTGGGCGAAGACCCGCGCGATTTCGCGCTGTTTGCATTTGGCGGTGCGGGGCCGCTCCACGCCACGGCAATCGCGCGGGAACTGGGCGTGCCGCGCGTGCTGGTCCCGGCGCGGCCCGGCATCACCAATGCGCTGGGATGCGTGGTGGCCGATTTGCGCCATGACTTCGTGCAGACGGTGAACCGCCCGCTCGATCAGGCCGATATGGAGGAGGTGCACGCGATCTTTGCCCGCCAGATCGCCGAGGGCACCGCCGCGATCCGCGCCGAAGCGGTGGAGGTCGAAGAAATCCGCGTCATCTGCAACGTCGAGATGCAGTTCATCGGCCAGACCCACCTGCTGCGCGTCGAATTGCCCGGCCCCACGCCCAGCCGAGACGCGCTGCAACAGGCGTTCGAGGCAGCGTATTTCAAGCGGTTTCAGGTCAACCTGCCCGAAATCCGGCCCGCACTGGTGAACGTCAACACCTCTGTCATCGGGCGCCGGGCGGAGATCGATCTGGCCAAGCTGATCGACGCCGAAGGCCGCAAACCCACGCTGACGGAGGCCCAGACCGGCACACGGCAGGTGCATTTCGACGGCTGGGTCGAAACGCCGATCTACTGGCGCGATCACCTGCCGCTCGACGCGCAGCTCACCGGTCCCGCGATCATCGAGCAGATGGACACCACCATCGTGCTGGAGCCGGGCGACCGCGCCGATCAGGACCGGGACGGCAATATCATCATCACGCTGGGGAGCACCGCCGCATGAGCCTTCACCCGACATCCTCCCCCGCCGCCGATGCCGCCGCGCTGGACCCGATCACCCTGTCGGTGATCCAGTCCGGGCTGCAACAGGTCTGCGACGAGATGGATCTGAGCTTCTCCCGCGCCGCGTTCTCGCCGGTGATCGCAGAGGCCAATGACCGCTCCGACGGGATCTATTCGGCCCAAGATGGCAGCTTGATCGCCCAAGGCTCCCAAGGGCTGCCGGTGTTCGTCGGCACCATGCAATACAGCACCCGCACCCTGATTTCGATGATCGCCGAGGGCCGCGCCGCCGCGCCGAAGCCGGGCGACATCTATATCGTCAACGACCCCTATCTGGGCGGCACGCATCTGATGGATGTGCGGTTTGCCATGCCGGTCTGGCGGGGGGGCGAGATTTTCTGCTGGCTGTCGAATACCGGCCATTGGCCCGATACGGGCGGCGCGGTGCCGGGCGGGTTTTCAGCCTCCGCCACCAGTGTCGAGCAAGAGGGTCTGCGCCTGCCGCCGGTTCGGCTGTTCAAGGAAGGTGAACTGGATCAGGAGATCTATTCGATCATCTGTTCCAACATCCGTGTCGCCGATCAGCGCATCGGTGATGTAAAGGCACAGGCCGCCGCGCTTTATGTCGGCGAAGCCCGGCTGACCCGGATGCTGGACCGTTACGGCGACGCCACCGTGCGCGATGCCATTGCGGAGTTGCGCCGCCGCGCCGCCGATCAGATGCGCGCCAATGTCGCGCTGATCCCGCCGGGCACCTACCGCTCCACCGCCTATGTCGACAGCGATGGCGTGGTGGATACGCCGCTGGAGATTCGGCTGGCGATCCATGCCGATGGCACCAAACTGCGATTCGATTTCGAAGGCTCCTCGCCGCCCTGCATGGGGCCGATGAATTCGGTGCTGGCGACGACACACAGTTCCGTCTACCTCGCGATGCGCCATATCTTCCCCGATGTGCCGATCAGCGCCGGGGCGTTCGAGCCGTTGGAGATCACCCGCCCCGAGGGCACATTCCTTGACGCGCAATATCCGCGCCCCGTGTCGGGCTGCGCGGCAGAGGTCAGCCAGCGCATCGCCGAGGCGGTGTTTGCGGCGCTGGTCGAGGCCCTGCCCGACCGTGTCACCGCTGCCCCTGCGGGCAGCTCCGGCAACTTCGCGCTCGGCGGGTCGGTCCCCGAAGAGGGGCGCAACTTCGTCATGTATCAGATTTCCGGCGGGGGCTATGGCGGCTATGCGGGCGGCGACGGCATCTCCAATGGCTGTTCCACCATCGGCATTTCCAAAGCGCCGCCGGTCGAAATCATGGAGCAGCAATTCCCGGTGCTGTATCACCGCTACGCCCTGCGCGAAGGGTCCGGCGGCGCGGGCCAGCATCGCGGCGGGTTCGGGCTGGATTACGAGGTCGAGTTGCGCCGGGGCGAAGCGCGGGCGAGCTTCGTCATGGATCACGGGCGCTTCGGGCCCCAAGGCGCGCTTGGCGGGGCGGATGGCGCGGTCAACAGCGTGGTGGTTACCCAAGGCGGCCAGAGCTTTACCCCGCCGCACCTGTCCAAGGCACAAGACATCCCCCTCAAGGCTGGCGACCGCGTGCGCGTGGGCACACCCGGCGGCGGCGGCTACGGCAACCCGCTGACCCGCGATCCGTCGCTGGTCGCCGAAGACGTCCGCTTGGGCCGCTACACCCCGACGCAGGCGCGCGACATGTTCGGCGTGGCGGTGGACAGGGCCGGGCTGGTGGATGGACCGGGGACCGAGGCGCTCCGCGCCGGGTGATCCGCGAAATAGGGAGATTTCGAGGATTTACTCCATGGTATCAGAAAACGCAGTTATTCTGGCGCAACCGAAGCCTGCCCGTGGGGTGGCGCTGCAACATCCGAGCGGGTGTGCTTTATCCCACCCACATACCTCCACGCTCTAAGGTCAGCGTGAGATGGCGAAGCGCCAGCCCGCAGGGACGGGCAGGCGCTCGCTCTCGCGGCCTGCGGCCTTGTCCGAGAGCGGAAGCGCTGGGTTCGGTCGTTGTGGAACGCTGACCTTTCAGGCGCACCGCAGGCCTGCCCGTGGGGTGGCGCTGCAACAGGTGACCGGCGCGCTTTATCCCAGCCAAGCCCTTTCCCGCTCCGAGGTTAGCGCAAGATGACAAAGCGCCAGCCCGCCGGGGCGGGCAGGCGCTCGCTCTCGCGGCCTTCGGCCTTGTCCGAGAGCGGATGCGCTGAGCGGTAAGGGGGCGCTCCCGACATATCTCGCGGAGCGCCCAGCTCAGCTTACCAGCAGAACCGCCTCGTGCCGTTTCAGCGTCTTGCGCGCGGCTTGGTAGGCCGTGCGGCCCTCGGCTTGGCGCAGGTCGGGGAACAGATCGAAGATCTCAGCACGCTGGTCCTGATCCATGCCCTTCAACGAATAGTCGCCGGGCTGGAAGCTTTCGGTCCATGTGCCGTCGGACAGGACCACCTCGTGGTTGTCGAACATGAAGTGGATGTAGGTCGCCTGCGTGGCGCGGGCCCGCTCGACCCCGTCGTGGTTCAGCAAATGCTTGGCCGCGACCAGAACCTCGCGCTCCTCGAAATAGAGGCTCGCCCGGTCCGACGCGATCAGCATCCGATGGTTGGGCGACACCAGCATGTCCCGTTCGGGCAGGTTGTTGCCCAGCGATCCGGCACGGATCAGCACCGGCTGTAGATGCGGGCTTTGGCGCAGGCCATCCCAATCCAGCAGCTTCTGCCCGGTCCAGCGGATTTCCTGAATGCCGTTGTCGCGGGTGATGACCCGGTCGCCCTCGCGCAGATCCTCGACCCGGCGTTCGCCCATCGGCGTCGCGATGAGCGTGCCGGGGGTGAAGCAAGGAATGACATTCTCGATCTCCTCGAACGTCATGGTGGAGCCATCGGCGAAGTTGACGATGCCATCTTCGCGGTCGTCCGACGTGTAGGTGATGGACGACACATTGGACCCGGTCAGATCCAGCGTGTCGAAATCATCGCCGCCCGAGCCGCCGTCGACATGGTCGCCACCATTGCCGCCAAGGAACAGATCGCGGTCATCGCCCCCAAAGAGCGTATCCTCGCCCTCGCCACCGATGATCGTGTCATTGCCAGCGCCGCCATAGATGGTGTCGTCGTCGATGCCACCGTCGATATAGTCGTTTCCGGCATCGCCGTAGATTTCGTCATCGTCATCCTGACCGAAAATCCGGTCATCGCCGTCGCCGCCATGGATCACGTCGCGCCCGTTATCGGGGCGCTCGTCGGTATCGTCGGGCACATTCAGGCTGTCGGGGAAGGCCGGGTCCAGACCGCCATAGATCGTATCGTTGCCCTCGCCGCCATAAATGGTGTCGGAGCCTTCGCCGCCGACGATGTAATCATCGCCCTTGCCGCCATCGACAAAGTCATCGTCGAACCCGGCATCGATCCGGTCGTTGCCCGCACCACCATAGATGGTGTCGTTGTCATCGCCGGTGATGATCGTGTCGTTGCCGTTGCCGCCTTCGACATAGTCGCGATCGTTGTTGGGATCGGCATCGCCCGGGAACAGCCCCGGATAGCCACGGTCCGGCAGCGGATTGGCGGAATTCGGAGCGGCGGTGTTGATGTAATCGTCGCCATCATCGCCATACACGGTGTCAGAGCCATCGCCGCCGGTGATGCGGTCATTGCCCGCGCCGCCTTTGATGATGTCATCGCCCGCGCCGCCATCGACAACGTCATCGCCGCTCATCGCGTCGATGGTGTCATTGCCGGAGCCGCCCTTGATCGTATCCGCGTCGGAGCCGCCCTTGATGGTGTCGTTGCCGGCACCGCCGTCGATGGTGTCTTCGCCACCTTCGCCGTTGATGTCGTCGTCACCGTCACCGCCCAGCAGCGTGTCATTATCGGCGGAGCCACGGATGTAGTCGTCGCCTGCGCCACCGTCGATGTAGTCGTCGCCGCCATTGCCGTAGAGCGTGTCGTTCCCGGCCTCGCCGTAGATCTCATCCGCGCCTTCACCGCCGAACACCTTATCATCGCCTGCGCCCGCACGGATCAGGTCATCACCTTCGCCGCCATAGATCAGGTCGGCGTTGTTGTTGCCGATGATCGTGTCGTTGCCCGCGCCGCCCTTCAGCGTGTCGTTTCCGCCGCCACCGTCGATGTAGTCGTCACCGTCGCCGCCATCGACAACATCGTCGCCGCCCATAGCGTAGATCGTGTCATTGCCCGATCCCCCGGTGATGTTGTCAGCGTCCGATCCGCCACGGATCGTGTCATTGCCCGCACCGCCGTCGATGGTGTCCCGGCCGCCTTCGCCGTTGATGTCGTCGTCACCGTCACCGCCCAGCAGCGTGTCGTCATCGGCACCGCCACGGATGAAATCATTCCCCGCGCCGCCATCGATGTAATCGTCACCGCCATTGCCGTAGAGCGTGTCGTTCCCGGCCTCGCCGTAGATCTCGTCATTGCCCGCGCCGCCGAAGACCTTATCGTCGCTGGCGCCCGCGCGGATCAGGTCATCGCCTTCACCGCCATAGATCAGGTCGGCGTTGTTGTTGCCGATGATCGTGTCGTTGCCCGCGCCGCCCTTCAGCGTGTCGTCGCCGCCACCGCCATCGATGTAGTCGTCGCCGTCGCCGCCATCGACAACATCGTCGCCGCCCATGGCGTAGATCGTGTCATTGCCCGAACCGCCGGTGATGTTGTCCGCGTCGGAGCCGCCCTTGATGGTGTCGTTCCCGGCACCGCCGTCGATGGTGTCTTCGCCACCTTCGCCGTTGATGTCGTCGTCACCGTCACCGCCCAGCAGCGTGTCATTATCGGCGGAGCCACGGATATAGTCGTCGCCTGCGCCACCGTCGATGTAATCGTCGCCGCCATTGCCGTAGAGCGTGTCGTTCCCGGCCTCGCCGTAGATCGTGTCGTTGCCCTCGCCGCCGAATACGGTGTCATCGCCGTCACCGCCATAGATGGTGTCGTCGCCCGTGCCACCATGCAGGCGGTCATTGCCGCCTTCCCCATAAAGCGTGTCATTCCCCGCTTCGCCATAGAGGACGTCGTCGCCCGCGCCGGTGTCGGTCGCCGCGCTCGTCGCACCGCCGCCGTCATACTGGGTGCCGTTGCTGTCGCCATAGATGACGTCATCGCCCTCGCCGCCCCGGACCGTGTCGCTGCCGGACCCTGCATAGACCTCGTCATCCCCCGCGCCCGACAGCACCGTGTCGTCGCCATCCCCGGCCAGCACGATATCGTCCTGCGGGGCCTCGCCGGGCAGCAGCGCGTCGGAATTGTCGATGAAATCGCCTTCGGGGTCGTCCGCATAGGCCGCGTCGATCAGATCTCCGGCCAGCGTGCCTTCGACCAGACCGTCGCGGGGCAGCTGCGGCTCGTTGTCTTCGTCGTCGATGCAATCGAAGGCAAATTCCGACAGGCCGATCGTGCCCGCGCTGCTGCTGCTGTCACCGTCCGTATGGATCACCTGAATCGAGGAAACCGGGCCGGGGATGGTCACTGTCACGCTGTCCGCGGCACCGGACCCGTCCACGCCGGGATTGACGTTGCCGCCCCCTTCGATGGTGTTGCCGTTGACCTGATGGTGCGAAGTGAGGTTCGAGAAAGTCACCGGCAGCACATTGCCTTCGGCATCCTTGGCGATGACCGTCACCCGGTCATCCCAGCCCCGGCCCGCATCGACGTCATAGATGGCAAAGGTCACATTCTCGACCGGCTCGGAGAAGTCGACATAGGCTTTCGACGTGTTGCAGCCCGGCGATGACCAGAGCACCCCGTTATACCATTTGAACCCCGCATCCCCGTGGCCGTCGGGCGTTTTCAGCGTGACATCCACGTCGCCACAGCTGGAGGTGACGTCGTCGTCATCGTCCCTGTCGCACTTGTCCCAGTCGGTCTTGTAGTCGTGATCACGGCTGTGATGGTCATCGGAACGGTAGGTCATAATCGGTAATCCTCACATGAACGCTGGGCGGACGGCGTGCCTCAGCGGGCACAGGCGTGAATGGCGCAAGATCGCGGCAGTGGCGTGACGGGGTCGGACAGATACGGCGACAAAAGCGCGGCGGACCATGAAACTCGGATTGACCTCACGGCAGGCCGCCGCGCCGGGGCGGCTGGTGCCAAGGCGCGCCGCACGATCTGCGCCACCGGTGCGGCAGCACAGCAGCGCGACCGGAAACGATCCGGTCCGCGACGCAGCGGTGCTGAAAAATCGGGTGGTGCGAGACACGAGCAGCTTCCTTGACTGCCCCCAGAGAGATCATCCCGGATGCGGTGAAGCCGTCCCTGAAACCGCCGCACGAAGATCGCAGCAGACTGTCACGCGCCCAAGGCAGCCGGCGCCACGGGCAAGCCGCGGTCCTATCCGTTATATGCTCGGGTATCCTGCAGACACGCGAGACAGACGTGACGGTCGGCCGGACGCGCCATAGACACGCCAACGCCGGTTTCCGAAACGGCCGCCCCCGCAGCCAGATATGTCACCCCCCAGTCGGGCACGTTAAGTTATAGGTCAGCAGGACCGACCGGGCCAGCATATTTCTGCCGCATTTCAGCCGCGAACGAAGCACATTCTCGCCCATAAAGTCATGCCGATCAGCAATTTGCGCGCTTAGGTTGAGTTGATTGTTTCCGCTGCGGAACCAACGCGCCACCGCCTTTGATTGCAAATTGCATATATTAAGAAGAAATCGCGCATCTCGCGCCCGATCAGGCACTGCTGACTGCCCGACATCGCAGGATTGTTCACGCCCCAACCCGCACCGCCGCAGGATGAAAAAATTTTTGGGCCCCTGCCCTAATCTGCCCAAAACCACACCAGATCGGGGCGCAAATGTGGCGAAACTGTGACCCAGTCCCGCCATCCGAATCACGCGACGCCAAACGAAAAGCGCCCGCCGAATGGGGCGGGCGCTTCTGTAACTACTTCAGGGGTCGAGATCAGGAACCGGGCTTGCCCAGCTTCTCTTCCTCGGCCTTGGACTTGGCGGCTTCGGCCACCCGGCGCACGGAATCTTCCGCACGGTCGACGACCGCATCGGCGGCGGAACCGCTGCCTTGAGTCTTGTCGTCGGCGGTGTCTTTCACCGAACGCGCAACATCCTCGGCGTCGGACCGGGCTTTCTCACCCTGCTTGCGGGCCTCGCCCATCGCGGCATCCGCGACGCGCAGCGCCTTGGCTTTTTCTTCGGCAAAGATCGCTTCGGCCTCATGGTAGAGGCGGTCGCTATCCTCTCCGAAATGCTCGTCCTCCATGCGGGTGCGCGGCAGCGCCCCGGCAATGGCGGCACCCACGGCAAAGGCCAGCGCGCCTGCGACGATCGGATGCTCCTCGAAGAAGTCCTGCGCCTGATCGACCCCGCGGGAGGCGTAGCGCCCCGCTTGCTCGCGCGCCTCGATGGCACGTTCACGGGCCGCGATGATGCGCTCACGCGCGCTTTCGCTCAGGCTTTCGGTGCCTTCGGACAGGCTCCGCGCAATCGCCTCGGACCGATCCCGCACCCGGCCTGCGCCGCGCGACACACCGTCCGAGACGCTGGCCCCGGCGGCCCGCACGCTGTCGCTTGCCGACCGACCAGCCGCGCCGACACGGGCCCCCGCATCGGACACGCGATCCCCGGCGGCGCTCATCTTATCGCTCGCCGCGCTTTGGGCGTTGTGCAGACCGGCGCGGGCGCGCTGGCTTGCCGTCGGACCATGCCCCGCATCGGTGAACCACGCCGGACCATCGCCCGAAGGCACCGGACCGCGCGGCGGGATGAACGCGTCATTGCGCGCGTCACGACGCCCGGCACGGGTGCCCTTTGCCGGATCGCGGCGGCTCAGGTCACGGGCGCGATCCTCGATACGATCGGCGCTCGGCCCCTGACCGAAAATCAGCCACCCCAGACCAACGCCGGTCAAGGCGAGGGCCAGCGGATTATCCCGCGCGGCGGTCGAAATGGACTTGCCGATATCGCCGCCATGGGCGCGGAAATTGCTGGTGACGGTGCGCATGATATTCTCGGGCGAGAAGGTATCTTGCAGGCTTTCCACCGAATGCTTCAGCTGTTCGCGATCCCGCTCCAGCTCGCGTTCGATCTCGTCGGTTGATCTTGTATCGCTCATATTACACCGCCTCTTTCACGGCCTCGCCATCACGGCGCACGTTCTTTGCGGTCCGCGTCGGCGCGAGGGATTTCAGTTTCAGGTCATTAAGACCCTTCTTGGCCAGCAGACCGGCGATCACGGCGAAGAGAACGCCCACGATCAGCGCGGACCAACCGGCATCGATGCCCAGTTCGACAAGTCCTGCGACCAGCGCACTGGCCAGCACGTTCAGCGCGGTCAGCAGGATCACCACACCGGCGACAATCATGCCGACAGCAGCGCCCGCCTTGCGGAGGTTTTCGTCAACCTCGGCGCGGAACAGGTCCATCTCGCCGCGCACCAGCTTCGTCACTTGGGCAAGCACATCGCCCACAAGACCGCTGGTTTCGCGGATCTGGTGGCGAACACCCTCATCGCCATGGGGAGTATTGGGGTCGGTCATCAGTAGGCTCCTCCGATCTTGGGCGCGGTGGACGGGCCACCGGGTGCCGGGGTGCCGGTCGCCGGAGCGGCGCTGGCAGGGGTCTGGGTGATGCCGCCGGAGACAGGCGTGGCGGCGGGCGTCGTGGCAGGCGTGGTCGCGGGCGACGACACGGCGGGCTGCGGTGTGCCGGCCTTGGCAAAGCGCGTCACGGCAAACCCGGCCAAAGCCGCACCGCCAAGAAACGCCAGCGGATTGCGCCGGGCGAAGTTGCTGACTTCGCTGGCAAGCTCACCGATGTCACGGTCGCGCACGGCGTCGGACGCATCGGCAAGGCTTTCGGCGATCTGGCCAAAGGTCCGCTCCTGCGGGGAGCCGCTGCGCATGGATTCGGCGGCCTTGCGCAGACCGTCCGCGATACCGCTGATTTCCGACGCGGCGCTGTCCTTGGCGCTTTCGGCGCGGCTTTCGGCCTCGCTGCGGGCGCGGGTCGCGGCGTCACGGGCCAGCGACTTCGCGTCATCGGCGACACGGCGCGCGGCGTTTTCAGCATCGGCGCGCGCTTCGCTGCCGGGCGCGCTGGGGTTTGTGGGGTCTTGATGGGTCATTGGGATTTCCTCCGGTTTCAGGCGATAACGTTCACGAGAAACAGAACGACGACGACCAACCCGACGAGGTAGATGAGGCTATGCATGGGACGTCCTTCTTTCTGGGTGCCGGGGTTCGTCCCGGCTTCTGGCAGGACAACGTCATTTCGCGCCTCGCGTTCCGTTCACTGCAAAATGAATAGACAGCATCGGCGCGTGTCCGGGTCCGCGCCCCTCCCGCGCGCGCCAACAACCATTGCGTGCGAAGACCGCCCTACGCCGTCGTCCGTGGCCCCGTTCACATTCGCGACAGCCCGATGGACAGCCCCGCGCGCCTGCGGCAAGGATCGGACCATGCGCGCGCTTCGCACCCTATTCCTGACCCTGTTGGTGGTCAGCCTCCTACCATGGGGGGCCTATCACGCCCGTGCCCGCACGGTGGCGGAGCCGGAGGTGACCCTGCGCGTCGCGGATATGGTGGTGGATGAACTGGACGGCGTCGAACTCGCACGCCGCCCCGTTTTGCGCAGCACCAGCGCCGCCCCGGCCCCCCGGGTCGAGATCCGCGCCCAGCGATGCCGCACCGCGACCCTGCCCGGCGCTGGCTGCGGCGGCGATCACGCGCTGATCGGCGTGCCGCCCACCCTGCCCCGGTCCGAACGCGAAGCGACCCTGCTGCCCGCGGACACCACCCTGCGGCCCAGCCATGACGAGGCACCGCCCCGCTCCCCTCCGCGCATCGGTTGATCGGCACGACAGGCGCCCTGCGCGCCATCCCGATTGACTGAGCAAGGAGATACCCATGTTGACCAGACGCAGCTTTGCCGCGCTCGGCGCGGTGGCCGGACTGTCCGCCTGCGCCCGCGTCCCCGAAGAGGCCCCGTCGCGCGCGGTGGCGACCCCCGCCGCCGCCCCGATCCCGCCGCTTCCGGATTTTTACGGTGCGATCACGACCGAGCCGTTTCCCATCCCCGCCATCCCCGAAGGCGTGCTGCCCCCGGAATCGTGGCGGCGCGAAATGCCCAACCCGTGGCCGGACCGGCGCCGGGGCACAATCATCATCGACCCTGACGCGGCAGTGCTGCATTTCGTGCAATCGCCTGAACAGGCCATGCGATACCGCGTCAGCGTTGGCGCCGAAGGCTTCGCTTGGGAAGGCACCGCGCGGTTGCAGTTCACCCGCAAATGGCCGCGCTGGAAAGTGCCCGCGACAATGATCGAGCGGCAGCCGGAGCTGGAACCCTATTCCGTCGCCAATGGCGGTATGGACCCCGGCCCCGATAACCCGCTCGGCGCCCGCGCCCTTTATCTGTTCAAAAACGGCAAAGACACGCTTTACCGCGTGCATGGCGACGCGGTCCCGCAGGAATTGGGTAAGGCCGTGTCGTCAGGCTGTATCCGAATGTTGGATCAGGACGTGATCGATCTTTACGACCGGTCGGTTCACGGCGCCGAGGTGACGGTGCTGCCGTCGATGAAACCGCAACAGGTCAGCCAGCTTTATTGAGCGGCCCGCTTTACTCAGACGACACGCGCTGCCCCGAAGATTATTTGAATATGCGGGATCGGGGCAGCGCGAAACAGTCAGCGTAAAAGATCTTATTGCAACTGCTGAGTGCTTTAAGCAGGATAGCCGCTAATTTATCCCTAATTGGAGCCCAACCGCAGGCTCTTAAAAGGACATGATGTATGCCCGACAGACTATACGTTAGCGGACTTTGGCACGTGAGCGAGAATAAGAAGCGTGACGCGAGCCATTACCAAAATCTCCTGCCCGGAACACTGGAGCTCCTAGCGGGCTCGAAATTGATATTCTATACCGACATCGTCGAAGTGAGGGATCAGGTTGCTAGCCTTGCAAACCGGCAGCGCATCGACGTTGAGTTCAAAGATGTCAGCATTCGACATCTTCCGGCCTGGAAACATTCGCAAGACGCTGTTGAAGCATGCCAACTGATGGCCCTTGACCTCATCCCCAGACCGTCAAGCTTCGGTCGCGAAAAAGGAACTATACATTACTGGCGAGATCTCAAGGGCAGCGGAGCAGATGCATACCGAAAAATTTTAGCCATTTGGCTAAGCAAGGTAGCGTTGACAACCAGAGCAGCAGAAGTTGCACAACAGGAGTCAGTCGCTTGGGTCGATGCGTCCGTTTCTCGCTTCAACAAGAAAAGAAAGAAGTGGAATTTTACAAAAGACGCCGGAAGCTCGCATCAGGTTTCCCACTTCGGCAGTAATATGAACTTTTATGGAGATAGACTGCCGCTTAACGCCAGTTACCTCGAAGCCCATCCGTCTACCTGGGCGCAGGTCGAGAAAATGTATAGCGACATGTCAGTTCACGCCCTCCAAATGCCGTATGGGCACGATGAAGAAACGATTTTAGGTCAATGTGTGAAAGCTCATCCTCAAATGTTCCGTAGAATAGACGGAAATTTGCAGCCGACTTGGAGGATGTGGCGCCAGAGTATCTTAAAAAAACCAGCAAACACAGCTGGTACCCGAGGCCGGACTCGAACCGGCACGCCTTGCGGCGGGGGATTTTGAATCCCCTGCGTCTACCATTCCGCCACTCGGGCCGGGGCGGAGCGCGCTGCTCCGATTCCCGCGCGGGCAGAGGTAGCAAACCCCGCGCCCGCGCGAAAGGGGAATGTCACAATTGGCGGGCGCTGAACGTATCGCATTGCGCCAGTTCCCCGCTTTCATAACCGCGCGCGAACCAGCGCTGACGCTGCTCGGCGGTGCCGTGGGTGAATGTATGCGGCTGCGGCACCCGGCCTGCATTGCGCTGCAACACATCATCCCCGATCTGGCGGGCGGCATTCAGCGCCTCGTCCACATCGCCGGGCTCCAACGAGCCGAAACGGGCCTCCGCCCGCTGCGCCCAGAGCCCCGAAAAACAGTCGGCCTGCAATTCGATCATCACGCTGATGCGGTTCGATTGCGCCTCGGACGCGCCCGCGCGGGCACGATTGGCTTCGGGCAGGATGCCCAGTTCGTTCTGAACATGGTGGGCGATTTCATGCGCCACGACATAGGCGGCGGCAAAGTCGCCATCCGCGCCCAGACGATCACGCATCGTGGCGAAAAACGCGGTGTCCAGATAGGCCTTTTTATCCGCCGGGCAGTAGAACGGCCCGGTCGCTCCGGACGCGCCGCCACAGGGCGACGTGGTGCGCTGCGAAAACAGCACCAGCACCGGCGCGTCATAGCTGCGGCCCAGTTGCCGGTCGAAAATCTCGGTCCAGACCTCTTCGGTGTCGGCCAGAGTGACGGCGACGAATTCGCCCGCGGCTTGTTCCTGCGCGGTCAGTTCCCGGGTCTGCGTGGTCTGCGTGCCGCCGCCCAGCCCGTCCTCCAACAGTGGCGTTACATCGATGCCAAGGAAATAGCCGATGGCGAGAACCGCCAGAACCCCGACGCCCCCGACACCGCCCAACCGGATGCCGCCGCCGCCACCGGATCGACCGCGCCGATCCTCGATATTCCGGCTTCCCCGCCGTCCACGCCATTTCATCTGTTGTCACGATCCTCTGTTGGGGTCCCGGGTCAGCGGCGCCCGCGCGGGTCTGTGATCGCCGGTCCGGGATCATCACTTGACCCCGCGGCCGCTGCGTGGTGCATGGCTCGAAAACGCGCCGAGGCCTGAACATGTTCCGCCCCCTCTACGACTGGACTTTGGCACAGGCCGGGCACCGCCACGCGCTGTGGGTTCTGGCCGCCGTATCCTTCATCGAAAGCTCGGTCTTTCCAATCCCCCCTGACGTGCTGATGATCCCGATGATCATCGCCCGCCGCGACCGCGCCTTCCTGATCGCGGCGGTGGCGACGGTCGCGTCCGTGCTGGGGGGGCTTCTGGGCTATGGCATCGGGATGTTCGCCTTTGACGCGGTGGGCCAGCCGATCCTCGCCTCGCTGGGCAAGGCCGACGCGATGGCCGAATTCGCCACCCGCTTCAACGATCACGGGTTCTGGGCGGTTCTGATCGCCGGGCTGACCCCCTTCCCCTACAAGGTCATCACCATCATGTCGGGCGTCACCGCGATGCCTTTGGCCACATTCGTCGTCACCTCGATCGTGGCGCGGGCGCTGCGGTTCTTCATCGTCGCGGCGCTGCTGTGGAAATTCGGCCCGCCCGTGCGCGATTTCATCGAGCGGCGTCTGGGCCTGATGATCACCCTCTTCCTCGCGATTCTGATCGCGGGTTTCGTCGCAGTGAGGTTCCTATGACACGCCAATTCTCCGTTTTGATCGCTGCCGCCGGATCGGCCCTGTTGCTGGCCGGGGCGTGGACGTTCCAAGCGATGGGCTATCTGCCCTGCGCCATGTGCTATTGGCAGCGCTGGCCGCATATGGCGGCGGTCGTGATCGGGATCGCGGCGCTGCTGATCGGGGTGCGCAGCGGCGCGGGCCGGGCCTTGGCATGGCTGGGGGCGTTGGCCGCCGCGATCACCTCGGGCATCGGCATGTTTCATGCCGGCGTGGAGAAAAAATGGTGGCCCGGCCCGTCCTCCTGCACCGGATCGGGTCAGGATCTCGGCACGCTCAGCGGGGCGGATCTGCTGGCCACCGACAGCGCACCGCGCCTGATCATGTGCGATCAGGTCAGCTGGGAAATGTGGGGCCTCTCCATGGCCGGTTGGAACGCGCTGTTCTCGCTGATCCTCGTGGGTATCTGGGTCTACGCCGCCACCCGGCGGGCTTGAGTGCTTCTCACGGCCACGCCGCAAAAGAGCCATCCGCCGCCCCCTCCCGTTTGCGGATGGAGCGGCGCAGCCGCCCCGGCGACACCCCCTCCATCCGAGTGAAAAAGCGGTTGAAGTAGGCGGGATCGGCAAAGCCCAGCCGGAACGCCACCTGCGATACCTGCATTTCCGAGCCCAGCAGCAATTCGCGCGCGTCCCGGTGCAGTTCGCGGTGGATATAGGCCTGCGGCGACAGCCCCGTCGCGGCGCGACAGATCCGCCCCAGCCGGTCGCGTCCGATCTCCAGCCGCCGACAGTAATCCTCCACCGTCCAGTGATCGCGGCAATGCAGCCCGACCAGCAGCACGAACCTGTCGGCAAGGCTGCGATCCGCCGTGCCCGCCGCGATGTTTTGCTTGCGCGCCAGCCGCCACAGCCGGATCAGCACCAGTGTCAACTGATGTTCGACCATCGCCAGATGCCCCGGCTCGGAGGCGTGCAGCTCCGCCCGGATCTCGGCCAGCGACTGGGCCAACTGCTGGCGCATCTCGGCATCGGTCAGCGGCAAAACCAGCGCCTGCGCCAGCATCCGCCGCAATTCATCCCCGAACGCCGCCGTGGGCACCCCGCGCGCCAGCACCGCCTCCGGCAGTTCCAGCACCTCGCCGCTGCTGCCGGGGTGAAGCGACAGTTTCTGCGCCGCGCCGGGGGGCAGCCAGATCAGGCGCGGGGCATCCACCTGCCGCAGTTCCCCGCCGCTGGTGATGTCACCGCCCCCCGCGACCGCCACGACCAGATAGCCCCGCTCCGCCCGCAGACCGAACGCGCGGCTCTGCAACCCCGGTCGCAAGGCGTGGGCGACGGGCAATTGCCGCCGTGGCATCCGGGCCGTGGTCGTGACGCGCATTACAAACTCCTGAAATTGGCCGCGCGATTTGCAGCATCTGTGCAATTTCTAGCAACACCCGTGCATTTTCGCATCCTCTTTCGTCGAGTAGCGTCAATTCACTGATCCATGCCCGGAGATTTTCGGGCCGCTGTCGGGAGGACAGGCGCATCGGGTCATCGTGGGAGGACATCATGATCAGACTTACCCGGCGCGCAGCGCTGCACGTCATGGCCGCGCGCGTCGTCTCCGCAGCCTGATCGCGGGCACCATGTCCGGCGGGGCACAGCAGAGGGTGGCGAACGGACGGGCGCTGACGTCCACCGCCGATCTGCTGCTGCGCGACGCGCCAAGCCTCGGGCTGACGCCGATCGTGGTGCAGCAGGACTTTGCCGCGCGTGCCGGGATCCGCGCCACGGGCCTGACGGGGATCATGGTCGAGCAAAACGCCCGCGCCAGCCTGAAGCTCGCAGATCGCGGCGATCTGATCGGCGCGGGGCGGATCGTAGGGCACGGCACCGCCAGCGCCCTGTCAGAAAGTTCAGACGTGCAAGCGGCCTTTCTGGGCGGCAGCACGGTGAAAACGGAATGAGAAACGGAGGGTAAACCCTTGGATACACTAGATCTATTCATTGCAGGCAAGATGGTTCCGGCCAGCAACGGCGCTACGTTCGAGCGCGCCAACCCGGTGACGGGGGCCACCGCCACCCGCGCCGCCGCTGCCACTGTCGAAGATGCCCGCAGCGCGGCCGATGCCGCCGCAGCGGCCTTCCCCAAATGGTCCGCCACCCCGGCGGGCGAGCGGCGGCGTATCCTGTTGCGCGCCGCCGATGCGCTTGGCGCGCGCACCGATGACATCGTCGCCGCGATGAAAGACGAAGTCGGCGCGACCGAAGCATGGGCACGGTTCAATTGCATGCTGGCGGGCGAAATGCTGATCGAGGCCGCGGGCCTCACGACGCAGATCAAGGGCGAAATCGTGCCTTCGAACCGCCCCGGCACCACCGCCTATGCCACTCGTCAGGCCGCAGGCGTCGTGCTGGCGATGGCCCCGTGGAACGCGCCGGTGATCCTTGGCGTGCGCTCTATCGCGACGCCGCTTGCCTGCGGCAACACGGTGGTGATGAAAACCTCCGAACTTTGCCCGCGCACCCACGCGCTCATCCTCGAAGCGGTGGCCGAGGCAGGCTTCCCCGAAGGGGCGGTCAACGCCATCTCCAACGCCCCCGATGACGCACCCGAGATTGTCGAAGCGCTGATCGCGCACCCGGCGGTGCGGCGCGTCAATTTCACCGGCTCCACCCGCGTGGGCCGGATCATCGCCGAAAGCGCCGCGCGCCACCTGAAGCCCGCGCTGCTGGAACTGGGCGGCAAGGCCCCGCTGGTCGTGCTCGACGATGCCGATCTCGACGCCGCCGTCGCGGCTGCCGCATTTAGCGCCTACATGAACCAAGGCCAGATCTGCATGTCGACCGAACGGATCGTGGTGGTCGATGCCATCGCCGATCAGTTCGTCGAAAAATTCGCGGCCAAGGTCGCCAGCCTCACCGCAGGCGATCCGCTGGAGGCCGCGCATCCGCTGGGCTCTCTCGTCAACACCGCCGCTGCCGAACGGGTCGAAGGCCTGATCGAAGACGCGGTTGCCAAAGGCGCGACGCTGATCGCGGGCGGCGGCGAGGGCACGATCCTCAACGCAGCCGCGCTGGACCGCGTGACGCCGCAGATGCGGATCTACAGCGAAGAAAGCTTTGGCCCCGTCGCCGCGATCATCCGCGCCAGCGACACCGACGAGGCCGTGCGCATCGCCAATGACACCGAATTCGGCCTGTCGGCTGCGGTGTTCGGGCGTGACACCGCCCGCGCGATGGCCGTGGCGCAACGGATCGAAAGCGGCATCTGTCACGTCAACGGCCCGACCGTGCATGACGAGGCGCAAATGCCATTCGGCGGCGTGAAGGATTCGGGCTACGGTCGCTTCGGCGGTGTCTGGAGCGTTGCCGAATTCACCGAGCTCCGCTGGATCACCGTGCAGGACGGCCCCCTGCACTACCCGATTTGACCAAGGGCCAATGGGAGGACCCAACATGACAACCAAGATGACCTATAAAACCCTGCTCGGCGGCGGACTTGCCGCATCGCTGCTGGCGCTTACCGCTGGCACCGCCTCGGCGCAGGATTATACCTTCCGTCTGCATCATTTCCTCGGTGCGCAATCGCCCGCCCAGACCCAGATGCTGGAGCCGTGGGCCCGCGCGGTGGAGGAAAACTCCGGCGGTCAGGTAAAGATCGAGATCTTCCCGTCCATGACCCTTGGCGGGCGCCCGACCGAACTGGTCAGTCAGGCCCGTGACGGCGTGGTCGATCTGATCTGGGTGGTGAACGGCTACACGCCGGGGCTGTTCCCGCGCACCGAAGCGTTCGAACTGCCGACCGTTTATCTCAACGATCCGGTCGCCACGAACCTTGCCATGTTCGACATGTTTGATGGCAGCTTGGCCGAGGATTACCGCGGGCTGGAGGTGATGTTCCTGCATGTCCATGCCGGTCAGGGCATCCAGATGGCCAGCAAGGAGGTCCGCAGCCCCGACGATATCGCCGGGACCGATCTGCGCATCCCCACCCGCACGGGCGCATGGGTGATCGAGGCGCTCGGCGCCAACCCGGTCGCGATGCCGGTGCCGGAATTGCCGCAGGCCCTGTCGAAAGGCGTGGTCGACGGCGCCTTCATCCCGTGGGAAATCATCCCCGCCCTGAACGTTCAGGATCAGACCGACTATCAGATCGAAGGCGCGGACATGACCCGCTTCGGCACCACCACGTTCCAGGTGTCGATGAACCAAGGCCGCTGGGACGGTCTGCCCGAAGACATCCAGAAAGCGTTCCGCGACGCGTCGGACCGTGACTGGGTGGCGGAGGTCGGCCAAATCTGGCGCGACATCGACAATGCGGGGATCAAGGTCGCGACCGATGCGGGCAACACCCACATCACCCTGACCGAAGACGAGACCGCCGCGTTCATGGACAAACTCGGGCCGGTCGTTGACCGCTGGGTCGAGGAGGTCTCGGGCCAGAATATCGACGGCGCCGCGCTGGTCGAAGAAGCCCGCGCCGCGATCGAGAAGAACGCCGCGCAATGACCGAGATGCGCCTTGGCGCAGACCGCACCGGGTTTTCCGGTGCGGTCGCGCGCATCGTGGCCGGGTGGGCATTGCTGGGCGGGCTGGTCCTGCTAGTGGTGATCGCGGTCAATATGATCTCGGTGATGGGCGCGGTGTTCGGCCATCCCTTTCCCGGTGATTTCGAACTGACGGAAATGGGGGTCGCGATCGCGGTTTTCGCTTTCCTGCCCTATTGTCAGATCACGGATGCGAATGTCACCGCAGATATCTTTACCGCCCGCGCCGGGCCGCGGCTGCTGGCCGCGCTGCGTGCGCTGGCCTCGCTCATCGCGTTTCTCTTCGCCGCGATCCTCGTCTGGCGGATGTCCGACGGGATGCTCGATCAGCGCGAATACAATTATGCCACGACGATCCTGCAACTGCCGATCTGGCTGGCCTATCTGCCGATCCTGCTGTCGCTGGCGCTGCTGGTGGCCGCGTCGCTGGTGACCCTGACCGAGTCGCTCCGCGCGACCCAAGGAGGCCGCAATGGCTGACGCCGTATCCATCGGGCTGGGCGCGCTTGCCCTGCTTGTCGCGCTGATCGCGATCCGTATTCCCATCGCCTATGCCATGATCCTCGTCGGCGGCATCGGCATCGCCATCGTCAACGGCCCGGCCGTGCTGCTGAGCCAGTTGAAGACGCTCGCCTACGGGCAGTTCTCGGTCTACGACCTGTCGGTGGTGCCGATGTTCATCCTGATGGGCGAACTCGCCGTGGTCGCCGGGCTGTCGCAGGCGCTGTTCCGGGGCGCGAATGCGTGGCTGGGCTGGATGCGCGGCGGCACCGCAATGGCCGCCATCGCCGGCTGTGCGGGCTTCGGCGCGGTCTGCGGCTCCTCGCTCGCCACCGCCTCCACGATGGGCAAGGTCGCCCTGCCGGAGCTGAAGCGCTACAACTATTCCGGCGCGCTCGCCACCGGCAGCCTTGCGGCGGGCGGGGTACTGGGCATCCTCATTCCGCCCTCCGTCGTGCTCATCATCTACGCCATCATCGTCGAGGCCAACATCGTCACCATGTTCGCCGCGGCCCTGCTGCCCGGCCTGCTGGCGGTGCTGCTGTTCATGCTGACCATCGCGCTCTACGTCCTGATCTTCCCCAAGGCGGGGCCCAAGGGCGGCGCCGCGGACCGGCGCGAATTCATCGCCGCGACGCTGGGCATGCTGCCCGTCATCGTGATCTTCGGTCTGGTGCTGGGCGGGATTTATGGCGGCTTTTTCAATCCGACCCCGGCGGCAGCCGTGGGTGTGGTGCTGGTGTGGATCTACGGCGCGTTTCGCGGGCGGATCGGCTGGGCGGCGATGAAGCTGGCGCTGCTGGCGACCGCAGGCACCACCGGCATGATCTATCTGATCCTGCTCGGCGCGGAATTGATGAAGATCTTCATGTCCCGCATCGGCCTGCCGCAACAGGCCGCGCAATGGATCGCCGAGGCGGGATTTTCGCCGATGATGGTCATGGTCATGCTGCTGTTGGCGCTGATCGTGCTGGGCTGCCTGATGGACAGCCTGTCGATGATCCTGCTGGTGATCCCGTTTTTCTGGCCGATGCTGCTGGAACTCAACGGCGGGCTCTATCAGGGCGCGGATGGCGCGGGCTTCGGCATGTCGACCGCCGATCTGAAAATCTGGTTCGGGATACTTGCGCTGATCGTGGTGGAGTTGGGGCTGATCACGCCGCCCGTGGGCATGAACGTGTTCGTCATCTCCGCGCTCGCCAAGGACACCCCGATGATCGAGACGTTCAAGGGCGTCGCTCCTTTCTTCATGGCAGAACTGCTGCGCGTAGGGCTGATCTTGGTGTTCCCCGCGCTGACACTGTGGCTGCCGCAACTCTTGGGAGGCTGACATGGAAAGCATGACATTGCCCGAAACGATCCCCACCCGCCACAATGCCGACACGCCCGCCGAGGCCGAAACGATGGCGGCAGGCGGCGCGATCTTCCCCCGGCTGAAGGCGCTCGGCGTCGATTACGTCTTTGCCAATTCCGGCACGGATTTCCCGCCGATCATCGAAGGGCTGGCCGAGGCCGCCGCGCTTGGCATCGACCTGCCCCGCGCCGTGGTGATCCCGCATGAACATGCCGCGATGGGCATGGCGCATGGCTATTACCTAATTTCCGGTCAGGCGCAGGCGGTGATGCTGCACACCAATGTGGGGCTGGCCAACGGCTCCATCGGGGCGATCAACGCCGCCTGCGAACATGTGCCCATGGTGCTAATGTCGGGCCGCACGCCAGTGACCGAAGAGGGCCGTTTTGGCGCGCGCACCGTGCCCATCGGCTGGGGGCAGGAAATGCGCGACCAGACCGCGCTGGTGCGCGAGGCCGCCAAATGGGACTATGAGCTGAAGTTCCCCGAACAGATCGCCGGTCTGCTCGACCGGGCCCATGCCATCGCCAATTCCACGCCGAAAGGGCCGACCTATCTGTCGATCCCGCGCGAGGTGCTGTGCGAACCGACCCCGCGCGCCGGGCTCGACGCCGGGCCCTCGATGCAGCCCGCCACCACCGCGCCCGACCCGGCCGCCATCGCGCAGGCCGCCGAATGGCTGCGCGAGGCCCGCGCGCCGCTCGTCATCGCCCAGCGTGGCGCAGGCGATGCCGACAGCTTCGCCGCGTTTTCGGCATGGGCCGAGGCGTGGGGCATCGCCGTGTCGTCTTGGTGGGCCACCCATCTGGCCTTGCCCACCGATCATCCCTGCCATGTCGGCGCCGATCCCGGCCCGTGGATGGCCGAGGCCGATGTGGTCGTCGTGCTGGATTGTCTGGCACCGTGGTGGCCCGATAAGCATAAGCTCGCCGCCGATGCCCGCGTGATCCATATCGGACCTGACCCGCTCTTTGCCCGCTATCCGGTGCGCAATTTCCGCTCTGATCTCAGCATCACCGGCGAAAGCGCCGCGACCATCCCGGCCCTGATCGCCGCGATGGGAGACGCGCCTGACAGCACCGCGCCGCGTCGCGCAGCCCTTGCGGAGGCATCGGATCTGGAGCGCGCCCGCCTGTCGCAACTGGCGCGGATCGATCCGGCCTCGGCGGGCCTGACCAAGGCGCAGGTGAGCCGCGCGCTGTCGGATGCACTGGGAACGCGCAAATCCAGCGTGTTTTCCGAACTGGGCACCCAGCTTGGCGCGCTGGAACGGCGCGCGCCCCAGTCGTGGTTTCAGGAGCCGCATTCCGGCGGGCTTGGCTGGTGCTTCCCCGCCGCGCTTGGCGCGCAGCTTGCCGACCCGGACCGGATCTGCGTGGCGACGATGGGGGACGGCTCCTACATGTTTGCCAATCCCACCGTGTGCCATCAGATCGCCGAGGCGCTGGAACTGCCGGTTCTGATCCTTGTCCTCAATAACGAGGAATGGGGCGCGGTGCGCGGCTCCGTCGCCGGGCTCTACCCCGATGGCCATGCCGCGCGCGCCAATCAGATGCCGCTGACGGCGCTCAGCCCGGTGCCTGATTTCACCGCAACCGCCCGCGCCAGCCGCGCCCATGCCGTCCGGGTAGACACCCCGGCCGAGTTGCGGCCCGCGCTGGATGAGGCGCTGCGCGTGGTGCAGGAAGACCGCCGCTGCGCGCTCCTCGACATCCGCATCCTGCCGGACTGACCCAAGCCCCCGCCCCTCGGGGCGGGGCGCATCGCAGGCCCGAGGGCCGGTGACGATTGCGCGTGGGTAACCTGACAACAGAGCCTGCGCGTGGGATGGCGCCGAAACGGTTGAGCGGCGCGCTTTATAGCGCAACCAACCTCCCCGCCCCGAGGTCAGCGAGCGATAACAAAGCGCCAGCCCGCCGCGACGGGCAGGCGCTCGCTCTCGCGGCCTTTGGCCTTGTCCGAGAGCGGTTGCGCTCAGTTCAGAGGCAACGAGGCATAGCTAATCCGAGTGCAACGCCAGCCTGCCCGTGGGATGGCGCCACAACACCTGAACGGCGCGCTTTATGGTGCAACCAACCTCTCCGCCCAAAGGTCAGCGCGAGGTGGCCAAGCGCCAGCCCGCCGGGACGGGCAGGCGCTCGCCCGCGCGCTTCGCTTGTTCGCGGGCGGGTGCGCGCAGCACAACGGTAGCCCGCCCGTGGGATGGCGCCCCACCGACCAAGCCCCACGCTTTATCGCGACACGTCCCCCCCCGGCACCTGCCTATTTCTGCGTCAGCCTGCGGATCAGCGCCGAGGTGTCCCAGCGCCCGCCGCCCATCTGTTGCAGATCCTTGTAGAACTGATGCACCAGCGCGGTCACGGGCAGTTGCGCGCCGGTTTCCTCGGCGGTCTGCAGGCAGATCCCCAGATCCTTGCGCATCCAGTCCACCGCAAAGCCGTGCTCGAAATCATCGTCCAGCATCGTCTCGTGGCGGTTCACCATCTGCCAGCTGCCCGCCGCGCCGCCTTTGATCACGTCTACCACCGCGCGCCCGTCGAGCCCGGCCTTCTCGGCAAAGGCCAGCCCCTCGGACAGGCCCTGCACCAGACCCGCGATGCAGATCTGGTTGACCATCTTGGTCAGCTGACCCGCGCCACTGTCGCCCAGACGCCGGACGGTCTTGCCATAGGCGGCCATGATCGGTTCGGCGCGGGCAAAGGCCTCGGCCTCGCCGCCGCACATCACCGACAGCACGCCGGTGGTCGCACCGCCCTGCCCGCCCGATACCGGCGCATCGACGAAACTGATCTGACGGGCGGCCGCGGCCTCGTGCATCTCGCGGGTGACTTCGGCCGAAACGGTCGTGTGATCGACAAAGATCGACCCGGACTTCATCCCCGAAAACGCGCCCTCCGCACCGGTGCAGATCATCCGCAGGTCGTTGTCGTTGCCCACGCAGGACATCACGAATTCGGCACCTTCGACCGCCTCCGCCGGGGTATGCGCAAAGCCGCCGCCATAGGTGTCCACCCAGTCCCGCGCCTTTTGCGTGGTGCGATTATAGACCGTGACCTCATGCCCGGCGCGGACAAGATGCCCTGCCATCGGAAACCCCATCACGCCAAGTCCAAGGAATGCGCATCGTGCCATGGGTTTATCCTCCCCCACCGTTGTCTTACCCTTCCTGTCTGAGTAAACGCTGCCACCATCGCGTCAACCCGAGGGATGTCATGGCCCGAACTTTCCGCTGGCTTCTGCGCATCTTCGTGGCGGTCTCGCTGCTGGCCCTGACCGGGGCGATGGGCATCTATTGGCTCGCCGCGCGCTCGCTGCCCGATTACGACGCCACCCACGAAGTCGCCGGCCTGACCGGCCCCGTCGAAATCGTGCGCGACCATGCCAACGTGCCGCATATCTTTGGCGACAGCGATCCTGACGTGTTCTTCGGTCTGGGCTTTGCCCATGCGCAGGACCGGCTGTGGCAGATGACGGTGATGCGCCGCACCGCGCAGGGCCGCCTGTCAGAACTGTTCGGCGCGCGCACCCTGCGCACGGATGAATTGCTGCGCCGCATGGATCTCTACGGTGCCGCCGTCGCCTCGGTCGCCGATCAGGACGCCGCGACGCGCACGGCGCTGGAGGCCTACGCCGCCGGGGTCAATGCGTGGATCGACACGGTGAACGAGGACGCGCTGGGGCGCGGTGCCCCGGAATTTTTCCTGTTCACGCCGGAAATTCAGCCGTGGCGGCCCGCCGACAGCATCGCCATTGTCAAGCTGATGGCCCTGCAACTGACCTCCGCCATGCCGCAGGAGGTGCTGCGCGCCCGTGCCTCGCTCGCCCTGTCGCCGGAGCGGCTGCGCGACATCCTCCCCGATGCGCCCGGCACGCCGGTTACCGCGCTGCCGCAATATGGCAGCCTGTTCCCGAACCTGCCCGCCAACACCCCGCTGGTGCCGCGCGACGGGGAACATGGCTACGCGATGCTGCCGGTGCCAGAGATCGACCTTGCCGGCGCATCGAATGCCTGGGCCGCCGCGCCCGATCGCTCCGCCGCTGGCGGCTCGCTCCTCGCCTCCGACCCGCATCTGGGCCTGTCGGCCCCGTCGATCTGGTATCTCGCCCGGCTCGAACTGGACACGGGCGGGGTGATCGGCGGCACCATTCCCGGCATCCCGATGGTGCTGAACGGACGCTCCGACGCGCTTGGCTGGGGCATCACCGCGACGGGCATGGACGACCAAGACGTATTCATCGAGGAGGTGAACCCCGCCGACCCCGCGCAATATCGCAGCCCGCGCGGCTGGGTTGATTTCGAGACCCGCCGCTCGATCATCCGGGTCAAGGACGCAGCCCCCGTGACCGTCGAATTGCGCCGCACCCAGAACGGGCCGGTCATGCCGGGCGGGCATTTCGGGCTGGCCAACGTGACCCCGCCGGGCCATGTCGCGGCACTGGCATGGACCGCGCTGGACCGCGACGACCGTTCACTGTCGGCGGCAATGGGTCTGATGCATGCGCGCACGGTGGATGAGGCCATCGACGCGATGGAGGATTTCGTGGCGCCCGCGCTGAACCTCACCCTCGCCGACCGCAGCGAAATCGGCTTCAAGATGGTGGGCAAGCAACCCGCCCGCTCCGCCGATCAGCGCGGACAGGGGCGCATCCCGTCGCTGGGCTGGCAGATGGCGAACCGCTGGCAAGGCACCCTGCCCTATGCCGAAAACCCGGAGGTCCGCGAACCGGCCAGCGGCATTCTTGGCAACACCAATAACAAGATCACCGACCGGCCTTTCCCCAATCACATCACCTTCGACTGGGGCGACACGCAGCGCATCCAGCGCTGGCAGAAGCTGATGCAGGACCGGCAGGTCCACACCCGCGAAAGCTTCATCGACGCGCAGCTCGACACCGTGTCGTTTACCGCCCGGTCGCTGCTGCCGCTCATCGCCGCCGATCTGTGGTTCACCGGCGAGGCCGCCGAGGACGGCACCCCCGAACGCCAGCGTCAGCGCGCGCTCGAACTGCTGGCCAACTGGAACGGCGAGATGAACGAGCATCTGCCCGAACCGCTGATCTACGCGGCGTGGTTGCGGCAGCTTCAGACGCGGTTGATCCGCGACGAACTGGGGCCGCTGGCCGCCGAATTCCACCACCCCGACCCGATCTTTATCGAGCGGGTGTTCCGCGACATCGACGGCGCGTCCGCATGGTGCGACGTGGTGCAAAGCGCGATCACCGAAACCTGCACCGACCTTGCCCGCATCGCGCTGGACGAGGCGCTGATCTGGATCGGTGAAAACCATGGCCGCGCGCTGGAATCCCTGCGCTGGGGCGATGCCCATATCGCGCGTCACGACCACGCCGTGCTGGGCGACGTGCCGGTGCTGAAATGGATCGTCAACATCCGGCAGAGCACATCGGGCGGCGACAACACGCTGCAACGGGGCCAGACCATCGGCACCGGGCCGGAACCCTTCGCCAATGTCCATGCCGCGGGCTATCGCGGCGTCTATGATCTGGCCGATCCGGACAGCTCGCTATTTGTGCTGGCGACGGGGCAATCCGGGCATCCGCTGAGCCGCCATTACGACGATCTGGGCGAGCTGTGGCGGCGCGGCGATTACATTCCGATGTCGCTCGATCCCGAATTGGCCCGCGCCGCGGCGGTCGGGGTGACGGAGCTAATCCCCGAATAACCGCCCGTATCCCTGGGGGCCGCGCCAGTAAAACCTAAAACGCCGCCCGCGGTTGTCCGGGGGCGGCGTTAATTTAGGGTGCGGTCCGGGTGCGATCCGGCGCGCAGGTCAGAGCAGCGGCGTGAAATGTGCGTGCACGGCATCCCAATGCTCGCGCGAGGCGGCAGCAAGCAACGTGCCATCGCGCACACCGGGGCCGTAGCTGCGCCCATCGAGCATGGCGACATGACCGCCCGCCTCCTGCACCAGCAACACCCCCGCCGCGTGATCCCACGGCCAAAGCGTGCCCGACAGCGCAAACCCGGCATGCCCGGCGGCGATCGTGCGGTATTCGTGGCAGGCGCAGCGCAGCGACAGGATGCGGCGGAAGGACGGGAAGCTGGCTGCGATCTTGGACTGGCGCTGCTGCGGCATCATCGGCAGCGGCACATAGCCCACCATGTCAGGCAGCCGTTCAGGCGCACGGGTCTGCAACCGCTGCGGCGCGCCGCCGCGCCGGTTGTGCCATGCGCCCTCGCCCTTATGCGCGGTCATCCAGTCATCGTTGACCGGATCGTAAAGCAGGCCAAACTGGGTTTCGCCGTTGAAGCTGACCGCCAGCATCACGCCAAAGGTCGACAGACCCGACGCGAAATTCCATGTGCCGTCCACGGGATCGAGGATCACGCACCAGCCGGGTGCGCCGGGTTCGTCGAGCAACGCGGGATTGCCGACCGAGGCTTCTTCGCCAAGGAACCGCGCTTCGGGCAGGATATCAGACACCGCTTCAGTGATGATCGCCTCGGCGGCGAGATCGGCTGCGGTGACCAGATCGTCCGGACCGGATTTGGCCCGGATATCCTCGGCGCCCATTGCGCGGAACCGGGGTAGGATCTCGGACTTGGCGGCCCTTCGGACGGCCGAAACAAGCGCTTCGGCAATGCGGGGGTCGAGCATGGGATCGTCTCCGACTACTGTCCAGGCGCGCGGCGGTGCCGTGGCGCGTCTCCGGGGGATCGGGCGTCAGTCGCCGCCCAGCCGGAGCGCCGCCGCGCTCGCGCGAGGGGTGCCCTGTGTGGCCCCGAAAGGCAAGCGCCAATGGCTGCAATCGCAGCAAAACCCGACGACAGGCAGCGGGAGCCGCTGTAATTGCACGCGAATTCGGCGCGCGGGGTTGATCGTGCCGCCCCCAAGGCGGCGTTATGAACGCGCCCGACCCGGCCCGCCGCACGCAGCAGGCCCGGTGGTCTGGAATGGCGACCGCGCCGAAATGGCGCGGGCATAACATGTGTAGAAGGGAAAGAGAGAGGCAGGCACCGACCGGATCCCACGGCCGCCCAAACCGTCACAGGGGGGACGGGGCGGCCGGATCGGGGTCAGCGGATCAGCTGCCCCAGCTGCGGACCGGGCCGCAATCCATGTGCACGAAGTTGGAGCCGGAATAGCGGCCGACACCGCCAGCATTGCAAGATGCCGCAGCGCGCGCCATCTGGCTGACCGAACGGGAGCCCAGACGCAGGTCGGCGGCCTTGCCGGTCATGTGAAGGGAGCTTTTCGCCACGCCGGAGGACCGGGCGCGCAGCATCGCGTTGGTGGCGGGGGAGCGGTAGCCGGAGAGCAGAACGTAAGGTTCGCTCACATCCAGCAGGGCATGGGACGCGGCCATGATATCGAGGGTGCGGGTGTCGATGCGGATCACTTCGTTGCGGCGCCAGTCCCGCATGAAGTGGTTCACCTCGGCCAGCGCGTCGCCGATATAGTCGCCTTCGACCCAGTAGATCGTGTCCATGCTTTCGCCGGTGCGACCGTTATACATCTTGATCCGGCGGATATCGCCCGCGCCTTTCAAGAAGCCGAAAGCGTTGGCATAAGTCGGTGCTGCGACGAGCGAGGTGGCGGCAAATGCCTGCAATAATCCACGCCGAGAGACACCCTTGGAGGCTGTGTTGTCCATGGTCGGTCCTGCCTGTCCCGTTTCCTTGGACCGCACGTTGGCGGCCCCTTTATTCATCTCATCCCCAGATGTGCGATTGTTATAGGTCATGCAATTTCTCCGGCCAAGGGCGCATTAGAGTGGCGCGTTACTCATGCGGGTCAGTAGGCAAGAATTTGCTTAACACCGGGTGAGCGTTGCAAATTTACCAAGGCCGGAGACGAAACTCACAGCCCATAATATAAGGCGTGAGCGGACCGTGAGCGCCTAAACCACTGAAAAGCCTGACATCACAGCCTAAAATTCGAGCAAAATGCGCACCAACAAAGAGTTCCATGAAACTTTTGTTGGTGGACAGGTGATGAGCCGGGTGAGACTCTTGAAACAAACGACATCACCCCCGCCGAGGTGCTCCCCATGACGATCTCCCCGCCCCGCTTCGCGCCCCGGACCCGCGCGCGCCGCCCGCTCGCCGTGCTGTTTGGCACCGCTGCTCTGCTCACCTTGCCGCTCGCCGCCCTGCCCGTCGCGGCGGTCGCGCAGTCGAGCCTGTCCGCCCCCGTCCAAACCGCCCCCGCCCAGACCACCGCCGCCGAAGGCACGGTCCGCGGGCTGGCCAAAACCGCCGCCTTCAAACAGGCCATCGCCGCCGCAGCGGCCGAAGACGAAGCGATTGCCACATTCTATCGGCAGACCGATTACCAGCAGATCTTTACCGGACCTGACGACGCCGCCCGGCGGGAGGCATTGCTTAGCGCGCTGGCAACGGCGGGCGATCACGCGCTGCCCGTGGCTCGCTATGATCTGAACGGATTGATGCAGACCCTGCGCGATGTGCGCAGCCAGCGCGATCTGGGCCGGGCCGAGGTCGCCGCCGCGCGCGCCTTCCTGAGCTACGCCCGCGATGTGCAGACCGGCGCACTGGAGCCGAGCCGCGTCGATTCCGGTATCGTGCGGGACATCCCGCGCCGCGACCCGGTCACCCTGTTGCAGGACTTCGCCGACGCACAGCCGCGCGCCTATATGCGCGGGCTGGCGCCGCGCACCCCGGAATATGCCCGCCTGATGAAAGAGAAGATGCGCCTTCAGCGTCTTATCGCGGCGGGTGGCTGGGGCGAGGCCGTGCGCAGCGGCGCGCTCAAACCCGGTGCCGAAGGGGCCGAGGTCATCGCCCTGCGCAATCGCCTGATCGCGATGGATTACCTGCCCCGCACCGTCAGCGTCAGCTATGACGCCGCCATGCAGCAGGCCGTGCAGCGGTTTCAGGCCGATCACGGGCTTGAAACCGACGGCGTGGCCGGTCCCTCGACATTGCAGGAGGTGAACGTCCCCGCCAGCAAACGGCTCGAGTCGGTCGTCGTCGCGATGGAACGCGAACGCTGGCTGAACTTCGACCGGGGCAGCCGCCATGTGCTGGTCAACATCGCCGATTTCAGCGCCAAGATCGTGGATGACGGCGAGGTCACCTTCCGCACTCGCTCCGTTGTCGGGGCGGATGCGTCGGACCGGCGCACGCCGGAATTCTCCGACCAGATGGAACACATGGTCATCAACCCGACATGGCATATCCCGCGGTCGATCGTGACCAAGGAATATCTGCCGCAGATGCAGCGCAATCCCAATGCGGTCAGCCATCTGAACGTGGTCGACAATCGCGGGCGCGTGGTGCCGCGCGGGGCCGTGAATTTCCGTGCCTACACCGCGCGCACCTTCCCCTTTGCCATGAAACAGCCGCCCTCGCAGACCAATGCGCTGGGGCTCGTGAAATTCATGTTCCCCAACAAATACAACATCTACCTGCATGACACGCCGTCCAAGAGCCTGTTTGCCCGCGAAAGCCGCGCGTTTTCCCATGGCTGCGTCCGGCTCGGCGATCCGTTCGATTTCGCCTATGCGCTGCTGGCGCCGCAGACCGACAATCCCGAGGCGTTCTTTCAGGCCAAGCTGCGCAGCGGGCAGGAAACCACGGTAAAGCTGGATCAACCGGTGCCGGTGCATCTGATCTACCGCACCGCGGTGGCGGAGCCGCAGGGTAAGATCAACTTCCGCCGCGACGTCTATGGCCGCGATGCCCGTCTCTTTGACGCGCTGGTCGCCGCCGGGGTGGTCTTGTCCGATCTGGAAAGCTAAACCGCAAGGGTGCGCCGCGCCCTGCCCCGCCAGACCTTTGGGACCGGGCCGCATTGCGCGCCCGGTCTTTTCATGTCCGGTCCGGTCACCTCAGTGCAGCCCGCACCATGTTTGGGAGAACGCGATGAGCCGTCGAGGCACCGATCACAGCATTGCCGAGATCGCAGCCGCGCTTGGCGCCCGGCACGCAGGCGACGGCACGCTGCGGATCACCGGCGCGGCAGAGCCCGCACAGGCCGGTCGCGGTCATCTGGCCCTCGCGATGGACCCGCGCTACGCCGACGGTCTGGCACAGGGGCAGGCCCGCGCGGCGGTGCTGTGGGATGGGGCCGATTGGCAGGCGCTGGGGCTCGATGCCGCGATCTTTGTTGCGCGCCCGCGCTATGCGATGGCCGGTCTGACCGCCCATCTGGCCGCCCCGCGCGCCATTCCGCCCGGCATTCACCCCTCTGCCGCGATTGACGCCAGCGCGCTGATCGGGCCGGGCGCGGCCATCGGTCCGTTCGTCAGCATCGGCCCCGGCGCGCGCATCGGCGCCAATGCCCGCATCGCCGCGCAGGCCAGCATCGGTGCGGGCGCGGTGATCGGGGCGGATGCGCTGATCCTCGAAGGTGTGCGGATCGGCCATGACGTGCGCATCGGCGACCGGTTCATCGCGCAGCCCAATGCGGTGATCGGCGGCGACGGGTTCAGCTTCGTCACGCCGGAACCCGGCGCGGTCGAGGCCGTGCGCCGCAGTCTGGGCGATACCGGCGGCGCCACGCAATCCGCCTATGCCCGCATCCATTCGCTGGGCGCGGTCGCAATCGGCGATGATGTCGAGGTGGGCGCGAATGCCTGTATCGACCGGGGCACCGTCGCCGACACGGTGATCGGGCGCGGCACCAAGATCGACAACCTCGTGCAGGTCGGCCACAATGTCCGCGTGGGCGAGGATTGCCTGCTCTGCGGCCAGACCGGGATCGCGGGATCGACCCGGCTGGGCAATCGTGTCGTGCTGGGCGGTCAGGTCGGCGTCACCGATCACCTGACCATTGGCGACGACGTGATCGCCGGGGCGGGCACCTTGCTGCGCACCAATCAGGCCAAGGGCCGGGTGATGCTGGGCAATCCGGCGATGCCGATGGCGGCCTCCGTCGAAAGCTACAAAGCCCTGCGCCGCCTACCCCGCCTGCTGGCACGGCTGGGCGCGGAACGCGGCACGGGGCGCGGCACAGAGCACAGCGCGGAGCGCGGCACGGGGGCCACAGGCGACAACAACAGACTTCCAAACCGGGGCGAGACCGACTAAATGACCGGCAACAGGCACAGGCAGTTACCAGAAAGGCCCCGCGCATGAGCGAGACCGTCAAAGACAAGGTAATCGAGATCATCGCCGAACAGGCCGTGCTGGACAGATCCGACGTGACGATGGACGCGACGCTGGAGGATCTGGGCATCGACAGCCTCGGGCTTGTCGAAAGCATCTTCGCCATCGAGGAAGCCTTCGACATCGAAGTGCCGTTCAACGCCAACGAACCCGAACAAAGCGATTTCGACATCTCCTCCGTCGCGGCCATCGTCGGCGCGGTCGAGGGGCTTGTCGCCGCGCAGCATCAGGGCGCCTGACCGGCCCGCGCCGGCGTGACGGGCCGCCGACCACCGGCCCACCACCGCAGAGCAGACCAAGGGAAGCGTATGAAACGGGTCGTCATCACCGGACAGGGCACGGTCAATGCGCTTGGCATGAACGCGCCCGACACCTGCGCCGCGCTGGCCGAAGGGCGCTGCGGCATCAGCGCCATCAATGTCCGCGACGTCGAACGCCTGTCGATCCGCATCGGCGGGCAGGTGCGCGGGTTCGAGCCTGAAGACTACTTCAACCGTCAGCAGATCGCGCTCTACGACCGGTTCACCCAATTCACCGTGCTGGCCGCGCGCGAGGCGATTGCCCAATCCGGCATCGATTTCAGCGGCGATCTGGCGCTGGAGGCGGGCGTGGTGCTGGGCACTGCCGGGGGCGGCGTGAACACGTGGGACGAAAATTACCGCACCGTCTATGAGGACGGCAAAAACCGCGTGCATCCCTTTGTCGTGCCGAAGCTGATGAACAATGCCGCCGCCAGCCATGTGTCGATGGAAAACAACCTGATGGGGCCGAGCTTCTCGGTGTCCACGGCGTGCTCGTCGTCGAACCACGCGATGGGACAGGCGTTTCACCTGATCCGCGGCGGCGTCACCCGCGCCATGGTCACCGGCGGGTCGGAGGCGATGCTGTCCTTTGGCGGGATCAAGGCTTGGGAAGGCCTGCGCGTCATGTCTCGCGATGCCTGCCGCCCGTTTTCCGCCAACCGCAACGGCATGGTGCAGGGCGAAGGCGCTGCCGTATTCGTGTTCGAGGAATACGAGCACGCCCGCGCCCGCGGCGCCGAAATCCTTGCCGAGGTGGTGGGTTTTGCCATGACCTCGGACGCCGCCGATATCGTCATGCCGTCCAAACAAGGGGCAGCCCGCGCGATTGCGGGCGCGCTGCGCGATGCCCGGCTGAACCCCGACCAGATCGGCTATATCAACGCGCATGGCACCGGCACCGCCGCCAATGACAAAACCGAATGCGCCGCCGTGGCCGACGTGTTCGGCGCGCATTCCGATGCCTTGATGATCTCCTCCACCAAATCCATGCACGGCCATCTGATCGGCGGCACCGGCGCGGTGGAATTGCTGGCCTGCATCATGGCGCTGAAGGACGGGATCATCGCGCCCACCATCGGCTACGAAGAGCCGGACCCCGAATGCGCGCTCGATGTCGTGCCGAACGAGGCGCGCGAGGCGCAGGTGGATGCGGTGTTGTCGAACGCGTTTGCCTTTGGCGGGCTGAACGCGGTGCTGGCCCTGCAAAAGGTCTGAACGCCGCGCGCGCCGTCGGCGCAGCACCTTTACTCCCCCCCCCGCAACACGCGGCGGCGCAGGGGTCAGTCCGTGCCGCCGCTTTGGGTTTTCATCTGCCAGCGGCCCGTTTCCTCGGACCAGTATTGCGCCACGCAGCCCGCGCCGGTCAGTGCTTTCCATTGCAGGCGCGCCTGTGCCGTGGCGTCTGCATCGCGCCCATCAAACAGGATACAGACCCGTTCCAGCGCCGCGACATCATCCGCGCTGACCGCTGCGCCGTCGATGCAGATCAGACAGACCGCGCCGTTGGTGGCTGGCAGGGCCTCCTCGCCCGCCAGCAGCACGGGTTGATCGGCGTCGTGATCGCCCCCCGCCAGCCCATGCGGCAGGAAGCTGTCTTCGCCTTTCCACAGCAGCTGATCGAGCCGCCCAAGCCGCGCCGGATCGCCGCCGCGCACCAGCACCCGCCAGCCGCGTTCCAGCGATTTTTCCAGCAGCATCGGCAGGGTCCGCTCCAGCGGGCCCTGCGTCAGGTGGTAGAACAGCGCGTTGCCCATGCCGGGGCTCAGCCCTGCTCGTAGCGGTCGCGGACCAGCCGGTCGAGCGCCAGAACACCCCAGCCCGAGGCGCCTTTCGGGGCCAGCGCAGGCTCGGCGGCGGGCTGGGCCACGCCCGCGATATCGAGGTGGATCCACGGCAGCCCTTCGGGCACGAAGCGGTGCAGGAACTCGGCGGCAGTGGCGGAGCCCGCCGCGCGACCGCCGACGTTTTTGACATCCGCCTTGTCGCTTTTCAGCAGCTTGGCATAGCCGGTGCCCAAGGGCATCCGCCACGCGCCTTCGCCCTCGGCATCGGCGGCCTTCAGGAAGGCACCGCAGAAATCGTCGTCGTTGGAAAAGACGCCCGCATTGTCATGGCCAAGCGCCACGATGATCGCGCCGGTCAGCGTCGCCAGATCGACCATCGCCGCAGGCTTGAACCGCTCGGCGGCATACCACATCACGTCGCACAGAACGAGCCGACCTTCGGCATCGGTGTTGATGACTTCGACCGTGTCGCCCTTCATCGAGGTGACGATATCGCCGGGGCGCTGCGCCCGCCCGTCGGGCATGTTTTCGACCAGACCGACCAGCGCCACGACATTGGCCGGGGCCTTGCGGCTGGCGATCGTCTTCATCGCGCCCGCGACGGTGCCCGCGCCGCCCATGTCCATGGTCATCGCTTCCATCCCGGCGGCGGGTTTCAGGCTGATGCCGCCGGTGTCGAACACCACGCCCTTGCCGATCAAGGCCAGCGGCGC
Organism: Pacificitalea manganoxidans; assembly: GCF_002504165.1. GTDB lineage: Bacteria > Pseudomonadota > Alphaproteobacteria > Rhodobacterales > Rhodobacteraceae > Pacificitalea > Pacificitalea manganoxidans. The sequence continues at coordinate 2,166,871 of NZ_CP021404.1, forward strand.
GGCGTCATCGGCGCCGCCCTTCCACTGCATCACCACCGTTTTCGACGGGCTTTCGGAGCCATGCCCGACCGCGAGCAGGCAATTCATGCCAAGCTCCGCCATCTGAGCCTCATCCAGCACCTCGACCTCGACCGCCAGCGCCGACAGATCCTGCAACTGCGCGGCAAAGCTTTCGGTCGTCAGCACATTGGCGGGCGCGTTGACCAGATCGCGGGTGAAATAGACGCCATCGACCAGCGCCTGCACCGCGTCCAGATCGAGGGTGGAGGGATCGGTCAGCGCCACGGTGATGGCGCCGATTTCGGTCTCCGGCTCGGACTTCATCGCCGTATAGGCGTAGCTCCGCAGCGCACAGCCCAGCACCACATCGGCCAGCCCGGTCTGCTGCGGCGCGACGATCAGGACCGCGCCCGTGCCCGCGGCCTTGCCGATAGCGGCCCCTGCGGCGCGCGTGGCTACGGTGAACTCCGCCCCCCGGCCCCGGCGCGACAGTTTCACCACCTGCACCGCCTCAGCCGCCATGCCCGCAGGCCATGCCAGATCGACGGCGGCGCCTTCGGTCAGTTTCTCAAACGCGTCCGAGGCGGTGAGCCGCTCGACCGCGCCCTTGGTCAGCCGGTTAATCCGCCGCGCGCCGGTGTCGAGCTTCCCATCCGGCGTGGCAAAGATCGCGACCCGCCCGGTCACGGTGGCGAGCGTGTCAAGATCGAGGGCGGTGGCGGTCAGGGTCGGCGTAGCGGTCATGGGCTGTCCTCTAATGCAAAACCGGCGCGGTCATGTGGCCCGCTGCCGGGGGTCGCACATGTCTAGGCCGCGCTCCGGGGCGCTGCAAGGCGGCGGGGCTTGCGCGGCGGTGCGGCGCGGGTGTCTAGTCGCGGCCATGATGCACCCTGCCCCGATGCCGCCCGCCCTTCTGCGGCCTGCCACGCCCCATGACCTGCCTGCGATCACCCGGCTGATCGGGCAGGCGTTTGGACCCTATCGGGTGCTGATCGGGCGCGACCCCGCGCCCATCAAGGCGGATCACGCGGCGCATGTCGCGCGCAGGGAGGTGGAGGTGTTGCAGGCGGAGGCCGGTCTGATCGCTGTGCTGATCCATTACGCGGATGGCGCGGATTGGCATCTCGATACCGTGGCGGTCGATCCCGCCCATGCAGGGGCCGGTCACGGCAAACGCCTGATCGCCCATGCCGAAGCGCGCGCCCGGGCGGAGGGCTGTGCGCGCATCACGCTTTACACAAACGAAAAGATGCGGGCGAACCGGGTGATGTACCCCCGGCTCGGCTATGCCGAAACCGGGCGCAGCATCACCGACGGCTTCGCCCGCATCCATTACGCCAAGCCGAATTAGGCCCCGGGGGTGCGCGGCTGCGGCTGTGTCAGGATCAGTCGGCCTTCATCGCCTCGATCGAGATTTGCAATTCCACCTCGTCGGACACGGCAGGCGCGAACATGTCGAGCCCGTAATCGGACCGCAGCACGGTGCCGGTCGCGGTGAACCCGGCCCAGTCCTTACCCTCCATCGGGTGGGCGCCTGCGGAGGTCAGCTGCGCGTCGAGCACAAGCGGCGCGGTGGTGCCATTGATCGTCAGATCGCCGGTGATGGTCGCCGTGTCATCGCCGGTCACCTCGATGCCGGTGGAGGTGAAGGTGACCACGGGGCTTTCTTCGGCATTGAAGAAATTGTCCGACATGAAGTGCGTTTTGCGCTCATCCCAGCCGGTGATCATGCTGTCGGTCGGCAATTCGATGGTGACGGAACTGTTGGCCGGATCTTCCTGATCGAACTGGATTTGCCCGTCAAAGCCGGAAAACAGACCCCAGGTGGTGGAGAAGCCAAGGTGTTCGTAGGAAAACAGGATCTGGCTGTGCGAGGGGTCCAGCACATAGGCTTCGGGTGCGGCCTGCGCGCCGGTGGCCATGATGGCGGCGATACTGGCGGCGGCGAGGGTCTTGGTCATGACTGTGATCCTATTGCTCAAGGGTTCGGGCCGCAGGGGGACCGAACCGGTGTGACTGCGGGCAAACTTGTCGCTGCGCCGCGTCGGAGCAATACCGCAAAACCGAACATTCCCTGTTCGGCGTTGATCAGCCGGACGGCCCGCGGCGTAGGTGCGCAGGCGGCGGATGCGAATCGCAGGGGCGAGTGAAAGTGAGGCAAGGCGTCTGACCCATTGTTTCGCACGCGAAACAATTTACGGCTCGGCAAGGGATCTGGCGGGATTATCCGGCGGGATACTGCCGCTGAACCACAGGCCGGACGGGCTGTCAGGGAATTTTTAAGCGGTGATCGGGGGCGGGCATACGCGGGGCTGGTGGTGGGGCGTGCGCAACGGGAGCCTGCCCGTGGGGTGGCGCGGGGACGGTGGGGCGGGTGTGCTTTATAGCGCCAGATCCCTCACCGATCAGAGGTCAGCGTGAGGTGGCAAAGCGCCAGCCCGTGGGGACGGGCAGGCGCTCGCTCTCGCGGCCTTCGGCCTTGTTCGAGAGCGGGGGTGCTTCGTTCGGAGATGGCTGAGCACCGGAAGGCCGGGCGCAACGCGAGCCTGCCCCTGATGCGTCGCCGCAAGTCCGCCCCGCCCCCTGCCCGTCAATGCAGCTTATATTCCCCGACCACATGCCGCCATTCGCCGGGGGCGATTTCGCGGCGGTGGGTGAAGGAGACCGAATGCAGCGGGCCCTCGATCTCGGCCTGCCAGAACTCGATGAAACCAAAAAGTTTCGGGTGGTCCGGGGCCAGATCATAGTCCTGCCAGATGAAGCTGTTGAGCACCGAACGGTAGTCCGGCATCCGGTAGTAGAGTTCCGCCGTGGTCAGCCCGTAGCCCTGCAGCATCAGCTCCACCGGGGTGGTATATGTGCGCGCCTGTTGCATCCTGCACCTCGTGTCCTTGACGAGGCCCCAATGGCCCCGCAAAGAAAATTCTGCCACGGCTTCGTTACTTTTCAACGAAAACAATATGTTGGCAGTCCGCCCTTCTGGCTGCCAGAACCATCCCCTCCCCGCCCATTGCACCCGATATGGCGTATGGGATAAGATCGCTCAACAATATCTAGACAATGCCCCCAACACAGGCAGCTTCATGACCGATACGCCAGAACCCCCTGAAAACGATGAGGAAACGGGCACCCCGCCCACTGGCTGGAGCGGTCCGCGCATCTCGATCGAGGAGGAAATGCGCACCTCCTTCATGGATTACGCGATGTCGGTCATCGTCAGCCGCGCGATCCCGGATCTGCGCGACGGGCTGAAGCCGGTGCACCGCCGCATTCTCTATACCTTGTGGGAAAACGGCCAGACGCAGGCGAAACCCTACCGGAAATGCGCCACCGCCGTCGGTGACGTGATGGGCCGCTATCACCCGCATGGGGACAGCGCGGTCTACGAGTCGCTGGTGCGGATGGCGCAGGATTTCTCCATGTCTGTGCCGCTGATCGACGGTCAGGGCAATTTCGGCTCGATGGATGGCGACCCCGCCGCCGCCTACCGCTATACCGAAGCCCGTCTGGCCAAGGTGGCGGAACAACTGCTGAGCGACATCGAGAAAGACACGGTCGATTACGTTCCCAACTACGCCAACGAACGGCAGGAACCCACGGTTCTGCCCGCGCGCTATCCGAACCTGCTGGTCAACGGGTCCGAGGGCATCGCGGTCGGCATGGCCACGCGGATCCCGCCGCATAATCTGGGCGAGGTGATCGACGCGACGCTGGCCCTGATCGCCAATCCCGACCTCACCTCCGAGGAACTGATCGAGTATGTCCCTGCCCCGGATTTCCCGACGGGCGGCACGATCCTTGGCCGCACCGGCGCGCGGAAAGCCTATCTCGAAGGGCGCGGCTCTGTCGTGATCCGGGCCAAGACGCGGGTCGAGGAGTTGCGCAAGGACCGCTACGCCATCGTCATCGACGAGATCCCCTATCAGGTGAACAAGGCCACGATGATCGAGCGGATCGCGGAAACCGCCCGCGACAAAAAGATCGAAGGCATCGCGCATGTCCAGGATGAAAGCGACCGCAACGGCGTACGCGTGGTCGTCGAACTGAAGCGTGACGCGACCGCCGAGGTGGTGCTGAACCAGCTTTACCGCTTTACCCCGATGCAGGTGAGTTTCGGCGCGAATATGCTGGCGCTGAATGGGGGCCGCCCCGAGCAGCTGACCCTGCGCCGGTTCCTTGAGAGCTTCATCACCTTCCGCGAGGAGGTCGTCGCGCGGCGCACGGCGTATGAATTGCGCAAGGCCCGCGAGCGCAGCCACATCCTGTGCGGTCTGGCCGTTGCGGTGTCGAACGTGGATGAGGTCGTCGCGGCGATCCGGTCCTCCGCCGATGCCGCCGAGGCGCGCGAGAAGCTGATGACCCGGCGCTGGCCCGCCCATGACATCGCGCCCTATATCCGGCTGATCGATGATCCGACCCATACGGTGAACGAAGACGGCACCTATAACCTGTCGGAAATTCAGGCCCGCGCGATTTTGGACCTGCGCCTGCAGCGCCTGACCCAGATCGGCGTCAAGGAAGTCACCGACGAGCTGCAGGAACTGGCCGCCGCAATCCGTGAATATCTGGCGATCCTGCGGTCGCGCGAACGGATCATGGAAATCATCGGCGACGAGCTGAAGACCGTGCGCGACCAATTCGCCGTGCCCCGCCGCACGGAGATCGTCGATTGGTCCGGCGACATGGATGACGAGGATCTGATCGAGCGCGAAGACGTGGTCGTGACCGTCACCCAATCGGGCTATATCAAGCGCACGCCACTGACCGATTTCCGCGCCCAGCGGCGCGGCGGCAAGGGGCTGAGTTCGATGGCCACCAAAGAAGACGACGTGGTCACCACGCTGTTCGTGGCCAACACGCATACGCAGCTTCTGTTCTTTACCACCGACGGGATGGTCTACAAGCTGAAGGCATGGCGTCTGCCCTCGGGCGGGCGCACCGCACGTGGCAAGGCGATCGTCAATATCCTGCCGCTGGCGCAGGGCGTGTCCGTGGCCGCGATCATGCCGGTGGACCGCGACGAGGCCGATTGGGGCGATCTGCAGATCATCTTCTCGACCACGGCGGGCGATGTCCGGCGCAACGCGCTGTCGGATTTCACCAATGTCATGCGCAACGGCAAGATCGCGATGGACCTCCCCGAGGGCGTCGAACTGGTCAATGCGCGCATCGCGTCCGAGGATGACGATGTGATGCTGGTCACTGCCAAGGGCCGGGCGATCCGGTTCCGCACCACCGATGTTCGCGTGTTCAAGGGGCGCAAATCCACTGGGGTCCGGGGCATCCGGCTGGCGGAGGACGATAAGGTCGTGTCGATGGCCATCATCCGCCATTTCGAAGCAAGCCCGGAGGAGCGCGCCGCCTATCTGCGGATGCGCCGCGCGATGGCTGGTCTGACCGACGAGGCGGAGGGCGAGGACGAGGATGCGCCCGCCGATCCGAACTTCTCCAACGAGCGCTATGTGGAGATGTCCGCCGCCGAGGATCTGATCCTCACCGTGACCTCGAAAGGGTCGGGCAAGATCAGTTCCAGCCACGACTACCCCGTGCGGGGCCGTGGCGGTCAAGGTGTGACGGCGATGGACAAGGCCATGCGTGGCGGCCCGCTGGTGGCGTGTTTCCCGGTGGAGAACGGCGATCAGATCATGCTCGCGACCTCGACCGGCCAGTCGATTCGCTGCCCGGTTGATGGAATTTCCTTCCGGTCGCGCAGCGCGGGCGGGGTGAAGGTCTTTGACACCGCCAAGAACGAAGAGGTCGTGTCCGTCGCGTGGATCGCAGAAAGCGATGACGCGGAGGAGACGGTCGAGACGCCCGATACCGGCGAAGCGCCCGAGGCGCCCGACGCACCGGGCGACGACAGCTAAGCCGGGAAGGCGTTGTAAACGCTTTGCAATCGGGGTCGCATGCAGCGCGACTCAGATGCATCCCAACGATCAGAAGGCCGCCTTTCGGGGCGGCCCTTGCATTTTGCAACATGGACGGAACGGCAAATTTGTTTGTGTCGATACATGTTGCGGATGGGTCGCGCCTTGCCGAGTTCTTTAGCTGCGTTAACTATTCCCTCTGCAATCCTGCAAATGCGGGTTATGTTTTTTGCAGTTATTTGCGTAGTGTAGTTCTTCAGTTTTACGCAGCCCCGTGGCCCGGGTTGCTATTTTCCTTTGGTTTTGGCCGGCAAAAATACCTTTGGAACAGGCAGCCACTCTGATGATCAGCTGGGACAACTATAAATATCTGTTGGCGATTCACCGTCACTCCACAATGTCGAAAGCCGCAGATTCGCTTGGCACCAACGTGGCGACCGTGTCACGCCGCATCGACAAGCTGAACGAACTGCTCGGCATGCCATGTCTTATCAAACGGCCCGACGGCTGGGACGTGAACCCGCGCTTGCACCGCATTTTGACAGCAGTGGAGGAATTCAACTCCTCGATCGAGTGCGAATTGAACAACCTCCACACCAAGAGCGGCACGCATCAGACCTCGATCAGCATCGGCGCGCAGCCTGCGATCAACAACAAGCTGTTCTACCCTGGATTGACGACGCACCTGTCGCCCCCCGATGGGGTGATCCTGAATTTCAGCAACCGCGTCACCGCCGAGGGCATGGGCGACGATGACATCATCGTATCGATGACCCGCCCCGAGGGCGGTCGCGTCATCACCCGGCGCGCGGGCAGCATCCCCTACCGGCTATACATGGCGAAGGGCGATGAGGTGCCCGAAGGGTGGATCGGGCTGAATCAGACCTTTGACACCCATGGCGTGATCACGATGGGATATGACTATTTCGGCGGTCCGCCTGTGGTGCGGGTGCAACACTTCCACGATATCGAACAGGTCATCCAGTCCCGGCATCTGGCCGGTCCGCTGCCCTGCATTCACGGCGCCTATGCGAATGCGCTCGTGCCTATTCCCGACAGTCCGGTCTATAACATTGAGTATTGGTTGACTTATCACGCCACGCGGAAGGGCGATGACACCCTGCGGGAGACGTCAAACTGGATCGTCAGGTGCTTCAAGAACGAGGAGCAGAAGCGGGAACGCGCGGCCAGCGCGGAAAATGCAATCCTGCCTTTGCACAAATCGGGCTAGATCGCTTGACAATCAGAGGTTTAAATCGAAGGTAATCGGGGGGGTTGAGCCCCCCGTGAGCGACAACGAGGCACTGATGAAAAAGTTCCTAGAGACCGCCCAGTCCCTGGATCGCCTGATCCTGGCTCTGATCTTCGCGTCCTACGCCTATTCCGGTCTTAACCTGTCGGTTCGCACCGCCTCTGCTTCCGATCTGGCGATGCTTTCGCCCGATCACAGCATCGCCACCATCGCCCTGCGGGCCCTGCTCGCCACTGTGACGATCTGGCTTTTCTTTGGGGTGCGGACGCGGGTCATGGCGCTGATCGGATTGGTTCTCTACGTCACGTCGGTCGCGCTTCAGCACACTGCCAGCAATGGCCAGATGGAACTGAACCTCTGGCTGCTGACCGTGCCGCTGCTGTCGCTGCCGCTGATCCTGTTCGGTGGTGGGCGGTTCAGCCTCTACCGTGCGGGCTGGAAAGGCATCTTTTAAGCCTTTGTTCCTGCGGATCCGGGCGGCGCAACGGCTTGCCGCAGCGCCCCCTGATACGCTGTAAACGGTTCTCCGATTTTTCCTGATTTTCCTGAGATGACGCCGATGCTTCCCAGAGCATCAAATCGGCGGCATGTGCCCCTCCCTCATTGCTCGGGATCGGGGTGTTCTGCCTGCGGGCCAAGATTTAAAAGAAACGCCGCTCCGTCGAGGGTGGCCCCGCGCACGCGACCCTTTCCCTCCGGTCGCGATGCGCTCTTGGCCCGGGTCTCTTGCCTGGGCCGTTCGTTTTGCTGGCCCCCAGCCCCGGCCGCGCGGGCTTGGCAAGCTGCCCGGCCCCCAGTATGAGGCAGCCCATGACGGATAAACGCATTCACATCGTCGGCGGCGGCATGGCCGGGTCGGAAGCTGCCTGGCAGGCGGTCAATCTTGGGATTCCCGTGACCATCCACGAGATGCGTCCGCAGGTGGAAACCTTTGCACATCGCACCGGAAATCTGGCCGAAATGGTCTGTTCCAATTCATTCCGCTCGGATGATGACGAACAGAACGCCGTGGGCCTGCTGCATTGGGAAATGCGTCAGGCGGGCGGGCTCATCATGGAGATGGCCGACGCGCATCAACTGCCCGCAGGCGGGGCGCTGGCCGTGGATCGCGATGCGTTTTCCCAAGGCGTCACGGACCGGCTGCGCGCGCATCCTCTGGTCACCGTCGAGGCGGGCGAGATCGACCGCCTGCCTGATGCCGATGACGGCCAATGGATCATCGCGACTGGGCCGCTGACCTCCGGCGCGCTGGCAAGCGCGATCCGCGCCGAAACGGGGCAGGACAGCCTTGCGTTTTTCGACGCCATCGCACCCATCGTCTATGCCGACAGCATCGACATGGACATCGCGTGGCTGCAAAGCCGCTACGACAAGGGCGACACCGAGGAAGAGCGCACCGCCTATATCAATTGTCCGATGACCAAGGCCGAGCACGAAGCCTTCATCGACGCGCTGCTGGCCGCCGACAAGGCGGAGTTCCACGAGGGCGAGACGGCGGGCTATTTCGACGGCTGCCTGCCGATCGAGGTCATGGCCGAGCGGGGCCGCGAAACCCTGCGCCACGGCCCGATGAAGCCGATTGGCCTGACCAATGCGCATAAACCCGATGAGAAGGCCTATGCCGTTGTGCAGCTGCGCCGCGACAATGCGCTTGGCACGCTTTACAACATTGTCGGTTTCCAGACGAAGATGAAATACGGCGCGCAGACCGAAGTGTTCCGCATGATCCCCGGCCTGCAAAATGCGCGGTTCGCGCGGCTGGGCGGCATCCACCGCAACACGTTCCTGAATTCGCCCACGCTGCTTGACGATCAGATGCGCCTGCGCTCGCGTCCGAACCTGCGTTTCGCCGGTCAGATCACCGGGGTCGAAGGCTATGTCGAAAGCGCGGCGATGGGGCTTCTGGCCGGGCGGCTGGCGACGCAGGAGCTGCTGGGCGACCCCCTGCCCCCGGTGCCCGCAGACACCGCGATGGGTGCCCTGCTGACCCACATCACCGGCGGCGCGGAGGCCAAGACCTTCCAGCCGATGAACGTCAATTTCGGGCTGTTCCGGCCTATCGACGCCAAGGGCGGGCGGCGGGGCCGCCGCGACCGCTACAAGGCCTATACCGACCGCGCGAAAACCGCGTGGCGCGAGTGGCTTGGCCTGCCGGAACCGACGGTCTCCGACATCGCTGCCGACGCCGGCGCCGAGACGCCGAGCGAGGCATAAGCCCGCCGGAGCATCCCGAATGCTCCGGGTTTGAGTTGAGTTTACGCTAACGATGGCTCTAGACTGCCATCAGGGAACTGGACCCGCGACCGACCGGCTGATAAACTTCGCCATGCATTCGCTTTACGACACGCCTGCGCAGGCCCCTGCGCTTTACCCCGACCTTCTTTGGAAGCCTCGGGCCGCATCCAATCCCGCTATGTTGCGGCAAAGCTGGGTGCGGCGCTACGACAAGGCGACGCTGGGCACAGGCTACGCCACCCCCGCACGGATCGCCGAAGCGCTCTGCGCTTTCCTGCCCGACACGGATCAATCGGTGCTCGACTACGATTGCGGCACCGGGGTTCTGGGACTTGCGCTTCAGGCGGCGGGCTGCACCGACATCACCGGCATCGACCCGTCCGAGGTGCTGATCGCGCGCGCGCAGGCCCGCGGCGTTTACCGCGACTTGCACCGCATCCAGCCCGGCTATGAAATGCTGCGCGAAGGGCGTTGGGCGGCCATCGCCACCGCCGGATCGCTGGGCCTTGGCCCTGTGGGGCCCTGTCAGGTGGAGCGGCTGACGCGCGCGTTGATGCCCGGCGGGCTGCTGGCGCTTGCCGTGCCGGATTATTGCACCAGCGCCGGGATCAGTGCCCGCGCGGTCGAAGCGACGCTCGACAGCGGCGCGATGCAGCAACTGTTCCGCGAACATGGGGCGCATCTGCCTGCGCTATGTCAGGGCTCCACGGTCATTATTCTCCAGAAATCCTGACGCCGATGATCACGCGTTTTGCCCCGTCTCCGACCGGGCCGCTGCATCTGGGTCATGCCTATTCCGCCCTGCTGGGCGCGGATCTGGCGCGGGCGGCGGGCGGTCAATTCCTACTGCGGATCGAGGATCTGGACCGCGAACGGTCCAAGCCAGAGTGGGAAGCCGCGATTCATGAGGATCTGCGCTGGCTTGGGATCGATTATCCCCGGCCCGTCTGGCGCCAGTCCGAGCGTCTGCCCGCCTATGAGGCCGCGCTGGCCCGGCTGGATGAGATGGGTCTGCTCTATCCCTGCGGCTGCAACCGCGCCGAGATCCGCGCCGCGCTGAGCGCCCCGCAGGAAGGCGATCCGCCGCACGGGCCGGATGGGCTGATCTATCCCGGCACATGCAGGCACCGCAGCATGGCCGACCGGAGGCCGGGAGATGCGCTGAGGCTCGACATTCAGAAAGCCGTGCAAGCTACTGCTAAATATCTAGAATTTACCGAGGACGGTGACGGAAGCGGCGTGCAGCGTAGGGCCGCCGCAGACCTGATCACCGGCGCGGGTGACATCGTTCTGGCCCGCCGTCAGACCGGTGCCATCGCGTATCATCTGGCGGTGGTGGTGGATGACGCGGCGCAAGGGGTTACGCTGGTCACCCGCGGGCGCGACCTGTCTGATGCGACCCCGCTGCATGTCCTGCTGCAACACCTGCTGGGCCTGCCCACACCGCGCTATCACCATCACCGGCTGATCCGCGACGCGCAGGGCAAGCGGCTGGCAAAGCGGCACGACGCGGAGGCGATCCAGCTGTATCGGGAGCGCGGCGCAACCCCGCAGGATATTCGCGCTCTGGTCGGGCTATAGCCGCCGCTCAGCCCGCTTCGGGGGTCATCAATTCGACCTCTTCGCCATCCCGCACCGCCGTGTAGAAGCAACTGCGCCGGTTGGTGTGGCAGGCGGGGCCCTCCTGCCGGACCAGCACCAACAGGCAATCGCGGTCGCAATCCACCCGCAGATCTACCAGATGTTGCAGGTTGCCCGAGCTTTCGCCCTTGACCCAGAACGCCTGCCGGGAGCGCGACCAATAGGTGACGCGCGCGGTGTCGAGCGTGCGGCTGACGCTTTCGGCATTCATCCACGCCATCATCAGGATCTCGCCGCTTTCCGCATCCTGCGCGATTGCAGGGATCAGGCCCTGCGCGTCATACTTTAGTGTCGCCGGATCGAAGGCCATGCGCGGGTTCCTTTTCAAACGCGGGGGAGTGACCTATCTAGGACAGGCAAGATGGAAGGGCCAGACATGAGCACCGAAACCGACCTCGTCAACCTATACTCCGGGCGGATTCTGGCGCTGGCTGCCGATATCCCGCATCTGGGCCGCCTGCCCGCGCCCGAGGTCAGTATCCGCAAACGCTCGCCGCTTTGCGGCTCCACCATCACCGTGGATCTGGTGCTGCAGGACGGGCGGATTGCTGAATTCGCACAGGATGTGAAGGCCTGCGCGCTGGGTCAGGCCTCCGCCGCGGTGCTGGGTCAGGTGGTGATCGGGCGCAGCCGCGCCGAGATCGACCGCGCCCGCGCCGAGTTGCACGCCATGCTAAAGCAAGGCGGCGATGTGCCTGCCGCGCCGTTCGAAGGGTTCGAGGTGCTGCTGCCCGCGCGCGAGTTCAAGAACCGTCATGCGTCGATCATGCTGGCGCTCGACGCCACTGCCGAAGCCTGCGCCGAGGCCGAAGCCGCGGCCTGATATTTAGTCTACATTGCAAATAGTTACAGCGTGACGCTCACGCAAAAAAATTTGGCCAGTCGCGGCAAGCGTGCCTTTTTCAGCAGCGCGCGCGGATCGCGCGGCGCGTCGTCCAGCCGGGCCGCTTCCGCCGCGACGGCCTCTACCGCGCGGATGACGGGGTCCGGCTGGGCGAGATACAGATCGCGCAGCAAACCGTCGGGGTCGTGCCGTTGCAGTCCTTCTTCGGCCAGAATGTGACGGGGAAAATCGCGGGTGTTGACGGTCACGATCGCATCGGCAGACCCCGCGATAGCCGCAGCCAGCACATGAATATCAGCAGGATCGGGCAGCCACAGACGCGCCAGATCCCCGTCGCGCGGATGCACCTCCGCCCGGGGCCAATGCGCCCTGAGCAACGCGATTTCGGCGCGGGCCTGTGCCTCGCCCGTGGGGCCGATCTTACGCGCGGCGCGGGCCCATTCTTCCAAGATGCGCGGCGACCAGAGTGGGGTGATCAGCCCCTCGCGGGCGACCGCCAGCAGGATTTCCCGCTGGACGGTCGGAAACATCACGCAGGCATCAAGCGTCAGCTTCACGCGGTCATCCGGAAGACCAGCGATTTTAGATAGCCGCTTTCGGCCAGTTGCGGCAGCAGCGGATGGTCGGCCCCGGCAAAGCCGGTATGGATCAGCTGCGCCCGGCGCCCGCCCTTGCCGATCCCGCGCGCGGAGGCGTTGCGGAAACGGGTCAGATCGGCGGCGTGAGAACACGAACACACACACAGGATGCCGCCGTCAGCGACCAGACCAGCCGCCATCCGCGCGATCCGCTCATAGGCGCGCAGCCCCGCCTCAAGCGCCTGTTTCGAGGGCGCGAAAGCAGGCGGATCGCAGATCACGATGTCAAACCGCGCGCCCTCCTGCGCCATGGCTTCCAGTTCGGCAAAGGCATCGCCCTGCCGGGTGGTGAAGGCCGCGGCATGGCCGCTGGCCTCGGCCCCCTGCTGCGCCAGTTCAAGCGCCGGGCCGGAGCCATCGACCGCCACCGCGCTGACCGCACCCTGCGACAGCGCGGCAAGCGCGAACCCGCCCACATGGCAAAACACATCCAGCACCGTGCGCCCGCGCGCCAACCCGGCGATGAACGCGTGGTTCGGGCGCTGGTCGTAGAACAGCCCGGTTTTCTGCCCGCCCGTCAGGTCGGCCATATAGGTGGCGCCGTTCATCTTGACCGGGATCGGGGCCGTGACCTCGCCGCGCAGCCATGTGGTGGCGTCATCGAGGCCTTCCAGTTTGCGGGCGCGGCCACTGCCGCTTTTCAAAATGGCGGTGACGCCCGTGACCTCGGCCAACGCATCGGCCAGCGTGTCGATCATGGCATCCGCCCATGCGGCGTTCGGCTGAATCACCGCCGCGTCGCCAAACCGGTCGATCACGACGCCTGGCAGGCCGTCGGCCTCGGCATGGACCAGCCGGTAATAGGGCGCGTCATAAAGTTGCTCGCGCAGGTCCAGCGCGGCGCGCAGGCGCGTCACCAGCCAATTGTGATCGATCTCGACCTCGGCATCGAAATCCAACATGCGGGCGGTGATTTTCGAGTCGGGATTGACGGTCACGGTGCCCAGCGGGCGGCGTTCGGCGTCCTCCAGCCGGGCAATGGTGCCGGGCGTCAGGGATTTCGACCGCCGGTCAAGCACCAGCTCATCGGAATAAACCCATGGGAAGCCATGCCGGATCGCGCGGGCCTCGGCCTTGGGGCGCAGGCGCACGGTGGGCCGATCGGTTGCCGGGGAATGGGGGGCGGGGGTGTGCGCTGCATCTGTCATGCCCCGCCAATATCCCGTTCCCGCCGCCGACGGAAGCGGCAAGCCGCAGCAACGTGCCCTCTCGCACCGTCACATCCTACCGGAACGCGCCCGTGCTCCATGTCGTGCTGCGGATCTGCGGCACGAGGTCTTGGGAACTGGACGCAGCGCGCCCGCCCCCGCATGCGGAGAGACTGGCCAAAATCAGGCCAAATGTGAGCCATCGCATCACTATGATCCTCCGGGCCGAAACGACCCAAATCAATTGAACAATGACGCTAGGGTAACACATCGTGGCGCGTTCGCGGCGCAGGGGGCGAAAGTTTTCGCGCCCAAGGTGCAGAATGCAGGCGCCAGATCGCGCGGGGGACGCGCAAATTCAGCGAAATTTCAAAAGATTGGCAGCCCTGCCCGATCCTGTTCGCTAGTCCCGTGCTGCGGTGTTTGCGCAACAGGCCATAGGCCGGGGTCATCGCGACATGCCGTTCGGGCAAGAAAAAACCCCGGCAGATCCGGGGTTGTTTCAGGTGGGATCCGGTGATCCGTATATGGTGCGGCGTCGCTTCGGCAATGTCACGCCGAAGAGATGCGGCTCAGCGTGCGGCGACTGCTGCGCCGAAATTGCCGCGGCTGCGCAGCCAAGCGCCGATTTTGCGAATGCCGGAGGCAAAGGCCTGGGCCCGCAGGATGCGCGCGTCGCGCTCGATAGCAATCATGTCGATCATGCCGTATTCGTCCACGTAATCAGTATGTTTCATCGGGATGTCATCCTTTTCAGAACTTCAGCCCTCCCTTGCCAACGAACTTAGGTCATGGGGACGGGCACGGAAACCGACAGGATGGTATTGCCGCATTGCAGAAACCGCATGGCTTGGCCCCGGCGGGACATGCATTGCGGGCAGACGTGGCGCAGCAGTGGCGGTTGAAATCAGCCGCGGGCGCGCTCAATCCAGTAACAGGGTCCACGCCATCGGGCGATCCCCCTGCCCGCCCCTCAAATGGGCCTGCGACACGGGTTTGTATTGTTAGCGCTAACTCACTATCATGCGCGACAAAGACCCCAGCGTCTTCAGAATCACAGCCAGCGGATCATGCCAATGCCCCTCGACGCCACCGTCCATAAAGTCACCCAACGGATCATCGAACGCAGCAAGGCGCCGCGCAGCGCCTATCTGGACCGTATGGCCCGCGCCGCCGATGAAGGCCCGCGCCGGGCGCATCTCACCTGTGGCAATCAGGCCCACGCCTATGCCGCGATGGGCGAGGACAAAGACAGCCTTGCCACCACGAGCGCCGGCAATATCGGCATCGTCACCGCCTATAATGACATGCTGTCCGCGCATCAGCCGTTCGAGCGTTTTCCCGACCTGATCCGCCGGGCCGCGCGCGATGCAGGCGGCACCGCGCAGGTGGCGGGCGGCGTGCCAGCCATGTGCGATGGCGTGACACAAGGCCAGGTCGGCATGGAACTGTCGCTGTTTTCGCGCGATGTGATCGCGCTCGCCACCGGTGTCGCGCTCAGCCACAACACGTTCGACTCCGCGCTCTACCTTGGCGTCTGCGACAAGATCGTGCCGGGTCTGGTCATTGCCGCGGCCACCTTTGGCTATCTGCCGGGGATCTTCCTGCCCGCCGGACCGATGACCTCGGGCCTGCCCAATGACGAAAAATCCCGCGTGCGCCAGCAATTCGCGACCGGCGAAGTGGGCCGGGATGAGTTGATGAAGGCGGAAATGGCCTCCTATCACGGGCCGGGCACCTGCACGTTCTACGGCACCGCGAATTCCAACCAGATGCTGATGGAGTTCATGGGGCTGCACCTGCCAGGGGCGAGCTTCGTCAATCCCAACACGCCGCTGCGCGATGCGCTCACCATCGCCGGGACGGAGCGCGCGTTGCAGATCACCGCGCTTGGCAACGATTATCGCCCCGTGGCGCAGGTGCTGGATGAAAAGGCCTTCGTCAACGGGATGGTCGGGCTGATGGCCACCGGCGGCTCCACCAACCTGATCCTGCACCTGCCCGCGATGGCCCGTGCGGCGGGCGTGATCCTCGATCTGGAGGATTTCTCGGACCTTTCCGCCGTGACCCCGCTGATGGCCAAGGTCTATCCCAACGGGCTGGCCGACGTGAACCATTTCCACGCGGCGGGCGGGCTTGGCTACATGATCGGCGATCTGCTGAACGAAGGCCTGCTGCATCCCGACACCAAAACCGTGGCAGGCGACGGGCTGGCCGATTACACCCGCGAGCCGAAAATCGTCGATGGCGCGCTGAGCTGGCAGGAAGGGGCGGGCCAATCGCTCAACGATAAGATCCTGCGCCCCGCCGCCGATCCGTTCCAGAAATCGGGCGGTCTACGGCAGCTTGCCGGCAATCTTGGGCGCGGCGTGATGAAAGTCTCCGCGGTGGCGCCCGAACGCCATGTGATCGAAGCGCCCGCGCGGATCTTCCACGATCAGGGCGCTGTGAAGGAGGCCTTCAAGCAGGGCGAATTCACGTCGGACACCGTGGTCGTCGTCCGGTTTCAGGGGCCCAAAGCCAACGGCATGCCCGAATTGCATTCCCTGACCCCGACCCTTGCGGTGTTGCAGGATCGCGGGTTGAAGGTGGCGCTGGTCACCGATGGCCGCATGTCGGGCGCGTCGGGCAAGGTGCCGTCCGCCATCCATGTCAGCCCCGAAGCTGCCGATGGCGGCCCGCTCGCCCGCCTGCGCGACGGCGACATCGTGCGCGTCGATGCGGTTGCAGGCACGCTCAGCGTGTTGGCCGAGGACTTCGACAGCCGCGAGCCGGTCGCCGCCGACCTCAGCGGCAACAAGTTCGGCATTGGTCGGGAGCTGTTCGAGGCGTTCCGCCAGAATGTCGGCCCCGCCACCGCTGGCGCGGGCGTCGTCGTCTGATCCCGCATCCCGGCCCGCCCGCACAAGCAAGCACACAGCGGGCAGGCCGGGATGTTTCAACATGGGCGGCCATCGGCATCCCTGCCTGTTCCGCCGGGCCACGATGCTCCGCCTGTCTTTCAATATGGTTAAAATATCCCCGCCGGAGGCATATTTCCCGGCGGACCCTCGCAAAAAGGATCTCGCCATGACCCCTCAGGACGCAAGCCGCCGCACCGAGGATCTCTGCCGCCGGGCCCCTGTGGTGCCGGTTCTCGTGATCGATGACGCCGCCCATGCCGAAGCGCTGGCGCGGGCGCTGGTTGCGGGCGGCCTGCCCGCGCTGGAGGTGACGCTGCGCACGCCTGCCGCGCTTGACGCGATCCGTGCCATGGCACAGGTGCCGGGCGGTGTGGTCGGTGCGGGCACCCTGCTCACCCCCGAAGATGTCCGCGCCGCCAAGGCCGCAGGCGCGCAATTCGGCGTCTCACCCGGCGCGACGGATGTGCTGCTTCAGGCCTGCGAGGACGAAGACCTGCCGCTGCTGCCCGGTGCCGCCACCGCGACCGAGGCGATGCGCCTGCTGGAGCGCGGCTACACGGCGATGAAGTTCTTCCCCGCCGAAGCCTCGGGCGGCGCGCCCGCGCTGAAGGCGATCGGCGCGCCGATCCCGCAGATCAGCTTCTGCCCCACCGGCGGCGTCAGCCTGAAAAACGCGCGCGACTATCTGAGCCTGCCCAATGTCATGTGTGTCGGCGGCAGCTGGGTCGCGCCCAAGGATAAGGTGCAGTCCGGCGACTGGGACGGCATCGAAGCACTCGCCCGCGAAGCCGCCGCGCTGAAAGCATGATCGCGGTCCGCGCGGCGGTGGTGCGGGGCCGTCAACGCCCCTGTCCCGCCGCGCGGCCTGCGGCGCAGGTCTGATGCGGGTCAGATCGCACTAGATCAGGTCAGACCTCGCCGCCCCCGCCAGCCGCCCCGCCGCTGACCCGGCGCGGGATCACTGGTGCCCAAGCCTTCTTTCAGCACCTGCGTCATGGGATGCAGCGGATCGGTCGCCCCGTAGCGCGCCAGCAACCGCCGCAGCGCCGGTTGCGCCGCACCGTCGATCGACAGAGCCCAATCCATGAAGATCGAGCGGCATTCGCCCGCGCCGATCCCGTCGATGCGATAGGCCTCGCGGATCAGGCCCTTGGGATCGTCTGCCTCGCCCAGCGTCTTCATCATGTCTCGTCCTTTTCGGTGCCGGCGGGGCCAAGCGCCGCGCCGATGATCTCTGCGGCGGCGGCGCTGCCTTCGGCCAGGCGCCGTTCCAGAAGCGCGATGTCGCATGTCGCAGCCGCCTCATCGCCCAGACCGGCATCGCGCAGCATCATCGCACAGCCGCCCTGCCCCAGCCGCCGGGGCGAGAACCGTTCCTCGGTGATGAGCCGCCCGGCGGCCTGCACCGCGCGCAGCAGGCCGTAATGCGTCCGCAGATGGGCGGTCTTCTCGGCCCCGATCCAGTCGGCGGCGCTGTCGATCTGGGCATCGGTCGCGGTGACATCCGCCCCCGCCAGCAGGGCCGCGGTCTGCGCGAATAGCTCGATATCCTGCATCCGGCCCGGTCCCCGCTTGGCATCCAGCGGCGCATCGGCGGGTTTTGCCTCGGCCAGACGGGCGCGCATATCGGCGACGGATTGCAGGGTCGCGGCGCGGTCGCGGCGGCTGCGCAGCACATCGGCACGCACCCGGGTGACTTCCTCCTGCAACTCCGGCGCACCGGCGATGGGCCGGGCGCGGGTCAGCGCCAGATGCTCCCACGTCCAGGCTTCGCTTTTCTGATAGGTCGCGAAAGCCTCCAGCGCGGTCGCCACCGGGCCCTGCCGCCCCGACGGGCGCAGACGCATGTCGACCTCGTAAAGACGCCCTTCGGCCGTCGGGGCCGATAGCGCGGTGACCAGCGCCTGCGTCAGACGCGCGTAATAGGGCCGGGCCGCCAAGGGGCGCCGCCCCTCGGACATTTCGATCCCGCCCGCGTCGTAGATCACGATGATATCCAGATCGGATTGCGCGGTGAGCCACCCGGCCCCCAGCGCGCCCATGCCCAGCACCATCGCGCCGCGACCGGGCGGAGCGCCGTGCTTTTCGGCGAAGTGATCGGTGACGACGGGCAGCAGCGCGCCGATCACCGCCTCGGCCAGATCGGCATATTGCGCCCCGGTTTCATCGACCGCGATCAGCCCGCGCAGGTGATGCACGCCGGTGCGGAAATGCCATTCCTTGGCCCAGCGGCGCGCGGTATCGAGCCGGGTTTCGTAATCCGGGGCCGCCGCCAGCCGGTTCGCCAATTCCGTGCGCAGCGCGGCGCGGCCCGGCCAATCGGCAAAGAAGCTGCCCCCGATCACCGCGTCCAGCACACTGGCATTATGCGACAGATAGCGTGCCAAGGCGGGCGCGGTGGCGGCAATGTCGGTGATAAGCCGCAGAAGCTGCGGATTGGCCTCGAACATCGAAAACAGCTGCACCCCGGCAGGCAGGCCGGACAGGAACCCGTCAAACGCGGCCAGCGCTTCTTCGGGTTTGGGAGCGCTTTGCAATTGCGCCAGCAATTCGGGCTTCAACCGTTTGAAAATCGCCATCGCCCGGTCGGATCGCAGCGCCGGATAGCTGCGCCATTTCTCGACGATTTCCGGCTCCGGACCCGCGTCCTCCTCTGCCGCCGCGCCGGGCGTGCCGGGGGCAAAGAAGGTTTCGGTTTCGGCGGCGACCATTTCCAGACGGGCGCGCAGATCGGCGCGGAACGCTTCGGTATCGCCGTGCCCGCACATCCGTGCCAGCCGGTCGAACCCCTCGGCGTCGCGGGGCAGCATATGGGTCTGGGCATCGGCCACCTGTTGCAGCCGGTGTTCCACCTCGCGGTGGGCGCGGTAGGCCGTGCCCAGACGCGCCACCACATCGCCGGGCACCCAGCCCGCCTGTTCCAGTGCGGCGAGCCCGGCCAGCGTGCCGCGTTCGCGCAGCCGCGGATCACGGCCACCGGCGATCAACTGCCGGGTCTGGGTGAAGAACTCGATTTCGCGGATGCCGCCGGGGGCAAGTTTCAGATCCCGGCTTTCCAGCGTGCCGGTGCCGTGCAGCCCCTTGTGATCGCGGATCTTGAGCCGCATGTCATAGGCATCCTGAATGGCCGCGAAATCCAGATGTTTGCGCCAGACAAAGGGCCGCAGCCGATCCAGATACGCCGCCCCCGCCGCCAGATCGCCCGCGCAGGGCCGTGCCTTGATATGTGCCGCGCGTTCCCATGTGCGGCCAAGGCTTTCGTAGTAGCGTTCCGCCTGCTCCATCGCCAGAACGACCGGCGTGCTTGACGCATCGGGCCGCAGCCGCAGATCGGTGCGGAACACATAGCCCTCCCCCGTGATGTCGCTGAGAAGCTGGGTCAACTTGCGCACCACACGGATGAAACCGGCGCGCGCCTCGGGCCAGTTGCCGCCGCGATAGCGATCCTGATCGACAAGGCAGATCAGGTCGATATCCGACGAATAGTTCAGCTCATGCGCGCCCATTTTGCCCATGGCCAACACGCATAGCCCGGCAGCGTCGGGCAGATCGGCTTCGGTCGCTCCGGGAATACGGCCCCGCGCGATTTCGGGGGCAAGCAGCGCCTTCAGCCCCGCATCGCAGGCCGCATCCGCCAGCCGGGTCAGCGCGCCGGTCACCTGTTCCAGCGTCCAGACCCCGCCCAGATCGGCCAGCCCGGTATAGAGCGCGACGCGCCGTTTGGCCTGCCGCAATGTCGCGCCCAACCCCTCCAGCGGCTGTTCCGGCAGCGGCGTCAGCAACCCGTCCAGCACCGCGCGCGGATCGTCGTGGAGCGCAGCCTCCAGCCAGTCGCGCTCCCGCTCGATCAAACCGCGCAGATAGGGGCTGCACCCGGCGGTGCCCGCAATCAGTTGACGCAGTTCGGGCGCGGCATCGGGGAACAGCGCGGCGCAGTCCTCTCCGGCCTGAGCATCATGGGCAATCGGGTGGCGGGTGATGGCGCTGGTAAATGTCATGACCTTTGCTTGCCCTGCCGCGCGCGGGCGGTCAATCGGTGTCGCGCGGGGCCGACACTTGCGATGCGGGGCGGTTGCGGCAACACTGACGTCCGAACCCCGCACCTGCCGGAGCCGGAGCCGCCGATGAGCCAGAGCCTGACCCGCGTGAAAGCCGCCCTGCAGGAGGCAGGTCTGAGGCCGAATGTCCGCACCTGCGAGACCGAAACCCGCACCGCCGCGCAGGCCGCCGCCGAAGCGGGTGTCGAGATCGACCGCATCGCCAAATCCATCATCGTCATGGGACGCGACACTGGCAGGCTCGCGTTGTTCATCACCGCAGGCGGCAGTCAGGTGAATTCCACCCGCGCCAGCGCCTGTCTGGATGAGCCGGTCGCCCTGCCCGATGCCGACATGATCCGGGCCGTCACCGGCTTTGCCGTCGGCGGCGTGGCCCCGGTGGGACACAAGACCCCGATCCGCGCGTTCTTTGACCCCTACCTCATCCGCTTCCCGGAAATCTGGGCCGCCGCCGGCACGCCCCGACACATCTTTGCCATCGCACCGATGGACCTGATCCGGGTGACCGCCGCCACCGTGCAGGACTTCACCGCCCCGCGCGAGGATGTGTGACGCCCCGCAAGCGGCATCTGTGCACTTATGGGCAACGGGGGTCGCCAGTTTCCGCTGGACCTGATGCGCGACGGGAGCCTGCCCGTGGGGTGGCGCTCGGGCGGGTGAGCGGGTGTGCTTTATGGTGACGTGTTCCTTCCTGCTCCGAGGTTCGCGCAAGGTGACAAAGCGCCAGCCCGTGGGGACGGGCAAGCGCTCGCCCGCGCGGCCTGCGGCCTTGTTCGCCGGCGGGCGCACTTAGTTCTCAGAGGCGAGCTACACCTGCATTGGTTTGTAAATGCAACGGGAGCCTGCCCGTGGGGTGGCGCTGCTACGACTGAACGGCGCACTTTATGGCAACACTACCCTCCCCGCTCTGAGGTCAGCGCGAGGTGGCAAAGCGCCAGCCCGGTGGGGCGGGCAGGCGCTCGCCCGCGCGGCCTGCGGCCTTGTTCGCGGGCGGGTGCGCTCAGACCGTAGGGGCGGGCTACACCTGGATTGGTTTGTAAGTGCACCGGGGGCCTGCCCGTGGGGTGGCGCTGCGACGGTTGGAGCCGGTGCGCTTTATGGTGATGTGTTCCTCCCTGCTCGGAGGTTCGCGCGAGGTGGCAAAGCGCCAGCCCGTGGGGGACGGGCAGGCGCTCGCTCTCGCGCTTCGCTTGTTCGCGGGCGGGCGCGCTTAGCACGACAGGTGCTTACCCGTGAGGTTGCCCTGTAAAGTTTGTCGGACATGCTCCTCTCCATCTCGAGTTCAGCGCGGCGTGGCCGAGCACCAACCCGCCGGGCCATCAGGCATCCCCACCCGGCCCGTCAAGCCGGCCCACCATAGTCAACGCGCCACTAAACCTCCGCCGCACCTGCCGCGCGGCCCTATGTTAAAAACTTTCACATCCACATCTTGAACCGTCCCGGCGGGCCTCCCATCTGGTGTAATGTGAAACGGGTTCACATCGAAACCCACACCGCCAACGCGCCGGGATCGGCGCCCGACCAAGGAGCATACGCATGAACACCGCCTTCGCCACCGCCTCGACCTCCGTCCTCGGACGGGCCGAAGCCTGGCTTGACGCGCGGGGCAAGGGCGCATGGATCGCGGCGACAGTCGCAGGGTTCATCGTCTTCTGGCCCGTAGGCCTCGCCCTTCTCGCTTACATGATCTGGAGCAAACGCATGTTTTCCGGCAAATGCGCCTCGCGTGGCGCGTCCAAATTCCGCAACACCCCGTTCAAATCTTCCGGCAACCGCGCCTTTGACGCCTACAAGGCCGAAACCCTGCGCCGCCTGAAGGAGGAACAAGACAGCTTTGAATCCTTCCTCGAGCGTCTGCGCGAGGCCAAGGACAAGGCCGAATTCGACCAGTTCATGGAAGACCGCGCCAAACGTCCGGCCACGGATGCGGATGCCGACAGCGACCGCCCCGCCCCGAACGCCACGACGCAAGCCTGATCTGCCTGTCGTCCCAGACCCCGACACGGGGCGGCCCCCGCCCTGTGTCCTTGCCATCCGCCGCGCACATTGCCAATCGAAAGGCACTCCCCCATATGACCGACATGATGACGAATGCCCTATGGGGTCTGCCTGATCCCGATACCGCCTCCGAATTCTATGACGACGTGCCGACCAAGCGGTTTTTGGCATGGCTGGTGGATCTGGTCGTGATTGGCCTGCTGGTGGCGATCACCACCGTGCTGACCGTGTTCATCGGGCTGTTTTTCCTGCCGCTGCTGTGGCTTGGGATCGGCTTTGCCTACCGGGTGATAACGATGGCACGGGGATCGGCCACGCTGGGCCAGCGACTGCTGAGCCTTGAGTTCCGCAATCACCGGGGGGAGCGCTTTGGCTTTGGCGAAGCGGTGCTGCATGTGCTGCTTTATACCGTGTCGTGGTCCTTTGTGATCCCGCAGGTGATCTCGGTCATCACGATCCTTGCCTCGCCGCGCACGCAGTCGCTTTACGACATGGTGCAGGGCACCGCTGCGATCAACCGCGCCGCAGGTGACTGAGCGGGACCGCGCCAGGGCTGCACGGGTCGGTCGGCAGCGCCTTGCCCCTGCCCAGCGGCCCGGAGGCGCGCGGTTCAAGCAGGGCTTGGCGGAACGCAATGCCCCTGCTACCGTTTTGTCACGACACTGACACGACCCCGAAGCACGGACCCCGCCGCGCCCTATGGGTGCGGCACCTGCATGTGGGACGCCGGCACCTAGTTCCGATCCGAACCCGAGACCGACACAGAGCCCCCTGATGCGCCACACCCTTCCGATCGCACCTCAGTTCTACGTCACCGCCCCGCAGCCCTGCCCCTATCTCGATGGCCGGATGGAGCGGAAGCTGTTCACCGCCTTGCAGGGCGAACATGCCGAGACCCTGAATGACACGCTGTCGAAGCAGGGCTTCCGCCGGTCGCAGAATGTGCTCTATCGCCCGTCTTGCGCGGAATGCAGCGCATGTCTGTCGGCCCGTATCCGGGTGGCCGATTTCCGCCCCAGCCGCAGCCAGAAACGCAACCGGCGCCGCAACGCGCATTTGCATCGCACCGCGTCGAGCCCTTGGGCCACCGAGGAGCAATACGCGCTCTTCCGCCGCTACCTCGACACCCGCCACGCCGAGGGCGGCATGGCCGATATGGACATCTTTGAGTTTGCCGCGATGGTGGAGGAAACGCCGATCCGCAGTCGCGTCGTCGAATATCGCGACCCCGCCGAAGGGCGCCGGGAGGGCCCGCTCCGCGGGGTCTGCCTGACCGATGTGATGGAGGACGGGCTGTCGATGGTCTATTCCTTCTTCGATCCCGATCTCGCCCGCAATTCGCTGGGCACCTATGTGATCCTCGATCATGTGGAAATCGCGCGGGAGGCGGGCCTGCCCTATGTCTATCTGGGCTATTGGGTGCCCGGCTCGCCCAAGATGGCCTACAAGGCCGGGTTCGACGCGTTGGAGATCTACAAGGCCGGGCGCTGGCAACCCATTGGAGACCCCGCCCGCCACAGCACCGAAACCCACCCTCTGTCGGTGGACCCGATTTCGGAACAGGTGGCGCGGATCACACTCCCCGACGGACGCGCGGTCCGCTGACGCCAGCGGCGCCGGTGGGGCGTCGTGACAGGGGTGGACCGCACACGCGCGCGCTTTCACGATGCACCACACGGCGCCTCCGTCGTGCTCAGCCCTACCGCCCGCGAACAAGGCAAAGCCGCGTGGGCGAGCGCCTGCCCGTCCCGGCGCGCTGGCGCTTTGCCACCTCGCGCGGACCTCGGAGCGGGGAGGTGTTTGGCTGGCATAAAGCGCGCGGTTCAGGTGTTGCGGCGCCATCCCACGGGCAGGCTGACGTTGCGCCCGGCCTCTCAACGCCCTGCGTTCTTCGGAGATCAGCGCACCCGCTCTCGAACAAGGCCGCAGGCCGCGAGAGCGAGCGCCTGCCCGTCCCCACGGGCTGGCGCTTGGCCACCTCGCACGGACCTCGGAGCGGGGATGCAGGCCGCACTATAAAGCACACCCGTTCAATCGTTGCAGCGCCATCCCACGGGCAGGCTGACGCTGCACTTTATCGTTGATCTGCCAAGCCTCCGTCGTGTTCACCACCCTAGTTGCAGGCTTGCGTTGCGCAAAGCCCCGCTACGCTCAATCGTGCCCAGCAAACCAACGCCGACCCGCCCTTTGCTCACAGCTTCGCACGGCGCAAGCGCAGGGCGTTGCCGATCACCGAGACTGAGCTGAGGCTCATGGCGGCAGCGGCGAAGATGGGCGGCAACAGCAGGCCAAAGGCCGGATACAGCACCCCCGCCGCGATCGGCACGCCCAGCACATTATAGGCAAAGGCAAAGACAAGGTTCTGGCGGATATTGCGCAGGGTCTGCACGGCCAGATGCCGGGCGCGCAGGATGCCGGTCAGATCGCCCCGCACCAGCGTGATGCCCGCGCTTTCCACCGCGACATCCGCCCCGGTGCCCATAGCGATGCCCACATCGGCGGCGGCAAGCGCGGGCGCGTCATTCACCCCGTCGCCAGCCATCGCCACCCGCAACCCCTGCGCCTGCAGATCCGCGATGATCTGGCCTTTCTGTTCGGGCGAAACAGCGGCGTGGATCTCATCGATGCCCAGTTCGCGCCCAACCGCCCGCGCCGTGGGTTCCGCGTCGCCTGTGGCCATGACCACCCGCAATCCGGCGGCATGCAGGCCGCGCACGGCCTCGGGCGTGGTTTCCTTGATCGGATCGGCCACGCCCAGCAGCCCGATAAGCTGCCCATCGGACGCCACGAAGATCGCCGTGCGCCCGCTATCTTGCAGCACCTTCGCCCGTGCGGAGAATGCGGTGACGTCGACGCCTAGATCCTGCATCAGCGCAAGGTTGCCAAGCGCGCTTGGCACGCCTTTCACCCGCCCGGTGACGCCCTTGCCGGTCGGGGCGTCGAAATCGGTCACCTCCGGGCGCTCGGGGGCACCATAGGCGGTCGCGCCTTCCAGAATGGCTTCCGCCAGCGGGTGTTCGGAGCCGCGCTCCAACGCCGCCGCATCGGCGAGCAGATCCAGATCGCTGACGCCATCGGCGGCGATGATGTCGGTCAGGACCGGACGCCCCTCGGTCAGCGTGCCGGTCTTGTCCACCACCAGCACATCGACTTTCGCGAACCGCTCCAGCGCCTCGGCATCGCGGATCAACACGCCCGCCTGCGCGCCGCGCCCCATGGCGACCATGATCGACATTGGCGTGGCCAGACCCAGCGCACAAGGACAGGCGATGATGAGCACGGACACCGCCGCGACCATCGCATAGGGCAGCGCAGGCGCGGGCCCCAGCACCATCCAAGCGACAAAGGCGACGACCGCCACCGCGATCACGGCGGGCACGAAAACCCCTGCGACCCGGTCCGCCATCGCCTGAATCGGCGCGCGCGAGCGCTGTGCCTTCGCGACCATGCCGACGATGCGCGACAGCGTGCTGTCCTCGCCGATGGCGCCCACTTCCATGACGAACCCGCCGGTTTTGTTAAGCGTGCCGCCGGTGACCTCGCTGCCTTCGGTTTTCTCGACCGGCACCGGCTCCCCGGTCAGCATGGATTCGTCGACCAGACTGCGCCCGTCGCGCACCGTGCCATCGGCGGGCACGGCCTCGCCGGGGCGGACGCGCAGCCGGTCGCCGCGCCGCAGATCCCCCAGTGCCACGTCCTCTTCGCGGCCATCGGGATCAATGCGCCGGGCGGTTTTGGGCGCAAGATCCAGCAGCGCCCGGATCGCGTCGCCGGTGCGGTCGCGGGCGGCCAACTCCATCACCTGCCCCACCAGCACCAGCACAAGGATCACCGCCGCCGCTTCGAAATAGACCGCAGGCCGCCCCTCCATGCCGCGCAACGCCTCGGGAAACAGCCCCGGCGCCAGCAACGCGACCATCGAATAGAGCCACGCCGCCAAGGTGCCGATGGCAATCAGCGTCCACATATTGGGGCTGCGGTTGCGGATCGACGACCAGCCCCGGCGGAAAAACATCCGGCACAGCCACATCACGGCGGTCGCAAGCACCGCCTGCGCCCAGAGCACCGGCAACACGCCGAACCAATCGGTGAACGGAATGCCCAGATGACCGCCCATTTCCAGCACGACGACCAGCGCCGCCAGCGGCCCGGCGACCCACAGCCTGCGGCGAAAATCGACCAGCTCCGGGTTCGGGCCGCTCTCGGCGGAGGGCGTCATCGGCTCCAGCGCCATGCCGCAGATCGGGCAGTCACCGGGGGCGTCGCGGACAATCTCGGGATGCATCGGACAGGTATATTGCGCGCCCTCGCGCGCCGCAGGCGCGGCGGGCCGGTCGCCCAGAAACGCGCCGGGCTTATCCGCGAACCGATCCATGCAGCGCGAGGAGCAGAAATAGAACCGCTCGCCTTCGTGGCGCGACATGTATTTGGCGCTGGCCCGGTTGACGCTCATCCCGCAGACCGGGTCGCGCGCGGTGCGGAAAGCATCCGGATCGCCCAGAAACCGGGTGCGGCACCCGTCCGAGCAGAAATGATAGGTCTGCCCCCCGTGTTTCGCCTGCGGCCCGCCAGCGGCAGGGTCGACCGTCATCCCGCAGACCGGATCGCGGGTGACTTCTGGCGGGGCGACCTGAGCCGTGGGCGTGTCGAGCGGGGCCATAAGCACCTCCGGAAAAATAATGTTGAACGGGGCCCGTGGCCCAAATGGCGCACGGACAGAAAGCGCAGGATCGCGCGCTGGCAAAGACCCGCCCACGATCCGCAGGCAATGGGCCCCTCCCAAAGCGGAGGGTCAAGCCCCCCAGCCCCGCAGCCTAGCGTGAAACGCGATTTCCCGCTGCTTTCGCCCGCCTGCGGCCCGTGGGCTCTCCACCGCCGGCCTGTCTGCCCGAATTAGCCCCGAACCTGCCCAGCAGCCGGGTGTTCACGAAGCTTTGACATCGCCGTGAGCCCGTATCCCTACGTCAACTGTGGCACAAATTGCCACAGGTTCCATCAAACCTGACCACAGTTCCTTGAAACCTGCCGCGACCGGCCTCTTTCCTCCCCTAGCATACGCGGTTGGGGTCCGGCCCGGGACCGCGTGTTTTCCGATAGTTACGACCCGGAGGTCCCGATGATCCGTCCCTTCACCGCCCCGCTGGCCAGAATAGTCGCGGCGCTTTGTGCGCTTACCATATTGGCCGCCTGTGGCGCTGCGCCGATGGAGCCGGGCGTCAGCCGCGAGCTTCGCGACATGTATCCGACGATGGAGGATAATGGCTGGACCATTCCCGCCGTGCCCGCCCAGTATCTCAATGACGACGTGAAGCGGCAGATTGTGACCTACCGCAATGACCGCACCCCCGGCACGATCATCGTCGACCCCTATTCGCGCCACCTGTTCTACATCATCGATGGCACCACCGCGAAGCGCTACACCGTCGGCGTCGGCAAGGCCGGACGCGGCTTTGCCGGGCGCGGCATCATCAACCATCAGAAAGACTGGCCCAGCTGGACCCCGACCCAGCGCATGCTGAAAACCGACCCCGAGCTTTACGGCCCCGTCGCCGGTGGTATGGAAGGCGGGCTGGACAATCCGCTGGGCGCCCGCGCGCTGTATCTCTACCGCAATGGGCGCGACACGCTCTACCGCATCCACGGCACCCCCTACCCGTGGACCGTGGGCGGCATGGACAGCGCGGGCTGCATTCGCCTGTTCCAGCAAGACATCATCGATCTCGCCAAGATCACCGATAACGGCACGCAGGTGATCGTGTTGTCCGAGGCCCAGTCTGCCGAGGATCAGATCAACCGGGGTCCGCTCGGCGACGGCGTCTGATCGCCGCCCATCCCCCTGAGTTGCCCAAGCGCCGGCCCACATATCGTGGCCGGCGCTTTTCGTTTGGCGGCGGGTATCCGTGGAAGGGGCGCGGCACCCTCCCTGCATCTCCACCTGCGATCAGGTTCCGGGGCAGGCACCGGCTCCACAGCACCGGGCCAATGCCACGCCGGTTGCCCCACCCAAAGCGGCCACTTGGACAGCCCATGGCAGAAGCGGCCCACCCGTCATTACCCCACGCCATCCGCCTCCGGTGCGCGCGCCCGCAGGCGGGCTTCTGTCGCGCCCCGCCTCCGCCCTGCCGCTCCGCCGCCCGCCCCGCCTGCGCCGCTTGGCGCGCGAATCCCCCCCGCGCGGCCCGATTCCGCCTTGCATGGCGCGCACGCCACCCATAGAAGTGCGCCGAATTGGAGGAAGGCCCCGCTTCGGCGGCCGCTTCCGCCTATCTGACGACACGGGAAAAAGGACCCATCGCATGCAGGTCACCGAGACCCTGAATGACGGGCTGAAACGCGGCTACGACATCACCATTTCCGCCTCCGAACTGGACGCC
Source organism: Pacificitalea manganoxidans (assembly GCF_002504165.1). Taxonomy (GTDB): domain Bacteria; phylum Pseudomonadota; class Alphaproteobacteria; order Rhodobacterales; family Rhodobacteraceae; genus Pacificitalea; species Pacificitalea manganoxidans. Next base: position 2,195,829 of record NZ_CP021404.1, read on the forward strand.
AAGGTGAACGAGAAGCTGGTCGAAGCCCGCCCCGAGATCGAAATGAAGGGCTTCCGCAAGGGTAAGGTGCCGATGGCCCTGCTCAAGAAGCAGTATGGCCAGCGTCTTCTGGGCGAAGCCATGCAGGAAGCCGTCGACGGCGCCATGGCCGAGCATTTCGAGAAAACCGGCGACCGCCCCGCCCTGCAGCCGCAGGTCAAGATGAAGGGCGACGACTGGAAAGAAGGCGACGATGTCGAGGTCGAGATGTCCTATGAGGCGCTCCCCGAGATCCCTGAGCCCGACCTCTCCGCCGTGACGCTCGAAAAGATGGTCGTGAAGGCCGATGACGCCGACGTCGACGAAGCTCTGGAAGGTCTGGCCAAGCAGGCTCAGAACTTCGAGGACAAGGACGGCGCAGCCGAGGACGGCGATCAGGTCACGATGGACTTCGTGGGCAAGGTCGACGGCGAGGCATTCGAAGGCGGCACCGCCGACGATTTCCCGCTGGTTCTGGGCTCCGGTCAGTTCATCCCCGGCTTCGAAGAGCAGCTGGTCGGCGTGAAAGCCGGTGACGAGAAGGCCGTCGAGGTCTCCTTCCCCGAGCAGTATCAGGCCGCCCATCTGGCTGGCAAAGCCGCCGTGTTCGACTGCACCATCAAGGCCGTGAAGGCCCCGAAGGCCGCTGAGATCGACGACGAGATGGCCAAGCAGTTCGGCGCCGAAGACCTCGCCGGTCTGAAGTCGCAGATCGCCGAGCGTCTGGAAGCCGAATATGCAGGCGCCTCCCGCGCGGTCATGAAGCGCGCGCTTCTCGACCAACTGGACGATGCCGTCAAATTCGACCTGCCCCCCGCGCTGGTCGAGGCCGAAGCCCAGCAGATCGCGCATCAGCTGTGGCACGAGGAAAACCCGGACGTGCAGGGCCACGATCACCCCAAGATCGAGCCCACCGAGCAGCATAAGACGCTCGCCGAACGCCGCGTCCGGCTGGGCCTCCTCCTGGCCGAACTGGGCCGCAAGAACGAGATCGAAGTGACCGACGCCGAAATGACCCAAGCGGTCATGAACCAAGCCCGCCAGTATCCGGGTCAGGAGCGTCAGTTCTTTGAATTCATTCAGCAGAACCAGCAGATGCAGCAGCAGCTCCGCGCGCCCATCTTCGAAGACAAAGTTGTCGATTACGTCTTCGATCAAGCCACTGTCACCGAAAAGCCGGTCGACAAGGACACGCTGAAAGCCGCGGTCGAGAAGCTCGAAGAAGACGAGTGATCCTCACCCCGCTCTGATAGAAAGCCCGTCGCACATCGCGGCGGGCTTTTTTGTTTCTGCCGGAAGGGGATCGCCGGGGAGAGGCAGCGGGATTTTGGCGAAGAACCGACCCAGCCGATGCACAGGTCTTCGCGGAACTGTCACCGCACGGGGTCGGATCCAGCCCGATCGCCCTTAAGGCTCAACGCAACGCCAGCCTGCCAGTGGGATGGCGCTACAACGCTAAGCCAGTGCGCTTCACGGTGCCAAACACTTCACTGCCCAGAGGTCGGCATGAGGTGGCAAAACGCCAGCCCGCCGGAACGGGCAGGCGCTCGCCCGCGCGGCTTTGCCTTGTTCGCGGTCGGTAGCGCTTAGGTCGACCCAATCGCAGGCCGAGGCAGATCGGCCAACGGGCATTCCACCGTCGAACCTGAGAGCAACACCAGCCTGCCCGTGGGATGGCCCACGACGGTTAAGCGGTGTGCTTTAAGCGATCCAACCATCTCCCGCACCGCGATCACACCCGACGTGGCAAAGCGCGCCCCTTCCCTTCGCTGCCCGGAATGATAAGCCCGGCGCATGGCACCTCTGCCGCGTTAACGAAGGACTTCCGCCCATGTCGCCTACCCTTGCCGGCGCGCTCTGGATGATCGCGGCCATGGCGGCCTTTGCGCTGGAGGATCTGCTGTTCAAGCAGGTGACGGCCACCCTGCCCCCCGGTGAGGCGCTGGTGATCTTTGGCGCGCTTGGCACGCTGATCTATGCCGGTCTTGCCTATCGACGGGGCGAGCGGCTCTGTCCGCCGGATTTCTTTCGCCGCATCATGGTTCTGCGCTCCGCCAGCGAATTGTGCGGGCGGCTCTTTTTCGGTCTGGCGCTGGCTTATGTGCCGCTGTCGACGACCTCTGCCATCCTGCAAGCGACGCCTCTCGTCGTGGCAGCGGGCGCGGTGTGGTTCTTTGGCGAAACCGTCGGCTGGCGGCGCTGGACGGCGATCTGCGTGGGGTTCGCAGGCGTCCTGATGATCCTGCGGCCCGGGCTTGGCTCCACTGATCCGGCGCTGATCTTTGCGGTGCTGGGCACGCTGGGCTTTGCCGGGCGGGATTTGGCCACCCGCGCCAGCCCGCGCGATCTGTCGGCCCGGCAGCTAGGCATCGCCGGATTTGCGATGTTGTGCCTCGCCGGTGTGCTGCTGACGATGTGGAGCGGGGATGTCACCCGGCCCGACGCCGCCGCACTGGGCAAGCTGCTGGTCACCGCAACGGTCGGGGTCTGCGCCTATTTCGCGCTGACTCGCGCGATGCGTTCGGGCGATATCTCGGTCGTCGCGCCGTTCCGCTATGTGCGTCTGGTCTATGCGATGCTGCTGGGGATCGTCGTGCTAGGCGAACGCCCCGACGCGATGACGCTGATCGGCAGCGCCGTGATCGTTGCAAGCGGGCTCTACACCCTTATCGCGACCAGTCTGCGGGCGCGGGCGGCGCGCTGAGGCCGCCCGCCAAAGGGCTCAGCCCATGCCAAGCGCTTCTTTATACATCTCAAGCACCGCTTCTTCCTCGGCGATGTCATCGGGCTCGCGCTTGCGCAGCGAGATCACCTTGCGCATCACCTTGGTGTCGTAGCCACGGCCCTTGGCCTCGGCCATCACCTCTTTTTGCTGGTCGGCGATGTCCTTCTTTTCGGCTTCGAGCCGCTCAAAACGCTCGATGAACTGCCGCAGCTCGTCCGCGGTCACGCGGTAGGTGCTGTCGGTCACGCTGCTGTCTTCCATCCGCCCGGCTCCTCAATCTCTGCCTGATCGGGGCGCGCGCCGACGCGGCACCGCCCGAAGGCCCTGACTACAAAGCTGCACCCCCACCCGCAAGGCCTATGCGCCGCGATGCGCCCGCGGGGGCGACCCTGCGCCGGGGGTTGCGCGCGACGCCCGCGATAGGCTAGGCGCAGACGCGATATTTACCCTGCCAAAGGACACCGCCATGCCCCTGTGGGATCTGCTCATCTGGACCGGAGCCGCCGTTTCGGTCGCGGGTTTGCTCGGCATCATCTGGTGCATCGTGAAAGTGGCCCGCCTGCGCGGCAGCGCCCGCCCGGAGGAGGAAACCCGCCGCGCGATGCAATCGGCGGTAAGCCTGAACCTCGCGGCGTTCTTCTTGTCGATCATCGGGCTGATGATGGTGGTGATCGGCGTCATCCTGTCCTGACGCCCCGGTCCGGTCCGACGCCTAATATCGGCTCAAACGTGACCGGCGCCTTGCCCCGCCGGACGTTGCAGATGGCGCGCGCGCAACGTGCGCTGCGTCCGGCAACCACCTGAATTCGTGCCACAATCCGGCGCACGGCGCATTAAGCCGATAGAGTCGTTGTTTCGCGTGCGAAACATTTTGCGTTCCGCCGTGCGCTCCGCCCCTCTGCGCCGCAACACCCCCCCGGACCGGGCGCTAGGCCTCGGCGCGCGGGGTCAGGTTCACATCCTGCGCGGGCAGATCCTCGAACCGGCGGCCGTGCTTGACCAGATCCGCGATGAGGGCGGGGGGCTGCCAGAACGCGCCTTCCTCCTGCGCCAAACGGCTGAGTTCCGATTTGACCCTGAGCAGCCCGCGCCGCCCCGCCCAATGCAACGGCCCCCCGGTATGGGCGGGCAGCCCAGTGCCGCGCACCGCCGCCAGATCCAGCGCGCGCGCATCCGTCACCCGGTGCTCCGCCAACAGCCGCGCGGCCTCGACCGTCACCGCCAGCAGGCAGCGATTCACGATCTGGCCCGGCGTCAACCCTTGCGCCCGGCGACCGCGCCCGGTGCGCACGCTGTCCAGCACCATGCCGATATCCGGATGCTCGGTCGGCATGGCGGTCGCATAATCGTAATAGCCCAGACCGGCCAAGCGCCCGGTCCAGCCCAGACGCCACAGCGCCCCGGCCAGCCCCGTCTGCGGCAGCGCGCCGGTGGTCGCGTCCTGCAATCGGGCGCGGTCTGCTTCGGCCCCGCCCAGTCCCAGCGCGTCGATCTGCCGGTAGGGGCGCAACGCGAAGCCCGCGCGTAGCACCGCCGCGTCGACCTCCGCAGGCCGCGCGCCCGCGTCGAGACAGCTATCCGCGCCGATCCGCAGCGCCCAGAGCAGCCGTTCGCTGATGAACCCTTCGACCGGGCCCACCAACAGCCACGGCAGGGCCAAGGCATGGGCAAGCTCCTGCGCCATGTGGATCGCCTCTGGTCCCGTCGCGTTCCCCGCGATGATTTCCACCACGCCGCTACGGGCCGCATCGCCGCCCTGCCGGATTTCGGGCAGGCGCATTCCTTGCAGGCGCAGATCAGGCAAGCGTAATCCGGGCAGGCGCAGCCCGATCAGGCGGGCGCGCGCTTCTGCGGGCAGCGCGTCGGCAAGCTGGTCCAGATCCGGTCTGTCGGAGCCGCTGACAAGCACGGTCGCAGGGTCATCCGCCGCATCCTGCGTCGTCGCGGCGGCCAGATCGGCCAGCAGCGCGGGGCGCGCGGCGGCATGACCGGGAAGCGTTTCGATAACCATCGGCAGGCCCCGGAGCGCGTCCCAGCCCTGCTGCACCTCCAGACGCTCCGCCCCGCTACGCCCTTCGGCCAGCAGCGGCTCCAACGCGCGCCGGGTCCGGGTTTCGGCAAGGCTCAGATGCGGCGCGCTGGGATCGGCGAGCAGCACCCCTAACCCGGCCAGCGTGGCGGCTGCCGCCAATGTCGCACCCCGGCTGCCCCCGCCGGTCAGCGCGATCCGCGTCAACAGGTCCGGTGCCGAGGATGCCCCTGCGCGGGCGGCGCGCTCCGGCCATGCGCGGTCCAGATGCACCAATGCCGGCGCGACCGGGCCGTCAAACGCCTCCTCGAACAGGGTCGCCTCCCGGTTCAGCGCGGCGTCGAAGCCCAGCAGCACCGCGCTTTCAATGCCGTCGATGATCTGGCCCACCACCATATCCCGCGCCACGGGCGGCAGGTCCGGCGGGCCGAGGGGGGGCGCGCTGCGGGTCCGGGCTGCGGCGATGGCTTTCTGGAAGCTCAGCGGCTCGGTGATGCCTTCGCGGCGGGCACGGGCCGGCGGAAGGGCCGCGCGCGCCAGATGCCGCACCACCGGGGCCAGCCGGGCTTCGGTCACCAGATCGACGACGCCCAGCACCTCCGCCGTGGCTGCGTCGATGCGCAACCCGGAGCAGAGCAGTTCCAGCGCCGCCTCCGCCCCCACCAGCCGGGGCAAACGCTGACTTGCCCCCGCACCGGGCGGCAGCGCCAGCCGCACCGCATCAAAGGCCAGCGTCGCCCCGCTCCGCGCGATCCGCGCCCGCGCCGCCAGCGTCAATTCGGCAGCCGCGCCCGACAGGTCGGTTTCGATCAGCGCAAAGACCGGCGGTGCCGCCAATTCGATCTCGGTCGCCAAGGCGGCCAGATCGGCATCCGCCACCCCGGCCAGCGGCACGTCAAAGACCAACAGCAACGCGGCGCTGGCATCATGGGCATCCGCCCGCGCGTCCCGCAAACAACTGCGCAATGCCGCGCGGCCCGGAGCGTCCAGCTGGCGCACCCGGAACCGCCGGATCGCCGCAGGCTCGCTGACCGTGGCCAATCGCGGCGCGGTCGGGGGCTGCGGGGCGCTGTCAGTTGCGGCTTTGTCGGAACGGGAATGTTGCGCGGCAGGCGGCGCGGTCTGCGGTGCCTGCGTGGCATCGGGGGAATTGCGGGCATTGGCCACGGCGCCGACCTTACGCGTGCCGTCGGAATGCCGGGGCGCAACCTGTGGGCGACCCCTGCCCTGTCTGTGACTGCCCTGCACGGTCATGGCTGCCGTTCCTCGCGCGGTGTCCGATTATCCCGCACTAGACCAATCAGACCCCCGCGCTGACAAGCCCTTGATTTTCAAGGGCCGCCTGCTGTGACCTTCAGCACACGCGCGCCCCTCGCGGGCGACGAGGGGCGCGCACCGGTGTTACACCGGCATGTTATCGAACAACGCGTCGTCATCCTCGGGCGTCAGCGCGTTCTGCAACGCGATGATCTCGGCGGGAACGGCGGCGCCCGACGACCGGATTTCGCTCAACGTGCGCAGCAGCCGGGCCCTGAGATAGGGCGCGTTGCGCGGGGCGCGGGCGATGTCGTCAAGCAGCCGGTCCACGGCCGCGCGGTGGGCGTGTGGTGTCATGAGGTCCTCCCTGTCATGGCAACCGCAGGGCGTGGGCTCCTCTCCCTTGCCCTGCTCGGGTCTCAACCATGCCGGGCTGGCCGCCGACCTGTCAATGACGCAAGGTAACAATCCTGCGTGAAAAGACCAACGCGCGCAATTTTCCGCCCCTTTGACGCACAATCCAGCAGGTGCCGCAAATGTGCGCTGCGATCCCGTCTTGACCGTTCCGGCGAACGGGGAAAGAAAGAGCGCATGGATATCCGAACGCTCACCCCCGCCTATGCCGTCTCGCCGCAGATTGCGCCCGAAGAGCTTGCCCTCATCGCTGAGGCCGGGTTCCGCACCGTGATCTGCAACCGCCCCGATGCCGAAGTGCCGCCCGATTTTCAGGCCGACGCGATCCGCGAAGCGGCGCTGGCCGCCGGGCTGAAATTCGTGCTGAACCCGGTCGTGCATACCGCCATTACGCCGGAGCTGATCGCCTTGCAGGCCAATACGGTCGAAGGCCCCGATCAGCCGGTGCTGGCCTATTGCGCCTCGGGCAACCGCTCTACCATCGTGTGGGCGCTGGGACAGGCCGCGACCACCCCCGCCGATGAGTTGATCGCCACTGCCGCGCAGGCGGGGTATCAGCTGGAAGGGCTGCGCCCGCAATTGGACGCGCTTTACCGCGGCTAGGCCACGCCCGCCGCTGCCTACGCGTCCTGACAGGGGCTGGCACGACCGGGGCCACCCTGACAGGCGCTGACCTGTCCCATGACCCGGCACGCGCGGTGCGCTGGTGCGCTGCAATCCGCCCCGACCATCCGCGCCGCTGCTCTGCCTGTTTTTCAGGCAGTCGGCGCGAAACTGGCCTGCGCACCGTCCGCGCTGTGCCGGTTCGGACTGGCCAAGCGCCGCGCCGCGACGTAGCTCTGACCCCGTGGAACAGAAGCTCAAGATCACCATCGTCGAAGCCAATTCCGAACGCGCGCGCCTGATTGTCGACGGCCTGCGCGAGGCGGGCGACTATGACATCACCGTGCTGTCGGACGAAACGTCGCTGGCACGGCGGCTTGCGGCGTTGGAGCCGGATGTGGTGCTGATCGACATCGCCAACCCCTCCCGCGATATGCTGGAAACGCTGTCCGTCGCCTCCGGCGCGAATGCCCGTCCGGTGGCGATGTTCGTCGACCGCTCCGAGGAGCAGATGGTGACAGCGGCGATCAAGGCGGGGCTTTCGGCCTATGTCGTCGACGGGCTGCGCAAGGAACGGGTCAAGCCGGTGATGGATGCCGCCATCGCGCGGTTTCACATGGTCAGCCAGATGCGATCTGAACTGGAACAGGCCCGCGCCGCGCTGGCGGAGCGCAAGACCATCGACCGCGCCAAGGGCCTGCTGATGCGCGCGCGCGGTATTTCCGAGGAAGAAGCCTATGGGCTGCTGCGCAAGACCGCGATGGATCAGGGGCGCAAGGTCGTTGATGTGGCGCAGGCGCTGGTCACTGCTGCGGACCTGCTGATATGAGCCGCCGCCCATGAGCCTGACCGAAATCCGTTGCGGGTTCATCCCGCTGGTCGATGCCGCGCCCTTGGTGGTGATGCGCGAACTTGGCTTTGCCGAGGAGGAAGGTCTGGACCTGCGGCTGTTGCGGCAGCCCAGTTGGTCCACCCTGCGCGACATGCTGGCGCTGGGGCATCTGGAGGCCGCGCATATGCTGTCGCCGGTGCCGGTGGCAATGTCGCTGGGTCTGGGCGGCCTGCCGACGCGGATGGATGCGCTTATGGTGCTGTCGGTGAACGGCAATACTATCGGGGTCAGTCCCGAGCTTGCGACCCGGATGCGCGCGGCGGGCTGGGCGGGTGGCTTTGCCGATCCGGTGGGCACCGGCAATCACCTGATCCGGGCGGCGGGCGCGCGGCTGCGCGTGGGGGTGCCGTTCCCGTTTTCGATGCATGCCGAACTGCTGTATCATTGGCTGGGCTCGCTGGGGCTGAGCGCGCCGGGCGGGCTGGATGTGCGCACGATCCCGCCCCCCCGCATGGGCGAGGCGATGGCCGCCGACGAGATCGACGCATTCTGTGTGGGCGAGCCGTGGGGCTCCGCCGCCGTGGAGCGGGGCGCGGCCGAATTGGTGCTGCCCGGCTCCGCGATCTGGTCATTCGCCCCGGAAAAGGTTCTCGCCGCCGGGCATGACTGGGTGGAGGCCAACCCGGGCACCGTGGGGCGGCTGATGCGGGCCGCGTGGCGGGCGCAGGCGTGGCTGGGCGATGGGCAGAACATCGACATGGCCTCCGACCTGCTGGCGCGGACCGATTACCTCGACATTCCCGACGAGATCATCGACCGCGCGTTGATGGGGCGCATTCAGACCCGGCAGGGCGGTGCCGAGGTCAAGGTGCCCCGGTTCCTGTGCTTCCACGAGGCGGGCGCGGCATTTCCGTGGCGCAGTCAGGCGGCGTTGATGGGCCGGGCCATCGCGCGGCGCAGCGGGTTGGAGCAGGACGCCGCCATGGCCACCGCGCGCGCCGCGTTCCGGTCGGATCTCTATCGTGCAAACCTCGCGCCCATCGGGGTCGATCTGCCCGGCGCCTCCGAGAAGCTGGAAGGCGCGTTGAGTCGCCCGACGCCCGTCGCCTCCAGCCGTGGCGGTCTGACACTGGGGCCGGATTCGTTTTTCGATGGCTGGATTTTTGACCCGCACACCTGAGACTGCCTAAATTCTGCGCAGCAGCATGAGGATGCCGCAGTGCAGCGTCAATTTTAACCCCTTCGATCCCAAACCACGCTTTCCTCGACGGGAGCGGATCGGTTAGCACTGACGTAACGCGGAACAAGGACGTTCCGCTGCCATAGTTCCCGATGCAGGGGACGGAGTTGAGCAAAGCCGCTCGAGACGTTTGTGACCTTATATCATAAGGTTACGGACCGATCGTGCGGCTCTTTTTGTTTTGGCCCGTCGGACTTTCCCGCTCCGCCGTGCCGCAGCCACCAGCGAGGATCTCCCCGATGACCACCACCGCCTCATGCCTGCCCTGCCCGACCCCAAAGCTGACGCGCGCCGCCGTTCTCGCGCTTGGCACCACCGCGCTTTTCGCGCCCGCCGCATGGGCCGAAATGCTGCCGCTGGAAAAAGACGTGCTGACCTTTGGCTTTATCAAGCTGACGGATATGGCGCCGCTCGCCGTCGCGCAGGAACAGGGCTATTTCGACGATGAGGGCCTGTTCGTCACGCTGGAGGCGCAGGCCAACTGGAAGGTGCTGCTGGACGGGGTGATCGACGGCACGCTGGACGGCGCGCATATGCTGGCCGGGCAGCCTCTCGCCGCGACCATCGGCTACGGCACCGAGGCGCATATCATCACGCCCTTCTCGATGGATCTGAACGGCAACGGCATCACCGTGTCGAACGAGATCTGGGAGCAGATGAAACCCAATGTGCCCAAGATGGACGATGGCCGTCCGCAGCACCCGATCAGCGCCGAAGCGCTGGCCCCGGTGGTGGAGAGCTACCGCGCCGAGGGCAAGCCCTTCAACATGGGCATGGTGTTCCCGGTTTCGACCCACAATTACGAGCTGCGCTACTGGCTGGCCGCGGGCGGGCTGAACCCCGGCTATTACAGCCCCGACAATATCTCGGGCCAGATCAATGCCGATGTGCTGCTGTCGGTGACGCCGCCGCCGCAGATGCCCGCGACGCTGGAGGCGGGCACGATCTATGGCTATTCGGTGGGCGAGCCGTGGAACCAGCAGGCCGTCATCAAGGGCATCGGCGTGCCGGTCGTCACCGATTACGAGATCTGGAAGAACAACCCCGAGAAGGTGTTCGGCATCACCGCCGAGTTCGCCGAGGAAAACCCCAACACCACGCTGGCGGTGACCAAGGCACTGATCCGCGCGGCGATGTGGCTGGATGCCAATGACAACGCCAATCGCGAAGCGGCGGTCGAGATCCTGTCGCGCTCCGAATATGTCGGCGCGGATGCGGATGTGATCGACAACTCGATGACCGGCACGTTCGAATACGAGCCCGGCGATGTCCGCGACGTGCCCGATTTCAACGTCTTCTTCCGCTACTTCGCGACCTATCCCTATTACTCCGACGCGGTGTGGTATCTGACCCAGATGCGCCGCTGGGGCCAGATCGCCGAAGCCCGGCCCGACAGCTGGTATGACGAGGTCGCGCGCTCCGTCTACAAGCCGGAGATCTATCTGGAGGCCGCGCGCCTGCTGGTGGATGAGGGACTGGCCGAGGAGGCCGATTTCCCCTGGGATACGGACGGTTACCGCGCCGCCACGCCCGAAGGCGATATCATCGACGCCATTCCCTATGACGGGCGCACGCCCAATGCCTATCTCGACAGCCTGCCCATCGGGCTGAAGGGCGATCAAACCGTGGTGGGCAGCGAAATTCAGGGCTGACCCAGCGCTCCGGCCCCGGCGCCTATGGGCACGCCGGGGCCGGAGCAGACGGCCCCTCCACGCGCCCCCCACCTGCCACGCCCCTACCTGCCACGTCCTCACCTGCCCGCCCTACCCCTGCCCGCCCTGCGCCCGCGCGCAGACCTGCCAGCCCTTCGACAGCGGAGACCCGCAATGACCGCAATCGACCCCCAGTCCCTAAGCCGCAACGAGGCCCGAGAGGCCCGACGCGCCCGCACCTTCACCCGCATCAATCAGGCCGATGGCTGGTTCCGTGTGCTGGGCCTGCCGTGGGTGACGCCGCTGCTGCGCGCCGGCGCGGGCGACAACCCCCGCACCCAGATGCGCGAAGTGTGGAAGCTGCTCGGCGTGCCGGTGCTGGCGATCCTGACCTTCCTCGTGCTGTGGGGGATGCTGGCGCCGCAGGTGCAGACCTCGCTCGGCGCGGTGCCGGGGCCCCGGGCCGTCTGGACCGAAGCGGTGAACCTGCATCAGGAAGCCATGTCGCAGGGCGCCGAACGCGCCGCCTTCGAAGAGCGGGTCGCCGCGCGCAACGAACGGCTGATCGCGCAGGGCCGCCCCGAACAAGTGCGCGACATCCCCTATACCGGCGCGCCGACCTACTATCAGCAGATCTGGACCTCGATCAAAACGGTGTTCTTCGGCTTCCTGATCGCCACCGCCGTGGCCGTGCCGCTGGGCATCGTCTGCGGGCTGTCGAGCACGGCCAATGCGGCGATCAACCCGCTGATCCAGATCTTCAAGCCGGTCTCGCCGCTGGCATGGCTGCCCATCGTCACGATGGTCGTGTCCGCGGCCTATGCCACCAATGACGGGATGCTGTCGAAATCGTTTCTGGTCTCCGCGATCACGGTGACGCTGTGTTCGCTCTGGCCTACGCTGATTAACACCGCGCTGGGGGTGGCCTCGATTGATCGCGATCTGGTCAATGTGTCGAAGGTGCTGAAAATGGGCACCTTCGCCAAGATCACCAAGCTGGTGCTGCCCAGCGCGCTGCCACTGATCTTTACCGGCCTGCGGCTGAGCCTCGGCGTGGGTTGGATGGTGCTGATCGCCGCCGAAATGCTGGCGCAGAACCCCGGCCTTGGCAAATTCATCTGGGACGAGTTCCAGAACGGCTCCTCGCAGAGCCTTGCCAAGATCATGGTCGCGGTGCTGACCATCGGCATCATCGGCTTCCTGCTGGACCGGGTGATGTTTGCGATCCAGTCCCTTTTCACCTTTAGCGCACAGCGGTGATCGACATGGGCATTCTCAACTTTACCAACGTCACCAAAGGCTTCGGCGAGGGCACCGCCCGCCGCGAGGTTCTGCGCGACATCAATCTGGAGGTTCGCGAGGGCGAGTTTCTGGCGATCCTCGGCTTCTCCGGCACTGGCAAATCGACACTGATGAACCTGATCGCGGGTCTGGAGACACCCGACAGCGGCACGCTGACCTTCAAGGGCGCGCCGATCGACGGGCCGGGACCGGAGCGCGGTCTGGTGTTTCAGTCCTATTCGCTGATGCCGTGGCTGACGGTGGGCGGCAATGTCGGGCTGGCGGTCGATGCCGTCTATCCCAAGCTGAGCCGCGCCGAGCGGCAGGAAAAGGCGCTGCATTACATCCGCATGGTCGGGCTGGGTCATGCAGTCGACCGGCGCCCGTCGGAGTTGTCGGGCGGGATGCGGCAACGTGTGGCCGTGGCGCGGGCGCTGGCGCTCGACCCTGAGATGCTGCTGCTGGATGAGCCGCTATCGGCGCTCGATGCGCTGACCCGCGCCAATCTCGCCGATGAGATCGAACGCATCTGGGAGGCCGACAAGAAAACCGTCGTGCTGATCACCAATGACGTGGACGAGGCCATTCAGCTGGCCGACCGGATCATCCCGCTGAACCCCGATGGCACATTGGCCGCGCCGGTCGAGGTGAACATCCCCCGCCCGCGCGACCGCTCGGAGATGAACCACAACGCCGAGTTCAAACGCCTGCGGGCGCAGGTGACGAAATACCTGATGGATGTAGGCATCCACGCCCGCGACGAAGGCTCTCGCCTGTTGCCCGCGATCACGCCCATCCACGCGGTGCCCAAAGCGGTGGCCGAGGCGCAATCCGGCGGGATCGAGGAGCGCTATCTGGAATTTTCGCAACTGCATAAGATCTACCCCACGCCGAAAGGCCCGCTGACGGTGGTGGAGGATTTCAACCTGAAGCTCGACAAGGGCGAATTCGTGTCGCTGATCGGCCATTCGGGCTGCGGCAAATCCACCGTGCTGACCATGGCCGCGGGGCTCAACGACATCTCGCGCGGGGCGATCAAGCTCGATGGCCGCCATGTCGAAGGTGCGGACCCCGAACGCGCGGTGGTGTTTCAGTCGCCCTCGCTGTTTCCGTGGCTGACCGCGCGCGAGAACGTCTCGATTGGGGTTGATCGGGTCTACCCCCGCGCCAGTCAGGCCGAGCGGCAGGATGTGGTGGAATATTACCTTGAGCGCGTCGGGCTGGCCGATGCGATGAACAGCCCCGCCGCGTCGATGTCGAACGGCATGAAACAGCGGGTGGGCATTGCCCGCGCCTTTGCGCTGTCGCCGAAACTGCTGCTGCTCGATGAGCCGTTCGGCATGCTCGACAGCCTGACCCGCTGGGAATTGCAGGAAGTGCTGATGGAGGTGTGGTCGCGCACCAAGGTCACCGCCGTCTGCGTCACCCATGACGTGGACGAAGCGATCCTGCTGGCCGACCGGGTGGTGATGATGACCAACGGGCCGCGCGCCACCATCGGACGGGTGGTCGATGTGGACCTGCCGCGCCCGCGCACCCGCAAGGCGCTGCTCGAACATCCCGATTACTACCACTACCGCGAAGAGGTTCTGTCCTTTCTTGAGGAATACGAGCATGGCCGCGATCCGGTGAAGGAGGCCGCCCAGCGCGCCAGCACCGCGCCGCGCCCCTCTCCCCGCGACAAGGCCGCCTGAGCGACGCGCGCGGCACTGCCCGGCGTGTCCGGGTCCGCCGCACTCCGTCCGCCCAGCGCATGATCCCGGCGCGATCCTGCCCGCCTGCTCGACAGGGTCGCCCGTGCCACCCGAACCGCCGCGCGCCTGCCGTCCGCCCTGGCCGGACCCGCCGCGCCACAGTCCTTAGTGGAGACATCACATGACCCACCCCACCGACACACGACCGAAACTTGTCGTCATCGGCGCTGGCATGGCCTCGGGCCGGGCGCTGGAACATCTGCTCGACGCCGCGCCGGACGCCTATGACATCACCCTGTTCGGCGCGGAGCCGCGCGGCAATTACAACCGCATCATGCTGTCGCCGGTCCTGTCGGGCGAAAAGACCTATGAAGAGATCGTGACCCATGACGCCGCCTGGTATGCGGCGCACGGCGTTACCTGTCGCTTCAGCGAACCGGTCACCGGCATCGACCGCGCGCGCAAGGTGGTGATGACCGCCACAGGCGAAACCCCCTATGATAAGCTGATCGTCGCCACGGGCTCCAACCCGTTCATCATTCCGGTGCCGGGGCACGACCTGCCCGGTGTCATCAGCTTCCGCGATCTGGAAGACGTCAACACCATGCGGGACACCGCCGCGCGTCCGGGCGCGAAGGCGGTCGTGATCGGCGGCGGCCTGCTGGGGCTGGAGGCTGCCGCCGGTCTGCGGATGCTGGGCATGGAGGTGACGGTGGTGCATCTCATGGGCCACCTGATGGAGCGGCAACTGGACGAAGCCGCAGGCTACCTGCTGCGCAAGGAATTGACCGGGCGCGGCATCACCATTCGCTGTTCGTCCAACACCAAGGAGATCGTCGGCTCTGAGCGGGTAGAGGCGCTGCGCCTCGACGACGGCACCGAGATCCCCTGCGATCTGGTGGTCATGGCCGTGGGCATCCGCCCCAATACCGCATTGGCCCGCGAGGCCGGTCTGGCGGTGGGGCGCGGCGTGCATGTCGACGATCAGATGTGCAGCTCCGACGCCGATATCTATGCGGTGGGCGAATGCGTCGAGCATAACGGCCAAGTGTTCGGGCTGGTGGCCCCGCTCTACGATCAGGCCAAGGTGCTGGCGCGCGCCTTGCTGGGCGAAGAGGCGGCGTTCGTTCCGAAACAGACCTCGACCAAGCTGAAGGTCACCGGCGTCGATCTGTTCAGCGCAGGCGATTTCGCCGAAGCCGACGACCGCGAGGACATCGTGTTCCGCGACCCCGCGCGCGGTGTCTACAAGCGGCTGGTGCTGCAGGAGGGCCGGCTGATCGGCGCGGTGATGTATGGCGACACCGGCGATGGCAATTGGTTCTTCGGGCTGATCAAGGACGCGGCCCCGGTCGACGAGATGCGCGAGACGCTGATCTTTGGTCCCGCCTTTCAGGGGGGTGCCCCCGTGGACCCTATGGCGGCCGTTGCAGCCTTGCCGGATGATACCGAAATCTGCGGCTGCAACGGCGTGTGTAAGGGCGATCTGGTCGCCGCGATCCAGAACGGCGCCACCGATCTGGGCTCCGTCCGCGCGGTGACCAAGGCCTCGGGCAGTTGCGGCACCTGCACCGGGCTGGTGGAACAGGTGCTGTCAGCGACGCTGGGCGACGATTTCGTCCTGCCCAGCGCGCAGCCGATCTGCGGCTGCACCGACCTGACCCACGAGGATGTGCGCCGCTTGATCAAGGCGCAGGAACTGAAATCCATGCCCGCCGTCTGGCAGGAACTGGGCTGGAAGACCGTGGATGGCTGCCATGTCTGCCGTCCCCCGCTGAATTACTACCTGCTGGCGGACTGGCCGCTCGACTATCGCGACGATTTGCAAAGCCGGTTCATCAACGAACGCAAACACGCCAACATCCAGAAGGACGGGACGTTTTCGGTGGTGCCGCGCATGTGGGGCGGGATCACCAACGCGGCGGAGTTGCGCGCGATCGCGGATGCCGCCGACAAATACAACGTGCCGACGGTCAAGGTCACCGGCGGCCAGCGGATCGATCTGCTTGGGGTGCGGGGGGAGGATCTGCCCGCGATCTGGGCCGATCTGAACCGCGCGGGCATGGTTTCGGGCCACGCCTATTCCAAGGGGCTGCGCACGGTGAAAACCTGCGTCGGCACCGATCACTGCCGCTTCGGCACCCAAGACAGCACCGGCCTTGGCATCAAGCTGGAGCAGGCGCTGTGGGGCTCATGGACCCCGCATAAGGTAAAGCTGGGCGTCTCGGGCTGTCCGCGCAACTGTGCGGAGGCGACGTGCAAGGATGTCGGCGTGATCTGTGTCGACAGCGGCTACCAGATCGGCGTCGGCGGCGCGGCGGGGATGGATCTGAAGGAGACCGAGCGCCTCGCCGCCGTCACGACCGAGCAGGAAGCCATCGATATCACCGTGGCCTTTGTCCAGCTTTACCGCGAGCACGCTAAATACCTCGACCGGCCTTACAAATGGATCGCCAAGGTCGGGTTGGACTGGGTGCGCGAACGGGTGGTCGACGATCTGGCGGGCCGTCAGGCCCTGATCGACCGGTTCGCGATCAGCCAAAGCGTCTATCAGCACGACCCATGGGCCGCGCATGTCGATAAGGAGCAGGCACGCTATGCCCCGCTCGCCAATCTGAAGCTGGAGGCCGCGGAATGACCCTTGGCAAGATCACCCTGACCGCAGACACCGCACAGGCCGACCCGGTGAGCGGTGCCGTGACAGACGCGGAACGCTGGATCGATATCGGCGCGCTGGACGATATCCCGCCGCGCGGCGCGCGGGTGGTGAAAACCGCGCTGGGCTGCGTGGCCGTGTTCCGCACCAGCACGGACATGGTGCACGCCCTGACCGACCGCTGCCCGCATAAGGGCGGCCCCCTTTCCGAAGGCATCGTGCATGGCGACCGGGTGACCTGCCCGCTGCACAACTGGGTGTTCGACCTCAACACCGGCACGGCGCAGGGGGCCGATGACGGCGCGGTGCCGGTCTGGCGCACCCGGGTGGAGGAGGGCCGGATCTGGCTGGAGGTTTCGCAGATCGCGATGGCACGGGACGCCGCCTGATGGAGCGTCCCGCCCCTGCCCCCATGCGGCCCGCGCTGCCCGACGCGGAGCGCGCGATCCGCACGACCTGCCCCTATTGCGGCGTTGGCTGCGGCGTGCTGGCGCGCGGCGCCGATCAGCCGGTCGCGGGCGATCCCGCGCATCCCGCCAATCGCGGGCGGCTGTGTTCCAAAGGCGCGGCGCTGACCGAAACGCTGGGCTTGTTGGGGCGGCTGCTGCATCCGCATGTGGACGGCCAGCGCAGTTCATGGGACGCGGCGCTGGATCTGGTGGCGAGCGAATTCAGCCGCGCGGTGGCAGAACACGGCCCCGACAGCGTGGCGTTCTACGTATCGGGCCAATTGCTGACCGAAGATTACTACGTCGCCAACAAGCTGATGAAGGGCTATATCGGATCAGCCAATATCGACACGAATTCAAGGCTTTGCATGGCGTCATCGGTGGCGGGGCACAAACGTGCCTTTGGCACTGACACCGTGCCGGGGCTGTATGACGATCTGGAGCAGGCCGATCTGGTGGTGCTGACCGGCTCCAACGCGGCATGGTGCCATCCGGTGCTGTTTCAACGACTGGCCGCCGCCCGCGCCGCGCGCCCCGACATGCGCGTCATCAATATCGACCCGCGCCGCACCGCCAGTTCCGATCTGGCCGATCTGCATCTCAGCATCCGGCCCGATGGGGATGCCGCGCTTTATAACCTGCTTCTGGCCGAGATCGCGGCACGTGGGGCCGTCGACGCGGATTATCTCGCCGCGCATGTCGACGGGTTTGACGCCGCTGTCACCGCCGCCCGCGCCACCGATCCCGCCGAGACCGGGCTCAGCCCTGAGGAGATCGCCCGCTTCTGCGACATGTGGATCGGCGCGGAGCGGGTGGTGACGCTCTATTCCCAAGGCGTGAACCAATCCTCCTGCGGCAGTGACAAGGTCAACGGCATCGTCAATTGCCATCTGGCCACGGGGCGCATCGGCAGGCCGGGGATGGGGCCATTTTCGCTGACCGGGCAGCCCAACGCGATGGGCGGGCGCGAGGTCGGCGGGCTGGCCAATATGCTGGCCTGTCATCTGGATATCGAAGACCCCGCGCACCGGGACGCGGTGCAGGGCGCATGGAACAGCCCCGTCATCTGCCAGACACCGGGGTTGAAGGCCGTCGATCTGTTCGACGCCTGCGCCGACGGGCGGATCAAGGCGCTGTGGATCATCTCCACCAATCCCGCCGTGTCGATGCCCGATGCGGGCCGGGTGGCCGAGGCGATCGCCCGCGTGCCCTTTACCGTGATCTCCGACATCGTGAGTGACACCGACACTGCGCGGCTGTGCCGGGTGCAGTTGCCCGCTGCGGGCTGGGGCGAGAAATCCGGCACCGTCACCAATTCCGAACGCTGCATCTCGCGCCAGCGGGCGTTCCTGCCGGTGCCGGGGGAAGCGCGCGCGGATTGGCGCATTCTGGCACAGGTCGGGGCCCGGATGGGCTGGGCCGACGCCTTTGGCTGGACCAGCGAGGCGGCGGTATTTCGCGAATTCGCCGCGCTGTCCGGGCTGGCCGAGGCGTTCGGCCGGGATTTCGATATCTCCGGTCTCGCCGATCTGAGCGACGCCGCCTATGACGCGCTGAAGCCGGTGCATTGGCCGGTGCCCCGCGCCGGGCGCACGCCCCCCACCACCGCAGGCCGGTTTTTCGGAGCGGGCGGCTTTTATCACCCCGGCGGGCGGGCGCGAATGCTGCCGATCACGCCGCCGCAAGTGCAACTGGCCGCCGCCGACTGGCCATTCCGGCTCAATACCGGGCGGGTGCGCGACCATTGGCACACGATGACCCGCACCGGACGCTCCGCGCGGCTCTCGGGCCATATCGCAGAACCTTACGCCGAAATTCACCCCGACGACGCCGCCATGATCGGGGTCGCGGATGCGGAATTGGTGGGGCTCGAGACCGAAACGGGCCGCGCGGTGCTGCGCGTCCTAATCAGCGACCGCGCCCAGCGCGGCACGGTCTTTGTGCCCATGCACTGGACCGCCGAGACCGCCCCCAGCGGGCGGGTGAACCGGGCGGTGCGGGCGGCGGTCGATCCGGTATCCGGGCAACCGGCCCTGAAAGGCTCCGCCGCGCGGCTGCGGCGCTGGACCCCGGCATGGTATGGGTTTGCCGCCAGCCGGGCCGAGATGCGCGCCGGGCCGCTGCCCTATTGGGCCGGAGCGCGCAGCGACACCGGGATGCGCGCGGAACTGGCCGGAGCCCTGCGCCCCGACAGCCCTGAAGCATGGGAGGCCGAGGCCCGGCGCGTGCTGAACCTCGACGATGGCGCAGCTTCTGTTCTCAGCGATCCGGCGCGGGGCAGCGTTTCGGTGGCAATCGTCGAACATGGCACTCTCGCCGGTCTGTTCTGGGCCGGACCCGCCCCTGTGGCGGTGGCCCGGGCCCATGTCTGCGCGCTGATCGGCACGGACACCGCGCCGGCGCGCGCGCTGGCCGGTCGGCCCGGCACCGACCAGCCCGATCCCGGCCCGCTGGTCTGTTCGTGCTTTGGCATCGGCGCCAATCAGATCCGCACGGCGGTGGCCGATGGCGCGGTCAGCGTGGAGGCCGTCGGCGCCTGCACACAGGCGGGCACGAATTGCGGCTCCTGCCGACCGGAAATCAAGGGCTTGATCGCAGCCGCACAGACGCCGAAAATGGCCGCAGAATGAGCGCCCTGCTTCCATATGTGCAATTGCTTGGCCGGGGGCCGGGCCGGTCCCGCAACCTAGACGAGGCGGAGGCCCGCGCGGCGATGGACATCATCCTGCGCGGCGATGCGGACCCGGAGGCCTTGGGCGCGCTGCTGATGCTGATGCGGTTTCGCGGCGAAAGCGCCGCCGAGGTCGCGGGCTTTACCCGTGGGTTTCGGGATCTGCTGGCCGATTGGCGCGACATCGGCGCCGGGCTCGACTGGCCCAGCTATGCCGCCGGGCGGTCGCGGGGGGCGGCGTGGTTCCTGCTTGCCGCGAAGCTCATCGCGCAGGCGGGCGCGCCGGTCCTGCTGCATGGCTGGAATTCGCACCAGTCCGAGAAGGCGAGCGTCACGGCGGGCGTGGCACGGCTGGGCATCGCCTGCGTCACCGGCCCCGATGACGCCGCGCGGGCGCTGCGCAAGACGGGGATCGCCTATGCGCCGCTCGACACCATGTGCCCGCGCGCGCTGGACCTTTTGAAACTGCGCGATGTGCTGGGCCTGCGGTCCTGCGTGAACACCTGCATGCGGATGCTGAACCCCGCCGGGGCAGACGCCACCGTGCAGGGCGTGTTCCATCCCCCCTACCGCGAATTGCAGGCCGATGCCGGGGCGCTGCTGGGCCAGCCACAGATGACCGTGCTGAAGGGCGCGGGCGGCGAATTCGAACGGATGCCGACCAAGCCCGTCGCCCTGTTCGGTCTGCGCGATGGTGCGGGCTGGGATGACAGCGTGCCCGCCCTGCTCGATGAGGCGCGCCGCCTGTCGGCGGATGATTTCGGCCCCGACGCGCTGCCCGCGCTGTGGTCCGGGGCGTTGCACGATCCCTTTGCCGAAGCGGTCGTTCTGGGCACGGCGGCTGTGGCGCTGATGACGTTGGGCCGCGCGCCCGATCATGACAGCGCGATGGATCTGGCCCGCGCGCTTTGGACGGACCGCCCGCGCGAGGTGGCGGCGGCCTGACCGCCCCGCCCCGTCACCGGCTGATCCCACGACCCCGCGACCCGACCGCCACCGCCATCAGGAGTGCGAGCGATGAAGACCTTTCCCATGTTTCTGCGGATGCAGGACCGCCACGTCGTTATCGTCGGCGGCGGTGAGCAGGCCGCGCAAAAGGCCCGGCTGATGCTGCGCACCGAAGCGCGGCTCACCCTGATCGCGCCGGATCTGGACCCCGAATTGCAGGGGCTCGTGCGCGAAGGCCGGGCGACATGGCAACCCGGCCTGGCGACAGCGGCGGATCTGCGCGGCGCGGCGCTGGTCTTTGTCGCGCAGGGCTGTCCCGGCGCGGATGCGGCGGTGCATGCGCTGGCGCGCGAGGCGGGCGCGCTGGTCAATGTCGTCGATGCGCCCGATCTGTGCGAGGCGATCACGCCGTCCATCGTCGATCGCGACCCGGTGGTGGTGGCGATCGGCACCGAAGGCACGGCTCCGGTGCTGGCGCGGCAGATCAAGACCTCGGTGGAACAGATGCTGGAGCCGTCGCTGGGCGGGCTTGCGGCACTGGCCGGGCGGCTGCGCGATGCGGCGGCACAGCGGCTGGCCCCGCGCCAGCGCCGGGATCTGTGGCGCTGGGTCTTTGACGGCCCGGCCCGCACCCGGCACGCGGCGGGGGCGGAGCGGGACGCGGCGCGACTGATCAAGGAGGTCATCGCCTCGGGCGAGGTGCCTGCCCCCTCTGTGGCGCCGGTGGCCTTGGTCGGGGCCGGGGTCGGCGGGGCCGACATGATCACCCTGCGCGGGGTGCGGCGCTTGCAGGAGGCGGATGTGATCTTTCATGACCGGCTGCTCGACCCCGGCGTGATGGATCTGGCCCGCCGCGACGCCGAGCGGGTCTATGTCGGCAAGACGCCGGGCGAACGGGCGTGGCCGCAGGAAAAGATCAACGGCGTTCTGGTCGCAGCCGCCCGTCAGGGCAAGCGTGTGGTGCGGCTGAAATGCGGCGACCCGGGTGTATTCGGTCGCGGCGCGGAGGAGGCTGACGCCCTGCGCGCCGCCGGGATCGACTACGAAATCGTGCCGGGCGTCACGGCGGCATCGGCGGCGGCGGCGGCGGGCGGCGGGTTCCTGACCGAACGGGGCGTCACCGACACGCTGGTTCTGTCCACCGGCACCTGCCGCGATGGCGCGACCCTGCCCGACTGGGCCACGCATCTGCGCCCCGGCACGACGCTGGCGCTTTACATGGGGGTGGGCAAGTTGCCGGAGCTTGAAGCCTCGCTGGCCCGCGCGGGCGTGCTGGAGTGCTGCACGGTGGAGGTGACGGAACGCTGCGGCTTCTCGGATCAGCGGCAGTTCGCCTGCCGCGCGGCGGAGTTGCAGGGCCTTGCCCGGCGGGAGGCCCTGCGCAATCCGGCAATGCTGCTGATCCGCAACCCGCTGGAGGCACAGCAGACGGACGCGGTGCTGCGGGTGGTGTGACCCCTGTGATGCCGCTTGTGCCAAGGTGACGCCGCCGCAGCGCCGCGCGCGCCGTCTGGACTTCGCCGCGCGGCTCGCGGATGATTGCGCGCATGTCGCTACCCCCCGGATTCCTTGACGAGCTGCGCACGCGCCTGACCCTTTCGGACGTGGTCGGGCGCAAAGTCATGTGGGACACGCGGAAATCCAATCAGGCCCGTGGCGATTACTGGTCCCCCTGCCCGTTTCATCAGGAGAAGACCGCCTCCTTCCACGTCGATGACCGCAAGGGATTCTATTACTGCTTTGGCTGCCACGCAAAGGGCGATGCCATCAACTTCGTGCAGGAAACCGAAAACGCGAGCTTCATGGAAGCGGTCGAGATTCTGGCGGGCGAAGCAGGCCTGCCGATGCCCGCGCGCGATCCCAAGGCGCGCGAGCAGGCCGACCGCCGCACCGTTCTGGCCGAGGCGATGGAAGCCGCCGTGCGCCATTACCGCATGCAGCTGTCCACCCAAGGCGCGACCCGCGCGCGGGACTACCTGACCGGGCGCGGTTTGCAGGGCAAGGCGCTGGAGCGATTCGAGATCGGCTTTGCCCCCGACCAGCGGCAAGGCCTGTTTCAGGCGCTGACCGAACGCGGCATCGCCGCCGAGGTGGTGATCGAGGCCGGGCTTTGCGCGAAACCCGACGATGGCGGCGCGCCTTATGACCGGTTTCGCGATCGCATCATCTTTCCGATCCGGGACGCGCGCGGGCGCTGCATTGGTCTGGGTGGCCGGGCAATGTCGCCGGAGGCGCGGGCGAAATACCTCAATTCCCCGGAAACGCCGCTCTTCGACAAGGGGCGCAGCCTGTATAACCACGGGCCTGCGCGCGAGGCGGCGGGCAAGGGCCAACCGCTGATCGTGGCCGAAGGCTACATGGACGTCATCGCGCTGGTGAAGGCGGGATTTGGCGCGGCGGTCGCGCCGCTGGGCACCGCCGTCACCGAGGAGCAACTGCGCCTGCTGTGGCGGATCGCGCCGGAACCTGTCGTGGCGCTGGATGGCGACACCGCCGGGATCCGCGCCGCGCTGCGCCTGATGAATTTGGCCCTGCCGCTGATCGAAGCCGGACAATCGCTGCGCTTTTGCATCATGCCCGAGGGCAAAGACCCCGATGACCTGATCCGCGATGGCGGCCCGGAAGCGATGCAGGCCGCGCTCGATAAGGCCGAGCCGATGGTCGATCTGCTGTGGCGGCAGGAAACCGACGGCAAGGTGCTCGACAGCCCCGAACGCCGCGCGGCCTTTGACAAAAGCCTGCGCGAAGCGGTGCGCCGCATCAAGGACACCACCATTCGCCGCCATTACGCCGATGAGCTGGACCGCCGCCGACGCGCGCTGTTCAACCTGCCGGACCGTGACAGCCCCGCCGCGCCGCCGCCCTATGCCCCCGACGCTGGCGGATATGGCGACAGCTACGGTGACAGTTACGGCGACAGCTATGGTGGCGGCTATCCTGACAGCTACGGTGGCGGCGGCGGCCCCTATGACGGCGGGCGCGGCACCGGGTTCGGCGGCGGTCAGGGCAAGGGGCGCAGCGGTTTCGCTGGGCGGGGCAAAGGGTCTGGGCGCGGCAATCGCGGGCGCGGCGGCTGGCTCGACCGGATGGCAGCGGCCCCCACACCGGGGGCCAAGGCCTCGATCCTTGCCGCCGAAGCGGGCAGCGTCACCGAACACCTGCGCGAGGCGGTGATCCTTGCGACCTTCCTGCATCATCCCGATCTGATGGATGATTTCGCCCATGTGCTGGAGGAGACGGCGTTTACCGGCCCCGACCATGCCCGTATTGCCGCCACGCTGCTGCGCGTGGCCGATGCCGCCACCGATCCGACCGGCCTGCGCCGCGCGGTCGAGGCGGAGATCGGCGCAGCCCCCCTTGAAACCCTGCTCGCTCCGCGCCATGTGCAGCTGGCACCGCCTATGCGCCGGATGCACGATGGCGAACTGGCCCGTATGTGTCTGGCCGAGGAACTGGCCAAGCTGGCCGCGCAACGCGGCGCCGCGCGCGAGATCGCCGAAGCGGTGACCGAAATCGACGGGCTGGCCGATGAGGGGCTGACCTGGCGGCTGGGACAGGCGGCCGAAGCACAACACCGGGCGATCCGCCCGATGGACAACGACAAGGCCGATTTCGACATCGCGCCGAATGGCACGAGGATGGACAAGGAAGAGCGCTCCGCGCTGGATCGCCTGCTTGACCGGATCGACTTCGCCAAGCCGGGCGGCAGGCCCGGCAAGACCCCCGGCGGGGACAAATCGTCCTGACCGGCGCGCCGGCGACGGCACAGCACGACACCTGAGGGACCGGACCACCCGGTTTGCGAATGCCTCGATTCGGCGGCAATCGCGCCCGTTCAGCGGGTTATCCACAGGCACACCACCCGAATCGCGCCTCTGTTGCGCGATTCGCACAAGAGTTTACCGTCAACCGGGTGGAATCCGGCGCGATTCGCGGTATTGATTCGGATCACATCCGCATCCGCGAATCAGCCTCCCCCAGCAAGGAGCTTTGCATGGCCGCCAAAGACACGGACGACCGCAAAAGCGAGGACACCGAAAACGAGCCGATGCTCGACATGAGCCAGGCCGCCGTCAAGAAGATGATCGCGGAGGCCAAAGAGCGCGGGTATATCACCTACGATCAGCTCAATCAGGTGCTTCCGCCCGATCAGGTGTCGTCGGAACAAATCGAAGACGTGATGTCGATGCTCTCCGAAATGGGCATCAACGTCATCGAAAACGACGAAGCCGAAGACGACGACAGCAAAGGCTCGACCGCCGTGGTCGAGGCGTCCTCCGCCCGTGACGTGGCCGTGTCTTCCGGCGAGAGCGAGAAGCTCGACCGCACCGATGACCCGGTGCGCATGTATCTGCGCGAAATGGGGTCCGTCGAACTGCTGAGCCGCGAGGGCGAGATCGCCATCGCCAAGCGGATCGAGGCCGGTCGCAACACCATGATCGCCGGGCTCTGCGAAAGCCCGCTGACCTTCCAGGCCATCACGATCTGGCGCGACGAACTTCTGTCCGAAGACATCCTTCTGCGCGATGTCATCGACCTTGAAGCGACGTTCGGCGGCGGTGTCGATGATGACGAGGATGCCGGCGAAGCCGAGCCGGTCGTCGAGGCGCTCAAACCCGCCGAGAAACCCGCCCGCCCCGAAGGGCGCGGCGGTGACCAGACCGAACTCGACGCCGACGGCAATCCCATCGCCAAGGATGACGACGACGACGATGACGAGCAGGCGAACATGTCGCTTGCCGCTATGGAAGCCGCTCTGAAACCGCGCGTGCTGGAAACGCTCGACCGGATCGCCAGCGATTATGGCCAACTGGCCGAGATGCAGGATCTGCGGATGTCCGCGACGCTGAACGAGGATGGCTCGTTCACCGAAGCGGCGGAAGCCAAGTATCAGAAACTGCGCTCCGAAATGGTGCTGCTGGTCAACGAACTGCACCTGCACAACAACCGTATCGAAGCCCTGATCGACCAGCTTTACGGCATCAACCGCCGCATCATGTCGATCGACAGCGCGATGGTGAAACTGGCCGATCAGGCTCGCATCAACCGCCGCGAATTCATCGACAGCTATCGCGGCTACGAGCTTGATCCCGGCTGGGTTGACCGGATGAAGCAGCAGCCCGGTCGCGGCTGGCAGGCCCTGTTCGACCGCTCGGATGCAAAGGTCACCGAACTGCGCTCCGAAATGGCGCAGGTGGGGCAGTATGTCGGCGTCGACATCTCTGAATTCCGCCGCATCGTGCAGCAAGTCCAGAAGGGCGAGAAAGAAGCCCGTCAGGCCAAGAAGGAAATGGTCGAGGCCAACCTGCGCCTCGTGATCTCCATCGCCAAGAAATACACCAACCGCGGTCTGCAATTTCTCGACCTCATCCAAGAGGGCAATATCGGCCTGATGAAGGCCGTGGATAAGTTCGAGTATCGCCGCGGTTACAAGTTCTCGACCTACGCGACATGGTGGATTCGACAGGCGATCACCCGGTCGATCGCAGATCAGGCGCGCACCATCCGTATCCCGGTGCATATGATCGAAACGATCAACAAGCTGGTCCGCACGGGCCGCCAGATGCTGCACGAGATCGGTCGCGAACCGACGCCCGAAGAACTGGCCGAGAAGCTGCAAATGCCGCTCGAAAAGGTCCGCAAGGTGATGAAGATCGCCAAGGAGCCGATCTCCCTCGAAACGCCCATCGGCGACGAGGAAGACAGCCAGCTTGGCGATTTCATCGAAGACAAGAACGCGATCCTGCCGCTGGATTCCGCCATTCAGGAAAACCTGAAGGAAACCACGACCCGCGTGCTGTCGTCGCTCACCCCGCGTGAGGAACGTGTGCTGCGGATGCGGTTTGGCATCGGCATGAACACCGACCACACGCTGGAGGAAGTCGGCCAGCAGTTCAGCGTCACCCGCGAACGGATCCGTCAGATCGAAGCCAAGGCCCTGCGGAAGCTGAAGCATCCCAGCCGCTCGCGCAAATTGCGCAGCTTCCTCGACCAATAAGGCATCCGCCTTGTGACGTGCAGCGCCCGGCCACCGTGCCGGGCGTTTGCGTATCAGCCCATCGGCACGCCCCTGCCGTGGTCGCGCGCCGCGCGCCGCTGACGGGTTGACCTTCTGGGAAGAAAACGTGAACATCCCCACAACCTGACGGAGGTCCGATGTCCCAGCCCGATCTGTATCTCATGGCCGCCATCGGCGCGGCTGTGCTCTTTTTCGTTCTCTTTTTGCAAGGCCGCGGTGCGCTACGCTCTGCCCGCGAAGAAATCCGCGCTGCACAGGCGGACATCGAACGGACGGGCCGCGACCTCGAGACCGCCCGCAAGGAAACCGCCGAAGCGCGAAGCCGTCATGACGCGCTGAACGCCACCCACGCCACCTTGGGGCAGGAGGCCGCGCGGCTGCGCACCTCGCTGCAACATGTGGTGGAGACCCGCGCGGAACTGGCCGAGGAACGCGATGCTGTCGCCGCCGCGCGGGATGCCGTGCAACAGCAGCTTTACGCCCTGCGCTCCGATCACGCCGCCCTGCGCGCCGATACGGACGGGAAGCTCGCCTCCGCCCAGCGGGAACTGACCGCCATGAAGGAACTGCGCGAGGAGATGAGCCAGAAATTCGAGCAGCTGGCCACGGCAACCCTGCGCCGCACGGGCGAGGATTTCTCGAAGGCGCATACCGAAAAGCTGACCGAATTGCTGACCCCCTTCCGCGAGCATGTCAGCCGGTTCGAAAATGAGTTGCGCGGCGTGCACAAGGCGACCGATCAGGAGCGCACCCGCCTGAGCGAGCAGATCCGCACCCTGACCGAACGTTCCGACCTGATCCGCACGGAGGCCGAAAACCTGACCCGCGCGCTCAAGGGCGAGAAGCAGCGCCAAGGTGCCTGGGGGGAGATGATACTTGAACGGATACTTGAAGAATCCGGTCTAGAGCGCGGAACTCATTACGAAACTCAAAACAGCCAACGCGACGAACATGGTAAGATGTGGCGCCCCGACGTGGTGGTAAAGATGCCACGCGGCAAATGTCTGGTGATCGACTCGAAAGTGTCGTTGATCGCCTATGAGGCCGCCGTGAACGCCGAAACGGACGAAGACCGCGCCCGTCATCTGCGCGATCACGTCACCGCCGTGCGCCGCCATATCGATACGCTGGCCGACAAGGGTTATCACCGGCTTGACGATGGGTCGGTCGATTATGTGCTGATGTTCATGCCGATCGAAGGCGCACTGTCAGAAGCCCTGCGCACCCAAGGCGACCTGACCGCCTATGCGGTGTCGCGCGGGATCGGAGTGATGACGCCCACCACACTAATGGTCACGCTGCGCACCGTCGATCACATCTGGACGGTCGAGCGCCGCGAAAGCAATGCCGAGGACATCGCCCGCCGCGCCGGTCTGCTGCACGACAAGGTCGTGGGCTTCGTCACCAATATGGAAAAGGTCGGCACCGCGCTCGACACCGCCGCGCGGGCGCATTCCGATGCGATGGGGCAGCTGTCTTCGGGCTCCGGCAACCTGCTGGGTCAGGTCGATAAGCTCAAGAAGATGGGCGCCAAGACATCGAAGGCGATCCCCGTGGCCTTCGACCCGGCCGAGGATGACGATGACACCAGTGGCACCGATGACACTGGCGGCGTGAATGACACCGGCGCGGACCAGATCGCAGGGGACGGTACCTCCCGCGCCCTGCCCCGTCCCGCCCATGAGCCCGCCGAGTGAGCCGCCCGGCAAGCCGCTTTGCGATGGCCGCACGCGGGCAAAGCTAGCCTGCCCCTGCTGCGGCGTCTTTCCCCGCGGCGGTCCTGCTGCTAACCTGAACGTAATAGCCCGGATCCCACGGCACGCACCGTGCATTCGGGCGCTTGCCCCATTGGCAAGCAACGTCTTTTCGGGGTGCGCGCGCCACGCCACCCCGCCTAACCTGAAACACCTGTCGGGCCGCCGCGTGTCGGCGCTATGCCCCGCGTATGAGGATTTCATCATGGTGACCGCATTGACCCCCCGCTCGCTGACCCGTTCGCCCGCCAAGCCTGCCCTGCGCGTCCTGCGCCGGGCTTTGGGCGGCGGTGCGCTGCTCGTCGCGCTGGCCCTTGGCGCCACGCCCGCGGCGGCATGGGTCACCACCACCGGCTCCATCGTCACCGGCGGGGCGGATGATATCACCGTGCGCATCCCCGCCCGCGCGGGCAAACAGGAATATTTCTGCGCCGCTGCGCAATATGCCCGCTTTCGTCTGGGCGCGCGCGGCACCGACCGGGTGGTGGTGAACCGTCCGCTGGGCATCGATGCAGCGGGCCAGATGTCGGTCGGGTTCACCCTGTCGGCCACGGCGCCCAGCTCGCCGGGCGTGTTTCTGACCCCCACCGTCGAAGGCACCGCACGCTCCGTCGCCCATGGCCAATCGCTGTGCCGCGAAGGCCATTCCAGCGCGCCGCTGAACTGACGCGGATCACAGTGACGCTGGGAACAGGCGGCGGGAAACGGCTGGGGTTGGCCGGGGGATAAGTATGGACGGCATAGATCAGGGTCTGACGCCGGAACTGCTGTTGCAGGGCTATGCGTCGGGCATCTTTCCCATGGCCGAAGGCCGCGACGATCCCGAGATTTTCTGGGTCGAGCCGCGCCGACGCGGGATCATCCCGCTCGACGGGTTTCATATCTCCCGCTCGCTCGCGCGCACCCTGCGCCGCGATCTGTTCACGATCACCACCGACCGGGATTTCGACGCGGTGGTCGAGGGCTGCGCCGCCCGCGATGAGACGTGGATCAATGGTCCGATCCGGGCGCTCTACAGCGCGCTCCATGCCAGCGGCCACGCCCATTCGCTCGAGGTCTACGACGGTGACAGGCTGGCCGGGGGCGTCTACGGCGTGACGCTTGGCGCTGCGTTCTTTGGGGAAAGCATGTTCTCGCGCCGCCGCGATGCGTCAAAGGTGGCGCTGGCCTATCTGGTGGATCGCTTGCGCCGGGGCGGTTTTATGCTGTTCGACACACAGTTCATCACACCGCATCTGGCGTCGCTCGGGGCGCAGGAAATCCCCCGCAGCCGCTATCTGACCCTGCTGGGTGCGGCACTGGATCAACCGGCGCAGTTCAACCTGCCCGGCCCCATGCCCTCAGGTCAGGAACTGGTGCAGCGCAACACCCACACGTCATAGCGCGCGTGATCCAGCGCGTTGAGCGCGGGCGACGAGGCCAGCATCCAGCCTTCAAAGATCGGATCGCTCACCGTGGTGTCGATGATCCCCAAATAGGCAAACGCGTCCGAGGCCGGGTTATCCGTGGGATAGCGACATTCTGACAGGGTGATGCGCAGACGGCCCATCGCCGCCGTCTCCCCGTTTTGCAGCGTGATATCGACGAAATCGCCCGACACTTTGTCGAGCCCGCGCAGAACCGCGCCGGGTGCCGGGCTGGCGGCCTGCTGGGCGGCAAGCGGCGCGGCACAGGTCAGCAGCAGGGCAGTGGCGGCAAGGCGAAGGGCATGGGTCGGGCGCATCGGATACTCCAGATCGGGCAACAACAGGCGCGATACCGCACCGGTCGAAACAGCAACGCAGGCCGGGCAGGTCCGTTCCACCGGCAGCGACGTCAGGCAAAAATGCCGCAGCCCCGCCGCATCGCCATGCCATCAGGACCGCCGGACGGTCTGTCCGCAGGTCCAAGGACGATGCTTATTCCGGGGTCCAAGCTTCGTAATCGTCGCGGGGCGCAGGCTGCACCCGGCGGATCGATCCGACGGGCGCATAGGCCAACGGGGTGCCGGTCAGGTTTTCCTGATGCGGCTTTTCCCACGGCTTATGCTTCAGCGGGGCTTCGGTGGGCGGCGTGTCCCATGTCCGGTGCAGCCAGCCATGCCAGTCGGGATCGACGCGGCTGGCTTCGGCCTCGCCGTTATAGATGACCCAGCGTTTGGAATCGTCGGCATTGCGGTAGAAGATGTTGCCTTGGGAATCCTCGCCCACCTTATTGCCCTTGCGCCATGTAAAGAGCTGGGTGTTGAGCGTCTGGCCGTTCCACCAGGTCACGGCGCGCAGCAGCGAGTTCATGATGCCCATCGGGGACCTCCGTTATTCGGGTCGAGATATGGACCAGTTACGCGCCGAGGTCCAGTGGCCAGACCCGTGGGCATGGCGCGAAATCGCGGAAAATCCCGCGCCCGCACCGCCACGCGCGCTTAGCCGCCGGTATGGGACATGTGGCGCGTCATCTGGCCTGCGACCTCCTGCCGGGAATAGTCGAAATCATGGCCCTTGGGCTTCAGCCGGATCGCGGCGCGGATCGCCTGTTCCAGATGCGCGGCGTCGTCGGGCCGGGCGCGCAGCGGCGCGCGCAGGTCGGCCATGTCCTCCTGCCCCAGACACATGTAAAGCTCGCCGGTGCAGGTCAGGCGCACCCGGTTGCAGCTTTCGCAGAAATTATGGGTGAGCGGCGTGATAAAGCCCAGCTTCTGCCCGGTTTCTTCCAGCCGGACATAGCGCGCAGGCCCGCCCGAACGCTCTGCCAGTTCGGTCACGGTAAACCGTTCCGCCAACCGGGCCTGCAAATCGGTGAGCGACCAATATTGGCCGATCCGGTCCTCATTGCCCAGATCGCCCATCGGCATGACCTCGATGAACGTCAGGTCCATGTCGCGCTCGGCGCACCATGCCTGCAAGGCGAACAATTCGTCCTCGTTGAAGCCTTTCAGCGCGACGGTATTGATCTTGACCCGCAGCCCGGCCTGCTGCGCCGCATCGATCCCGCGCAGCACCTGCGGCAACCGGCCCCAGCGGGTGACACGGGCGAATTTGGCCTCGTCCAGCGTGTCGAGCGAAATGTTGACCCGGCGCACACCGCAGGCCGCCAGATCGGCGGCAAACCGTTCCAGTTGGCTGCCATTGGTAGTGAGCGTCAGTTCATCCAGCGCCCCGCTGTCCAGATGCCGCGACATGGCCTGAAAGTAGGTCATGATGCCCTTGCGCACCAAAGGCTCGCCGCCGGTGATGCGCAGCTTGCGCACGCCCAGCCGGACAAAGGCCGTGGACATGGCGTCCAGTTCTTCCAGCGTCAGAAGCTCCTTCTTCGGCAGGAAGTTCATGTTTTCGGACATGCAGTAGACACAGCGAAAATCGCAGCGGTCGGTCACGGAAACCCGCAGATAGGTGATCGCCCGTGCGAACGGATCGATCAGCGGCGCAGGCGCGGCGCCGCTGTCCTGCGCACTGACAGTGGCGGTGCCGGTCGCGGCGTACGGATCTTTGGGCATATGGGTCATACCGCGAAACCTATGCGCGTGTCCGCCGCGCGGCAAGGCTCGGCACGAAGCTTTGATGCGAAGGTCGCATTGCGCCATTGATGCGGGCGGATTTCGGGATAATTCTGATCCCATGAACACAGAGCATCGCATCGCCCCCGCCCCGCTTCGCCCTATTGTCGCAAATGGTGGCCTGTCGCGCCCTGCCCCGGCCCTGGGCCGGCGCAGCGCGCTGCTGATGGCCGCGACCGCGCTGACGCTCGCGGCCTGCACCGACGCGCAAATGACCCCGAAATCCGCGCCCGGCACCCCCGCCGCCGCGGATGCCACGCCCGCCACCTCGCTGGTGCCCAACGCGCCCGCCGCCCCGCCGCCCTCCGCCGGGGCGACCACGGTGGAGCAGTTCGACACCACCAGCGCCGAGGAACGTGCCGCAGCCACCGACACCTCCAGCGCGGGCGGCGAAAAACTGCTCGGCACCTCCATCGGGTCGCTGGGCTCGCCCACCGATCCCGGCTTCTGGGCGGTCACGCCGCTGGTGAAATCGGCCACGCAGGGGCGGCTGGTCCATGCGCCGTCGGGCGCGTCGGTCAAGGTTGAACTGCGCCCCATGGATGCTGAGCCGGGCGCTGGCACGCAGATTTCCCTGCCGGCCTTCCGCGCACTTGGCCTGCCGCTGACCGACCTGCCTGAGCTGGAAGTTTACAGCGGCGGCGCGGCCTGATCGCCCTGCGTTTCTGACACCGGGGCGTCGCCGTCACGCGCGGCGCGCTCCTCCTCCGTCAGATAGGCCGGATCGACCTGCTCATGACCGTGATGGCGTTCCTGATGGACCGCCATCGCCCAGACGATCAGCGGGATCGCGACGAACCCGCCAATCGGCCCCCAGAGCCACAGCCAGAAAATCAGCGACAGAAACAGCAGCAGCGGATTGACCCGCATATGCCGCCCCAGAACCGTGGGCGTCACGAACTGACCTTCGCACATGTTCAGCGTCACATAGATCGCGGCGGGGGCAAAGCTCATCGCGCCATCGAACACCATCATCCCGGCCACGATCAGCACCCCGGCGGTGATCAACGGCCCGAGGTAGAGGATGAAGTTCATCAAAAACGCGCAAAGCCCCCAAAGCCACGCCGACGGCATGCCGATGGCCATCAGCGCCGCCGCGACCAGCACGCCGAACACCGCGTTGATCGTGGTCACGGCGATGAAATAGCGCGACACCCGATATTCGGCTTTTTGCAAACCTTCGACCGAGACCGGCCCCGGCAGCTTCGCCCCCCACTGATATAGCTGGTGACGCGACAGCAGGAAAAAGAACAGCGACCCGGCAAAGACCAGCGTCTGCGCGGCAAAGGCCGGGGCGTAAAGCAGCGCGTCGGTCACGGTCGGCAATTCGACCTGCTCCGCCATATCCGCGCCTTGCGCCGGGGTGTCCCCGGGCGCGATGGCTTCGGTCACTTCCTTGGTGACTTCGGTCAGGCCGGTCAGGATCGACTGCATCGACCGGATCGTGTCGCGCGCCTCGAACCAGAAGCTGGAGCCACGGGTCAGCAGATCCCCGACGAAGGGCTGCACCAGCAGCACCAGCGCCGCCACCCCCGTCAGCGCAAAGACAAGGCTCAGCAACGCGGTGACAGCGGGCGGCACGCCGATGCGTTCCAGCATATCGGCCAAGGGCGCCAGCACGATCCCCACCACCAGCGCCAGCGTCAGCGGCGCCACGATATCTTCGAGCAGGTCGAGCGCGGTCACCACCACCACAATCGCGATAAGGTATAGCGCCCAGCGCACCGCCGGGTGATCGTCATGGATAAGTTTCGTCACGGGGCCCGCCTGTCTGCTTCTGCCAAGGGAACGTGCAGTGCAAAGACACAGTTCCTCCGCCACGCCCCGCAGGCGGCTTACCGTGGGGACAGGCAGGGACAGGGGTGGCAGGTGAACAGGGTGCCGATTGAACCGAGTGCCGGGCTAACGGGGCGCCGAATGAACGAGGCGCCGGGTGAGCGGGGCTTAGCTGCCCCAGATCACCTTCACATAGTTGCGGGTCTCGCGGTAGGGCGGCACGCCGCCATGCTTGTCCACCGCACCCGGCCCGGCATTATAGGCCGCTAGCGCCAGCTTCCAGCTGCCATAGCGGTCATACATCGCCTTCAGATACCGCGCGCCCCCGTCCAGATTCTGGTGCGGGTCGTTGGGGTCGACGCCCAGCTTGCGCGCCGTGGCGGGCATCAACTGCGCCAGCCCCATCGCGCCCTTGTGCGACCGTGCGCCGGAATTCCAGCCGCTTTCCTGCTGCACCAACCGGGCAAACAGATCCTCGGGGATGCCATGCCGCCGGGCTGCGGCCTTGGCCATCGACAGGTATGGCCCGTTATATTTGCCGACATAGGCCGGGCCGGAGGTCTTCGACGGGGTGCGGATGGTCGGCGGTTGCAGCCGCACCGACGCCGCGTATTGCGATGACGCGCGACTGTCGAGAAGCCGTGTCTGCGTCGAAAAGAGCCGCGCGCGCGATTTCGACGAAACCGTGGTTTCGGCCTGCACCGGCCTGACATCCACCGTCGTTCCCAGAACCATCCCCGCGGTCATCAACACGGCCACGCGCAGGGCGCGGCCCGATCTCCGATACATCATGATATCTGTCCCCAACACTGTCCCGTGCGGGCCCGGCGATCTAAGCCGCCAGCGGCCACGACCGTTTAACTATACCCGAAAAACCCCGGTGATCCAGACCCGCGCGCGCTCTGCCGCCCCCCTGTTCGGGGGGGGGTGGCGCATGGGCCCGCGCAACGCAGGCTCACTTGCGCAGGTGCTTGCGCCCAGTAATCATCGCGCTGACAAGGTTCACGCCTGTCTTGCGGCTTTCCCAGATCACAGCCGCGATATGCAGGACCACGCAGAACTGCGCCCAGATCACCAGCGCCTCATGCGCCTCCTCGGCGGCGTCGCGCAGATCTTCGCCGCCCACGGTCATCCCCCAGCCGCTCAGCCCCAGCGCCAGCATCGTCGCCAGCAGATTGTAGATCATCAGCGCCCCCAGGGGCGTATGGCCCAGATGGCGCTGCACCCGGCCTGCCAACTCATCGCGCACCTGCCCCATCGCGGCACGGGCAGAGGGCGGGAAATCGCTGAACCGCGCGTGCCGGGTGCCGATCAGCCCCCAGATCACCCGGATCACCACCAGCCCGACCACGCCATAGCCCACCCAGCGATGCGGCGCGCCGTCGTCATCGGTGAAAAACGCATTGGCCGTGAACCCGGCCACCAGCGACCAGTGAAACAGCCGCACCACCGGGTCCCAGACCCTGATCCCCTGCCCCCTGCGCATTGGTTGCGTGCTCCCCTCGCTCTCCGGCCCCGCGCCTTTATGCGCGCGGTGCAGTCCGCCGATCCTGACCGACGACGGCGGGGAAGGCCAGAATTCACCTTTCCTTCATCCCGGCGGGGTGGTGTAACCCTAGAACTTCAGCAGCCGGATTCGACGGATCCGGCAGATGCACGATCATCAGCACGAACACAGCCACGGGGAGCGACATGGCAGGATCGGTGAACAAGGTAATCATCGTCGGCAATCTGGGCCGCGATCCCGAGGTGCGGACCTTCCAGAATGGCGGCAAGGTCTGCAACCTGCGGATCGCGACCTCTGAAAACTGGAAGGATCGCAACACCGGCGAGCGCCGCGAGAAGACCGAATGGCATTCGGTCGCGATCTTCTCCGAGCCGCTCGCCCGGATCGCGGAGCAGTATCTGCGCAAGGGCTCGAAGGTCTATATCGAAGGCCAGTTGGAAACCCGCAAATGGCAGGACCAGTCCGGTCAGGACCGCTATTCCACCGAGGTGGTGCTGCGTCCCTACCGTGGCGAACTGACCCTGCTCGACGGGCGCAATGACGGCGGCTCCGGCGGTGGCAACTACGGTGGTAGCTCCGGCGGCGGCTACCCCGATGATCGCGGCGGTCCCTCCGGTGGCTATGGCGGTGGCTCCAGCGGCGGTTACGGCGGTGGCTCCGGTGGCGGCTCCCCCAGCAGCGATCTCGACGACGAGATCCCGTTCTAAGCCAACCCGGCCCTTACGACGCATAAGAAAGGCCGCGCGGGACATCCCCGGCGCGGCCTTTTTCTATCGACTGCTTCGGCTCGAACGCGAACGCGCCCCCCGCGGGCCCGGGCGGCGCGCGGCTGCGCTCAGGCCTGACGCGGACGCGCCAGCGCGTCGTCCAGCACCGTCCGCACCACATCGCGCGGCACGTCCGAGGTGACGAAAGCCTGCCCGATCCCGCGCGCAAGGATAAAGCGCAGCTGACCGTCGATCACCTTCTTGTCCTGCCCCATCAGATCCAGCAGCGCCTCCGCATCCGGCAATTCGCCGGGAATGTCGGCAAGGTCGGTCTTCATGCCCATCGCGGTCAGATGGGCCCGGATGCGGGAGGGCTCCTCCTGCGGGCACAGACCCAGCCGGGAGGACAGCTCGAACGCCAAGGCACACCCAATCGCCACCCCCTCGCCATGCAGCAGACGGTCGGAATAGCCCGTCGCCTTCTCCAGCGCGTGACAGAAGGTATGGCCAAGGTTCAGCAGCGCGCGGTCGCCCTGCTCGGTCTCGTCGCGCACCACGATTTCGGCCTTCATTTCAACCGAACGGGCCACGGCATGCAGCCGCGCGGCGCGGTCGCCGGCCAGCATCGCGGGGCCGTTCTGCTCCAGCCAGTCGAAAAACGCCGCATCGCCCAGCAGCCCGTATTTCACCACTTCGCCATAGCCCGACCGGAAGTCCCGGTCCGGCAACGTGTCGAGCGCGGCGATATCGGCCAGCACCAGCGCGGGCTGATGAAACGCGCCGATCAGGTTCTTGCCAAGCGTGGAATTGATACCGGTCTTGCCGCCGACGGAACTGTCCACCTGGGCCAGAAGCGAGGTTGGGATCTGCACAAAACGCACACCCCGCCGCAGCACTGCCGCCGCAAACCCCACCAGATCGCCAATGACACCGCCGCCAAGCGCGATCACCACATCGCGGCGCTCGACCTTTTGCGCGATGAGCCATTCGACCGCATGGGAAAACTGCTCCCACCCTTTCGTCGATTCGCCCGGTGGCAGCGCCAGCGACGTCACCGTGATGCCCGCCGCCTCCAACCCTTCGGTCAACGCGGCCAGATGCGCCTGCGCGACATTCTCATCCGTGATCACCGCCACACGGGGCCGGGCCAGCAGCGGCGCGATATGCTCCGCCGCCTGCGCGATCAGCCCGGCTCCGATACGCACCTCATAGGCGCGTCCCTCCAGCGGCACGGCCACATCGCGGCGGGCAAAGGATGTGGACAGATCAGCCATCAGGCCTCCTCAAGTTCCAAGACGTCAGGACGGGTCAACAGCGCTTCGATCACCTTCTCGGCGGTGTCGGTCACGGCATAATGCGGCAAGGCGCGCACCTTCAGATCGGCCTGCGCATATATCGGGCCACGCTTGGCGATCAGATCTTGCAAAGTGCGGCGCGGATCGGCGGTGCGCAGCAGCGGGCGGCTGTCTTTGTGGCGCACCCGGTTCCACAGCAGATCCTCATCGGCATCGAGAAGAACGGAAACCCCGCGCTCGGAAATCATTTCGCGGTTGGCCTCGGACAGAAACGCGCCGCCCCCCGTGGACAGGATGCCGCGTTCGTCATCCAGCAGCCGCGAAATCACCTGACTTTCCTTGGCGCGAAAAAATCCCTCGCCGTCGCGGGCGAAAATTTCCGCAATCGACATATTCGCCGCTTTTTCGATTGCGGCGTCGCTGTCGAGGAACGGCACAGCCAGACGCTTGGCAAGCACGGTGCCCACCGCGGTCTTGCCTGCGCCCATCATTCCGACCAGCACCACCGTCTTTTTGAGCCGCATCTGCAACGGCACCATCCTGCCTAACAAAAATTTGCGCCTCTGAATGGCGTGAACTCGCCGGAATTGCCATATATAAACAGAAAGAAATCGCACGCGAGAGGCGGAAAGGATTTGGGGCAGCACCTATGGGCAAGCTTATCAAGTTATTGTTGATCCTTGTTATTCTGGGCGGACTGGCGCTTATCGGCTTCGCCTATCTGGGCGATCTGACGCCAAGCCAGACCGAAGTTACGGAGCCTGTTACGCTCGATGTGGACTGACCAACGGGGATTGAAACGTCTCGCAGCGGCGCTCTGCGCGCTGCAAATGGCGTTCCCCGCTGCCGCACAGCAG
The DNA here is from genome assembly GCF_002504165.1 of Pacificitalea manganoxidans. Lineage (GTDB taxonomy): Bacteria > Pseudomonadota > Alphaproteobacteria > Rhodobacterales > Rhodobacteraceae > Pacificitalea > Pacificitalea manganoxidans. The sequence continues at coordinate 2,233,745 of NZ_CP021404.1, forward strand.
CGCGATGAGCCGCTTTCCGTAATCGACTGGCTGTCGAATTCCGTGGCGACCCCGGTCGTCGCCGCGCGCCCGCATGAGGCACCGATTTCCGACAATGCGCTCCCCGCCGATGTGACGGTGCGGCCCTTGGGCGCGCCCGCCCCCGATGCGGTGGGGCTGTTTTCACCCAATGTGTCGGGGCTCAGCCGGGATTTCTGGGCCGGGTCCGAGCCTGAGCGCATCATGGAGCTTATCCGCAGCATGCCCGCCGAACCGCTTCCGGCGGTGCAGGCGCTGTTTCGGACGATCCTCCTGACCAGCCTGACGCCGCCTGCGGGAATCGATCCGCCGGGTCTGCTCTATGAGACGCGGATCGACGCGCTGCTGGCCCGTGGCGCGCTGGAGGAGGCCGCAGCCCTCTTGGCCCGCGCCGATGTGGTCGACCCGGATGTATTTCAACGCGCCTTCGACGTGGCGCTTTTGACCGGGCAGGAGGATCAGGCCTGCGCCCGGATGCGCCGCACGCCCGGTATCGCGCCCTCGTTCCCGGCGCGAATCTTCTGCCTTGCGCGGACCGGGGATTGGCCCGCCGCGGCCCTGACGCTGGGCACGGCGGAGGCGCTGGGACAGTTGGCCGAAGGCGAGGATGCGCTGCTGTCGCGGTTCCTCGATCCCGAACTGTTTGAAAACCTGCCGCCCCTGCCCCGCCCGCTGCGCCCCTCGCCGCTGACCTTCCGCATGTTCGAGGCGATCGGCGAGCCGGTCCCAACCTCTGCCCTGCCCGTGGCTTTTGCCCATTCCGATCTGCGCGGCAATTCCGGCTGGAAGGCCCGGATCGAAGCGGCAGAGCGGCTGGCCCGGCGCGGCGCGCTCGACCCCAATGCGCTGCTCGGCATCTGGACCGAACGGGCGCCTGCGGCCTCTGGCGGGCTGTGGGACCGGGTGGGCACCGTGCAACGGCTGGATGCCGCGCTTCAGGCAGGCGTGCCCCGGGACATCGCGTTGGCGCTGGAACCCGCATGGGACGCCATGCGCGCCAGCGGGCTGGAGGTGCCGTTCGCGGAACTTTTCGGCGCGGCGCTGATGCACCATCATCTGCCCGGACCGGCGGGCGAAATGGCGTTCCGCATCGGCCTGCTCTCCACCGCCTACGAGGCCGTCGCGCTGGACCGGATCGGCATCCCCGACAGCCCCGAAGCCCCGCTGCCCCCGATCCCCGAAGGACTGGCCGACACCACCCGGTTCTTGCTGGCGCTGGCCCGTGGCACCCCGGCGGATGTGCCCGCGACGACGACGCTCAGCCGCGCCATTCAGGACGGGTTCAACCGCGACACCGAACTGCGCCAGCCCTTCCCCATGCTGCTGGAGGACGGGCTGACCGGCGAAGCCGTGTTGCAGGCGCTGCACCTTTTTGACAATGGCGCCGGGGGCGACCCCTCCGACATCGCCACCGCCATCGCCGTGCTGCACCGGCTGGGCCATGAGCGTGTCGCCCGCAGCGCCGCGCTGCAATTGCTGCTGACCGGGCCCGACGCATGAGCGACGCCCCCCGCCCCGTCCCCGATCATCGCTGGATTTCCGCCTTTCTCGAAGCGCAGGCCGCCGAACTCGACGCCGCGCAGAACACCTTGCTGGCCTATGGCCGGGATCTGAAGGACGCCGCCGAATGGCTCGCCGATCAGAACAGCGGCTTCGCCACCGCGACCCGGACCGACGTTGAGGATTACCTGATCCATTGCGAGGCACAGGGACTGGCCAGCAGCACCCGCGCCCGGCGGCTTTCGGCGCTGAAACAACTGTTCCGCTTCGGCTTCGAGGAAGGCTGGCGCGCCGATCATCCCGCCCTGCGGATCAAGGGACCGGGCCGGACCAAGGCGCTGCCTAAGACCCTGACCCACGACGAAATCGACCAGTTGCTCGACGCCGCCACCCGCACCGGGCGCAGCCCCCGCGACCGCGCGCGCAACGCCTGCATGATGCAACTGCTCTACGCCACAGGGATGCGGGTTAGCGAACTGGTGTCGCTGCCGGTCGGCGCGGCGCGGGGCGATCCGCGTATGCTGCTGATCCGGGGCAAGGGCGGCAAGGAACGGCTGGTGCCTCTCTCCCCGCCAGCCCGCGCCGCGCTCAGCGGCTGGCTCACCGCCCGCGACGAGGCCGAGGATGCCGCCCGTGCGAAAGGCGTGCCCGCGTCCCGCTTCCTGTTTCCGTCGAACGGGGCCGCCGGGCATCTCACCCGCCACCGGTTCTATCTGCTGATCAAGGAACTGGCCGTCGAGGCGGGCGTCAGCCCGGCCAAGGTGACGCCGCACACCCTGCGCCACGCCTTTGCCACGCATCTGCTGGAAGGCGGCGCGGATCTGCGCGCGATCCAGACCTTGCTCGGCCATGCCGATATTTCGACCACCGAAATCTACACCCATGTGCTCGACGAACGGCTAAAGGCGCTGGTGCTGCAACACCATCCCCTCTCGCACCCGCCCGCGGAGCCCGCGCCGCAACCCGACGCAGCCGACGTAGAAACCGACGCACAGGACGGGACCGGAACCGTCTAAACGGCGCCCCATCCCTCAAAGTTCATACGGTATCTGAGGGGGGAAGCAGTCCGGGGCGACGCGCGCGCGTCGCCCCGGACCGGGAAAGTCACGGCTGAACCGTGGCCTTCGTGATCATATCGGGCTGCGAGACCGCGCCGTTCTGACGCTGGTCGCCCTTCTTGATGGCATCGACCACATTCATGCCGTCGACGACCTGCCCGACGACGGTGTAGCCGCCATTCAGGTGCGGTGCCGCGTCGAACATGATGAAGAACTGGCTGTTGGCGCTGTCGGGGCTGGCCGAACGGGCCATGCCGACGGTGCCGCGCACGAACGGCCGGTCCGAAAACTCGGCCGCCAGATCGGGCTTCGATGAGCCGCCCATGCCGGCACGGGCGGTATCGCCCCCGGCCTTGCCAAATTCGACATCGCCGGTCTGCGCCATGAAGCCGTCGATCACGCGGTGGAACACCACGTTGTCATAGGCGCCTTCACGGGCCAGTTCGGTGATCCTGGCGACGTGCTGCGGGGCCACATCATCGAACAGATCGATGGTGATGCTGCCCGTGGTGCTGCCCCCGATGGTCAGAACAAGGTTCGGACCGGCCCCGTCCTGCCCCTGCGCCTCGGCGCCGGAAAACAGGGCGAACCCGGATACGAAGGCCAGCCCGACACCCAGCAGCCCGCCCATCAGCGCGCGGCGTGTGCGACGGGCCTCAGACATCGGCGGCCACCTTGACGGAAATCATCTGATCGGGGTTCGCGGGCGGCTCGCCACGGGTGATCGCGTCGACATGCTCCATGCCTTCGATGACCTGACCGTAGACGGTGTATTGCCCGTTCAGGAAATCGTTGTCCTTGAAGTTGATGAAGAACTGGCTGTTGGCCGAATTCGGGTTGGCCGAACGCGCGGCGCCCAGCGTGCCACGGGCATGCGGCAGGCGGGAAAATTCGGCAGGCAGGTCCGGCAGGTCCGAGCCGCCGGTGCCAGCGCGCGACGTGTCGCCGCCCGCCTTGCCGTTGGCCACATCGCCGGTCTGGGCCATGAAGCCATCGATGACGCGGTGGAAAATGACGCCGTCATAGGCACCGGCGCGGGCCAATTCCTTCATCCGCTTGGAGTGCTCGGGGGCGACGTCGGACATCAGCTCGATGACGACATTGCCGCCTTTCAGCTCGATGATGACGGTGTTTTCGGGATCCTTGATCTCGGCCATGTGTGGGCTCCTCATGTCAGTCGCCCGGACCCTATGCGCTTCGCCCGGCAAGATAAAGAGCAGCGATGCCCCCGCCCGCAGATGCGCAGCGCCCTGCTTGCGCGGCGGCCTCTGTGCACAGCGGGTCCGCAGAATGCAGTGGCGCGAATATGGGCCGGACGCTTGGCGCACGCTCCCCCTGTTGCCGACACGCCCGCACCGCGCCTTGCCCCCGCGCCATCGCGCGCGAAGCCCGCACCGCGCCCGCCACCGCTCGCCTGCACAGCCCCCACCGCAACGGGCGGCACCCCGCCCGCCCCGGCCTCTCCCGCGCCGCCGCCTTGACCCCGGCGCGCTGATCGGATCGAACTGGGCGCAACGCTCCGGCCCCCATGCCGGGGTTCCGAATATAAGCGCCCAGAGGAGACGCATTGATGGCTTGGAAGACCCTCGACGACATGGACCTGAGCGGCAAGACCTGCCTTGTCCGCGTGGATATCAACGTGCCGGTCGAGGATGGCCATGTCACCGACGCCACCCGGATCGAACGGATCGTGCCGACGGTGAAGGCGATCCTCGATCAGGGGGGTAAGCCCGTCCTGCTCGCCCATTTCGGCCGCCCGAAGGGTCAGGTCGTGCCCGACATGTCGCTGCGGCAGGTGATGCCCGCGCTGGAGGCCGCGCTGCCCTGCCCGGTCTATTTCGCGACCGATTGCATCGGACTGAAGGCCAAACAGGCGGCAAGCGATCTCGCGCCCGGCTCCGTCCTGCTGCTGGAAAACACCCGGTTTCACGCGGGCGAGGAAAAGAACGATCCGCAATTCGCCGCCAGCCTCGCCGCGCTGGGGGATGTCTATGTGAACGATGCGTTCTCCGCCGCGCACCGGGCCCATGCCTCGACCGAAGCCATCGCGCAGCTGCTGCCCTCCTGCGCCGGTCGCCTGATGGAGGCCGAACTGAAAGCGCTCGAAGCCGCCCTTGGCGCGCCGGAACGCCCGGTCGTGGCGGTGGTCGGCGGGGCCAAGGTTTCGACCAAGCTGGAGCTGCTGGGCAACCTCGTGACCAAGGTCGACACGCTGGTGATCGGCGGCGGCATGGCCAACACCTTCCTCGCCGCCAAGGGTCACAGCGTCGGCAATTCGCTGGCCGAACGCGACATGACGGGCACGGCGCAGGAAATCATGGCCAGTGCGCGCGAGGCGGGCTGCCGCATTATTCTGCCCGTCGATATCGTCGTGGCGCGGGAATTTGCCGCCAATGCCGCGCATGAGGTGCTGGACGCCGAATTCTGCCCCGATGATGCGATGATCCTCGATGCGGGCCCTAAAACCGTCGCCGCCGTCGCCGCCGCATTCGACGAGGCCCGCACGCTGATCTGGAACGGTCCGCTGGGCGCGTTCGAAATCACGCCCTTCGACGCCGCCACCAATGCTGCGGCCCAGCAGGCCGCCGAGATGACGCGCGAAGGCCGCCTGATCTCCGTCGCCGGCGGTGGCGACACGGTTGCCGCGCTCAACAAGGCCGACGCGGCAGAGGATTTCACCTATATCTCCACCGCCGGGGGCGCGTTCCTCGAATGGATGGAAGGCAAGACCCTGCCCGGCGTCGCCGCGCTCGGCGCGTAACGCGACAAGCGGTGCGGGCATTAGGGGCACTTGTCATCCAAGCCGCCCCTAGTGCCACGCCGCCACCTGAGGCACCACGCAAGCCTGCCCGTGGGATGGCGCTGAGACACTTGAGCGGGTGTGCTTTATCCCAGCCAAATACCTCCCCGCTCTAAGGTCAGCGTGAGCCTCTAAAAGCGCCAGCCCGCCGGAACGGGCAGGCGCTCGCCCGCGCGGCCTTCGGCCTTATTCGCGGGCGGGTGCGCTGCGTTCTAAGGATGCTCCGCAGCCCAACGCTTAAGCACCACGCCAGCCTGCCCGTGGGATGGCGCCACGACGGTTGTGCGGCGCACTTTCTCCTAGCCAAATACCTCCCCGCTCTAAGGTCAGCGTGAGGTGGCAAAGCGCCAGCCCGCCCGGACGGGCAGGCGGTCGCCCGCGCGGCCTTCGGCCTTATTCGCGGGCGGGTGCGCTGCGTTCTAAGGATGCTCCGCAGCCCAACGCTTAAGCACCACGCCAGCCCGCCCGTTAAGCACCACGCCAGCCTGCCCGTGGGATGGCGCCGCCACGGCTGACCGGCGCGATTTATCCCAGCCAGATACCTCCCCGCTTTAAGGTCAGCGTAAGCCTCTAAAGCGCCAGCCCGCCGGAACGGGCAGGCGCTCGCCCGCGCGGCCTTTGGCCTTGTTCGCGGGCGGGGCGCGCCGCTGGGGCGTCCAAGGCAGGAGGCACCGCACGCCCCGTCAAGCGCTCGTTTACGAACCGCGCGCGCCGGGCGGCACCCCTGCGGATGGCCTGCCCGCGCGCAGGCAATGCACCGCCGAAAAACCCCGTCCAAACCACGGCTTGAAACTATTTCCCCTGCGTTAGCGCCACCAGTGTTGCACCGCCGCGCTGGCGCTCTAAACCCAACTCGACGCAACTTGAGAAGGACCCGATCATGAAAGCCACCCGCACCGTCCAGCGTATCCTCGCCAATTACGAGGGTGAGACCCCGGGCGTGAAGGCGAAGCTTCACGGCATGCTCATGCAGGGCAAGCTGAGCGGCACCGGCAAGATGATCATCCTCCCCGTCGATCAGGGGTTCGAGCATGGGCCCGCGCGCAGCTTTGCGCCCAATCCCGCCGGCTACGACCCGCATTACCACTACCAGCTGGCGATCGACGCGGGGCTCAGCGCCTATGCCGCGCCGCTTGGGCCGCTGGAGGCAGGGGCCGACACGTTTGCGGGCGCGATCCCCACGATCCTGAAGGTGAATTCCGCCAATTCGCTGATGTCCGGCACGGCGGGCAAGAACCAGGCGATCACGGCATCGGTCGATGACGCGCTGCGCATCGGGGCTTCGGCCATCGGCTTTACCATCTATCCCGGCTCCGACTGCGCGCTCGACATGTTCGAGGAGATCGTCGAGATGCGCAAGGAAGCCGCGGCCAAGGGCATCGCCACGGTGATCTGGTCCTATCCGCGCGGCGAGGCGATCACCAAGGACGGCGAAACCGCCATCGACGTGGCGGCCTATGCGGCCCATATCGCCGCCCTGCTTGGCGCGCATATCATCAAGATCAAACTGTCGACCGATCACCTGATGCTGCCCGAGGCCAAGAAGGTCTACGAGGAGCAGAACATCGCCATCGCCGAACAGGCCGAACGGGTGAAACATTGCGTCGATGCGTCGTTTGCGGGCCGCCGACTGGTCGTGTTCTCGGGCGGGGCCAAGAAGGGCACGGACAGCGTCTATGACGACGCCCGCGCCATTCGCGATGGCGGCGGCAACGGCTCGATCATCGGGCGCAACAGCTTCCAGCGCTCCCGCGAGGACGCGCTCGACATGCTGCAAAAGCTGATCAACATCTACAAGGGCAAGGAATAAACCCTTCGCCCCTGCCCGCGCCATCAGGCGGGCGGGGGCATACGCGGCCCGCTCGGTCCCGTGCCGATGCCGATACCCGTGCCTGTGCCCGTCTCAGTGCTGGTTCTGCGGCAGCCCGTCCGAAAGGCTGTAATAATCGCCCTTCTCGGCCACGAAGATATGCATCTCCAGCGTCGTGCCGGTGGCGTCATCGAAGAGCCCCATCGCAACGGATGTCCAGTCGCGTTCCACAGGATCCCAGAACAACGTCGCGCCGCATGTGCCGCAAAACCCGCGGCGCACCTTTTCGGAGGAGCGATACCAGCGCACGGCATCCTCGCCCGTGACGGTAAGCTGCGCTTGCGGCACATCGACGAATACGCCGTGATGTCCGGTATGTTTGCGGCACTCGGTGCAATGGCAGGCATCGGGCTGCGCCAGCGGCCCGTCCACCGCGATCCGCACCGCGCCGCAGAGACAGGAACCGGTGATCGGGGGCAACTTACCCATGGGTAATGTCCTTTCTGACGAACTTACCCATGGGTAACCTGCGTTCCCCGCGCTGACAAGACCGCCTAAAGCGGCCTCCCCCGACACCGGTGCACGGCGCTCACTCCGCCGCGCCGACCGCGGGGTTGTTGGGGTGCTGCGTCCAGTTGGCATACTCCGCCGGGACGGTTTTGCCGGTGCGGGGGTCTGTGGTGCCCGCGGGCAGTTCGGTCATGGTGATGCAGTCTTCGACCGGGCAGACATTGACGCACAGGTTGCAGGCGACGCATTCGTCGTCCTTGACCTCGAACACCCGGCCCGGATGCATGGCGATGGCTTGGTGGCTGGTGTCTTCGCAGGCGGCAAAGCAGCGGCCGCACTGAATGCAGAGATCCTGATCGATGCGGGCCTTGGCCGTGTAGTTGAGGTTCAGATATTGCCAGTCGGTGACATTGGGCACCGCGCGGCCCGATACCTCGGCGACCGATGCATAGCCCTTCTCGTCCATCCAGCTGGACAGGCCCGCGGTCATTTCCTGCACCACGCGGAAACCATAGGTCATGGCGGCGGTGCAGACCTGTAGGTTGCCCGCGCCAAGCGACAGGAACTCCGCCGCGTCGCGCCATGTGGTGATCCCGCCAATGCCGGAAATCGGCAGGGTGGCGGTGCCCGCGTTGCGGGCGATTTCGGCCACCATGTGCAGCGCGATGGGTTTGACCGCCGGGCCGCAATAGCCGCCGTGGCTGCCCTTGTCGCCGATGCGCGGCTCGGGGCACATCCGGTCCAGATCGACCGAGGTGATGGAGTTGATCGTGTTGATGAGGCTCACCGCGTCGGCCCCGCCACGCTGGGCGGCCTCGGCGGGTTTGAGGATGTCGGTGATGTTGGGCGTCAACTTTACGATCACGGGCATCCGGGTTGTCTGCTTACACCAGCGGGTGACCATTTCGATATATTCGGGCACCTGCCCCACAGCGGAGCCCATGCCCCGCTCGGCCATGCCATGCGGACAGCCGAAGTTCAGCTCCACCCCGTCGGCGCCGGTTTCCTCGACCAGCGGCAGGATCGCTTTCCACGCCTCTTCCTCGCAGGGGACCATGAGCGAGACGAGCACGGCGCGGTCGGGGTAGTCGCGCTTTACCGCCTTGATTTCACGCAGGTTTTGCTGCAACGGGCGGTCGGTTATCAACTCGATATTGTTCAGTCCCAGAAGCCGCCGGTCCGCGCCCCAGATCGCGCCGTAGCGGGGGCCGTTCACGTTGACGACGGGCGGCCCTTCGGAGCCCAGCGTTTTCCAGACGACCCCGCCCCAGCCCGCTTCGAACGCGCGGCGGATATTGTATTCCTTGTCGGTGGGCGGTGCCGAGGCCAGCCAGAACGGGTTTGGACTTTTGATGCCGACGAATTCGCTTCTCAGATCAGCCATTGTTCTGGTCTCCTTTGGCGTGCCGGACCCAAGCCTGTCTGTGGCGGGCGGCGGCTATAAGAAAGGCCCCGTGCACCTGCCCTGTCAGGCGGCAAAGGCCGTGGGGTCTGCGCCCGCTTCGGTCAGGCGGGCCGTCGCACCGGCGCGGGTGTCTTCGGTGAATTCATCGGGGTGGCGCAGGATCACGGCCTCCCCCGTCAGATCCGACATGCCACGCGCGATCAGTTCGGCGAAGGCCGGGTTTTCGGCGGTGGCGGTGGCGAAATCGGCCAAGGTCTTAACCTCGCCTACGCGAGTGATCTTCTGGCGGACACGGGTCAGGCGCACGGCTTTGCCCTTCTCTTCGCGCATCAGTTGCTCGAACGCGTGGATGGTCTGCCAGAAATCATGGGCAAGGCTGCCGGGCTCGGCCTCCACATCCGTCTGCACAAAGGCCAAGCGGCGGAAAGCCGCTTCGCGCACATCGTCGGCATCGAGCCGTTCGGCGTTGCGCAGCAGGGCGCGCAGCCCGTCGGCATCGTCCATATCCGGAATGCGTGCCAAGGCGGAGGCACTGCGCGCGGCGGCTTCCTTGGCGGAGGGGGCGGCGGTCTTCGTGGGCTTGCGTGCGGGGCTCATAAGGGGGTCCGATCCATTAAGGTCTGGTGGATATCCTCAGCCGCATCGCGGCCTTGGGCCACGGCAGTCACGGTGAGGTCATCCCCGCCGGTAGCACAGTCCCCGCCTGCCCACACGTCTTGAACAGAGGTGCGCCCCGCCCCATGCACGGCAATCTTGGACCCGGCGAGCGACAGATCCACCGGCGCGCCATCCAGCCGCTGGCCGATGGCCTTGAACACCTGATCGGCCTTCAGGGTGAGGCTTTCGCCCGTGGGCACCAGCCCGTCGGCCCCGTCGGTCATAAAGGCCAGTTCCACCCCCTGCACCGCGCCGCCGTCGGCATGGATGCGCACAGGCGCGGCGTTGGTGAGGATGCGCACGCCCTTGGACGCCGCAAGATCCTGTTCATAGGTCGACGCGCCCATGCGGTCGCGGCCCCGGCGATAGACCAGCGTGACGTTTTCCGCGCCCAGAAGCCGCGATTGCACCGCCGCATCCACCGCCGTCATGCCGCCGCCGATCACGACCACGTCGCGGCCAATGGCGATATGGGACAGATCCGGCGTTTGGCGCAGCTCGCCGATGAAATCGACCGCATCGCGCACGCCCGGCTGATCTTCGCCCTCGGCGCGCAGGGCGTTGACCCCGGCCAGACCGACCCCCAGAAACACAGCGTCATATTCGGTGCGCAGCGCATCGAGGCTTAGCGCCTCGCCCAGCTTCATTCCGGTTTCCAGGGTGATGCCGCCGATTTGCAGCAGCCAGTTCACCTCGGCCTCCGCGAATCCGTCGACGGTCTTATAGGCCGCGATGCCGTATTCGTTCAGCCCGCCGGGCCGGGGGCGCGCGTCATAGAGGGTGACGTCATGGCCCTTCATCGCCAGCCGATGCGCGCAGGAAAGTCCGGCAGGCCCGGCCCCGACGACCGCGACATGGTGGCCGGTCGGCTCGGCGCGGGTGAAGGGATGGATGCCGCGCGCCATCAGGCTGTCGGTGGCGTAGCGTTGCAGGCGTCCGATCTCGACCGGTTTGCCTTCGGCCACCTCGCGCACGCAGACCTCCTCGCACAGCTGCTCGGTCGGGCAGACCCGCGCGCACATACCACCCAGAATGTTGACGTCGAAAATGGTCTTGGCCGCGTCGCCGGGATGACCCGCCTGTATCTGACGAATGAAAAGGGGGATGTCGATCGTGGTGGGACAGGCCGTGGCGCAGGGCGCGTCATAGCAAAAATAACAGCGATCAGCGGCGACCATCGCCTCATGGGCGTCGAGCGGCGGATGCAGATCGCCGAAGTTGCTGGCATAGGCGTCCGAGGGCAGCCGCGCAGGCACGATCCCGGGTGTCGTCTGGCTGTTGGACATCGGCTGTCTCCCGCTTGACTGTGACGTCAATCACGCTGGCACGGGTCAAATTTTTTATCAAATGGTAAATTTCCTGCCAGGACTGTGAGGGGGCATTGCGGCGAACGGCCCGGCGGATTGCCTGAATTATCAGCAAAGCCGCGCGCAACCACCTGTAAACTGTCGCTAAAATGGATCAAAACACCAAAATATCGATAAGTTTGACCGCTTTTCCTTTAAGCCCATGACGCGTATAAGCTGCGCCACACGAGAGCAGAGGCCCGGCGAGCGCGCGCACCTGCATCAGACAGGAAACCGCGCCATGAGACCGGGGTGCAGAGGGTCGGAGATATCAGATGACCAAACATGACGAAGACGTGGCCTTCATCCAGGCGCTGGCGGAGCTGCTGCGGGCCAATGACCTGACCGAACTTCAGGTCAAACGCGACTACGGCGAAGACGACAGCCTGAATGTGCGCGTCTCGCGCCAGATGCATGTGCAGCAGGCCGCGACCATCGCAGCCCCCGCCGCCGCACCGGCACCTGCTGCCGCACCGGCCCCCGCCGCCGCGCCGGCAGCCGAAGGTGCAGGCGATCCCGCCGATCATCCGGGTGCCGTGCCCTCGCCGATGGTGGGCACCGTCTATCTTCAGCCCGAGCCGGGCACGCCGTCCTTCGTGTCGGTGGGCGACACCGTTACCGAAGGTCAGACGCTGCTGATCGTCGAGGCGATGAAGACGATGAACCAGATCCCCGCCCCCCGCTCGGGCAAGGTGAAGCGCATCCTCGTGGAGGATGGCGCACCGGTCGAGTTCGGCTCGCCGTTGATGATCCTTGAATAAGGCGCGAGGCCCCATGTTCGACAAGATCCTCATCGCCAACCGGGGTGAAATCGCCCTGCGTGTGATCCGCGCCTGTCGCGAGATGGGCATCGCGTCCGTCGCGGTGCATTCCACCGCCGATGCCGATGCGATGCATGTGCGGATGGCCGACGAAAGCGTCTGTATCGGACCGCCGTCGGGCACCGAAAGCTACCTGTCCGTTCCGGCCATCATTTCCGCCTGCGAGATCACCGGCGCGGGCGCGATCCATCCCGGCTATGGCTTTCTGTCCGAGAACGCGAATTTCGTGCAGATCGTCGAGGATCACGCCCTGACCTTTATCGGGCCGTCGGCGGAGCATATCCGCATGATGGGCGACAAGATCACCGCCAAGGAAACCATGCGGGCGCTGGGCGTGCCCTGCGTGCCCGGATCCGAAGGGGGTGTGCCGGATCTGGACACCGCGCGCGTGGTCGCCGAGGAGATCGGCTATCCGGTCATCATCAAGGCCACCGCCGGTGGCGGCGGTCGCGGCATGAAGCTGGCGCGCACGGCAGCCGATCTCGACACCGCGTTCCGCACCGCCCGGTCCGAGAGCAAGGCCGCGTTCGGCAATGACGAGGTGTATATCGAAAAATACCTCGGCAAGCCGCGGCACATCGAGATTCAGGTCTTTGGTGACGGCAAGGGCAACGCCGTTCATCTGGGCGAGCGCGACTGTTCGTTGCAGCGGCGCCACCAGAAGGTGTTCGAGGAGGCCCCCGGCCCCGCGATCGACGCCGAAACTCGCGCCCGCATTGGCGCCACCTGTGCCGACGCCGTTGCGCGCATCGGCTATTCCGGGGCGGGCACGATCGAGTTCCTGTATGAAAACGGCGAGTTCTATTTCATCGAGATGAACACCCGTTTGCAGGTGGAACATCCGGTGACGGAAGCGGTGTTCGGGGTCGATCTGGTCCGCGAGCAGATCCGCATCGCGCAAGGGGAATCGCTGTCGTTCTCTCAGGACGATTTGCAGGTCAACGGCCACGCCATCGAGGTGCGCATCAACGCCGAGAAGCTGCCGAATTTCTCGCCCTGTCCGGGGCGGGTGCAGACCTTCCACGCGCCGGGCGGTCTGGGCGTTCGGATGGATAGTGCGCTCTATGGCGGCTATTCGATTCCGCCCTATTACGACAGCCTGATCGGCAAGCTCATCGTGCATGGGCGCGACCGTCCCGAGGCCTTGGCCCGGCTGCGGCGCGCGCTGGGGGAGTTGGTGGTCGACGGCATCGACACCACCGTTCCGCTGTTCGACGCGCTGTTGCAGGAGCCTGACATCCAGACCGGGAATTACGACATTCACTGGCTGGAACACTGGCTGGAGAAAGGCTTTGGCAAGGGCTGAGGCCTGCGTCCCACGCTGACCGATCACAGGCGGTGCCCCAGGCGGGGTGCCGCCTGTTTCGTATGGGGCCGCCCCGCATGGCATCGGCCTGTCGCGGCGTCGCGCCCACGCGGGGGGTCGGGTCGCGAAATCGGCACCTGACAGCCCTGCGGGTGCGTGCTACATCGCCCCCAGCCTTTTGACAGGAAACGGAAGAGACTGAGGACAATGCAGACACCCCGCAAGACCCTCGCCCTGACAGTGCTGATGCTGGGCCTGGCACAGCCGCTCGCCGCGCAGGACACCACCCCCGCCGCGCCCGCCGCCGAAGGCACGCCCGCCGCAGAGCCGCAGGCCGACGCCCCCGCCGAGGGGCAGACCAGCGGCACCGTCGATGGCGCCGACACCAACGGGCTCGACATGGGCAGCCCCGCGGAAACCGGCAATGGCGTTGGCGACACCTACATCAAGGAAGTCTCCGGCGACTGGGAAATCCGCTGCGTGCGCACCGAAGCGGGCAACGATCCCTGCCAGCTCTATCAGCTGCTCAAGGACGGCAACGGCAATTCGGTTGCTGAGATGAGCATTTTCGATCTGCCCTCCGGCCAGCAGGCCGTGGCCGGGGCGACCATTATCACACCGCTCGAAACGCTGCTGACCCAGCAGATCCGTCTGTCGGTCGATGGCAGCCAGGGCAAGCGCTACCCGTTCACGCTCTGCACCCGGATCGGCTGCTTTGCGCGCGTGGGCTTTACCGAGGAGGACGTGAACGCGTTCCGCCGTGGGGCTGCCGCGCAGATCACCATCGTGCCCGCTGGCGCGCCGGATCAGACCGTGGACCTCGCCGTGTCACTTTCGGGCTTCACCGCCGGTTACAGCGCGATGGCCGCCTCGAACGCCGAAGCGCGTCAGGCCGCGCAGTAACCCCTGCGACAGATCAGAGTTGCAGAGGGCGGGCCGATGGGTCCGCCCTTTCGCGTTTTGCGGGCGGGGGGTGAGGAGGCGGGGGTGCGCGACGGGAGCCTGCCCGTGGGGTGGCGCTGCTGCGGTTGGGCGGGTGTGCTTTATGGTGCCACATACCTCCCCGCTTTGAGGTCAGCGTGAGGTGACAAAGCGCCAGCCCGCGGGGACGGGCAGGCGCTCGCCCGCGCGGCCTTTGGCCTTGTTCGCGGGCGGGTGCGTAATGTTCATCGGTCGCGGGTCGGTAGAAACGCACGGCGCGAGTGGTTTGGATACGCGGCGCACCAGCGTCCTGTCGTGTAAGCGCACCGTGAGCCTGCCCGTGGGGTGGCGCTGCTGCGGGTGAGCGGCGTGCTTTATGGTGCCAAGTCCCTCCCCGCATAGAGGTTAGCGAGGGTTGGCCAAGCGCCAGCCCGCCGGGACGGGCAGGCGCTCGCCCGCGCGCTTCGCTTGTTCGCGGGCGGGTGTGCTGAGTTCGTCGGGGTATTCTACGGCCTTGTTCGAGAGCGGCGGCGTGGGGCCATCGGCCTGCCCGCTCCGTCCTCCGTTCCTGCCCCAAGCCCTTGCGTCCCGCGGCGTGCTCCTGTTGTCTCACGCCAGACCCACCTGACCGAGGACCATATCGCATGCGCAAGAAACTCGCCGCTGGCAACTGGAAGATGAACGGCACGGAGGCGCAGTTGGCCGAGGTCGACAGCCTGATCGCCAGTCATCCCGATCCGAAGGTCGATCTGCTGCTCTGCCCGCCCGCCACGCTGATCGAGCGGATGGCGCGGCGGGTCGGCACGGCGCAGATCGCGGTGGGCGGGCAGGATTGCCACGCGGCGGTGTCGGGCGCGCATACGGGCGATGTGTCGGCGGAGATGCTGCGGGATGCGGGCGCGCGCCATGTCATCCTCGGCCATTCCGAGCGGCGCGCCGATCACGGCGAAACCGATGCCTGCATCCGGGCCAAGGCCGAAACGGCGCTGGCCCATGACCTGATCGTGGTGATCTGCGTGGGCGAGACGGAAGCGCAGCGCGACGCGGGCGACACGCTCGACGTGATCCGCACCCAGCTTGCCGGGTCCATCCCCGATGGGGTGACGGGCGCGCAGTTGGTTGTCGCCTATGAGCCGGTCTGGGCGATTGGCACCGGGCGCACGCCGACGCTGGACCAAATCGCGGAGGTGCATGACGCCATCCGGGCCGCGCTGACCGAACGGCTGGGCGCGGCGCAGGCCGACACGATCCGCCTGCTATACGGAGGATCGGTGAAGCCCGGCAATGCCGCCGAAATCTTTGCCGTGTCCAATGTCGACGGCGCGCTTGTTGGCGGGGCCAGCCTGAAGGCTGCGGATTTCTCTGGCATCATCGCGGCGCTGGAAGCCGCCTGAGCGACCGGCACGCGGGCTTGGCAAGGCGGGGCGGGGCAGGATATGTGTCGGCCCCGCCTTGGGCCTGCCGCCTTGGGCCCGCCGCCGCCCTGCCCTGCCTGACACTTGCAATGATGAGCCGCCCCATGCCCTCTGCCGCCCCGGACGATGACGAGATCACAGGTAGCTGGAGCGACTGGGCCACGGATCGCACGCTGCGGTTGCTGATCGGCGGGGCGCTGAAGCTGCCCTATGAGCGCCGGGTGCCGCTGTTTGGCAAGATCTCGCGCCGGGTGATCGCGCCCTTGGCAGGCTATACGCGCCGGTCGCGCGACAACCTTGCCCGTGTCTGGCCGGACATGCCCGAGGCGGAGCGCCGCGCCATCGCGGAGCGGGTGTCGGAGAATGCCGGGCGAGTGCTGATCGAGAATTACTCGAACCCCGAATTCACCCGCCGGGCCGCGCATTTCGACTGTAGCGGACCGGGACTCGAGGTGATCGAGCAGACCCGCGCCGCCGGGAGGCCCGTGATCGTGGTGTCGGGGCATTTCGGCAATTACGAAGCCGCCCGCGCCTGCCTGAACGCGCGGGGCTACGGGATGGGCGGGCTCTACCGTCCGATGTCGAACGCCTATTTCAACAGCCACTATGTCCGCACGATGGAAGCCGTCGGCACGCCGATGTTCCCGCTGGGCAAGAGCGGCATGAAGGGCATGTTGCGGCATCTGTCTCGGGGCGGCGCGACGATGCTGCTCAACGATCTTCACGTCAAGAAAGGCCGCCGCCTGCGCTTTATGGGGTTGCCTGCGATGACCGCGATTTCCGCAGCCGAACTGGCGGTGAAATACGACGCGCCTTTGGTGCCCGCATGGGCCACCCGCATCGATGGCGGGCTGGACTACCGGGTGGAGGTCGACGCGCCCATTCCGCACGGCGATCCCGAGCAGATGACGCAGGCCTTCAACGATGCGCTGGAAGCCCGGATCACCGCCGATCCCGAGCAATGGTTCTGGGTGCATCGCCGCTGGAAGGTCGGAGCGCGGCGGGGCTGACGCGGGCGGCCGGGCCGATGAGCCTGTCCGCTGGGGTCGCGTTGCGGTGATGGATCGGTCGGGCTTTGGCGCGACCGGGCTTGGGGGGGGCCGGGCTTTGGGGGGCCATGCATTTTGCACGACAGGGCTGCCCCGTTGCGGACGCGGCGCGCGCGCCGGGCCGCCTTCGCGCATTGTGCCCGGCCCGCGCAGGACGCATGATGCGCGCATCATGCTGATCAAGTTTCTCCCCCTTCTGCTGCTGATCCTTTACGGGCTCGCCATGTATCGGTTTTCGGTCTGGCGCACGTCCAAGGAACTGGACCGCAATTCCACCGAACTGGCGGATGCGACGCTGATCTCATTGACGCAGAAGATGGCCGACGCGCTCGATGTGCCGCGCATCCGGGTGCATATCTACGAGATCGCACCGGTTAACGGCCTCGCCGCGTCGGATGGGCGGATCTTTATCACGCGGGGATTTTATGATCGCTACCGCGCCGGGCAGGTCACGGCGGCGGAGATCGCAAGCGTCATCGCGCATGAGTTGGGGCATGTCGCACTGGGCCATTCCCGCAAGCGGATGATCGATTTTTCCGGGCAGAATGCGATCCGCATAGCCTTGGCCACCGTGCTGAACCGGATTTTGCCGGGGATCGGGGCATTGGCGGCGGGGGCGCTGACCACGCTGCTGGCCGCGCGGCTGAGCCGGGAGGACGAATATGAGGCCGACGCCTATGCCGCCGCCCTGCTCCACCGCTCCGGCATCGGCACGGCGCCGCAAAAGGCGCTGCTCGACAAGCTGGCCCATCTGACGGGCAGCAATGGGCGCAGCGGCCCGGCGGCATGGCTGATGTCCCATCCCGAAACCGCCGACCGGATCGCCGCGATCGAAACGCTGGAACAGCGCTGGCGCATCGGCTGAGGGGCTGGTGGCAAGGGCGCGGCTGCCGTGGGGGAATCGCCCCTGCGCGCCCGGCCCGGCCCCCCGCATAGGTAGACTGCCGCGCGGCGCCCACGCGCAGGCGGCGCATAATCAAGCTCGATTGCAGAGAAACAATCCACAGATTCCTGACATGTCTTGCGACATATCCTGTTGCCGAGGCCCAAAGCCGCCGAGAACTGCGGCAACGGTCGGCGAAATCTCGCGCAAAAATGTATGCTCCCCACCGCTTACCCCGAGAGAAAGTGCAAAAATGTTGCGCTTCTGCATCGCCCCCGGTAACCCATGACCCGACGACTGGCCGGGGAAGCCAGATGTCATGGGACGGGGAAACGGGAACGGACATTTGAGAACGCGCATCACCTACCGCATCAACGCGACACTCGAACGCTTTCTTCCAGAACAACGGCTCTTCCTGCGATCCGACAGCGCCACCCGGTTCATCCGGTTGCGTCCGGGCACGCAGGCCATCGCCCTTTTCGGAAGCTCGCTGATCGTTGGCTGGAGCATCATCGCCACCGCTGTCCTGCTGATGGACAGCATCGGCGCCGGCAATGTGCGCGAACGTGCGGATCGGGAACGTGCCCTTTACGAGCAGCGGCTCAACGACATTTCCGTCGCCCGCGATGCCCGCGCGTCTGAGGCGCGCGCTGCGCAGGACCGGTTCACCGCCGCGATGGCGCAGATTTCACAGATGCAGTCGGAGCTTCTGGCTTCCGAGGATCGCCGCAAGGAGCTGGAGACCGGCATCGGCGTGATCCAGACCACCCTGCAACGCACCATGCAGGAGCGTGACACCGCGCTGGAACAGGGCGAACGGCTGGCCGACAGCCTTGAGGCCGAAACCGGCTCCACCCGCACCAGCGAGGGCAAGCTGGGCGACGCCACCAGCACCGTGGATTTCCTGACGCAAGCTCTGGAACTGACCGCCGCCGAGCGCGACGAGATGGAACTGGAAGCCGCCCGCATGAAGGAAGAGGCCGACGCCGTCGCCTTTGAGCGGGAACTGCTGCTCGACAAGAATGATCGCATCTTCTCGCAGCTCGAAGAGGCCGTGTCCGTCTCCATCGCGCCGCTCGACAAGATGTTCCGCGATGCGGGCCTGCCCCCGAAACAGCTGCTCGACACCGTGCGCCGCGGCTATTCCGGCCAAGGTGGCCCGCTGACGCCCATCAGCTTCTCGACCAAGGGGATGGAACCCGACGCAGACAGCCTGCGCGCCAACAAGATCCTCGAAGGTCTGGACGAGATGAACCTCTACCGGATCGCGGCGACCAAAGCCCCGTTCGACATCCCGATCAAGGACAGCTTCCGCTACACTTCGGGCTATGGTCCGCGCTGGGGCCGCATGCATGAGGGCACCGATTTCGCGGGCGCCCACGGCACGCCCATCTATTCCACCGGCGACGGGGTCGTGATCCATGCCGGGCGGATGTCGGGCTACGGCAACCTTGTGAAGATCCAGCACGAGTTCGGAATCGAGACGCGCTACGCCCATATGTCCAAAATTCGTGTGAAGGTCGGGCAAAGGGTATCGCGCGGGGACCGGATCGGTGATATGGGCAACACCGGACGCTCGACGGGCACCCACCTTCACTACGAGGTGCGCGTCAATGGCAATCCCGTCAATCCGATGAGCTACATCAAGGCAGCGAAGAATGTTTTCTAAAAGCAGGATCAACGAGCCCGGCGCACCGAAGCCCGAGGCAGAGGGCACCGCGATGACCGGGGCGACCAAACCGCCGATGGAGAGCAAGCCTGTCGCACCGAAGGCCAAGCCGCCGGCGTCGACCCTGTCCTCCGACCTGACCGTCACCGGCAATCTGAAAACCTCCGGCGACATCAATGTCGAAGGCACCGTGGAAGGCGACATTCGCGCCCATCTGCTGACCGTCGGCGAAGGCGCCACCGTGCGCGGCGAAGTCGTCGCCGATGACGTGGTGGTCAATGGCCGTATCGTGGGGCGCGTACGCGGCCTGAAGGTGCGCCTGACCTCGACCGCCCGTGTCGAAGGCGACATCATCCACAAGACCATCGCCATCGAAAGCGGCGCGCATTTCGAAGGCTCTGTCCAGCGTCAGGAAGATCCGCTCAACGGAAATTCCCAGCCCAAGAAGCTGGCAGCCCCCGATACCGGCGCCAACGGCTGATCCGATACCGGAAATCGGCAATGTTATCGAAAGGCAACGCATCGCGCGTTGCCTTTTTTATTGACCCTTCTCCAGAACTTGCGTTCTAGTTCTGGAGTTTACAGGCGTCAGCCGGTTTGAATTTGAACCCATTGCTGCGCCTGTGCCAGATGTCCCCGCACGAATGCTGGACCGGACAGGACCCATGATGCTTGCAGACGAGACCACCTTCCTGATCGGCGATGACGAGATGTCACGGGAGATCGCGACGCAGGACTGGAGCGGCACACCGCTGGGCCCCATGTCCGATTGGCCAGCCGCGCTGCGCGTCGCGCTTGGCACGCTGCTGAGCAGCAAGTTCCCCAAGGCGCTGTGCTGGGGGCCGGAGTTGCTGACGTTTTACAATGATGGGTTCCGCCCGATCCTCGGCGACAAGCATCCCTGCATGGGCCAGCCCTTTTCGCAGATCTGGGCGGAGGCGTGGGAGACGATCGGGCCGATTGCGGACCGGGCCTTGCAGGGGGAGGCCACATATATCGAGGACTTCCCGCTGGTCATCAATCGCTACGGCTATGACGAGGAGGCGTTTTTCACCTTCGCCTACAGCCCGATCACCGATGAGACCGGCGCTGTCGTGGGGATGCTCGACACCGTCGTTGAAACCACAGCCAAGGTGCGGGCCGAGCGCAGCGCCGAATTGCGCATCCGCGAATTGGTGCATCGGTCGCGCAACACGTTCTCGCTCGTCTCCGCGCTGGTCAAGCAGACCCACCGCACCGCTCGCACATTGCAGGAGGCGGAGGAGACGATCTCTCAGCGGCTCAACAGCCTGATCAACGCGCAGGCGATCCTTGCAGGCTCGAATTCGATGGGCGCGGAAATCGAGTCGGTCGTGTCAGGTGCATTGGCACCGTTCCGGCAGGGCAGCGGCCACGTCACCGTCTCCGGTCCGCCGCTGACCATCGGCCCCGAACAGGTAATCGCCCTTGCCATGGCGGTGCATGAACTGGGCACGAACGCATCGAAATACGGCGCGCTCACCGCGCCCGAAGGCCATGTCACGATCACATGGAAAATCGCGCCCGCCCCGGAGGCCGGTGGGGAGCCTGAGTTTGTCTTCTCATGGGTCGAAACCAACGGCCCCGCCGTCACCGCGCCCGAGCGCCGGGGGTTCGGCTCGTTCCTCGTGGGCAAGGCATTCCCGCACGCCTTTCAAGGCAGCTTCGAGCAGAGCTACGCGCCCGAAGGCTACCACTGCACCATGCGCTGCGGCCCGCAGAATTTGACGGTTGGTTTGGTGGAGTGAGAGTCGTTTTTCTAGCAAGCTGCTTGAGCGCTCGACACCTGCCCTGAGCACTGAATACAGTTGTTTCATCAGCCGCTATTAATAGGTGTTTCTTATGGAAAGTGTCTCCGTCGCATTCGATCTAATGAAGATAGAACTAGAGACCGCCGTCGATAACCTCAATTCTGAAGGCGCAGATGCATTCAAAGAGTCAGATTACGAAACTGCAGATTCTCTGTCGGAGCGAGCAAAGGCGCTACGCGATTTCTGTAAAAGAGTAGAACTGCTTGCTGATGAATGGAAAGGTTCGTTTGAACCAACCAATGAGCCGGATATCGCACAGTCAGAAGCGTTCAAAAGAACTGCGCAAGCGATTCTACCTCATAGTAAAGCGGCAAAAACACGATTAATGGTCCGTTTCCCAGACGGCACTACTTTGGCCGAGAAAACCGCGGCTCAGACCCTCGCACTGACGATCGAGCGTATTGGATTCGAAAAGGTTTCTAGTTTAGGCATCCTCGTCAACAGCGAAAATATAGTAAGTAAATCGAAGTCAGAGACCTATCAGGACGTCTACTTCGACCCGTTCTATGTAAAAACGCATAGCAACACTCAACAAAAGAAAAAGCACCTGGAGCAGATCAGCGATTTCTTTGATCTAAAGCTTGAGGTGACAATAATTTAGTCACTCCGCGTTGGCTTCGCTGCGGCTTTTGCCTGCGACGCCGAGGGCCAGAACCGCGCCCATGAACGGGTCTAGGTCGCCGTCCAGCACGCCTTGGCTGTCGGACGTTTCGTGCCCGGTGCGCAGGTCTTTTACCATTTGGTAGGGTTGCAGGACGTAGGATCGGATCTGGTTGCCCCAGCCTGCGTCGCCCTTGGCTTCGTGCGCTTCCTGAATGCTGGCGGTGCGGCGCTCCAGCTCCATCTGGTAGAGCCGCGATTTCAGGGCCTTCATGGCGATGTCGCGGTTCTGGTGCTGGGACTTCTCGGACGAGGTCACGACGATGCCGGTGGGGATGTGGGTGATCCGCACGGCGGAGTCGGTGGTGTTGACGTGCTGCCCGCCCGCGCCGGAGGAACGGTAGGTGTCGAGCCGGATTTCCGAGGGGTTCACCTCGATCTCGATATTGTCGTCGACGACCGGATAGACCCAGACCGAGCTGAACGACGTGTGCCGCCGCGCCGCGCTGTCATAGGGGCTGATGCGGACCAGACGATGCACGCCGCTTTCGGATTTCAGCCAGCCATAGGCGTTGTGCCCGCTGATCTTGTAGGTGGCGGATTTAATGCCTGCTTCTTCGCCCGCGCTTTCGGACTGAAGCTCGACCTTGTAGCCCTTCTTTTCGGCCCAACGGACATACATCCGCGCCAGCATCGACGCCCAGTCGCAGGACTCGGTGCCGCCCGCGCCGGCGTTCACCTCTAGGAAGGTGTCGTTGGCGTCGGCTTCTCCATCGAGCAGGGCTTCGATTTCCTTGGCGGCGGCGCGTTCGGCCAAAGCCTTCAACGCGGCCTCGGCCTCGGCCACGACCTCCGCGTCGCCCTCCATCTCACCCAGTTCGATCAGTTCGACATTGTCGTTCATCTCGCGCTCGATGCCGCGATAGGTCTCCATCGCGTCGACCAGAGATTGACGGTCGCGCATGAGCTTCTGCGCCGCGTCGGGATCGTTCCACAGGTTCGGATCTTCGACACGGGCGTCGAATTCCTCCAGCCGGTGCGGAGCGGTTTCCCAATCCAGTCGCTGGCCAAGCAGGTTCAGCGATTTGCGGATCTCTTCAACGGTGTTCTGGGCGTCGGCGCGCATGGGTCTTGCCTATCGTCTGGGTCAGGGCCGGGGTGTATCGCGCCCTGCCCTCCGGGGCAAGCGGCGCCGCTGCGGGGCCGGGCGGCGGGCGCAGCACGAGGGCGCGGATACGCACCGCCGGTATGAACGCGGAAGGCCGGACCCGTCATCGCGGGCCCGGCCTGTGCCAAAAGAGGCGGGTGATTAATAGAGCCCGCCCGAAGACAGCGAGCCGAAGCTGGCCTTGGGCGCGATCTGCACCTTCTTGCCGGTCGAGGTGGTGACCGTTTTCGACGGCGCGCGCGAGGCTGGGGTGTTCAGGTCATCCTCGCCCGCGTTGAACATGGGCAGGTTGGTCCCCATCTGGAAGCCGCCATCAACCATGGCGCTGACGCCAAAGATCGGCTGTTCGCCATCGCGGAAGTATTCGGCGATCACGTTTTCGCCGCTGGCGCTGTCGCTCAGGCGATTGCCGGTGTGGCGGTCGATCTTAATGAAGTGGCCGCCCGGCGGCACGGCGAAGGGACCGCCGCCATATTTGGCGGTCGCCTTTTCCATGAACTGCTGGAACACCGGCCCGCACATGCCGCCGCCCGACGCGCCACGGCCCAAGGGGCGCGGACGGTCGTAGCCGATATAGCAGCCCGCCGCGATGTTGGAGGTGAATCCAACAAACCACACGTCTTTGGCATCGTTGGTGGTGCCGGTCTTGCCCGCCACCGGGACGCTCAGGCCCACGGACCGGCGCGCGGTGCCGCGCTCCACCACGCCGACCATCATCGAGGTCAGCTGATAGGCGGTGATCGGGTCGATGACCTGTTCGCGGTTGGTGATGATGCGGGGACCACGGCCTTCGTCGAGGGAGGCCATCTTACATTCCGCGCAGCTGCGCTGATCATGGCGATAGATCGTGCGGCCCCAACGGTCCTGCACCCGGTCGACCAGCGTCGGCTCCACCCGCTCGCCGCCATTGGCGAACATGGAATAGGCCGCGACCATCTTGAAGATCGTGGTTTCCTGCGCGCCAAGCGCGTTGGACAGGAACGGGCTCATTTTGTCGTAGACACCAAAGCGTTCGGCATAGCCCGCGACCGTGTTCATGCCCACTTCCTGCGCAAGCCGGATGGTCATCAGGTTCCGCGACTGTTCGATGCCGGTGCGCAGCGGCGTCGGCCCGTAGAAGCGGTTGGAATAGTTCTGCGGGCGCCACACGCCCTGCGGAGTGTCCACCTCGATCGGGGCGTCCACGACGATGGTCGCCGGGGTGTAGCCGGAATCGAGCGCGGCGGCGTAGACGAACGGCTTAAACGAAGAGCCGGGCTGACGCGTCGCCTGCGTGGCGCGGTTGAACACCGAATGCTGGTAGGAGAAGCCGCCCTGCATCGCCAGAACCCGGCCGTTGTTCACGTCCATCGCCATGAACGCGCCTTCGACCTCGGGCACCTGCCGCAGCGTCCAGCGGATAAACGAGCCGTCGCTGTCCGACGTCATCCGGCGCACCAGCACGACATCGCCCTGATCGACCAGATCGCCAGCGACATTGGCGCGCGACGACAGCGAGCCGTCCTTGTTGCGTTTGCGCGCCCAATCGACATCCTCGGCGGGGACCCAATGGCCGCCTTCGACCTCCTCCACATCCTCGATGCCGATGCGGGCGTCGCGTTCGCCCACTTCCAGCACCACGGCGGGGAACCAGCCTTCGATATCGCGGCTGACATCGACGGAGGCGAGCGCGGCGCGCCAGCTGTCCTCATCCCCCAGTTGGGCGGGATCGATGGTCAGGCCGGTGCCGCGCCAGATGCCCAGACCACGGTCGTATTTTTCCAGCCCGGCGCGCAGGGCCTTGGCGGCCTCGATCTGCATCTCGGGGTCGACGGTGGCGCGGATGGTCAGACCACCGCCAAAGAATTCCTCTTCGCCAAAATCGCTCGACAACTGGCGGCGGATTTCGTCGGTGAAGTAGTTGCGCGGCGGCAGGGAGCGTTTGAAATCTTCGAAATCGCCATTCTGGACCGAGCGCAGCGGCTCATCGCGCTCTTTCTCGTAGACCGCCTTGGTTAGGTAGCCGTTCTGATACATCTCGCGCAGAACGTAGTTCCGGCGATCCAGCGCCCGTTCGCGTTCGCGCACGGGGTGGTAGGTCGAGGGCGCCTTGGGCAGGGTCGCCAGATAGGCGGCCTCGTGCGGCTCCAACTGCGACAGGGTTTTGTTGAAATAGGTCTGCGCGGCGGCAGCGACGCCAAAGCTGTTCTGCCCGAGGAAGATCTCGTTCATATAAAGTTCGAGGATCTTATCCTTGCTCAGCGCCTGTTCGACACGGGCGGCGAGGATGATTTCCTTGATCTTACGCTCGATCTTGCGGTCGCCGGACAGAAGGAAGTTCTTCATCACCTGCTGGGTGATCGTCGATGCGCCCCGCAGACGCCCGCCCTGTGCGGCATCCATTGCGGCCTTCATGATGCCCATCGGGTCATAGCCTGCATGGGTGTAGAAGTTTTTATCCTCGGCGGAGATGAACGCCTGCTTCACCAGATCGGGGATTTCATCGGCAGAGGCGTAGAGACGCCGCTCGCGCGCGAATTCGTCGATGATCTTACCCTCGCCGGAAAACACCCGGCTGATCGTCGGCGGTGTGTATTGCGCCAGCTGTTCATGATTGGGCAGATCGCGCCCATACATCCAAAACACTGCCCCGATGAGCAATGCCACGGACAGCAGCCCCGTCGTCACGAGGGTGAAGATACCGCCCAAAATGCCGGTGATGAATCTGATCACGAGTGTCCCCTTGGAAGTTCTGCTTCCTATACGCCAGCCGGGCGAACCGGTCAAAATTAACTGCCCCCCGATTCCGGGCTTGGCAGGCCTGCGCGATCACAACACCGTGGGGCTCAGCGGGTTCCCGCCACAACGCATATGTGATCGCCCGCGTCCTTGTCAGGGCCATATGACGGCGCGGAAGGCGGGGCGCGACGGCCCGCCCTGCCCGGTTTATTCTGCGGGATCAGCGGCCTGCCCCGTTCTGGATCATCGCCGGATCAGCGCGGCACGCGCGGCATCCTCGCGCCACCAGCTGCGAATGGCGGAGACCAGCCCAGCCTGCGCCTTGGCCCGCCATTCAGTGCTTTGCAGCTTGGCCAATTCCGAGGGACTCGACAAAAACCCGATCTCGATCAGGGCGCTTGGCACATCGGGGGATTTCAGCACGGAGAAGCCCGCGGCCTCCAACGGCGCCTTGTGCAATTGCACGCCGGCCTCCTCCAGCCCGTCGATCAGCGCTCTTGCCAGCGCTTCGGTGCGGGGGCGGGTTTCCACCTGCGCCATCGACATCAGCACTTCGGCGACCTCATCATCCTGATGGCTCAGATCAACACCGGCAAGCAGGTCTTCGCGGTCGTGGCGTTCGGCCAGTTGCGCGGTGGCGCGCGACGTCGCTTCGTCCGAGATGGTGTAGACCTGCGCGCCCGTGGCGATGCCCTCGGCGATGGCATCGGCGTGGATCGACAGGAACAGATCGGCCCCGGCCCGGCGCGCCAGCGCGATGCGGGTTTCCAGCGGCACGAAGCTGTCATCCGAGCGCGTCAGCACCGCCTCGACCGTGCCGCTGCGGCGAAGCTGGTCCTGCAATTCGCGCGCGAACCGCAACACCAGATCGGCCTCCGTCACGCCATCGCGGATCGCGCCGGGGTCCAGCCCGCCATGGCCGGGATCGATGACCACCACGAAACGCCCGTCATGGCGCGGATCGGTGGGCTGGCCTTCGGGACGGGGCAGCGGGCGCAGCGCCTTGCCGCCATCGCCGAACGTGGCCGAGGGGCGCGGCCCTGCCGTGGCGGCGAAGTCATCCGCATCGACCGGGCGCAAGGCGAGATCGAGCCGCGCGGAGCCATCGCCCGTGTCGGTGCGCATCCCGGCCCGATCCACGCCGTAAGGGCCGGTCAGGAGCAGCACCATGCGGGACCAGCCCTCGCGCACCGGACCGGCGCGCACGCCGGAGATCTGCGACAGCGCCAGCAGTGCGTCGGCCTCCCCCAACCGGGTGAAGTCGACCTCAGCGAAATCCAGCACCAGACGCGGCGGATCGGTCAGCGTATGCACCCGCCACGGCACCGGCTGCGACAGGCCCAATGTCAGATCGACGCCGCCTGCCACTGCGCGGGCACGGGTTGCGCCCTCGACCACCTGCGCCAAGGCGGTGAAGCGGCTTTCCGGCGGCGCGGCGGCGGGTGCGGCGGGTGCTGTTTCGGGGGCCGCAGGGGATGTGGCCTGTGCGACAGCCCCCACAGGGGCATTGAGCGCCGCGGCCAGCAGCAGCGCAGGGGTCAACAGGCGTCGGGGGAACAGTGCTGTCATCGGCCTCTCCGTCGGCGCGATCATTGCGGTCGCCGCGCCTTTGCTTCAGGCGCAGACTAGCGGATCGGAGAGGCTGTGGGAATGCTCAGCGCCGCGCCATGAACCTGCGCAGACGTTCCAACCCTTCGGCGATGCGCGGGGTCGAGGTGGCGTAGGAGAACCGAAGCGTGCGTGCGCCCCGATTGGGATCGAAATCGAGCCCCGGTGTGACCGCCACCCCCGCCTGTGCCAGCACCTCCTGCGCGAAGGTCAGGCTGTCATCGGTCAGGTCCGAGATATCGGCATAGACGTAAAACGCCCCGTCAGGCGGCGCGATGCGGGTGAACCCCGCCTGCGGCAGCCCGTCCAGCATCAGGCGGCGGTTTTCGGTATAGACCGCCAGATTGGCCTGCAATTCGGCGTCACAGTCCATCGCCGCCAGCGCCGCGAGTTGGCTCGCATGGCTGGGACAGATGAACAGGTTCTGCGCCAGCCGTTCATAGGCGCGGATTTCGGTCTCTGGCACCACCATCCAGCCAATGCGCCAGCCGGTCATCGAGAAGTATTTGGAGAATGAATTGATGACCACGATGTCGTCGGAGATTTCCAGCGCCGAGACCGCGCGCCCCTCGTATTGGATGCCGTGATAGATCTCGTCCGACACGAAAGCCGTGCCATTGGCGGCGCAGGCCTCGATCAGCGCGGCGAGCGCGGCGCGGTCCAGCATCGTGCCCGAGGGATTGCCCGGAGACGCCACGATCAGCCCGGCGAGATCGGCGGGCAGATCCTCCGGCACCGGTTGCAGACGATGCGCCATGCGGCTTTCGATGCCCACGGGCTCAAGGCTCAGCGCCTTCAGGATCTGGCGATAAGACGGGTAGCCGGGCAGGCCCAGCCCGACGCGGTCGCCCGCCTCGAACAGCCGGGTGAAGGCCAGCAGAAACGCCCCGGACGAGCCGGGCGTGACGATGACACGGTCGGGGTTCAGATCGATGCCATACCAATCGCGATAAAGCCGCGCGATCCGGGCACGCAGCGCGGGCAGGCCCAACGCCACGGTATAGCCCATCGCCGCGCCGCCCTGCATCGCCTCGGCCAGCGCCGCGCGGGCCCCGGCGGGCGCAGGCGTGCCGGGCTGGCCCACCTCCATATGGACGATGTCGCGGCCTGCTGCTTCGGCGACGCGCGCCTGCTCCATCACATCCATCACGATGAAGGGATCGACTTCACTTCGCCTTGAACTCCGCATCCGGCTCTCCGTAGACTGGGGTGGAGGCGTTGTTTCAACCGCAGCGCAGGACGTCAATGGCCGGACGCCCGCGCATTCGAGGATAGCGCCACGGCATGCCGGCCCCGCTCGAAGGGTTATTCATGCGTATTCTCCCGCTCGCCGCTTCCGCTGTCGCGCTTGGTCTGGCCTTTGCGCCGCTCGCCCATGCGCAGGAGTTCGATCCGGCCGCGATGACCGACGACCAGCGCGCCGCCTTCCGCGACGAAGTGCGCGCCTACCTTCTCGACAATCCCGAAGTGCTGATGGAAGCGATCGGCGTGCTGGAGCAGCGTCAGGCAGAGGCCCAGACCATGGGCGATGCGCAGATGATCCAGACCAACGAGGACGCCATTTTCAACGACCCGATGAGCTATGTCGGCGGCAATCCCGATGGCGACATCACCATCGTCGAATTCATGGATTACCGGTGCAGCTACTGTCGCAAGGCCTTCCCCGAGGTTGAGGAACTGATCGCCAGCGACGGCAACATCCGCTTTATCGTCAAGGAATTCCCGATCTTGGGCGAAGAGTCGGTGCTGGCGTCGCGCTTTGGCATTGCCGTGCTCGATGTGGCCGGGAGCGAGGCCTATAAATCCGTGCATGACGCCATGATGCAGATGCGCGGCAGCTACACCGATGCGTCGCTGCGCGCGCTCGCCGAGGAGGCCGGGATCGATGACGTGGATGCGGTGATGGAGGCGATGAACAGCGACGCGGTGACTGCCACGATCGAGGCCAATCACGAACTGGCTCAGCGGCTTCAGATCACCGGCACGCCGACTTTTGTCATGTCCGACCAGATGCTGCGCGGCTACGTCCCGCTGGACGCCATGCAGCAGATCGTGGAAGCTGCACGCGAAGGGTGAGCTTCGCCAGGTAAGCCACTGACTTCATGAGAAAGCCCGGCGGGATGCGCCGGGCTTTTTCTTTGGGTTGAGCGGCTTTCCGATGCGTCGGAATCGCTTTAACAGGTGACAGAACTGCGCGCGATGACCGCCGGTCCGAGGGCTATCGCGGGGCGGGCGCGGCGGGTGGATGGGCCTGCCCCGAGGCCGTCATCAGGACGCAAAGCAGCCGCCCGCGTGTCCTGCGGTATCGGTCTGAGGCTTTGATCGGCGCAGGCCCGCGGCCCCCATCGCGCCTTATTCGGCGGCGGTGGCCTGTGCGGCGGCTTCGGCGGCGTCCAGTTCGGCGGCTTTCTTTTCGACCTGCTCGACGATGTGGTCGATCATTTGCTCGTTGGACATCCGGTGGCTTTGCTTGCCGGCCAGATACACCATGCCGTTGCCCGCGCCGCCGCCGGTAAAGCCGACATCGGTCATCAGCGCCTCGCCCGGGCCGTTCACCACACATCCGATGATCGACAGGCTCATCGGGGTTTTGATGTGCTCCAACCGCTGTTCCAGCGCCTCGACCGTCTTGATGACGTCAAAGCCTTGGCGCGCGCAGGAGGGGCAGGAGATGATGTTGACGCCGCGATGGCGCAGACCCAGCGATTTCAGGATCTCGTAGCCGACCTTGACCTCTTCGACCGGATCGGCGGACAGGCTGACGCGCAGCGTATCGCCGATCCCCATCCAGAGCAGGTTGCCAAGGCCAATCGCGGATTTGATCGTGCCGGAGGTCAGACCGCCCGCCTCGGTGATGCCCAGATGGATCGGCGCGTCGGTGGCCTCGGCGATACCCTGATAGGCGGCGGCGGAGAGAAACACGTCCGAGGCCTTTACGCTGATCTTGTAGTTCTGGAAATCGTTGTCTTCCAGAATGCGGATATGCTCCAGCCCGCTTTCGACCATCGCGTCGGGACACGGCTCGCCGTATTTTTCCAGCAGATGCCGCTCCAACGAGCCCGCGTTGACCCCGATGCGGATGGAACAGCCGTGGTCCTTGGCCGCGCGGATGACTTCGCGGACGCGGGTGGCGTCGCCGATATTGCCGGGATTGATGCGCAGACAGGCCGCGCCGCTTTCGGCGGCCTCGATCGCGCGTTTGTAGTGGAAATGGATGTCGGCCACGATGGGCACCGGGCTTTCGGCGCAGATTTCCTTTAGCGCGCGGGCGCTGGCCTCATCGGGGGCGGACACGCGGACGATATCGGCACCGGCCTCGGCGCAGCGCTGGACCTGTTCGATCGTGGCGCGCACATCTGTGGTCAGCGTGTTGGTCATTGTCTGCACGCTGATCGGCGCATCGCCCCCCACCGGGACGGAACCGACATGGATCTGGCGGCTCTTGCGGCGGTAGATGTTCTTCCACGGGCGGACGTGATTGAGCGACATGAATGTCCCCTGATGGCCTGGGGTGAACGGCCCGGCGCAGGGCGCGGGCCGGTAAGATCCCCTCAGAGATAGGCCGGAGCCGCGCCGGGCGCAACGCCCTGCCCCGGATCAGGGCAACTGACGGCGCGGATCATCATCAAACTGTCATGAGGGCGCGGGTTTCGGGGACGCGCGCCCTGCCCGCCCCGGTCAGTCGGTCGCGGTGGCGGCCTGTCCCGGGATCGGCTGCGCGGCCAGTTCGGCCACGATCACCGCCGCGCGGCCCGCATCCGGGTCGGCGGTCAAATCCGCGACCTGAAAACTGCCGGTCAGATCCGCCGAGCTGAGCTGCACCCCGTCAATCACCGCGCCGTTGCCGCCAGCGGGACCGTAGGTTTCGCCGTTGACCGCGAAATAAAGCGCCCCGGCCGCGCCCGTGCGCAGGATCGGCGGCTCTTCGGTCTGGGGGACGACATAGGTGTCGCCGGGGTTGAGGGTCTTCTCGAACAGGATCGAGCCATCGGAGGCGCGGACCCGCACCCAAGCCGGGCGCACGGCGACCAAGACGACCTCGGGCGCGTTTTCCGCCGTGACGCGGGGCGCATTCGCCTGCGCCACTGCGACGGCCTCATCCGTGTCGGTCGTGCCGGTCGCGCCGACAGCGGGCGGGGTCAGATCGCCTGCGCGGGCCAGCGACAGGCCACTGCCGCTCAGCCCGCTGCGATCGCGGGCCAAGCCAGCCAATGCGCCGGTCCGCCCCGGATCGACCGCCGAGATCGGCCCATCCCGCGCCACCATCACCGGAACGTCGAGGGCTTCGGGGCGGTAAAGCCGATCCAGAGAATCCGGCGCGCCGGTGGAGACGCCCGCGAATTCCGGCATGTCGGTGTCGGCATCGGGCGCGGCGGTGGTGCCGCCCAGATCCGCCGTCACACCGGGGGCCTGATCGATGGGAGATACCTGAACCTGCTGGATCTGCTGAAGCACGGCCCAGCCGCCATACCCGATCACCGCCAGAAGCGAGAGCAGCACAAGCGACGAGCCGATCGCGCCGGGTTCGATGGCGGCGAAGGGGCTCGATTTGCGGGGCGCAAAGGAAATCGCGGGCTCCACAAAGGGGTCGCGTCCTTCCTTGCGGGGTTTTTGCCCGATCTGGGTCTGGCGGGGATTGGGCTGCTTATCCAACCCGCTGACCGTCGTAAAATCGGCCTCGCGGCAGAAGGTCGCGAAGGCCCATTCCGGGTCGAGTTCGAGATAGCGCGCATAGGAGCGGACGTAGCCGGCGATGAAGCCAGGCGTCTCAAAGGCGGTCGGATCGGTGTTTTCGATGGCGGCGATATAGGTCGCCTTGATCTTCAGCTCGCGCTGCACATCCAACAGGGATTTGCCGAGCGTCGCCCGCTCGCCGCGCATGATGTCGCCCAACCGAAGATCGAAATCGTCGAATCCCCTGGTGAGCGGCGCATCTGCACCGGCGTCCTTGGGCGGATTGCGCCGCCCAATCATCTGCCCTGCCTCTCGTATAGCACCCTAAGTCCCCGCAAAAGCCGGTTTGCCTCGAACATCCCGATTCGAGAATCCTTCCGGTCTATTGCAGAAACATTACCACGCGCTCAAGAAGCTGTGCACCCGCAGAAGGAGTCAGCCCACCATATCAGCGCGATTCAGCGCACATTGCGCCCAGAGATTGTCCATCGCGTTGACCAGCGCGTCGATCATTGAGCTATCGTGGACCGGCGACGGGGTAAACCTCAGCCGCTCCGTCCCACGGGGAACTGTCGGAAAATTGATGGGCTGCACATAGACGCCGTGATCGGCCAGCAGCCGGTCCGAGATCATTTTGCACTTCACCGGGTCGCCCACATGCACGGGCACAATGTGGCTGCCGTGGTCGATGATGGGCAGGCCCAACCCCTTCAGCCGCAGCTTCAGCACGGCGGCGCGTTCCTGATGCAGATCGCGCAGGGATTGATCGTGCTTCAAATGAGCAACCGACGCCGCCGCCCCTGCTGCGATTGCGGGCGGCAGCGAGGTGGTGAAGATGAAGCCCGGCGCGTAGGAGCGGATCGCGTCGCACATGCGTGCGCTGGCCGCGACATAGCCACCAAAGACGCCATAGGCCTTGGCGAGCGTGCCGTTGATCAAGTCGATCCGGTGCATCAGCCCGTCACGCTCCGCCACGCCAGCACCGCGCGGGCCATACATGCCCACCGCGTGCACCTCGTCGATATAGGTCAGGGCGCCGAATTCATCGGCCAGATCGCAGATCGCCTCGATCGGGGCGAAATCGCCATCCATCGAGTAGATCGATTCGAAGGCGATCAGCTTCGGCACATCGGCGGGGATGTCCTCCAGCAGGGCGCGCAGGTGGTCCAGATCGTTGTGGCGGAAGATCCGCTTGTCCCCGCCATTGCGGCGGATGCCTTCGATCATGCTGGCGTGGTTCAGGGCGTCCGACAGGATCACCAGACCGGGCAGCAGCTTCGGCAGGGTCGAAAGCGTGGCATCGTTGGCGATATAGGCCGAGGTAAAGACCAGCGCCGCCTCTTTGCCATGCAAATCGGCAAGCTCGGCTTCCAGCCGGTTATGATAGACCGTCGTGCCAGAGATGTTGCGCGTCCCGCCGGAGCCTGCGCCGGTGGCGGCAATTGCCTCCTCCATCGCTGCCAGAACGACCGGATGCTGGCCCATGCCCAGATAGTCGTTGCCGCACCAGACGGTGATGTCCTGCTCGGTCCCGTCGGGGCGCCGCCAGACCGCATGGGGGAACTGCCCGTTGCGACGTTCGATATCGATGAAGGTCCGGTAGCGACCTTCCGCATGCAGGCGCGCAATGGCACCTTCGATCTGGTCATCGTAGCGGGTCTTGTCGTAGCGGGCCGCGTGCTGGCTGGCTTCGGTCACGTCTGTCTTTCCCTTCATGGTCTGATCCCTGCCTACTGCCCCGCGCCCTGTCCGGGCTTTCGAGGGGCCCCGCCGCGCCATGCGCACCGGATTTGGCAAGGATCGCTCCTGCGGCGAGCGAATATTTAACGTCTGCCCTGCGGGGGGCACAGGCGCCAAATTGCCGCGATAGCACCGAGATTACCTTGATCTGCCTCAAATCTATGTGAAAACGCAACTGTTTCTACCGCCGCAGCGCAGCGTCACGGGATGGCGCTCTTGGCCGCGCCGGGGCGGTGCTACTTGTCTTCGATCACCACTTGGCAATCGGTGGCGCCCTCTTCGCGCGCGCGTCTGTTGCAGGCCGCCAGGGCATCTGCCGTGGCGCCGGCGCCCTGCCCCGTGGCCCAGCTGCCCGTCGCCGCAGAGATGGCGAATGCCTTGGGCCCCTTGATGCGCGCGAAGTCCTCTCCGAAAAAGCGCGTGGCCTGCGCGGACAGTTGCACAGGCTGCGGCGCGTAGCCCTTGGGCAGGATCGAGGCCACGACGACGCAGCCCGGTCCCGACACCGTGCGGCGCGCATTGCAGGCCGTGACCGCCGCCCGGCGCGCCGCGTCGATGCCGTGGAAATTGGTCTGAGCGACCGAGGCCTCCGACGCGAGCCCCTCGGCGGGCGCGGCGGCGATCGCGGCGTAATAGGTCAGGGTCTGCCCGATCTGAGCGACGATCTTGCCATCGTCGGCGCTGAGGAAATCCTGCCGGTGGATCTGCACCTGCGGGGCCGCATCGCCAAACAGCATGGCCTTGGCCCGCGCGCTGTCGACGGGCTGCGCCACGGCGCCCCCCGCCAGCGCAAGCGCAGCGGCCGCGATGAGGGAAGGACGCAGGAAAGAGATCGGTCGGGTCATCGGCGGCTCCGCGGCAGCATGGGATCAGGTCAGGACACCGGCGCTGTCGCCCCGGCCAAACGCCGCCGAGCCTAGAGGACGAAACGCGCTGTTTCCAGCGCGGGGGCTTGGCCTCGGCGGATTTCCGGTGTCCCATCCTGTCGCACCTTAAGCCGTCGCGGGGCGAGGCCGGTCGCGCGCTGCCGGGCATCCCACCGCGCCCTGCGTGACGTCGCCTGCGTGGTGCGTTGCTGGACACGCCTTCGCACCCTGCTACGGTCCGCGCGTGACCGACCCTTGCCTGAAACGGACCCCTGATGACCCAGACCAATCCAAACCCGCTGCTGCCCGCCGTCCTCGACCGGATCGATGCCGATCTCGACGGCGCGCTGGATCGTCTGCTGGCGCTGTTGCGCATTCCCTCCATCTCGACCGATCCGGCCTATAAGGCAGACTGCGCCCGGGCCGCCGATTGGCTGGTGGAGGATCTGACCGCGATGGGGTTCGACGCGTCGAAGCGGCCCACGCCCGGGCACCCGATGGTCGTCGCCCATGCCGGACCGGACGCGGGAGCAGATGTGCCGCATCTGCTGTTTTACGGCCATTATGACGTGCAGCCCGTCGATCCGCTGGACCTGTGGGACCGCGATCCGTTCGATCCGCAGGTTCAGGATACGCCGAAGGGCCGCGTGATCCGGGCCCGTGGCGCATCGGATGACAAGGGGCAGCTCATGACATTCGTCGAGGCCTGCCGCGCGTGGACTGCCGAACATGGCAGCCTGCCCTGCCGCATCACGATCTTCTTCGAGGGGGAGGAAGAATCAGGGTCGCCCTCGCTGGTCCCGTTCCTGAAGGACAATGCCGACGAACTCGCCGCCGATGTCGCGCTGATCTGCGACACGGGGCTCTTCGCCGATAAGGTGCCCGCGATCATCACCCAGTTGCGCGGCCTGCTGGGCGAGGAACTGACGATCACCGGCCCGGCCAAGGATCTGCATTCCGGCATGTATGGCGGCGCGGCGATGAACCCGATCCGCGTGCTGTCGAAGGTGCTGGCAAGCCTGCATGACGACACGGGCCGCATCACGGTGCCCGGCTTCTATGATGGCGTGCCGGAGATCCCCGCCGATCTGCGCGGCGCGTGGGAGGGGCTGAGCTTCGATCACAAGGGCTTCTTGGGCGAAGTCGGCCTGTCGGAACTGGCGGGCGAAGAGGGCCGCATGGCGCTGGAGATGCTGTGGTCCCGGCCGACCTGCGAAATCAACGGCATCAAGGGCGGCTATACGGGCGACGGGTTCAAGACCGTGCTGCCCAGCCAAGCCTCTGCCAAGGTCAGCTTCCGTCTGGTCGGCGATCAAGACCCGCACCGCATCCGCGAGGCATTCCGCACGATGGTCGAGGGCATGATTCCCAGCGACTGTTCCGTCAGCTTCAAGGCGCATGGCGCCTCCCCCGCCGGGCGGATGGATACGTCAGGCCCGGCATTCGAGCCTGCGCGCGCCGCGCTGGGTGACGAATGGAACATGCCTGCGGCCTATGTCGGCTGCGGCGGATCGATTCCGATTGCGGGATATTTCAAAACCCATCTGGGCATGGACGCGATGCTGATCGGCTTTGGCCGCGATGACGATCAGATCCACAGCCCGAACGAGAAATACGATGTCGAGAGCTTCCACAAAGGGATGCGCAGTTGGGCGCGAATCCTTGCCGCGCTCAGCGCGAAAACCTGACGCGATCGGTGGGTGGGGCGGCGGCTGCGCTGCCCTTCCACGCCCCTCTATTTGCCCGGACGATCAGGGGAAATCCCCCCCGGAAACGACAAAAGCCGCGCATTGCTGCACGGCTTGGCGTCGGCCCGTTTCGGGCGCCCCCGAGGGGGAAGTGGCGCGGTTGACGGGGCTCGAACCCGCGACCCCCGGCGTGACAGGCCGGTACTCTAACCAACTGAGCTACAACCGCGCAATATGCGCCGGACGGCTTTGATCCTCGGGACAGCGTGGCGCGGTTGACGGGGCTCGAACCCGCGACCCCCGGCGTGACAGGCCGGTACTCTAACCAACTGAGCTACAACCGCTCGCTGCCCGCTAGGGATCAGGTGACCTCCCAAGCGTGAGGTGCCTTCTAGGGGGCCAGAGCGAGGGCGTCAAGCGGCCAATTCCGCAAAAAGTGATGCTTGCCGTAACGACCCCGGGGAAGGTCGGATCTCCGCCCTGCCGCCCTCCCCCGCGCGGAGCGCCACGGGCGGCGAAGAAATGTCTACCGGCGGAAATTACATTGCCTGTGCTGGAACCTATCGCCGCGGCTCCCGTTGGCCATCAGCACCTGCGCGTACCGTCCACCGGGCGCCAAAACCCGGAAGCCCAACGCCATGCGCCACACCCAAACCTGTGTCATTCTCAATGCCGGCTCTGGCAAACGGAAGGCCGGCGAAATGGTGCCGCGCATCAATCGCGCGTTCGCCGAGGCTGGCCGCCGGTTCGATCTGCGGCTGGTGCGCAACGGCTCCGACATCACACGCGAAGCGCAACGCGCAATCGCCGACGGCGCACAGACCATCATCGCGGCGGGCGGTGACGGCACTATCGCCGCCGTGGCCTCGGTCGTCGCGGGAACCGATGTGGCGTTCGGAGCGCTGCCCTTGGGCACCTTCAACTATTTCACCCGGTCCATTGGCCTGCCGCAGGAATTGGAGCCCGCCATCCATGCGCTGGTCGACGGCACCGCCGCGCCCGCGCGGCTGGGATTGGTCAATGACCGCGTGTTCATCAACAATGCCAGTCTGGGGGCCTATCCTGCGATCCTGAAGCGGCGCGAAAGCATCTATGCGCGCTGGGGCCGTAGCCGGGTCGCCGCCTATTGGTCGGTCTTTACCACGCTGGTTCAGTTGCGCACCCGGCTGACGGTGCGGGCCACGGTGGATGGCGAAGTGCATCATCTGCGCTCGCCCTTGATCTTCGTGTCGTTCAATCCCTACCAACTGGATCAGCTGGGGCTTGAGGGGGCGGATGCGATCCGCGACGGCAAATTCGCGATCTTCGTCGCGCCTGATGGCACCCGGCGTGAGATGCTGGGCGCTGCGCTGCGTCTGGCCGGAAGGCTGAGCGACGAGGCGCGCGATTTCCGGCTGATCACCGGGCGGGATGTCCAGCTTGATACCGCGCGGCCCCGGCAGCTTGTTGCCTGCGACGGGGAGTTGGAGCGGATGCGCACGCCGCTGCGGTT
Source organism: Pacificitalea manganoxidans (assembly GCF_002504165.1). Taxonomy (GTDB): domain Bacteria; phylum Pseudomonadota; class Alphaproteobacteria; order Rhodobacterales; family Rhodobacteraceae; genus Pacificitalea; species Pacificitalea manganoxidans. The sequence goes on from NZ_CP021404.1 coordinate 2,271,296, forward strand.
CGAGATCCGCGAAGGCGGCATCAACCTGATCCGCCCCCGCAATCCCGACCCGGAGGTGTAGTTATGCGCCGTATCCTCCATCTGTCCGACGTGCATTTCGGGCGCGACCGACCCGAATTGCTGCATCCCCTGCTCCAGCAGATCAACACGCTGGCCCCTGATCTGGTCGCGCTATCCGGTGATCTGACCCAGCGCGCGCGCAGTTGGCAATTTCGACAGGCCCGCGCATTTCTGGACCGAATTGAGCCGCCGGTGCTGGTGGTGCCGGGCAATCACGACATTCCGCTGGAAAACATTCTACAGCGGGTGGTGCGGCCCTATAGCGGCTATCGCGAATATATCAGCAGCGATCTGGCCCCGATCATCGAAGACGACGAAATCATCGTCATCGGAATCAACACGGTCAATCACCTGCGCTGGCAGACCGGGCGAATCAAATCGCGGGAAGTGGCGCGGATCTGCGAACGGATCGCGGATGCCGGGCCGGATAAGACCTCGATCCTCGTGGCGCATCATCCGTTCACCCATCTCGACACCGACACGAAGCAATTGATGCGCGGCGCGTCGAAGGCGATCGAGACGCTGGCCAATTGCGGTGCGGATATGGTGCTGTCGGGCCATCTGCACAGTTGGCGTGCGGAGCCGTTCGTGTCCCGCGATCGCGGCAGCGGGCTGTTGCAGTTTCACGCAGGCACCGGCCTGTCGAACCGGCTGCGCGGCGAGCAGAACGATTTCAATATGTTGGAAATTACGCCCCATACCGTGCGCGTCACGCGCTACGTCGCCGATGAGGGCGGTGAAGACTTCACCCCCGGTGAAGATCGGTTCTACCTGCGCAAAGGCGCGGGCTGGGCGCGGGTCGAAGAGGTTCCGCAAGATCAGGCGGAGGCCGCCCATCGCGAGCAATCCGACCAGCGGGCCGCGCATGCGGCGCTGGCGGACGCCTGACGGCGGGACCGCTATAATCGTGACCGAGAGGTCACAGATTGACCCTACGTCCGCGAAAATTTCGCCCGATTATGGAACTTCACTCAATCCTGTCTCTTGGTTCCGAAAGGAAGGATAGGAAAATGCCCAAGGATTTCGCAACCACCCGGCGTGAGGCCGCGCTTGACGCGCAGCCCGGCGCCGACGACCCCGCCCCGGAACAGAGCACGGCTGAGCCTGTGCAGGATGAGACGCAATTGTTGCTGTGGCAGGTGCCCGACCACGAAACCGCCGCCCCCGACAATGCGCTTATCAGCGACTGGGCCAGTATCTGACCCCCCGGCGGCAATCCGCGAAATCCGAAATGCAAAAGGCCGCCCCAATGGAGCGGCCTTTGTTCGTTTGACACCCCCGCGCGTGCGGGGCCGCTTTTTCAGCGCTTAGCCGACCAGTTCGAGACCGGAGAAGAAATACGCGATTTCTTCGGCAGCGGTTTCCGGTGCGTCGGAGCCGTGCACGGAATTTTCACCAACGCTTTCAGCGAATTCGGCGCGGATGGTGCCGGCTGCGGCATCGGCGGGGTTGGTGGCGCCCATGACTTCGCGGTTCTTCGCGATGGCGCCTTCGCCTTCCAGCACCTGCACGACGACCGGACCGGAGGCCATGAAGTCACACAGTTCGCCGTAGAACGGACGCTCGGCGTGCACTTTGTAGAACTCGCCAGCCTGAGCGGGGGTCAGTTGAATGCGCTTTTGCGCGACGATGCGCAGACCCGCATCTTCGAACTTGGCGTTGATCTTGCCGGTCAGGTTACGCTTCGTGGCATCGGGCTTGATGATCGAAAGGGTGCGTTCGGTGGCCATGATGTGCCTCTTTCATGCTGTAGGGCGAGGCCCCGTGCCCCGCCTGAAAATCCGGCGCCGCCCTAGCATGGGTGGCCCCCGTTGAAAAGCGCCCCTTTACGCCGCCGCGCCTTTCGGGCATGGCCCGCGCATGCTGAAGCTCACCGAGATTTCCTATTCCGTCGAGGGGCGGCCTTTGTTCGACGAGGCCACCGCCATTATTCCCACCGGCCACAAGGTCGGGCTTGTGGGCCGCAACGGTGCGGGCAAAACCACGCTGTTCCGCCTGATCCGTGGCGAACTGACGATGGAGGGTGGCCGGATCGAGCTGCCGTCCCGCGCCCGCATCGGCGGCGTCAGTCAGGAGGTGCCCGGCTCCGAGGTGTCGCTGATCGACACGGTGCTGGCCGCCGATACCGAGCGCGCCGAGTTGATGGCGGAGGCCGACACCGCCACCGACCCCCAGCGGATCGCCGATATTCAGACCCGGCTGACCGACATCGACGCATGGTCGGCAGAGGCGCGCGCCGCGTCGATCCTGAAGGGTCTGGGGTTTGACGATGCGGAACAGCAAATGCCCTGCTCCGCCTTTTCGGGCGGCTGGCGCATGCGTGTGGCGCTGGCGGCGGTGCTGTTTGCCGAACCCGATCTGCTGCTGCTCGACGAGCCGACAAACTACCTCGATCTGGAAGGCGCGCTGTGGCTGGAAAGCTACCTTGCCCGCTATCCGCACACGGTGCTTATCATTTCGCACGATCGCGGGCTGTTGAACCGTGCGGTGGGCGCGATCCTGCACCTCGACAATCGTAAGCTGACGCTGTGGCAGGGCCCCTACGACCAGTTCGCGCGCCAGCGGGCCGAACAGCGCGCGGTGCAGGCCGCGCAGGCCAAAAAGCAAGAAGCCCGCCGCGCCCATTTGCAAAGCTTCGTCGACCGGTTCAAAGCTAAGGCCAGCAAGGCCAAGCAGGCCCAGAGCCGGGTCAAGATGCTGGAGAAGATGGACACGATCCGCGCGCCCGAAGACGCCGCGCGCACGGTCTTTACCTTCCCCGAGCCCGAAGAATTGTCGCCGCCGATCATCGCGACCGAAGGCGTGGCGGTGGGCTATGGCGACCGCACGGTGCTGCACAATCTGAACCTGCGCATCGATCAGGATGACCGCATCGCCCTGCTGGGCAAGAACGGTCAGGGCAAATCGACGCTGGCCAAGCTGCTGTCGGACCGGCTGGCGCCGATGGCGGGCACGATGGCGCGGTCGAACAAGCTGCGCATCGGCTTCTTCGCGCAGCATCAGGTCGATGAGTTGCATGTCGACGAGACGCCTTTGCAACACCTGTTCCGCGTTCGCGCCGAGGAAGGCCAGTCGAAGCTGCGCGCGCGGCTGGCGGGCTTCGGGCTTGGCGCCGATCAGGCCGAAACCGAGGTCGGGCGCCTGTCGGGCGGGCAGAAGGCCCGGCTGTCGCTGTTGCTGGCCACGCTCGACGCGCCGCATCTGCTGATCCTCGACGAGCCGACCAACCACCTCGACATTGAAAGCCGCGAGGCGCTGGTGGAGGCGCTGACCGCCTATTCCGGTGCGGTGATCCTTGTCAGCCACGACATGCACCTGCTGTCGATGGTCGCGGACCGGCTGTGGCTGGTAAAGGACGGCGCGGTCAAACCCTATGAGGAAGACCTCGAAGCCTATCGCAAGCTGTTGCTGACCACCGACACTCCGGCCCGCGCCGAGCGCCGCCGCGAGAAGGAGAAAGCCGCCACGGTCAAGCCGCAGCGCGTGTCGCAAGCGGCGGTGCAGGAATTACGCGGCGAAGTTCGCAAGGCCGAAGCCCGCGTCGCCAAGATCGAAGACATGCGCGAGAAGCTGGCAAAGAAGCTGGCCGACCCCGCCATGTATGAAGACACGCGCCGGGGCGAAGCCGAGGTTTGGCAGAAGAAATACGCCGAGGTGATGGAGGCGCTCGACCGGGCCGAAGCCATCTGGATGGCCGCCGCCGAGAAGCTGGAGAAGGCAACGTCAAACGCCTAAGGTGCCCCTATGGACCTGAGTTTCTACGTCACTGCCTTTGTCACCCTGTTCGTCGTGATCGATCCGATCGGGATGACGCCGATCTTTATCGCCCTGACCTCGGGGAGCCATACCGCGCATCGGCGGGGGGTGGCGTTCCGTGCCTGTCTGATCGCGATCTTTATCCTGACGCTGTTCGGGCTGTTGGGGGAGGCGGTGCTGGGCTTCGTCGGGATCTCCATGTCGGCATTCCGCATTGCCGGGGGCATTTTGCTGTTTCTGACCGCTCTGGACATGCTGTTCGAGCGCCGCACCAAGCGGCGCGAGGATCAGGCCGAGGAAGACCTGCCGGATCCTTCGGTCTTTCCGTTGGCGATCCCGCTGATCTCCGGGCCCGGCGCCATCGCCACGATGATCCTGCTGACGGGTCAGGCGCGCGATTGGACCGGGGTGCTGGGCGTGCATCTGGTCATGGGGGCCGTGGTGGCGCTGGTGCTGGCGATGTTCATGCTAGCCCCGATCATCGAGCGCGCCTTGGGCAAGATCGGCATCACCGTTGTCACCCGGCTGCTGGGGATGCTGCTGGCGGCGCTGTCGGTGCAATTCGTGCTCGACGGGCTGGCCGATCTGGGCCTTGGCTAGCGCCGGTCCACGCGGCACACGTTTGCGCCAGATGCTTCCCTTTCGGAGCGAAGATCATACATGATGCCCACACGCATCACGGAGGATCGCGCCGCATGTCCACAGATCAGCTTGGATCGCTCACCTATCTGGTGCTGCTTGGCGTTGTGGTCGGCGGGTATTTCCTGATCGCCAATCGCCGCAGCCTTGGGCGGCTGGCACGCCACGCCACGCTGTGGGTGCTGATTTTCTTTGGCGTCGTGGTGGGGGCCGGACTGTGGTCCGATTTGCAGCGCACGGTCGCCCCGCGTCAGTCGGTCTTTGCCGAAGACAGCCGGATCGAGTTGCCGCGTGCGCCCGACGGGCATTACTATCTGACCGCGCAGGTCAATGGCGCGCCGATCCGGTTTGTCGTCGACACCGGCGCGACCGAGATCGTGCTGAGCCAGGATGACGCGCGCCGCGCCGGGGTCGATCCCGACAGCCTGACCTATATTGGCTCCGCCACCACGGCCAACGGACAGGTTCAGACTGCCCGCATCGCATTGGACGAGGTGGCGCTTGGACCCATTGTCGACACCAAGGTGCCCGCGCTGGTCAATAGCGGCGAGATGCGCGGCTCGCTTCTGGGAATGGCCTATCTGGATCGCTGGGGCCGGATCGAGATCAATGACGGGCGCATGACCCTGACCCGCTGACCCGCAACCGGAGTTTCGTTTATGTCCCGCATGGTTTTCGCCCTTATCGCAACGCTCCCTGCCCTGCTGCCGCCGGGCGCACAGGCAGAGGGGCGCAATGATCCGCTGTTGCTGTGCCAGTTCGACAACGGGCGGCAGGTCACGCTGGCTGAAAATGGCGATGCGCTGGTTTGGCTTCAGGGCGACGAGGTGCTGGCCGCCGGTCCCGGCTCCGCCCTGTCGCAGACGCCGCTGGTCGCGTTGCAGGCGCGCCATGCCGACGGCACCGTGGCGCAGTTGGTGATCCGGCCCGGCTCCGGCACCGTGCAGGCCAACCTGTCTGAGGTCAGTCTGCGCGGCAATGGTTTCGCCACGCGGATGAGCAGCGGGCGCTGCCGCCCTCATCCGGGCTGACCCGCGCCGCAAATTCCGGCTTTCACCCGCGCGGTCCCGCCGCTACCAAGCGTCAATCCCGTTCACCCCCGGACCCGAGGACGCCCGACCGCATGATCTACGATACCGCCGAAGCCTGGCGCGCCGCGCCCCGTAAGAAAGTGCTGCTGTTCGGGATGTCGGGACTGGGCAAGACCTATCTGTCCACGATGCTGCGCAGTTCCGGCGACTGGTTTCACTACTCCATCGATTACCGCATCGGCACTCGCTACATGGGCGAACACATCGCCGACAGCTTCAAACGCGAAGCGATGAAGGTGCCGTTCCTGCGCGATTTGCTGATGTCGGATTCGATCTATATCGGCTCCAACATCACCTTCGATAATCTTGCGCCCCTGTCGACCTATTTGGGCAAGCCGGGCGATCCGGCCCAAGGTGGCGTGCCCATCGACGAATACCGCCGCCGGCAGGCGCAGCACATGGTCGCGGAAACCGCCGCGCTGGGGGACACGGCCCATTTCATCGAGCGGGCGCGTGATATCTATGGCTACGACAATTTCGTCTGTGACAGCGGCGGCTCGATTTGCGAGGTGGTTGATCCCGACGATCCCGCCGACCCTGTTCTGACCGGCCTGTCGGACGCGTGCCTGCTGGTCTGGATCGAAGGCTCCGAGGCGCATCGTGCCGAGCTGATCCGCCGGTTCGACCGCGCGCCTAAGCCGATGTGCTACCAGCCCGAGTTCCTCAGCCGTTGCTGGGAGGAATATCTGACCGAAACCGGGCTGCCGCCCGAAGGCGTAAACCCCGATGCCTTCATCCGCTGGGCCTATGCCCGCGCGCTGGACCATCGGCAGCCCCGCTATGCCGCGATGGCGCGCAACTGGGGTGTTTCTGTCACTGCCGAGGAGGTGGGCAATGTCCGCCACGCGCAGGATTTCGAAACCCTGATCGGGGAGGCCATCGCCCGCAAAGGGTGAGCGGCGCGGCCCGGATCGAGGCTGGACGCGGCGCATAGGGTGCGCTTTACCTCCCGTGCGTGAGGCGTCCACCTCCACCGTTTACCACACGCGGTCCGATGCGCGCGTTTCAGAGGGCCCGATGGCGGCGCGCGGGGCACCTCCCCCCCTGCGACGCCTCCTGCCCTTGAGCCTGCGCAGCATTCAGCCTATCTCAGCGGCCTGACCCGGCCCGCGTGGCCAATACGGAGCTGACCCATGCCCATCACCCTGCCCGAAGACCTGCCCGCCCACGACATCCTGTCGAACGAAGGCGTCATGGTCATGGGCGCGGGGCGTGCGGCGCGTCAGGATATCCGCCCGCTGCGGATCGGGCTTCTTAACCTGATGCCCAAGAAGATCCAGACCGAAACGCAGTTCGCCCGGCTCATCGGGGCCACGCCGCTACAGATCGATCTGTCGCTCATCCGCATGACGGAGCATGAGACCCGCAACACGGCGCCTGAACATATGGAGGCGTTCTACCGCCCCTTTGCCGAGGTCGCCGCGACGGGCGAGAAATTTGACGGGCTGGTCATCACCGGCGCCCCGATCGAGCACCTGCCCTTTGAGGAGGTGACCTATTGGGACGAATTGCGGCAGGTCTTTGACTGGGCGAAAACCCATGTGCATTCGACCTTCGGCGTGTGCTGGGGCGGCATGGCGATGATCCACTACCTGCACGGGGTGAACAAACACCTGCTGGACGCCAAGGCGTTTGGCTGTTTCCGGCATCGCAATCTGCTGCCTGCCTCCCCCTATCTGCGCGGGTTTTCGGACGATTGCGTGATCCCCGTGTCGCGCTGGACCGAAATGCGCCAGTCCGAGATCGACGCGGTGCCGGGGCTTATCACCCTGCTGGGGTCCGATCAGGTCGGGCCCGCATTGGTCGAAGATCCGGGCAATCGTGCGCTCTATATCTTTAACCATTTCGAATATGACAGCTGGACGCTGAAGGAAGAATACGATCGCGACGTCGCCTCCGGGCGGGATATCAACGTGCCGATCAACTACTATCCTGATGACGATCCCGCGAAGATGCCGCTCAATCGCTGGAGATCCCACGCGCACCTTCTATATGGCAACTGGATAAACGAAATCTATCAGAGCACCCATTTCGACCTGAATGAGATTGGCAGTTAAACTTCTCGGGCTTCTGTCACTGGCGGCCCTGCTCGGCGGTTGCGGGCTGATCGTCGACCGCCGGGCCGACCGGCGCGAAGCGTCTGCCATGGCGGAATTCCCGCCCGAGGGTCAGATCCTGAGCATCGACGGCACCCGTGTGCATGCCGTGGTCGCCGGGCGCGGGCCGGATCTGGTGCTGATCCACGGCGCGGGTGGCAATACCCGCGATATGACCTTTTCTCTCGCGCCTGCGCTGACCGACCGTTACCGCGTCATCGCAATCGACCGGCCCGGCTTTGGCTATACCGATCCGTTGCCTGACGGGGGCACGATTTTCGAACAGGCTGCCCTACTTCAGAAAGCTGCCGCGCAGCTTGGCGCGGACCGCCCGATTGTCATGGGGCACAGCTATGGCGGCGCGGTGGCGCTTGCGTGGGCCGTGAGCCGCCCCGGAACGCTGTCGGCGCTGGTGCCCGTCTCCGCCGCAAGTCAGGTCTGGGACGGTGGCATCGGCCCCTTCTACAAGATCACCGGATCGGCCTTGGGCGGGGCCACTGTGGTGCCGCTCATCACCGCCTTTGCCAGCGAGCAACAGGTGGAGGATGCGCTTGTCGGTGTGTTCGCGCCCCAGCCCGTGCCCGAAGGCTACAGCGATGCGTTCGGCCCCGGCCTGACCCTGCGCCGTGTCAGTCTGCGGGCCAATGGCGAACAGCGCGTGACGCTCAAGGCCGAGATCGCTGCGATGGTGCCGCTATATCCGCAGATCGGCATCCCGGTGGAGATTGTCCACGGCACCGCCGATACGACCGTCGGGCTGGAAATCCACGCCCGCCCCACGGCCCGCGCCATCCCCGGTGCAACGCTGACGGAACTGCCCGGTATCGGCCATATGACGCAACATGTCTCCGTGCCCGCCGTCACCGCCGCGATTGATCGCGCCGCGGCCCGCGCCGGATTTTAGCAAAGCGCGATCTGCCGCCCCGGCAGCGGGGTCGGACGCGCCATATGATCCGCTGCCTGCGTGGTTAGGGTGGCATTGCACCCGCGTCGCACTTGGCCACCACGCCTGCGCTGCAACGCCCCCTGCCCTCCCCAAAGAAAAACGCGCGCCCCAACCGGGACGCGCGTTTCTAATTCGTCAGTCTGGCGGGCCTTAGATGGCGGCGCGCTGATCTTGGCGCTGCTGGGACAGTTCCTCGGCGACGAGGAAGGCCAGTTCCAGCGACTGGCTTGCGTTCAGCCGGGGATCGCAGGCCGTGTGATACCGGTCGCTTAGATCTTCGTCCGTGACGGCGCGCACGCCGCCGGTGCATTCGGTCACATCCGCGCCGGTCATCTCGAAATGCACACCGCCGGGGATGGTGTTCTGCGCGCGATGGACGGCGAAGAATTCGCGCACCTCGCCCAGCACCCGATCAAACGGACGGGTTTTGTAGCCCGAGGCCGACTTGATCGTGTTGCCGTGCATGGGATCGCAGACCCAGACGACATTCGCGCCTTCGCTGCGGACGGTTTCGATCAGGCGCGGCAGGTGGTCTTCGACGTTGCCCGCGCCAAAGCGCGCGATCAGCGTCAGGCGACCGGCCTCGTTGCGGGGGTTCAGCGTGGCCAGCAGACGCTTCAGATCGTCGCTTTCCATCGAGGGGCCGCATTTCAGACCAATCGGGTTTTCGATGCCCCGGCAGAATTCCACATGTGCGCCATCGGGCTGGCGGGTGCGGTCGCCGATCCAGACCATGTGGCCGGAACCTGCGATGGTTGCGCCCGTGGTGCTGTCCACGCGGGTCAGCGCCTCTTCGTATTCCAGCAGCAGCGCTTCGTGGCTGACATAGAAATCCACGGAGCCAAGGGCGTCGATCTTCTCGGCCTCCATGCCCGTCGCGGTCATGAAGTCCAGCGCGTCGGCGATGCGGTTCGACAGGTCGCGGTAGCGCGCGGCCTTATCCTCATCGGCGAAACCGGTGGTCCAGCTGTGCACCCGGTGGATATCGGCGAAACCACCCGTCGAGAAGGCGCGCAGCAGGTTGAGCGAGGCCGCTGCCTGCATGTAGCCCTGCAACATCTTGTCGGGGTTCGGGATGCGCGCTTCGGGGGTGAAGTCGAGTTCGTTGATGATGTCGCCCCGGTAGCTGGGCAGTTCAACGCCGTCCTTCACCTCGGTCGGGGCGGAGCGCGGCTTGGCGAATTGACCGGCCATCCGGCCCACTTTCACCACCGGCACCTTGGCGCCATAGGTCAGCACAACGGCCATCTGCAACATCACCTTGAAGGTGTCGCGGATGGTGTCGGCACCGAATTGCTCGAAGCTCTCGGCGCAGTCGCCGCCTTGCAGCAGAAACGCCTCGCCGCGCGACGCCTTGGCAAGCTCCGCTTTCAGCCGCCGGGCCTCACCGGCAAAGACCAAGGGCGGATATCGACGAAGCCGGGCCTCCACCGCCTCAAGAGCGGCAGCGTCGGTATAGTCGGGCATCTGCACCCGAGGTTTGCGGCGCCAATCGGACTTGGTCCAGCTGTTCGTCATGTCTCGTGCTCCTCTCACTGCCACCGCCGGGATCCGCCGGTTAGCGTTAGCAGGGCCGTGTATAGCGCCGCGAAGGCCGGGTTCCAATGTCAAAAGGCCGCAGACCGCCTCAGCGTGGCGCAGCATCCGCAGGCGCGGAACGCGCGGACGCGGGTGCGGACCCATCGCGGGCGGGCTGTCGGCCTGTCACGACATTGCGCAGAGCGCGGGCGCGGGCTGCGGGAATGGCGCTGATCTCCAGCCCGGTAAAGACATGCAACGTGCCCAGATCCCGGTCGATGACGGCGTGATCCGACACCCAGCCCCCCATCGCGAGATAGGTGCGCAGCAGCGGTGGCATCTGTTGTAGCGCCCGGCGGGGATCGGGCGGTGGCGCGCCGGGTCGCGGCCTGAGCGTCACCACATCGGGCGCCCGCACCCGTGGGGCCAGGCGCGCCGGCGCAAGGTGGCGACCATGCAGCAGCCCCAGCGCATCAGCGTAGCGTGAAGGCTCTTGCCCGGCGAAGGACGAGCAGCCGAACAGAAATTCGACCCCGTCCGCATCCACCAGCGCCGTAATGGCGCCCCATGCCAGCCGCAGGATGTCAGGGTCACGGTGCCCCGGCGCGATGCAGAAGCGCCCCAGTTCCAGCATCGGACCCGACCGCAGGCCAAGCGCCCGCAGATCGTAGTGCTGGGCCGCGTAGCTGTCGCCCACCGCCGCGCCCGACGGGATCGGCAGCAGCCGAAAGCACCCCACAAGATCGCCGGTGGCGACCTGTTCGATCAGGATATGATGGCAGATCGCGTCGAAGCGGTCGCGGTCGCTGACGCCCGCTGCCCGCCCAAAGCCGCGCGCACGCAGTGCCAACGCGCGATCCAGATCCGCGGACCCGCAGGCCAGTCGCGCGTGGTAGCGGCCGCGTCGCAGCGTCAACATGGGCGTCTCTCCTGACCGCGGCGGCGCGGCCCGCTTGGAACCTGTCGCCGCCGACCCTAAGTTACGTCCTAGCCCCCCGCGTGCAACAGCAGATGCGTGTGCCGCCGGGAAAACAGCAGGCCCTCAGAGGGCCGGAACAAGGAGCCTCCATGAGCACCGAAAAGCTGATCAAATCCGATGCCGAATGGCAGGAACAACTGAGCGATCTGGCCTATAAGGTGACGCGCAAGCATGGCACCGAGCGGGCCTTTACCCACGACGATTTTCCCAAGGAGCCGGGCGTGTTCACCTGCGTGTGCTGCGGCGCGCCCTTGTTCGAGCAGGCGACGAAGTTCGACAGCGGCACTGGCTGGCCCAGCTTTTACGCGCCCATCGATGAGACGGCGGTGGAAACGCAGACCGACCGAAGCTGGTTCATGTCCCGCACCGAGGTGCATTGCGCGCGCTGCGATGCGCATCTGGGCCATGTCTTTCCCGACGGGCCGCAACCGACGGGCCTGCGCTACTGCATGAACGGTGTGGCGATGGAATTTCACGCCGAAGACGAAGGCTGATGTCGCGCCGGGCGGGCGGGCTTCTCAAGGCTCACGCTTAGAAGCGGCCCGCCCTGTCATTTCGCCTGCACATGAAAAAGGGCACCGCGCGCTGCGGTGCCCTTTCATTTTAGCGCCAGATGGCTGCGGCTCAGGCCAGCATCACCATCGGGTTTTCGAGGTTCTCGACGATTGCCTTGAGCAGTTCAGCCCCCAGCGCGCCGTCGATGACACGGTGATCGACCGACAGCGTGACGCTCATCACCGTGGCCACAGCCAGTTCGCCATCCTCGCCCACGACCGGCTTCTTCACCCCAGAGCCGACTGCAAGGATCGCACCATGGGGCGGGTTGATGACCGCGTCGAAATTGTCGATGCCGAACATGCCGAGGTTAGAGATCGCAAAGCTGCCGCCGGTATATTCGTGCGGGGCGAGCTTCTTATTGCGGGCGCGTCCGGCAAGGTCTTTCATCTCGGCGGACAGCGCCGACAGGCTTTTCATCTCGGCGTCTTTCAGCACGGGCGTGAACAGCCCGCCTTCGATCGCGACAGCCACAGCCACATCCGAAGGCTTCAGCTTCAGGATGCGATCCCCGGCCCAGACGGCATTCGCATCCGGCACGGACTGAAGCGCCAGCGCGGAGGCCTTGATGATGAAGTCGTTGACCGACAGCTTCACACCGCGCCCTTCCAGCTGCTTGTTGAGCTGGCTGCGGAATTTTAGCAGCGCGTCGATCTTGATCTCGCGGCGCAGGTAGAAATGCGGGATCGTCTGCTTGGCCTCGGTCAGGCGGCTGGCCACCGTGCGGCGCATCCCGTCGAGCTTGACCTCCTCGAACTCGCGCCCGTCATACATCTTCTTGACGGTCTCGGCAGAGGGGCTGGCGGGCATCGCGGGTTTCTGACCGCCGGTGTCGCCGGTCTGGGCCGGCGCGGCTTTGGCCGCATTCGCAGCGGGTGCCGCCGCAGAGCCAGCCTTCGCGCCTTCGACATCGGCACGCACAATGCGTCCTTTGGGGCCGGAGCCCTTGATCCCGGTCAGATCGATGCCTTTGTCAGCGGCGATCCGGCGGGCCAGCGGCGAGGCGAAAACCCGTTCGCCGGACGCGTCACGCGGGGCGGCGGGGGCTTTGGTATCGCTTTTCTCGACCGGCTTGCGGGTGGCTTCGCCTCCGTCGGCACCGGCGCCCTGCGCTTCGCGCGGGGCGGGCGCGGCGTCGGAGCTTTGCTCCTTGGCGGCGCTTTTCTCGGCCTCGCCCGGCGCACTGGCGGCGCCGGAGGTGTCACCGATGTCATCGGCGCTTTCGCCCTCGGCCAGCAGCACAGCGATGGGGGCGTTGACCTTCACGCCTTCGCTGCCCTCGGGCACGAGGATCTTGCCGATGACGCCTTCGTCCACGGCTTCGAATTCCATCGTGGCCTTATCGGTCTCGATCTCGGCCAGCAGATCGCCGGAGGCGACGGTGTCGCCCTCCTTGACCAGCCATTTCGCCAGCGTGCCTTCCTCCATCGTCGGAGACAGCGCGGGCATCAGGATTTCTGTCGGCATCGCGTGTCCTCCTCAGCGGTAGGTGACTTGCTTCACGGCGTCGATCACCTCGGCGGTGGTGACGAGCGCGAGCTTTTCGAGATTGGCGGCGTAGGGCATCGGCACGTCCTTGCCGGTGCAGTTGATCACCGGCGCGTCCAGATAGTCGAATGCGCGCTGCATGATCACCGACGACAAGTGATTGCTGAAGGACGCGACCGGGAAGCCTTCCTCGACGGTGACACAGCGGTTGGTTTTCATCACCGAACGGATCACCGTGTCATAATCGACGGGACGCAGGGTGCGCAGGTCAATGACCTCGGCGCTGATGCCCTCCTCGGCCAGCTTGTCGGCGGCTTCGAGCGCGTATTGCATCCCGATGCCCCAGCTGACGATGGTAACGTCGTCGCCTTCGCGCCAGATCCGGGCCTTACCGAACGGAACGGTGAAGTCATCCATCACCGGCACATCGAAGGAGCGCCCGTAGAGGATCTCGTTTTCGAGGAAAATCACCGGGTTGGGATCACGGATCGCGGATTTCATCAGGCCCTTCGCATCGGCTGCCGAATAGGGCATCGCGACTTTCAGACCGGGGATCGAGGCATACCATGCCGCGTAATCCTGACTGTGCTGGGCGCCCACGCGGGCGGCAGCGCCGTTCGGACCACGGAACACCATAGGTGCGCCCATCTGCCCGCCGGACATATAAAGTGTCTTGGCAGCGGAGTTGATGATCTGGTCAATCGCCTGCATGGCGAAGTTGAAGGTCATGAACTCGACAATCGGCTTCAGCCCGCCAAAGGCCGCGCCAACAGCGATCCCGGCAAAGCCATGCTCGGTGATCGGCGTGTCGATAATCCGCTTGGCGCCGAATTCGTCCAGCAGACCTTGGCTGACCTTATAGGCCCCCTGATATTCGGCGACTTCTTCGCCCATCAGGTAGACACTGTCATCGCGGCGCATCTCTTCGGCCATCGCGTCGCGCAGCGCTTCGCGGACGGTCGTGGACTTGAATTCCGTGCCTTCGGGATATTCAGGCTCGGTCACGCCGGGAACGTCGGGGACAATCGGCTGGGCCGGGGCCTTGGCGGCCTTCTGCGCGTCAGCGGCCACATCGGCGTCGGCTTTCGCGTCATCGGCATCGCCTGCATCCGCAGATGCTGCGGACGTGTCGATGTCATCGGCGCTTTCGCCCTCTTCGACCATGATGGCGATGGGGGTGTTGACCTTCACGCCTTCGGTGCCCTCGGCGATGAGGATCTTGCCGACGATACCTTCGTCGACGGCCTCGAATTCCATCGTCGCCTTGTCGGTCTCGATCTCGGCCAGAATGTCACCGGAGGCGACGGTGTCGCCCTCTTTGACCAGCCATTTCGCCAGCGTGCCTTCCTCCATGGTGGGGGAAAGCGCGGGCATCAGGATCTCGGTTGCCATTGGTGTGATCTCCCCCTTACGCGTCCTGCGGCACTTCGGCCGCGTAAATGTCGGTGTAAAGCTCTTCGAGCGCGGGCTCGGGGCTTTCCTTCGCGAATTCGGCGGACTCGTTCACGATATCCTTGATCTCCTTGTCGATCGCTTTCAGATCGGCTTCGGAGGCATGGTTGCCGGAGACCAGCAATTCACGGACGTTCTCGATCGGATCACGCTCTTCGCGCATCTTCTGCACTTCCTCGCGGGTCCGGTATTTCGCCGGGTCCGACATGGAATGGCCGCGATAGCGGTAGGTCTTGATCTCGAGGATGTAGGGGCCGTTGCCAGCGCGGCAGTGCGCGACCGCCTTCTCGCCTGCTTCCTTCACCGCCAGCACATCCATGCCATCGACGGCCTCGCCTTCGATCCCGTAGGCCGCACCGCGTTCCCAAAGGCTGTTCGATTTGGTCGAGCGGGCCACGGAGGTGCCCATCGCATATTGGTTGTTTTCGATCACGAAGATCACGGGCAGATCCCACAGCTCGGCCATGTTGTAGGTCTCGTAGACCTGGCCCTGGTTGGCCGCGCCATCGCCGAAATAGGCAAATGTCACGCGATCATTGCCCTTGTATTTGTCCGAGAAGGCCAGACCGGCACCGATCGGCACCTGCGCGCCGACGATCCCGTGGCCGCCGTAGAAATGCTTCTCCTTGGAGAACATGTGCATCGAGCCGCCCTTGCCGCGGGAATACCCTCCCTCGCGACCGGTCAGTTCGGCCATCACGCCTTTGGGGTCCATACCGCAGGCCAACATGTGGCCGTGATCGCGATAGGAGGTGACGCGCTTGTCGCCCTCTTCCGCCGCGGCCTCGAGCCCGACGACGACCGCTTCCTGCCCGATATACAGGTGACAGAAGCCACCGATCAGGCCCATGCCGTAAAGCTGGCCAGCCTTTTCCTCGAAGCGCCGGATCAGCAGCATTTCGCGGTAATAGTGCAGAAGCTCGTCCTTGGAAACATTCGGCTTCTTGGGTGCAGCCTTGCGCGCCGCCATAGCCGGCCCTCCTCCGATAGGAATAGTTTAACGTTGAACCATTCATAGCAAAGCTCGAATGGCGATGCATCCTGAAAAGAGGGTAAGCTGGTATTCCGCGGATGCAAGCGTTGATCTGGCGCCGCCCGCTACGCCGCAGTGCGGCATAAAAATAAGGGGCGCCGATTGCCCCCTGCGCCCCGGCCCCTAGACCGCCACGGAACCGCGCGCCCTGCCCCGCGTTGGCCGGTCATGTCCGACACCGCGCCCCTGCTTCCGACCATCCTGACGCTGCTCTCTGTCGCCGTGTTCGCGATCATCCACATCACCGCACCGCAACTGGCCGTTCTGGACCGCGTGCCACGGTCCCGCTGGCTGTCGCTCGCCGGGGGTGTGGCGGTGGCTTATGTCTTTCTGCACCTGCTGCCCGACCTTGCCGTGCATGAGGAAACGCTGAACGAGGCCGACAGCCGCGGCGAGCTTGTCTATATCCTCGCGCTTGCCGGGCTCGCCACATTCTATGGTCTGGAACGTGTGATCCGCCGCGCCCGCGCCCGGGGGGAGCGGCCCGAGGCCGAGGGCGGCAGCTTCTGGCTGCATCTGGGCAGTTTCGCCGCCTACAACCTGCTTATCGGCTACCTGCTGCTACATCGGGAAGAAGACACCACACGCTCGCTCATCCTATACGCGGTCGCGATGGGCCTGCATTTCGTGACCAACGATTTCGGCCTGCGCGAAGACCACGAAGGTCTATATGACCGGCGCGGGCGGTGGCTGCTATCTGGCGCGGTGTTGCTGGGGGCTGCTCTGGGCTGGCTGGTTGAACTGCCCGAGACGATGATTATCGCCCTGTCATCGTTCCTTGCGGGCGGGATCGTCCTGAACGTGCTGAAGGAAGAATTGCCCGAAGACCGCGACAGCAGTTTCCTGCCCTTTGCCTTGGGCGTCGCGGGCTATGGCACGTTGCTGGTGCTGATCCTCTAGTGGTCAGCGAATGACGATCTCATCGGACCGCAACAAACCCAGCACATCGCGCGCCTGCTGATCGAGCAGGTCGAGATCCAGATATTCGTCGGACATGCGGCGGGTTTTGTTTTCCAGCGCCGCCAGTTCCGCACTCAGCAGCGTTTTCTGCTGCTCCAGCGCCGTCGCCTCGGCGCGAATCTCCACCCGCCGGAACAGGCCGTAATCGCCCTGCACGGCAGCAAACGTGAAATAGGTCGCGAGCGAGAAACTCGCCGCGAAATACAAAACCACGCCGAATGCGGGTCTTTTCTGGGATCTGCTCATCGCCCGGACCTGTTTCACTGCCTCGATCATCCGCCTCTGACGGGCGGTGCAGAGGACCGTCGCACAGTTGATTCGGTTTGTGAATCCCTCGACGAGCCTTGGGCGATCACTTTTTCGACCCGTGACACTTCTGTATATGGCGGCCCTGCCCGGTCGCTGCCCGACCGTCCGCCGGGGCGCCGTCGCACCCCGTCAGGCCCCCTGCCCCTTGCGCCTTCTGATTTTCCGCTTTATACGCGCGAACACTTCACAGGCGGGGCTTGGGCCTTACGGGGGAGACATCCCCGAAAGGTCCGCCGGTTGGACAACAGTCTGAGCGCTCCGCCGAGGATCAAACCGGAAAGGATACGAGACATGGCTCTCCCTGACTTCTCCCTCCGTCAGCTGCTCGAAGCTGGCGTTCACTTCGGCCACCAGACCCAGCGCTGGAACCCGCGCATGGCACCGTATATCTACGGTGACCGCAACGGCATCCACATCATGGACCTCACCCAGACGGTCCCGATGCTCGACCAGGCTCTGCAGGTCGTTCGTGACACCGTCGCCAAAGGCGGCCGCGTTCTCTTCGTCGGCACCAAGCGTCAGGCCCAGCAGCCGATCGCCGATGCCGCAGAGCGTTGCGCACAGTATTACATGAACCACCGCTGGCTCGGCGGCACGCTGACCAACTGGAAAACCGTGTCTCAGTCCATCGGCCGCCTCAAGGCGATCGATGAGCAGGCCGCGATGGGCTACGAAGGCCTGACCAAGAAAGAGCGTCTGGGCATGGAGCGCGAGCAGGCCAAACTGCAGGCCTCCCTCGGCGGTATCCGCGAAATGGGCGGCGTTCCCGACCTGCTGTTCGTCATCGACGTCAACAAAGAAGACCTGGCCATTGCCGAAGCGCGCAAGCTGGGCATTCCGGTTGTCGCCGTTGTCGATACCAACTGCTCCCCCGCTGGCGTCGACTACGTCATCCCCGGCAACGACGACGCGGCCCGCGCAATCGCTCTTTACTGCGATCTCGTCTCCCGCGCTGCGCTTGACGGCATGACCGCTCAGATGGGCGCTGCCGGCATCGACCTGGGCGAGATGGAAGAAGCCCTGCAGGAAGAAGCCGCCGCCGAAGAGGCCGCTGCCGCTGCCGAGACCCCCGCGGAGGCCTGAGCCCCGCATTCGGGCGCCGCGCTTCGGGCCACTGGCTCGGCGGCGCCCCACGGGCGGGAGCGTCACGACGCTCCTGCCGTCATCCAATTGATACCGGGCGGGGCTAGTCCCTGCGCCGCACCCGACAGCAAAATCCGAGGAGAGGCCAGATGGCGATCACCGCAGCGATGGTGAAAGAACTGCGCGACAGCACCGGCGCAGGCATGATGGACGCGAAAAAAGCGCTCAGCGAAAACGACGGCGACATGGAAGCTGCCGTTGACTGGCTGCGCACCAAGGGTCTGGCCAAGGCCGCCAAGAAATCGGGCCGCACCGCTGCCGAGGGCCTCGTGGCCGTCGCCGTCAACGGTGGCACCGGTGTCGCGGTCGAGGTGAACTCCGAGACCGACTTCGTCGCGAAGAACTCCGACTTCCAGGACATGGTGCGCAAAATCGCCTCCGTGGCGACCGACGCGTCCGACCTTGACGCGCTGAAGGCGACCGATCTGGGCGGCAAGACCGTCGAATCGACCATCACCGACAAAATCGCGACCATCGGCGAGAACATGACCCTGCGCCGGATGGAAAAGATCACCGGCGAGACCGTCGTGTCCTACGTCCATAATGCCGCCACCGATGGCATGGGCAAAATCGGCGTTCTGGTCGCGATGACCGGCGGCGACGAAGCGTTCGGCAAGCAGGTTGCGATGCATGTCGCCGCTGTGAACCCCGCATCGCTGGGCGAAGCCGATCTCGACCCGTCGATCGTTGAGCGTGAGCGTCAGGTTCTGACCGATCAGGCCCGCGAATCCGGCAAGCCGGAGCAGGTCATCGAGAAGATGATCGACGGCCGCATGAAGAAGTTCCTCTCCGAGGTGACCCTGCTGGGCCAGAGCTTCGTCGTGAACCCCGACCTGACCGTGGCCGAAGCCGCGAAAGAAGCAGGTGCGGAAATCACCGGCTTCATCCGTCTGGAAGTGGGCGAAGGCATCGAAGTCGAGAAAGAAGACTTCGCAGCCGAGGTGGCCAAAGCCGCTCAGGGCTAATCGCCCGCCTTTACGGCACGCCCGTCAAAGGGCACGAATAGCAACGGCGCGGAGGGTATCCTCCGCGCCGTTTGCGTTTGGTGGTGTCGATATGTGGTTCAGGCCGGGTGGCATCGCCCGCAGGTCATAGATCGCACCGCGGGGAGGAACCGGGGCGCATCAGCCTGCCCTCCCCCGGTCCTGGCCCGGTTCCGTTCAGTCTTTCGATCCGATTGGTTGCAAGAACGCGAAATCGCAACCCTCATCCGCTTGCAGAACCTCACTGGCATAAAGCCGGTCATACCCGCGGCGCTCCTCCGGCGGGACCAGATCGGGGGTCCATTCCGCGCGGCGGCGATCCAGTTCGGCATCGTCCACCAGCAATTCCACGCGCTTGTCTTTGACCGACAGGCGGATGCGGTCGCCGGTGCGGACCAGCGCCAGCGTGCCGCCCACGGCCGCTTCGGGCGCGACATGCAGGATGATTGTGCCAAACGCCGTGCCCGACATGCGCGCGTCCGAGATGCGGATCATGTCCTTCACGCCCTTCGACGACAGTTTGCGCGGGATCGGCAGATAGCCCGCCTCCGGCATGCCACTGGCCGAGCGCGGCCCCGCATTTTGCAGGACCATCACGTCATCTGCCTGAATGTCGAGATCGGGATCATCGATGCGCGCGGCCAGATCTTCGAGCGAGGTGAACACGACAGCGCGCCCCTCGGTCTCGAACAGGCTGCTATCGGCGGCGGAGCGTTTCAGGATCGCGCCACGAGGGGCAAGGTTCCCAAACAGCGCCACAAGCCCACCCTGCGGCTCCAGCGGCTCTTCGGCGGTGGCGATCACGCGGCGGTCGACATAACCGGGGTCTTGCTCCAGCCGGTCGCCCAGACGCTCACCCGTGACCGAGATCGTGTCGAGATGCAGTAGCGGCTTCAATTCCCGCAGCACCGCGCCCACGCCACCGGCAAAGAAGAAATCTTCCATGTAGTGACTGCCCACCGGCTTCAGGTTCACCAGCACCGGGGTTTCATCCGACAGTTGGTTTAGCCGGTCGAGCCCGATGCGGATCCCCAGCCGCCCCGCGATGGCGGTCAGATGGATGATCGCGTTGGTGGACCCGCCCAGTGACAGCAACACCCGCAATGCGTTCTCAACGGATTTTTCGGTGATGATCTCGCTCGGGCGGATCGGGTTCTGCACCATCCGCGCCGCCGCCATGCCCGACGCTTCCGCCGCGCGCAGCCGGTCGGCATGCACCGCCGGGATCGCCGCCGTGCCCGGCAGCGCCATGCCCAGCGTCTCCGCGATACAGGCCATGGTGGACGCCGTGCCCATCACGGCGCAGGTGCCGGTGGTGGTGGCCAGCCGCCCTTCGATATCGTTGATCTGCTCGGTCGAAACCTCGCCCGCGCGATACTTGCCCCAGAAGCGGCGGCAATCGGTGCAGGCGCCCAGACGCTCCTCGCCATAGCGCGAGGTCATCATCGGCCCGCCGATCAACTGCACCGCGGGCAGGTCGGCAGACGCCGCGCCCATCAGCTGAGCGGGGACCGTTTTGTCACAACCGCCCATCAGCACGACGGCATCCATCGGCTGCGCGCGCACCATTTCTTCGGTGTCCATCGACATCAGGTTGCGGAACTTGAGCGAGGTCGGTGACAAAAACACCTCGCCCAGCGAGATCGTCGGAAACTCGATCGGCAGCCCGCCCGCCAGCAGCACACCGCGTTTCACATGCTCGACCATTTCGGGGAAATGGCGGTGGCAGTTGTTGAAGCCGGAAAACGAGTTGGCGATGCCGACGATGGGCTTTTTCAGCACCTCGCGGGAATAGCCCATCGATGCGGCAAAGCTGTTGCGGAGATAGACCGAGAAATCCCGATCGCCGTAATTCGTCAGCCCCCGTGCGAGGCCGCGGTCCTGTTCGTCGCTCATTCTTGTCAGTCCTTCGGTGCGAGCTTGATCTTGACGTATTTCGGGTCGAGGTAGTCCATCAACCCCAGCGACCCGCCTTCCCGGCCCATGCCGCTTTCCTTGACGCCGCCAAAGGGCGCCTCAGCGGTGGCCAGCAACATTTCATTCACGCCGACCATGCCGACCTCCAGATCCTCCCACGCGCGGGTCGCGCGCGCCAGATCATTGGAGAACACATAGCCCGCGAGCCCGAAGGGCAGGCTGTTAGCGCGTGCAATAACCTCGTCATAGTCGCGGAAGGTGGTGATGGGTGCAATCGGGCCGAACGGCTCATCGATCATCACCCGCGCGTCGTCAGGCACCCGGCCCAGAACGGTGGGTTCAAAGAAATAGCCGTGGTTGAGATCTTTGGGCCGCTGCCCACCCGCAAGCAACTCCGCGCCGCGGTCAAGCGCATCGGCGGTCATTTCCCCAATGGTGGTCAGCCCGCGTCGGTTGGCCATCGGCCCCATCTGCACGCCATCGTCCAGCCCGCGACCCAGCTTCAGCCCGCGCGCCACTTCGGCAAATCGGGTGGCGAAGCGGTCATATTTGCTCTCATGCACATAGAACCGGGTGGGCGAAATGCAGACCTGCCCGCAATTGCGGAACTTGGTATTGGCACAGGCTTCGGCCACGGCCTCCGCATCGACATCGTCGAACACGACGACCGGCCCATGTCCGCCCAGTTCCATCGACACTTTCTTTACGCCGTCAGCGGCGAGATGCAGGATCTCCTTGCCCACGGGGACCGAGCCGGTGACGGAGACCTTGCGTACGATGGGCGAGCGGACGAGCTTCTCCGCGATCATCTGCGAATTACCGGTGACGAACCCCACGGCCCCTGCCGGAATGCCTGCGTCATGACAGGCCTGAACCAGCGCAGCGCAAGAGCCGGGCGCCTCCCCTGCCGGTTTGACGATCACGGCGCAGCCCGCGCCGAGCGCTGCGGCGATCTTGCGCGCGGGCAGCAGCGCGGGGAAGTTCCACGCACTGAACGCCGCCACCACGCCCACCGGCTGATAGATCACCTGCATGCGGCTGTCGGGGGTGCGGCCTTCGATGATCTGACCGTAGATGCGTTTGGTTTCTTCGGCATACCAGTCGAATTGATCGGCGGCGGCGCGGGTCTCCCCCCGTGCCTCGGCCAGCGGCTTGCCGGTCTCAAGGCTCATGACGCGGGCGATATCCTCGGTCCGGTCGCGGATCAGCTGCGCCACCCGCCGCAGCGCCGCGCCCCGATCCCATGTGCCCACGCGCCGCCATTCGGCGAACCCGGCCTGTGCCGCGCTCAGCGCCGCGTCGAGATCGGCCTCCGTCGCCACAGCGATGGTGCCCAGTTGATCCTCCGTCGCGGGATCATGCACCCCGCGTGTGCCGCCATCCGAGGCCGCGCGCCACGCGCCGTCGATATACAGGTTCAGGTCGTCATACATGGGAGGTCCTCAGATCTTCTGCATCAGGTAGTCGCGCTGCACGTCATCGACCCAATTGCCGACATTCCAGCTGCCATAAGCGCCCATTCCGGCGAAATCGTCGTGGTTGCCATAAACGGGGATGTGCAGCAGGCTCAGCCCGTCATGGGCATGGCCCTCGGCCAGCGCGACCTCAAGCTCCTCAGCCGTGGTGCCAGCCCAGATCGCCCGCACCCCGGACACCGCGCCCGCCATCTGGACATAATCCACCGCGACGCTGTCATTGGTGCGGAATTCACGTCCGTATTGAGCCAGTTGCAGCCCGGTGATCGCAGCCATGCGCCGGTTGTCGAAAAGCGCGATCATGCCACGCACGCCATGTTCCACCGCGTCGATCAGCACTTGCGGGTTCATCATGAACGAGCCGTCGCCGGTGAACGCCACACCATATTTCGGCTCCGCCACCCCGGCAGCGCCCAGCAGGGCGGAGGTCGCGAACCCCATGTAGGAGGCCCCCGTTTCCGTCACGGTCTGGCCGACGGCGCTGTCCTCGACCACCTGAAACCCGTTGGCCTGCACATCGCCTGCGTCGAAGAATTTCACCGCGCCGTGGGCGTTGGCGAACCGCGATACGATGTTGATCGCGGCGGGCTGGGTCAGCACCGGGCGCTGCCAGACGGGATCCTCGACCGGTGCTTGGGCGAAACGCGCGCGTTTGAACGCGGTCCAGTCGTCTTTCTTGGCGGTGCAGGCGGCGGTCCAGTCACCGGCGGGCTGCGGGCGCACGACCTCCAGCAGCCGTTCGATCACCGCGCCGATATCGCCGGGGAGCATCTCGGTATTGGCATAATGCGAAGCATCGTCGAGATCGCCGTTGATGTTGATCACCGCCTGTGCGCGGGGCCAGCCCGTGCCCGAACAATCCGCCTGACAGACCGCCCGAGAGCCGATGATGATCGCCAGATCGGCGTTCTGCATCGCATGATTGCCGCTGATCGAGCCTTTGGACCCGCCGACATGCATGTTGAGCGGGTGATCGTCGGGCAGCACGCCGAGCGATCCGGGGGACAGCACCACCGGCGCATTGAGCGCCTCGGCCAGCCGCTGCACCGCCGCCGCATGGGTGCGGGTGCCGCCCCCGGCCTTGATCGCCACGCGTTTCGCGCCTGCGATCAGATCGGCGGCACGGGTCAGCGCGTCCTGCCCGGCAGGCGCCAGCGTCGGCGCATTCAGGCGCCCCGGCAGCGTCGCAAGGTTCAGCGCGGTTTGCTGCGGCTGGGTGTTGATGGGCGCCATGATGAAGAACGGCGCCGCGCGATAGGGGTGATGTACGCAGGCCGTGCCCCGGCGCAGGCAGTCGCGCAGCGCCTCGGGGGTGTGCAGCGTATAGGACTGCCCCATCAGCGCAGTGATCCGCCCGAACAGCCCCTGTTCGGCCTTCGGCACCTGCTGCATGTTGTAGCCTTCGCCGCGCGTCGTCTCATCTCCGTAGATGTGATACACGCCGATCCCGTTGGACGACGCCGCCAGCGCGCCCGCCATCGCCTGCAACCCGCCCGGGCCAATCGAGGTAATGACAGCGGGCGTTTCGCCATAGACCCACGCATGGGCGGTGGCGGCATGGGCCATCTCCACCTCGTTGCGGCAATTGATGCAGGTGGTCACGCCTTCTTCGGTATAGACGCGCAGCACCTCCCCCAGATCGGTTGAGCCGTGGCCGAAGATCGCGAAATAGGTCCGCACCCCCTGACGCAACAGGCCGATCACCAACGCTTCGCTCAGCGTGACCTCGATCACCTGCGCATCTGCGGCCAGCGCGGCAATGCCGCCCTCGGCCAGTCGCCGGGCCCGGGCGCGCAGGGCGTCTTCGGGCGTGGCTGCGGCGGATGTGGCCACCGAAATATCCGCTTCTTTGGGCGAAGTCCGCTCAAGCATTGCTTTTCTCCGTCAGTTTGGTGGTCTTGCGCAGGCGCAGCCCGGAGGCGGTCTGAAGCGCGATGATCAGGGCGGCGAGCGCGAAGAAGCCCATCGCCACCGGGGATGTGTAGAAGATCGAGTAATGCCCGTCCGACAGCGCCATCGCGGTGCGGAACTCGTTTTCGAGTGTCGGCCCCAGCACCATGCCAAGGATCACGGGCGTCGTCGGGATGCCCATGCGCATCAGCCCGTAGGCCAGCCCCCCGATCACCGCCATCGTGTAGATGTCGAAGGCGGAGTTGCGCACCGTGTAGGCGCCGATGACGCAGAGCACGAGGATCACCACAGCCAGCAATTGCGGCGGCACGCGCAGGACGTAGACGAACAGCCGGATGCCTGCGAGTTGCAGCACCAGAATAAAGACATAGGCCATCACCACGGCGATATAGATCCCGTAGACCTCGGTCTCGGACGTCATGAACAGCGCAGGCCCCGGTGTGATGCCGTGGATCATCAGCCCCGCCAGCACGATCGCGGTGGCCGGATCGCCGGGGATGCCCAGCGACAGCAGCGGGATGAGCGTGCCGCCGGTGACCGCGTTATTGGCGGTTTCCGGCGCGATCACGCCCTCGATTGCCCCCTTACCGAACCGTTCCGGCGTGGGCGAAAACCGCTTGGCGTTGTCATAGGCAAGGAAGGCCGCAATGGCGCCGCCGGTGCCGGGGATCGCCCCGATCACGGTGCCAATGGCCGAACAGCGCGCGATGAGCCAGCTGTTGCGCGCCAGCAGGCGAATGCCGGGCAATTCCGCGCGGAGGCTGCCGGTGCGGTTCACCTCTGTCGTGCCCCGGCTATGGCGGGCAAAGGTTTCGATGATGAACGGCACCGCGAACAACCCGATCATCGCCACCAGCAGGTTGACCCCCTGCAGCATGTTGATGGAGCCGAAGGTCAGCCGATTGACGCCGTCGATGGTGTCGATGCCGATGGTCATGACCATCAACCCGATTACGCCCGCGATCAGACCCTTGAGCATCGAACCCGACGCAAGGCCGCAGATCGTCGACATCCCGAACAGCACCAGCGCAAAGATCTCGGCCGGGCCGAACTTGATCGCCACCTGCGACACCAGATTGACGGACACCATCATCACGATCAGCGAAAATATCCCGCCGATGGTCGAGACGATGACCGCAGTGCCGAGCGCGATGGAGGCACGCCCCTGTCGGGTCAACGGATAGCCGTCCAGCACGGTGGCGGCGGCGGAAGGCGTGCCGGGGATGCCCAGCAGGATGGCGGACACCGATCCGCCGGTCATACCGCCGATATAGGTGCCCAGCAGCAGGCCGGTAGCCGGCACGGCATCCATGCCAAAGGTGATGGGCAGCGCCAGAGCCAGCGCCACGGTAAAGGTCAGCCCCGGGATCGAGCCAAAGATCAGCCCGATCAGGGTGCCCAGCCCCACCGCGCCGATGGCGATCGGGGTAAAGGCGGCGGCGGCGGCGAGAAGCAAATGATCCATGTCTGTCCCCTCAGCCCAGCGAGATCCAGCTGCCACGGGCAAGCGGGATATCCAGTATCTGTCCAAAGATGAGCCAGCAGCCGAAGGTGATCCCGACGGTCATCAGCCCCACGCGCACCAACGACCGGTCGCGCAGGATCAGGAGCATCGTCGCCATGACGCACAGGCCGGTGGCGAGGGTGAAGCCGATTTTCTGCATGGCAAAGCCGTAAAGCACGAGCAGCCCCAGCGTGAGCGCCAGCATCACCAATTCAGCACGGCGGCTGGCGCTGTCCTCGGTCTCGGCGGTGGTGCTATCGGGTGCGTCGGGCGCGGTCTGGGTCACGGGCGCGCCTTCGGTCAAACGCGCGGCGGCGTTGCTGGCGCGTTCGTCCCGCACCCCGGCATCGCGGCGAACGTAAGCCTGCGCGGCGGCCACCGCATCTGCACGGCGGCGGGCGGCTTCGGCACGGGCCTCGGGGTGGTTGCGGCGTTTAAGCGCCAGCGTCAGCATTCCCGCTCCGAACAGGCCCAGCAACACGCCCAGCAGCAGCGGGAAGGCGCGCGGCCCCACATCGCCATGCCCGGTGCCGGGTGGAATGGTCTGCCACACCATGCCGCACCAAATCACGGCAATGGTGATCAGAATGCCGGCGGTTGCAATATCCTTGGTCTGGCGGTTCATCGGATGATCCTCCCCGAGCTTGCGGGCGCGTATCGATGCGGGTGGCGGGCGGGCGGCGGTGCGCTGGAATGAATGAATGTCATGAGGGGCACAGGCGCTGAGCGGCGGCGTTGGCCCGGTGATCGCCGTTGCGATGATGGCAACCGCGGGCCGGTCCGGCATAGCGCGCTGCGGCAGGTGCCGTGGCAGGCAAAAGGCGCAGGCGACAGGTGCGGGCGAGAAACCCGTCCCGGCAGCGTGTCATGCCACCGGGACGGGTCTGCCGGGTCACTCGGTGACGCCCAGTTCTGTCAGCAGGTCGGCGTAGAACGCATCGTCCTTGGCGATCTGTTCGCCAAAGGCCGCGTTGTCCATGTAAGCCGGCTCGAAGCCCAGATTGACCGATGCTTCCTTGAACGCGTCGGTTTCGGTCGCGGCGCGCGCGGCCTCCTGCAACTTCATCACCACGTCCTCAGGCGTGCCTTTGGGAGCGGCCAGCCCGCGCCACATGGTGATGTCGATATCGACGCCCTGCTCGGCCGCCGTAGGCACATCGGGCATCAGGTCGATCCGGTCCGCGCCGGTGACGGCCAGAACCGACAGATCGCCGCTTTCGACATAGGACTTGAACTGTCCGGGCCACTGGATCGCGGCGTCGATGCGCCCGCCGAGCAATTCGACCGGGGCTTTGCCATCGCCGTAGGAGATGTAGGTGACCTTGTCCCCCAGACCCATCGCATCGAACAGCGCAGCGGAGGTCAGGTGGGTAAAGCTGCCCTTGCCGGAAATCCCGACCTTCAGGGTGCCCTCCATGTCCATTGCCGCGGCTTTCATGGCGTCGAGACTGTCCCAACCGCTATCGGCCCGCACGGCGAGTGCGGGAACTTCGCTGGACACCCGCGCAATCGGCACAAAGGCCGAATAGTCGAACGGGATCTTGCCGGTATGGTGCGCGGTGTTGATCGAGTTGGAATTCCACACGATGGAATAGCCGTCGGGGCGCGTGCCCTGAACATAGGCATATCCCACAGCGCCGCCGCCACCGGGCCGACTGACCGGCACAACGGGCGAGCCAAGCTCGTCCGCCATCAGTTCCGCCAGCAGCTGCGCGATGGTGTTCGCGGTGCCACCGAACAGCACGGTCATCTCGACCGGCTTTTCGGGGTATTCCGCACGCACGGGCGTGGGTGCGGTGATCCCGGCTGTGAACAGTGCGGCACCTGCCGCGGCTGCGATCAGCCCCTTGATTGATCCAGACATTCAATCCTCCCTGGTTGGTATCCGGTGTGGCGTGAAGTCACGCGGTCGGGGCCTCCTCCGCCCCTGTTGATCCGCGCGGGCGATGCGGGTGCTCAGGCGGGGGCGGGTTCCCCCTCCTGTGCGGCGCGCCTGTCGGCCAGCGCCGCGAGGATCTTCTCGGGCGTGGCGGGCAACGAAGTGATGCGAATGCCGATGGCGTCATAGATCGCGTTCATCACGGCGGGCGCGGTCGGCACCAGCGCAGGCTCGCCGATACCCTTTGCACCCAGCGGGCTGAGCGGATCGGGGTCCTCGACGATCGAGCAATTGATCTGCGGCACATCGAGCGATGTGGGCAGGATATACTTGGCGAACCCGTGGGTTACAGGGTGACCCTCATGGGTCTGGTAGTCCTCCATCAAGGCCTGACCCAGACCTTGGACAACGCCGCCCTCGATCTGACCTTCGACGCCGCGCGGGTTGATCGCCCGGCCCACGTCATGCGCGGCCCAGATGCCCAACACCTGCACCTCGCCGGTGAGGGTGTCGACCTCGACCTCCGCGACCTGCGTGCCAAAGACATAGGCCTGCCACGGGCTGCCGCTGCCATCGACAGGGTCAAGCCCGGTGCCATGCGCGGTAAAACTGCCAGACCCCACAGGCACGACGCCGCGCGCCTTGCAAAGGGCTACGGCCTCCTCCATCGAGATGCGCTTGTTGGTGTGCTCGGCCCAGAGCACCCCGTCGAAGCTGCGCAGATTCTCAATCGGCACTTCCCACAGTTCGGCGATCTGCTCAAACAGCCGCGCCTTGGCATCGCGGCAGGCCAGCGCCACGGAATTGCCGATCATGTAGGTCTGCCGGGTCGCGCCCGCATGGGCGGCCTCGGGCGAGCGGGCGGTGTCGTTATCGCCGATGGTGACCTGTTCGGGCTTGATGCCCAACTCCTCGGCGGCGACCTGACTGAGCAGCGTCAGGATGCCCTCGCCGATCTCGGTCACGCCGGTCACCACCTTAGCGGTGCCGCCGTCATCCAGTTCGGCCCATGCACCCGCCCGGTCAATCGTGGCCGTGCGCGCGATGCCATACCAGCTTGCCGCCATGCCGCGGCCTCGCATCATCCGTTTCATGACGCCACCTTCTCGATCTGGGTCTTCGCCTCGTGGAACCGCGCGCCAAGTTTGCAAGGCGCGCGCGTGTCGGGCCCGCCAAGATCGCCCCGGCTTTCGCCCCGTGCGGTCGGTGCGCCCGGCTCCCAGCGGCTGGCAGTCTCCGCCGCCTCCAGCACGCGGTCGATGGACGCGCTGTTGAGCTTCTGCTGCGTATGGGTGAACGAGCCCGCGCGATACATGTTGCGGCGCCGGATCTCGAACGGGTCAAGCCCCAGCCGCTCCGCCGCGATGTCCATCATGCTCTCGGTCGCGAATTGCGCCTGCATCCCGCCAAAGGTGCGGAACGCCCCCGACGGCGTGTTGTTGGTGTAAACCACGCGGGTATCGACCTTCAGGTTTTCAATCTCATACGGTCCGCAGCTGAGGATCGCGGCTTTGCGCATCACCCCTTCGGACGACATCCCGTAGGCGCCCCCGTCGGATAGCATGTCGAACTCCACCGCGGTGATCCGGCCATCGTTGGTCAGGCCCATCCGGTAGCGCGTCAGCGACGGGTGCCGCTTGGCCGAGCAGACGATGCTTTCCTCGCGGGTGAAGACCAGCCGCACCGGACGATGGGTTTTCATTGCCGCAAGCGCCAGCATCCCCTGATAGATCATGTCCTCCTTGCCGCCGAAACCGCCGCCGACCGGGCTCATGATGAAGCGCACCTTGTTGATGGGCTTGTCAATGATATGCGACAGCATGTGACGGTGGTGGGTGATGTTCTGGCTGGGAGACACCACGGTCACCACGTCGTCGTGGTCGACATAGGCCAGCCCGGCCTCCGGCTCCAGATAGGCATGTTCGACCTGCTGGGTCGAAAACGTCTCCTCCAAAATCACATCGGCTGCGGCGAACCCGGCCTCCAGATCGCCTTTGCGTACGGGAATATGCTTGACCACGTTGTCGCCCGCGTAGTCGTGGATCACCGGCGCGCCCGGCTCCAGCGCCTGCGTGGGGTCGAACAGGCCCGGCAATTCGCGATAGGCGACCTTGATATGTGCCAGCGCCTCACGGGCGATGCGGGGCGTGTCGGCGGCTACGGCGGCCACGGCCTCGCCCACATGGCGCACCTTGCCGCGCGCCATCACCGGCTGGTCATGCACGAAGACGCCAAAGCCATCCTCCCCCGGCACATCGGCGGAGGTGATGACGCAATGGACACCGGGCAGCGCCTCGGCGGCGGAGGTGTCGATGGACACGATTTCCGCATGGGCATGAGGGCTGCGCAGAACCTGCATATGCAGCATGCCCTGCATCACCATATCAGCGGCATATTGCAGACGGCCGGACACTTTCGACGGCGCGTCGAGCCTGCGGACGTTATTGCCGATATAGCTTTCGCCCGCCGCGTCAGCGTCCAGCACCGTTTGCGGCGCGCGCCCTGCGATCACGTCACGGGCGATTTCGACGGCCTCGAAGATCTTGGTGTAGCCGGTGCAGCGGCAGATATTGCCGCCCATGCGCTCCTTGATTTCCTCGATGCCTGCATCGGGGTTCTCGCGCAGGGTGCTGGTCGCGGCCATGACCATGCCGGGGATGCAAAATCCGCACTGGCTAGCGCCGGTCTTGTGAAACGCTTTCTGCACCGGGGTAAGATCGCCCGGCGTCGCCAGCCCCTCGACTGTCTCGATCGTGGTGCCTTGGGCCTTTGCGGCGGGCATCAGGCAGGATTTCACCAGCTTGCCGTCGACAAAGACGCTACAGGTGCCGCATTCGCCCGCGCCGCAGCCTTCCTTGGTGCCGGTCAGCGCGAGATCCTCGCGCAGCAGGTCCAGCAGGCGGTAGCTTGGGTCCACCTTGCGGGCGACCCGGCGGCCATTGACGGTAAAGTCGATATCGCAATCAGACATGGCTCGTCTCCCTCATCTCGGGGGTTGGCTTGGGCGCGCCGAGCGCCACGAGGGCGTCCTCGATCGCGGCTTCGACGAAGCCACCGACCACGGCGCGGCGATAGGCGATCCGGCTGCGCGAGGCGACGAGATCGGCCATGCCGACCGACGCGCGCGCCACCAGTTCACGGGTCATCGGTTGACCCTTCAGCATCTTTTCGGTTTCATAGAGGCGGATGGGGCGCGGGCCGATCCCGCCAAGCGCCAGCCGCACATCCTCGAACACTTGCCCGTCGGTTTTCACCAACCCGGCGCAGCAGATCGCGGAAATCACCAGCGACCGGCGTTGCCCGACCTTCTGGAACGAGCCGCCATAGCCCGGCATCGCGTCAAGCGTGACCGAGGTCGCGATTTCACCCGGCGCGAGATCGGTTTTCCCCGGTCCGGTGATGAAATCGGCAATGGCCATGCTGCGGGTGCGGACCTCGCCGCCCTCCAGCCGGGCCAGTTCGATGGTGCCGTCATGGGTCAGAACCGGCGGAATACCGTCCCCGGCGGGCGAGGCGTTGACCACATTGCCCACCAGCGTCGCCTGCTGGCGGATCTGGTCATCGGCGAACCACGCGGCGCAATATGGCAGGTTCGGTAGCAGGCGGATCAGCTCCGCGTCCTCCAGAAACTGCTGGTAGACCACATTCGCGCCCAGCCGGACTTTATCTCCGGTGACGCTGTAGCCCTGCAATTCGGCCACGCGGGTGACGTCGAGCATCATTGGCAGGTGAACGTCCCCTGCCCGCCCTTCGCGGGCCCAGGGCAGGATGTCGGTGGCGCCAGCCACCAGCCGGCTGCCCTCGGGCGCGGTGGACCAGATTTCCAGCGCCTCCGCCAGGGTCCGGGGCATCAGATAGGTGTCACAGGTGAGCATGATCTGCCCTTGCCTCCTCGAACGTGATCATCGGGACGGGATGGCCCGGCGCCCTGCTTGTGGGCGGGCGCCGGGCCGGATCGGGGGATTACTCCGCCGCGACGCGCTGCTGCTGGGCATGCGGGTTGCGCACGACCACCTTGATCGCGTCCTCGACCCGATCCTTGGCGTAGCGCAGCGCCTCCTCCAGATCCGCCATCTCAAACGTATGCGTATGGATCAGCGTGGCATCGAACCGCTTCTGCCGCATGAAGGCTTCGGCGCGATGGGTCGCGGCCTTACCTTCGCCGCGGATGCCGTAGAGGTAGATGTTGTTGCGCACCAGATAGGCGACATCGACCTCGGGCGAGGTGCCGGGGAAGGCCGCAAGACAGATCTTGCCGCCCCGGTTCACCATTTGCGCCGCGTCGTTCAGGCCGTTGGGCGCACCGGAACATTCGATGACGTAATCCACGCCCTTGCCGCCGGTCAGTTCGCGAACCTTCTCGACCGCATCCTCGTTGCGCACGTTGATGACGTGATCGACGCCCAGTTGCTTGCCGATTTCCAGACGGTTGTCGCGGGTGCCGGTCAGGATCACCGGCTGCGCGCCAAGCGCCTTGGCCACCGCCGCGCCCAACAGACCGATCGGACCGGGGCCGGTGACGACGACGCTTTCGCCCGCGACCAGCCCGCCCAGTTCGGTTAGGCCATACATCGCGGTGCCAGCGGTCACGACCAGCGTAGCCTCTTCGTCGGACATGCTGTCATCGACGTGAACCAGCGTGTTGATGTTGTTCACCGCGTATTCAGCAAAGCCGCCATCGGTGGTGAAGCCATTGGCCCGGTGGCCTTTATCGACATCGCCGTAATTCTTGCCGTAGTTGTGGCAGGACGTGTACATCCCCTGACGACAGCGCTTGCACTGGCCGCAACCGGCGTGGATTTCGACCGTGACGCGCTCGCCGATCTTGTATTCGTCGACACCCGGCCCCAGTGCGACGACCGTGCCCATATATTCATGGCCGGGGGTGAAGTTCTTGTTAAACGGCTCGCCGCCTTCGATCATCGCAGGCGGGCCGTGATGGATGATTTCCAGATCGGTGGCGCAGATGGCCACGGCATCGATCCGCACCAGCACTTCGGCCTTCTCAGGCGATGGCACCGGCTTCTCGGCAAAGGTCAGTTGGCCGGGATCGCCCAGTACCCAAGCCTTCATCGTGTCCGGGATCGGGTAGTTCGGATCGGTTTTCACCTGGTCGCTAATGGCCATGACTGGCTCCTCCTCCATAGCGGCATGTCTCATTTTTCACTGTGACCCGCCCCGCAACCGGACCGGGCCTTCGGGTGTCTCCCCTCCTCAGGAGCGACTCACCCGCAACTGGTCCGACAGCGCGCGCGCCATCTGCACGACCTGCCGGATCACATGGGTCCGGTAGGCGTCTGAATTCTTCTGCGCGGCAAAGGTGGCGGAAATCGATGCGATCACCGCGCCCTTCTCATCGCGCACGGCGGCGCCGCAGCACACCACCCCTTCTTCTAGTTCCTGATCATCGATGGCAAAGCCGTTGCGCCGCACATGGCGCAATTCCTCGACGATGCCCGACAACGTGGTGATCGTGCGCGGCGTATAGGCGGTCAGCCCATTGTCCGAGATCACCCGCGCCATTTCGGCCTCCGGCAACCATGCAAGGATCGCCTTGCCCGTCGCGGTCGCATGCAACGCCGCCATCTTGCGCAACTCGTCGGCCTCGCGGATGCCCTTGCCCCGGCTCACCCGCAACTGGGTGATAAGGCTGGAGCCGCGCAGCACGGCCATCTGCACATTCTCGGCCAGTGTTTCGGCCAGCATTTCCAGCTTGGGCCGCACGAATTCGGCCAGATCGACCTCGCGGTCCGACAGCTCGATCAATTCATTGAGCTTCGAGCTGAGCAGATAGCCCCGCGACCGCCCCGCATGGAGGACATAGCCGCGTGCCACCAATGTGGTGATGAGGTGATGACAGGTCGATGCGTTGAGTCCCGCCTGCGTCGCGATATCGTTAAGGCCCTGCGGCTCATGCGCGGAGGCCAGAATTTCGAGGATGGTCAGAGCGCGTTCGACGGATTGGATCGTGCGCCCGTTGCGGTCGCCCTCCGTGGCCGTGCCGGTCCCATTTGCGCCAGCCCGCTGCCGCGCGCCGTTCATTCCGGCCTTCGCGGTGGCGTTGGAATGGCCGGCTGTGCCGCCCAGTATTTCCGTGCCGTTGCTCATCTGCGTCCTCCCAATGTCGGTAAACTGCAGAATTTGACGGGCAATCGTCAATTAAATCCGAAATAATAAAATCCAATTTCGCATGGTGAAATCCACAGGTTGACCCGTTGGACGATGATCCGTTTACTCATCGTCAACCGCCCTACGGGGCAGCGGATATCCGGGGAGGAACCTGCATGTCACTGAACTATCTCGTCTATGTCAGTCAGGCGGCGCATGACCTGAGCGAAGCGGCGCTGGCCGACATCCTTCGGGCCAGTCAACGCTACAACGCCGCGCGCGACATCACGGGCGCTCTGCTGTTCGTCGAGGGGCGCGACGGGCGGCGGGGGGCGTTCATGCAGTTGCTTGAAGGGGATGATCAGGAACTGGAGCGCCTGCGCGCGCGAATCTTCGACGACCCCCGTCACCATACGAAGGTGGTGCTGGATCGAGGGCCGCTGACACAGCGCAACTTCGCCGACTGGTCGATGGCATTCCGCGCCGTGACCCCGCCCGATCTGGCGGGGCATCCCGAATTCGCTGATCTGGCCGACCCCGGCTTTATGGAACGCTGTCAGCAACAGGGCGCGCCCGGAGCCGTGGCCTTTCTCTGCGAGTTTTGGGACGCGGCACCGCTATAGGGCGGCCCCCCGCACGGGGCCGGTCAGCCTGCGGTCGCGGGCGTCTCGATCTCCAGCACCTGTATCAGTTCGTCGATCCAGCCGGATACGAACGCATCAAAGGCCGGGCCAGGCTGACGCAAGCGGATGGTTTCCCCCAACGGATCGGGCGCGTCGACGCGGCTGCCCGCCATCCGCTGGATGACGGCATGGCCGCAGAACGGCACATGCGCCTCGCTATAGCCACCCTCATGCACCGCGACGACGCGCCCGGCGCAGAGTTCATCGGCCAGCCGCATCACCCGGTCGGTCATCGCGCCGAACGTCTCCGCCCCGCACAGCATCCGCCCCAGCGGATCGACAAGCGACGCGTCAAAACCGCAGGCGATGACGACTGCGTCGGGGGCAAAGGCTTGAAGGGCTGGCAGAACGATCCGGTCCATCGCCTCCAGATAACCCGCGTGACCCGTGCCTGCGGGCAACGGGATGTTCACATTGGTCCCGAACCCGTCGCCCTGCCCGCGATCCGTCGCCGCGCCGGTATCCATCGGGTAGTTGCGGTCCTGATGGATCGAGATCGTCAGCACCTCGGGGCGGTCATAGAAAATCGCCTCCGTCCCGTTGCCGTGATGCACATCCCAGTCAAGGATCGCGATCCGCTCGGCCCGGCCTTCGGCCAGCGCCGCCTCCACCGCGATAGCGCAATTGGCCAGCAGGCAGAACCCGTTGGGATATTCGGGCAGGCAGTGATGGCCCGGCGGGCGGCTGAGGGCGTAGGCGTTCGACACCCGGCCCGACAGCACATCGCGCAGCGCTTGCGTCGCGAGCCCCGCAGACACCGCCGCCACCTCGAACCCGCCGGGGCCAAAGGGGGCCCGCAGCCCCATATCCCCGCCGCCCGCATCCGACAGCGCCTTGAACCGGTCGAGATAGGCCGCAGGGTGCACCCGCTCCATTTCGGTTCGGCCCACCGGCCCCGCCCGGCGCGGCGACAGGTCGTGGATCAGCCCCGTCACATCGATCAGGTTGCGCAGGCGACGCTTGGTTTCCGGATTTTCGGGCAATCCGCCCACCATCGGCTGCACCAAACCGCCCACCGGCATAGTGCTGGCGAAATTGCCGCCATGGTGCCAGAAACAGCGTTCATCCCAGTAGAATCCGGTGGTCATGACGGGCTCCTTTCGAATCGTGCCCACGCTAGGCGCGCGGTTACGGAAGGAAAAGACGTCCTGCGCAAAATGCGACGCCGCCCGCGCCCTCTGCTGCAAAAGCAAACGGCCCGGAGGGGTCTCCGGGCCGTTGCATCGTAGTTGTGTCACATGTCGCGGCGTGGCGCGCGCTTAGCCTTGCAGCGGGCTGACCTTGATCTCGCCCCCCTCGCGGGCCTTCATCGCCAGCGCGGCGGCGTGGCTGGCGGCGAGCGTGGTGAAATACGGGATTTTGTCGAGCAGCGCGACATTGCGCATCGAGCGGCTGTCCTCAACCGCCTGCGCGCCTTCGGTGGTGTTCATCACCAGCGCGATTTCACCGTTCTTCATGACATCGACGATGTTCGGCCGGCCTTCGTAAACCTTGTTGACGACCTCGCAGGGGACGCCATGCCCATCAAGGAAGGCCGCGGTGCCACGGGTCGCCACGATGACAAAGCCCAGTTCCACCAGCACCTGCGCGGTTTCAAGCAACTGCGCGGTCTTGTCGGTTTCCTTGATCGACAGGAACACCCGGCCTTCGGTCGGCAGAACCGTGCCCGCGCCCAATTGCGCCTTCAGGAACGCCAGCGGGAAGCTGGCATCATACCCCATCACCTCACCGGTGGAGCGCATTTCCGGCCCAAGCAGGGTGTCCACGCCGGGGAACCGCGCGAAGGGCAGCACCGCCTCCTTCACCGCAAAGCCTTCGATCTGCGGGTCTTTTAGCTCGAAGTTCGACATCGGCTCACCCGCCATCAGCCGCGCGGCAATGGACGCGATCGGGCTCAGCACCGCCTTTGCGACAAAGGGCACAGTGCGCGAGGCGCGCGGGTTGACCTCGATCAGGTAGATCTCGCCATCCTTCACGGCATATTGCACGTTCATCAGGCCCACCACGCCCAGCGCCAGCGCCAGCGCTTCGGTCTGTCGCTTCAGCTCCTCGATGATCTCAGCCGACAGGGAATAGGGCGGCAGCGAACAGGCGCTGTCACCGGAATGCACGCCGGCCTCCTCGATATGCTGCATGATGCCCGCGACATGCACGGTTTTGCCGTCGGACAGTGCATCGACGTCGATCTCGGTCGCGCCGGACAGGTAGCTGTCGAGAAGGACCGGGCTGTCGCCCGACACCACCACGGCCTCGGCGATGTAGCGGCGCAGACCGTCCATATCGCGCACGATTTCCATCGCGCGGCCGCCCAGAACATAGGACGGGCGGATCACCAGCGGGAAGCCGATCTCTTCGGCGATGCTCAGCGCTTCGGCATCCGAATGCGCGATGCCGTTGCGCGGCTGCTTCAGGTCAAGCCGGTTGACCAGATCCTGGAACCGCTCGCGGTCCTCGGCCAGATCGATCGCATCGGGCGTGGTGCCAAGGATCGGGATACCCTCGGCCTCCAGCGCGCGGGCCAGTTTCAGCGGGGTCTGACCGCCGAACTGCACGATGACGCCGTGCAGGGTGCCAGCGTCCTGCTCGACCCGCAGGATTTCCATCACATGCTCGAACGTCAGCGGCTCGAAATACAGCCGGTCCGAGGTGTCGTAATCGGTCGACACGGTCTCCGGGTTGCAGTTGACCATGATGGTTTCATAGCCGCTCTCGGTCAGCGCGAAACAGGCGTGACAGCAGCAGTAATCAAACTCGATCCCCTGCCCGATCCGGTTCGGCCCGCCACCCAGAATGACGACTTTCTTGGCGTCCGAGGGGCGCGCTTCGCATTCGGCCTCGTCCATGACGGGCGTCTCATAGGTCGAATACATATAAGGGGTCTGCGCCTCGAACTCGGCGGCGCAGGTGTCGATCCGCTTGAACGACGCGATAACGCCGAGGTTCTGACGCGCACGGCGCACCTGACCTTCGTCGCGGCCCGTCAGCGTGGCCAGCCGCGCATCGGTAAAGCCCATCATCTTCAATTTGCGCAGGTCGGCTTCCTTGACCGGCAGACCTTCGCGGCGGACCTGTGCCTCGGCATCGACGATTTCGCGGATACGCGACAGGAACCACGGATCAAAGGCGGTCGCGGCGTTGATCTCATCATCGCTGAGCCCGTGACGCATTGCCTGCGCGATGGTGCGCATCCGGTCGGGGGTGGCAACCGACAGCGCCTTGATGACGGCGGCGCGCGCCTCTTCGGGGGCATCGGCATCCGCGCCTTCGATGGCAACTTCGTCGAACCCGGTCAGACCGGATTCCATCGACGCGAGTGCCTTTTGCAGCGATTCGTGGATAGTGCGGCCAATGGCCATCGCCTCGCCCACCGATTTCATCGCGGTGGTCAGGTGCGGTTTGCTGCCGGGGAACTTCTCGAACGCGAATTTCGGGATCTTGGTGACGACATAGTCGATTGTCGGCTCAAAGCTCGCCGGCGTCACCTTGGTGATGTCATTGTCGAGCTCATCGAGCGTGTAGCCCACGGCCAGTTTCGCGGCGATCTTGGCGATGGGGAAGCCGGTCGCCTTCGACGCCAGCGCCGACGAACGGCTGACCCGGGGGTTCATCTCGATCACGACCATCCGGCCATCGGCGGGGTTCACCGCCCATTGCACGTTGGAGCCGCCGGTCTCGACGCCGATCTCGCGCAGCACGGCGATCGAGCCGTTGCGCATGATCTGGTATTCCTTGTCGGTCAGCGTCAGCGCAGGCGCGACGGTGATCGAGTCGCCGGTATGAACGCCCATCGGATCGACGTTTTCGATGGCGCAAACGATGATGGCGTTGTCGGCGCGGTCGCGCACGACTTCCATTTCGAATTCCTTCCAGCCCAGCAGGCTTTCATCGACGAGGATCTGCGCCATCGGCGACGCTTCCATGCCCGAGCGGCAATACATCTCGTAGTCGTCGCGGTTATAGGCGACGCCGCCGCCGGTCCCGCCCAGCGTGAAGGCCGGGCGGATGATCGCGGGCAGGCCCACATGCTCCAGCGCGTCCATCGCCTCGACCATGCCGGCATTGATGTCATAGCGCCCGTTGGGCAGCTTCGGCGCGGCGACGATGGTGGCCTTGGGGTTTTCCAGCCCAATTCGGTCCATTGCCTCGCGGAACAGCTTGCGGTCCTCGGCCATCTCGATGGCTTCGCGGTTGGCGCCGATCAGTTCCACCCCGAATTTCTCCAGCACGCCCATATCGGCAAGCGCGAGCGAGGTGTTAAGCCCGGTCTGCCCGCCCATCGTCGGCAGCAGCGCGTCGGGGCGCTCCTTCTCGATGATCTTGGCCACGACTTCGGGGGTGATCGGCTCGATATAGGTGGCATCGGCCAGACCCGGATCGGTCATGATCGTGGCAGGGTTGGAGTTGACGAGGATGACCCGGTAGCCTTCCTCCCGCAGCGCCTTACAGGCCTGCGCACCGGAATAGTCGAACTCGCAGGCCTGTCCGATCACGATAGGGCCTGCGCCGATGATCATGATCGAGGTGAGGTCGTCTCTTTTGGGCATTGGGGGGCTCCGGTCAGGTCATCGGCGGCAGGGGGCGGCCCCGCGGCAGGCGCAGGGGTCGCGCAAATTGTCGTGGGTTATAGGGATGGGATCGGGGGGTGCAAGGGTCTGCGGGGACGCAGCCGGTAAAATTCGCGGTGCTTGGGGCAGCGCGTCCACGCCGCGCCGCGCGCGATCGGTGAGCGGCGGCACCCGATCCACGCTCCGGCCCCTGCCCGTGCGCGTCCTACGGTGCCGGTCCAAAGCGCTGCTCCGGCTTCGATCTGCCGAAAATACTTCTGCCGTTGCCAGCCCCCTGCCTCTAGACTTGCAATGCCGGGCGCTTCCGGCGATCAGACCCCCGGATACGAAGGAGTGGCGTCATGGCTTTGCCGATGCGCAAACAGGCGAAATATTGGGGGGTCGCGGCGATCGCGGTGCTGGTGCTGCTATGGGCGCTGGGGCAGGTCATCCTGCCGTTCCTGCTTGGCGCGGCGCTGGCCTATATCTTTGACCCCGTGGCTGACCGGCTGGAGCGGCTGGGCCTTGGCCGGGTCGCAGCGGTGGCGGTGATTTCGGTGGTCGCGGTGCTGGTTTTCGTGCTGTTGATCCTGTTGGTGATCCCCACGCTGATCTCGCAGGCTCTGGACCTGATCGACGTCGCGCCGGAAGTGGCGCGCAATCTCCAGACCTTCCTGACCGACCGCTTTCCCTCCATCGTCGATGCGGAATCGACGATCCGCAAATCTCTGCTGTCGCTCGGCGAGACGATCCAGTCGCGCGGCGGGGAATTGCTGCAAGGGGTGATCGGCTCGGTCAGCGGCTTCGTCAATATCCTCGTGCTGCTGGTGCTGGTGCCCATCGTGGCATTCTACCTGCTGATCGACTGGGACCGGATGGTGGCGCGGATCGACGATCTGCTGCCCCGCGACCACGCCCCGACCCTGCGCCAACTGGCGCGCGACATCGACCGCACGCTGGCGGGCTTCATTCGCGGACAGGGCACCGTCTGCCTGATCCTTGGCACCTATTACGCGCTGGCGCTGATGGTGGTGGGGCTGCAATTCGGGCTGGTGATCGGGTTTGCTGCGGGGCTCATGTCCTTCATCCCCTATGTCGGCGCGATTATCGGCGGCGTGCTGGCCATCGGGCTGGCGCTGTTCCAGTTCTGGGGGGAATGGGCGATGATCGGCGCGGTGGCGGCGATCTTCGTTTCCGGCCAGATGATCGAAGGCAATGTGCTGACCCCGAAGCTCGTCGGCAGCTCCGTCGGCCTGCACCCGGTCTGGTTGATCTTTGCACTGTCGGCCTTTGGCGCGCTGTTCGGTTTTGTCGGGATGCTCGTCGCGGTGCCGGTTTCCGCCGCGCTGGGGGTGGTCACCCGGTTTCTGCTGGGCGAATATAAGGCCAGTCAGCTCTATCGCGGCTCCTCTGGCGGAACGATTGCCGCGGGCGGTGGGGAGCCTCCCCTGCCCGATCCCGATATGGCGCCGCCCGCCACACCGCGCCCGCTCGACACCACCGCCGCTGCCACCGGCCCTGCGCCCCACGACGACCAGATCCGGGAGATCTGACCGCCATGACCCGCCAGCTTGCCCTGAGCCTGACCGTGCGCCCCGCGCTCGGCCGCGAGGATTTCTTCGTCACCGGCGCGAATGCCATCGCGCTGGCCGAGATCGATCGCTGGCAGGATTGGCCGCAAGGCAAGCTCGCCCTCACCGGCCCCGAAGGCAGCGGCAAGACCCATCTGGCGCATGTGTGGGCCGCAGCCAGCGGCGCGCGCATCACCGCCGCCGCCGATCTTCCGGGGCGCGACCTTCCGCCCGAGCGCACGGCGATGGCGGTCGAGAATGTCGACCGGATCGGCGGCGATGCGGCGGCGGAGGAAGCGCTGTTTCACCTGCATAACCATTTGCTCGCCACCGGCGGGCGGCTGCTGGTCACCGGGCGCGAGGCTCCGGCCCGCTGGCCGCTGGCCCTACCCGATCTGATGAGCCGCATGCAGGCCACCGCCATCGCCCGGATCGAACCGCCTGATGACGCGCTGCTGGCCGCGCTGCTGGTCAAGCTGTTCACCGACCGGCAGATCCCGCCCGCGCCCCGTCTCATCGACTGGCTGGTGCCCCGGATCGAACGGTCGGCGGGCTATGCCGGGCGGCTGGTGGCGATGATCGATCAGATGGCGCTGGAAAGCCGCCGTGCCATCGGCCCCGCGCTTGCCGCCGAGGCGATGGAGCGGCTTGCCGCCTGATCCCGGCCCGCGCGCGTCTGTCCGCCGTCCGCGCGGCGCGTGCGTTCGCAGCGATCCGACCGCCCGCTGCTGGACAGCCCGCTGCGCGCCCCGCATGATGCGATCATTCCTTGACGTTGCGCTCCGGGCCCGCCCCCGCCATCTGTCACCTCCGCGTTACGAAACCCCTGCATATGGGCCGCATGACACAAGCCGATTTCCTCACCGCCCCGCTGCCCGATCCCGTCACCCTGACGGATGTGGACCTGACCGGACCCGACCGTTTCGTAAACCGCGAGCTCAGCTGGCTCGGTTTTAACTGGCGGGTGCTGGACGAGGCGCGCAACCCGCGTGTGCCGCTGCTGGAACGGGTGCGGTTCGTGTCGATCTCGGCCAGCAATCTCGACGAATTCTACACCGTGCGCGTGGCGGGCCTGCGCGAACTGGCCCGTGCGGGCAACACCACCCCCGCCGCCGATGGCAAGACGCCGGCCGAGCAACTGACGCTGATCAATTCCGACGCCCGCGCCTTGATGGCCACGCAGCAGGAGGTCTGGGACAGTCTACGTCGGGAGATGGAAGCCCAAGACATCCACATTCTGACCCGCGATCAGATCGAGCCCGGCGACCGCGCCGCGCTAGAGCAGCATTTCCTAACGCAGGTGTTTCCGGTCCTGTCCCCACTGGCGATCGATCCGGCCCACCCATTCCCGTTCATCCCGAACACGGGCTATTGTCTGGCGCTGAGCCTTGAGCGGGAGGCCGACAACCGCCCCTTGCAGGCGCTGCTGCCGGTGCCCCATCAGATCGACCGCTTCGTGCCGCTGCCCTCCGCCCCCGGGGTGCATCGTTTCCTGCCGTTGGAGGAACTGTTGCTGCTGCATCTGCGCTCGCTGTTCCCCGGCTATCGGATGCGGGCCAGTTGTGCGTTTCGCGTCCTGCGCGACAGCGATCTGGAGGTGGAGGACGAAGCCGAAGATCTGGTGCGCGAATTCGAAACCGCCCTGAAACGCCGCCGCCGGGGCGAGGTCATCCGGCTGAAGCTGTCCGCCGGTGCGCCGCCCTCCTTGCGCCGGATCATCATGGAGGAACTGAACGTCACCGAGGCCGACGTGATCGAAATCGACGGGCTGATCGGCGTCGTCGACCTGAAGGAACTGGTGCTAGACGCGCGGCCCGACCTGCTCTGGCCCTCCTTCACCCCGCGCGTGCCCGAACGGGTGCAGGATCACGAGGGCGATATGTTCGCCGCGATCCGGCAAAAGGACATGCTGCTGCACCACCCCTATGAGACCTTTGACATGGTGGTGCGGTTTCTGAGCCAAGCCGCCCGCGACCCCAATGTGGTGGCGATCAAGCAGACGCTCTACCGCACGTCGAAAGACAGCCCCATCGTCGCCGCGCTCTGCGAGGCCGCGGAGGAGGGCAAATCCGTCACGGCGCTGGTGGAATTGAAAGCGCGGTTCGATGAGGCCGCGAACATTCAGCAATCGCGCCGTCTGGAACGTTCCGGTGCGCATGTGGTCTATGGCTTCATCCACTATAAGACCCATTGCAAGATCAGCACCGTGGTCCGCCGCGAGGGCGATAAGCTGGTGACCTATACCCACTACGGCACCGGCAATTACCACCCGATCACCGCGCGCATCTACACCGACCTATCCCTTTTCACCTGCGATGCCGCGCTGGGGCGCGACGCGACCAAGGTGTTCAATTACCTGTCGGGCTACGCCCAGCCTGCCGAACTCGACAATCTGTCGATCTCCCCCACCATGATGAAGCCCAAGCTTCTGGAACTGATCGCCGCCGAGGCCGCCCATGCGCAGGCCGGACGCCCCGCCGCGATCTGGGCCAAGATGAATGCGCTGATCGAGCCCGACGTGATCGACGCGCTCTATGCTGCCAGTCAGGCCGGGGTCCGCATAGATCTGGTGATCCGGGGCATCTGCGGGCTGCGGCCCGGCATTCGCGGCCTGAGCGAGAACATCCGCGTCAAATCCATCGTCGGGCGGTTTCTGGAGCATTCGCGAATCGTCTGTTTTGGCAATGGCCACGGGCTGCCGTCCAAGAAAAGCCGGGTGTTCATCTCCTCCGCCGACTGGATGGGCCGGAACCTCAATCGCCGGGTCGAGACGCTGATCGAATGTATGAACCCCACCGTGAAGGCGCAGATCGTCAGTCAGATCATGGCGGCGAACCTCGCCGACGAAGCGCAGAGCTTCATCATGCGCGCCGACGGCCGGTTTGAACGTGACCCGGGCCTTGAGGGGCAGCAATTGTTCAATTGCCACCGGTTCTTCATGGAAAACCCCTCGCTCTCCGGTCGCGGCTCCGCCGGCGCGTCCGATGTGCCCGAACTGACGCATTCGCTGGACGATTGAATTGGGGCGTGGGGAAGGGTTGGGATGAGGGTGCATGACGTCCGCGCGCGCGTTGAGCGCACCGCAAGCCTGCCCGGGGGGTGGCGCAGCTACGACTGATCGGCGCACTTTATGCTGCCACATACCTCCCCGCCCGGAGGTCAGCGTGAGATGATAAAGCGCCAGCCCGCCGGGACGGGCAGGCGCTCGCCCGCGCGGCTTCGCCTTGTTCGCGAGCGGTTGCGCAGAGCACGAATGAGCCGCCGGTGAAGTAATAAGTGCAACGCGAGCCTGCCCGTGGGGTGGCGCGGGAACAAATGAGCGGCGCGCTTTGTGGTGACACATTCCTCCCCGCTCCGAGGTCAGCGTGAGGTGACAAAGCGCCAGCCCGCGAGGACGAGCAGGCGCTCGCCCGCGCGCTTCGCTTGTTCGCGGGCGGGTGCACATAGTGATAAGGTTATATCTTTCCGCAACCGCCCTTGCCCCCGTCCAACCTACCTCCGGGCGCGCGCTTGCCCGCGCGGCTGCGTTCTAATCCCAGGTGGCGGCACCCAGATCGACAATGGCTCGGCAATTATCCCTTACGTTCCCGGCAAAACCACCTGCTTCGGGGAACATGCCGCCGCGCGCGGGATTGACCCCGGCGGGTGCCTCACGGCAGGGTGCGCGCGCGCGGTCGGGGCCGGTGGCTCCCGCGTCGCGCTTGGTGCACAGCCGCGAGGAGACCGGCGATGGATGGTCAACCCGAACAGACCGTCACCGATTGGGGCCCCTTTGGGCGGCCGCTGTTTCAGGACCCGGCAGCCCGTGCGCTGCGGCGCGTCGGCGTGATCGATGTTGGGTCCAACTCGGTGCGGATGGTCGTATTCGACGGGGCGGCGCGCTCGCCTGCCTATTTCTACAACGAGAAAGTCATGTGCGGCTTGGGCTCCGAGATCGGAGAAACCGGCAGGCTCAGCCCCGATGGCCGCCGCCGGGCCTTGGCCGCGATCCGCCGTTTCGTCGCGCTGGCCGAGGGCATGGACATCCCGCCGCTGACCGCCGTCGCGACCGCCGCCGTGCGCTCCGCCGAGGATGGCCCCGATTTCTGCGCCGACGTGCTGCGCGAAACGGGGCTGACCGTCTATGTCATCGATGGCGAGGAAGAGGCCCGCCTGTCGGCCCAAGGCGTGCTTCTGGGCTGGCCCGAAGCCGAAGGGCTGGTCTGCGACATCGGCGGCAGTTCGATGGAACTGGCCGAGGTGTCGGGCGGCAAGGTCGGTGCACGGGCCTCGACCGCGCTGGGGCCTCTGCGGCTC
The DNA here is from genome assembly GCF_002504165.1 of Pacificitalea manganoxidans. Lineage (GTDB taxonomy): Bacteria > Pseudomonadota > Alphaproteobacteria > Rhodobacterales > Rhodobacteraceae > Pacificitalea > Pacificitalea manganoxidans. The sequence goes on from NZ_CP021404.1 coordinate 2,316,192, forward strand.
AAGACGCTGAAGGGCGGGCGCAAGGGCCGCAAGGCCGAGATCGACGCCGTGCTTGACGATCTGGCGACCCATGTGCCGCGTCACGACCGGCTCTACCTTGTCGGTGGCTCGTGGCGGGCGATTGCCCGGCTCGACATGCTGCGCCGGGGCTACCCGCTGTCGGTCCTGCATGACTATGTGATGACGCCGAAATCTGTGCGCGCGACCCTCGACTGGGTGGATGAACACGACCTCGACAGCCTGCGCCAGACGGCCCGGCTCAGCGAGGCGCGGATCAGCCTTGTCCCCGTCGCGGGTGAGGTGCTCCGCCGGTTGATGAAGACATATGCGATCAAGGAAATCCACACCTCTGGCTACGGCATCCGCGAAGGCATGCTGTATGAGCAGATGCCCGAACGTCTGCGGGCCCGCGATCCGCTGGTGGAGGCCTGCCGCTACGACGAGGCGCGCAATGCCCGCCTGCCCGGCTTTGGCCGCACGCTGCATAATTTCATCGCGCCGCTGTTTCGCGGCTCCAACACGCCCGACCGGCTGATCAAATGCGCCTGCCTGCTGCATGACGTCAGCTGGCGTGCCCATCCCGATTACCGCGCCGAGGTCTGTTTTGACAATTCCACTCGCGCCAATTTCGGCGGCATCGACCATCCGGGGCGGATCTATCTGGGGTTGGCGCTGCTGCACCGGTATCGCAATGCGCTGCCCTCCACCCTTGCCGATGATCTGCTGGACCTGCTGCCCGAGGGCAAGCTGCGCGAGGCCGAGGTGCTGGGCAAGGCCATGCGCTTTGGCGCGATGTTCTCGATCAATCAGCCCGAACGTATGGGCAATCTGCGCTATCATCCGAAAAAGAAACTGCTGATCCTCACTCTCCCTCCCGAGGCCGCCCCGCTTTATGGCGAGGTCGCCGCCGCGCGTTTCGCCTCATTGGCTAAGGCGCTTGGGGTGGAGACCGAGGTAAAGCTCGGGCGCTGAGCCGCGCCGCCCTCCGCCACGAAAGGCCCACCTCCCATGGCCCCCACGCCCCGTCCGATCCCGTCTGCCCTTGAGAGCCGCGCGCAGTCCGACGCGTTGGTGCATGATCCCGCTGGCGGAATGCCGCGCCTGCTGGAAATCATGGCCCGGTTGCGTGACCCGAACGGAGGCTGCCCGTGGGATCTGGAACAGACCTACGCCAGCATCGTCCCCTACACCATTGAAGAGGCTTACGAAGTTGCCGATGCCGTGCAGCGCGAGGCATGGGATGAATTGGAGTTGGAACTGGGCGATCTGCTGTTGCAGGTCGTCTATTTCGCCCAGATGGCCGCCGAGGATGGGCGCTTCGATTTCGACAGCATCGCACGCAAGATCGCGGATAAGATGGTCGACCGGCACCCGCATGTGTTCGGCGACGAGACCCGCGCCGATACCGCCGCGCAGAATGCTGCGTGGGAGGTGCAGAAAGCGTCCGAACGCGCCGCCCGTGGCGAGGCTGGTGTTCTTGACGGCGTGGCGATGGGACTGCCCGCGCTGACCCGCGCGCTAAAGCTGCAAAAACGCGCCGCGCGGGTGGGGTTCGATTGGAACGATCCTCACGCAGTGCTGGCGAAAGTCGCGGAGGAGAGCGCCGAATTGGTCGCAGCGCACGACAGCGGCGACGCCGACGCGGTCGAGGATGAGATGGGCGATCTGCTCTTTGTGATGGTCAACCTTGCGCGGCACATGGGTGTCGACCCCGAAGCCGCGCTGCGCCGCACCAACGGCAAATTCACCCGGCGCTTCGGACAGGTCGAGGACGGCTTGGCCCAGCAGGGCCGCACACCAGCCGAGGCCACGCTGCAGGAAATGGACGCCCTGTGGACTGCTGCAAAAATGGCAGAAAAGGTTAAATTTCAAGAATAGTTTTAGCAATTTACAAACTTGTCTTCATGCAATCCTGAGATGTCCCTGACATCCCCCTGCCGCTGTTACATCCCAACCGAACCCCTATCCCCCTTGGTTCGTGGGCGACCAGCCCCCGGACCGCGCCCGACCCTCCCCATGGGAGGGCGCATTTAGCTCGTCGCTCAGGGCGCAACCGGCCTGCGGGGCTATGCCATAAAGCGCTGAACTCCAGCGTGCCTCCTGCGCCCACCCAGGGTCAGGCGCGATCCTCTTGGTGGCGCTATGAGGCCAAACACCAGACCTGTCCCAATGCGCCGCCAATCCCGGGGCTCCGCCCGTTCGCGGCTGAAAGGGTCCACTGGACCCTTTCCGAGACGCCCTCAATCCCGGGGCTCCGCCCGTTCGCGGCTGAAAGGGTCCCCCGGACCCTTTCCGAGACGCCCTCAATCCCGGGGCTCCGCCCGTTCGCGGCTGAAAGGGTCCCCCGGACCCTTTCCGAGACGCCCTCAATCCCGGGGCTCCGCCCGTTCGCGGCTGAAAGGGTCCCCCGGACCCTTTCCGAGACGCCCTCACCCCCTTGCCGGTAGGGGCTGGCTGAAATAGACAACGACGACGCCGTAACCCGTTGGCGCTAGAGGAGAAGGCACGCATGGCATCCAAGGCTGGCAGGAAAACCGTGAACATCCTGATCTGGGGGCTGCTTGCGCTGCTCATCGTGGGTCTGGCAGGCTTCGGCACCGTGAACTTCGGGGGCACCTCGACGGCTGTCGCCACCGTCGACGGGCGCGAGATCAGCGGCACCGATTATTTCCGCGCGCTGAACGGCCGTATTAGCGCCGCAGAACAGCAGTTGCAGCGCCAGATCACGGTTCCCGAGGCCGAGCAGATGGGCCTGACCGTCGCCGTGCAAGGCGAATTGATGGGACAGGCCGCGCTGAACAACGAAGCGGATCGTCTGGGCCTTTCCGCTGGCGATGAGCGCGTTGCCGCCCGCATCGTCGCCGATCCGAATTTCCAAGGCATCAGCGGCAATTTTGACCGCGAATCCTACGAATTCGTGCTCGACCGCAACGGCATCAAGGCCAGCGATTACGAAGACGACGTGCGCCTCGACGCCGCGCGCGCGCTGGTGCAGGACGCCGTTGCCGCAGGCACGCCCGCGCCCGCTTTCCAGACCGCTGCGCTGATCGACTATTTCGGACAGCGCCGCGATGTGCGCTGGCTCGCGCTTGGCCCCAATGACCTGTCCGAGCCGCTGCCCCAGCCGACCGAAGCGATGCTTCAGGCCCATTACGACGCCAACCCCGACGCCTACACCCAGCCTGAAACGCGCGAGATCACCTATGCCGTGATTACGCCCGATATGATCCTTGATCAGATCGAACTGGATGAAACCGCGGTGCAAGCGCTCTATGACGAGCGGATTAGCCAGTTCCAGCAGCCCGAGCGCCGTCTGGTCGAACGGCTGGTATTCTCCTCCACCGACGCCGCCGATGCTGCCTTGGCGCGGATCGAGGCAGGTGAAATCACCTTCCCCGAACTGGTCGCCGAACGGGGCCTGACGCTTGAGGATGTCGATCTGGGCGAGCGCACCGAGGATAGCCTCGGCGCCGCCGGTGCCGACGTCTTTGCGCTGGAAGAGCCGGGTATTGTCGGCCCGGTCGAAAGCGATCTGGGTCCGGTTCTGTATCGCATGAACGGTATCCTGTCGGCGCAGGAAGTCAGCTTTGACGAGGCCCGTGGCGATCTGGAAGAGGAACTGCGCCTTGCCGCCGCCCGGCGCGAAATCGACCAGATCCGCGACGATCTGGACGATCGTCTGGCCGCTGGCGCCACCATCGAGGATCTCGCCAACGAGACCGACATGGAGATCGGCGATATCGATTGGTATCCGGGCGTGGAGCGGGGCATCGCCTCCTACACCGCCTTTACCGAAACCGCTGCCGCACTGGAGGAAGGCGACTTCCCCGAACTGGTGCAGTTGGCCGATGGTGGCCTCTATGCCGCGCGGCTCGATGATGTGGTGCCGCCGACCCTGCGCCCGCTCGACGAAATCCGCGAAGAGGTCATCGCCGGGTGGCGCAATGCCGAAATCCGCGACCGGTTGATGGAGCAGGCCCGCACCGTTCAGGCGCAGATGGGCGTCGGCTCCGCGCTGGAAGATCAGGGTTACGCGGTCGAAACCGCCAAGGATGTGACCCGTACCGGCTATCTGGACGGCACCCCCGCCGAGATGCTGACCACGATCTTTGATCTGGGCGCGCCGGGTGACACCGCCCTGCTCGACGAAGGCAACGAGGTGTTCCTCGTCACGCTCGACGCCATCAACCCGCCCGCCGAGGAAGACGAGCAGATCGCGCTGTTCCGCGACGCCATCAGCGAGGAGATCAACCGCTCGCTCGCCAATGATGTGTTGACGCTTTACGCCCGCGAACTGACCGATCGGTCCGAGCGTAGCCTGAACAGCGCGGGCATCGCTTCGGTCCACTCGCAGATCCGCTGACCGGCGACGCCAGCTAAGACATCTTCGGCGCGCCGCATTTCCGACCCGCGGCGCGCCGGGCCCCACCCCCGGGCGATGGGCCCGCTTTTCGGACCGCCCCGCCCCCGCCAGCCGACGCCGTTTGCCCGTGACGGCCCCCAGATAAGGACGCCGCCCCCGTGAGCCGCATGTTCCCCGATTACGACAGCTTTGCCGCCGCTTACGATGCCGGGCAAAATCAGGTCGTCTATACCCGCCTTGCCGCCGATCTCGACACGCCGGTGTCGCTGATGCTGAAACTGGCTGGCGCGCGCGAAGACAGCTTTGTGCTGGAATCGGTGACCGGCGGCGAGGTGCGGGGCCGCTATTCCATCGTCGGGCTGAAGCCCGATCTGATCTGGCAGTGTCACGAAGGCTCCGCCCGGATCAACCGGCAGGCCCGCTACGACCCCGCCGCGTGGGAGGATCAGTCCGGTGATCCGCTGACCTCGCTGCGCGCGCTCTTGGCCGAAAGCCGGATCGACCTGCCCGATGAACTCCCCTCTGCCGCCGCGGGTCTGTTCGGCTATCTCGGTTATGACATGATCCGGCTGGTCGAAACCCTGCCCGGCGGCAATCCCGATCCGCTGGGCCTGCCCGATGCGGTCATGATGCGCCCCACCGTGGTCGCGGTGCTGGACGGGGTGAAGGGCGAGGTCATCATCGTCTCTCCGGCCTTCACTGGGTCGGGGCTCAGCGCGCGGGCGGCCTATGCGCAGGCCGCTGAACGGGTGATGGACGCCGTGCGCGATCTGGACCAAGGCGTGCCGGGCGAGGCCCGCGATCTGGGCGACGCACAGGCGCAGATCGGCGAACCGGTTTCGAATTTCACCAAAGCGGGCTACATGGCCGCCGTCGAGAAGGCCAAGGATTACATCCGCGCGGGCGATATCTTTCAGGTCGTGCCCGCCCAACGCTGGGCGCAGTCGTTCCCGCTGCCGCCCTTTGCGCTTTATCGCTCCCTGCGGCGCACCAACCCGTCGCCCTTTATGTTCTTCTTCAATTTCGGCGGTTTTCAGGTTGTCGGCGCCAGCCCCGAGATCCTCGTGCGGCTGCGCGAAGGAGAGGTGACGATCCGGCCCATTGCAGGCACCCGCCCCCGCGGCGCCAACGAGGCCGAAGACAAGGCGCTGGAGGCCGACCTGCTTGCCGATACCAAGGAAACGGCCGAGCATCTGATGCTGCTGGATTTGGGCCGCAACGATGTGGGCCGGGTGTCGAAACTGGGCACGGTCCATCCGACCGAAGAATTCATCATCGAGCGCTACAGCCACGTCATGCATATCGTCTCGAACGTGGTGGGTGAGATCGCCGAGGGCGAAGACGCGCTGTCCGCGCTTCTCGCGGGTCTGCCGGCTGGCACCGTGTCGGGCGCTCCTAAGGTCCGCGCGATGCAGATCATCGACGAGCTAGAGCCCGAAAAGCGCGGCGTCTATGGCGGCGGCCTGGGCTATTTCAGCGCCGATGGCGACATGGACATGTGCATCGCCCTGCGCACCGCCGTGGTGAAGGACGAAACGCTCTACATTCAGGCCGGTGGCGGTGTCGTCTATGACAGCGACCCCGAAGCCGAATGGCAGGAAACCGTGAACAAGTCGAAAGCCCTGCGCGCCGCTGCCCTCGATGCGGGCCGCTTCGTGCGCAAGGGCAACTGACTGGCCCTGCGGAACGCCCCACCCTGTCGCCCTGCATGAGCGCTCCCGCGCGGGGTGCTTCGCATGGGTGGGGCCACCGCCGCAGCACATGAACCGTCCGGGCGCTCTGCCCGTTCAGGGTGACGGCGCCGCCCGTTCACGAGGCCAATCGCCGCCACAGACCAGAAATCCGCAAAATCCGCAAATTCAGCGGACAGCTAGAACCCCTCGACCGCCTCCTGCGCGATCTCGTCTAGGAAGCTCTGCACCTCCTGCATCGGGCCTTCGGGATAGTCGCGGAAGCCGATCTGCACCGCGCCCTCCCGCTCCATGACAAAGATCCCATAAGGACAATGGGCAAGGTTCAGGGGGTCTGCTTCCATCATCTTGCGCGACAGCACGGCGGAGCAGAACAGATACATGTCGGCATTGTCATAGATCTCGACATCGCTGCCCACGTCCTCGCGGGTGCGGGCCAGCATATCCCCCACATGGCTGATGCTGTCGACGACGAGGCCCTTGCCAAGGATGGCGTTTTCCAGCGCGAATGCGGCGTCCTCGAAACTGCCGTCATAGCTGTAGGTCGTCACCCCCTGCGCAATGGCGGCACTGCCAAGGGGGGCAAGGGCGCCCATCAGCGCCCCCGCCAAACCAAGCGCCAAGCCGCGCGGTGTAACAGGTGAAAACCGGGATCTGCGGGTCATGGCGTGTCCTCCTCTGGTCGGGGACATGATAGCGCGGCGCGGGCGTTTTCGCCAGCCGCGCCGCGCCTGCTTACGGTCCGGCTTACTCCCCCGTGGCGCGTAGATAGGCCTCGATCGCGGCGATATCATCGGCGGAGCGCAGGCCCGGAAACGCCATTTTCGTGCCCTTCAGATAGTCGCGCGGCTTGGTCAGAAACGCCCCCAGCGTTTCGCTGGTCCATGTCAGGCCCGCTTCCCCGGCCTCCTCCATCGCCGAGGAATAGCGGAAATCCTCGACCGTGCCCGCCTGCCGGCCGAACACGCCGTTCAGATGCGGACCGGATCGGTTGACCGCGCCCTCCCCGACCTGATGGCAGGCTTTGCATTTGCGAAACACCTTTTCGCCGGCCGCGACCAGCGCCGGATCGGGCGGGGCCATGCTGTCGGTGCCGGCGTCGGTGCCAGCGTCAGTTGGCATATCGGCAGGCGTGTCGGTCACCGCATCACCCGGTGCCTCGTCCTGTGCCGCCTGCGCGCCGGTGCCTGATGCCTCGGCCAATTGCACAGCGTCGGCGGGCTGCGCCGCGTCCGCTTCGGTCACGCCGCTATCCTTGTGCCGGGCACTGCGGGCGGCGCTGTCATCGGGCGTCACATCCACAACCGCCGCGCGCCCGGTGATGGTGACGCTATCCTTGCAGGCGCTCATGCACACCTCGCCGGAAAACAGCGGCAGCTCCACCTCGGCCCGGTCATCGGGCATGAACCCGTCCTCGTTCGGCAACCGAGTCTCGGTGAAATTCGCGCGGGACAGCACGAAATCGTCCTCCACCTCCCAATTTAGGAACAGCAGATAGGCGGTGATGGCATAGACCTGATCGTCGCTGAGGCTTTGCGCATCCCCGAACGGCATCGCGCGGTGAACGTAGTCATACACCGTCGACAGATAGGGCCAGTAGGATCCGATGGTCTTTACGGGGCGATCTGCGGTCAACGTATCCGCGCCCCCCGCCAGAACCGGCCAGCGGCCCCGTGCCTCGCCGAAATCGCCGTGGCAACTGGCGCAGGCCTCGGTGTAGATCGCTTCGCCCTCGGACACCGATCCCTGCCCGTCCGGCAGGCCGGTGCCATCGGGGCGGATGTCGATATTCCACGCCGCGATTTCGGCAGCCGTCGCCGGACGGCCCAGTTGATCGAAGCCCGGCGCGCCCTCCGTCGCCGCCATAGCGGGGCCCGCGCTCAGACTGACCGCAACCGCCAGCATCAGTTTAGGAAATTTCGACATTTTCCGCCTCCCCTTCGGCATCGACCGCCCAGGTCTGAATACCGTTATTGTGGTAGATCGAGTTCTCGCCCCGGATCTGCCGCAGCGCATCCTTCGTGGGCTGAACGTAGCCGGTGCTGTCATGCGCCCGGCTCTGCAACAGCAGCGGACGGCCATCCCATTCGAATTCGTGGTAGAACCGGTGCATCGACTTGTCCCATGACGGGCCCGACATCCGTGCCTCGACCCATGTGATGCCGCCATCCAGCGTCACGTCCACGCGCGGGATGGTGCCGCGCCCGGACCATGCGACGCCGGTCAGCACCGTAGGCCCCGGCCCGTGCGTGATGGGAGCCTGCGGGCTGGGCGAGGTGATCACCGATTTCGCGTCCATTTCCCATGTGAACCGCCGCGCACGTCCGTCGCCCAGCAGATCGGTGTATTTCGAGGTCTCCTCGCGGTGGTGCCAAGGCTGATCGCCCACCTCCAGACGGCGCAGCCACTTCACCCACATGTTGCCTTCCCAGCCGGGCACGACCAGCCGCAGGGGGTAGCCTTGCTCGGGGCGCAGCGCCTCTCCGTTCATCTTGAAGGCCACCAGACAATCGTCGAGCGCCTTCTCCATCGGTATCGAACGGGTCATCGCCGCCGCATCCGCGCCTTCTGCCAAAAGCCACTTCCCGCCCGGCTTGACGCCTGCCCGCTCCAGCAGCAGACGCAGCGGGACCCCGGTATACATCACGTTGTGGATCATGCCGTGGGTGTATTGGCAGCCGTTCAACTGCGCGCCGCGCCACTCCATCCCGCTATTGGCGGCGCATTCCAGAAAATACACCCGGTTCTCCCGCGGAAAGCGCAGCAGATCCTCCATCGTGAAGACCAGTTCATTATCGGTCATCCCGTGGATCATCAGACGGTGCTGGGCGGGGTCGACCTCTGCCACGCCGCTGTGATGGCGCTCAAAGCACAGACCGTTCGGCGTGATGATCCCGTCCAGCGCATGCAGCGGCGTGAAGTTGACCGACGACACCGGATCGGCAGTCAGCCAGTCGACATTGCGGCGGCGCACGCTGGCCTCATAGGGCGACGGCACACCATAGGGCGCCGCATCGACCCCCGGCCCAAGGGTCTGGGTCCACGGGGGCAACGTTGTGATCGCCGGATCGCCCGCGGCCTGCGCCCATGCGCGCCCCGCCGGTGCCAGACCGGCCCCCGCCCCCGCAGCCGCCCCGGCCAGCCCCGCCGCACCGCTTAAAATCTGCCGCCGCGTAGGATGATCAGGCTTGCGCTCCGCATCGGGTCCCGGCCCGCGCCCTCGTCCTCCTTCGTGGTCCTGTCCCATCGCGGCCTCCCTGAGATTGATGGATCGGTATATGTGAATATTTAGTGTATAGAGCGACCGGCGAGATCACCCCTCGCCGGTGCCAAGCCTTGCAGCCCTAGTTGCCGTTGATCGAAACGGACTGGTTTTGCGGCACGCGCACGGTGCCCTGCTCGCGGATATGGGCTTCGACCACGTCCCAGATCGCCGGGCCTTCGGTGCCCTCGGTGACGCTGGCCCAGCCGGCGACGACATAGCTGCGCGCGGGGTCGATGGGCTCTCCGGTGTCGAGCTTCACCATCTCGGTGATGCGGCTGCCCTGCGGCTGCGCCACGTCGATCCGGTAGCCCAGCCCGCCGACCCGCACCATATCCCCGCCCTGCTGGTAATAGGGGTCGGGGTTGAACAGGTTGTCGGCCACGTCCTCCATTACGATCTTCAGGTATTCGCCGGTCATTTCGGTGCGGTAGGCTTCGGGGTAGCTCATCGCCGTGGCGTTAAAGATATCCTCGCGGGTGATGTCCTGTCCGGGCAGCACCGATGCGCCCCAGCGGAATCCGGGCGACAGCGCGATCTCGGCGTCGCGCTGGCTGAGCAGCGCATCGCAGATCAGATCATCCCATGTGCCGTTGAAATTGCCCCGCCGGAACAGCAGGCTTTCGGTCTGGCCGATCACCTCGCTCAGCTCGTCGGCAAAGGGCGCACGCTCCGTCTCGACAAGTGCCGCCATCTCCGCATCGGGGGTGATGACATCCGAGAAGATCGGGATCAGCTTGTGCTTCAAGCCGCGCAACGCGCCGTCGGCGATGTCCAGATCGACGCGGCTGACGAATTTGCCGTGACTGCCCGACGCGATCAGATGGGTGCCATCGACCAGCACCGGCGCGGGCAGCGCGTCATGGGTGTGACCGGTCAGGATCACGTCGATGCCCGGCACGTCATGCGCCAGCTTGCGATCCACGTCGAAGCCGTTATGCGACAACAGCACGACCACATCGGCGCCCTTCGCGCGGACCTCGGCGACCATTTCCGCCACCCGCTGCTGGCGCACGCCGAAGCTCAGATCCGGGAACAGCCAGCCGGGATTGGCGATCGGCAGATACGGGAACGCCTGCCCGATCACCGCCACCTGCGCGCCGCCCCGCTCGAAGATCTGATAGGGCTCATAGGCCGGTTCATCCCATTCGGCGTCAAAGATGTTGGCGCCAAGGAACGGGAATTTCAGCTCGTTATCGACAATCTGGTTCACCCGGTCGATGCCCAGCGTGAATTCCCAATGGGAGGTCATCGCCTCCACACCCAGCAGGTTCATGGCGTTGACCATATCCTGTCCTTGGGTGCGCAGCGCGGTGAGCGAGCCCTGCCATGTATCGCCCCCGTCCAGCAGCAGCGCGTCGGGCCGGTCGGCGCGGATCGCCTTCACCACCGTGGCAATGCGATCCAGCCCGCCCATTTTGCCATAGCCCTGCGCCAGCGCGACGAAATCGTCATAGGTCAGCGCGTAGTCGTCGGGGGAGCCTTTTTCGATGCCATAGACCTGGCGCAGTTCCTCCCCGGTCAGATGCGGGACCAGTCCCTGCTGCGCGCCGACGCCCAGATTGAACTCCGGCTCGCGGAAATAGACCGGCACCATCTGCGCATGAATGTCGGTGATATGGATCAACGTCACGTTGCCGGTGGTGTCGAATTGCAGCAGCTGATCCTGACTGAGCGACTGTTGCGCGGCGACACGGGACCAGCGGCCCATGCCCCCGACCCCGGTCAGCGCCGTGGCGGCAAGGGCGGCTTGCAGGAAATCGCGGCGGGCAATCATCGGGGCGGTCCTTTCGCAGGCGCTGAGGCCGGGTCGGATAGCAGGCGCAACACATGCGCCTTATTGAATATCATCAGAGGCAGAAAGGCCCCGCACGGCACTGCCGACGGGGCCCATCGAAATCAGTTGCGGACCGACGGTCCTTCGACGGACAGGCCATTGCCGCGCGAGGTCACATAAAGCTCCAGTGCGACGAACTCCGGGCTGCCCTCGGCAAAGGTTTCGGCGCGGGTGTCGCGTACGCATCCCTTGAACCGGCTATGCACGGCGTTCAGCTTGGCATTCTTCAGCCGGTAGACCGGGAAACCGTTGACCTGACCTTGGCTCAGGTGGTCGGCGCGGATCATGTTGCCGTAATTGTCTTCGTGGCAATTGGCGCAGGCCAGTTCCAGCTGACCATACCGGGTGTAGTAGATCTCCTTGCCCTGCTCCCATGTGCTCTGGGCCGGGCCGTCAATGGCCACATCCACCGGCATCCCGCGGGACACGGACGAGATCAGCGCCACCATGTTGACCATATCGCCCGAGGTATAACCCCACGGCTCCGCCTGCATCCGCTCTTCGCGGCAGGCGTTGATCTGCATCTCCAGCGTGCGCACTTCGCCGGCCTCTTCGTTCCACTTCGGATAGACCGGCTTCACGCCTGCCATCTCCTCGGGCTCGTTATGGCACGACGCACAGCTTTCGCCCGCCTCGCCATCGGCGCTGGCCCACATATCCCGCGCCTGATCGACAAAGATCATGCCGGGATTGTCGAAATCGTCCATCTGCAGTTCCCGAGTCTCGTCCGAGCGGTAAACCCAGCCCGACGTGATCTCCGACATCGCATCGAGATGCTCGGGCGCAGGCGCGCGCACCGTCATCTCCAACTCGCCATTGATGACCAGTTCCGCCTCTTCGTCAGCGTGAAGCGGTGCGGTGGCCAGCCCCAGCGCGATGACGCTGGCGGACATGGCGGCAAGGCGGCGCCCTTTGGTCAGGGGTCTCATCTTCATTGTCCTTCTCCTCCCTGGGGTCCGCCCCGCCAATGCGGCAAGCGGCCTTGGTCCGGTCCGTTGGAATGGGGGCGCCCGTCAGACAAGCCCCCCCGATGCGGTCGTCAGCCGACCGACACCTCCTTGCTATCCTCATAGACCGAGCCGTCATCGTCATACCAAGTGAACTTGAACGTCCCGCTTTCGGGCACGGTCGCTTGGAATTCGAAATAGGGATTGGTCGAGATCGCAGGTTCCAGCACCACATCGATTACCGTCTCGTCGTTGAACGTGACGTGGAAGCGGTTGATAATCGAACGCGGGATCGTGTTGCCATCGCTGTCCTTGCGCTGGCCCGATTCCATCGTGTGGCTGATCAGCGTCTTGATCGTGATCACCTCGCCCGCCGTGGCGGTGGCGGGAACCTTGACGCGGGGTTTTACACCAGATGCCATGTTGTCGTCTCCTGTCTCGCCTCAGCCGCCGCAGCCGCCGATGGTGACTTTCACTTCCTGGCTGGCGCGGTGGAACGTGCCGTCTTCCAGTTTGGCGATCGCGATCACGTCCTGGGTCTGTGCCAGACGGATGCGGGTCGAGGCCTCGCGCGCCCCGGCCAAAGGCCCGAACTTGAAGGTCGCGACGTCGGGATTGGGGTTACCAGCGGCCAGCACCATGATCTCCGCAGCGCCTTCGGCGGCCACTTCGATCGGCACGGTGTTGCCGTTTTCGGCGATTTCGGGGGCGGTCAGCGTCACACCGCCCTCGGCCACCTCGGCCCCGCCGGTGAACGCGGCAATGGCGTCTTCGGTGGCGGCATGGGCAGCGCCGAGCGGCATCAGGGTCAGCGCCACGGCGCCGGTCCCGATTGCCAGCGTCTCGCGTCTGGTCACGTTCATGGGTTCAACTCCTTGGGTCTGTGGGGCGGCAGGTCCGGTCGGTCCCCGGCGGGAACCGGGCGCGGTCAGCCTTCCTTCAGGGTCAACAGATAGGCGACGACATCCTCGACTTGCTGCGCGGTCAGCAGCGGGGGCAGCGGCTCGGTTCCGGCCTTGCCGGTGAACCCGTTGCCGGGACGGATGTAGCCCGAACTTTTATAAAACGAAGGCATCATTGAGCCCTCGAATGTCATTTTCGCATTGGCGATGATGCCGCGCAGGTCGGCTTCGGTCCAGCGGTCGCCCGCCCCGTCCAGCGGCGGACCGATTTCGCCTTGGAACGGCACCGCATCCAATACGGAGATCTGATGGCAGGCCACGCAATTGCCAAGGCCCCGCGTGGTCATCACCGTCTGACCCGCAGCCGCGTCGCCCGCGGTTTCGGTCAGCGGCTCGGCCACTGCGCCATATTCGTCGTAATGCACCGCATCGGGGGCAACGACATCCTGAGCGGAAGCGGAATCCTGCGCGGCCAGAGGCGCAGCAAGACCCATCGTGGTGGCCAGCGCCAGCGCGGCCGTGATCGAGACTGTCTTCATGTGTCCTCCCTATCCGGCCTTGGGTGGCGACCGGGGCTTCCGGCGGCGTGCAAGGGCGGGTCCGTGTTTTTGCTCTTCTTATCGTGAGACTAGACCAGCGCAAGCCGAACCCGCAACAACAAATTCCGAAAATTGAATAACAATGCCGACGGTCCGCCATGACCCGCATTGCCGGGACACTGTTCGCCCGAACCTGCCCGAACCGGAACGTTCACCGCCAATCCCCGGATTATTCAGAAATCGCCCGATGTGAGAGCAGGATCACTCGCCGTTTGGGGCCTGCTCCTGCAACATGCGCGCGTGATAGGCCTGAAACCCCTCATCCCCGGCGTAGCCTTCGGTCAGCACCCAATCGAGCATGTTGAGCGTCGTCCATTTGCCGAACGCACCGGGCATCTGGGCCACGGCGGCCTGCGGGGCGGGTGTATCCTCCGGCACTGCCTGAGGCAGGAACAACATGGTCGGGGTGAACAGAATCCCCCATTTGCGCGCCATCTGCTTCTCGGTCAGGGTTTCGCCGTCGAAATCCGTGACCTCGGTCGCGCCGTGCAGGTTCAGCTGCACCACAAAGAAATCTTCGCTCAGGCGCTGGCTGATTTCAGGCACGGGGAACACCTCCTCGTGCATCTTGTTGCAATAGATGCAGCCGCGCTGCTCAAAGATCAGCGCCAGCCGCTGACCCGCCGCGTTGGCCTCCTCCAGATCGTCGCGCAGATCCTTGAACGTCTCGCGAATCCACGGCGCGTCATGCAGCCCGTCATCGCCCACCTCGGCCAGTGCACCTGTGCCCGGCAGCGTCAGCATCAACGCCGTCAGCGCCCCCATGAGTCCGCGTCGATTGATCGCCATGTCACCCATTCCTCCGTCATGCGCCTTGCGCGTCTGCGCCAGTCCCTGCGCCACCCTCTGAGCCGTCACCGGCGTCAGAGCGATTGATACGCCGGCATCACATTCAACATCCATTGCGCGATATAATTGATGCGGTCGGTCGCGATCAGCACCGCGAACACGATCAGCAACACCCCCATCGCTTTCTCCACCTTGCCCAGATGGCGGCGGAAGCGCGAGGCAAATTTCAGAAATGGCCGGATGAAGGCCGCCGCGACCACGAAGGGCGCGGTCATGAACAGGCCAAACACCGTCATCAACATCAGCCCCCGCAGCGCCGTCGCCTCGGTCGAGGCGGTGAACACCACCGCCGTCAGCACCCCACCCACGCACGGCGTCCACCCCGCGGCAAAGGCCAGCCCCACCACATAGCTGCCCCAGACCGTCATCCGCTTGGTATCGCCTGCACCGACCTGAAACTGCCGGTTCAGAAACCCGATGCGGAAGACGCCCAGAAAATGCAGCCCCATGACAAACACCACGGTCGCGGCGATCAGGCGAAATTCGGTCTGCCAGCCGCGAAACGCTTGGCTCAGGCTGAACGCCGCCGCGCCCAGCAGCACGAACACCGTCACGATGCCCAGCGAAAACATGATCGCCGACAACACCGCGCGCCGCCGCACGCCGGGGGCCAGATCGCCGTCGCCGTTGATCTCGCTCATCCCCGTGCCCGCCATGTAGCTCAGATAGAACGGCACAATGGGCAGAACGCAGGGCGAGAAAAACACGATCAGCCCGCCCAGCGCGGCGCTCCAGATCGATACATCCAGCATGGCGGTTTTCCTTCCTGCGGCAGTCACGTTCGCGGCAGAGGCTCCGCCACGGATCTTGAACCATTCACATATTCAAATTAAGTTTTGCAAGAGCGACAGAAGGCTGACCTCCCCATGCGATCCCGTTTCCCGGTTCCGATCCGCGCCGTGATGTGCGCCGCCCATGCCGTCCAAGCGGCTGTTCTCGCGGTGGCTGTGGGTCTTTTCGCGCCTGCCGCGCAGGCCGAAACGCTGGTCATGGTCGAAGAGGTCGGCTGCATCTACTGCGCGCAGTTCAACGCGCAGATCGCCCCCGCCTACCCCAAAACCGCCGAAGGCCGCTTTGCCCCGATCCGCCGGGTCGAGATCACCGATCCCGTCCCCGCCGATCTGCATTTCGACGCGCCTGCGGTGTTCACCCCCACCTTTGTGCTGGTCGATGACGACGGGCAGGAACTGGCCCGGATCGAAGGCTATCCGGGGCAGGAATTTTTCTGGCCCTTGCTTGGCGCGATGCTCACCGAACACACCGATTTCGACCCGAACGCGCCCGCCCCCGCCGCGTCCAGCCCCGACGCGACCGCCCCCGCCGCGCCGCTTGCCCAGCCCGACATGACCGAAGCTTCAAAGGGATGATGCCCGCCATGCCACGCACCACGCGTCTGATGAGCCCCTTCCTCGCCCTTGCCGCGCTCGCGCTCCCCGTGCAGGCGCAGGATGACAGCCCCTATGTCACCGTGCAGGTGCTCAAGCCCGAGATCGCGGTGCAGATGGCGCAGGCCGCGATGACCCATTGCCGCGACGAAGGCTATCAGGTCGGCGTCAGCGTGGTGGACCGGTTCGGCACATTGCAGGTGTTCGTGAAGGACCGCTACGCCGGGCTGCATGTGCAGGAAACTTCGTTCCGCAAGGCTTGGACCGCCGTCAGCTTCCGGACCGACACCCACACGCTCGACAGCCAGATGCAGGCGGGCAGTGACGCCGCCGGGCTGCGGCATCTGTCGCAGGTGCTGCCCGTGGGCGGGGGCGTCGTGGTGGAAGGCGGCGGTCAGATGGTCGGCGCAATTGGGATATCCGGCGCGCCCTCTCCCGAACTGGACGTTGCCTGCGCGGAGGCGGGGATCGAGGCCGTCGTCGATGCCATCGCTTTCTGACCTTCTGATCCCGCTCTGAACGCCGCCCGCGCGCATCCGCCCTTGCCCCAGCCCGCGCTCTTGCCCTGACATACGCCCCGCCTGCCCAACCGGAGACCCCCGCCCCCGTGACCGCTTCCTCCCCCTCCACGCCCGGCGAGACGCCGCGCAGCACCTTGCCGGAATTCACGCCCGATCTCAGCCCTGCCGAGATGGACCGCTTTGTCACCAATGCCACCCGTGCCTCGAACTTCCTGAAGGCGATCAGCCACGAAGGACGGCTGATGATCCTGTGTCACCTCGTCTCCGGCGAGAAGTCGGTGACCGAGTTGGAGGAGCTTCTGTCCCTGCGACAGGCCGCCGTGTCGCAGCAACTGTCCCGCCTCCGGCTCGAAGGGCTGGTGGTCCCGCGCCGCGACGGCAAGACCATCTATTATTCGCTGGCCGATGACCGGCCCCGGCGGATGCTCGAAACGGTATACGAGTTGTTCTGCAAGGACAGCTGACGCCCTGACACGCCCCGAGCCCCGCAGCGCAGGAGGAGCGCCGCGCGGGTCAACCGCGGATCAGGGCCCTTAGGCACTGCACGGGAGGGAGGAGCCCATGTTGTCCGGCCTGTCGGAACCCGCCATCGCCGCCCTGATCGGGCTGGGCGGTGGACTGCTGCTGGGGCTTGCCGCACGGTTGGGGCGGTTTTGCACCTTGGGCGCGATCGAGGATGCGCTTTACGGCGGCTCCACCTTGCGTCTGCGCGCATGGGGGCTGGCCATCGCGCTTTCGGTGACAGGCGTGTTCACGCTGGCGGCGGCGGGGCTGCTGCCGCTTGGCGATGTGTTCTACCTACGCCCCGGCTGGAACCCCTTTGCCCATCTGGGCGGCGGGCTGGTCTTTGGCTACGGTATGGCGCTGGCTGGCACCTGTGGCTACGGCGCACTGGCGCGGCTGGGGGGCGGCGATCTGCGCGCGCTGGTGATCGTGCTGGTGATGGGCACGGCGGCGCTGGCCACGCTGATCGGGCCGCTGGCCCCGCTGCGTGTGGCGCTGTTCCCGCCCGATCTTCTGCCCACCACGGGCGCCACCGGACTGGCGCAGGGCACTGCCCGGCTTACGGGGCTGTCGCCGTCCGTGCTGGGCGCTGGAGTGGGCGTCATCGGCACCGCCCTATTGATCGCGCCGTTGCTGCGCGCCCCCCGCGTTCTGCTGGGCGCGGCGCTTGTCGCGGGCGCTGTGCTGACCGGCTGGCTCGGGACGGCGTGGCTCTGGCAGCATGGGTTCGCGGGCATCCGCCCCCAAAGCCACACCTTCGCCGCGCCGCCGGGCGAAACGCTGCTATGGCTGATGACCGGCGGGCTGCGCCCCTTGGGCTTTGGTATCGGCTCGGTCGCAGGCGTGGTGATCGGGGCTTGCATCGGCAGCCTGCGGCAGAACGGCTTCCGCTGGGAGGCCTGAGAAGACCCCCGCGAATTGCGCCGTCAGATCGCAGGCGCCGCGCTGATGGGCGCAGGCGCGGTGGTGGCGCAGGGCTGCACCATCGGTCAGGGCGTCTCGGCGGCCTCGACGCTTAGCTACGGCGCGCCGCTGACGCTTCTTGGCATCGGCGTGGGCGCGGCGCTTGGCCTGCGTCAACTGATCGTCGGTTTCGCGCTGGATTGAGCCGCCCTGCCCTAGTCCGGCAGATCAAAGACCTGACCGGGATAGATCAGATCCGGGTTCCGGATCTGCCCGCCATTGGCCTCGAAGATCTTTACATAGCTGAACCCGTCACCGTAGCGGTCGGACGCGATGCCCCACAGGGTGTAGCCCGGCTGCACCGTGATCGCCGTCACCGCCACCCGCGCCGGGTCGCTGTTCTGCGCTGCGATCGCATCGTCTGCTCCGGCACCCGGCTCGGCGGTCAGGGTCGCCGCGCCACGCGTGCCCGCAGCAACGGCGCCCGCGCCCCCCGTGCCGCCCGCCGGGTCCAGTTCGGCGGCGGCGGGCATGACCTCGGCCAGCGCTTCGGGGGCTTCGCGCTGGAACGGCGTCTCGAACCGAGCGGTCACGGCCCCCGCCGCGCCGATCTGATCGGCCCGCAGGGTATAGAGCCCCGGCACCACATCGGTCAGTTCCAGCGACCAGCGCCCGTCCCCGGACAGCTTCGCGTCACCGCGCAGGGCATTGTCCAGATAAATCAGCACGGTATCGCCCGATCCGGCTTTGCCGCGCCCATCCAGCCGCACCTCGCCTGCCGCGCCATAGGAAATCGCATCCACCGCCAGATCGACCGGCGCGGCGGGCGCGTCCGCCGTGCCTGCGGGCGGGGAGGCCGGTTGCAGCAGCCGCACCCCGTCGCGGTCCTGCAGCAGCACGCTCGGCGCGCGAGGCGTCGGCGCGGGCAAGGCCGGTTGCGCCGCCGCCCGGCTGACGCTCGCCCCCACTTGCGGCGCAGAGGCCACGGCCACGGCCCCGGCACGGCCTGATGCGCCGCCGGTCAATGCCCCGGCTCCGGTCTCCGCCACGGCCCCATCGACAGCGGCAAGCTCAACGGGCGTCACATCGGACGCCGCCACCTCGACCTCCGGCACAGCCGCGACAGCCGTTTCGACAGCGGGAATGGTCGTCGTCGCGCCATCGCCCCCGGCGGTGGTCTCATCCACGGCCTGTGACTCGGTCCCGTCGCTGCTGGCATCGGGCACATCGACCGCCGCCACATCGGCACCGTCCGTCCCGGCAGCCGCATCCTCGGCGCGCGGGGCGACCTGCGGTGCCATCTCGGCCATCTGCGTGCGCGTCTGCACCGGGCCGAGATCGGGCGCGGCGCCGTCCTGTTCGGCCAGTGCGCGCGACACGTTCGGCGCATCCGGCGCGGCGGGCGTCTCTGGCGCGGGCTCAGCCGCCCCTTGGGGCACACCGCCTGCCACGGCGCCACCGCCCGTCCCTGCCCCTGCGGGTGCGGTCAGCCCTGCGGCCCCCGTCGCGTCGGCATTTGCACCACCCGTCACGCCCGGCGCCGCCAGCGCGGCGATCTGCGGTGCGGCCTGCTCCACCATCGCGGGCGGCGTGATGATGACCGTCTGCTCCGATTGCTGGCGCGCGCCATCGGCCAGCATGACCTCCAGCATCAGCACCCGCGGCGCGTCCCCCGGCGGAATGTCGAACAGCGCGGCAAAGCTGCCATCGCGCCCGACGGTGCTGCGCGCCAGTTCCTCGCCCTCGGACAGGATCAGCACCGTGCCGCCTGCCGCCGCCTGCCCGGCAATGGTCGCCCCGCCTTCGGGATCGATCCGCACCAGATCGAAACGCGGCAGATCGCTGGCTGTCGGGCCTACAGGCGCGGGCTCGGTATTTTCAGTTTGGGCCGAAGCGTCATCGGGACTTGCCAGCGCCGCGACGGGCCCGGTCAGCCCGCCAGACGTCGCCGCAGCGCTGTCTTGTGCCACCGTCGCCACCGGCCCGGCGACCGATGCAACCGGTCCCGTAGGGTCGGTCCTGTCCGCCTGCGCGGCACTCCTCGCCCCGTCAGCCCCGGTCGCGTCATCCGTCCCTGCGGCGCGCGTGTCAGGTGCGGTATCCACAGCGCCGCCCTGCACCGGTGTCACTGCGCCGCTTTGCTCGGGGGCCTCTGTGCTGTCCTGCTCCGCTGCGTCCGCCCCGCCGCCCGCAGTGCCCTTGGTAGCGCCCCCGGTCGTGCCGCTGCCTGTGCTGCCACCCATGCTGCCCGTGCCACTGGTCCCGGCCTCCGGGCTATCGACCGGCTCCGCCACAGGCGCGCCGTCCGGGTCGCTGACGCCCCCCTGCATAAGCATAAGCCCAAACCCGAACAGCACGATCACCGCCAGCCCAAGGGCCAGTTGCCACGTCCGTCCGGACGTTTCGCCTTCTGACATCCTCAACTTCCCCATGAGGTTTCTCTTGCCCCGGCCCCCCGACCGGTGCAGGTCTCTCGACGATAGCAACCGCCTTCCCTGTGGTCAAAGTCTCGTGATGAGAAGGATTTCGATGGTTTCCCAACCGACACAGCCCGCCCCTGCCTCTGCCACATCCGCCGCGCCTGCGATCTGCGTCTATTGCGGCTCCCGTGATGGCCGCGATCCAGCCCATGCCGCCGCCGCCGAGGCGCTCGGCACCGGCTTGGCCGAACGGGGGTGGCGGCTTGTCTACGGGGCGGGCGATGTCGGGCTGATGGGCCGGGTCGCGCGCGCCGCGCAGGCGGCCGGGGTCGATACACTGGGCGTGATCCCCGGCCATCTTCTTGATCGCGAGGTGGGCAAACGCGACCTGTCCCGCTTCGTCGTCACCGAAACCATGCATGAGCGCAAAAAAGTCATGTTCATGAACGCCGATGCGGTGACCGTGCTGCCCGGCGGGGCGGGATCTCTCGATGAGTTCTTCGAGGTGCTGACATGGGCGCAGCTGGGCCTGCATGCCAAGCCGATCTGTCTGGTGGACGTCAACGGCTTCTGGCAGCCGCTGGTGGCCCTGATCGATCATGTGATCGCGGCGGGCTTTGCCGAGCCATCGCTGCGCGATCAGATCTTCGTCGCGCCCGACGCCGCCACCGCGCTTGCCGATCTGGCCCGCCGCCTGCCCTGATCGCGGGCATTGCGCAGCGTGGCCACGGAATAAAGCGCCAGCCCGCCCCAGATCAGCGGGAACGCCACCGCGTGCCAGCGGGTGAACGGCTCCCCATAAAGCGCGGTCGCCAGCGCGAACTGGATGGTCGGATTGACATATTGCAACAGACCCTGCGTGGCATAGCTGACCCGCTTGCCCGCGTAAGAGAACATGACCAAGGGTAGCCCCGTGAGCACGCCCGAGGTCATCAGCATCACCGTATCCGACAGATCGCTGCCGAAACTGGCCGGGCTGCTGCGCCCGGTCAGGCCGGTCCAGCCCTGCGTATAAACGCCCCACAGATAGAGCGATGACAACGGCAGCAGGCACATCACCTCCGCCGCCGTCGAGGCCACGGGCCCCGCATGCACCTTGCGCTTGATAAGCCCGTAGGAGCCGAAGCTCCCCGCAACCAACAGCGAAATCCACGGCGGCACGCCCAGCCCGATCGTTAGCAGCAGCACCGCCACGACAGCCAGCGCCACCGCGATCCATTGCAGGCGGCTCAGTTTTTCATGCAGCACCGTGGCCCCCAGCGCCACGGCCACCAGCGGAAAGATATAGTAGCCCAGCGACGCCTCCAGCGCGTGCCCGGACTGCACCGAATAGATGAAGACGAACCAGTTCACCGTGATCGCCGCCGCAGCAGCCATCACCCATACCGCCTGCGATTTCGACGACAGCGCCCCCGGCATGTCCCGCAGCCGGCCCTTCACGCCCATCCAGATCAGAAAGAACACCAGCGACCACAGCGTCCGGTGGCTCAGCACTTCGAGCGGCGGAATATGGGACAGCAGCTTGTAATATAGCGAGGACAAGCCCCAGACGACGCAGGCCGCCACCATGGCAAGCACGCCCTTGGTCTCTTCGCGCATGAGGTCTCCCGGGGAAATTGCGCCTCACCTGAACGCCATTTCGCCCACAGGGTCAATGGCCGGCACGGCGCCGCGCGCCGATCCCGCAGGGGCGCAGCGCGGGGCAGGGTCGGAAAGGGTCGCCCCGTGCAGGTCCGCCTGACACAGAGCGCCTCTCCTCCAATGCCCTCGCCCAGGTTGCCAAAAGCGCACCGCAAGCCCGCCCGGGGGATGGCGCTCGCTCTCGCGGCTTTGCCCTGTTCTAGAGCGGGTCGACTTAGGTCGGAACGAAGGATTGACGCCCGGATTTCTTCCGCGCAACAGAAGCCTGCCCGTGGGGTGGCGCCGCAACGATGAAGCGGCGCGCTTTACGGTGCCCCCTACTTCCCCGCCCTGAGGTCAGCGTGAGGTGGCCAAGCGCCAGCCCGTGGGGACGGGCAGGCGCTCGCTCTCGCGGCTTCGCCTTGTTCGAGAGCGGGTGGCCTGAGTTTAGAGGAAGCGAGGCATAGTCACTCCGGGTGCAACGTAAGCCTGCCCGTGGGATGGCGCGGCAACGACGAAACGGCGCGGTTTATGGTGCCAAGTCCCTCCCCGCCCCTAGGTCAGCGCGAGCTGACAAAACGCCAGCCCGCCGCAACGGGCAGGCGCTCGCCCGCGCGGCCTGTAGCCTTGTTCGCGGGCGGGTGCGCTCAGTTCAGACGCAACGACGCCCGGGCGCCGCCACCCCGCCTGCCCCGTCTCACTCCGCTGCTTGCGCGTCCACATGGGCGATGCGCGCCCCGGCCTTGTTCGACGTGACCACACCCAGCGATTTCAGCTTCCGGTGCAGGGCCGAGCGCTCCATCCCGACAAAGGTCGCGGTGCGGCTGATATTGCCGCCGAACCGGTTGATCTGGGTCAGCAGATATTCCCGCTCGAACAGCTCCCGCGCCTCGCGCAGGGGCAGCGTCGCCAACAGGCCCGACAGCACCACGCGGCCATCATCGCCCTCGGCGGGCTCGGCACCTTCCAACTCGCGCGGAGAAATCGCTTCGGTGGATTCACCCAAGATCAGCACCCGCTCCATCAGGTTTTTAAGCTGACGCACGTTGCCCGGCAGATGCATGGTCTGCAACAGCGCCTCGGCCTCATCCGACAGGGCCCGCAGCGGCAACCCTTGGGTCGCGTTCAGAATACCGATGAAGTGACGGGCCAGATCAGGGATGTCCTCGCGGCGTTCTTCCAGCCCCGGCACCCGCACCGGCACCACGTTCAGGCGATGATACAGCTCCTGACGGAACAGCCCGGCGGCGATCTCGGCCTCCAGATCGCGGGTCGTGGCCGACACCACCCGCAGATCCACACGCACCGTCTGGCTGCCGCCGACCCGCTGGAATTGCTGGTCGAGCAGGACGCGCAGGATCTTGGATTGCGTGCCCATCGGCATGTCCGCAACCTCGTCAAAGAAGATCACGCCGCCATGCGCTTCCTCCAGCAGGCCCGGCTCCACGCCGCGTTCGGGGCTTTCGCGGCCAAACAGAACCTCCTCCATGCGCTCCGGCTCGATCGAGGCCGACGATACGGAAACAAAAGGCGCATTGGCGCGGCTGGAATTGGCGTGGATGTAGCGCGCGGCGACTTCCTTGCCCGCCCCCGACGGCCCGGTCAGCATCACCCGCCCGTTGGAGCTCGTCACCTTGTCCAGCTGCGATTTCAGCGTCTTGAAGGCGGAGCTGGAGCCGATCATGTCCGCGGTCGCCACGTCGCGGCGGCGCAGTTCCGAATTCTCCCGCCGCAGCCGCGAGGTTTCCATCGCGCGGCGGATCACCACCATCAACTGATCGATGTTGAACGGCTTCTCGATGAAGTCATAGGCGCCCTGCTTGATCGCGGCGACAGCGATTTCGATATTGCCGTGGCCCGAAATGATGACGACGGGAATGTCGGGGTTGTCCCGCTTCACCGTTTTCAGAATGTCGATCCCGTCCATGCGGCTGTCTTTCAGCCAGATGTCGAGGATCATCAGCGCAGGCGGCGTCGCGTTGATCGCGCCCATGCATTCGTCGGAGTTGGACGCCAGCCGCACCTGATAGCCCTCATCCTTCAGGATGTCGCCGATCAATTCGCGGATGTCGCGCTCGTCGTCGGTAATTAGAATGTCGCTCATGACCCTGTCACCTCTCTGACGGTTCCTGTCGCCCTATTCCGCCGCATCCGCCAGCGCCGTGATCCGGGGCAGCCGGATTTCGGCACAGGCGCCGCGATGGGCGTTCTGCTCGAATTGTGGGGCATCGGTCAGCGTCAGTGTGCCGCCGTGCTCCTCGATGATCTTCTTGACGATGGGCAGGCCCAGCCCGGTGCCCTTGTCGCGCGTGGTGACATAGGGCTCGAACAGGCGCGCCTTATCCTCGGGCAGGCCGATGCCGTTATCCATGATGCGGATGCGGGCGTGGCGGTCGCTCAGGTCCAGCGTCACCCGCACCTGCGGGGCAAAGCCGTCGGGCGCGCCCTGATCCTGCAGGCTTTCGATCGCCTCGCCCGCATTCTTGATCAGGTTGGTCAGCGCCTGACTGATCATGGTGCGGTCGACTTCCGCCGGGACCGATGTTTCCGGCAGATCCCAGCTCAGCGCGGGGCCAAGCTGCTGGCTCTGCAGCGTCACCGCATCGCGCAGCAGGGCCACCAGATCGGTCTCCGCGCGCTCCGGCTCCGGCATGCGCGCGAATTTGGAAAACTCATCGACGATCCGGCGCAGGTCGTTGGTCTGCCGCACGATCACGCCGGTCAGATTGTCCAGCGCTTCGGCGTCCTCGCCCTCCACATGGCGAGAGAACTTGCGCTTGATCCGCTCGGCGGACAGCTGGATCGGGGTCAGCGGGTTCTTGATCTCATGCGCGATGCGCCGGGCCACATCGCCCCATGCCGCCATCCGCTGGGCGGAGACCAGATCGGTCACATCGTCGAAGGCCACCACATAGCCCGCCAACTGTCCGTCACCGCCGCGCCGCGTGGCCATCCGCACCAGCAGGTTTTCCAGATGCCCCTGCCGGGACAGGCGGATCTCCTCCTGCGCCACGTCGTCCTGTCCTTCGCGCAGCCGCGCCAGCAGCCCCGCGAATTCCGGCACCGCATGGCCCAGGGCCGCATGGGTGTCGGCGCTGTCTTCCAGTTGCAGCATCCGCAGCGCGGAGCGGTTCATGAAATCGACCCGGCCCTCGGCATCCAGCCCGATCACCCCGGCGGTGACCGAGGACAGCACGGAATCGAACAGCATCCGCCGTTCTTCGATCTGCGCGTTGGTCTCCAGCAGCGCGTCGCGCTGGCCCTTGAGCTGCGCGGTCATACGGTTGAACACCCGGCCCAGCAGCGCGATCTCGTCGTCGCCCGGCTCCTCATGCACCCGCACCGACAGATCGCCGGAGCCGACCTGATCCGCCGCGCTCGCCAGCCGCCCGACGGGCCGCGCCAGCCGCTCCGCGAACCACAGCCCGAACCAGATCGCCGCCAGCAGCAAGATCAGCGCAAAGCCCAGATAGACAAGCGAAAATTCGAACAGCAGCCGCCCGCGTTCGGTTTCTAACTGTTGATAAAGCCGCGCGCTTTCCTGCGTGTCATCCAGCAGGGCGAGGATATCGCCATCCACCGTGCGGCTGACGTAAAGCAGCCGGTCGGGAAACGCCGTCAGCGCCACAAGCGCGCGGAATTCGTTGTTGTCCCAATCTTCGATGATGACCGTCTCGCCCGCATTGGCACGGGCGATTTCGGCGCGGCTGGGTTGCTCGTAATCGAACAGGTAGGACCGCTCCCCCCGCGCCCGGATCGTGCCGTCGCCGTCGATCACATAGGCTTCGCGCAGACCGCGCTGCACCTGCGTCTGGCCTTGGGTCAGGATCTGGCGCAATTCGCCGTCGGACACCAGAAACCGGGCGGTGCGCGCCACGTTCAGGTAACCTGCCAGCGCCGCGGAATCCTGTCGCAGATCCTGCCGGTGCTCATCCTCATAGGCTTCGGCGGCGGCAAGCGACGCGCCCACGACCTGCCGCACCCGGTCGGAAAACCAGCCCTCCAGACCGACATTGATCGTCAGCCCGGCAAAAATGGCGACAAGAACGGTGGGCACCAGCGCAATGCCGACGAACACCCCCGTCAGCCGCAGATGCAGCTTCGAGCCGGCAGAGCGTTTGCGCCGCGCCGCCACCATGCGCGAGATCCGCACCGCGACCAGAGCCGCCACCACAAGGATATAGACAAGATCGGCCATCAGGATCAGCCGAAGCGCCAGCGAATTGGCGCCCTGCTCCAGCGGGCCCAGGATCAACAGCGTCGCGATCACCAGCACCGGCCCGAGCATCACCAGCCCGAGCGTGGCGTGACTTTGCAGCCGCCGCAATCGTCTAAGGCGCGCGAGTCGTTCCCAACTCACCCGTCGTGCATGGGTTGCCAAGGGCCTGCCCCGTTCCTGTCGCCGCGCAAGCGCAGCCTACCGCCAATCAGCCCGTGATCGTTGCCGGGCCCCTGCGCCCGCTGCCCCGCACAATGGCGGGGCTCGGGGCCGGGTCGGTCGGGTCCGCCTGCCCTGCCCTGCCGCACATGGACTGCCCCCGAAGGGCCAGCGCAGCGCGCCTGTGACATTTGCGATACGACTGATGCCGAATCGCGACATGCGACCCCAGCGCCACGGGTCTGTTGCGGTTTTACATCAACTTGCGTCGACGTGTCACGCGAATATCGAGGTCGGTGATCTTCTTGCGCAGGGTATTGCGGTTAATGCCCAGCAGATCCGCGCATTTGGCCTGATTGCCGCCTGTGGCATCCAGCGCGATCTCGATCAGCGGCATTTCCACTTCCTTCAGGATGCGCTGATACAGGCCCGGAGGCGGCAGAACCCCGCCATGCAGGTCGAAGTAGCGGCGCAGATGCTTGCCGACCGAGGCCGAAAGCTTCTCGCCCTCGCCCCCGCCCACCAGCGGCTCGATCGCAGGCTGGTTGCCCAGCACCAGTTCCACTTCCGAACGGCCAATCTCCTCCTCGGCGGAGGTGACGACCAGACGGCGGATGGTGTTTTCCAACTGCCGCACATTGCCGGGCCAGCTATAGGCGCGCACCAGATCCATCGCCGGGTTCGAGAACCGGCGCAGCGGCATGCCGTCCCGCTCCGCCCGCGTCAGGAAATGCTCGGCCAGCAGCGGGATGTCATCGACCCGTTCGCGCAGGCTGGGCACCGCCACGGCGACACCGCCCAACCGGTAGAACAGATCCTGACGGAAGCTGCCGCTTTCCATCTTCTGCATCAGATCGCCTTGCGAGGTCGCCATGACCCGCGGTGCGGTGTCGCCGAACGTGTCCAGCATCCGCACGATCCGCGCTTGCGCGTCGGCATCCAGATCGCCCACCTCGTCAAACAGGATCGAGCCGCCGCGCGCCCGCGCCACCACCGAGGCCGGGCCGTCCGCGCCCGCCAGATCGGCTGCCGAGGCCACCACGAAGGGCAATGTGCGCCGGTCCGAAAAATCATGGATCGCCCGCGCGATCAGCGATTTACCCGTGCCGCTTTCGCCGGTGATCAGAACCGGCAGATCGGTATTCATGACCCGCGCCACCAGCCGATAAAGCGCCTGCATCAGCGGCGTGCGCCCCACCAGCGGCAGATCCTCGCCCTGCTCGGCAGCCGCCGCGATGGCGCTGCCCTGCGCCGCCGCGCGGGCGGCACTGTCGATGCGCTGGCTCGCGGCGCGGCGCTTGGTTTCCAGCGCCCGCGCCGCCCGCTTCATCAGGTCCGGCAGGTCAAAGGGCTTGGGCAGGTAATCGTAGGCATCGGCCTCCGCCGCCTGAATGGCCGTCATGATGGTGTTCTGCGCCGAAATGACGATGACCGGCAGGCCCGGACGCTCCTCCGAGATCTTCGGCAGCATCTCCAGCCCGTTGCCATCGGGCATCATCACATCCGAAATCACCAGATCGCCTTTGCCCTCCTCGACCCAGCGCATCAGCGTCACCAGCGACGAGGTCGCGTGCACCTTGCAGCCAGCGCGCGTCAGCGCCTGCGTCAGAACCGTGCGGATCGTGCGGTCGTCATCTGCAACCAGAACTGTGCCGTCCATCAGTCTTGTTCCTCGTCGCTTTCTGTTTCTGTGGGCGCCACCGGCAGCGAAATGCGGAACGCGGTCCGCCCCGGCACGCTGTCCACGGTCACCCAGCCCTCATGGTCGAGGACGATCTTGCTCACCAGCGCCAGCCCCAGCCCGGTGCCGTTCTCACGGCCCGAAACGAAAGGCTCGAACACTTCCGCCGCGATCGAGGGCGGCAGCCCCGGACCATCGTCGATGATTTCCACCTGCAACGGCACCGGCGCATGCGTGCCATCGCGCCGCCGCACCCGCAGCGACCCCTCGTAATAGGTCCGCAGACGGATCTTGCCCGGCTCGCCCTTGCTGGCCTCGGCGGCGTTTTTCAGCAGGTTCAAAAACACCTGCAACAACTGGTCGCCATCGGCGAATGTGGCAGGCAGCGACGGGTCGTAATCGTCGCTGATCTCCATATGCGCGGCAAACCCGACACGTGCCGACCGGCGCGCCCGGTCCAGCAGATCATGGATATTGACCGCCCGTCGCTGCGGCGGGCTCAGATTGCCGAATTGCTCCACCTGCTCCAGCAGCTTCACGATCCGGCGGCTTTCGGCCACGATCAGATCGGTCAGCTCCAGATCATCCTTGGTCAGCCCCATGGACAGAAGCTGCGCCGCGCCGGTGATCCCGGCGAGCGGGTTCTTGATCTCATGGGCCAGCATCTCGGCCATGCCGATCGCCGATTTCGCAGCCGATTCCACCTGCAACGACCGGCCCAGCCGCCCCGCGATTTCGCGCGGGGACACCATCAGCATCAACATGCCCTCGGGCGCGTCGATGCCCGTCAGCGGCGCAATCTGCACATTGCAATGCACCGGCGCCCGCTGACCGGGGCTGACATCCACATCGTTGAGAAACAGCGCCGACTGGTTCGCCCGGACGCGGGCAAAACTTTCCTCCATCGGCGCGTCGATCATCAGCCGGTCCCAGACAGGCTGGCCCTTCAGCGTCTTGACCGTGGTGTTCATGAACACCTCGCCCGCCGGGTTCAGCGCCGCGATGGTGTCATCGGCGCCAATCAGCAGCGTCGGCACCGGCAGCGAGGCCCAGATGTTGCAATCATGCAGGATCATGCGGCGCGGCACTCCGTTGTGTCAGATTGGGTTGCGGGATCGCGCGCGGCGCGCCCCGGGGCGGCGTCCTCGACAATCGCCCCGTCAAAAGCCTGCTCCAGCAGCGCCATCACCTGTTCGGGCGCGCGCCCGGTCAGGATCTCGCGCCGCAAATTGGGCGTGGCCTGCGTGTGCTCCAGATACCAGCCCAGATGCTTGCGCGCGACGCGCAGCCCCAGATCGATCCCGTAGAAGCTCAGCATCGCCTCGTAGTGGTCCTGCACCATCCGCCCCAGCGCCGCGCCCTGCGGCACCGTCGGCGCGGGCGTGCCGTATAGCGCGTGCGCCACCTGCGCCAGCAGCCAAGGCCGCCCCTGCGCGCCGCGCCCGATCATCACCCCCGCCGCGCCGGAGGCCACCAGCGCCGCGCGGGCCGTTTTGGCATCGACGACATCGCCATTGGCCACCACCGGCACCGACACCGCGCTGACCGCAGGCGCGATCGCCGCCCAGTTCGCCCGGCCTTTGTAGAACTGACAGCGCGTGCGCCCGTGAACGGTAATCATCGCCACGCCCGCCGCTTCGGCACGGGCCGCGATATGCGGCGCGTTCAGGCTGTCATCGTCCCAGCCCAGCCGCATTTTCAGCGTCACCGGCACGGACACCGCGCCCACCACCGCCTCGACCAGCCGCAGCGCGTGATCGGGTGTGCGCATCAAGGCCGATCCGGACAGCCCGCCCGTCACCTTCTTGGCCGGGCAGCCCATGTTAATGTCGATGATCTGCGCACCGTTGGCTTCGACCATGCGCGCAGCTTCGGCCATCCAATGCGGGTCTTTGCCCGCCAGCTGCACGGAGGTGGCCTGTTGGTCCAGCCCTAGTTCCGCGCGTTCGCGCACACCGGGTTTGGCCTGCACCATTTCCTGACTGGCGACCATTTCCGACACGACCAGCCCCGCGCCGAATCGTGACACCAATTGCCGGAAGGGCAGATCGGTGATGCCAGCCAGCGGAGCCAGCAGGACAGGCGGGGTTCCAGGCAGAGACGCCGGGGAAACAGACAATTGCTCAATCCTTGTGCAGACGGTTTCTGATAGAGAGGTTTGCCCCCCGGATGGAAGAGTTCGGTGCCCCCCGTCCAACAGAAAACCGGGGGGCGCACAAAATTTAGGCGCATGACCCGTGGTCCGGCTTCGCGATTGCCCCGCACACGGGCAAAGATTAGACACCTTGGCCATGACATCCGCCCCTGCCTCGCCTCAGTCCCCTGCTGCCGCGCCCGCCGCCACCAGCGCAGACGCCGCCCCGGGCTGCCTCGCCGGGGGCGATTCCTCTGCGCCGGTCTTCGCCGCGATCCTCGTTGCCGCTGGGAAAGGCACGCGTATGGGCGGCACGCTTCCCAAGCAATTCCAGCAGCTTGGCCCCCGCGCCGTGCTGGCGCACAGCTATGACGCGCTGGCCTGCCATCCACGCATCGCAAACGTCGTCTGCGTCGTGCACCCCGATGACCGCGCCCGCGCCGCCGCGCTGCTGCCCCCCGGCACCGTGCTGGTCGCTGGCGGGGCGGATCGCGTGGCCTCGGTCCGGGCCGGGCTTGCCGCACTGCCCGATGCCGCGACACATGTGCTGATCCATGATGCAGCGCGCCCGCTCCTGCCCCGCGCCGTCACCGACCGGGTGATCGCCGCGCTGGCAGCAGGGGCCGAAGGCGCGGCGCCCGCGCTCGCCGTGATCGACGCGCTCTGGCAGGAGGATACCGGCGGCACCGTCGCCCGCGCCGTGCCCCGCGACGGGCTGTGGCGGGCCCAGACGCCCCAAGGGTTCGCCCTGCCCGCCCTGCGCGCCGCCCACGCCCGCCCCCTGCCCGCCGACGCCGCCGATGATGTTGCCATCGCCCGCGCCGCCGGTCTGCGGGTGGACATCGTCGCGGGGGCGGAAGACAACTTCAAACTCACCCATCCCGGCGATCTCGACCGCGCCGCGCGCATCCTGCGCGCCCGCGCGATGCAGGACGACGCCGCCGCAGAAAGGCCGCACATGGATATCCGCACCGGCAATGGCTATGACGTGCACCGCTTTGGCGCCGACGCGCTTGGCCGCAATGACCGCGTCACCCTGTGCGGGGTCGAGATCCCCCATGATCGCGGGCTACAGGGCCATTCCGACGCCGATGTCGGCATGCATGCGTTGACGGATGCGATCTATGGCGCGTTGGCGGAGGGCGATATTGGCCGCCATTTCCCGCCCAGCGACCCGCAATGGAAAGGCGCGGCATCCGAGGTGTTTCTTGCCCATGCCATCGACCTCGCCCGCGCGCGCGGCTTCGGCATGGCCAATTGCGACGTCACGCTGATCTGCGAATACCCCAAGATCGGCCCCCATGCTGAGGCCATGCGCGCCGCGCTCGCCCGGATCACCGGCACGGAGGTCGCGCGTATTTCGGTCAAGGCGACCACATCGGAGCGGCTGGGCTTCACCGGGCGCGGCGAAGGCATCGCCGCCATCGCCACCGTCGCGCTGATATCGCCCGCGCCGACCGCCGCATCCACCCCTTCCACGCCCGATACCGGAGCCGCCTGATGCAGACCAAACCCTTTGCGCGCCTGATCGCCACGGTCTTTGGCACCGGCAATCTCAAACCCGCCCCCGGCACATGGGGCAGCGCGGTCGCGATCCCGCTGGGCTGGGCGCTGCATTACGCCGGTGGCTTTCCGCTGCTGCTGGTGGCAAGCGTCGTGGTCTTTGGCCTTGGCTACTGGGCCACGCGCGAGGCCACCCGTGGCGAGGCCGATCACGACCCATCCGAGATCGTCATCGATGAGGTCGTGGGCCTCTGGATCGCGCTGTTCCCGCTGTCCTTCGGGATGTGGCGCATGGGCGCGGAGCCGCATGTTTTCCCGTGGCCGGGCTGGGTCGGCGCGTTCCTCACCTTCCGCCTGTTCGACATCTGGAAGCCCGGCCCCGTCGGCTGGGCAGATCGCAAGGGCGGCCCGATGGGCGTGATGCTCGATGACGTGATCGCCGGGCTGATGGCCGCCGTGGTCGTGGCGCTTGCCGCCGCCGTGGCGCATGGGGTGCTGCTGCGATGAGCGCGCCCGACGACCAGACCCGCGCGGCCCATCTGCTCGATCTGGCCCGGGCCGCTGGCTGCCGTATCGCCACCGCCGAAAGCTGCACCGGAGGCCTGATCGCCGGCGCGCTCACCGACCTGCCCGGCAGCTCCGACATATTCGACCGGGGTCTGGTCACCTATTCCAACACCGCCAAGGAAAGCCTGCTCGGCGTGGATCCCGACACGATCCGGCTGTTCGGCGCGGTTTCCGAGGAGGTCGCCCTGCAAATGGCCGATGGCGCCCTGTCGCGCTCGGACGCGGACATGGCCGTCGCAGTCACCGGCGTCGCGGGCCCCGGCGGCTCCGACGCAAAGCCCGAAGGCCGCGTCTGCTTTGGCCTCGCCCGCATCGGCCACGCGACCCACACCGAAACGGTCGAATTCGGCGCCATAGGCCGCCGCCATGTCCGCGCGGCCACCGTCGCCCACGCGCTCGAACTTCTGATCGCCGCACTGGACAGCTGACCCCGCTCCGAGAGGCGGCACGCGCGCTAGCGACCCGCGCGGGCCAGCGTCTGAACTCAGCACCCCCGCCTGCGAACAAGCGAAGCGCGCAGGCGAGCGCCTGTCCGCCCCATCGGGCTGGCGCTTGGCCACCTCGCGCAGACCTCTGAATGGGGAGGAACACGGCACCATAAAGCGCGACGCTCAACCGCAGCAGCGCCACCCCACGGGCAGGCTATCGTTGGGCCTAGAACTCGTCCGGCCACCCCCCGAATTTAGCGCACCCGCTCTCGAACAAGGCCAAAGGCCGCGAGAGCGAGCGCCTGCCCGTCCCCACGGGCTGGCGCTTGGCCACCTCACGCTGACCTCGGAACGGAGAGGAACACGGCACCATAAAACACACCGGCCCCACCCCAGCAGCGCCACCCCACGGGCAGGCTCCCGTTGCACCACCCCCCAAACAACAAAGGCGCGCCCATCGCCGGGCGCGCCTTTCCTAAGCTGCCGAACCGGGGTCAGTTCGTGATGATCTCCGGCCCCATCAGGCTGATCGGTAGCGCGGTCGACAGCCATGGCACATAGGTGATCAGGATCAGGAACACGAACAGCACGGCAAGGAACGGTGCCGCCGCGCGGACCACCCGCATCATCGGCATCCCCGCCACGCCCGAGGTGACGAACAGGTTCAGCCCCACCGGCGGCGTAATCATCCCGATCTCCATGTTCACCACCATGATGATGCCCAGATGGATCGGATCGACCCCCAGTTCGATCGCGATCGGAAAGACCAGCGGCGCCACGATCACGATCAGGCCCGAAGGCTCCATGAATTGCCCGCCGATCAGCAGGATCACGTTCACGATGATGAGGAACATGATCTTGCCGAACCCCGCCGACAGCATCGCCTCGGCGATCTGCTGGGGGATCTGCTCATCGGTCAGGACGTGCTTGAGGATCAGCGCATTGGCGATGATGAACATCAGCGTGATCGTCAACTTGCCCGCATCCAGCAGCGTCGCGCGGGTGTCGCGATGCACGAACGCGGTGAGCAAAGTCCACGGCTTGCGCAGCACGCTCGATTTCGCTTGGCCGTCCCGCGCGGCCAGCGGCCCCATGTCGCGATAGACGAAACATGCCACAAGGAACGCATAGACCGAGGCCACCGCCGCCGCTTCGGTGGGGGTAAAGATCGCGCCGGTCACGCCCGGAATGCCGTAAATCCCGACCATGATGATGACGATCAGCATCAGCCCCCAGAACGCATCGCCGAAACTGGCGCGGATCTCGCCCCAGCCCAGCCACTCGCCCTTGGGCATGTTCTTGATGACCGCCATGACATAGATCGTCGCCATCAGCATCAGACCCGCCAGCAGCCCCGGCACCACACCGGCAAGGAACATCCGCCCCACCGACACATCGGTCGCGGAGGCATAGACCACCATCACGATGGACGGCGGGATCAGGATGCCCAGCGTGCCCGCGTTACAGATCACGCCAGCGGCGAAATCGCGGGTGTAGCCGACCTCTCGCATCGCGGCGATCACGATCGTCCCGATTGCCACCACCGTCGCGGGCGAAGACCCCGAAAGCGCGGCAAAGATCATGCAGGCGAACACGCCCGCAATCGCCAGACCGCCGCGCATATGGCCGACGCAGGCGATGGAAAACCGGATGATCCGCTTGGCCACGCCGCCCGTCGACATGAACGACGACGCAAGGATAAAGAACGGGATCGCCAGCAGCGTGTAATGCCCCGCCATCGCCTGATAGAGCGATTGCGCAATCGAGGCGAGCGACGTGTCCGAGAACACGAGCAGAAACACGATCGAGCTCAGGCCCAGCGACACCGCGATCGGCACCCCGATCAGCAGCAGCCCGATCACCATCGCGAAGAGAATAAGCACGTCCATGGCAGATCAGTCCTTGCCGGTTTGGGGGTCGTGGAGATGGGTGGCCGACAGGTCTTCGACCGCCTCTTCGGCCTCATGGCTAACGATCAGCCCGGCACGGCGACCGGTGGCGATCTCGACCAGCGCCTGAACGGTGCGGAACACGATCAGCGCCACGCCGAAAGGCAACATCGCATAGGGGATGAAGCGCGGCAGCTTCTCGTATTCTTCGCCCATGTTGAACATCGGCTCGATAAATCGCAGCCAGTCCGGCATCGGGATCTGCTCGGTCTCATACCACGCCTGATCGCGGGTCTGCTGGAACCCCGTCGGGAACCACCGCCCCGAGGTCTGATCGAACCCGCCGAACGGCGCCCAGTAATCCCACGCGCCCTTCATCAGCAGCAGCGCATAAACGACGCACAGCGCGGCCCCCAACAGGGTCAGCATCTTGCGCGGGCGCGGGCCGGTCATGTTCAGGATCGCATCGACGCCCAGATGCGCGGTGATCTTGAACGCGTAGGAGATGCCGAACAGCACCAGCCACGCAAACAGCACCAGCGTCACCTCCAGCCCCCAGATGAGCGAACTATTAAAGACGTAGCGCAGCACCACATTGGCAAAGGTGACAAGGGTCATAAGCCCGAGAAGCGTGGCAATCGCCGTCTCCTCGAAACTGTGCACCACCCGGCCAAGACCGGAGCGCGGCATGTATCTGGCGGACATGGAAACGCCTTTCTTGCAGATAACCTAGAACCTGACCCGTCCAGCGACGGCCCAAGCGGGAAGCGGGCGCCCCCGAACCCAAACCGCCCTGCCCGGCAGGGCGGAGCGGTCAGGCCCAAGGGGGCGAAAAACTGATCCGTCGGCGCAAGGCCGGACGGATGTGAGCGGCGCCGTGGACCACGACAGGCCCGACAAAGGCGCGCGCCACACCGGCGCAGCACCACCGGATCGGCGCGGCCCGGCAAATCGGCGCGGCCCGGCGGCGCAGCATGGCCCCGGCGCAGCCACCCCGAAGCAGCGGAACGGCACGCCCCGGCACGCAGGACACTCAGCCCCTCCGCCACCGCGAGCCGCCCAAGACGGCCCTTCACCCGCCCGGCACATCATCCGCGCGCGCCGATCGGATCGCAGCGGTCAGAACCTCGGCAACCCGCAGAAGGGCGGGCGCGCCAACCCTTCGGACTTCAGTGACCCTTCAGCCAGCCCCCGACCGTTGCCGCTGGGCTCAAACAGATGCCAGCCACCCCACAAAACAGGACCGGGGCGCAAGGGGGATCGCGCCCCGGTCCCAGCCTGTTCCGCCGCACATCGGGGCGCGTGGCAGAACCGGCTACCTCATCAGGCGGGCTCAGGTGGTAGATGAAGATCGCGGTGCAACCCGCTCATATCCAACCCTGAAATCGACGAACCGCAGGCAACGCCCCCGGCCCGCCACACCGCCTTTGCGCTTACATCTGCGCGTTGATGTCCTGCGCGGCCTGAATGTTCTCGGCGCCGACATCGCCCTCGAACTGCTCCCAAACCGGCTTCATCACATCGACCCAGTCCTGCCGCTGCTCGGCGGTCAGTTCCCGGATGGTGCCGCCCGCGTCGAGCACGGCCTGACGGTTCTCGGCATCCACATCCGCGATTGCCGCGTTCCGCTCGGCGGTGACTTCGTGGACGATGGTTTCCAGCTGATCGCGCAGATCGGCGTCGAGGCTGTCCCACCAATCCACCGAGGTCACGAGCATGTAGTCGAGCACGCCGTGGTTGGTCTCGGTGATGCCGTCCTGCACCTCAAAGAACTTTTGCCCGTAGATGTTGGACCATGTGTTTTCCTGCCCGTCGACAACGCCGGTCTGCAGCGCGCCATACACCTCGGAGAAGGCCATCGGCTGCGGGCTGGCGTCGAGCGCTTCCATCTGCGCGACCAGCACGTCAGAAGGCTGCACGCGGAATTTCAGACCAGCGGCGTCGCCCGGCTCCAGCAGCGGTTTGTTGGCCGAAAACTGCTTCAGCCCGTTATGCCAGAAATCGAGCCCCAGCAGACCGCGGCGGGTCATAGATTCCTTCATCGCCTGACCGGCTTCGGAATTCTGGAACGCGTCGACGGAGTCCATGTTCTTGAACATGAAGGGCAGGTCGAAGATGCGGAACTGCTTGGTGAATTTCTCGAACTTCGACAGCGACGGCGCCGCCATCTGCACGTCGCCCTGTAGCATCGCCTCCAGCACCTGATCGTCGTTATAGAGCGTGGAGTTGGGGTAAACCTCCATGCAGGCCTTGCCGTTCATCTCCTCGTTGACGCGGCTTTGCAGCAGCGACGCGGCGATGCCCTTGGGGTGCTTGTCAGTGTTGGTGACGTGGCTGAGCTTGATCACCATTTCGCCCGCCTCGCAGCTGGCAGCAGCAGAACCTGCGGTAAAGGCCAGCGCCAGCGCGGCAGCCGAGGCCGAAGCAGTAAAGGTCGCGATTTTCATGAATGTCCTCCCAGACAGAATATAGACGCGCCGGGGCAGCCCGCAGCAGGGCGCGAACCCGGTCTGCGGCTATAAGAGCCGCGCACCCCTGCCCGGCCAAGCGGCATCTCCGGGCTACGCAAAATTTGTTGATTATCTATTAATCACAAAGGCATGGCGCCGATCACGCCAGATCACGCGCCGATCACTGCGCTGCGATGTGCGGAAATCCGCACGCGCATCCGCAGCATTGTGCGGAAAACCGCACAGCTGCCAGCCCTGCGCCGGATGCATGCCCGCCCTGCGCGCACCTCAAGTCCCACCGCGATTCTCTTCCGCTCACGCGGGGCGGAAATCCTCGGGCTTCAGGTCATGACGGGCCAGTTTGTCGTAAAATGTCTTGCGCGGCAGCTTCAGCGCCTCCGCCGCCACCGCCGCCCGGCCCCCGGCCTTGTCCAGTGCCGCGATCAGCAGCGCGCGCTCCACCCGCGCCAACTGCTCCGCCAGCCCCAGATCCTCCGCCGGGGCCGTTTCCCCCAACCCCATGGCAAAGCGCATCGCCGCGTTCATCAGGCTGCGGGCATTGCCGGGCCAGTCCTGCGCCATCAGCCGCGCGGTGATCTCCGGGGTGATCTCGGGCTCTGGCAGGTTGGCCTGTTCGCAGGCCTGCGCGACGTAATGACGAAACAGGATCGGGATGTCCTCGGCCCGCTCCCGCAGCGCAGGCACCCGCACCCGCATTCCGTCCAGCTTGTAATACAGATCATGGCTGAACCGCCCCGCCGCCGTTTCGGCCTCCAGATCGCGATAGGTGCCGGCGATGACACGGGCGCGCTGGTCGGCGGCATGGCCCCGGTCCAGCAGGTCCAGCAGCGCCAGTTGCGCGTCGGGCCTGAGCGCCGCCACCTCGTCGATGAACAGGCTGCCGGTCCCCGCCTCGGCCAGCGCATCGGCCAGCCCATCCGGCCCCAGCGCCGCCGCCGAGCGTTTGACGAACGGGCGCGCCGCCTCGCGCGACAGCAGGTGGATGACCTCCGCCACCTTCGATGTGCCGGAGCCGGGCGCGCCCGCGACCAGCACCTCGGCCTTGGTGCGGGCCACCGCGCGCACCTGTGCGCGCAACTCCTCCGCCAGTGGGCTTTTGCCCGCCAGCATCCGCGCCGCCGCGTCGCCGCGCGCCAGTTCCCGTTTCAGCCTGCGGTTTTCCAGCACCAGGGCGCGGGCCTTCAACGCGCGGGCGATCACCTCCAGCAGATCCTTGGGCGCGCAGGGCTTCTCCAGAAATCCGAAGGCCCCGGCCTGCATCCCCTGCACCGCCATCGGCACATCGCCCTCCCCGGTCAGCAGGATCACCGGCAGTTCCGGATCGCGCGACAGCGCCAGTTCCAGCAGCGCGAACCCGTCTTTGCCCGGCATACGGATGTCAGACACGATGATCCCGGCGAAATCCGGGCTGATGTGATCCTTGGCCTCGATATAGCTGCCGGTCAGCACCGGCGTCAGGTCCGCCAGTTCCAGCGTCTGCCCCAGCGCCTCGCGCACCGGGGCGTCATCGTCGACCAGCAACACGCGGGTCAGGCGCGGCGGACCAGTTCGGGCGGACCCTGCGCGTTCTGACGCCGCCGCCGTGGCCCCGGCGCGCGGGCTGCGGGCGTCCGAGGGGCCTGCATGGGACTGGTCTGCGCCGTGATGGCCCGCATCGGGCTGGGGTGCACCGGGATACGTCGCGGGCGGGCGGGCGGCGTCGGCTGGGGTCATGCGGCGGTCTCCAGACAGGCGGGGGTCAATTCGACAGTGAACAGCGCGCCGCCCTCGGGATGGTTCGCGCCCCGGATCGCCCCGCCGAAACTTTGCACCAGCCCATAAGAGATCGACAGCCCAAGGCCCATCCCCTCCGAGCCGCCCACCTCCTTGGTGGAATAGAAGGGATCGAAAATCCGGTCCGGCGCGGCGATCCCAGGCCCCGTGTCGCGCACCGACAGGGTGACCGGGTTGCCCGGCGTGATCGCCAGATGTAGCTGCCGCGCCGGGCGGCCCTCCATCGCGTCGAGCGCGTTCGACACAAGGTTCATCACCACCTGCTGAAGCCGCACCTCGCCCCCGCGCACCAACACCGGCGCAGGCGGCGGCACCCAATGCAGCGCAACCCCCGTCGCGGCCAGCCGGGCCTCCGTCAATTCCAGAACCGAGCCGACCACCGCGCCCAGATCGACCGAGCGGATCGGTTCCCGCTCCTGCCGGGCAAAGGCGCGCAGGTTCTTGATGATCCGCCCCATCCGCCGCGACAGGTCCGCAATCCGGTCAAGGTTCTGGCGGGCGATATCGAGCTGGCCCCGCTCCAGATAGGCGACGGCGTTTTCCGAAAATGACCCGATGGCCATCAGCGGCTGATTCAATTCGTGGCTGATGCCCGCCGACATTTGCCCCAAGGCCGACAGCTTGCCCGCCTGCACCAGATCGGCCTGCGCCTGTTTCAGCCGGGCTTCGGCCTCCTGCCGCTCGGCCACCTCCCGGCGCAGGCGGGTGTTGGCGGCGGAAAGCTCGGCGGTGCGGGCGCTGACGCGGGCCTCCAGCGCGGCATTGGCGCGGGCCTCGATCGCCAGCCGGTCCGACAGCGCGCGGCGGCGCTCCGACAGCCCCCAGAGCAGCACGCCAAAGACCAGCACAACCGCCCCCGCCACCGTCGCCTGCAACAGCGCCATGCGCCGCGCCGGTCCAATCGCGGCCAGCGCCTCCCCCGTCATGCCAATGGCCGGCAGGGGCCGGGTCAGATGCACGGCGCGCGCGGGCAGATAGGGCCCCGGCGCCGAAAGCTGCCAGATCTCATGCCCGGCCAGACGGGTCACCTCATGTGCGGTGAACGGCGCCAGCCGCAGCCCGCCATATTCGCGCGTGCTGAGCACCGGCGGCGGGTCCAGCGGGCGGGTCGAGAGCAGCATCTCGCTGCGATTGGTGGCAAAGACCACGCCGCGCTGGTCGGTAAAGAAGACCGCCATGCCATCGCCGCGCCATTCGGCCTCGATCGCCTCGATATCGGCGGTGACCAGCACGACACCCTCGACCGGCCCATCAGGCACGAAGACCGGCGCGGCAAAAGTAAAGATCCGCCGGTTGCGGGCAGCGTCGATGCCGTGATCGATCCCCAGCGCCCCGCCAAGCGCCCGCGCCACATGAGGCAGATGCGACAGATCCCCCGGCACCGCCGCCCCGTCCGACGCCGACAGCCCACGCCCCGTCGCATCCAGCAAGGCGATCTCCAGCGATCCGGTTTGATCGGCGGTTTCGGTCAGCGTGGCGGCGGTGGGCTCTGCGCCGATCTGTCCGCGCAGCCGTGCGACCAGCGCCGGGTGATCGGCCAGCAACACCGCCAGTTCGCGAAACCGCGCCAGTTGCCCGGTCAGCCGGTCGGCGGCGAGCGCCAGATCGGATTCCCCCCGCCGCGCGACCTGCTCGACCCCCGATGTAAGCGCAAACCACCACACCCCCCCGGTGACGGTGGCAAGCGTCAGGGCCAGCAGGACGAAAGCCTGTAGCCGGGGA
The DNA here is from genome assembly GCF_002504165.1 of Pacificitalea manganoxidans. Lineage (GTDB taxonomy): Bacteria > Pseudomonadota > Alphaproteobacteria > Rhodobacterales > Rhodobacteraceae > Pacificitalea > Pacificitalea manganoxidans. The sequence continues at coordinate 2,356,541 of NZ_CP021404.1, forward strand.
ATGGGCGCGCGCAGCATGACGGCTGTTGTAGCGCGACGGACCGGGATCGGGCAACGGGGCGGGACAGCGGGTTCCGGCGTGGGCATGCCCGGAGGGCGGGGGCGCTTTCGCACGGGGGATGTCCGGCGTGGAACAGTGAGAGCAACAGAAGCCTGCCCGTGGGCTGGCGCAGGAACGACTGATCGGTGCGCTTTATGCCAGCCAAATCCTTCCCCGCCCAGAGGTCAGCGCAAGGTGGCAAAGCGCCAGCACGGGGGACGGGCAGGCGCTCGCTCTCGCGGCCTTTGGCCTTGTTCGAGAGCGGGTGCGCTGAGATCGAAGGTCGCTAGACGTAGGAATGCCGGGCGTGACGTCAGCCTGCCCGGGGGATGGCGCTGCTACGGATGAGCGGGTGTGCTTTATCCCCAGCCAAGTCCCTCCCCGTTCTGATGCCAGCGCAAGGGGCCAAGCGCCAGCCCGGCGGGGCGGGCAGGCGCTTGGCTGCGCGCTTCGCCTGTTCGCGGGCGGGGGCACTGAAGTCTGAGGTGAACACGCACAGCCATTTCGGACGCAGGCAGGATGGGGGTGGGTCGTTTGGGGCGGTCGTGGCCTTGACGGATTCGGGTCACGGGGGCTGACCCATTGTTTCGCACGCGAAACAATTTACGGGTCGTTAGGGCGCGGGCGCGCGTATTTTGGCGGGGATTGGCCGGCGGTGCGGGGACGGCGCGCAAGGGTTGTGAAATTTAAACCTGTGGTCCGGACAGCCTCCCCGCGACCGCCGCCGCCTGCGCAGGCACAAACGAAAACCCCCGGACCGAGGGTCCGGGGGCGGATCTGGGGCCGGGCGTCACGGGAAGCATGTGGCTTCCCGGAACCTCGACCTGAAACGGCGCGGAGCCTGCAGCCACGCGCGGGGCACGGGTTGGACGCCCGGCCCCACTTCACGTCATTTGGCGGCCATCGCGGGCTGGTGGCAGAGCGCGCCGATCATTTGGCTGCCGGACCGATCATCATGACCATCTGGCGGCCTTCCATCTTGGGCATGTTCTCGACCTTGCCCAATTCCTTGACGTCGGCGGCGACGCGTTCGAGCAGGTCACGACCCAGATTCTGGTGTGCCATTTCGCGGCCACGGAAGCGGAGCGTCACCTTCACCTTGTCGCCGTTCTCAAGGAAACGGACGACGTTGCGCATCTTGACTTCGTAGTCGTGATGATCGGTGTTGGGCCGGAATTTGACTTCCTTGACCTCGATGATCTTCTGCTTCTTGCGCGCCTCGGATTCACGCTTCTGCTGTTCGTATTTGAACTTGCCGAAATCCATGATCTTGCAGACCGGCGGGGTCGCATTGGGGGAGATTTCGACCAGATCGAGACCGACCTGCTGGGCCAGTTCCATGGCGCGTTCCGGCGTGACAACGCCGACGTTCTGGCCTTCGGGCCCGATCAGCCGGATTTCGGAAGCCCGGATGCGTTCGTTGACGCGGGGGCCTGTGTCACGCACCGGCGGGGCGTTATGGGGTCTGCGGGCGATGGCTGTGTTCCTTTGTCCAATTGCCGTGAAGTCGCGGGAAAATACTCTTCCGACGCGTTCTGTTCAACCCATCAAATGCCGTGTGGGTTCCGGGAATTGGAGGTTTGGAAGGGATCGGGGCCGATGGGGGGACCATGCCGCCCGGATCGGCACCAGACGCCCACAGTCCCGCCCGGAGCCGCAGGTGCGGCGTGGCGGGGTGTGGGGGCCAACTGCCCCCACGACCGCGGGGGGCAGGTTCAGCGCGGTCCGGGGGGATTGGCGCACCCGGACCGGGCGACGGGCGACGCCCATTGATCCTGCGTTAACCGACGAAGGCTTTCTCGACCACATATTCTGCGGGGTCGGAATTGGCCCCCTCGCGCAGGCCGTAGCCTTCGAGGATTTCCTTGATGTCGGTGTTCAGCCCCATCGAGCCGCAGACCATCGCGCGGTCGGTCTCGGCGGAGATGCTGTCAATGCCCAGATCGGCGAACACGGTGCCGTTGCGCAGCAGGTCGGTGATGCGGCCCATGCGCGGGCTCTCTTCGCGGGTCGTGGTGGGGTAGTAAGTGAGCTTGTCGAGCCCATCGCCCAGCAATTCCTGCATCATCTCGTCGCTGCGCAGGCTGTCGACCAGTTCACGACCGTAGTCGAGTTCGGCCACGTCGCGGCAGGTATGGGTCAGGATGATCTGGTCGTAATTCTCGAACGTCTCGGGATCGCGGATCAGCGAGGCGAAGGGCGCGATGCCGGTGCCGGTGGCAAAGAGCCACAGACGTTTGCCGGGCAGCAGCGCGTCATGAACCAGCGTGCCCACGGGCTTGGGCCGCAGGATCAGCTCGTCGCCGGGCTGGATATGTTGCAGCCGCGAGGTCAGCGGGCCGTCCTGCACCTTGATCGAGTAGAATTCCAGTTCCTCGTCCCAGCTGGGCGAGGCGATGGAATAGGCGCGCAGCAGCGGCTTCTGGCGTCCGGTTTTGGGATCGGGATCGCCCATCAGGCCGATCATCACGAATTCCCCGGAGCGGAAGCGCAGCGATTGCGGGCGGCTCACGCGGAAGGAAAACAGCCGGTCGGTCCAATGCTTGACCGAGGTCACGACCTGCGCGTCGGGCAAGGTCGGAGTGGCCTTTGGCGAAGGCGCGGCGGAAGTGGCGGGGGTGGCGTCGGTTTGGGTCACGGGTGTCTGCTCGGTCATCACATGTCGCGGAACGGGTTCCGCGCCTTTCGATCAGAGTTTCGGGTCAAACGGAAGCGGGCAGCTGTGCCGCACCCGATTTTTCGTTAGTGTGCATACAAATTCAGCGCCGGTCCAGCCTTATTTTGCGGGAGCGCCGGGAAAGCGGGCGATTGCCGACCGCCCTGCCCCACATGCGGCGCCGTGCCTGCCATGCCCCAGGGGAACAGCGGCGCGGGCGCGCAGCGGTGCGGCGGGCCGGATCAGCCGCGCAAGCGGGACTGGTAATCGTGAGCCTGCCAATCAGCGCGGAACAGCCATTGCGGTTCCGGCTGCCGGGCGGCAAGCGCGTCGTCGATTTCGACCTCGTCGAAACCACAGCGGCGGGCCATTGCGTATTGGTCCGCGATCACATGGCCCTTGGCGCGCAGACGCCCGGCAAAGCCCATGCGGCGCAGCGCGCGCGCGATGGTAAAGCCGCGCCCGTCGGCGGAGGACGGGAAATCGACGCGGATCAGGTCCACGCCGTCCAGCCGACCTTCCAGCGCGGCGGGGTCAGTGTCGGAGGCGAGATCAAGCGCGAAGGCGGGCGCGCCGACCTCCTGCCCGAGCGCCTCGACGCTGTGGAACTCGTGGGACCAGTCTTCGGAGCCGAAGCCCGTATCGGTGACGATCACGCTCATCTGCTCACTCCTTGGCGGCTGTGGCGGCTGCCGGGGCCGCGATCGGGCCGCGCACGGCGCGCCCATTGACGAAATGGATGCCGCATTCGACCTTATCCGAACCGCGCCAGCGGCCTGCACGGGGGTCTTCGCCCGCCCCCACCGGCGTGGTGCAGGGCGTGCAGCCGATCGACGGATAGCCCTTGGCCACCAGCGGATGCCGGGGCAGGTCATGGTCCGCGATATAGGCTTTCAAATCCTCGGCGGTCCAGTCCGCCAGCGGATTCACCTTGATCCGGTCCCCATCCAGTTCGAAAGGCTCCAGCGCAGCGCGGGTCGCGGCCTGAAACCGCTTCCGCCCCGTGATCCAGGCCGAAAAGCCGCCAAGCGCCTGCTCCAGCGGGCGGGCCTTGCGCAGATCGCAGCAGGCGGCGGTGTCGCGCTGGTGCAGCGTGTCATCGGGATCCGCGCGGCGCAGGGCTGCGGGATCGGTGCGGGTGACACGCACATCGGTCAGGCCAAGCTGCCGCGCCACATCGCGCTGGTAGTCCAGCGTTTCGGCAAAGAGCAGCCGGGTGTCGATGAAGATCACCGGATAGGACGGATCGATCTGCGACATCAGGTGCAACAACACGACGCTTTCGGCCCCGAAGGAGGAGACAAGCGCGCCGTCACGGGTGGCGGGATCGCTCAGCGCGAGGCGCAGGATGTCCTGCGCGCCAAGGCCACGGGCCTGCGCGTTGAGCCGGGCGACCGTATCGGCACGCCCGAATTTGCGGTCATCAAGCGGCATCTTTCACCCTTTCTTCGGGATAGAGGGCTGCTTTGAACGGGGCCATGCCAAGACGGCGGAAAGCCTCGATGAAGGTTTCGTCGGCGCTGTCGCGCAGATCGACATAGGCCAGCACCAGCCGCTCGATCGCGGGCACGATGTCCTCGGCGGAGAAGCCGGGGCCTGCGCGTTCGCCCAGAGCGGCGGTTTCGGTCGCGTCGCCGCCGAGCGTCACCTGATAGTTTTCGACGCCCGCGCGATCCAGCCCGAGAATGCCGATATGGCCGACATGATGGTGCCCACAGGCATTGATGCAGCCCGAAATCTTGATCTGCAGCGGGCCGACCTCGTGCTCGATCTTCAGCTCGTCAAACCGCGTGGCGATCTGCTGGGCGATCGGGATCGAGCGGGCGGTGGCCAGCGCGCAGTAATCCATGCCGGGGCAGGCGATGATGTCGGACACGAGGCCGATATTGGCGGTGCCGAGGCCATAGGCCGCGAGGATTTTGTGCACCTGCGGCAGATCGGCTTTGCGCACATGCGGCAAGATCACGTTCTGCTGGTGGCTGATGCGCAGTTCGGAATGGGAGAACCGCTCGGCCAGATCGGCCATGACGCGCATCTGTTCGGCGGTGGCGTCGCCGGGGGTGGCGCCGTGGGCCTTCAGCGAGATGGTGACGATGGCATGATCGGGGTGACGATGCGCGGTCAGGTTGGTATCAGCCCAAGCGCGGAACACCGGATCGGCGGCGTAGGCGTCATCATAGGCCCCTGCCCCGCCGGAGGTCAGTTCGGGCAGTGCGAATTGCGCCTGAATTCCGCGCAGCATCTCCTGATCCACGCCGGAAAACTCGGGGCGGATTTCGGCGAAGCGCGCCTCGACCAGATCGCGGATCGCGTCGATGCCATGCTCATGCACCGTGATCTTGATGCGGGCCTTGTATTTGTTATCGCGCCGGCCCAGCCGGTTGTAGACATGCACGATGGCCTCGCAATAGGGCAGCAGATCCTCGCCCGGCACGAAGTCATTGATAACCTTGCCGATCATCGGCGTGCGGCCCAGACCACCCCCGACAAGGATGCGGTAGCCGATCTCGCCCCCGTCGTTGCGCACAATCTGAATGCCGATGTCATGGGCCTTGATAACGGCGCGGTCATGTTCGGCCCCCGTGACGGCGAATTTGAACTTCCGCGGCAGGAACTGAAATTCTGGGTGATCGGTGGACCACTGGCGCAGCAGTTCCGCGACGGGGCGCGGATCGGCGACCTCATCGCCCACGGCCCCGGCGAAGTGATCGGCGGTCACGTTGCGGATGGTGTTTCCCGAGGTCTGGATCGCATGCATCTGCACATCGGCCAGCGCCTCCAGCATGGCGGGCACGTCTTTCAGCTCCGGCCAGTTATACTGGATGTTCTGACGGGTGGTGAAATGGCCATAGCCCTTGTCCCACGTCTCCGCGATATAGGCGAGCTGGGTCATCTGGCGCGCCGACAGCGTGCCATAGGGGATCGCCACGCGCAGCATGTAGGCGTGCAATTGCAGATAGAGCCCGTTCATCAGGCGCAGCGGCTTGAATTCATCCTCGGTCAGCGAGCCATCGATGCGGCGGGCGACCTGCTGGGAAAATTGCGCGACGCGGGCGCGGACGAACTGCTCGTCGAAATCGGAATAGCTATACATGATCAGACCTCCGCGGTGTCGGTGGCGGCTTGCTTGCCGTGGCGGTAGTTGGACGGGCCGGTCGCGCGGAACACTTCGCGGAAATGCACCGGCTCGGGGCCATCGGGGCCACGGCGCGCATCGGCGAGATAGACGCCGACGACGGTGCCGGGCTGGTTGGCCTCCAGCAGACGGATCTGCGCGTGGGCCTCATCCTCGATCAGCTCGGCCTCGGTATGGGCGCGGGTCCAGCGGTCATCGGCGGTCAGATAGACGACGTCGCCTTCGAGCAGGGCGTTGGCGGTGACGACCTTGGGGGTGAATTGGCGGGCCATGTCAGGCGAACTCCTTGAGGGTCGTTTCAGAGCGGGCGGGCGCGGGCGCGGCGGCCGTGGCGCGGGCGCGCGGCGCCAGCCCGTAGAGAAGGATGGCGGGACCGGCAACATCGCCGGACTCCAAGGTGGCGGGCAGCGCGGCGAGCGTGGTGGCAATCACCTGCTCATCCGGGCGGGAGGCATTTTCAACGATGGTCACGGGCGTTTCCGGCGCGGCGCCATGCATCAGCAGACGGCCCTGAAGGAACCGCGCACCGCGCTTGGCCATATAGAGGGCCGCCACCTCGCCCGGACGCGCCAGCGCGCGCCAGTCATGTTCGGCAAACCCCTTGACGTCATGGCCGGTCAGCAGCCGCACCGCGCTGTTGCGCCCACGCCGGGTCAGCCCCTGCCCGATGCCCGCCGCAGCCGCAGCGGCCGAGGTCAGGCCCGGCACGATCTGCCATTCGATCCCGGCGGCATCGCAGGCGTCGAGTTCCTCATCCAGCCGCCCGAAGACGCCCGGATCGCCGGATTTCAGCCGCACCACATGATGACCGTCCTGCGCATGGCGCACGATCAGGGTGTTGATTTCCTCTTGGGTCATGGCGGGGCCGAACCCCTGTTTGCCCGCATCGACAAGGATCGCCTCGCGGCGGGCCAGTTCGAGGATCTCCTGCGGCACCAGCCGGTCATGGATCACGACGTCGGCGGTATCGAGCAGGCGACGGGCCTTCAGCGTCAGCAATTCGGGATCGCCCGGACCGGCCCCGACCAGAGCGACGCGCCCGGCAGAGGTTTCGGACGCCAGATGGCGGTCCAACATGCGGTCCAGCGCGGCGGGCAGCGCGGTTTCGCCTTCGGCATCGAGCGCGACGAGGCCCTCGCCGAAATAGTAATCCGACCAGAAATCCCGGCGCGGGCGGCCCTCGGGGAGCGCCTCGGCGGCGGCGCGGAAGGCTTTGCCGATGCGCGCCATCAGACCCAGACGCGGGTTCAGCCGCTCTTCCAGATCGCGTTTGATCGCGCGGGCCAGCACCGGGGCCGCGCCTTCGGTGCCGATGGCCACGCAGACCGGATCGCGATCGACGATGGCGGGGGTGATGAATTGCGAGTTTTGCAGATCATCGACCACATTGAGCAGCACGCCCGCGGCCCGGGACAGTTCGGCGGTGCGGGTGTCGCGCGCGGCGTCTTCGTCGGCGGCATAGACCAACGCCGCGCCGGGCAGATCGGCGGGGGCCAGCGCGCGGGGATGCAGCGCCAGCAGGCCCTGCGCCGCCCAAGCGACGATCTCATCCGACGGCTCAGGGGCGAACACGACGAGATGCGCTTCGGTCTTCATCAGCAGGCGCAGCTTGGCCATCGCGGCCTCACCCCCACCCGACAGCAGGACCGTGCGGCCCTTCAGGTCGAGGAAGATTGGGAAATGTTGCATGACGGGCCTGCCTGATCGGTGTTTCGTTCTCCGCTCTATATAGAATTTTGTCCTTGCAGACGGCCAGTATCCTTGGGAAATAAGGAAAACTGTTCCAGCAGACGCGCCGGAGCGAACTGAAATCCACCAAACGGGGAGAATACGGAATGTCCGTTCGTCTCGACGCCACAGACCGGAAAATCCTTGCGGAGCTACAGGTCGATGCCAGCCAGTCGCTGGACGAAATTGCCAAGAAAGTCGGCTCCTCCAAGACGCCGGTCTGGAACCGCATTCGCAAGATGCGCGAGGCGGGGGTGATCCGCCAGAATACGGTCCTGCTGGATGCCGAGGCGCTGGGGCTGGAGGCGTGTTTCTTTGTGCTGATCCGCACGTCCGAGCATGAGGCCGAGTGGCAGCAGCGGTTCCTGTCCACCCTGCGCGCCCGCCCCGAAGTGCTGGAAGCGCATCGGCTGGCTGGGGATATCGACTACATCCTGAAGGTGCGGGTCGCCAATGCCCGCGCCTATGACAGCTTCTATCAGGCGCTAATTTCCGAGGTGAAGATCCACAACGTCACCGCGCTGCTGTCGATGGAGGAATTGAAAGCCACCACCGTGCTGCCGGTCTAGGCGGGGATCGCGGCGCGGTTCCTTATGCGACGCGCAGCGCCTCCAACCCGTGAAAATGGTAGATCGGCGCGTAGCGCGGCGGCTCGGCCAGCGTCAGATCGGGCCGCGCGGAGAAAAGCGCGCGCAGGGCGGCGGCGATTTCCATCCGGGCCAACGGTGCGCCGACGCAGAAATGGATCCCCGCGCCAAAGCTCACCTGCGCGCGCGCGTTGCGACCCGGTGCGAACACCGCCGGATCGGCAAAGGTGTCGGGGTCGCGATTGGCGGCGCCCAGCAGGCACGCCACCTGATCGCCGGGGTGGAAGCGGTGGCCGTATAGCTCGACCTCGGTGTAGCACCAGCGGGTGAATAGATGCAGCGGCGGATCGTGGCGCAGCACCTCTTCGGTCAGGGCGGGCAGCGCCTGCGGATCACAGGCGCGCGCGCCCTGCCCCGTGGCGATGAGCGTCGCGATGCCGTTGCCCAGCGTGTGCACCGTCGCCTCATGCCCGGCATTGAGCAGCAAAATCACGGTAGAGATCAGTTCCGCCCGGCTGAGCCGTTCGCCATCTTCCTCCGCCGCGATCAACTGCGACAGAAGATCGTCGCCCGGCGCGGCACGGCGGGTTTCGATCAGGTCAGACAGAAACGCCGAGAACGCGCGCGAGGCAGCCACGGCGGCGTCCTCCATCGCGCGGGTGCGGCCTGCCTGATACATGCCAACCATCGCGTTCGACCAGTCCAGCAGATCGGTGCAGCGGCTGTCCGGCACGCCGAGCATATGGGCGATGACCCGCACCGGCAGCGGGCGGCAGAGCGCGTCGAGCAGATCGACCGGGGTGCCGGGGGGCGGCAGGTCGGCGACCAGCGCAGCGGCCAGATCGTCGATGAACGGACCGAGCGCGGCGATGGTGCGCGAGGTGAACGCCCGCAGGATCAGCCCCCGCAGTCGGGTGTGATCGGGCGCTTCGAGTTCCAGCAGGGAATGTGCTTCGATGTCGTAGAAGGGTGTCAGCCGCTCCGGGATCGGATGCGCCTGCGCGGGCGGCACCGCTCGTCCGAAACGCCGATCCTTCAGCAGCGTCTGCACCGCGCGGTGGCTGGTGGCGGCGACCATGCCGTAATCCTCCCACCAGACCAGATCGCCCTGCGCACGCCAAAGATCGTAGACCGGATAGGGGTCCTGCACGAAGGCGGGATCGGTCGGCGATCGCCGCACGACCGGAAGCGCGGACGCGGCCGGGCGGGTGGAGGCGGCAGCGCCGCCCCCGTGAGGATCATTTACCAGCAAATCGGCACCCTTATGAGCAGATCTTAAAGCGTCGAGTTAAGCGCGCCGCCATCCAGCAGCAGGTTCTGCCCGACGATGAAACCGGCATGTGCCGAACACAGGAAGGCACAGGCGGCGCCAAATTCCGATGCGGTGCCGTAGCGGCGCGCGGGGATCGTCGCTTCGCGCCGGGCGCGGGCTTCTTCGCGGGTGATGTCATTGGCGGAAGCCACGCCGGTATCGAGCCCGATGGAACGGTCGGTGTCGTGGATACCGGGGAGCAGGTTGTTGATGGTCACGCCCTTGGGCGCGACCTGCCGGGAGGTGCCCGCAACGAAACCGGTCAGCCCGGCCCGCGCGGAGTTCGACAGGCCCAGCGCCGGGATCGGCGATTTCACCGATTGCGAGGTGATGTTCACCACCCGGCCCCAGCCTTGGTCGATCATGCCGGGCAGCAGCGCCTGCATCAGCGCGATCGGGGTCAGCATATTGGCGTCGAGCGCCTTGATGAAATCGTCCCGGTCCCAATCTTCCCAGCTGCCCGGAGACGGGCCGCCCGCATTGGTTACGAGGATATCGACATGTCCGGCGGCGGCCAGCACGCGGGCGCGGCCTTCTTCCGACACGATATCGGCGGCGATTGCCGTGACCTCGACCCCGTGGGCATCGCGCAGGGCGGCAGCGGTTTCCTCAAGCGGGCCTTCGCTGCGGGCGTTGAGGATCAGATTGACGCCCGCGGCGGCGAGATGTTCGGCGCAGCCGCGGCCCAGCCCCTTAGACGAAGCGGTGACGAGAGCGGTCTTACCGGCGATTCCAAGATCCATGGGCTGTGTTCCTTCAGGCTTGTGCATGTTGCCGCAAGGCGTAGCAGGTCGCGGCGGGGGGCGGAAGGTGCCCGGCGCGGCGGGCGGCGCAGTTAAGGATCGGGTGTGATAGGTGAGGATCGAGCGGGGCGCGCGTGGGATGCGGCGGCGCAACCAAACGGCGGCTGGTGCATTGACCCCGGCCCGGCTGCGCCGCATGGTCCGGCGCGCACCTGTCCCAGCCAGCGACCCGAGCCAGACCCCAGCCGATGAGCACGCCCACGCCCCCGACCACATCCCCCACCGCCGCGCCGCGCGACTGGACCTGCCATGTGCTGCGCGGGGCCGATTTCCGCGTGGTGGCCGGGGTCAATGCGGGCGATGCGCTGGAGGCCGTGGAGGATCTGTGCCCCGGCGATGTCTACCGGCTGTCCGATGACGGCCCCGCATGGCGGCTGGCGGTGCGGGAAGCGGGCGATGACGCGGCGCGCGCCGGTCCCGCGACGCTCAGCACCGCGGTCGCGCGCGCGGTGGCGGCGGGTTCTGAGATCGGCGCCGCCGGAGACCGGGTGGTGCTGGAAGCGCGGTTGACGCTGATGGCCCCTGACGGCGGTCGGGCGCAGATCCTGCTCATCGCGGTGACGTCGGCAGAGGGGGAGGCCAGCGATCTGCGCTGTGCCCTGCCCCTCGACCCGATCGAACCCGGCGCGGATTACACGCTGATCGGGATTGATACCGATCCCGGCACCGTGCCGCTGGCGGATGTGACCTCTATCGCGTTCGGGCGCGGCACCGCCATCACGCTGGCCGATGGGCGGCAGGTTCCGATCGAGGATCTGGAGCCGGGAATGCGGGTGCTGACCCACAATCACGGCGCGCAGCCGCTGCGCTGGGTGGCGCGGCGCACGGTGCGGGCGGTGGGCGCCTCCGCCCCTGTGGTGATCGGGCGCGGCGTGCTGGGCAACAGCGCCGATCTGGTGGTGAGCCAGCACCAGCGACTGTTCATCTATCAGCGCGGCGCGGACCGGATCGGGCGCAGCGCCGATATTCTGGTGAAGGCCCAGTATCTGGTCGATGGGGCGCGGGTGTTCATCCGCAAGGGCGGGTTTTGCGACTGGTTCACCCCGGTCTTTGACCGCCACGAGGTGATCTATGCCGAGGGCATCCCCGCCGAAAGTCTGGAGGTCAATGACGCCACCCGCCCCGGCCTGCCCGAAGAGATCGCCGAGCAGGTGGCCGAACAGCTTCCCAGTCTGAGCCACACCACCCATCCCGGCACCGAACCCGATGCGGAGGAATTGAGCCGCGCGGGACCGGACCGGTTCCACCGCCCCGGCACCTGGAGCGACGGTCAGGGCTGATCGCCGCGCGTGATGCCGTGGGGGGGCTGGCGTTGGGATCGGGGTCCGCGGTGGGGTGCCATGTGGGCGGGGGCCTTGGCTCACCGCCCGGCGCGTCCGGGGCCACAGCCGAACGGGTTGGTATGCGCCCGCAGGCTGAGATCATGGCGCGAGCCGGCAGAGCGGATAGCCTAGCGGAGGCGCGCCGTCAGCGAGCGCGCCGACGATGGCATCGCGGGGCAAGTTACGCCGGAGCCCGCCGGCGCGACCGGATCAGCGTGCCCCGGCGAGCAGCGTGCGCAGCGCTTCGGCCGCGTCATCTTCGCGCCAGATTTCCTCGCCTACGCCAAAGAAATCGGTCATCGCGCCCAGTGCCGTGGCCCGGCCCGCGCTGAGCCCGCCTTCGGCCACTACCGGCACTTCGATCATCTGCGACCACCATTCGAACAGGCCGTCTTCGGCATGGGTGCCATCGCCGAGGCTGCCGCCCACCGGACCGAAGGCCACATAATCCGCGCCAGCCTCGGCCGCCGTCATGCCGTCATGGCGCGAGCTGCCGCAGAATGCGCCGACGATGGCATCCGCGCCCAGTTCCTTCCGCGCGTGGCGCACGGTGCGCGCCCCGTCGGTCAGGTGCACACCGTCAAGACCGAGACGTTCGACCATTGCCAGATGCCGTTCGATCACGATCGCCACGTCGCGGGCATGGGCTACCTCCCGGCAGGCGTCGGCGGCGCGGGCGATGCGGTCTTCGTCGCTGGTGGCCAGCGCGAGGCGGATGCAGGCCACGTCTTCGGCATCCAGCACCGAAGCCAGCCGGTCGGGGAAAGTCGACAGATCGAATTCGGGCGGCGTGATCAGGTAGATCTGCGGCTGCTCGGGAGCGTCGGGAAGGTCGGTTTGGGAGGTATCAGACATGGAAGCACCCTGGGGAATTTCGCGCGGTGATAGCCTATCGCCGCGGGGAATGAAACGGGGGAGCGTCGCCCGGCGACCGGGCGTGATACGCGGGCGGGGGGCGGCATCTGCGGTGGACCGGGCGTGCGGTCTTTGCGGTGGGGACGGTTCGGGGACCGTTTGAAATCTGGTGAATGCGTTTGGTGCGGGCGTGGCTAGCCGCTAACTGCTGTGCGACGCAGCTTGAGCCCGCGGGGTCCGTGCAGCGCAAGGGACAGCCCGCGCGGCGGTCGCGGACCGGGCTGGCCCACCCGTGGGCCGGATCCTACGACCTGCCGATCCCCTCGCGGGATTGCGTCGCGCGCGGCTTCCCGGTATCGCCCGGCGCAACCCTTTCAGCCCGGAGCCTGCCCGATGTCCGAACCCGTCTTCGTCCTTGTCCGCTCGCAAATGGGCGAGAATATCGGTGCGGCGGCGCGGGCGATGTGGAATTTCGGCCTGAGCCGGATGCGGCTGGTCGAGCCACGCGATGGCTGGCCGAACCCGCGCGCCGTGGCGCTGGCCTCTGGCGCGGGGCGGCTGCTGGATGACGCGCAGGTGAGCGATACCCTCCCCGAGGCGCTATCCGACTGCACCTATGTCTTTGCCACCACCGCCCGCGCCCGTGGGCTGACGAAGCCTGTCTTTACCCCCGAAGACGCGATGCGGCTGGCGCACGAGAAAATCGCGGCAGGCGAAAAGGTCGCGGTGCTGTTCGGCCCCGAGCGGGCCGGATTGGAAAACGACGACGTGGCGCGGGCGAATGCGATCATCTCGGTGCCGGTGAACCCGGAATTCTTCTCGCTCAACCTTGGGCAATGCGTGCTGCTGACCGCCTATGAATGGTCGCGCCTGTCGGGCCCCGCCCCCACCCGCGCGGCGGCGGCGATGGAAAAGACCGAATATGCCAGCGGGCTCGAGATCGAGAAACTTGGCGATCACTACGAGCAGCGTCTGGAAGAGGCGGGGTTCTTCTGGCCGGAGGACAAAGCCCCGGGCATGAAGCTCACCCTGCGCAACATGTGGGCGCGACTGGGGCTGACCCGGACCGAAGTGCAGGTGTTCCACGGCGTGCTGCGGCAGATGGTGCGCTGGAAAGAGCGCGGGCCCGGGCGCGACTGATCGCGCGGGGCTGGCTACGCGGAGCTGGCGTGGCACAGGGGTGCGCCGTGTGCCCACCTCACCTGACGCGCAACGGGAGCCTGCCCGTGGGGTGGCGCTGGGACGGCTGAGCGGATGCCTTTATGGCAGCCACATACCTCCTCGTTCTGAGGTTAGCGTGAGGTGGCAAAGCGCCAGCCCGGGGGACGGGCAGGCGCTCGCCCGCGCGGCCTACGGCCTTGTTCGCGGGCGGGTGCGCTGAGGTCGGAGCAGTGCGCCCCACAACGGGAGCCTGACCGTGGGGTGGCGCTTAGACGGTTGGACGGCGTGCTTTATGTCAGTCAAACCCCTCCCCAATCTGAGGTTAGCGCGAGATGGCAAAGCGCCAGCCCGCCGGGACGGGCAGGCGCTCGCCCGCGCGGCTTACGGCCTTGTTCGCGGGCGGGGGTGCTTTGCCCACCGCGTGCTTGCCCGTGGGGTGGCGTTTTATACCAGCCACCCCCTTCCTGCCCGGAGATCAGCGTCAGGTCACGAACCGCCAACTCGCGAGGGCGGGCTCATGCGCATACTCCTGCGGCGCGCCGTCGCTGGCGGAAGCCTTGCCGTGCCGCGTCTGCGGGCCTAGGTTCCGGCGAAATCTCGCTCGGGGCGGCGCGGCCGCATGTTTGGCCCGGCGCGGGCTCCTGCGGACAGGCCCGAGGCAAGGAAGGATCACCATGGCTCAGAAACGCTCCATTTTCGAGGAGGTCGATCCCTCCGCCGCGACGCCTGCCGCGCGCACGGCACAGCCGGGGGCCATCGACCGCCGCCAGAAGGGTTCGCGCAGCGCCGTGCGCATCTGGCTTATCGTGCTGTTTGCGATGGTGCTGGCGATGATCGTGATCGGTGGGCTGACGCGCCTGACCGACAGCGGCCTGTCCATCGTGGAATGGGCGCCGGTCACCGGGGCGCTGCCGCCGATGGACGAGACCGCATGGCAGGGTGAATTCGAAGCCTACCAGCAGATCCCGCAATATCGCGAACTGAACCTCGGCATGACGCTGGCGGAGTTCAAACAGATCTACTGGTGGGAATGGAGCCACCGCCAGCTGGGACGGGCCGTGGGGGTCGTGTGGCTGCTGGGCTATCTGGGATTGCTGATCACAGGGCAGATCCCCAATGGCTGGAAGGGGCGTCTGATCATTCCCGGCGCGCTGGGTGGCCTGCAGGGGGCGATCGGCTGGTGGATGGTGTCTTCGGGGCTGGGCGAGGGCATGGTCTCGGTCGCGTCCTACCGGCTGGCGGCGCATCTGGGGCTGGCCTTCATCATCCTTGGGTTGATCGCGTGGTATGTCTTCCGCCTTGCGCGGCCCGAGCGCGAGATCATGCAGGCCCGCCGCCTGCGGGAGCGCAAGCTGTGGGGCATGAGCACCGGGCTGTTGCATCTGGCGTTTCTGCAGATCCTGCTGGGCGCGCTGGTCGCCGGGATCGACGCGGGGCGCACCTATATCGACTGGCCGCTGATGGCGGGCGGATTTTTCCCGCCCGAGCCGTTCGAGCTGCGCCCGCTATGGCGCAACTTCTTCGAAGATCCGGGATTGGTGCAATTCATCCATCGCATGACCGCCTATCTGCTGTTCATCTTTGGGCTGGTCGTGTGGCGGCGCGGGCGCAAATCGGCGCATCCGCGCACCCGCACCGCGTTTGACTGGATGGCGGTGGCGCTGTTCGGACAGGTCGTGCTGGGCATCGCCACGGTGATGCAGGCGGCGCAGATGCATATCGCGATCACCCATCAACTCATGGCGGTGATCCTGTGGGTGCTGATCCTGCGGGCGCGGTTCCTTGCCGGTTACCCGGTCACCACGTCGATCCGGGAGGGCCGGGCATGAGCGCGCTTGACGATCTGATGGCGCATCAGCGCGAGACCGAGGCGCTGGCGCAGGTGCTGGGGCGGCTTGGCTGGGATCAGGAAACGGTGATGCCGCGCGGCAGTGCCGAACAGCGCAGCGAGGAAATGGCCGCGCTGGAATCGGTGCTGCACAGCCGGCGCACCGATCCGAAGGTCGCCGAATGGCTGGAGCGGGCCGAGGCGGAGCTGTCCGCGGATGACGCGCTGAACGGCGCGCGGCTGCACCATATCCGCCGCGACCATGCCCGCGCGGTCAAGGTGCCTGCCCGGCTTGCCGCCGAGATCGCGCGCGTCACCTCGGTCGCGCAGGGCCGGTGGGCCGAGGCCCGCGCCGCTGAGGATGTCGCCGCCTTCGTGCCCGTGCTGGACGAGGTGCTGACCCTGAAACGCGAGGAAGCCGACGCCATCGCGGCGGGTGACGCGGAGGGCACCACGCGGGACCGCTACGACACCATGCTCGACGATTACGAGCCGGGGGCCACGGCGGCCCAGCTTGACGCGATGTTCGGCGCGCTTCGCCCGCGGCTGGTGGCGCTGCGCGACCGGGTGATGGGGGCCGCCTATCAGCCGCCAGAGCTTTGCCGGGACTTCGACGAGGCCGGTCAGATGACGCTGGCCGCCGAGGTGGCGGGGGCGTTCGGCTATGACTTCACCCGCGGGCGCATCGACAAGGCGGTGCATCCGTTCTCCTCCGGGTCCGGCGACGATGTGCGCATCACCACCCGCACCAGCGTCAGCGACCCGTTCAACTGCCTTTATTCGACGATCCATGAGGTCGGCCATGCCTGCTACGAGCAAGGCATCGACCCGGCGCATCGGCTGACCCCGCTGGGCCGGGGTGTGTCGATGGGCGTGCATGAAAGCCAGAGCCGCATCTACGAAAACCAGCTTGGCCGCTCTGCCGCCTATACCGGCTGGCTGCATGGTCGGATGACGGAACTCTTTGGCGATCTGGGTGTCGATGACCCCGACGATTTCCATGGCGTCGTGAACCGCGTCGGCCCCGGCCATATCCGCACCGAATCCGATGAGGTGCAGTATAACCTGCATGTGCTGCTGCGGTTTGATCTGGAGCGTGAGATGGTTGCCGGGCGGCTGGCCCCCGCTGATCTGGAGGAGGCATGGAACACCCGGTTCGAGGCCGATTTTGGCGTGCCGGTGCCGCGCCCGAGCCTTGGCTGTTTGCAGGATGTGCATTGGTCCGTGGGGCTGTTTGGCTATTTCCCGACCTACACGCTAGGCAATGTCTATGCCGGGTGCCTGCACGAGGCGCTGCGCCGTGACCTGCCCGATCTGGACACGCATCTGGCCGCAGGCGATCCCGGCCCGGCGGTGCGCTGGCTAAACACCCATGTGCAGCAATACGGGGCCTTGCGCGCGCCGCGCGACACCATCGCCCATGCCTGTGGCCGGACCCCGGACGAGGGCCCGCTGCTGGAGTATATCGAGGCGAAGTTCGCCCGGATCTACAAGCTGTGATGCGGGAGCGACCGTGGCCGCGCCGGGCGCGGAACATCAAAGGACGATTAGCATGACGGCAGCGGCAGGCTTGGTGCCGGTGGTGATCCTTGCCGCCGGGCAGTCGCGGCGGATGCGTGGGCGAGACAAGCTGCTGGAGCCGCTGGGCGGTGTCGCGATCCTGCGGCGGCAGGCGGAGGCCGCGCTGTCGCTGGGCGTTCCGGTCATCGTCGCCCTGCCCCCGGCCCCGCATCCCCGCCATGATCTGCTGGCCGATCTGCCGGTCGAACGGCTGGAGGTCGCGGATGCGGTTGAAGGTCTCAGCCACAGCCTGCGCGCCGCCATCGCCGCCCTGCCCGAAGGCACCGCCGGCGTGATGGTGATGCTGGGCGATCTGCCGGGGATTGGCGCGCCGGAATTGGCGACCGTGCTGCGCGCGCGGCAGAACGTGCCCGATGCGCAGGCGTGGCAAGGCGCGACCGAGGACGGCGCGCCGGGGCATCCGATCCTGCTGAGCAGCGCGCTGTTTCCGCAGCTTGCCGATCTGACCGGCGATGTGGGGGCCGGACCGCTGCTGCGCCGTCTGCCCGAAGACGCGCGGCATCTGGTGCCCCTGCCCGGCCTGCGCGCGCGCCACGATCTGGACACGCCCGAAGACTGGGACACCTACCGCGCCGCGACGGGGCTGTAACTCAGGTGCCGCAGAAGGTCTGACGCACCAGTTCCGATTGCAGGGGTGGGTTACGTAGATCGGCGGTGCCCGGTGCCGGATCGAAGGGACGGGCCAACGCCTGCACCAGACGTTCAGATGGCGCGAGATCGCCCGAGACCGCCGCCGCGATGGCCTGTTCGATCCGGTGATTGCGCGGGATCAGCGCGGGATTGGTCGCCCGCATCCGGGTATGGGGGTCGTTTTCCGCCGCAAGGCGGGCCTGCCAGCGCGCGCGCCACGCATCGAACCGGGACGGGTCCAGAAACTGATCGCGCGGATCGGCGGCGGTGGACGCGTCGCTTTCGGCCAGCGCGCGGAAGGTGTTCGTGAAATCCGCCCGCTCCTCGGCCATGAGGGTCATCAGATCCGAGATCAGCACCAGATCACTGTCATCTTGGCTGTCGGGCGCGATGCCCAGCTTGGCGCGGAATTCGGCCATATAGGCGCTTTGGAACCGGGCGGCGAAGCCATCCACGGCCTCCTGCGCCTGCGCGATGGCGGCGTCGCGATCCTCGCTCATGATCGGCAACAGGGCGGTGGCGAGCTGCGCCAGATTCCACGCCGCGATCTCGGGCTGCCGGTTATAGGCATAGCGCCCGTAATGATCGATGGAAGAGAATACCTGCTCCGGCACATAGGTATCCATGAAGGCGCAAGGGCCGTAATCGATCGTTTCGCCTGCGATCCCGCAATTGTCGGTATTCATCACGCCATGGATGAAGCCCACCCCCATCCAGCGGGCCAGCAACGTCGCCTGCGCGCCGATCACCGCATCGAGCAGACCCAGCGGGCCGTCCGCCTGCGGGTAGTGCCGGGCGATGACGTGATCGGTCAGCAGCCGCAGCGCATCAGTGTCGCCACGCGCGGCAAAGAACTGGAATGTGCCGACGCGGATGTGGCTGGCGGCAACCCGGGCGAGGATGGCACCGGGAAGGCCGCGTTCGCGTTGCACCGTCTCGCCGGTCGCGGTGGCGGCGAGCGCGCGGGTGGTGGGGATGCCTTGCGCGGCCATCGCCTCGGACACGATATATTCGCGCAGGACCGGCCCCAGCCATGCGCGCCCGTCGCCATTGCGGCTGAACGGCGTGCGGCCCGAGCCCTTCAATTGCAGATCGCGGCGGCGGCCTTCGGTATCGATGATCTCGCCCAGCAGGATGGCGCGGCCATCGCCCAGTTGCGGCGACCAGCCGCCGAACTGATGCCCGGCATAGGCCTGCGCCAGCGGATCGGCGCCTTCGGGCACCGCGTTGCCTGCCAGCACCTGCACCCCGTCCGCGCCGCGCAGCGCGTCCGGGTCAAGCCGCAGCTCTCGCGCCAGCGCATCGTTGAGCAGCAACAGCCGCGGCGCGGCGACAGGCGTCGGCGCCATGCGCGCATGGAAGCGCTGCGGCAGGGCGGCATAGGTATTGTCGAATGGGAAATGCAGGGTCATGCCCCTCAGATAGGCCGCCCGCACGCCCGCGTCACCCCGGCCCGGCGGAAATCAGCTATGTTCCTCGGCGGCGGTGGCGGCCAGCGCGCGATTATAGGCGCGCAGGGCATCGACATAAAAGAGCGCGCCCATCAATTCGCCCGCGCTGCCATCGGCGGCGGTGGCCACCACGGGCAGGAACGGCTGACTGCCATCGTCGAACATGGGCATCGCGACCTCCAGCGTGGCCGAAGGGGCGATGTGGATGCCAGCCTCGATCAATTCCGTGCAAGTGGCCTCCGGCGCGGCGCGGGGGCTGTCCTTGGACCGCATCACCACCGCCGCTGAATGCAACGAGAGCAGATAGCTTTGCGGTCCGGCGGCAACGTGAACGCCGCGGCGCTCCAACTGGGTCAGAAAGAACGAGCGATCCACCAGCCGACTGGCCAGCGCGGTGGACAGTGACACCGCCACCATCACGGCAAGCCCAGTCTGCCAGTCCCCGGTCAGTTCGAACACGATCAGCGTGGTGGAAATCGGCGCACCCAGCACCGCCGCCGACACCGCCCCCATGCCCGCCAGCGCATAAAGCGTGGCATTGCCCGACACGGTGGGAAAGATCGGCGTCGCGACCAGCCCGAAGGCCAGCCCGACCAGCGCGCCCAGCATCAGCGAGGGCGAAAACACCCCGCCGCCCATCCGCCCGGCCATGGTGATCGCGACGGCGACGACCTTGATCACCGCGAAGACGACTGCCTCGTGCAGCAGCAACGAGCCGGTGAGCGCGGCGGAGGTCGTTTCATAGCCGACCCCGATGATATGCGGGAAAAAGATCGCAATGGCCCCGAGCAGCCCCCCCGCCGCCGCAGGCCGCGCCCAGCGCGGCAGCCGCAGCAGCGCCTGCACCCTGTCGCCCACGTTTTCGGCCATGAAGATGCCGCGCATCAGCACCACCGCTGCGATCCCGCAGACCAACCCGAGGATCAGGAACGCAGGCAGTTCTACATAGAAGCCCAGCACGTTGTTGTCGGGCAGGCTGAATTCGGTGACATCGCCGAATTCGAGCCGGGAGATCACCGTGCCCGACACCGACGCGATGACGATGGGCGCAAAGGCATGCACGGCGAAATGGCGCAGCACCACCTCCAGCGCGAACAGCGCGCCCGCGATCGGCGCGTTGAAGCTGGCCGAAACCGCCGCCGCCACCGCGCAGCCCAGCAGATCGCGCCCGTGGATGCCGTCGGCATGGATGCGGTTGCTGACCCATGTGGCCAGCACGCCTGCCATATGAACCACCGGACCTTCGCGCCCGGTGGAGCCGCCTGACGACAGGGTGATGAGCGAGGCCAGCATGGAGGCGACACCGGCGCGGCGTTCGACCCGGCCTTCGCGCAGGGCGGCGCCTTCGATCACATCGGCGACCGAACGCACCCGCCCATCGGGCGTGAACCGGTTGAGGATCACCCCCACCACCAGCCCGCCAAGGATCGGCAGGATCAAGATCCACCACCACGGCAGGGTTTCGGCGTAGCTGTGTAGCGCGCGGGGATCGTCGACGCCGTAAAGCAGCTTTTGCAGAGCGGTAATCGCATTGCGGAAAGTCAGCGCGGCGAACCCGGCCGCGATGCCGATCATCAGGGCGATGAACCAGAACTGGATCTGCGAGGGGCCTTCGCGCAGCAGCAGCGACCAAGTGGCCGCACCTTGGGCACGGGCCTGTGTCCAGCCCTGACGCCAGATCGGTGTCTGTTTCTCGGCCATGCCCGAAGGCTCCTCGCCCTGCCCTGTCGCGGCGCGCATGCGGCCTGTCCCGAAACGGGGCCTGTCGCGCGGTTGCCGTCGGGTCTAGGGGATCGCTCGCGTCGCGCCAAGGGTGAAACCCGGACTTTCGGGCCGCCGGGCTATCTCCTATCGTGCGACGCGTCTTGGGGCCGGTGGCGGGCCTGAGCAGCGGTGATGTCCGGCGGGGGGTCGGACGATCGGGAAACCAATGAGGAGCGGCGGCATGGACGGAGCGGGCGAGACGCGGGGCAAAGAGAATGGCGCGGGCGACGATGGCCAGAGAACGCCAGCGGACGCGGCTGCGGATAGGGCGGCGGATACGGCGTCAGATACGGGGGCGGACATGGGACAAGACGGGCTGACAGGCGGGCCGGGACCGACGGGCTCGCGGCTCCCTGCCGACCCGGCTGCTGTCCCCCCGCCTGCCGCTGCCGCCCTGTCCGTGCCTGCGGGCCCCGCCACCGCGCCCGGCAGCGCCGCCGCGCGGGAGGCGCTGTTTGCGATGCTGGCGGATCGGTTCGGTTCCCGCTTCAGCCAGCGCGCTGCCGATCTTGCCGCCCATGGCACCAACGAGTCGCATTTTCCCGACATGCCGCCTGAGGCCGTGATCCAGCCCGAAACCACGCAGGAGGTGTCCGACATCCTGCGCGCCTGTCACGCCGCGCGCTGTCCGGTCATCGGCTGGGGGGCGGGCACGTCGCTGGAAGGGCACGCCTTGGCCGTGGCGGGGGGGCTATGCGTCGATTTCGGGCGCATGACCCGCGTGATCGAGGTCAACGACGCCGATATGGATGTGCGGGTGCAGCCGGGTCTGACCCGCGAGGCGCTGAATACGGAACTGCGCGCCACGGGGCTGTTCTTTCCGGTTGATCCCGGCGCCAATGCGTCATTGGGCGGAATGGCCGCGACGCGGGCATCGGGCACCACGGCGGTGCGTTACGGCACCATGCGCGACAACGTGCTGGGGCTGGAGGCCGTGCTGGCCGATGGCACGGTGATCCGCACCGGCACCCGCGCACGCAAATCCTCGGCCGGGTATGACCTGACCGCGCTGCTTGTCGGCTCCGAGGGCACGCTGGCATTGATTACCGAACTGACCCTGCGGCTCCAGGGCCAGCCGGAGGCGATCGCGGCGGCGGTCTGCGGCTTTGACCGGATGCGCGACGCGGTGGATTGCGTGATCGCCACGATCCAGTTGGGCATCCCGATGGCACGGATCGAATTCATCGACGCCGAAGCCGTCGCCGCCTGCAACGCGCGCTCTGGCCTCGATTTTCCGCGGCGCCCGCATCTGATGGTGGAATTCCACGGCTCTGACACCTCTGCCGCCGAGGATGCCGAACGCTTCGGCGAATTGGTGGCCGATCTGGGCGGATCGGATTTCGCATGGGCGCAGAAGCCCGAAGAGCGCAACCGCCTGTGGCAGATGCGGCACGAAGCCTATTGGGCGATCCTTGCCTCGCGACCCGGCGCGCGCGGTGTGGTGACTGATCTATGCGTGCCGATTTCGCGGCTGGCCGAAGCGGTAGAGGAAACCCGCGCCGATATCGACGCCTCCGGCATTCCCGGCCCGATCTTGGGCCATGTGGGGGACGGCAATTTCCATGCGGTCCTGCTGATCGATCCCGACCGGCCCGAGGAAAAGCGCATCGCGCTGGACTTGTCGCACCGGATGGTGGAGCGCGCACTGCGGATGGGCGGCACCGCCACGGGGGAGCATGGCGTGGGGCTGGGCAAGCGCGGCTATATGGAGGCCGAGCATGGCGCGGGCTGGCAGGTGATGGGCGCGATCAAGCAGGCGCTCGACCCGCTGAACCTGATGAACCCTGGCAAGCTGGTGCCTGACCCGGAGGGGTGACCCTGCGCGGGGGCCCATAGCGGGCGCATCTGCGATCCAGTCTGGGGGCTGTGGACCTTGGTCACCCCATGCCGACGCCGCGTGGCCGGGACAGGCTGGGGTGAAGTGGGGCGCAGGCCTTCGCGTTGCTGCTGATAGACAAACTGTGGCCCGCGTTGGAACTAATCGCGCTGCGGCGCGCTCTCCCGGTAACGCAGAGGAGAGCTTCATGGACAATCGAGCCCCGGCCTGGGTCGTGCCGGTCATGCGCGCAGGCTACACCGCCCGCGGCACCATCTATGCCATCGTCGGGGTGCTGGCCCTGCTGGCCGCGTGGCATGGCGGTCAGGCCGAAGGCACGACCGACAGCATGGCACAGTTGCGCAAGCATCCGCTGGGCGTGCCTGCGCTCTGGCTGATCGCGGTGGGGCTGGTGGCTTATGCGGTGTGGCGGGTGCTGGATGCGGCGATGGATCTGGAGGATTACGGCCATAACGCGAAAGGCGTGATTGCCCGGATCGGCCAGACCGTGAGCGGGATCATTCACTTGGGGCTGGCCTTTTCCGCAGCACGGTCGGCCATGGGTGGCGGCTCGGGCGGGCAAAGCGGCACCGAAAGCCTGACCTCCAAGGTTCTGGCGATGCCGGGCGGCGCGTGGATCGTCGGCGCGGCGGGGCTGATCGTCATCGGCTCCGGCATCTACTATGTGCACAAAGGCTGGGCCGAGAAATACCGCGAACACCTGCGCGCCTCCGCGCTGATGGAGAAGCTCAACCCGGCGGCAAAAGCGGGTCTTGTGGCGCATGGCATCGTCATCGGGATGATCGGCGTGTTCCTGATCTACGCCGCCGTGACCCATTCGCCGGAACAGGCGGGGGGTCTGGGACAGGCGTTCGAAACCGTCCGGCAGGCTGCGTTCGGGCGTATCCTTCTGGGGCTGCTGGCGCTGGGAATGATCGGGTTCGCGATCTATTGCTGGATCGAGGCCGTCTATCGCATCGTGCCCCGCCGCGACGGTAATGACGTCAAAACACTGGCGCGCAAGGCCGAGGGCAAGGCGCGTCAAGCGATGGCCTGACCGCGCCCGCTGGCACCTGCCCTATCGGGCACGGTCCAAACGCTCCCCACTAGGGGATGACACCATCAAAGCGCCCTCCAGTTTGGGGGGCGTTTTCGTTATGGGGGACGAGCCGATCACCGCGGAAGCTATCGCGCCGAACGTCAAATGCAGCGGCGCTAGGCAACGGGCGGACGCCATTCGGGGACCGTTTGCCCAAAAGGCAGGAAGACGCCCCCTGCCCCGCGCTCCGCAAACCGCTGGACGTCCCATCGCTGCGCCGGTATCGAGACGCCCGACCCTGCCCTGACTGACGAAGGCCCACGCGATGCCGGATCTGCTGATCGAACTCTTCTCCGAAGAAATCCCCGCCCGCATGCAGGGGCGCGCTGCCTCCGACCTCAAGAAGCTGATGACCGATGGGCTTGTCGAGGCCGGGCTGACCTATGCCTCGGCGGCGGCGTTTTCGACCCCGCGGCGGCTGGTTCTGACCGTCGAAGGGCTGCTGGCCGAAAGCCCGACCTTGCGCGAAGAGCGCAAGGGTCCGCGCGTCGATGCCCCGGAAAAGGCGCTGGAAGGCTTTCTGCGCGCCACCGGTCTGACCCGCGATCAGTTGGAACCCCGCGACGACAAAAAGGGTCAGGTCTGGTTCGCGACGCTGGAAAAGCCGGGCCGCGCGGCGGATGTGATCGTGGCCGAAGTGCTGGAACGCACGGTGCGCAATTTCCCCTGGCCGAAATCCATGCGCTGGGGCGCGGGCAGCCTGCGCTGGGTGCGGCCGCTGCATTCGATCCTGTGCATCCTCGTGACCGAGGCGGGCGCCGAAACCGTGCCGCTGGAGATCGACGGCATCACCGCAGGCAACACCACCCGCGGGCACCGCTTCATGGCGCCGGGCGCGGAGATCGCGGTGCAGTCCTTTGACGACTATGCCGCCAAGCTGAAACGCGCGCATGTGGTGCTGGACCCCGCCGAGCGGGCCGATCACATCTGGAACGACGCGACCAATACCGCCTTTGCGCAGGGGCTGGAGGTTGTCGAAGACGCCAGTCTGCTGACCGAGGTTGCCGGGCTTGTCGAATGGCCCGTGGTGCTGATGGGCGCGATTGGGGCAGATTTTCTCGACCTACCGCCGGAGGTTCTGCAAACCTCGATGAAGGAACATCAGAAGTTCTTCTCCGTGCGCAATCCGAAGACCGGGCGGATCGAGAAATTCGTGACCGTCGCCAATGTCGAAACCGCCGATCAGGGGGCCACGATCCTTGCCGGCAACCAAAAGGTGCTGTCGGCGCGGCTGTCGGATGCGAAATTCTTCTGGGAGAACGACCTGCGCGTGGCCAAGGCGGGGATGGACCCGTGGACCGACGCGCTGGACAACGTGACCTTCCATAACAAGCTGGGCACGCAGGCGGAGCGGATCAGCCGTATCGCCGCGCTGGCGCGGGCCTTTGCGCCGCGGGTCGGGGCCGATCCCGATCTGGCCGAAGAGGCCGCACGCATCGCCAAGGCCGACCTGTCGTCGGAAATGGTCTACGAATTCCCGGAATTGCAGGGGCTGATGGGCCGCTACTATGCCGAAGCGGCGGGCCGCGATGCGGCGGTGGCGGCAGCGGCGGAAGAGCATTACCGCCCGCTGGGCCCGTCGGACGCGGTGCCGGACGCGCCGGTTTCGGTCGCGGTGGCGCTGGCCGACAAGCTCGATACGCTGGCTGGGTTCTGGGCCATCGACGAAAAACCTACCGGCTCGAAAGACCCCTATGCGCTGCGCCGTGCGGCGTTGGGCGTGATCCGCATTGTGCTGAGTAACGACCTGCGCATCCAGTTGTCGGATTTCATTCTGCGCGGATTGTTCCAAGTCTTCCTGAAGCTGCAAAAGGCCGAGGGCGGCAGCGACCTGCGCCGGGATTACGCCGCCGCGTTCGACATTTCCGAAGACGATCTGCGGGATCTGGCGCTGGACGATCTGCAGGGGCGGATCGAGCCGGATGCAATCCGCGCGGGGATCGCCAACCTGAACGCCGATGCGGACGCAGACCTGAACACGCCCGAGCATCTGCTGGGCTTCATCCATGACCGGCTGAAGGTCTATCTGCGCGATCAGGGCATCCGCCACGACGTGATCGACGCCTGTCTGGCCCGCCCCGGTGCGGATGACCTGACCCTGCTGGTCAAGCGGGCGACGGCGTTGCAAGCCTTCCTCGACACCGACGATGGCGAACCGCTGTTGCAGGGGTTCAAGCGGGCCAACAACATCCTGACGCAGGCCGAGGCGCGCGATGGCGTGGCCTATGAATTCGGGCCCGACCGCAAATATGCCTCCGACCCCGCCGAATTGGCGTTGTTCGATGCGCTGGACGCCGCCGAGCCCCGGATCAGCGCCGCGCTCGCAGGGGAGGACTACGCCGCCGCGATGGGCGAGATGGCCGGGCTGCGCGCGCCCATCGACGCATTTTTCGAAGCCGTTCAGGTCAATGCCGAAGAGCAGATCACCCGGCGCAACCGGCTGAATTTGCTACACCGCATCCGCGAAACCTGTATGACGGTGGCGGACCTGTCACGGCTCGATGGCTGATCTGCGACGATTGTCCCATTGATCCGCGCGAAGGAGGAGGCGTATCATCCCGGCACCTCATAATGGTGCTGCAGTGCAGAAACATAGCGACTTCAAAGACTTCGTCGAGATTACCCCGACAGCCAAGCTGGCGGTGGAGTCGCATGGCGGCCGCGCCAAATGCCTGCAGCGCCTGATCCGCATCGACCTGCCCGTGCCGCGCACGGTGGCGTTGTCCTTCGACGCTGTGCACCGTATGGCCGACGGACATCTGCCTGATACCAAGGCAATTCTTGCCCGGTTCGATGCCGATCCGCTGCTTTCGGTGCGCCCCTCCTCGGAAGATCCGGACTGGGGCGGTCCGGGGGCTGTGCTCAATATCGGGATGAACGACGCCCGGCACGCGGCGCTGGCGGAGCGAATCGACCGGGCGCGGGCCAATGCGCTCTATCTGCGGTTTGTGCAGGGATACGCGATCAACGTCGCGCGGCTCGATCCCGACATGTTCGTCGCGACAGAGGCCACGGATACCGCCCTGCGCGAAGCGCTCGACACCTATGAGATGGAAACCGAAGAGCCGTTCCCGCAGGATCCCGCGGTGCAGCTGGCCGAGGTTCTGCGCTCCATGGCGCGGGCGTGGCAGGGCACCTCTGCGCGGCTGCTGCGGCAGGCCCGTGGGGCGCCCGCCGATGCCGGGCTGGGACTGGTGGTGCAGGAGATGGCGCTGGGGATCGGGCCGGGCGAAAGCGGCGCCGGGGTGATCCGGTGCCTCGACCCGATTACCGGCGCGCGGCAGGTCACCGGGCGCTATCTGCGTCAGTCGCTGTTCCGCGATGCGCTGCATGCGCAGGAATCGCTCTACCTTGCCGAAGATCCGCGCGGGCCGTCGCTGCAACAGGTCGCGCCTGCGGTGTTCGATGAACTGGACGCCGCCCTGCGCCTGTGCCGTCAGAAGCTCCGCGAGGAGATGGAGATCGAATTCGCGCTCTGCGAAGGCGCGTTGAAGGTGATCGACGCGGTGCGCGTGCCCCGCAGCACCCGCGCCAATGTCCGCGTCGTGGTGGCGCTGGCCGAGGATTCGGTGATTTCCCGCGAGGAAGCGGTGCTGCGCATTCACCCGATGGCCTTGGGCGAGTTGCTGCACCAGCAGGTCGATCCGACCGCGCCACGCGATGTGCTGGTGCGGGGCATCGCCGCCAGCCCCGGCGGCGCGTCGGGCAAGCTGGTCTTTTCCGCCGAAGCCGCTCAGGCCGCCGAGGCACAGGGCGAGCATTGCATCCTGATGCGCCGCGAAACTGCGCCCGAAGACATTCGCGGCATGCATGCGGCATCCGGCATCCTGACCGAACGTGGCGGTATGACCAGCCATGCGGCGGTGATCGCGCGCGGCTTAGGCGTGCCGTGCATCGTCGGGGCTTCGGGGGTGCGGCTGTCGGCCCGGCACCGGACGCTGACCCTGCGCGATGGCCGGGTGCTGCGCGAGGGCGATCTGGTGACGGTCGACGGCTCCACCGGCGATCTGCTCGCCGGTGCCGCGCCGCTTTTGGAGCCCGCGCTGGACGAGGCGTTTCAAACGCTCATGACATGGGCCGACGAGGCGCGCGACATTGGCGTGCGGGCCAATGCCGACACGCCTGCCGATGCCCGCACCGCGCGGATGTTCATGGCCGAGGGGATCGGGCTGTGCCGCACGGAGCATATGTTCTTTGACGGTGCACGCATGACCGTGATGCGCGAAATGATCTTTGCCGACAGCGCGGAGGACCGGCGCGAGGCCGTGGACCGCCTGCTGCCGATGCAGCGCGAGGATTTCGCGGCCCTGTTCGAGATCATGGCCAACCAGCCGGTCTGCATCCGCTTATTCGACCCGCCGCTGCACGAATTCCTGCCGACGGGCCGCGAAGGCATGCGCCAGATGGCCGAGGCGCTGGATCTGCCTCTATCGGACGTGGTGCGCCGGGTGGAGCAACTGACCGAGTTCAACCCCATGCTGGGGCTGCGCGGTGTCCGGCTGGGCGTCACATGGCCCGAGATCTACGAAATGCAGGCGCGCGCCATATTCGAAGCGACCGTGATTGCCTCGCGCCGGGGGGCGCCGGTGGTGCCGGAGGTGATGATCCCCCTCGTTTCGGCCAAGCGGGAGGTGGAGCTGATCCAGACCCGTGTGGATGCCGTCGCCGCCGCCGTGCGCAATGAGACGGGCGCGAACTTTGACTACCGGCTTGGCGTGATGGTGGAAACCCCGCGCGCCGCACTGCGAGCAGGCGAGATCGCCCACCACGCGGCGTTCCTCAGCTTTGGCACCAATGACCTGACGCAGATGACCTACGGGCTGTCGCGCGACGATGCCGGGCGCTTCATGGGCACCTATGTGCAGCAGGGTGTCTACCCCGAAGACCCGTTCCATTCGCTGGATCAGGATGGCGTGGGCGAGTTGCTGATGATCGGCGCGGAACGTGGGCGCGAGGCATCGCCCGACATCACGATTTCGCTCTGCGGGGAGCATGGCGGCGATCCGGAGACTATCGCATTTTGTCGCAGTGCCGGTTTCGACTATGTTTCTTGCTCGCCTTTCCGCGTGCCCACAGCGCGGCTGGCCGCAGCGCATCTGGCGCTGGCCGAGCGCACGGATCGCACCAGGTATTTGAATTGGCGCCGTTTTTTCATGGGCGGCAAACGCACCCGACGTTAGGCGTGCGGCGCGTCTTGCGCAGAAATGAACAAAAATTAACCATTTTAGAAACGTGTTTGCCCTGATCGGCCCCACGCCCTATGTCATGCGCTGATCTGTTCGACACACCGGACCCAGACCCTGAAGCCCGAATAACGGGCGCTGCCTAGTGAATGGGGGACCATGCGATTACCGATTCTGGCCTTGGCCAGTGCAGTCACCTGCGCTGCCTTTACTGTTGCCGCCGCCCCTGTTTTTGCCGACACCACGCTCAGCACCAAATCCTCCCCGGCCCTGCCCACTGACGGCACGACCGCCGCTGCGCTGCCGGAACCTGCCCCGCGCAAACCTGTCGCGATCGTGGTTCCCGAGGCCGAGCCCGCAGCCCAGGACGACATCAACGCCGCCCTGCCGGTGGCCCCGCCGCGCCCCTCTGACACCGATGCCGAGCCTGACGAAGCCGTCGCGGCCCTGTCGACGCTGCTGCTCAACGCCCGTCTGACCGAATTGCTGGGTCAGGACCGCGCTGCATTTCAAGCCGTCAGCGGCACCCGCCTGCGCAAACTGACCGAACCGCCGCTGAGCCGCGAAGCCCGTGCCAAGCTGGTGCCGATCACCTATTCACAGGCTTGGCTGCGCGAACAGCCTGGCGGCACCGGCGGCGCGGCGTGGGAATGTCTGACGCAGGCGTTGTATTTCGAGGCGCGCGGCGAAAGCGTGAAGGGTCAGTTCGCGGTGGCAGAAGTGATCCTGAACCGCGTTGGTTCCGCCCTCTATCCCAACACCGTTTGTGATGTGGTCAATCAGGGCACCGGCAAACTGTATCAGTGCCAGTTCACCTTTACCTGCGACGGGGCCGCCGAGACAGTGCACGAGCCGCGCGCATGGACCCGCGCCGGTAAGATCGCGCGCCTGATGCTGGACGGCGCGCCACGCACGCTGACCGCGGGCGCGACGCATTACCATACCAATGCCGTGTCGCCGTCATGGGCCCAGAAATTCGCCCGCACGACGCAGATCGGTGTGCATCTGTTCTACCGGCACCCGCGCTCCTGATCGCGCGTCGGCGGCTGTCAGGCCGCCGCGCGGACCGGCGCCTGTTTGTTGCGGGCCACCCACCAGAACGCGCCGGCGATGGCGAATTGCGCCGCCAAACCGCCCCCGATCACTGCCAGATCCAGCCCGAGGCCTTGGGGCAGGTCGGATTTCTTGATCGCTTGCCCCAAGATCGACAGCACCGAGCCCGTCGCAAAGACCGGCAGCCCGAACCGCCCCAAGAGCGCGATGGGTGCTGCTGCATGGGCGCGCGCGACGCGCAGCATCACCGGCAGGCAGGAGATCACATAAAACAGCGCCAAGGCGTGCAGCAGGCGCGGCGCGGCC
This sequence comes from Pacificitalea manganoxidans, assembly GCF_002504165.1. GTDB lineage: Bacteria > Pseudomonadota > Alphaproteobacteria > Rhodobacterales > Rhodobacteraceae > Pacificitalea > Pacificitalea manganoxidans. The sequence continues at coordinate 2,386,851 of NZ_CP021404.1, forward strand.
AGATAGGTCTTGTCGAAATTGGTGATGTAGAAGGGCGCGCCATGCGCCCCGAGCCACGCCAGACCAGCGCGCCCCGCATCCCGCACGAGGTCGATCTTCATCCACGCCAGCGCGCCGAGCAGCATCGCGACCGAGGCCCAGAAGAGCCACGCGCGATAGGCGACGAACCGGCGGCCCTCTTTCAGCGCCATGCCGGTCAGCAGCCCCACCACGAACACCAGTTGCCATGCGACCGGGTTGAAAAACCAGCCGCCCGGATTGGGGTGGTTGGGTAGGTTCAGGCGAAACTGACCCGCCAGCACCCACAGCACCACCGAAGCCGCCATCAGCCCAATGGGCGACCGCCGCCCCAGCGCGATCAGCAGCGGCGCGGAAAAGATCAGCACCGCATACATCGGCAGGATGTTGAAATAGCCCAGCTGATGGCCGAGCGAGGGTATCCCCACCAACACGCCCAGCGGATCCTCGAACAGGACGCGCAGGTTGTTGATGCGCACCATCTCGATCACGCCAAAGCGGTCGGCGGCGTAGGCAGAGATCCCGATCGCCATCATCGTGGTGACCACATGCACCATGTAAAGCGTCCACGCCCGGTGCCAGATCCGCAGCACCGCCTGCCAGATCGGCACGATGCCCGACATCAGCCGCCCATAGGCCAGCCCGGCAGCGATCCCGGACATGATGACGAAGCCTTCGGCCGCGTCGGAGAAGCCGAAATTGCGGTTGGTGTAATCCTCGAACACAGTGCCGGGCACATGGTTAAGATAGATCATGATAAGCGCCAGACCGCGAAAGAAGTCCAGCCGCGCGTCACGGGGCGCCGCAGTCCCGCCCACGGCAAGCGACGCGGCGGGCGCAGTTTCGCCCGTATCCACGCGCGGCGCGGCAGCGCCGAGCGCCGCAGGCGTCACCGCAATCCCGGCGCTTGCCGCCGCGCCAGCGCGGCGTTTGGTCGAAAACGGGGCAGGCTCACCCATGCAATGCGGCTTTCACGGTTGTGCGGGGGGCGGCCACGGGGGCCGGGCCCGGCTGGGGCAGATCATGGGAGGGCGCGGGCATGGCGGCTTCGGCCTGCCAACGGGCGCGGGTCAGACGATAGCGCGCCAGCACAGGCGGCACATGACGCTCCTGCGGCACCGTGAACACCGCCTTTCCGTGCCTGCGCGAGGTATAGGATACGATCGGCGCGGCCAGCAGCATTGGCCCGCCCACCGGCAACATCCACGGCAGCAGCTCCGCCGCCAGCAGATAGGTGGCGATCAGCCCCCCTGCCCCGACCAGCGCGATCCACCAGCTTGCCGCCCATGCCGTGCGCAGCGGAACCGCGCCGTCACCACGCGCATTGGCGGGCCAGCCGCCATCGCGCCCGGTCAGCACTTGCAGCACGGAGCGGGTCGTGAACATGAGCATCACCGGCGCTATCACGGTCGACAGCGCCAATTCGGCGGTGGCGGAGGCAAAGCTGCGCCCGGTGCCGCCAAAGAGCCGAACGGCGCCGGTCCACCATGCCTTGAAGAAAATCGCGAGTTTCGGCAGCACCAGCAGCGCGCCGATGCCTACGGCAAGGCCAATTGCCTTTGCGGTCTCGTCCGAGGGGAACACCGGGAAAATCTGTCCGGCGGGGAAGTAATCCGGCCCGATCTGCCACATCGCGGCGGGGACCGACACGATCAGCAGCCCCAGCCACAGCAGCGGCGAGATATAGGACAGGATCGCCTGCAAAAAGACGTAGCGCGACCAAAGCCGCATCCCCGGCGCCCCCAGCAGACGGACATATTGCAAATTGCCCTGACACCAGCGCCGGTCCCGCTGGGCAAATTCCACCATGTCTTCGGGGCCTTCCTCAAACGAGCCGCCCAGATCGGGGTCCAGCCGCACGGTCCAGCCCGCACGCGCCAGCAGCGCCGCTTCGACATAGTCATGGCTCATGATCGGCCCGCCAAAGGGCGGCTTGCCCGACAGTTGCGGCAGGCCGCAGGACCACGCGAACGCCTGCACCCGGATCAGGGCGTTATGGCCCCAGAACGGCCCGGTCGTGCCCTGCATCGCCGCCAAGCCGCGCGCAAAAATCGGGGAATAGAACGACGCCGCGAACTGCATCGCCCGGCCAAAGAGCGAGCGGGCGTTGACGATGCGGGGCAGCGTCTGCAGCAATCCCAGATCGGGCGCAGCTTCCATCCGGCGGATCATCTCGGCCAGCGTCGCGCCTTCCATCAGGCTGTCGGCATCGAGGATCAGCGCATAGTCGTAGCGCCCCCCGGAATTGCGGATGAACTCTTCGATATTGCCGGCTTTCTTGCCGGTATTCTCCGCGCGGCGACGGTAGAACATGCGCCCTGCGCCATCGCGTTCGGCCACCAGCCGGGCGAACCAGCGCGCTTCTTCGGCGGCGATGGCATCGGATCTGGTATCGGACAGCACGGCGATATCGACCTGCTCGGTCAGACCGGCCTCGGCCAAAGACACGTCCATCGCCGACACCCGCGCCAACACTGCGACCGGGTCCTCGTTATAGACCGGCATCAGGACGGCGGTGCGGCCCTTGATCGGCGCGCTGTCGGGCAGGCGCGGCACGGCAGGTTCGCGGTAGAACAGGCCTACGAAACTTTGGGTGGCCCCCCATGCCAGCCAGAAGGTCGTGACCCCGATCAGCACCGCGCGCACGACATCGAGCGCGTCGAAGCTAATCGACAACGCGTATTGTAGAAACAGGACGACCGCCTCCGCCGCCGCGGCAAAGGCCAGCGTCAGGGCAACAGCCCGCGCTGTGCGGGTGCCGCGCCGGGCCGCCGGGCGGGCGCGGGTCAAGAAGCGGTCATCGGGTCGGGGCGATACCGGGCCGGTCGGCGTCATCGGAACTTAGCGCAGGCGCAGCACGGGCGAGGCCAGCCGCATCAGCCGTGCCATGCGCAGCGGCATCAGACGGGGCAGAAGGCGCGGCAGTGCGGCGCGCCGGGTCGGCTGCCGTTCCAGCACCTGCTGCGGCATCTCAAGAGGCGCGGCAGGCGGCGCGTAGGCCAGCATCGTTGCGCGCGCGTGTGTCGGGTCGGCGTGAAATGTCATGCCTTGTTCATCCATTGGTACAACCATGTTTCGGAAAGCTTTCGCCCGTAACCGGTCAGATGCGCGACCAGTTCCATTGCCGCAGCCCCTTCCGGCGCGGCATCGATGACCAGACGCCAGATCTGCGTGCCATCTATGCGCGACAGGGCGATATGCTCGATTTTTCCGCGCGATATCGACACGACCGGCTCGATTTCATCCTCCGGGGCGGCGCTGCCCAGCATCCCGCCTTCGAAATCGACGACGAATTTGCGCCCGCGCGAGGTGCGATCGGCCTCCGCCACACCGGAGACCCCACCGGGTCCGGTGCGGGTTTCGAGCACATAGGCCAATTCGCCATCGGCATTGGGCGGCAGGTCGCCCCAGCTGAGACTATAGGCGTAGCTGCGGGCTTCCCCGGCGCGGGGGGCGGCATCCGGGGTCCAGAAAGCCACGATATTGTCGTTGACCTCCAGATCGGTCGGGATCTCGACCAGAACGACCTTGCCCGGCCCCCAGTCAGACGTAGGCGTGACCTCCACCGAGGGGCGATCCTGATAATGCGCTTCGGCATCCTGATAATCGGCAAAAGCGCGGTCACGCTGATAAAGTCCAAACCCTTCGAGCCCCGGCTCCGCAAAAAACGAGGTGGCCAGCCGCGAAGGATTGTTGAGCGCCCGCCACAGCCGATCCCCGCCCGCGCGGGTGATCGACAGGCCGTTACTGTCGTGGACCTGCTTGCGGTAATCATCGAACTGGGCGCGGTTGCCTTCGGCGAAAAGATACATCGACGTCAGCGGCGCGATGCCCAGACGTTCGACATCCGCGCGGAAGAACAGCCGCGCGGTGACATCGATGCGCGTGGCGTTGCCCGGTTGGATGACGAACCGATACGCCCCGGTGACCGAACGGCTGTCCAGCGTCGCATGCACGGTGACGGTGCGCGCGCCCGGCGCGGGCCGCTCGACGTAGAAGGCGGTGAAGACGGGGAATTCCTCGCCATTGGGCCCGGCGGTGTTGACGGCCAGCCCACGCGCGGAAATGCCATAGGTGCTGCCCCGGCCAAGCGCGCGGAAATAGGATGCGCCCTGAAAGGCGATCAGCTCATCCATGCGATCGGCGGCGTTCAGCGGGTAGTTCAGCCGGAACCCGGCCACGCCGGGGAAGCTTTCGACCGCGCCGACCTTCTCGCGGGCGTCACCGTGATAGCGAAAATCGTCGGGACCAAAGCGCATTGGGCTGACCTGCCCGTCGGCAAGTTCGTAGATCGCCACCGGCTCCTCGAACAGCCAGCCCAGATGATAGGCGTGCAGCCGGAACAGCGCGTCGGACCCGGCCCAGCGGGCATGGTCGGCATCGAACTGGATCATGCGGTAGTCGTCGAAATCCAGCGCCTTGGCAAAGCCGGTGCCGCGATGGGGCGGCTGATAGGCGCGGGTAGCGCGGGTTTCGGCCTGCGTCGTCAGCCAATCGAACAACTGGTCCGAGGTCACATCTGACGGAAGCTCTTCGACCACGCCGTCAGTGGGGGCGATCCGCGCCACCGCGCCGTCCTGCGCCCGTGCGCCGCCGGGCAGACCGGCGAGCCCGACCAGACCGCCAAGCCCGGCCAGAACGGCCCGTCGCGACACCCCGCGATGGCGCGCCCGCGCGGGGGCTGTCAGGGGATTGGAAATGAAATCTGCCTTGGAAAATAGCATCGTGGTCGGGCGAAGCCGATGTCTCTGACTGTCTGCGTTCATGAACACTCAAACCGGGAGGGGCGCGGCCGCGCCGTGGGAGGTAAATTGCGCTAGGTCCGCTCCCGCATATCCCTAAACGGGAGATGCTGCAGCGCAGCTGACGCATTGCGACGATGCTCTATCGTGGAGACAGGAACAAGAAAATGCCCATTTGTCGGTTGCTTGGGCAAAACCTCACCGATTCTCGCCGCTGGTGCGGGCCGAATGCCGCCGAATCCGGCAGATGGACAACGGCGGCGCCCGGAACCGGCCGGCGCACCACAGGGACGCAGAAGGCGCAAAGCCCCATGCGCCGCGTCATGCGGAGCGCAAAGGGAGAACGCGCCACGAGCGCGCAACCAAGAGACCGTGACCACCGCTGTGATCGCCTCATTCGCAAAGGAGAGTAAATGGTGCGGTCGAGAAGACTCGAACTTCCACGGGAGTTACCCCACAGCGACCTCAACGCTGCGCGTCTACCAATTCCGCCACGACCGCACTGTCGTGGCGCGGTTGATAGCGAAAGCCTTGGGGGATGAAAAGAGGAATTTTGCGGGAATTTCATCGCTTGGCCGGGCGACCTTGCGGCAGCGTCTTGCCTGCACCGGTGCCGCCCCGGCGCTGGACTTGCGCGGCGGTTTCGCCCATCACGGGGACCGCCGGGAAACCGGCATCTGACGCAGGGAGCCCGCCGCATGGACGATCACCAGACAGCTTTGCCGCAGGACGCAGCCACAAGCGCCACTGCCCCCGTTCCCGCCCCCGTCGCGTGGGACATCACCGAAGGGCTGACCGGCTACGAGGACGCAGTCGCGCGGATGGAACAGCGCGCCGCCGAGATCGCCGAAGGCCGCGCGCCCGAACTGGTCTGGCTGGTGGAGCATCCGCCGCTCTACACGGCGGGCACCTCTGCCCGGGATGAGGATCTGACCCAGCCGGACCGGTTTCCGGTGCATATCAGCAAGCGCGGCGGGCAGTATACCTATCACGGCCCTGGACAGCGGGTCGCCTATGTTATGCTGGATCTGAACCGGCGCGGCCGCGACATTCGCGCCTTCGTCGAAGCGCTGGAAGGCTGGGTCATCGATACGCTGGCGGAGTTCAACCTGCGCGGCGAAATCCGTCAGGGCCGTGTCGGCGTCTGGATCGCCCGGCCCGACCTGCCGCCACTGCCCGACGGCACCCCCCGCGAAGACAAGATCGCCGCCATCGGCATCCGCCTGCGCAAATGGGTGTCGTTCCACGGCATCTCGATCAATGTGGAGCCGGACTTGGACCATTTCGGTGGCATCGTGCCCTGCGGCATTTCCGGCCACGGCGTGACGAGCCTTGTCGATCTGGGACTGCCGGTCACGCTGGGGGATCTGGACGCCGCCCTGCGACGCAGCTTCGAGGCGCGATTCGGCGCGACCAAGGACGCGCCAGAGACCGATTGAGCGCCAATAGCCAGCGCCCAAGCGGCCCCAGCCCCCAATCGGGCCCAAGGTTCAGGCATCGGGGCCACGGCCCCTGCCCTCACCGACATGACGATCAGTCGAGGAACTGGCCCGCGTCGATATTGCCGAGGCTGCCCATAAGCTGCTGGAGGAAGCCCACGCCTTCGACATTGGAGTTGGTCACACGGCGTGACAGCGCGACGACCCGACCATCCTCAAGCGTGAACCGCTCGATATTTGAGACCCGGCCACCGGCGTCGAACCGGATCGCGACGACCTGACGATCGACGATTTCAGGCTCGAACGGGCCAAAGCGGCGCTCGCGCTTCGACACATAGTAATAGCCGCTGCCATCCAGCACGCCACCGGCGCTGGGGGTGCCCACGGCCTCCGCCACCGACTCGCGCGTGTCCTGCCCGACCTGCAACGCAGCGAGGTCTTGCTCGGACGGCACATAGCCGTGATTTTGGTAAACGGACGTGCAGGCCCCTAGGGACAACATCACGGCGCCAAACAGCGCCGCCTTCATCGCCGCACCTGCGGTCACGGCTTGTCTTGCCATCCTGCCCTCTTGCCTTGCGGTCTTTCGCCTGTTTAACGGGCTTACAGGACCATTCGCCGCTGTTCAAGAAAGGAACGCCCGCCAATGCAGGAGCCCTCGAAAACCGTGTTGCGGCTGACCGCGCTGCCCGCGCGCCGTCCGACTGAATTCACGCTGGAGCCGGATCAGGCCGCGCGGCGCAAATTGGCGCGCGAACTGGAGCTGACAGAGCTGAGCAAATTGCGGTTCAGCGGCACCCTGCGTCCGGTGGGGCGCAACGACTGGCAACTGGACGGCACGCTGGGCGCGACGGTGGAGCAGCCCTGCGGCGTGACGCTGGCCCCGGTGCGGACCCGCATCGATGAAACCGTGCGCCGCCGCTATTCCGACAGCTATACCGCGCCCGATGAAACCGAAGCGGAAGTGCCCGAAGACGACACGCTGGAGCCGCTGCCCGAGACCGTCGACCTGAACGCGGTGATGGCGGAGGCGCTGACCCTTGCCGTTCCAGCCTTCCCCCGCGCACCGGGCGCGGAACTGGGCGCGCAGGTCTTCGCCCCCGAAGGGGTCGAGCCGCTGACCGAAGAAAAGGTCAAACCTTTTGCCGCGCTGGCGGATCTCAAAAAGAAACTTGGTAACGGCGACGACACCGGCAACGGGGGCGCCGCGTGAGCGCAGCCGCCGACATGCTGCGCCAGCCCGATCTGCGCGCGGCCACCGCCACGGCGCCGGTGCTATGTGTGGGGGCGGTGCTGTGGGATATCGTCGGGCGCACCCCGCGAGAGATGCGGCTGGGCTCCGATCAGCCGGGGCGCATCGTGCGCATCCCCGGCGGGGTCGCGCTCAACATCGCGATGGCCCTGCGCCGTGCCGGGCTGCGGGCTGAATTGCTGGGGGCGGTCGGACGCGATTTCGAAGGGGACGGCCTGATCGCCGCCTGCGCGAAGCTGGGCCTTGGCACCGATCACCTTTACCGCTCCGAAGATCTGGCCACCGATACCTATATGGCGATCGAGGGTGCGGGCGATCTGACAGCCGCGATTGCCGATGTGCATTCGCTGGAACAGGCAGGCGACAAGATCCTGCGCCCACTGGCCGATGGCACGCTGGGCACGGCAGATACCCCGTTCGCCGGGGTCGTGGCGCTGGACGGCAACCTGACCGAAACGCTGCTCGCCGAGATCGCGCAGAGCCCGCTTTTCGCCCAGGCGGATCTGCGCATCGCGCCCGCCTCGCCCGGCAAGGCGGAGCGGCTTCTGCCCCTGCTCGACCATCCGCGCGCGGTTCTCTACGTCAATCTAGAGGAGGCCGGGCTGCTGTGTCAGGCGCAATTCGGCACTGCGCGGGACGCGGCGGCGGCATTGGCGGCGCGCGGCGCGGGCCGGATACTCGTGACCGATGGCGGGGGCGAGACCGCCGAAGCCCGCGACGGCGACATCATCTGCGGGCGCCCGCCCAAGGTGACGGTCACGCGGGTCACTGGGGCTGGCGACACGTTCATGGCCGCCCATATCGCCGCCGAACTGGCCGGGGCAGACCGGGCAGCCGCGCTGGAGCGGGCGCTGGCAGCAGCGGCGGCCTATGTCTCGGGCGAGACCGCAGGCGCGTGAAGCGTCCCGCCCGCGCGGAAAACCCTGACCGATCCGGTCAGCTTGCCTTGCGGGCGGGCGCCTGCGCCCCTAGATTTCAAGGCGCCCGCGAGCGCTATTTTCCTGCGCGCGGGCGACGCCTGTTTGTTCACCCTCCCTCGTTGATCGGCCGCTCATGTCCCCCAGATTAATCGAAGACGCGGCTGCCGCGCTCGACCCGCAACCGCCACGCCGGAGGCCGGGCCTGTTCGGGCGGCTGCGCTCGTCGTTTCTGACCGGGCTGGTGGTGATCGCGCCCATCGGGCTGACAATCTGGCTGATCTGGACGGTGATCGGCTGGATCGACGGGTTCGTCCTGCCGCTGATCCCGCATCCCTATCGGCCCAACGACTGGCTGATCCAGCATATCGGCGTCAATTTGCGGGGCGTGGGGGTGGTGATCTTCCTCGTCTTTACCGTCGTGGTGGGCTGGGTCGCCAAGGGGCTGATCGGCAAGCAGCTTCTGAAATTTGCGGAAAGCATGGTCGACCGGATGCCGGTGGTGCGGTCGGTCTATAACGGCCTGAAACAGATTGCGGAGACGGTGTTTGCCCAGTCGGAAAGCAATTTCGACAAGGCCTGTTTGATCCAGTATCCGCGCAAGGGATTGTGGGCCGTCGGGTTCGTCTCGACCACGACCAAGGGCGAAATCGCCCGACGGGTGCCCACCGAGGACCGCATGATTTCCGTGTTCCTGCCGACAACCCCCAACCCCACATCGGGCTTTCTGCTATTCGTGCCCGAAAGTGAGTTGATCTATCTCGACATGCAGGTCGAAGACGCGGCGAAACTGGTCATCTCCGCCGGGCTGGTCTACCCCGCCGACCGGCTGCCGCCGGAACTGGCCGCGGCGCGCGGCGCGGACCCGGCCCCTGCCGGGCAGATCGCCCCAACGCCTGAACGAATGCACGACGCCTGAGCGCTGGATCGCGGCCGGTACAGGGCATGTCGACGCCCATGATCGGAACCATACGTTACGCGGTCGGGCCTAATCAGCCGAACATTTCGCGCAGGTTCACCGTCTCGCGTTCGTTCAGATCGTCCATATGCCCGGCAAGGAACGCCTCCATCGCCGCGCGGCCCCGTGCCTTCAGCCCAAACAGGACAGCAGGCGTCGGCACCAGTTTGGTCGCCACGGAAAGCTGCGTCATCAAGTCGTCATCCGCGATCATATGGGTCAACACCCGCTTCATCGCGCCTTGGGGGATGGTGCCCGCATCGACCAGTCGTTGCACGAATTCGATCGCGCGCAATTCGCGCAGGAGCGAAGTGTTGAAGCTGATTTCATTGATCCGGTTCTGAATATCTTGCGCACTGACCGGCACCGCCTCGCGATAAAGCGGGTTTATGTTGACGATCATGATGTCTGACGGCAGCTCCGGCGCGAAGAGCGGGAAAAGCGCGGGGTTTCCGGTATAGCCGCCATCCCAATAGGCCTCGGTCACGCCGGTGACCGGATCGGTCAGTTCCACCGCCTGAAAGATCGTCGGCAGGCAGGCGGATGCAAGGATGACCTGCGTGTTGATCTCATCATCCGCGAACACCCGGATCTTGCCCGTGCGCACATTGGTGGCGGATACGAACAGCGCGGGCCCCGCCGCAGCGCAGACCCCGTCAAAATCCAGTTGCCGCACGACATATTCCAGCGGATTGCGATAGGCCGGGCCATACATATACGGCGAAATCATCCGGCTGGCGAAATCGGCCATCGTCAACGGCAGCGCCGTTTCGATCATCTGCGACATCATACCGGGCGTCGGTAGCATATGGGACATCCATGTCGTCAGGCGCAGGTCATTGACCGCGCCCATCCGTCCCCAGAGCCAATCGAGCCGGGCGCGCGCACCGGCACGCCCCCCCTCGACCAGCCCCGATTTCAACGCCGCACCGTTAAGCGCCCCAGCGGAGGTGCCGGAAATCGCAGCGATCTCGATCCCGTCTTCTTCCAGCAGCCGATCCAGCACGCCCCATGTAAAGGCCCCGTGGGCGCCGCCGCCCTGCAGGGCTAGATTGATGCGTCTGGTCATCCGTTCTCCGATCCGGTCGCGGGCGCGTCGGTTTGCGCCGCATTGCAGCATGACTTGCCTGTCGCTGCGGTAATTTCAAGGGTGGCGCCGCCGACAGGCCCCTAGCTGGCGCAGCCCCCGTCGCATAAAAATTGCGGCCAACCCCTTTCCTCGGGCCAGAAAACCCGCATGGTATGCGCTCAGCCGACGTTGCGACACCGAGGGACATGGAACTGTTACCGGTTCGCCGTTATAGACAGCTTTCAAACCACAAAAATCGGACGACAGGGGGAGAGACCGAGATGACCGGGTATATCAAGATTCACAAGGCCGAGGGCACATGGACCGTGCGCGCCGGTGGTGCCGTCCTAGGCGAAAGCACCGCCGCGCTGGAACTGACCGAAGGCGATCTGGCGCCGACGATCTATTTCCCGCGCGAAGATATCGCGATGGCGTTCCTCGACGCCTCCGACTACCGCACGCAATGCCCGCATAAGGGCGAGGCCAGCTATTTCGACATCGTCGTGAAGTCCGGCACCATCGGCAACGCCGCTTGGTCCTATGAGGCACCGCTGCCGGGGGCCGAGCGGATCAAGGACCATATCGCGTTCTATTCCGATCTGGTGATGGTGGAGCGCATCTGACGCGTCATATGCCCCCTTCGGCGGTCGCGGCTACCGCGCCGCCGCCGGGGCCAGCGGCACCGTCAGGCGGAACGCCGCGCCGCCCTGCCCCGGCAGATAGGCGATATCTCCGCCCAGCCGGGCCATGATTTCCCGACAAATCGCCAGACCTAGCCCCGCACCGCCTGCCGCGGCTGTGTCGGTCAGGCGCGAGAACTTCTCGAATATGATGTCCTGCGACCGCTCCGGAATGCCGGTGCCATTGTCGATGAAATCGACAAGGATGCGCGGGCGCGGTCCCTCAGAGGTAGCGGGATCGGCGCGCACGCGGATCTTCAGCACCGGCTCCGACGCTTCGCAATATTTGCGGGCGTTGCCGATCAGGTTGATGAACACCTGCGTCAGCCGGTCGGCATCGGTCAGCAACTCTACCGGCTCCCGCCCCGGCACCCGATCGATGCGCAGGTGCCGGGTATCGCCTTCGCCGCCCTGCGGGCTGGCGGCCGTCACGGCGCGGTCGATGACATCCGACAGGCGCACCCGCGACAGGTTCAAACTGACCTGCGCGTTTTCCAGCACGCTCAGATCCAGCAGATCATCGAGCAGCCGGGTCAGGCGCATCGCCTCGTCGTGGATAATGCCAGAATAGCGGGCCTGCTGCGCAGGGTTCAGATCCGGCTCGCCCAGAATTTCGGAAAATGCCCGGATCGAGGTCATCGGCGTGCGAAGCTCGTGGCTGATCTGGCTGAGAAAGGCGTCCTTTTGGACCGACAGATCGGTCAGCTTCTCATTCGCGTCGCGCAGGGCGCGGGCGGTCCGGGCCAGTTCCGCCGATTTGGCTTCCAGCTGCGACGAATATTCCAGCATCTGCTGGGTTTCATCGGCGACGCGCATCAGGTCTTCGACACGAACGGCAGTGCCGCCCGCGATCTGCGCGATCATCGCATGCGCCGTCGCCGCCCCGACCGACCCGGCAAGCTCGCGTTCCAGCAGGTCGAGGAATTCGGGTGTCGCTTCGGGCAGATAGCCCGCCTTTCCCTGCGCTGCCGCTTCGCGCTGAAACACCGCCTGCGCCTGTGCCGGGCCAATGATGCGCTGCGCCATCATCAACAGATCCTCGGCCTCCGCCCCTCCATGCGCCCAGCCCCGCGCGGCACTGGTGTGGTCAAACACATTGACGACCTGCGCGCCCTGAAGCCGCTCCATCGGACCGGGAAAGCCCAGCAGAGACACGCCGCAGAAAGCCAGCGTGTTAAGCCCCAGCGACCACAGGATCGCATGCACCAAGGGGTCGAGCCCGGCGAACCCCATCAAGGCCTGCGGTCGAAGCCAGCCCAGCCCGAACGGACCCTCGGCCATGATCGCCTCGCTCAGCAGACCCGAAGCGCCGAAGCTGGGCAGAAACAGCGTGTAGGCCCAGACCGCAAAGCCCAGCACCAGCCCCGCCGCCGCCCCGTTGCGCGTGGCCCCGCGCCAGTAAAGCCCGCCCAGCATCGCCGGCAAAACCTGTGCGATCCCGATGAAGGAGATCAGCCCGATCGCCGCCAGCGCCTCGGTCCCGCCGGAGATGCGATAGTAGAGATACCCCAGCAGCAGCACGCCCGCGATCGACAGCCGCCGGGCCAGCAGCACGACCTGCCGCACATCGCCCGCCATCGTCGCCCCGTCGCGGCGGCGCGACAGCCAAAGCGGCATGACGATGTGGTTCGACACCATCGTCGACAGCGCGATGGCGGCGACGATCACCATCGACGTGGCCGATGAAAATCCGCCCAGAAACGCCAGCATCGCCAGCCCGGTGCGCCCCTCGGCCAGCGGCAGGGTCAGGACGAACAGATCCGGGTTCGCGCCAATGGGCAGCCGGTCCAGCCCGACCACGGCGATGGGCACCACGAACAGGCTCATCAGCATCAGGTAGAGCGGGAAGGCCCAGCCCGCCGTGGCAAGGAAGCCTTCATCGGGGTTTTCCACGACCAGCACCTGAAACATTCGCGGCAGGCACAGCACCGCAGCGGCAGAGATGAAGGTCAGCCCAACCCAGCGCGCGCGGTCGATCTGCCAATCCGCGATGGGCGAGGCCGCGATCCGGTCCAGCACCGCCCCCGGCCCGCCGCCCAAGCCCCATGTGACAAAGGCCCCGACCGCGAGCAGTG